>NZ_BBYM01000010.1:50908-201090 GCF_001570405.1 Microtetraspora niveoalba | reverse complement strand
GCCCCTGACTCTCCGTACGGGCCGGAGCCCGCTGGCCGCCGTCGGCCGTGCCGTACCCGTTGGAGGGGGCGGCGGGGCCGCGCGGCGCGGAACCGGCCGCCGGGCCCGAACCCCCGACGACCACGTCGACCCGCCAGGTGCCGCCCATCACGTCGCCGAGCGCGGCGGCGACCACCTCGTCGCGCTTGCCCTTGAGGAACCCCTGCACGTCACCGGGCTTCTCGAAGCCCAGCGTCACGAGGTTGCCGTCGACGCCGAGGAGCCTGCCCTGCGCGTTGAGGATCATCCATGCGACGCGCTGCCTGTTCTTGACCGCTTCCAGGACCCTGGGCCACGCCTGCGGCACCGGGCCGCCCACCGCCGCCGAAGGTGCGGGCGCCGCGTCGTCCCTCTGGGGCTCGCTCACCCCGCCGGGCCGCACCGGAGTGGGCCAGTCGTCCCGTGCCTCGGGTGCGGCCGCCGTACGAGCGGGAGCCGACGCGACGGGGGCGGGAGGCGCGGCAGCCGCCGGAGGCGCCGACGGGACGGGCTGTGCCGACGGGACGGGCTGCGGGGCGGGGACCGCGCCACCCGGCACGGGGGCGGCCAGTGCGGGAACGCCGCCGCGTTCGAGGCGTTCGAGCCGCGCGAGCAGGGCGGCCTCTCCCTCCGCCGCGGCGGGCAGCAGCACCCGGGCGCACATCAGCTCGAGAAGCAGCCGCGGCGAGGCCGCGCCGCGCATCTCGGTGAGGCCCGTGTTGAAGACCTCGGCGGCACGGGTCAGCTCCGCCGGCCCCATCGACGACGCCTGCGTCTGCAGGCGCTCCAGCTCGTCCGCGGGCCGGTCGAGCAGGCCGTTGCCCGCCGCCTCGGGCACGTTGGCGAGGATGACCAGGTCGCGGAAACGCTCCAGCAGGTCCATCGCGAACCGGCGGGGATCGTGCCCGCCCTCGATGACCCGGTTGACCGCCTGGAACACCCCCGCGCCGTCACGCTTGGCGAACGCCTCGACCACCTCGTCCAGCAGGTCGCCGTCGGTGTAGCCCAGCAGGGACACCGCGCGCTGGTAGGTGATCCCGGCCTCGTCCGCACCGGCCAGGAGCTGGTCGAGGATCGACAACGAGTCACGGGCCGACCCCGCGCCCGCGCGCACCACGAGCGGCAGCGCCGCCGGCTCGTACGGCACGGACTCGGAGTCGAGGATCTCCTCCATGAGCTGGCGCAACGTCGCCGGAGGCATCAGCCGGAAGGGGTAGTGGTGGGTGCGGGACTTGATCGTCCCGATGACCTTCTCCGGCTCGGTCGTGGCGAAGACGAACTTGAGGTGCGGCGGGGGCTCCTCGACGAGCTTGAGCAGCGCGTTGAAACCCTCGCGGGTCACCATGTGCGCCTCGTCGATGATGTAGATCTTGTAGCGCGCGGAGACCGGGGCGAAGAAGGCCCGCTCCCGCAGATCGCGGGCGTCGTCCACACCGCCGTGCGACGCGGCGTCGATCTCGATGACGTCGAGGTGGCCGGGGCCGGTCGGGGCCAGGGCCACGCACGACTCGCACTCGCCGCAGGGGTCGGGCGTCGGGCCCTTCTCGCAGTTCAGTGAACGGGCGAGGATGCGCGCGCTGGAGGTCTTGCCGCAGCCGCGCGGGCCGCTGAACAGATAGGCGTGGTTGATCCGGCCGCTCCGCAACGCCTGGCGCAGCGGCTCAGTGACGTGCTCCTGCCCCTTGACCTCGGCGAACGTCCCGGGCCTGTACTTGCGGTACAGCGCAAGACTCATGCCGTCTCCTCGGGGGGTCGACCCGGCCGGCGGTTCCATAAACTCAGAGACCCCCCGCACACCCGCCAGAGCCCGCTTATCCTTGCTGCCTTCCGGCCCTGGGGAGGTTCACAGGATGACGCCGCGCGAGGGGTCCGCAGACAGTCTAACCACTCCGCGGGCGTGCCGAGGCCGGGAAAGAGACCCGGAAAACTGTGGTCACCACAAGTCGGAAAGTCCGCTAAGCTTTTCGGCGGAGGATTCGCCTAGTTGGCCTAGGGCGCACGCTTGGAAAGCGTGTTGGGGGCAACCCCTCAGGAGTTCGAATCTCCTATCCTCCGCGCTTGGTTGAGCAGCAACACCACGGAAGCCCCGGTCTGATACAACCGGGGCTTCCGTGTTTCCCGGCCTCAGTCCCGGTCTCTGCCGCCCTCTGAAAAGGCCTCCGCGGGACCGTCCACGGACTCCCGCAGCAGGCCGCCCACTCGCCGGGCCGGGCTCGTTCCCGTGGCCGCGGACCGTCGATCACCTGGCCGAGGTCGCGTGACGGAGGACGGTGCCGCAAGCGTCATGATTCTCTTCAAAAGGGGCATCTGCGTTGTGGACTACATCGCGGATGCGCACGAGGATCACGCGCACACTGGGGAGCGTCGCGGATGGATTTCGATGACCGGGCCGAACTCGACGCCTCGCAGGTGGACGATGTCGGTTCCAGCGGCATGTCACGCGGCGGCGGGCTCGCGATCGGCGGCGGCGCGGCGGGCATCCTGGTGATCGTCCTGGCTCTGGTCTTCGGCGTCGACCCGACCGAACTGCTGAGCGACGGCCCTCCCGCCCAGAGTGGCCGATCCGCGCGAAGCGGCGACCTCGCGGCGGAGTGCAAGACCGGCGCGGACGCCGACCAGTCCGAGAAGTGCCGCGTCGTCGGCGTCGTCAACAGCCTGCAGAAGTACTGGAAGGGCCAGGTCGACGGCTACCGGCAGGCCAAGACGACGTTGTTCACCGGCGGCGTCCAGACCGGCTGCGGCGCGGCCGACTCCTCCGTCGGGCCCTTCTACTGCTCCGCCGACCGGCGGGTCTACCTCGACCTCGGCTTCTTCGACGAGCTGCACAGCCAGTTCGGCGCGGAAGGCGGCCCGTTCGCCCAGGCGTACGTCATCGCCCACGAGTACGGCCACCACGTGCAGAACCTCCTCGGCGACATCGCCAAGGGCACCGGCAAGGGGGCCACGAGCGGCTCGGTGCGGCTCGAACTGCAGGCCGACTGCTACGCGGGCGTCTGGGCGAAGAACGCCGTGAGCACCGGGTTCTACGCGAAGCCCTTCAGCGACACCGACATCCGCCAGGCGCTCGACGCCGCCTCCGCCGTGGGCGACGACCGCATCCAGGAGAAGGCGCGGGGCCGGGTCAGCCCGGAGAACTTCACCCACGGAACGTCGGCCCAGCGGATGAAGTGGTTCAAGCGGGGCTACAGCACCGGCGATCCGCAGCGCTGCGACACCTTCTCGGGCGGCATCTGACGAGATCCCATAAGTCGCGGCACGGTTTCCTCTCCTAGACTACGTACCGTGATCTTTAAGTTGGTCGGCGACGGACGCCCTTACCCCGAGCACGGCCTGTCGAACCGTGAATGGGCCCAGATCCCTCCGCGGCAGGTCAGGCTGGACACGCTGATCACGACGAAGGCGGTTCTCGACCTGCACTCCCTGCTCGCCAAGGACTCCACGTTCTACGGCGACCTGTTCCCGCACGTCGTCCAGTGGAACGGCGACCTCTACCTGGAGGACGGCCTGCACCGGGCGTTGCGTGCCGCGCTGCACCAGCGCTCGGTGCTGCACGCCCGGGTACTCGAACTCGCAACCTGACCCTCGGGGCCGCGGCCCGTCGAGCCGGAAGCACCGTCGGGGCGGAAGCACCGTCGGGCCGGAAGCAGAAGAGCCGCCGACCTGTACGCGCAGGTCGGCGGCTCTTTGTTACTGGCGGTGGCGGTGGGATTTGAACCCACGGTAGGTTGCCCTACACACGCTTTCGAGGCGTGCGCCCTCGGCCACTAGGCGACGCCACCGTTGGTCAGCTTACCGGACAAACACCTATGCGCGCGCCGTCGTTTCAGAGCCGGCGCCCGGCGAAGAAGTCGGTGAGTACGGCGGAGCAGTCGGCGGCCAGCACCCCGCGGATCACCTCGGGCCGGTGGTTGAGCCTGCGGTCCCGCACCACGTCCCACAACGAGCCCACGGCCCCCGCCTTGTCGTCGTCCGCGCCGTACACGACACGATCGACGCGTGACAGCACGGCGGCGCCCGCGCACATCGTGCAGGGTTCGAGCGTGACGACCAGGGTGCAGCCGGTCAGCCGCCACTCGCCGCGCGCCTCGGCGGCGGCACGCAACGCGAGGACCTCCGCGTGCGCGGTCGGGTCACCGCTCGCCTCGCGGTCGTTGCCCGCCTCCGCCAGGATCGCGCCGCCCGCGTCCAGCACCACGGCGCCGACCGGGACCTCTCCCCGCCCGCCCGCGCGTACCGCCTGTGCGAGCGCCAGCCGCATGGCCGCCTCGAACTCCGAGGCCGGGCCGGTCACCGCAGGCGGTCGAGCTCGTCCGCGAAGGACAGCCGCTCGGCGATCACGGAGAGGACGTCGGCGGGCAGGCCCTCCTCCATGCTCAGCTCCAGCAGCTCCTCCGAGCTCACGCCGAGGTCCGCGAGCAGCTCGAAGTCGCCGGCGGGCCGTACGCCGAGCTCGGACGTCTCCGTGTCGACCGCCACGCCGGCGAGGTCGGTGAAGATCTCTCCCAGCGGGTCGGTCAGGCCGGCCTGCGCGTCGGAGAGGAAGATTCGCAGGTCGAGGTCGTTCTCGTAGCGGACGATGGCGAACCACTCGTCCTCGACCTCGACGCACAGCAGGACGAGTTCGTCGCCTTCGAGGCCGAGTGCCTCCTGTACGGCGTCGCCCAGATCGTCGGCGATCTCGGCCGAGCCGAGATCGACCTCGGCGCCGTTCCAGCCGCCGTCGATCTTCACGAAGGCGGCGGAGAAGAGATTGGATCTCGAGGGCATGGCCGGGCTCCCGAGGTCAGCCGATTGCGGCGTCGACGGCACGTTCGAACGGCTGGGAGAAGCCCAGCCGCGCGGCGATGCTGGAGAGCACCTCGTCGGGAAGCAGGTCGAGGTCTCCGGAGAGCGCTCCGAGCTCCATCTCGTCGAGGCCGAGGTCGGCGAAGATCGACAGATCGCCGGCGGGTAGCACGCTGTCCAGCTCTTCCTCTTCGGGGACGGGGACGTCGAGATGTTCAAGGACCTGCTGCGCGAGCGGCCAGTCCCAGGAGGCAGTGATGTCGGACAGGAAAACGCCCACACGCTCCCCGAAGACACGTAGCGCCACGAAGAAGTCATCCCCCACGGCGACCAGGCCAATCGTCGTGCCCATGCTCGGCGTCTGGCGGAGCGCGTGGATAAGCCCGTGCAGATCGGAGGTCAGCCCCATGGGCAGCATCTCCGCTTCCCATCGGTCGTCCTCGCGATAGACCACGATGGCGAAGTCCAGCGCGTCCTCGTCTGTCATCGTCATCCCCACCGATGCGGTCCCAACGTCAGGCAATCGTCCCAGAATCCGGTTCCCACCGTACGGCTTCCGCGCCAAATTGTGATCAAAACCGGCGGTGACGTTCGTCCCTATTGCTAAGGACGGTACCTTTTTGGCATGGAAAGCCTCGTCGTTGACCATCCCCTCGTCGCCCACAAGCTGACCACGCTGCGTGACGTCCGTACGGACTCGCCGACGTTCCGCCGTCTGGCCGACGAACTGGTCACGTTGCTCGCATACGAGGCGACCCGGGACGTCCGCGTCACGGACGTCACCGTCCAGACCCCGCTCACACCCGCCCACGGCGTACGGCTGTCGCGCCCGGCGCCCCTGGTGGTGCCGATCCTGCGGGCCGGCCTCGGCATGCTCGACGGGATGATGCGCCTGCTCCCCACGGCCGAGGTCGGCTTCCTCGGCATGATCCGTGACGAGTCGACCCTCCAGGCCGAGACGTACGCGACCCGTCTGCCCGAGGACCTCTCCGGCCGGCAGTGCTACGTGCTCGACCCGATGCTGGCGACGGGTGGCACGCTCGGAGCCGCGATCCAGTTCCTGTTCGACCGGGGGGCCGAGGACGTCACCGCGATCTGCCTGCTCGCGGCGCCGGAAGGCGTGTCCTACCTGGACGACATGTTCCAGGGCTCGGGCAAGCCGATCCGCCTCGTGACGGCGGCGATGGACGAGCGGCTGAACGAGAACGGGTACATCGTCCCCGGCCTCGGCGACGCCGGAGACCGCCTCTACGGCGTCGTCTGATTTTTCGCAGACTTTCCCGCGTCTAGTTACAGCATGTACCCGCTTGGGTACGTAGAGTAATGCCGACGTGTCTTTGCGTTCCCGGTCTCCGGGTTCGCGCATCAGGGGGAGTCATGAGTCAGCTTCCGCATGGCGGACGCTACGAGTTGGTCGAGGCCGCGCTCCGCGACGAGTTCGCGGGCATCCACCCGGCCGCCACCGTGACACGGTGCATCGAGGTCGCCCACCACGGCGCCGAAGAGGTCACCGGCCACGCGTACCCCGCCCTGGTCGAGCGGATCGCGCGCAAGCACCTACAGGTTCTCGCCGTGGTCGCCGAAGGGCGCGCATGACCGTCGACACCGAAGCCGGTTCTTCCGGTTTTACCGCTTTACCGAAGTAGGCACCTGGGTAATCTATTGGTCATGGGAGTGGTGACGGCGGTGCAGGGCAAGAAAGTTCTGAAGTGGAGCGCGATCGGCCTCGTGGCCTTCTATCTCTTGTCGCGGCCGACCGACGCTGCGCAAACCGTGCAGGGCGCGGTGAACGGCGTCGTAAAGGCGGCAGACTCGATGGCGCAGTTCTTCGCTAGGTTGACATGAGACTTGTGACCCACGGGGACTCCGCCCCGTCGTCGGTCAACCGTTACCTACTCCCCCATGAACACCAGGTCATCATGGTGCGGCGCCACCCCGCCGTGCTCCTCAGGCCGGTCGGCGAGATCTTCGGCGGTCTGGTGGTCGCCGGCCTGCTCAGCAAGTGGCTGAGCGACGCCGGAGGCGGCGAGGCGCTCGTCATCGTCTGGTGGGCCTGGCTGCTGCTCCTCATCCGTTTCGTCTGGAAGGTCGCGGAGTGGTCGGTCGACTACTTCGTGGTCACGTCCCAGCGCATGCTCCTCACCACGGGCCTGATCACTCGCAAGGTCGCGATGATGCCACTGGCGAAGGTCACCGACATGAGCTTCCAGCGCTCACTGCTGGGCCGGATGCTCGGTTACGGAGAGTTCGTCATGGAGTCGGCCGGCCAGGATCAGGCCCTCCGCTCGGTTCCCTACATCCCCTACCCCGAGACTCTGTATCTCGAGGTCTGCCAGATGATCTTCCCGAGCAAGGACGACGCGGACGATTGATGGGCCGTGAAGCTGTGATCGAACCTTCACCTCGGCGAATCCTGACCAAGGGTTACACGATTCGCTAGCTTCATGCCATTATGACGTGACCATTGACCATTTTCCCGCCCTGAGAGACCAGATGCCGAGTCAGGGAACCATCGGTGACCGCGTCCGCGGACTGCGGTTGAGCAGGCGCATGTCTCAGGCCCAGTTGGCCGGACCCGACCTTTCCGACAGTTATGTCTCGCTCATCGAGTCCGGCAAGCGGACGCCCACGCCGGTCGTGGCGCGGCTGCTCGCCGAGCGACTCGGATGCACCACAGAGTTCCTCCTGCACGGGATCGAACCACGGCAACGCATCGACACCGAGCTGGGCCTCCGTCACGCCCAGCTCGAGCTTTTCCACGGCGATCCGGCAATTGCGGCCGACCGTTTCGGCGACATTGTCAAGGCCGCGGGCGAGGAGAACGCCATGCTCGCCGCGCACGCCCAGCTCGGGCTCGCGCGCGCCCTGGAGGCCCAGGGGCTCACCGGCTCCGCGGTCGAGGCGTACGAGCGGCTGCGCCGGGAGGCGATCGCGCACCCCGAGCGCCTCGCCGACCTCCCCATCACCGTTGCTCTGTGCCGGTGCTACCAGCGGGCGGGCGACATGTTGCGCGCCCGGGACCTCGGCGCCCAGGCGTTGTCCCAGGTCGAGCCGCTAGGCATCGACCAGGGCGAGCTGGCGATGGAGCTCGCCGACGCGCTGGCCGAGACGGAGACCGGCCTTCCCTATGTCGAGCGCGTCCTGTCGGCGCACGAGACACCCGACTGCGCCGACCGCGGCGACGAGGTGATCGCGCTCTGGAAGGCGAGCGTCACGGCTTCCGAAGGTGAGGACTCGGCCCTCGCCGTACAGCTCGCGGAGGACGCGATCGCGACCGGCAGGTCCGGTCGGCTGGCGTTCCGGTTCGCCCGGATCGCGATGAACTGGGCGAGGATCACCTCGTACACCGCGGAAGACGCCGATTTGGACCGAGCCAACGAGTACGCCGCGTCCGCGAGCCAGATCCTCGCCGGCCTGTCCGGACGGGTGGTCGAGCACGCTCGCAGCCTCATCGTGCTGGCGCACGTGCGGTTCCGTTCGGGGGACACCGAGGCGGCGACGGATTTCGCCGTACGGGCGCTCGATCTGCTCGCCGGAGCGCGGGGGACGGTTCCCGCCACCGCCCATCTGGTGCTGGCCGAGATCGCGTTGGCACGCTCCCAGGACGCCGCTCCGGCCCTCCGGACGGCCCAGGGGCTGCTGGGGGCGGCCACCGCCGGCATCGACAGGGAGACCGCTCGCGCGTGGCGTCAGCTCGGCGACCTCTGGGGCCAGGTCGGCTCCGGGGAAGAGCAGGCCAGGGCGTATCGTAGGGCTCTCGAAGCCGTCGGGATCCGTGCCAGCATGCCGGGATCCACCGCATCGGCGGCGCTCGTCCGTTAACCCTCCCTGGGCTCGCGGCCCGTTCGGGGGCTCTGGAATAATCAGGGTCGACCGGTCATTGACTCATCGGATGACTGTCCCCCGAGGAGGCGGATGTGAGCCTGCGTACCGCGCAACGGGCGTCACTGGTCGACCAGGTGATCGATCAGCTCAAGGAGCAGATCACTTCTGGCTCCTGGCAGATGAACGCCAAGATCCCCACCGAGACCGTGCTCGCCGAGCATCTCGGTGTCGGCCGCAACACGGTGCGTGAGGCGGTGAGGGCCCTCACGCACGCCGGGTTGCTGGAGTGCCGCCAGGGCGACGGCACCTATGTCCGGGCCACCAGCGAGCTGTCCGGCGCGATGGCCCGGCGGCTGCGTGCCGCCGAGCAACTGGAGATCCTCGAGGTGCGCCGCGCGTTCGAGGTGGAGGCCGCGCGGCTCGCGGCCACCCGTCGTACGGCGGAGGACATCAAGGCGATCGAGAAGGCCCTCGCCAAGCGTGAGGAGACCTGGGCCGGCGGGCACGTCGACGCGTTCGTGGAGGCCGACCTCGCCTTCCACATCGCGGTCGTCGAGGCGACGCACAACCGGGTGCTCATGGACCTGTACGGCGACTTCGCGGCCGCGCTCCGCGCCAGCATCGCGGCGGCGGGCGGCTCGCTGAAGCAGAACTACATCCCCCACGACGCGATCGTCCGCGCCATCGCCGCCGGGGACGCTGCGGCGGCGGAGCGGGCGGGTCACGCCTGCATCGAGCACATTCTGATCGCTCTCACCGATTCGCAGGACCTCGCCGGCTGACCCCCATGGCCGGCTCGACCGGCCGCCCCCGGTGACCGTCCGCCGCGGCGGCACCGGCCGATCGGCCCCGCCCGGCCGCTTTGTGGGGCTCAGCCCAGCCGAAGCGACATCACCAGGTAGCGGAAGTCGGCGTCGTCACCCTCGTTGGAGATGAGCGCCGGACGGGTGGACGAGTCCATGCTGATGCGGGCGTGCTCCGTCTCGACCCCGGCCAGGCCGTCCAGCAGGAAGTGCGGCTGGAACGCGATCTGGATGTCGTCCCCGGTGAACCGGGCGTCGACCACCTCGGCGCCGCGGCCGATGTCACCCCCGCCCGCCTGGATGAGGCACCTGCCGTCCGAGTCTCCCTCGCCCGCGGTGAACGAGAGCCGGATCGCCGTGTTCCGCTCGGCCACCAGGGCCACTCGCTTGATCGCCTCGATGAAGGACGCCACCCTGACCTCGGCGTGCATGGTCCACTCGTTGGACAACCGAGAGCGGTAGTCGATGAACTGCTCGTCGAGGAGCCGGACGGTCGTGGTGCGCCCCTGGCTCTCGAAGCCCGCTACGCCGTCTCCGAGACCGATGGACACCTCGCCGCCGCGCAACGACCGGGCCACATCGACCAGCACCCTGGCGGGCACGACCGCCGCGTGCGTCGCGCCCTCGTCCACGGGATGCCAGAGGAAGTCACGCCCCGCGATGCGGTAGCGGTCGGTGGCGGCCATCGACACCGAGACGCCGTCGATGTCGATGCGGATGCCGGTGAGCATCGGGAGCGTCTCGTCCCGGCTCGACGCGGCGGCGACCTGGCCGATCGCGGTGGCGAACAGCCCCCCGCCGACTGCCCCGACCCTGGGCGGCATCGTGGGCAGGGACGGGAAATCCTCCGCCGGCATGGTGATCAGGCCGAACTCGGCGCTGCCGCAGGTGAGCAGGGCCTCGGCGCCGTCGAGGGCGATCTGCACCGGCTCGTTGGGCAGGCTCCTGGTGATCTCCGCGAGCACCTTGCCCGGGATCAGCGCGCGCCCCGGCTCGGCGACGTCGGCCTCGATCACGACCTGGGCGGAGACCTCGTAGTCGAACGCGGAGATCCGCAGGTCGTCACCCGCCTCAAGCAACAGGCCGGAGAGCACCGGGACGGCCGGCCTCGCGGGCAGGACCCGGGCCGCCCATGCCACCGCGTCGGCGAGAACGTCACGGTTCACCTGAAACTTCACGGGACCTCCCTACGCGCCGTACCTGCCAGGCAAAGGTACCGGGCGGGACCGACAGAACACCCCTGCGATGCCGGACCGGGCTCCGATCACGCCCTGTCATCCGGTACGTCCCACCCGGGGATGGCCGGCGCTCCCCGGACCCGGAGGAAATGGGGTGTCGGCGCCCCGATCGTCCCGTTGTCGTCCGGCACGTCCCGTCCGGGGACGGCTAGTGCTTCCCGGGCTGGAGGAGGCCCGACTCGTACGCGGCGACGACGGCCTGGACGCGGTCGCGCAGGCCGAGCTTCATGAGCACGTTGCTGACGTGCGTCTTCACCGTGTGCTCGCTGACCACCATCTCGGCGGCGATCTCGGCGTTGGACAGACCGCGCCCCAGCAGGAGCAGCGTCTCGCGCTCACGCTCGGTGAGCACGTCCAGCCCGGTCGGCGACACCGCGCGACGCGGCCGGCTCCGGACCATGTCGTCGATCAGCCTGCGCGTCACCGCCGGCGCCAGGAGGGAGTCGCCCGCGGCCACGACCCGTACGGCGTGCACGAGGTCGTCCCGGCGGACGTCCTTGAGGAGGAAGCCGCTCGCCCCCGCGTGCAGGGCGTCGTACACGTAGTCGTCCTGGTCGAAGGTGGTCAGCATGAGGACCTTGGCGTCGGTCTCGGCGCAGACGACGCGGGCGGCCTCGATGCCGTCCACGCGGGGCATGCGGATGTCGAGCAGCAGCACGTCGGGCCGGTGGCGGCGGACGGCTTCGATCGCCTCGGCTCCGTCTCCCGCCTCCGCGACGACGGACATGTCCGGCTGGGCGTCGAGGATCATGACGAAGCCGCTGCGCACCAGTTCCTGGTCGTCGGCCACCACAACGTTGATCGTCACGTGGAAACCCTCCCCGGGGTCGTCATATGCCCGGAAGGTGGGATATGCATGGCTTCACCTTCACACATCGGCGAACGGTAGCCGTACGGCGACCTGGAAGCCACGCGTACGGCCGGGTGGTGTGCCGAAGGAGGCGGTACCGCCGCACGCGGCGGCCCGCTCACGGATCCCGATCAGCCCCTTTCCACTGGAGAAACCGGGCCCGCGCAGATCGGGACCACGCCTCTCCGCTCCGCGCGGAGCAGGGCCGGGCGTGCCCGCCCCACGCGAATCGGATCCGTTCAGATCGGAGGCCCGCAGATCGGGGCCGCGCGTGAAAGATCCGTGCGGATATCCGTGCAGATCGGCAGCGCGCATCGAAGACCCCTGCACGTCGGAGGCGCGCTGATCGGAGGGGCTTTCCTTGGGGCGACGATCGCGCTGGTCGGCCGCGGGACCTCGCCCGTCGTCCGTGACGGTGATCGACAGCCCGTCGTCCTGCCAGTCGAGCCGAACCTCCGCCTCAGTGGCGTCGGCGTGCTTGAGCATGTTCGTCAGGGATTCCTGGATGATCCGGTAGGCGGCCACCTCCACATCCGACGAGACGGCGACCGGCTGTCCCGTGGTCGTCAGTGACACCCGCGGGCCCGTGTCGCCGACTCCGTCGACCAGTTCGGGGATCCGGTCGATCGTGGGTTGCGGCTCCCTGGGCCCCTCGGTCTCCTTCAGCAGGCCGAGCATCCGCCGGAGCTGCGCCATCGCCTCCCGGCCCGCCGCGCCGATCGCGTCGAAGGCGGCCTCCGCCCGGTCGGGGTTGGTCCGTACGGCGAGTGGACCGGCCTCGGCCTGCACGACCATGATGCTGACCGCGTGGGCGAGGATGTCGTGCATGTCCCGGGCGATCCTGGCGCGTTCACGCTCGGCGGCGCGTTCCGCCTCCAGCTCCCGCTCGCGTTCAAGTTGGGCCGCTCGCTCCTCCAGGACCCTCGCGTACGCCTGATGTACGGCGACCGCCCGGCCGAGGGCGTAGGAGGCGGCCCACGTCAGCAGACCGCGGACCAGGGTGGGGACCGAGGTGCCACCGAAGAGGATCGTTCCCGGAAGTGTGACCAGGATGAGTCCCAGACGCTGCCATCGCGGCGCGAGTTGAGCGACTGTGTATGTGGCGACGAGATGTCCGTACCAGAGGGGCTGCGGGGGAATATCCGGATCGTGCATCGAGTACACGTTGGTCGCCAGCAAGATCGCGATGAGGACGGCCAAGGGGTACCTGCGGCGCACGACCAGCGGCAGGGAAGCGCCGACGACCGGTAGGTACTCCATGATCGTCCACGGCTCCGGGCCGGCCATCCGTTTGGCGTAGAAGAACGGGACCGACTGCGCGGCGAGCACCACGGCCGTCAGCACGGCGTCGACCGCGAGTGGAGGAAGCGCCCGAAGTCGCGCGATCAGGGACATAGCGCCCAAGTATCGCGGGTGGGCGATGCGCGTTCCTCCCTCGCCCGAGGGATCTCCCTTCGGGGCCCCCTCCCTCGCGTGATGGAGCGGGAAGACCGCTCGAATCGGCGATCTCACGGAGTGCCCTGCCGGGAAACCATGAGGCCATCACGTTTCACGCCGCGACGCCCGACACGTCGTCGCTCACGTCGCGTTTCCCGGCTTCTGGCACACCACCTTGGAGAACCCCGTGAAGATCGCTCTTGGCGCCGCGTCCCTCGCTCTCGCCCTCGGCGCCGTCGCCGGCACTGTGGCACCGGCCGTCGCCGCCGAAGCCCCCGGGACGAGCAGCCCCGTCGTGAAGAGTTCCGTCACGAAGAGCGCCGGGGCGTCCGAGCTCAAGACCGCCGACGTGAGCTTCCGTACCAGCGATGGGCTGACGCTCGGCGGCCGGATCTTCGAACCCGCGAACGCCACCGGCAGGCTGCCCGGCCTGTTGCTCGTCCACGGGTCGGGCCAGGGCAACAAGTGGAGCGAGCTCCAAAAGGAGGCCGAGGAGTTCGCCAAGCAGGGCATGGTGGTGCTGGCGCCCGACAAACGCGGCGTCGGCTATTCCAAGACGAAACGGGACTACTCCCAGCTCGCCGACGACGCGCTGAGGGCCTTCGCCGTACTGCGGGACCGTCCCGAGGTGGACCCGGCGAAGGCCGGCGTCTGGGGCCTCAGCGAAGGCGGCTGGGTGGCGCCGATCGCCATCACCCGGAGCTCGGACATCAAGTTCCTGATCACGGTCGGCGGGCCCGGCCTGGAACCGCTGCGCACCCAGGCGTGGAACATGGCCAACAAGGTGGACAGAGCCGGGATCGAGGGATCGGTCCGGACCCTGCTCAACGAGAGCTTCTACCGCTTCGGAGCGGACGCCGGGCTGTTCCCCGAGGCCCACCACGATCCCGTGCCGACGCTGAAGAAGATCCACCAGCCGGTGCTCGCCCTGTGGGGCGCCGAGGACAACCAGATCCCCCCGGCGGAGAGCGCGGAGATCTTCCGTAAGACCCTTCCCGGCAGCGTGACGATCAGGTTCTTCCCCCACGCCCCGCACGCGCTCTGGGCCACCGGGCGCGGGCGGGCCGACGAGCTGGTGCCCGGCTACGCCGAGACCGTCGGCTCCTGGGTCCGCGACGTCACCAGCGGGAACGTCCCCGCGTCGAGCGCCGACCCGCTGCCCGCGCAGCCGACCAGGAGCGTACCGCTCCCCGAGTCCGCGTGGTGGGAGGGCTGGCCGGCCCAGCTCATCGCGCTTGTGCTGCTGCTCGTGGCGTTCGCGACCTATCCGGTGGCCGCTCTGGTCCGTCGCCGCCGGGGCGACGCCGGCGGTTCCTGGCCCGCCCGGATCCTCGCGGCGTCCGGTCTCGTCGGCGTACCCCTCTTCGTGTACGCGGCGGTGTCCATGATCGGCTCCGCCAACGGCCACGGCATCGACCTCGGCCCACTGGTCGCCGGTCGGCCGATCCTCTGGCTGATCGTGCAACTGCTCGCCTTCACGACCCTCATCTCGACGGCGGTCTCGGCGACCCGGTGGCGTACTGCGCGGCTCCGGGAGTGGATGCTGATCGCCGGTGGCCTGCTCTTCATCCCCTGGGCGCTCTACTGGGGCCAGTTGCTCCCTTGATCCGTCCCGCCCGCGAGCAGGCTCCTCAGGGAGCCTCCTTGCCGTTCAGGAAGGTGAGCACGGCGAGCACGCGGCGGTTGTCGTCGTCGGACGGCGCCAGCCCCAGCTTGGCGAAGATGTTCGCGGTGTGCTTGCCCACCGCGCTGTCGCTGAGGAACAAGCGCTGGCCGATGGCGGCGTTGGACCGCCCCTCCGCCATCAGTTCGAGGACCTCGCGCTCGCGTGGGGTGAGCCGGCCGACCGGCTCGTTCCGCGCGTTGCTGGCCAGCAGCTTGGCGATCACCTCGGGGTCCATGGCCGTGCCGCCCTCGGCCACCCGGCGCACCGCGTCGACGAACTGGCCGGCGTTGAAGACCCGGTCCTTCAGCAGGTAGCCGACGCCGCCGGAGCCGCCGGCCAGCAACTCCCTGGCGTAGAGCTGCTCGACGTGCTGGGAGAGGACGAGCACGGGCAGGCCGGGGATGCGGCGGCGGGCGTCGAGCGCCGCCTGGAGCCCCTCGTCGGTGAAGGTCGGCGGCAGCCGTACGTCGACGACGGCCACGTCGGGGCGCTCCCTGAGCATGGCGGCGAGCAGGTCGGGGCCGGACTCGACGGCCGCGACGACCTCGAACCCATGGGCCTTGAGCAGGGCGACCAGGCCCTCCCGGAGAAGATGCAGGTCTTCGGCGATGACTACGCGCACGCGTCCACCTTGGCACGTTTCGCCTGGTTCGTGAGAGCCACCGCGCCCGCCAGCATGGCACTCCCCAGGAGGATCATCCCGATGATCGTCGGCCACTGCAGCGGTTCCGGCATGTAGAGCGCCAGGAACCACGACCTCTCCGGCGCGTTCACCAGCTTCATGACCATCGCGACGAGCCCCTGCGGGAACAGCGGGAGCCAGCACAGGCCCCAGCACAGGCCCAGGATCGCGCTCTTCCACCTCGGGATCGGCGGGACCACGCTCTCCAGCGCACGGGTCAGCTCCATGACGGCCGTGGTGGGGCCTCCGACCGGGCTGTTGATCGCCAGCACCCCGTCGAACGCGGCGAGCCTGCGTTCGATGCCCCGGAGCCCCGTCCCGCGCCCGGGGTCCGCTCCGCCCCGGCCGTCGTCGGTCACGGTGATCCGCAGCGTGGTCCCCTGGTGGCTGATGTCGATCCACACCTCGGTCGCGCCGCTGTGCTTCACGACGTTGGTGAGCAGCTCGCTGACCGCGAAGTAGGCGGCGGACTCCACCGGGGCGTCCGGCCGTACCGGCAGGTCGACGGTCACGTGCGCGTTGAGCGGGGTGTCCAGGGCGAGCGCGCGTACGGCGTCGCCGAGCCCGCGCTCGGCGAGCACCGGCGGGTGGATGCCGCGCACGACCTGGCGCAGCTCCCGCAGCGCGGTCGCCGACGCCTCGCTCGCCTTGGCGAGCAGCGCCTTGGCCGCGGCCGGGTCGGAGTCCACGAGCTGCTCGGCGGCGCCGATGGTCATGCCGATCGCGACGATGCGCGCCTGAGCGCCGTCGTGCAGGTCCCGTTCGATCCGGCGCAGCTCGGCCGCCTGCGAGTCCACCGCGTCGATCCGGGTCTTCGCCAGGTGGCTGACCCGCTGGGCGAGCCTGGCCTTCTCGGTGGGCGCGAGCAGGCCGTGCGCGATCTGCCCGTGGACGCGCACGCTCCAGGGGACGACCGCCGGCGCGGTGGCGGCCGCGACCACGGCGGGCAGCAGGCCGAGCAGGTCGCCGTCCAGCAGCTCGGGGATCCCGGCCGCGACCAGCAGCACCGGGATGGCCACGATCAGGCCGCCGCTCCAGGGGTTCAGCATGAGATAGGCGAGATCACGCCAGGTCGCGGGATCGTTGACCATCCACGAGAGCCGCCGGTTGAACGCCGGGACGCGCGGGGTCTTGTACAGGTTGCGGCCGTCGCGGTACCAGCCGTCCCGCTGCGGCCGCGGGGGCGCCGGGGCCGGCCGGTACGGCTCGTCGATCGTCACGCCCGACCACCTGGCGGCGAGCCTGCGGTGCGCCGCGGTCGTCGCCCGCGTGAGCCGTACCGCGGGGGGGAACGCGAAGACCATGCCCACGAAAAAGGTGAGCGCGACGGCCACCAGCATCACGAGCGCCACGAGCTGCCCGATGGCCGTCATCGCGAGAAGCCCGGCCGCGTGGCCCAGCGCCGTCAAAGTGCGTCGGTTCATGCGTCTCAGTCTGTACGGAGGGACCGGACGTACACAGTGACCCAAGACGCCCGGAAGGGGTGGACCTAACCCCACCCCCGTCGAAGAAAAGTGCACCGCAACGCGGTTCGCAGCCACATTCTTCCCGAAGCGCGAGATTCCTAGCTTTGAGGGCATGGCAATCATCTCCGTCCACAACCTGCGCAAGACGTACGGCGAGAAGGTCGCGGTCGACGACGTGTCGTTCGCGGTAGAGGAAGGCGAGATCTTCGGGATCGTCGGCCGGAACGGCGCGGGCAAGACCACCACGGTCGAGTGCGTCGCCGCGCTGCGCACGCCGTCGTCCGGGACGATCGAGTTCGGCGCCGGCCTGACCGACGTCAAGGAGCAGATCGGCATCCAGCTCCAGGACTGCTCGCTCCCGGACAAGCTGCGCGTCGGCGAGGCGCTGGATCTCTACGCGTCGTTCTATTCGCGTCCGGCGGACTGGCGGTCGCTGCTCGGCGAGATCGGCCTCGACCCGCGCGCGGCGTTCGCCACGCTGTCCGGCGGGCAGCGCCAGCGGCTGTCCATCGCGCTCGCCCTGGTCGGGAGCCCGCGGGTCGCGATCCTCGACGAGCTGACCACGGGCCTCGACCCGCAGGCCCGCCGCGACACCTGGGACCTGATCTCCCGCATCCGCGAGATGGGCGTGACGGTGCTGCTGGTCACGCACTTCATGGAGGAGGTCGAGCGGCTCTGCGACCGGGTCGCGGTGATCTCGGCCGGCCGTGTCCTCGCGGTGGACACCCCGGACGGCCTCGTCGCACGGGCCGGCGGCGGACAGCGGATCGTCTTCAGGACGACCGGCTCCGTCGACGCGCTCACCGCGCTTCCCGAGGTCACCGCCGTCCACCGGAACGGTGACGAGGTCGTGGTGACCGGCACCGGCGACCTGCTCGTCGCCGTGGTCGGCGCGCTGCCGGCGGGCCAGGTGAGCGGCCTGCGCACCGAGCGGACCACGTTCGACGACGCGTTCCTCACCCTCACCGGCCACGCCCCCGAGCCGGCCTGACGCCTCCCCGTCCCCCACTCCTTTGATCACTGTGACGAAACCGGAGAACCCGATGCTGCTCCAGAAGAAACTGATCCTCACCGAGACGAAGCTGTTCCTGCGCGAACCGGCCGCGGTGTTCTTCGTGACAGTCCTGCCCGTCGCGTTGCTGCTGGTGCTCGGCCTCTCCGTCCCCGGGTTCCGCGACGCGGACCCGAACCTGGGCGGCGAGCGGTTCATCGACGCCCAGTTCCCCGCGATGATGGTGCTGCTCTCGGTCACGATGCTCGCACTGAGCACGCTTCCCGCGACGCTGGTCGGATACCGCGAGAAGGGGGTGCTGCGGCGGCTGTCCACGACGCCGGTCAGGCCCGGGTCCCTGCTCGTCGCGCAGATCACGATCAGCGCCGTCGTCGGCGTGGTGAGCACGGCCGTGACGCTGGCGCTGGGACACGTCGTGCTCGACGTCCCCGTGCCGCGGATGCTCGCCGCGTTCGCCGGGGTGCTCCTGCTCGGGGCGGTCGCCCTTTTCTCCATCGGGCTGTGGCTCGCCGCCGTGGCGGCGAGCGCGCGGGTCGTGCAGGGCGTGAGCGCCGCGGTGATGTTCCCGCTGCTGTTCCTCGGCGGCATGTGGCTTCCGCGCGACCTCATGCCGTCCCCGCTGCGCGCGGTGAGCGATTTCACGCCGACGGGCGCGTTCGGGCAGGCGCTGCGGGACACGATGGGCGGTCACGCGCCGTCGCCGGCGCACCTCGCGGTCCTCGCCGGATGGGTGCTGCTCGCGGGGATCTCCGCGGCCCGCATGTTCCGCTGGGAGTGAGTGGGCCTGGCTGGCCGGACTTCTCGTGACGCGCGGTCTTTTGTCACAATGCCCGACATAGATCACGTTCCAGGTCCGGAGGCCGTGGTGCCGCAGAGGGTACTGACCAACACATTCCGCGTCGACGCCGCGCCCGAGGCGGTGTTCGAGCACCTCACGACGCCCGAGAGCTACATCGGGCTGTCACCGCTCGTCGTGGCGGTCAGGGACGTGGATCGTTCCGAGCCCGGCGTCATCCGCTACACCTCGATCGAACGGTTCAGGTTCCTCGGCGTCTTCACGCACGACAACCCGATCAAGGTCACCCTCCTCACCGAGGGACTCTCCGTACGCGGCGACGTGACGAGCCCGGGCAACGTGCGGCTCGTCTACCGCTTCGACCTGGCGCCGGACGGCTCCGGCACCCGGGTGGAGGACCTGCTGGAGATCACCGCTCCCTGGTATCTCGCGGCGTTCGCGGCGGGCCAGGCCCGCAAGGTCCAGCTCGCCCGGGCGGGCATCCTCGCCGAGCGTCTCGCCGTACCCGTCGCCTGACGCGCGGGCCGCGGCGAGGACCGGCGTGTGAAAGGCTGACGACCCCCGGCACGGAGGAGGAACCCATGCTCGTACTGGCCCACGTGAGCGACATCCACATCGACGGGAGCGAGCGGAACACCGCGCGCGCCGCCCGGGTCCTCGACCACGTCGCGCGACTGCCCGTGGACGCGATCCTGCTCACCGGCGACCTCGCCGACCACGGGGCCGTCGAGGAGTACGAGATCGTCCGCGGGCTCCTGCCGACCGGCGTTCCCCTCGCCCTGTGCCCCGGCAACCACGACGTCCGCGAGAACTTCCGCAAGGCCCTGGTCACCTCGTCCGAGAACGGGCCGGGAACGGGCGGGCCGGTGGGCGAGCCGGTGGGCGAGCCGGTGGACGGGCCGGTGGGCGGGCCGGTCAACCAGGTGCTCCGCCTGCCGGGCGCGACGGTCGCGCTGTGCGACTCCAGCGTCCCCGGACGACACGACGGGCTCCTCGACGACGAGACCCTCGACTGGCTCGACCACGTCCTCTCCGCCGCTCCGGAGGTGCCCGCCTTCGTCGCGATGCACCACCCGCCCGTCACGCTGGGCATCCCGTACGTCGACGAGATCAGGCTGGGCGAGCCCGAGCGCCTGGCCGGGGTGCTCGCCCGGCACCCGCAGGTGGTGGCGGTGCTGGCCGGGCACGCCCACACGGGCGCGGCGACGACGTTCGCAGGCCTGCCCCTGCTGGTGGCGCCGGGTGTGGTGAACACCTTGCTGGCGCCGGTCGAGACGGACGCCTACCCGCCGATCGATCCCGACCTGCCTCCGGCCGTCGCCCTGCACGTCTTCGACGGAGGACGGATCACCACGCATTTCCGCCCGGTGATCTGACCAGGGGGTTTCCGCCGAGCCGGAGGACGGAGCCCCCGTCCGTGTAAGTCTCCCGAATTTTGGGGATTCCTTTACGGAGTCTCATCCGGGGAGGCGGCTCTGGGCGCACGCGAAGTGATCACTGTTGTGGTGGCGGGCATCGTGCTCGCCTCCCTCGCCACTCGGAACGACGCGAACGGCCATCAGGACAAATCCCGCGTGCAGAACGCGGCCGGATCCCGGTCGGGTCACGTGGCGGCGGCCGTCCCCCTGAAAAACCCGCGCGGAACGCGCCCCGGACTGGCCCCGATCACGTCGAGGGCCGGCCGGGCCGCCGCGACGAAGCTCATCAAAAGGCTCCGCGTCCGGCGCATGGGCCCGAAGACCGGATATTCCCGGAAGTGGTTCGGCCCCAACTGGGCGGACACCGCGCGCGGAGTGCCGTACGCGGGCAACGGCTGCGACACGCGCAACGACCTGCTCGCCCGCGACGGACGGAACGTCAGATACCGCAAGGGCTCGGATTGCGTCGTGGTCAGGATGACCCTGCGCGACCCCTACACCGGCAGGACCATCCGCTGGCGCAAGCAGCGCGCGGACCTCGTCCAGGTCGATCACGTCGTGCCGATGTCGTACTCGTGGCGGATGGGCGCCGCGCGCTGGCCGAAGGCGAAGCGGCTGCGCATCGCCAACGACCCGCTCAACCTGCTCCCGGTCTACGGCCCGGTCAACCAGGCGAAGCGCGGCTGGGGTCCGGGCTCCTGGCTGCCGCCGGCGCGGAAGATCCGGTGCGCCTACGCCGTCCGGTTCACGCAGGTCGCGCTCAAATACCGCCTGTCGGTCACGCGGGCCGACAAGAACACCATGCTCGCCCTGTGCCGCTGAACCCCCGCGACTCAGGCGACCTCCGGGACATCCCGGTCGCGCCCGAGAGGGTGGCCGCCGCCTGTTGACGCGAACTCCACGCGGCCTGCGGCCGGGCCCGGCCCGCGCCGGTGACCGGGGCCGCGATCAGTGCGTGGCCATGTCGACGAAGCGGCTGTAGTGGCCCTGGAAGGCCACGGTGACCGTCGCCGTGGGGCCGTTACGGTGCTTGGCCACGATCAGGTCGGCCTCGCCCGCCCTCGGCGACTCCCGCTCGTACGCGTCCTCCCGGTGCAGCAGGATGACCATGTCGGCGTCCTGCTCGATCGACCCACTTTCCCGCAGGTCGGAGACCTGGGGACGTTTGTCGGTGCGTTGCTCGGGACCGCGGTTGAGCTGCGAGATCGCGATCACGGGCACTTCGAGCTCCTTCGCGAGGAGCTTGAGCGACCGGGACAACTCCGAGACCTCCTGCTGGCGGCTCTCGGTCCGCTTGGGAGAGCTCATGAGCTGGAGGTAGTCGACGATGACGAAGCGCAGGTCGTTGCGCTGTTTGAGGCGGCGACACTTGGCCCGGATCTCCATCATCGACATGTTCGGCGAGTCGTCGATGAACAGCGGCGCCTCGGCCACCTCGCCCATGCGGCGGGCCATCCGCGTCCAGTCGTCGTCGCTCATCAGGCCGGAGCGCATGGTGTGCAGCGCGACCCTCGCCTCCGCCGAGAGCAGTCGCATCGTGATCTCGTTACGCGACATTTCCAGCGAGAAGATGACCGTCGTCATGCCGTGCTTGATAGCGGCGGATCTCGCGAAATCCAGCCCCAATGTGGACTTTCCGATCGCGGGACGGGCGGCGACGACGATCATCTGGCCGGGGTGCAGGCCGTTGGTCAGGGCGTCGAGATCCTGGAAGCCGGTGGGGACGCCGACCATCTGGCCGCCGCGGCTGCCGATGGCCTCGATCTCGTCGAGGGCGCCGGGCATGATCTCCGACAGCGGCAGGTAGTCCTCGGAGGTGCGCCGCTCCGTCACCTTGTAGATCTCGGCCTGCGCCCGGTCGACCAGGTCGTCGACCTCCTCGCCCTGCCCGCCGTACCCGTAGGACACGATGCGCGTGCCGGCCTCGATCAGCCGGCGCAGGACGGCCTGCTCCCGCACGATCTTGGCGTAGTAACCCGCGTTGGCGGCCGTGGGCACGACCGCGGTCAGCGTGTGGAGGTACGGAGCGCCTCCGACCCGGCCCAGCTCGCCGCGCTTCTGCAGGTCGTCGAGGATCGTGATCGAGTCGGCGGGCTCGCCCCTGCCGTAGAGGTCGGTGATGACGTCGTAGATGATCTGGTGCGCGGGGCGGTAGAAGTCGTCCCCGCGCAGGACCTCGACCACGTCGGCGACCGCGTCCTTCGACAACATCATGCCGCCGAGAACCGACTGCTCGGCCTCGATGTTGTGCGGGGGAGTCCGCTCGAATGTGGCGTCGGAACCCCCCGGGCCCCCGGGGCCGCCCGGCCCCCCCGGGAAATCAAGCACGCTCACCTACACACCCCCCAACACCGCAACCCCAGTTGTAATCCGCCGGTCTGACAGTCTCGCGGCTGCCGCAGCCTAGCGGCAACGCGCCCTGTGGAGCGGCCTGTGGATAACTTGTGCACTTCTACCGTCGAGGTGTGCACACCCTGGGGACGAGCCTGGGGATAACTCTGTGGCCATCGCCACGGAAACCGCTGTGAGCAGCGGAAACGTTATCCCAGGGCTGTGGAGGAAAGAAAGTCCACAGATTGCCGAGACCGGATGGGCATGACAGCGCCACCGGCCCCCGTCCGCGCCCCCGAGCAGCCGAATGTAACTGGCAAAATACCCTTATGCCACTGACAGCGGACACCGGACGACGAGGCGGGACCGGGGCGGGCAACAGGGAGATCCTCCGGCTCGCCGTGCCCGCGTTCGGGGCCCTCGTCGCCGAGCCGCTGTTCCTGCTGACCGACTCCGTCATCGTCGGACGGCTCCCCGATCCGGCGCTCGGCGCCCTCGGCGTGGCGAGCGCCGCCCTCTCCGCGATCGTCGGCCTGTGCGTCTTCCTCGCGTACGGCACGACCGCCGCGGTGGCCCGGCAGATCGGGGCGGGCGACCCGCGCCGGGCGATGCGGCAGGGCATGGACGGGATGTGGCTGGCGGCGGCGGTGGGCGTCGCCGTCATCGCCGTCTGCTGGCCGCTCGCCCCCGGCATCGTGGACCTCTTCGGCGCCTCCGACCGGCTGGCCGAGCTGGCGACCACCTACCTGCGGGTCAGCCTGCTCGGCACCCCCGCGCTGCTCCTCGTGCTCGCCGGTACGGGCGTGCTGCGCGGCCTGCAGGACACGGTGACCCCCCTCGCGGTCTCGGTGGGCTCCTTCCTGCTGAACGGCGTGCTGAACGCGTGGTTCGTCCTCGGGCTCGGCTGGGGCGTCGCCGGGTCCGCCTGGGGCACGGTCATCGCCCAGGCGCTCGGCGCGGCCGTCTACCTCGTCATGGTCGTCAAGGGGGCGCGGCGGCACGGCGTCCCGCTGCGGCCCGACCTCGCCGGCATCAGGGCCGCGGGCACGGCCGGGATCGCCCTGGTCATCCGTACGGCGTGCCTGCAGATCGTGCTGCTGATCGCCACGGCGCTGGCGACCCGGATGGGCGACGCGCAGATCTCCGCGCACACGATCGCCATCCGGATCTGGACGTTCCTCGCGTTCGCCCTGGACGCCATCGCCATCGCGGGGCAGGCGATCACCGGCCGCACGCTGGGCGCGGGCGACACGGCGGGTACGCGGTCGGCCACCCGCCGCATGGTGGTGTGGGGTGTGGCATGCGGTGTCGCGTTCGGCCTGGCCGTGCTCGCGCTGCGCCCGCTGATCCCGGCGGTGTTCGACAGCCCCGCCGCGGTGTCCGACCACCTGGAGGAGGTGCTGTGGCTCGTGGCGCTGTTCCAGCCGGTCGCCGGCGTCGTGTTCGTGCTCGACGGCGTGCTGATCGGCGCGGGCGACCAGCGCTACCTCGCCTGGGCCGGGCTGGTCACCACCCTCGCCTATCTGCCGTTCGCCCTGGTCGCGGGCAGCCTCGTCGCACTGTGGGCGGCCTTCGGCGTCTGGATGATGGCCAGGATGGTCACCCTCTCCCTCCGTGCGTACGGCACGGCCTGGCTGGTCACCGGCGGGTGACCGGCGCCCTCAGAGCCGTCCGGCGTCCAGCACGCGCTGGAGGAACTCGCGGGTGCGCGGATGCTCGGGGTCGGAGAAGATCTGCTCGGGAGAGCCGCGTTCGAGCAGGACCCCGCCGTCGAGGAAGCAGACGGTGTCGGAGATGTCCCTGGCGAAGCTCATCTCGTGGGTGGCGAGGATCATCGTCATCCCGGCGTCCTTGAGCTCGCGGATGATGCTCAGCACCTCGGTGACGAGGATCGGGTCGAGCGCGGAGGTCACCTCGTCGAGCAGCAGCAGCCGGGGCTGGGTGGCGATGGCCCGGATGACGGCCACCCGCTGCTGCTGGCCGCCGGAGAGGCGGTCGGGGTACTCCCCCGCCTTGTCCGCGAGGCCGAACCGGGCGAGCAGCTCCCTCGCCTGCTCCTCGGCCCGGTCCCGGGGCGTCCCGTGCACCTTGCGCGGAGCCAGGGTGATGTTGTCCAGCACGGTCATGTGCGGGAAGAGGTTGTAGGACTGGAAGACCATGCCGATCCGTTTGCGGACCTCGTCCACGTCGGCCCGGACGTCGGTGATCTCGTCGCCGTCCAGGTGGATGGCGCCGTCGTCGATCGTCTCCAGCAGGTTGACGCAGCGCAGCAGCGTGGACTTGCCGGAGCCGGAGGCGCCGATCAGGCAGACCACCTCGTGCGGCGCGACGTCCAGGTCGATGCCGCGCAGCACGCTCTGGTGGCGGTAGTTCTTCCACACGCCCTCGATGCGCAGGAGCGTCATCAGGCACCTCCGGGACCGCGACGACGGGCGGCGCGCGCCGACAGATAGTCGGTGAACCGCGCCATCGGGATCGTGAGCACGATGAACAGCAGCGCCGCCACGAGATAGGGCGTGTAGTTGAACTTGCTCGCGGCGTAGATCTGCGCCTGCCGCAGCGCCTCGATCACGCCGATGGTGGAGACCAGCGCGGTGTCCTTCTGCAGGGAGACGAAGTCGTTGAGCAGCGGCGGGATCACCCGGCGCACGGCCTGCGGGAGCACGACGTGGCGCATCGCCTGCCCGTGGGACAACCCGAGCGAGCGCGCCGCGGCGATCTGGCTCGGGTGCACCGTGTCGATGCCCGCGCGGAACACCTCCGCGACGTACGCGCCGTACGCGAGGACGAGCGCGACCACCCCGAGGGTGATCTCGTCGGACGGCACGCCGGTGAGCTGGAGCGCGGGCAGGCCGAACCCGACGAGCATGATGACGAGCAGCGTCGGGACCCCGCGGAACACGTCGGTGTAGACGACGGCCAGGACCCGCAGCGGGAAGAAGACCGGCGCCCGCAATCCCCGCGCCAGGGCGACCAGCAGCCCGACGACCAGGATGATCGGCTCCGCGATCAGAAAGATCTTGACGTTGATCCAGAAACCCTGGAGCACGTCGGGGAGCGCCCGGGTGAACCACTCGGGATCGAAGAACGTCTCCCGGACCCGCGGCCATCCCGGCGAACTCGTCACCAGGACGCCCACCAGGACCAGGAAGACGATGGTGGACGCCGTGGCGACGGAACTGGAGCGGATCGCCTGCCCGCGGCGGACCCGCTCCCTCTCCAACTGCCGCGCGCTCTTCGCGGGCGGCGTCACCCCATCCGTCACTTCATCTCCGGCGCGCCGGCGGCCGCGCTCAGCCACTGCTGCTCGATCTGGGCGAGCTCACCCGAGGACTTGAGCGCGCCGATGGCCTCGTTGACGCAGGACACCAGGGCGTTGCCCTTCTGGAAGACCAGGCCGAACTCCTCGGGAGTGCCGCCGGTCGCCGCGAACTGGCCCACGATCTTGGAGTTCTCCACCTGGGCGGCGGTGACGTAGAACGCGGTCGGCAGGTCCACGACGATGGCGTCGACCTGCTTGTTCTTGAGGGCGTTCACGGCGTCCACCTGCTGGGTGTAGACCTTGGCCTCCTTGGCCGGCTGGACCACGCTCTTGACCGCGTCCAGCGCCGTGGTGCCGACCTGCACGCCGATCGTGGCGTCCTTGAGGTCGGCCAGCCCGGTCGCCGAGGCGTACTTGCCGCCATTCAGGGTGACGACGCCCTGCTTGACCGTGTAGTAGCCCTCGCTGAAGTCGACGACCTTGGCCCGGTCGGGGGTGATGGAGACCTGGTTGAGGTCGAAATCGAACTTCTTGTCCCCCGGCGCGTACGCGCTGTCGAAGGGCACGGTCGTCCAGGCGACCTCGTCCTTGGTGAAGCCGAGCTTGCCGGCCACGGCGTAGGCGACCGCGCTCTCGAAGCCCTCGCCGTTCGCCGGGTCGTCGTCCTTGAACCACGGCTCGTACGCGGGCTTGTCCGTGCCGACGGTCAGCTTGCCGGGGGTGACCAGTTTGAGCTGGTCCTTGGTGCAGCTCGCCGCGGCGGCGGGGCTGCCGGAGGCGGCGTTCCCGGACGGCTGCGCGGTGTCGTTGGCCGGTGCGCACGCGACCGCCGCCGTCGTGAGGACGCCGAGCGCCAGCAACAGCGAGGGACGGTGCATTTCAGCCTCCATGGGTAAAACTCACGCGTAAGCCGCGTTTAGGACGGGCTAGATACTATCGGCCGTTCATTTCAGGCCAGTGAAGGTACGGCCCGGGTACGGCGAAGGGCCCCTCCCGATGACGGGAAGGGCCCTCCTGACGGTCGTGAGCGCCGGTCAGCCGGCGACGACCTCGACGTCCAGGTTCGCGGACACCTCGGGGTGCAGCTTGACGCTGACCCGGTGCGACCCGACGCTCTTGATCGCGTTGCCGATCTCGATGCGGCGACGGTCGAGCTGCGGACCGCCGGCGGCGGCCACGGCGTCGGCGATGTCACCGGTGGTGACCGAGCCGAAGAGGCGACCGGCCTCGCCGGCGCGCGTCTTCAGGACCACCTTGAGGGCGCCGAGCTGGCCGGCGACCTCCTTGGCCGTGCCCAGGTCGCGGATCTCGCGGGCCGAGCGGGCCTTCTTGATCGAGGCGATCTGCGACTCGGCGCCGCGGGTCCACCGGATCGCGAAGCCGCGGGGGATGAGGTAGTTGCGGCCGTAGCCGTCCTTAACCTCGACCACGTCGCCGGGGGTGCCGAGGCCGGAGACCTCAGTCGTGAGAATGAGCTTCATGTCCTGAGACTCCTTCCTTAGCGCGCGGTGCTCGTGTACGGCAGCAGGGCCATCTCACGAGCGTTCTTGATAGCGGTGGCCACGTCGCGCTGGTGCTGGGTGCAGTTGCCCGTCACCCGGCGAGCACGGATCTTGCCGCGGTCGGAGATGAACTTCCGCAGCAGCGCCGTGTCCTTGTAGTCGACGTAGGAGATCTTGTCGTGGCAGAACAGGCAAACCTTCTTCTTCGGCTTGCGCAGTGCCGGCTTCGCCATCGTGGTGCTCCTTTCAGAGCCCCGCATGATGCGGGAATGGTCGCTCGGATACGTATTCGTGTGGTGCTGTCACCCCGAGGGGTGACTAGAAAGGCGGTTCGTCGCTGAAGTCGCCGCCGCCGAAGCCGCCGCCGCCGCCCCCCTGGCCGTAGCCGCCACCGCCGCCGCTCGGAGGAGCGGGCGTGGCCGACGCCCAGGGGTCGTTCGCCGGGCCGCCGCCGAACCCACCGCCGCCGCCGCCCTGCCGGGCGGTCTTGTTCACCTTGGCGGTGGCGTTGCGCAGCGACGGGCCGACCTCGTCGACCTCGACCTCGTAGACCGTGCGCTTCTCGCCTTCCTTGGTCTCGTACGACCGTTGGCGCAGCCGTCCCTGCACGATGACCCGCATGCCGCGCTGCAGGCTCTCGGCGACGTTCTCCGCCGCCTGCCGCCACACGTTGCAGGTCAGGAACAGGCCTTCGCCGTCCTTCCACTCGTTGGTCTGGCGGTCCAGGAACCGCGGAGTGGATGCGATGCGGAACCGGGCCACCGCCTGCCCCGTCGGGGTGAAGCGCAGCTCGGGGTCGTCGACAAGGTTGCCGACGATGGTGATCGTGGTGTCGCCTGCTGCCATCGGTCGCTTTCGCCTTCCTATCCCGTCAGCTCAGCCGTCAAGGGCTCAGAGTACGACCACGGCCCGACAAAAGAGCCGGGCTCGGCCGTTCGCACTCAGTGAAGCTCGGGACGGATGACCTTGGTGCGGAGAATGCCCTCGTTCAGGTTGAGCTGGCGGTCCAGCTCCTTGACCGTGGCGGGCTCCGCGGTCAGGTCGACCACGGCGTAGATGCCCTCGGACTTCTTGGCGATGTCGTAGGACAGCCGGCGGCGGCCCCAGACGTCGACCTTCTCCACGGTGCCGCCGTCGCCCCGGACGACGCCCAGGAACTGGTCGAGCGAGGGCTGCACGGTGCGCTCATCGAGGGACGGGTCGAGGATGACCATCAGCTCGTAACGACGCATGCGGAATCCAACCTCCTCTGGACTCTTGCGGTCACGACGCCTTGCCGTGACAGGAGGACGCTGTGGGCAGCGCGGGGAAATCCACCCCACGCGTATCGAACACAGCCGATTCAGGCTACCAGGACCCTGGCCGTACGCGGCCCTGGCGAGGGAAACTGAGCAGCATGAGGGGGTGACGCAGATGCCGAACGTTCTTGGACGCCTCAGACGGCCGCCCTACCGGTTCACCCTGAACACGGACGGCAGGCCGCACACTCTGGAGAACGCCCTGGCGGTCAGCACCCTGGTCGTCGGACTCCTGGCGATCGTCACCGGGTTCGTCGTCGGTCTCCACCCGGTCGCCTCGTGGGTGGGCACCATCGGGTTCTGCGGCGGGCTCTACGCGCAGTACGTCTCCGTGACGACCCCGCAGCGCAGCATCATCATCATCGGGATCGTCGCCTCGTTCGTGGGGGCCGCGCTCGGGATCGCGCACGGAGGCTACCTCCCATGACGCCGGGCCCGTAGCCGAACCCGTGACCGGAGCGTACCCGGCGGGCGGGCCGCCCGGTCCGGCGGTCAGCGGGCCAGGTGCAGGTCCACGCCCAGCAGGACGAGGACCCAGAGGAAGACGGCCAGCAGCGCCTGGGCGAGCTGACGCAGCACGCCGGGCGTCAGATAGTGGTGCACCCAGGCGACGTAGACGCCGACGACGATGTAGATCACCAGGATGACGCGCAACAGTCGGGGGGTCATGTCGCCTCCTCGTGCGTCGGCGCGCGCCGCGCCGTCAAAAGAGCGCTTCCCGGTCAAGTCCCCTTGAAACGCTCTTTGCCGATGGCTTAGGGTTCGCCCTTCACCGTCGGGACGCGTTCCGGCGGGACCGTCTAGTGTCGGTACGGCACGCCCCACGCGCGGCACGGCACCGGCGCCTGCGGGTGTGCGGCATCTTCCACACGCTTCCCCGACCCACGGAGGTAGGACGACGATGGGCAGTGGTCAGGACGTACGCCTCCCGCGCATCGGCGCGCACGTCGACCAGGACGACCCGCTCGCCCACGCGGCGGCGCGCGACGCCGACGTCGTGCAGTTCTTCCTCGGCGACCCGCAGGGGTGGAAGGGCCCGGTCCTGCCGGAGAGCGCCGACGCGATCAAGGAGTCGGAGGTGGACGTCTACGTCCACGCGCCCTACGTGATCAACGTGGCCACGGCGAACAACCGGATCCGCATCCCGAGCCGCAAGCTCCTGGAGGGCCACCTCAAGGCGGCCGCCTCCATCGGCGCGAAGGGCCTGATCGTCCACGGCGGCCACGTCAACAAGGACGACGACCCGCAGATCGGGTTCGACAACTGGCGCAAGGTGTTCGAGCGGATGGACTGCCCGATCCCCGTGCTGATCGAGAACACGGCGGGCGGCGGCAACGCGATGGCGCGCAAGCTCGATCGGATCGCCAGGCTCTGGGACGCGGTCACCTCGGGTGCGCGGGACGCGTCGATGATCGGCTTCTGCCTGGACACCTGTCACGCGCACGCGGGCGGCGAGGACCTCGCCGACGTCGTGGACCGGGTGAAGGCGATCACCGGCCGCATCGACCTGGTCCACTGCAACGACTCGCGCGACGCCTTCGACTCCGGCGCGGACCGGCACGCCAACCTGGGCGCGGGCCAGATCGACGCCGAGCGCATCCTCGCGGTCTGCCGCCAGGCCGAAGCGCCGATCGTGGTGGAGACGCCGTTCGAGGGCCAGGCCGACGACATCGCCTTCCTGCGCAAGCACCTCTGACGTCCACCGGTTCTCCACAGTGTCCACAGCCTGTGGATAACTTCTCTGGATTACGGCCGGATCAGAACGGGTAGGGACTTACGCCGTGCGCATCCCGGGACCGCGCGAGGCCGCACCGTCCCCGGGATCGCCGATATCCTCGCCGGGCTCGGCGTCCTCTCCGCGCTCGTCCGACTCTCCGTGCCCGGCCGCGCGCGGCCGGCGGGTGCTGCGCCAGAGCTGGACGAACGACACGACGGCCGCCGCGAGGAAGACGAGATTGCGCGCGACCAGGACCAGCGTGCCCGGCAGCCGGCCGCTCCAGCTGTAGTCCTCCTCCACCCAGGGGTACATGATCCCGGTCAGCAGGGTCGCGGCGAGGACGAGCCAGGCGGCGGGCCGTTGCCGGGTCCGCGCCGCGAGCACCACCGCAGCGACGCCCAGCAGCCAGACCAGGTACTGCGGCGACAACACCCTGCTGGTCACCACCAGGAACAACACCGTGGTCAGCGCCGCGTCGAAGTACGTGTTCTCGGTCGGCGCGGCGCGGAACCACCACACCAGGAGCAGGACGAACGCGGCCGGCGTCGCGGCGACGCTCACCAGGGTCGCGCTCTCGACGCCGGGACCGACGAGCTCCATCGCACCGTGCTGGTACGTCGTGAACCCGCCCCACCACCCCAGCGCGCGGGCCAGCGCGAACGGCGTGGCCGCCAGCGACTCGATCTGGAGCCCCCGATCCTGCTGAGCGGTGAGGAAGTCGAGCGCGTGCGGCAGGACCAGGGTGGCCACGCCGCAGCCGAGCACCACGACCACCAGGGACGAGGCGCCGCCGGTGAGCAGCTCGCGCCAGCGGCGCAGCCCGGCGAGCAACGCGACCGGCCACACCTTGATCGCCAACCCAAACCCGATCAGCGCTCCCCGCACCGCCGCGTCCGTCGAGAGCGTGAGCGCGAGGACCGCGACCAGGGTCACCATCAGGTCGTACCGGGAGATCAGCAGCGGCCCGAGCAGGGCCGCTCCGACGGTCCACCCCCACACGCCGGCACGGCTCCCGCCGGTCTTGGCGGTGAACCGGCACAGCAGCAGCAGGATCGCCAGGTCGCACACCAGCGCGACCGCGTAGAAGCTGATCCGGTAGCTCCACGGCAGCAGGTGCGGCGCGAGCATGGGCAGCGCGGCGTAGGGCGGGTACTGCCACTTGTCGTCCCCGGCGGGGAACTCCCCGCCGAGAAGGATCTGGGCCCAGTTGCCGTAGAGCGTGACGTCGCCCTCGAACGACCCCTCGTGCCCGACCGGGATGACCTGCGTCGCGGCGAGGAAGAGCACCGCGCGCGTGATCAGCCAGACGGGCAGCACCTGCCAGGGAAACCGGTGTCGCACCCTCTCAGGCTTCCACGGCCGCCACGTCGGCCTTCGGCCGGGGCGTGAGCGTGAACCGGTCCTCGGCCCCGTCGAACACGCCGCCGGACGGGTCGTCGGCCCCGCCCGCGCGGACGGCGTCCACCTCCGGCCGCAGGATGTCCCGTACGACCAGGGCCATCAGGACGACGATCGTGATCGCCCGGGCCCACACCGCGAGGAAGTACGAGGTGTCCCCGATGCCGAGGTTCACCCCGTCCGGGTACTGGGCGGTGAGATAGAGCCAGATCGCGAAGAAGTACCAGCACTCGGCGATCTGCCAGGCGACGAGTGCGCCCCACTTCGGCCGGGCCAGTACGGCGAACGGCAGCAGCCAGAGCACGTACTGCGGCGACCACACCTTGTTCGTCACCATGAAGGCCGCGAGCGCGAGGAAGCAGAGCTGCATCAGCCGGGGCCGGCGCGGCGCCGCCACGGCGAGCACCGCGATCCCCAGGAGCAGCACGGCGAGCGCGGCCATGGCCATCGTGTTCAGCGACCCGGTGTCGGCGAGGAAGCCCCAGTCCTTGCGCTGGAAGAAGAACCACAGGCCGCCCCAGTCGGCGCCGCGCTCGCTGCTGAAGGAGTAGAACCGCTTCCACCCCTCGAAGTTGATCAGCATGACCGGGACGTTGGCGACCAGCCAGGTCCCCGCCGCGGCGACCGCCATGCGGAAGAACGGGACCCACTTCCCGGTGCGGGCGGTGAGCAGGAACAGCGCGCCGAAGAACATCAGCGGATAGAACTTCGTGGCCACCGACAGCGAGAGCAGGACTCCGGCGAGCACGTGCCGGTCCCGCGACCAGGCGAGCAGCCCGCCCAGGGCGAGCGCCCCGGCCGCCAGGTCCCAGTTGATGTACGCGCAGAGGATGACCGCGGGGCCGACGGCGTACCAGAGGGCGTCCCAGGGGCGGGCGGGCCCGGCCAGGGCCGCCATGATCAGCACCCCGGCGACCAGGGACGCGCCCATGAGGATGACGGTGATGTCGTAGAACGCGACGCCGTCGCCGCCGGCCAGGCGCCGGGCGAACTCCATGATCGCGCCGATGCCGACGGGATATTCGACCGGATAGTCGACGTAGGGGATCTTCCCCTCGTTCAGGTGCTCGGCCCACCACAGCGGATAGATGTCGGTGTAGCAGAAGTTCGTGTACTGCCCGAGACCGCCGTTCCACGCGCCCCCGAACCGGCACGGCCATTTCCACAGGAAGGCGAGCACCGCGCCGAGACCGGCGAGGAGCCCGAGCGGCAGGTAGGGCACCGCCCTCTGCGCGACCGCGCCGAGCGGGCCAGGAGCGTTCGTGGTCCGAGTCATCACGCGCCTATCGATCACTTTTCGGGAAACGGTGTGCGGAGGCGTACGGGCGGGCCCGCCGATCGTCGATCAGCTTTTCAGCAGCGGCGCCGTACGCACAATAAGCCAAGAACGGCGCGACGGCTTTTCTCCGTGTTCGCCCGGCGCCTCTCGTACGCGGGGTTCCTCGCGTTCCCGGCGTTCTCCGCGTTCGCCGCGGCGAATTCACGGCGGTTCTCGCTGAATCTTTCATGCGGTTTCTCCGTTTCCGGAAAAGGCGAAGCCCCCGCGCGTGCGGGACGCGCGGGGGCTCGCGGGCACTACATGCCGGTGCTCGACGTGGTCCTCCTGCCGGACGGCCCGGGCGAGGGCGCCGGGGCCACGGCCGGGCCCTGGCCGAAGCCGTCGCCGCCGTCGCCCCACGGGTCCTCCTCACCGCCGCTGTCGCCGCCCGGGTCCAGGTCGCCCGTGCCGTTGCAGGAGAGGTCCATGGGGTCGCAGTCGGTCGTGTCGTCCGGTGGGAACCCGCCGTCCGGCGGGAACTCCTCGCCCTCGGGGGTGGCCGACGGGCTCGGCGACGGGCTCGGCACGATGTTCTCCGGCTGGCCCATCCCGGACTTGGCCGGGAACTGCTCGGCCTTCTCGTCCTTCATCGCCTCGAGCATGAACGCGCGCCAGATGCTGGTGGGCGGACCGGCTCCCTCGAAGCCGAGCGAGACCTCCTTGGCGGTGGAGTACGGGTTGTTCTCGCCGTACTTGGGCTCCTTGCCCAGGGGGCAGGTCAGCCCCTTGAGCGGGACGAGCTTCCCGCTCTTGGTGTAGCACTGCTCGCGGTACATCCCGACCGCGGTGACGAGCTGCGGGGTGTAGCCGACGAACCAGGCTTCCTTCTCGTCGTTGTTCGTGCCGGTCTTGCCCGCGGCGGGACGGCCGATGCCCTTGCCTCTGGCCGTACCGGACTTGAGCACCTCCTCCATCGCCACGGTGGCGTCCGCCGCCGCCTCGGCGCTGATCACCTGCTTGACCGTCGCCTGCTCGGGCATGACGACGAGGTTGCCCTGCTTGACCTCCTTGACCACGTGGTAGTCCACGTGCTTTCCGGCGTTGGCGAAGATCGAGTACCCGGCGGCCTGCTCGACCGGGGTCACCAGGGCGCTGCCGATGGTGAACAGGTACTTGTGGTCCTCGACGTCCTTGTCCATCCAGTACTTGCTGAGACCGGCGTCGATGGCGATCTGCTTCACCGCGGCGAGCTGGCCGATCGTGCCGCTCTTCTCGTCCAGCGTGTACCCCATGGAGGCGAAGGCGGTGTTGACCGACTGCGCGGTGGCCTTGATCAGGTCGATGGCCTGGCCCACGTTGTGGCTGTTCTTGATCGGCGTCGTGCCGGGCAGCTTCTCCGGCTTGGTGACGTTGCCGGGCACGAGGCTGCCGAGGCTGTAGCCCGCGTCCAGCCAGGCGGCCAGCACGTACGGCTTGAAGGCGGAGGCGGCCTGCTTCCTGGAGTCGAACGCCTCGTTCCAGTTGTCGGTCACGTAGTCGTCGCCGCCGTAGAAGGCGAGCACCCGGCCGTTGCGCGGGTCTACCGCGGCGAGCCCGGCGTGGTACTCCTTCGACATGCCGTTGGCCTTGGTGACGTCCTTCACGGTCTTCTTGGCCGCGAGCATCAGCCGCTTGTCGAAGGTGGTGATGATCTTGTAGCCGTTGCTGCGGACCATGTCCGGCGAGATGCCGCGATCCTTCAGCTCCTCCATGGCCTGGACGATCATGTAGCCCTTGAGCCCGCCGTAGACGTTCTTGTCGTCGTCCTTCGCGAGCTTGGGGAACTTCTTGGTGTCGACGAGCTTCGGCAGACCGTCGACGACCTGCACGCCGTACTTCGCCGGGAGCCCGCCGTACTTGGCCGGGTCGAGCTTGGCCATGCCGTCGATGGCGTACGCGAAGCGCTCCCGCGTGAGGGCGAAGTTCTTCTTCTTCTCCTCCACGTCGAACCGGCTGGGGCTCTGGATGCGGCCGGCGAGGTAGGCGGCCTGGCCCTCGTCCAGCTCCCAGACGTGCTTCTTGAAGAAGGCCCGGGCCGCCGCCTCGATCCCGTTGGCGCCCCGGCCGAAGGGGACCGTGTTGAGGTACTGCAGGAGGATCTCGTCCTTGGACTTCTCCTTGTTGAGCTTGATCGCGACGAAGATCTCCTTGATCTTGCGCTGCGCGCTGACCTCCCTGCTCAGGCCGTCGTAGTAGTTCCTGGCCATCTGCTGGGTGATCGTCGAGGCGCCCTGGACCTGCTCGCCGGTGACGGTCATGTAGACCGACCGCATCAGGCCGCTGAAGGAGATGCCGGAGTCCTCGCGGAAGCTGCGGTTCTCCGCGGCGATCACCGCGTCCTGCACGTGCATGGGGATCTTCTTGATGTCATCGATGTTCACTCGCGACTGGCCGATGCGGCCGATGGCCGTCTTGCCGTCGCGGTAGTAGAACACGCTGCCCTCGGCCGTGGCGTCCGCCTGCTTCCCGGTCGGCACCGGAGTGTTCGCGTACGCGACGGCGATCATGCCGAAGACGCCGGCCACCAGGATGGTGAACCCGGCCACGAGGATCTTCCAGCTGGGGATGAACCGCTTCCAGCCGGTGCGCCGCGGCTTCCCGTCGTCATCGTCGTCGTCGAAGTCGCGCGGGTCCCGCGGGCCCCGCCCGCCGGGTCCGCGCCCTCCCGGGCCTTCGGGGCCGCGACCGCCCCGGCGGCGCCGGCCGTCCGGGGGCATCGCCTGGGTCTCCTCGCCGTCGGCGCGGCGGCGCGGCTCGCCCGAAGGCGCGCCCATGACCTGTGTCCGGTCGCCGCCCGGCCTGCCGCCGCGCTGCGGTCCCCCCGGCCCCCCCGGACCACCGGGGCCGTCCGGCCGTCCACGTCCGCCGAGGCCGTCCGGGCGGGGCAGGCGCTGGGTGCGCTGGTCCTGCCCGCCGGGCCCGCCGGGACCGTTCCTACGCGGATCCGGTCCCGGGCGCGGCGGCTGGACGGGCGGCATGCCCTGTGTGTCCTCGAAGGCCGCCTCGCTGCGACGCGGGGCGCCCGGACGTCCGCCTGGTGGGCCCTGGGGGGCACGGCCGTACTGATCACCGGGCGCGGCGTCCGCGCGACGGCGGCGCCCAGGGCGGGCTGATCCACCGGAGCCCGAGGGACCCTCGGGACGGCCGGTCGGCTCCGGTCCATAGTTGCTGTTGGTCACGCGTCCTCGTTCAGTCATCAGGGGAAAGTCGCCGACGTCGGGCCGGCGGGCGGGCGGCTCGTCTCCTCACGAACTGAGGAGACCACCCCGAACCTGAGGATCGCCGCCCGTATCGACGACGGTCGCGGCGTGCCTGTGGTTCCAGCCCCAACCATGGCAGACCCGAACCACATGGACGGGAAGTTCTCCTCATTCCCGGGGAGTCGCGGGAGGGAATGGCGCGGCTTTTACCCTGGCCGCCCGATTGTTCGCCGTGATCACCGACATTTGGCGTGATCTTGCTCACATCGGCGACAAAGGGTGAAGGAACGGGGTACCGCCCGCAGGTTGGGGAAGCGCGCGATTCCATGCGGGCATCGCGGACCGGCGAGTACGCCGTCCGCTTGGCGCGTCCAGGAGACCAGGACGTCCAGTCTGACCGCATGTGACACAGATTACGGCTCTTTACCGGATCGTGCCCCGCCGTTGACACGTTGCACGGTATGCCAGGCGGACGTATCCTGCGGATGTATCGGTTCGATACATCTGCGAGATACAAGGAGGTGTTCCGGTGACCGGCCCGCGTGGTGGAATGCTGGAGCTCGCCGTCCTTGGCTCGCTACACGAAACCCCCCTGCATGGGTACGAGCTGCGGAAACGGCTCAACACCCTGCTCGGGATGTTCCGCGCGTTCTCGTACGGCTCGCTGTACCCCTGTCTCAGGGCCCTGCTCAACGACGGTCTGATCACCGAAGAGGAGCCGCCGGCGGACACCGTCATCGGCCGCAGGTCGAAGATCGTGTACAAGCTGACCGCCGAGGGCAAGGAACGGCTGCACGAGCTGCTCACCCAGTCGGGCCCCTCCTCCTGGGAGGACGAGAGCTTCGGCATCCGCTTCGCCTTCTTCCGCCACACCGAGGCGGAGGTGCGCCTGCGCATCCTGGAAGGCCGCCGCAGCCGGCTGGAAGAGCGCCTGGACAGCGTCCGTACGGCTCTCGCCCGGACGAGGGAGCGGCTCGACAGCTACACGCTGGAGCTCCAGCGCCACGGGCTCGAATCGGTCGAGCGCGAGGTCAGGTGGCTGAACGAGCTGATCGACTCCGAACGGCGCGGCACCACGGCCCGTGAGGACCCGAGCACGACAGAACGACCGCATGCCGTACAGGACGGAACCAAGAGGGCGGATATGCCCGAGGCAGATGAGTAAAGGAGCGAGTGCGATGGGTTCGGTACGCGTAGCCATCGTGGGTGTGGGGAACTGTGCCGCGTCGCTGGTGCAGGGTGTCCACTACTACAAGGACGCCGACCCGGCCAGCCGAGTGCCGGGCCTGATGCACGTGAAGTTCGGCGACTATCACGTCGGCGACGTCGAGTTCGTGGCCGCTTTCGACGTGGACGCCAAGAAGGTCGGCCGGGACCTGTCGGAGGCGATCGTGGCCTCCGAGAACAACACCATCAAGATCTGCGACGTGCCGCCCCTCGGCGTCACCGTGCAGCGCGGGCACACCTTCGACGGTCTCGGCGAGTACTACCGCGAGATCATCGAGGAGTCCGACGAGCGGCCGGTCGACGTCGTGCAGGCCCTCAAGGACGCGAAGGTCGACGTCCTGGTCTCCTACCTGCCCGTCGGCTCCGAGGAGGCCGACCGGTTCTACGCCCAGTGCGCCATCGACGCCAAGGTGGCGTTCGTGAACGCGCTGCCGGTCTTCATCGCCTCCGACCCCGAGTGGGCGGCCAAGTTCACCGAGGCGGGCGTGCCGATCGTCGGCGACGACATCAAGTCCCAGGTGGGCGCCACCATCACCCACCGCGTGATGGCCAAGCTGTTCGAGGACCGCGGGGTCGAGCTGCTGCGCACGTACCAGCTCAACTTCGGCGGCAACATGGACTTCATGAACATGCTGGAGCGCAAGCGGCTCCAGTCCAAGAAGATCTCCAAGACCCAGTCGGTCACCTCGCAGATCCCGCACGAGATGTCCAAGGCCGACGTCCACATCGGCCCGTCCGACCACGTGCCGTGGCTCGACGACCGCAAGTGGGCCTACGTGCGCCTGGAGGGCCGCTCCTTCGGCGACACCCCGCTCAACCTGGAGTACAAGCTGGAGGTCTGGGACTCTCCGAACTCCGCGGGCATCATCATCGACGCGGTCCGCGCCGCCAAGATCGCGCTGGACCGGGGCATCGGCGGCCCGCTGCTGTCGCCGTCGTCCTACTTCATGAAGTCGCCGCCGGAGCAGTACTCCGACGACGACGCCCGCGAGGCCGTCGAGCGGTTCATCCGCGGCGAGGCCGACCGCTGACCCGGCGCCGTCGACCAGCCGTACCGGGCGCCCCGGCTCTTCGGAGAGCCGGGGCGTTTTCCGTGTTCCGCAGAGAGTCCCGCCGAGAGCTCACCGCACGGCGGCGGGCAGCGCGGCCGGGTCGCCGGCGGGCCACGCCAGCGGGTCGGGGCCCAGCGCCACGAGCTGCGGCACCTGCTCCCGCGCCCAGGGCGAGATGTCCAGCTCGCCGCTGAGCACCGTGTCGGCGAACTGCTTCCACGGCATCCACCGCACCGCGTCGACCTCGTCGGCGTTGGGTGCCGGCTCCTCCGAGACGACCACCCGGTAGACGGGGCACAGCTCGTTCTCGACCGTCCCGTTGTCCATGACCGCCCGGTACGCGAACCGGGGCAGCAGGAGATCGACGCTCTCGACGACGAGCCCGAGTTCGTACCTCAGCCGCCTGATCACCGCGTCGGGAAGCGCCTCGCCCGGCAGCGGATGCCCGCAGCAACTGTTCGTCCACTGCGCCGGCCAGGTCTGCTTGTGCCCGGCCCTCTGGGAGAGCAGCAGCCGTCCCTCGTGGTCGAAGACGTAGCTGGAGAACGCCATGTGCAGCGGCGTGTCGGTGCCGTGCACCTCTGCCTTCGGCGCCGTGCCCACGGGGTTTCCCTCGCCGTCGACCAGCACGACATGTTCGTCATTGGTCACACGACCGAGGTTACGGTGTCCGCCCGCGGAAACCTCGCGAACAGCCGTTATCGCTCCACGAGCCCCCTTCCCACATGACCCGATTTCCCGACAAAAGGGAAATTAGTGATGAATGTTTTCAGGGATGGTTCAGGGATGATCCGGATACGCCGGTCCGGCCGCCCCACGTAGGCTGTCCCGCGTGTCCTACGTCTCAGATCTGCGCGTTGTCCTGCGGGGGCGGGACTTCAGGCGGCTCTTCGGAACCCGCCTGGTGTCGCAGTTCTCCGACGGGATCTTCCAGGCCGCCGTCGCCGGCTTCGCCTTCTTCAGCCCGGAGAAGCAGGCCACCGCGGCGGAGATCGCCGCGGGCATGGCCGTGCTGTTCCTGCCGTACAGCCTGCTCGGGCCGTTCGTCGGGGTGTTCATCGACCGGTGGTCACGCCGGCAGATCCTGGTCGTCGCGCCCGTCGTCCGGGGCACGCTGCTGCTCCTGACCGCGGCCCTGCTGGCAGGCGGCGCCTCGGAAGCGGTCTTCTACACCGCGGCGCTCGCCGTGCTCGGCGTCAACCGCTTCTTCCTCGCCGCACTCGGGGCGTCGCTCCCCCACGTCGTACCGGCCGAGCGACTCATGATCGCCAACTCGGTCACCCCCACCTCGGGCACCGTACTGACCTTCGTCGGCGCGGGCATCGGGCTGCTGCTCCGCTTCGGGCTCGGCCCGCACACCGGCGGCACCGTCGTCCTGCTCGCCGTCTCGGGCCTGGCCTTCGGCTTCAGCGCGCTGATCGCGCGCACGATGCCGCGCGAGCTGCTCGGCCCGCCGTACGACCCGGACCGGCCGCGGGCGAGCGAGGTGATCCGGGACGTCCTCGTGGGGCTCGCGAACGGCACGCGGCACATCCTCTCGCGCCGCCCGGCGGCGGCCGCGCTCGGCGCCATGGCCACCCACCGCCTGCTGTACGGCATGTCCATCGCGCTGGTGGTCATGCTGTACCGGTACTACTTCACGACGGACGCCGAAGTGGCGCTCAAGGGCATCACGCTCGTGGTGGCGACCTCGGGTGCGGGGTTCTTCGTCGCCGCGCTGATCACGCCGTGGGGGGCCGAGCGGTTCGGCATCGAGAACTGGGTGCCGGCCATGCTGGCGGGCTGCGGAGTGCTGGAGCTGGTGCTCTGCCTGCCGTTCCAGCAGTGGGGGTTCCTGGTCGCCGGGTTCATGCTCGGCGTGGGCGGCCAGAGCGTCAAGATCTGCGCCGACACGGTCGTGCAGCGGGACATCGACGACGTCTATCTCGGCCGGGTGTTCTCGATCTACGACATGCTCTTCAACGGCTCGACCGTGCTCGGCGCGGTGATCGCGGCGACGATCCTCCCGCCGAACGGCCGGTCCTACGCCGCTCTGTGCGTCATCGCCGGCGCGTACGTGCTGGGGGCGTTCGGATACCGCCTGCTCGTCCCCTCGGCCCGCACCGCCCCCGTCGAGACGTCGAAGAGCGCCTGAGGCTGCCGCAGGCGCCCTCCGGGGCGTCAGGCACGAGGCGTGCTGACCCCAGGAAACCCGCTTGGCCGCAGGCGCCCTCCAGGACGTCAGGGCACGAGGTCCTGCGCCCTCGCCCAGGCGAGCAACTCCTCGCGCGCCGCCTCCTTGCCGATCACACCCTGGTCCATGCGCACCTCCAGCATGTGCTTGTACGCGCGGCCGACCACCGGGCCCGGGGACACGCCGAGGATCTCCTGGATCTCGTTGCCGTCGAGCTCCGGCCGGATCTTGGCCAGCTCCTCCTCCTCGGCCAGCCGCGCGATGCGCTCCTCGAGCTGGTCGTACGTCCGCGACAGGGCGGCCGCCTTGCGCTTGTTGCGGGTGGTGCAGTCGGCCCTGGTGAGCTTGTGCAGGCGGTCGAGCAGGTGCCCGGCGTCGCGCACGTAACGCCGCACGGCGCTGTCGGTCCACTCGCCGGTGCCGTACCCGTGGAAGCGCAGGTGCAGCTCCACGAGCCGGGACACGTCCGACACGACGTCCTTGGGGAACCGCAGCTCCGACAGCCGCTTCTTGGCCATCTGGGCGCCGACGACCTCGTGGTGGTGGAACGACACCCGGCCGCCGGACTCGTTCCTGCGGGTCTTGGGCTTGCCCACGTCGTGGAGCAGCGCGGCCCAGCGCAGCACGCGGTCCGGACCGGCCTCCTCCAGCGCGATCGCCTGCTCCAGGACGATCAGCGTGTGCTCGTAGACGTCCTTGTGCCGGTGGTGCTCGTCGATCTCCAGACGCAGCTTGGGCAGCTCGGGCAGGACGTGGGCGGCCAGCCCGGTGTCCACGAGAAGCGACAGGCCCGCGCGCGGGTGCGCGCCGCACAGGAGCTTGTCCAGCTCGTCGCGGATCCGCTCGGCCGAGACGATCTCGATCCGTCCGGCCATCGCCGTCATGGCCTCGACGGCCTTCGGATCGACCGTGAACTCCAGTTGGGAGGCGAACCGCGCCGCGCGCAGCATCCGCAGCGGGTCGTCGTCGAAGGACTGCTCCGGCGTGCCCGGCGTCCGCAGCACCCTGGCCATCAGGTCCGAGAGCCCGCCGTACGGATCCACGAACTCGTGCTGGGGCAGCCGCACCGCCATCGCGTTGACCGCGAAGTCCCGCCGGGCCAGGTCGCCCTCCAGCGTGTCGCCGTACGCCACCTCGGGCTTGCGCGAGGTCCGGTCGTACGCCTCGTCGCGATAGGTGGTGATCTCCAGCATCCAGCCGCCTTTGCGGATGCCCACCGTGCCGAAGTCGATGCCGATCGTCCAGATGGCGTCCGCCCAGTCCTTGACGATCTCCAGCACCTGCTCGGGCCTGGCGTCCGTGGTCAGGTCGAGGTCGTTCCCGATGCGGGAGAGGAAGACGTCACGGACGGACCCTCCGACGAGGGCCAGCTCGTGGCCGCGCGCGGCGAACATCTGGCCGATCTCGTCGGCGACCGGAGCGATCCGCCGGAACAGGTCGTCCACGGAGCGTTTCTGAATGTCGCTCAGATTTGAAACGGACAAGGCTGGGTACGTCCTTCGGTCACGGAACAGGTTTCCCCCGACACGCTGCGATCACCTCTTACGGCTGTGCCGGGGGCTCTGGGACGAGGCAAGGAGCAATGAGATGAAGGACGCTCTCGCCATTCACCGCTGGCTCCTCGCCCACCAGATCCACCATGAGATCGTACGTCTTCCGCGTCCCTTGACATGCGCCGACGAGTTGCCGGAGGTCCTCGGCGCCCCCGCCTCGCACTGCGTCCGCGTCACGGTCTTCCAGGCGGTGACCCGCGGGTCCGCCGCGCCGGTGGCCGTGGTCGGGGCGGCGGGGACGGCCCCCGCACCGTCCGCGGTGGCGGCCGTGCTCGGGGCCGACCGCGTCTCGGCCGCGTCCGCCTTCGTGGTGAACTCGGTCACCGACTACGCCGACGGGCTCGTCTGCCCGCTGCTGCTCCCCGACGGGCTGACGGTCCTCGTCGACCGGCGACTCGCCGACGGCATCCATCCCGACGAGTTCGTCCACACCGTCACGGGCGAGCGCCGCACCGCGCTGCGAATCCGCGCCCGGCACCTTTTCTCGCTGGTGACGGGCACACCGGCGGACCTCGCGGTGCCCCGGCCGCGCGTTCTGACACCCCTGGCAAGCCCAATGAGGACGGCTTAGGCCATACCATTCTGGGCGTGCGCCGATCCTCACACCTGGCCCGCACGTGATTCGTAAGGCCGCTCCGCTGATCCTGCTGTCCGCCCTGCTCGCTCCGACGAGCATGGCCGGTACGGCTGTCGCGGGCACGGCGGCGACGAGAGCCGCGACGGCCACGGCGACCCGGGCGACCGATCCGCTGGTGGTGGAGCAGATCAGCTCCGCGGTGCTGCGCGATCCGGCCGCACCCGTGACGATCTCCGGCGTGGTCACCGGCACGCCGTCGGCCTCGGTCCGGGTCGTCGTCCACTGGGGGCAGCCGTTCCAGGCGCGTGAACAGATGGCGGCCTTCACGGCCGGCCAGGGCTATCCCACGCCCTCCTACCGCACCATGGTGCAGGCCACGCCGCTCGACGGCGCGGGAAAGCTGCGGTTCGAGTTCGCCCTGACCCCCCGCGACCTCGGGATGTCGCGCCAGGGCGTCTACCCCCTGGCCATCGAGGTGCAGGACGGGGTCAGCCTGCAGCCGATCGAGATCGAGCGCACCTTCCTGACGTACGTGCCGCCCGAGCAGCCCGTGCCCAAGGTCAAGCTCGCCCTGGCCATGCCGATCGTGGACCGGCCGCACCGGGCGGGCGACTCCGACTTCATGGACGACGACCTGCGCGCGTCGGTCTCCACCGGCCGCCTCGCCTCGCTGCTCGACCTCGTGCAGAAGAGCGGTCGCACGGTCACCTGGTTCGTCGACCCCGCGCTGCTCGACGACGCCCGCCGCACCGCCACCGGCGAGTACACGGTCAAGACCGCGAGCGGCGGCGCGAAGAAGGCCGCCGACCCGTCCGCCCGCCGCTGGCTCGACGGCCTGCGCGCCGCGCTCACGAGCAGGCCCGTGATCGCCACGCCGTACGCGGATCCCGACGTTACGGCGCTGGTTCATGCCGGGCTGGACACGCCCACGCAGGACGCGGTCAAGCGGGGCGCCGAGGTCGCGGGCGATGTCCTCGGCCGCGAGATCTCGACGGCGACGGCGTGGCCGGTGGGCGGCGCCCTCGACCGCGACGGCCTGGACGAGCTGGCGACCGCGGGCGTGCGCACCGTCCTGCTGTCCGGCTCCACCCTGCCGCCGGACCCTCAAGTCGCCACGACCCCGGACACGGCGACGACCCTCGACACCGTCTCCGGGCCGGTCACCGCGCTGCTCACCGACCCCACGCTCAGCGAGGCCCTCGACACGGACACGTCCGTTCCCGGTGCCGGCACGCTCGCGCGGCAGCGCTTCCTCGCCGAGACCGCGATGATCGCGTTCGAGCAACCGCAGGGCGCGCAGGGCGGGCTCGGGCAGCAGTCGGGCACGGGCCAGCAGCAGTCCGGGCAACCGCAGCAGCCGGTCAGGACCGTGGTCGCCGCGCCCTCCACGCGCCTGTGGAACCCCGACCCCGAGTTCGTGTCCGGACTGATCAAGGCCGCCTCGTCGGCGCCGTGGCTGCAGATGACCGCGCTGAGCTCGGTGCGGCCCGGCAAGGCGCAGGTGCCGCGGTCCGACCTCGTGTACACCGACCAGGACCGCGAGGCCGAGCTGCCCCGGACCTACCTCGGCGGCGTGAAGAAGCTCGGCCGCCAGGCGGACATCGCCGAGACCGTGACCACCAAGCGGCAGAACCTGTTCGGCGACGCCGTCCTCCGGCTCGCCTCGGCCTCCTGGCGGGGCGAGGCCAAGCGGGCGAGCGGGTTCGTCAAGCAGGTGCGCGCGTCCATCGAGCAGCGGACCGGCCAGGTGTCGGTCATCGACACGCCCCGCGCGCTCGCGGGCGCCAACGGCCAGGTGCCGGTCAGCGTGGACAACTCGCTGTCCGAGAGCATCGCGCTCAAGATCAGGGTGACGTCGGACGACAAGTCGCGCCTCGGGATCGACGCGCGCGGAGGGGTGTACGAGACCGAGCAGCTCAACATCCTCGACAACCGCAGCCAGTTGGTGAACGTCCCGGTGACCGTGCACGGCGACGGCGGTGAGAGCACCATCGCCGTGCAGCTCCTCACCGCCGACGGCAGGCCGTACGGCAAGCAGGTCCACGTGACCGTCCGCGCCACCGGCTACACCGGCATCGCCCTCGTCATCGTCGGCGCCGCCCTCGCGATCATGCTGGCCGCCGTGGTCATGCGCATCCTGCGGCGCCGGTCCGGCAAGACGCTCCCCCGCGACGCCGCGGCGCCCGTGGAGCAGCGGGCCGTTCCCGCCGACCACGGAGACAAGCCTTGAGCGAGCGAACCGACAGGCCCGCCGCCGCCCGCCGCACGGCGCCGGCGCCCGAGCGGACCGGTGAGCACGGCCCGCCCCGCGAACGGCGTGCCGAGCCGCCGGGCGAAGGGAAAGCATGAGCGAGCGGAGCGAGCGAATCAGTAAACACAGCGCACTCTGCGAATGCAGCCCCGAGCCGCCAGGCGAGGGGGCGGCATGAGCAGGATGTTGCGCGCGAGCGCGATCATGATGGCCGGGACGATGGTGTCCCGGCTCACCGGCTTCCTGCGGACCGCGGTGATCGCGGCGGCGATCGGCACCTGGGCGCTCGGCGACGCGTACAACGCGGCCTACCAGATCCCGTACATCCTGTTCGACCTGCTCATCGGCGGTGTGCTGAGCAGCGTGATCGTGCCGTTGATCGTACGGGCGCAGAAACATGACGAGGACGCGGGCGAGGCGTTCGAGCAGCGGCTGATGACGCTCGCCATCCTCATCCTGACTGTGATCGCCGTGCTCGGCGTGCTCCTGGCCGGGCCGATCATGCAGCTCTACACGGCGGACAACTGGACGCCGCGCAAGGTCGAGGTCGCGACGACGCTGGCGATGCTGATCCTCCCCCAGATCGCCTTCTTCGGGATCGGCGCGCTCGCGGGGGCGATCCTCAACACCCGCGACAGGTTCGCCGCCCCGATGTGGGCTCCGGTGCTGAACAACATCGTGGTCATCGGCGTCGGCATCGCCTACATCGTGATCGGCGGCGCCTCGGCGAACATCGACGAGGTGACCGACCGCGACCTGCTGCTCCTCGGCCTGGGCACCACGGCGGGCATCGTGGCCCAGGCGATCATCCTCGTCATCGCCCTGCACCGGGCCGGGTTCCGGTTCCGCCCGCGTTTCGGGCTGCGCGACACCGGCCTCGGCGAGGCCGCCAGGACGGCGAGCTGGACCTTCCTCTACGTCGGCATCACCCAGCTCGGCTTCCTGGTCACCACCAAGCTCGCCACCGGCGCGGGCGAGCGGGCGCCGGGCGCGGGCAACAGCGCGTACGCCTACGCCTTCCAGCTCTTCCAGCTCCCGTACGGCATCATCGCGGTATCGGTGATCACCGCGATGCTGCCGCGCATGAGCCGGTACGTGGCGGACGGCGAGCTCGACTCGGCACGCGGCGAGTTCGGGTCGGCGGTGCGGCTCATCTCGTCGGTGATCGTGCCGGCCGGGCTGCTGCTCATGGTGCTCGGCCCGGCGGTGACGACCCTGATCTTCTCCTGGGGCCGGATGACCGGAGGCAACGCGCTCTACATCGGCAACGTGCTGCAGGTCTTCGGGCTGGCGCTGGTGCCGTTCTCGATCTTCCAGCTCCTGCTGCGGGTGTTCTACAGCTTCGGCGACACGCGGACGCCCACGATCCTCGGCGGGGTGAACGTCCTGATCAACGCGGCGCTCAGCCTCGTCGCCTACCTCGTGCTCCCCGCGCGCTACATCGTGATCGGCCTCGCGTTCTCGTTCATGATCGCGTACGTGCTGGGCACGGGTGTGGCCTGGACGCTCGCCAGCCGCAAGGTCGGCGGTCTCGGCGGCAGGGAGGTGGCCGCGGGGCTCTCGCAGATGTACTTCGCCGCGATCCCGGCGGCGCTGGTCGCGCTGGCCGCCCTGTGGGTCACCCGGCAGTTCGCCGACATCACCGCGCTCACCTCGGCGATCGTGCTGGCGGCCGGCGGCGGGATCGGTCTGCTGCTTTACCTCGGCACGGCGCACATGATGCGGATCCCGGAGGTCAGCTCCATCATTGGACTGGTGGCGGGACGGGTAAGGCGCTAATGTCCGCCCGCCCGGTGTGAGGCGTCGCCCAAGGGGAAGGCGGGCAGGACCGGTACGGCACTAGCATGGTGCGCCAAGACTTCGACCGGCGAGCGGAAGCGAGAAGGCGTGGACGGATCCACCCGGCATCGTCTGATGCGTGCCGGCCGGCTGCGGGGTAAGGCGGCCTGATGAGTATGTCCACGGTCGAACCGGGGTCTCGTCTGGCCGATCGGTTCCGGCTCGAAGACCGCGTGAGCGAGTCCAACGGCGTCACCCTCTGGAAGGCCATCGACGAGATCCTGGCCCGGCCGGTCGCGGTGCACACGTTCTCGCCCGAGTTCGACAGGGTGCAGGAGGTCGTGACCGCCGCGCGCGCGGCCAGCCGCCTCACCGACCCCCGCCTGACCCAGGTGTTCGACGCCGCCCACGAGGACGACACCGCGTACGTCGTGAGCGAGTGGGTGAGCGGCGACTCGCTCGCCGACCTCATCACCGCCGGGGGGCTGGAGCCCGAGCGCGGCGCCGCCCTGGTCGCGGAGGCGGCCGAGGCGCTGGCGCACGCGCACGAGTCGGGGCTCACGCATCTCCAGCTCACGCCCGCCCGCCTGCTGTGGACCTCCAGCGGCACGGTCAAGCTGCTCGGGCTGGCCGTGGACGCCGCGATCGTCGGCCTCACCAGCGACGACCCCGCCCGGGACGACGCCGAGGGCCTGGGGCGGCTGCTGTACGCGGCGCTGACCGGCCACTGGCCGAGCGACGAGGACACAGGGCTTCCCTCGGCGCCGCTGGACGACGACAAGGTGTGCACCCCGCGCCAGGTGACCGCGGGTGTGCCGGGTTACCTGGACGCCATCACCTGCCGCGCGCTCCTGCCCGAGAGCAGGCGCGGGCTGGCGCCGCTGTCCACCCCGGCGCAGATGGCGGAGGCGCTGGCGGAGGTGCCGCGCCCCTCCCCCGTACCGGTGGGCCCGGTGCCGCCGGCAGTGCTGCAGTCCGAGGCCCCTGACACGCTGAGCTCGCGGTCGTCCACCATGCCGCCGATGGCGATGACGACGATGACGAACGCCGGCGTGCCGCCCCGCACCTCGTCGGGGACGCTCAGCCGGGTCCTGGTCACCGCCCTGGTCATCATGATCATGCTCGCCGTCGGGATCGGCGCGTGGACGGTGGGCAGGAGCATCGGGAACAGCCCGGTCGCCACGCCCGCTCCGACCGTGGCGCCGACGGCCACCCTCAAGCCGGTGGTCGTCAAGCCGGTCGGCGCGGTCGGGTTCGACCCGCTCGGGGACGATCAGGAGGAGAACCCGCAGTTCTCCTCGAACGCCATCGACGGCAAGCCGTCGACCGAGTGGCACACCACGAGCTACAACAGCGCGGACTTCGGCCGGTTGAAGGAGGGTGTCGGGCTCATCCTCGACATGAACCAGCCGGTCTCGATCTCCGACGTCATGGTGACGCTGGCCGACACCCCGGGCGCGTCCGTGCAGCTCAAGGTCGGCAACTCCGCCACTCTGAGCGCGTTGAAGACCGTGGCCGAGGTCAAGAACGTCTCGGGGACGGTGACCCTCACGCCCGGCAAGCCGGTCACCGGTCAGTACGTTTTGATCTGGTTCACCCGGCTTCCGCCCCATGAGGGTAGATATCGTGGCACCATCTATGACGTAATAGTGCATTCCCCTGGATCGGCATAGCAGGCCAAGTGAATCCCCCACCTGATAACTTCCCACCGGCTGAGCACGCCGCCCGGTCGGTGAGCGATGCCGACCTTCTCAGCCGCCACATCGGCGGCGATCCCCATGCGTTCAGCGAGATCGTCAAGCGCCACCGGGACCGCATGTGGGCCGTCGCCCTGCGGACCCTCGGCGACCCGGACGAGGCGGCCGACGCCGTACAGGATGCGTTCGTGTCCGCCTACCGCAAGGCGGAGAGCTTCCGCGGCGAGGCGGCGGTCACGACGTGGCTGCACCGCATCGTGGTGAACGCCTGCCTGGACAGGATGCGCCGCAAGTCCGTACGGCCGGTGGCCGACGACGAGCTGATCGAAGCCGCCGAGCGGGACATGCCCATGCCCGACCAGGCCGGCGAGCGCGAGGTGTCGATGGACGTCACGTCCGCGCTCAAGGTGCTGCCCGCGGACCAGCGCGCGGCCCTGGTCCTGGTCGACATGATGGGCTATTCCGTGGAGGACGCGGCCGGTGTGCTCGGCGTTCCCGCAGGCACCGTGAAGAGCCGCTGCGCTCGCGGACGCGCGAAACTTGCCCCGATTCTTTCGCATCTGCGGAACCGATCCGACCGGACTCGCGTCTCATCCGCGAAGGGAGCAGAACTTCGTGACGGGTGATACGCACTACGACCTGGAGATCCTCGCCGAGTTGGCGGAAGGTCTCCTCGACGACGCCACGGCACGGCGGGTCCGCGAGCATCTCGCGGTCTGCGACCCCTGCGGGGAGAGCCTTGCCGACTTGGCGGCGGTTCGGGAGGTGCTGGCCGCGGTCCCGGTGCCGGCGATGCCGTTGGGCGTCGCCATGCGCATCGATCGCGCGCTGGCCGCCGAAGCGTCCCGGGACCTCGACCACGTCGGCGACGCCGGCGAACAGGGGCTCCGCGTCGTGGAGAACCCCGACTGGGGCCGGATCATGCGGGACGCGCCGTGGGAGACGGCGGCGCCCAAGGAGGAGGACGCGCCCGCCGCGGCCACTCTCGGCGTCGTCGCGGACGACGGCACAGTCGTGCCCGTCGTCCCCAGGAGGCGGCGGAGACCGTGGCGGATACCGGCTGTGGCGGCGGCCGCGGCGGCGGTCGTCATCGGCGGCACCGGGGTGGCCACGACGGTGTTGTCCGCCCAGGGCGGCTCGACCCCCGCGGTCGAGTACGTGGGATCGGACGGCAGCCCCTCGGCCGGCACGCCGGCCTTGGCCTACACCGTCTCCGAGAGCAAGTACAACTACACCAGCCGGGAGCTGAACGGCCCGCTGCTCAGCTACTTCGGCGCCGGTCCGGCGTCGGACACGGTGGACGACGCGCCGCTCGACAAGTGCGTCAAGCGGTTCTCCGACCAGCTCGACCGCAAGCCCATCGGAGTCGACAAGGCGTTCTACAACGGCAACGAGGCCACGATCATGGCCTTCTGGGAGGACAAGAACATCAACGCGGTGCGCGTGGTGGTGGTCGACTCCTCCTGCAAGAGTCTCCGGCCCGAAAGCCTCGCCACCTGGAAGTGACCCACCGTACGTACGACCTCCGGACAGCCCCCGCCACGACGGTGGGGGCTGTCTCGTTTGTCGGCCGGAGCGGCGGAAAGGGGTGGAGGGAATCCCGGACGCCTAGGATCTGTTGACGCGACTGGCATCACCCGGATCGAAAGGCAGACCGTTGAGCGACGTCCGTAACGTGATCATCATCGGGTCGGGGCCCGCCGGCTACACGGCGGCCGTCTACTCGGCCCGCGCGGAACTGAACCCCCTGGTGTTCGAGGGGTCGGTGACCGCGGGCGGCGCCCTCATGAACACCACCGACGTGGAGAACTTCCCCGGCTTCCCCGACGGCATCATGGGACCCGATCTCATGGACAACATGCGCAAGCAGGCCGAGCGGTTCGGGGCCGAGCTGGTCGCCGACGACGTGGTCGAGGTCGACCTGAACGCCAACCCCAAGGTCGTCAAGACCCACAGCGGCACCTTCTACGCGAAGGCCGTCATCCTCGCCACCGGATCGGGCTACCGCGAGCTGGGCCTGGAGAACGAGAAGCGCCTCTCCGGGCACGGCGTCTCCTGGTGTGCCACCTGCGACGGCTTCTTCTTCCGCGGCCAGGACATCGTCGTGGTCGGCGGCGGCGACACCGCGATGGAGGAGGCGCTCTTCCTCACCCGTTTCGCCACCTCGGTGACCGTCGTCCACCGGCGCGACGAGCTGCGCGCCAGCAAGATCATGCAGGACCGGGCGTTCGCCAACGACAAGATCCGCTTCATCTGGGACAGCGAGGTCGTAGACGTGCTCGGCGACACCAAGATCACCGGCGTGCGGATCCGCAACCGCAAGACCGGCGAGGAGAGCGAGCTCGCCGTCGGCGGCCTGTTCGTCGCGATCGGCCACGACCCGCGCACCGAGCTCGTCAAGGGCCAGGTGAACCTGGACGCCGACGGGTACATCCAGGTCGAGGCTCCGAGCACCCGCACCAACATCGAGGGCGTCTTCGCGGCGGGCGACGTCGTGGACCACACCTACCGCCAGGCGATCACCGCCGCGGGCACGGGTTGCGCCGCCTCCATCGACGCCGAGCGCTGGCTCGCCCATCACAACAGCTAGCCCGGGGAATGCGGGGCCCGGCCCCGCGGTTGAACCCTCCACACCGAGTAAGGGGAGAGAACATTGGGCGCCATCAAGAGCGTGACCGACGCCACCTTCGAAGCCGACGTACTCAAGAGCGACAAGCCCGTCCTCGTCGACTTCTGGGCGGAGTGGTGCGGTCCGTGCCGCCAGGTCGCGCCGATCCTGGAGGAGATCGCGACCGAGAACGCCGACCGGCTGACCATCGTCAAGCTGAACATCGACGAGAACCCGTCGACTCCTCGGGACTACGGCGTACTCCAGATCCCGACGATGAACGTCTACAAGGGTGGAGAGGTCGTGAAGCAGATCATCGGCGCCAAGCCGAAGGCGATGCTGCTCCGCGAGCTCGAGGGCATCATCTGACCGGTGCCCCCTGCGGCGCGAGCCGTACCACCGCCTTCCCGGCGGCACCCACCCACAGCGAAGCCCCCTCGCCGATCACGGCGCAGGGGGCTTCCGCGTATCGGGGCGCCGGAACGCGCTGAGATCGCCTCAGACGGGGCGAAGCGCCCGCTCCGGACTCATCGACCCCAGCAGCCTCTCCAGCGCCACCTCGACGTCCTCACGCCACGAGACGGCCGATTTGAGCTCCAGCCGGAGCCGCGGGAACCTCAGATGCGGACGCACCGTCTTGAACCCCACGGAGAGCAGGTACTCGGCGGGCACCACGCAACTGGGCTGCTCCCATTTCAGGTCGCCGAACGCCTCGATGGCCCGCACGCCGCGACGGGTGAGGTCCTTGGCGAGCCCCTGGACGAGCATCCTGCCGAGGCCGCCTCCCGAGAACTCCGGGATGATGTGCGCCGTCATCAGCAGCACCGCGTCCGAGCTGACCGGGGACGTCGGGAACGCCACCGACCGCGGCACGTACAGCGGCGGCGCGTAGAGCACGAAACCCGCCGCGACACCGTCCACGTACGCGATCTTGCCGCAGCTCCCCCACTCCAGCAGGGTCGCGGAGATCCAGGCCTCCTTCTCCAGGCCGGGATCGCCCGCCTGCACCGCGCGCTCACCGCTCATGGGATCGAGCTCCCAGAAGACGCAGCGCCGACATCGCCGCGGCAGATCGTCGAGATTGTCCAGAGTGACGTTGGCCAGCCGACGCGACACCTGTTGCCCCAATCCCCGAGAGGAGTACATGAGCCCCCGAAAACGCCGTCGGATGTGTGGAAAACCACACGACCATCGCGCCTTCCGCTGGCATCGTAACTCAGCGAACGCGCCCGGTCGCCGTACCCGCGACGGCTTCCCGCGCCCACGTCCGGCGTCGCGTGCCGTCACCGGAGGGCAACCCGGCGGCGTCGGAACGGCGGCGCTGCCGTAGTCTGGTTTCTCGGCTACGTGAACGGAGGTGGACCGTGACGCACGAGCTCGATCACGGTCGGACGACCGCGCCCCAAGGGTCGCGAATTGACGCCTATGTCGATCGGTACGCCGCACGAGCTACCGGGATGGTCGCCTCCGAGGTTCGAGCTCTTTTCGCCGTCGCGTCCAGGCCCGAGGTGGTCTCGCTCGCCGGCGGCATGCCGTACGTCACGGCCCTCCCCCTCGACGTGGTCGGCGAACTGGTCGCCGACCTGGTCGCCAGGCGCGGCCCGGTCGCGCTCCAGTACGGCTCCGGCCAGGGTGACCCCGACCTGCGCGAGCAGATCTGCGAGGTCATGCGGATGGAGGGCATCGAGGCCGGGGCGGACGACGTCGTCGTCACCGTGGGCTCCCAGCAGGCCCTCGACCTGATCACCCGGATCTTCATCGACCCCGGCGACGTGGTGCTCGCCGAGGGGCCCTCCTACGTCGGTGCGCTGGGCACCTTCAGCGCCTACCAGGCCAAGGTCGTGCACATCGCGATGGACGACCAGGGCATCGTGCCCGAGTCGCTCGCGCAGACGATCTACGCGCTGCACACCGCCGGTCGGCGGGTCAAGTTCCTCTACACCATCCCGACCTTCCAGAACCCGGCCGGCGTGACCCTGAACGAGGTCCGCCGCAGGCAGGTGCTGGAGATCTGCCAGCGGGCCGGCGTCCTGGTCGTCGAGGACAATCCGTACGGGCTGCTCGGGTTCGACGGCGAGCCGCTGCGCGCGCTGCGGGCCGACGACCCGGACGGCGTGGTCTACCTCGGCTCGTTCTCCAAGACTCTCGCCCCGGGTTTCCGGGTGGGCTGGGCGCTCGCGCCGCATGCCGTCCGCGAGAAGCTGGTCCTCGCCATGGAGTCGGCCGTGCTGTCGCACTCGACCTTCACCCAGCTCGCCGTCGGGCAGTACCTCGCCACCCAGCCGTGGCGCGAGCAGATCAAATCCTTCCGAGAGCTGTATCGGGAACGGCGCAACGCCCTTCTCGACGCGCTCGAGGTACTGATGCCCGCCGGCTGCTCGTGGACCCGTCCCGCCGGCGGGTTCTTCGTGTGGATGACCCTTCCCGAGGGGCTCAACTCCAAGGCGATGCTGCCGCGCGCGGTGGCCGAACGTGTCGCGTTCGTCCCCGGCACCGGTTTCTACGCCGACGGCGGCGGCGCCCAGCACATGCGGCTCTCCTACTGCTATCCCGAGCCCGAGCGCATCCGTGAGGGCGTACGCCGGCTCGCCGGCGTGATCGAGCAGGAGCTGCAACTGCGCGACACCTTCGGCACCGGCTCCGTGCCCGAGCACCCCGGAGTCGACACGCCGGGTCCGGACCTCGCCTGAGGTTCCGGTACGGCTAGCCTGTTCGGGCTGGCCGTACCGGAATCCCGAAGTGAGAAAGGCCCTCTCCCTATGAGTGACTTGGCGCATGTGCTGGTGTTGGCGGGGGGCCTTTCGTATGAGCGAGAGGTCTCCATCCGCTCCGGCCGCCGGGTCAGCGAGGTCCTGCGCGCGGCCGGGGTGGTCGTCGAGACTCGCGACACCGACGCCACCCTTGTTCCCGCCGTGCTCGCCGACCCGCCGGACGCCGTCTTCGTGACGTTGCACGGCGGAGCCGGTGAGGATGGTGCCATCCGTTCCGTGCTGGAGCTCCTCGACGTTCCGTACGTGGGGGCCACCCCGGACGCCTGCCGGGTCGCCTACGACAAGCCGACGGCGAAGGCGGTCGTCCGTTCGTGGGGGCTGAACACGCCCGACTCGATCGCCCTGCCCAAGGAGACCTTCCACGATCTGGGGGCGAGCGCGGTGCTCGCCCGCATCGTTGACCGGCTCGGCCTGCCGCTGTTCGTCAAGCCCTCCCGCGGCGGCTCGGCACTCGGCGCCTCCATCGTGCGGTCCGCCGAGGAACTGCCCGCCGCCATGGTCGGCTGCTTCGCGTACGGCGACACCGTGCTGATCGAGAAGTACATCGCGGGAGTGGAGGTCGCCGTGTCCGTCGTGGACCTCGGAGACGGTCCGGTGGCCCTGCCTCCCGTGGAGATCGTGCCCGACGGCGGTGTCTACGACTACGCGGCCCGCTATACGGCCGGGCACACCGAGTTCTTCGCTCCCGCCCGGCTGTCACAGGAGGACGCCGAGGCGTGCGCCGCGATGGCCGTCACCGCACACGCGGCGCTCGGGCTGCGGGACGTCTCCCGTACCGACCTGATCGTGGACGAGACCGGCCGCCCCTACTTCCTCGAAGTGAACGTCGCTCCCGGCATGACCGAGACCTCATTGCTCCCGATGGCCGCCGAGGCCGCCGGGCGCGATCTCGGCACCCTCTGTAAGGGACTCCTCGAACTCGCCGCCCGTCGAGGCTGACTCTTCCGCCACCGGAGGGATCCTGCTCGGGGTCCCTCCTCTGCTTCTGCCCGGGGTCCCTCCTCTGCTCCTGCTCGGGGTCCCCCCTCTACTTCGGCTCGGGGTCCCCCCTCTACTTCGGCTCGGGGTCCCCCCTCTACTTCTGCTCGGGGTCCCCCCTCTGCTCCTGCCGGGGGGGCGCCGAGGTTCCACACTCCCGCCAGGGCATGATTCCGGCCGCCTTCGAGGCGGGCGGCCATCGCCACTGCCCGGAGCCCTTTCCGAGATCCGTCCGGATGGGGCTCCTTGGGACCTCTCCGCACAAGGCCGAGGTTGCTTGTGGATCCTGCTGGTGGCGGAACGCCGGGCGGTTCCCGGGATCCGTCCAAGGGAGCGAGCTCCTTGGGGTCTCCCCATACGAAGCCGAAATTGCCTGGAATTCCTGCCGGTGCCGGCTTCTATGGAGGACGCCACCAGGGCGCGGTTCTGGGCGGATCCTGCTGGTGGCGGGGCGTCGGACGTTCCCTGGATCCGTTCAAGGGATGGTTTCCTTGGGGCCTTAACGCGCGGGGCCGAGGTTGCTTGTGGATTCTGCCGGTGCCGGCTTCTTTCGTGGACGCCACTGCAGCCGGGCTCTTGGACGGATCCTGGCCGGAGGCCAGCCCCTCCCGTGTTTCACGTGAAACCCCTCCCCCCATCCCCCCTTCCAAAAGCTCCCCTGCCGCCCTCCGGACGGGGCATCTCGCCGCCCCCGTCCGCCTCACCCCGGGACTCGGTGACTTCGCCAGTCCCGCGCCCGGGCGCAGATCTCGCCGCTGCACTCCCCCGGCCCAGGGCACGCGGACGGGCAGGGTGCCGGTCCGCTAGGTCTCTCTGGGATTGCACGCCTGTCCGGTTGGAAGGGGCGGCGCTTCGCCGGGGCGACCGGTCCATCGGAAGTGTGCGGCCCGCGGGCCCTCGCCGCTCTCGCCGCCCCGGTCCGCCCCATCCCCGAAATTCCGCGACCCCGGGGTTGATGCCGCGCGCACCGCAGATCTCGCCGCTGCGCTTCCTCCCAGGCACACAGCCGGGAGTGTCGCCGTCCGCCAGGTCCCTCTGGGATTACGTGCCTGCCCGGTCCCCTGGGATGCCGCACGAAACGGCCCCCCACACAGACGACCTCTCGCAGAGGAGACGAGATGTCGACCGTGTTCGCCCCGTCCGTCAGATCCTGGCTCGCCGCGACGCTCACCGGCCACCGTGACGGCCGACCGGAGAAGTACTCACCTGCTGTGCCGCGCCAAGCCACGGACGGGCGAGGGCCGTCACGGCGCACGCCTCGGCCTCCTCCGGCGATGGGCGGGCGGGAGCGAAGAACCCGCCCAGATCGTGTGGCCGACGGCGCAGTCGTACAGTACGTCCGCCGGAGGGCTGCGAGGCAGCCGGTTTGCAGGATGGATTCGCCGCAGTCTTCTGCCGCGCCGCCAGATCAGTGGCCGCCTGCCCGCCGATGCGGTGCCGCGCCCTCGCCTCCGCAATCGCGGCGTACTCCGTGATGTGGGGCACCCGTCCCCATCACAGCGCCGCTCAAGCGGGGCAGCGCCGATTCGTCATCACACACCAGGCGGCACCAGTACCGGCACCGACCACGCGACGGCTCCCCCGCGTGTCCAAGCCGCAGGCAACGGCCGGGTCAGGCGTGCGGAGACATGCTTCTCACCCTTGACCTGCGCGCTGTGTTTCACGTGAAACACAGCGCGCGCACAAGCTCTGACTATTCGTCGCCGTCGCGTACGCTGGCGACCGTTTCAGGCGCCATCGTGCCGATGATGCGCTCCAGATCGTCGATCGTGGAGAACTCGACGACGATACGTCCCTTGCGGGAACCCAGGTCGACCTTCACCCGGGTCTCGAAGTGATCGGAAAGCTGCTCCGCCAGCCTGCGGAGCGCGGGGGCCGCCGGCTTCTTCTCACGCGGCTTGCGCGGGGCCGGTCCTGCGGTGGCCTCACCGAGGGCGACGATCTCTTCGACCGTACGGACCGAGAGGCCCTCAGCGACGATGCGCGTCGCCAGCCGCTCCTGCGCCGCCGGATCGTCCAGAGCGAGCAGCGCGCGGGCGTGTCCCGCGCTGATCGTCCCCGCCGCCAGCCGGAGCTGGACGTTCGACGGCAGATTGAGCAGCCGGAGGGTGTTGGTGATGTGCGAGCGCGACCGACCGACCTTCTTGGCCAGGACCTCGTGGGTGGCCCCGAAGTCATCGAGGAGCTGGCGATACGCCGCCCCCTCCTCCAGGGCGTTGAGCTGCTCGCGCTGAAGGTTCTCGATCAGCGCTTCGCGGAGCATCTCGTCGTCCTGGGTGCTGCGGACGATCGCGGGGATCTTCTCCAGGCCGGCGAGCTTCGAGGCGCGCCACCGCCGCTCCCCCATCACCAGCTCGAATCGGCCGTCTCCGCTGGCGCGTAGGACGACCGGTTGAAGCAGGCCGACCTCGGAGATGGAGGTGGCCAACTCGTCCAGGCGCTCCTCGTCGAACACGTCACGCGGCTGGCGCGGGTTGGGCACGATCGCCTCGAGTGGGACCTCCTGGAAGTAGGCTCCCTCGACCGGCCGGAGACCGGTGTCGGCAGGCTCCGCCGCCGGCGGCCCGGCCGCGATCGTCGGCTCGACGATCGGCCCGGTGGGAATCAGTGCCCCAAGCCCCTTGCCCAGTCCCCGACGCTGCTGAGACACCGCTGCTCCTTAACACCGCACAACACCGTACGAAAGGCAGTGCCCAGCGATCTCAGAGTCGCCGGGCACTCCACCACGAGAGGTTACCGCCGCGCGGGCTCATTCCGTGCCCGCAACCCGCTATGCCCCCGCTACCGCCGCGCCGCGGTGCGCCATCTCGCGCGCGGCCTCCTTGTACGCCAGCGCCCCGCTCGAACCGGGGTCATACGTGATGACCGACTGGCTGTAGCTGGGCGCCTCCGACACGCGGACACTTCTCGGGATGACCGCCTTGAGCACCGTGTCCCCGAAGTGTGACCGCACCTCCTCGGCGACCTGGGAAGCCAGGCGGGTACGCCCGTCGTACATGGTCAAGAGGATCGTCGAGACGTTCAGCTCCTGGTTCAGGTGAACCCGCACCAGCTCGACGTTCTGCATAAGCTGGGTGAGCCCTTCGAGCGCGTAGTACTCACACTGGATCGGGATGAGCACTTCCTGCGCCGCCGCCATCGCGTTCACCGTGAGAAGTCCGAGTGACGGCGGGCAGTCGATCAGAATGTAGTCCAGCTCCATCGAGTCGAACGCGCTCAACGCCCGCTTCAACCGGGTCTCGCGGCCGACCATCGGCACCAGCTCGATCTCCGCACCCGCGAGATCCAGTGTCGCCGGAGCGCAATAGAGGTTCGGCATCTCCGGGACCGGCTTCACAATCGAATCCAACGGGAGATTGTCCACCAGCACCTGATAAACCGACGGCACCCCCGACCGGTGTTCGGTCGCCAACGCCGTCGAGGCATTGCCCTGAGGGTCAAGGTCGACCACCAGCACGCGCTGCCCGTGCATGGAGAGGGCGGCGGCCAAATTCACGGTCGTCGTGGTCTTTCCGACGCCGCCCTTCTGGTTCGCCACCGTCATCACTCGGCACTTCGGGGGGCGGGGCCACGCCTCCTCGTCCCGTGTGGAGTATCCAATCGAAGGCGCGGCCGCCGGAGCGGCCGTCGCTGTTTCACGTGAAACCACAGAGCTCAGTGCCTCTCGTACCAGCGGGGAATCACCGGGATTAAGGGGGGTCTGGGACACGGTGGTCGTCCTTTCACCCTGCGAAACAGAGATAAAAGGCCAGCCGACCCCCGATGGCCGACCTACCGACGCGATCTCCAAGGGTACGGCGATGTGATTCTCCGGCCAACCCAGGCCCCCAGCCGCACCCGCCACGACCCTCACCTCTTCCGTCGGTGCCGCGCGCCCTTCCCACTCCGCTCAGGGGATCGGCCCGCGACGACGCGAACGAGAGTGGTCGGCGGCTCGACCTTACCGTGCCCCACCGTAACAAGCTCGGCGCTACGCGCCCCGTACGCCTTGAGTTGCGGCCCGGCCGCGTCGAGCTCCTCGGCCGCACGCTCGCCCTTCATCGCGAGAAGCTCGCCGCCCTCCTCAAGAAGAGGCATGGACCAGGCAAGCAGGCGGTCAAGCGGGGCCACCGCACGCGCCGTGGCGACGTCGAAAACGCGCTTGCGCGCCAGTTCCTCGGCCCGGCCGCGCAGCACTTCCACGTTGCCCAGCTCCAGCGCCTCCACGCACTCCCCCAAATAGGTGGTACGGCGCAGCAGCGGTTCGAGCAACGTCACCGTGATGTCGGGGCGGACGATCGCCAGGACCAGACCGGGCAGGCCGGCGCCGGAACCGATGTCCACCAGTCGCACGCCCTCGGGGATGGCCTCCGCCACCACCGCGCAGTTGAGCAGATGGCGATCCCAGATCCGGGGGACCTCGCGTGGCCCGATCAGTCCGCGTACCACACCGGGGCCCGCGAGCAGCTTCGCGAACGCCTCGGCTCTGCCCAATGCCTCACCGGTGAACACCTCTCGCGCCATCGCGGGCGCCTCGGGCAGTTCGTTGCTTTCCGTCATCACTCACTCATCTATGGATGCTCTCGGGGTAAGGGTAGCCGCCCCGCTCCGGCCGGGGCTTCATGGTCGCTTCCGTTCCAGCACACCTCTCGCCGATCCCGGCCCACGGGGCTCGCGGGAGATCCCGCTGATGGTTCCTTCCCTGCGCTCTCGATACCTTCCGCGGTGGCTCGCGTTCCTCCGCCGGGTACGGCAAAGGCCGCCGACCCTCGGAGGATCGACGGCCTTCGATGCGAAAGCGGGACTACGCGGGAAGCACGACGACGAAACGCCGGGGCTCCTCGCCCTCGGACTCGCTGCGGAGGCCGGCCGCGGCGACCGCGTCGTGCACGATCTTCCGCTCGAACGGGGTCATCGCCTGGAGCGCCTTGGGCTCGCCGCTCCGCTTCACGTCGTCCGCGGCGGCGGCGCCGATCTTGGTCAGCTCGGCCCTGCGGCGCTCCCGATAACCGCCGATGTCGAGCATGAGCCGGGACCGCTCGCCGGTCTGGCGGTGTACGGCGAGCCGGGTGAGCTCCTGGAGCGCCTCCAGCACCTCGCCGCCGGGGCCGACCAGGTCGCTTCCCTTGACGCCGACCACTGAAACGACCGCGCGGTCGCCCTCGACATCCATGTCGATATCGCCGTCGATGTCGGCGATGTCCAACAGCCCCTCGACGTAGTCGGCGGCGATCTCACCTTCCTGTTCCAGGGCGGCGACGTCGGGAGCAGGCTTGACGCTCTCCTCGGCTTCGGTCACGTCCGGTCTCTCCTTCTCCTACGACTTCTTGCTGCCGGTCCGCTTGCTACGCGACTGACGCGACGGCTGCTGACGGACGATCTTAGGCTCCGGCGGAGCGGGAGGAGCCGAGGGGGTCTTCGGTTTGCCCAGCACCTTGCTGAAGACGCCGTGGGAAGGCGGCGGCGTCGTCACGTTCCCTTTCTCGTCCACGACCGGCATCGGGTGACGGCTGTAGAACCAGTGCTGCTGGCTGAGCGTCCACACGTTGGTGGTGACCCAGTAGAGGATCAGACCGAGCTGGAAGTTGAGGCTGAAGATGGCGAACAGCGGCGAGATGTACATCAGGATCTTCTGCTGCTGCGCCATCGGGTTGTCGACCATCTGCTGCATCGACCGCTTCACGCTCTGCCGCACCGTGAGGAACGTGGTGAGCGAGCTGATCGCGACGAAGCACGCGAGGACGATCTTCGTCATGACCGGGTCGGCGCCGAACGCCTCGATGTCGGCGCTGCTCGTGAAGAACGTCGCGGGCAGCGGGGCGCCGAGGATGTGCGCGTGCCGCGCGCTGTCCACCAGCTCCTTGGTCATACCGAACTTGTCCTGGTCCTCGGCGATCGCCCGGAGGACCGTGAACATGGAGATGAAGATCGGGAACTGCGCGACGATGGGCAGACAGCCACCGAGCGGGTTGGCGCCCGCCTCCTGGTAGACGCGCATGACCTCCTGGTTCATGCGCTGCTTGTCGTTCTTGTAGCGCTTGCGCAGCTCCTGCACCTTGGGAGCGAGCTCCTGCATCTTCCTCGACGAGCGCATCTGCTTGAGGAAGAGGGGGAAGATCAGCAGGCGCATCAGCACGGTGAGCGTGATGATGGTCAGCGCCCAGGTCAACCCGCTGTCCGGGGCGAGGAAGGTGCTGTAACCGGCGTGGATCTGGGTGATCACCCATGCCACGGCGGTATACAGCCAGTTGAGGAATGACAGCTCCACCGAGCTAGCTCCCTTGCGTTGTGTCGTGAGACCGGCCTCGGGGTGGGGGCACCGGGTCGAAACCTCCGGGATGGAACGGGTGGCAACGCCCGATGCGCCTGATGGTCAGCCACGATCCGCGCACCGCTCCGTGTACGGCGATGGCCTCAAGCCCGTAGGCGCTACAGGACGGCTCGAATCGGCATCGAGGGCCGAGCGCCGGGCTGATGAACGCCCGGTAGAACCTGATAGGGACGAGCAGCACACGCGCGGCCAGGGTGGGTCGCACGTCGGAGGCGCCCGCTCGCCCGGGACTCGACTGCTCGACTGTCATGACCGTCCATCCGTAAGGGTCCGCGGGGTGGACCCCCGCCGCCGGAGTAAACGATCGAGCGCGATGTCGAGTTCGGCGGCCAGGTGCTCGCTCCGCGCGGACGCGGCAGCAGGGTTGGCGCGTACCACAAGCAGGCTACCTCGCGGAAGGCGGTCGAGTCGGGTCCGCATCAGGTGTCTGAGCCTGCGTTTCACCCGGTTCCTGGTCACGGCGTCACCGACGGCCTTGCTCACGACGAAACCCACCGACGGCGGCCCCTCGGTGTCGTGCACGTTCAGATGCGCGACAAGGGTGGGGCGGCCGGCGCGTTGCCCGCGCCGGATCGCGTCGGCGAACTCATCACCGCGCCGCATTCGGGACGCGGACGGCAGCACCGAAACTTCCTCGAACTACGACTGTCGCCCGCCGGCACCGGGACGGCGGGCGACAACGGTTTCGCTCGTCAGACGGTCAGCTCGGCGCGGCCCTTGCGACGGCGGGCGGCCAGGATGGCACGGCCGGCACGCGTGCGCATACGCAGCCGGAAGCCGTGGGTCTTTGCGCGGCGACGGTTGTTCGGCTGGTAAGTACGCTTGCTCACGAGTGGACTCCAGGCTTCAGATACGCCCGCAGGAGGCCGCGGGACGCGCAACATTCCAAGGATGCGGCTCGCCAGTGCGTGGACATGCGAAAGAGCCGTCGCGTGACCAGCCGACCTCCACACGTTAGGGGGCGATCCTGCCACAGGTCAAACCGGAGCACGCCCGGAGGTGGCCTTCTCTCCGCGCGTGAGGGTTCTTCTCCTGGTCCGCACATCGCCCACACGAGCCGCCCACGGCTACCAGTAGGCTGTGGACAACGTCTTGAACCCAGGTCGCGCACACCACTACTGTCAACCCTCCGGACCCTCCTCCATCGAACGTGGATGCGCCCGGGACCTTGCGACGGCCTGTGCATAACGTGTGGATCCTCTGTGGATCACGTATCGGGGGCTGGTCCCGCCGGGCCGCCTCCGGCCGGGACCTGCGTGAAAGAACGGATCGCGGCGAATCTGCGGGGGCCGCGCTAGGGAGGAGTGCCCGACCATGGAGGCCGACGACCTCAACGAGGTGTGGGCTCGCGCGCTGAGGACCCTTCTCGATGAGGGCGTTTCAGGACAACAGCGGGCGTTTCTCCAGATGACCCAGCCGTCCGGGCTCATCAACGACACCATCCTCCTCGCCGCTCCGAACGATTTCGCCAAGGAAGTCATCGAGGTCCGGCTCCGGCCGCTCATCGCGCACGCGCTCTCCCAGGAGTTCGGCCGGCCGATGCGCATCGCCGTGATGGTCGACCCCCAGGAGACCGGGGGCGACGGCCGCAAGCACGACTCCTTCTCCCCTTCGCCCTCCTTTCCGCAGCGCGGGCCCGGGCCGCAGTCCCGCCCCGGCGCGGCGCCTCCGCCGTCGTCCGACTATCCACAGGAGGGCCCGCAGGAGCCGCAGGACGGCGTCGCTCCTCCCGAGCCACCGCAGCCGGGGAGCGCGGAGCCGCCGCAGAACAGGTGGGACAGCCGCGGCGGCCGCACCGCGGGGGAGCCGGCCCGGCTGAACGCCAAGTACACCTTCGAGACGTTCGTCATCGGCGCGAGCAACCGGTTCGCGCACGCCGCCGCGGTCGCGGTCGCGGAGACGCCGGCCAAGGCGTACAACCCGCTGTTCATCTACGGCGACTCGGGGCTGGGCAAGACCCACCTGCTGCACGCGATCGGCCATTACGCGCAGAGCCTGTACGACGGCGCGCGGGTCAGGTACGTGAGCTCGGAGGAGTTCACCAACGACTTCATCAACTCCATCCGCGACCACAAGGCGGACGGGTTCCGTGCCCGCTACCGGGCTGTGGACATCCTGCTCGTGGACGACATCCAGTTCCTCGAAGGCAAGGAGCAGACGCAGGAGGAGTTCTTCCACACCTTCAACACGCTCCACAACGCGAGCAAGCAGATCGTGATCTCCAGTGACCGGGCGCCCAAGCAGCTCGTCACCCTGGAGGACCGGCTGCGCAACCGCTTCGAGTGGGGGCTGATCACGGACGTCCAGCCGCCCGAGCTGGAGACGCGCATCGCGATCCTGCGCAAGAAAGCGATCCAGGAGGGCCTGGCCGCGCCGCCCGACGTGCTGGAATACATCGCCAGCCGGATCTCCACGAACATCCGGGAGCTGGAGGGCGCGCTGATCCGGGTGACCGCGTTCGCCAGCCTCAACCGGCAGTCGGTGGACATCAAGCTCACCGAGATCGTGCTCAAAGACCTGATCAGCGAGGACACGACCCCCGAGATCACCATCTCGCTCATCATGTCGACGACCGCCGAGTACTTCGGCGTCTCCCTCGACGACGTCTGCGGGACCTCGCGCTCGCGCGCCCTGGTGACGGCCCGGCAGATCGCCATGTATCTCGCCCGTGAGCTCACCGACCTGTCGCTTCCCAAGATCGGTCACCAGTTCGGCGGTCGCGACCACACGACCGTCATGCACGCCGAGCGCAAGATCAGGTCGCTGATGGCGGAGCGCCGGTCGATGTACAACCAGGTCAACGAGCTGACGACCCGGATCAAGCAGCGCGCGCGCAGCGCGTGACGGGCTCCCGCACCCTGCGGACGGGCTCCCGCACCCCGCGTTGACGGGGTTCCCCGCCGCGCCTCACGGCATCACCTGCCCGGCCCTGGGCCCTCGCGACGACGACGCCACCGTGACCCACGAGCGGCGCAGGACGCGAGCCGTGGGCGTGTTCCGGCACGCGTACGGACACGTCCGATCGGTGCGTTCCGGCATCACGCGGGCAGATCGGGCGCCCCTCGATACACAGGCTGTGGATAACTCTGTGGACCGGCGTGCGCCGACATCCGATCTTGCCGTCGAATAACCCCGTCAGCAGGGGGAAATTCGCGCCCGTACCCTGGGGACAGATCTGTGGACAACCTGGGGACGACTGGTGGATAGCCTGGGGACAGCCTGTGTGTAGTGGAAAGATGTCCACCTGAGATGTGCTTTTATCCGGTGGATAACCAGTGGATAACTCGTGGATAACCGGTGGATAGAGACCCCCTCGGCTGGGGACGGCCTGTGGGCAACGGACGGTCATCCCCAGGCATGCCCAGGTAATCCACCGGTCCTCCACACCCGGCAGTGGATGAATAATGGGCTCTGACCTGCGGGGGAACGAGATTTCCACAGTATCCACACCCCCTATGACGATGACGCTTTGCTCTCTCTACTGAAGAACTCAAGAGCCATAGAGGGTTCTCGGGGCTCGGAGGTGCGGGAGAGTGAAGCCTGCAAGAATGCCAAGCAGCGATACCCAGGAGGCTGGTCCACGTGATATTCCGGATCGACCGCGACGTACTCGCCGAGGCCGTCGCGTGGACGGCTCGGAGCCTTCCGGCGCGGCCGTCCGTGCCCGTGCTGGCGGGCATGCGCCTAGAAGTGACCGACGATCAGCAGTTGAAACTCTCCGGCTTCGACTACGAGGTCTCGGCGGAGGTGACGCTCGAACCGCAGTCCGGTGAGCCGGGTGTCGTCCTCGTCTCCGGAAAGCTCCTCGCCGAGATCACCCGGGCGCTCCCTGCACAGCCTGTGGATTTCGTGGTGGACGGTGCCAAGGCCGTGGTCACCTGCGGCAGCGCGCGGTTCACCCTGCTGACGATGCCCGTCGAGGACTACCCCTCCCTGCCGGCGATGCCTCCCGCCGCTGGGCGCATCGGCAGCGACGTCTTCGCCGGCGCGGTCGGCCAGGTCGCCGTGGCCGCCGGCAAGGACGACACCCTCCCGATGCTCACGGGTGTCCGGATGGAGATCGAGGGCGACACGGTGACGCTGGCCGCCACCGACCGCTACCGCCTCGCCGTACGCGAGCTGAAGTGGCACCCCGAGCAGCCCGACTTCCAGGCGATCGCGATGGTGCCGGGCCGTACGCTCGCGGACACCGCCAAGGCGCTGGGCGGCACCGGAGCCGAGGTGGAGATCGCGCTGAGCTCCGTCGGCGGCACCGGCGAGGGCATGATCGGATTCTCCAGCTCGGGCAGGCGGACCACGACGCGGCTCCTCGACCCCGAGTTCCCGAAGTACCGCTCGCTGCTGCCGACCGAGTTCTCCGCGCGGGCCGACATCCCGACCGCGTCGTTCGTCGAGGCGGTCAAGCGCGTCGCCCTGGTCGCCGAGCGCAACACCCCCGTACGGCTGGCCTTCCGCGGCGACGAGGTCGTGCTCGAGGCGGGCAGCGGCGACGAGGCGCAGGCGGTCGAGGTGCTGCCGGTCGATTTCGACGGCGACGACATCAACATCGCGTTCAACCACCAGTTCCTGCTGGAGGGCCTCGGAGCGATCGACTCCGACGTGGCTCGCCTGCAGTTCACCACGTCGACGAAGCCCGCCATCCTCACCGGCGGCAAGCCTGTGGACGAAGGCGCGACCCCGGACTACCGCTACCTGATCATGCCGATCCGGCTGTCGAGCTGACCCGGGGGCGTACGATCTCCCGGGCGTGGAGGTCGTATGTCCGGGTACGGCGTCCTTGTGGATGTTCGACCCTGAGGGGGGTTGCTCTATGCAGATCGGCATGATCGGGCTCGGCAAGATGGGTGGCAACATGGCCGAGCGGCTTCGCCGCGGCGGTCATGAGGTCGTCGGTTACGACCGGGATCCGGGGCTCAGCGACGTCGGCAGCCTCAAGGAACTGGTCGACCGGCTGGAGACCCCCCGTGCCGTCTGGGTGATGGTGCCCGCCGGTGATCCGACGCACAGCACGGTCCGGCTGCTGGGCGAGATGCTCTCCCCCGGGGACATCGTGATCGACGGCGGCAACTCCCACTACGTGGACGACCAGAAGCACGGCGCCGACCTCGCCGCCAAGGGGGTCGGCTTCGTGGACGTCGGTGTGAGCGGCGGCGTGTGGGGGCTGGAGAACGGCTACGCCCTGATGGTCGGCGGCGCCTCAGAGGACGTGGAGCGGCTCCGGCCGGTCTTCGAGACGCTCAAGCCCGAAGGCGAGGACGGTTTCGTCCACGCCGGTCGGATCGGGGCCGGGCACTTCGCCAAGATGGTCCACAACGGCATCGAGTACGGCATGATGCAGGCCTTCGCCGAGGGCTGGGAGCTGCTCGAGGCCGCCGACATCGTCACGGACGTCCACGGGTCGTTCAAGAGCTGGCGGCAGGGCACGGTCATCCGCTCGTGGCTGCTCGACCTGCTCGTCCGCGCGCTCGACCAGGATCCCGGCCTGGCCGACCTCAAGGGGTACGCCCAGGACTCGGGAGAGGGCCGGTGGACGGTCCAGGCCGCGGTGGAGCACGCGGTGCCGCTGCCGGTCATCACGGCCGCGCTGTACGCCCGCTTCGCGTCCCGGCAGGAGGACTCCCCCGCGATGAAGATGGTCGCGGCGCTGCGCAACCAGTTCGGCGGGCACGCGGTCACCGCGCAGGAGGGGCAGACCGGCAAGGGCGCGGACGCCCCCGGCGCCGACGTGACCCCGCCGGTGGAGGCCCAGCGCTGATCCACGGGCTGTGGACAGACCGGAGCGCGCGGGGCGTGACGGCGGCGGAGTTCGTCGCCCCGCGGGCGGTCACCCGCAGGGACTAGCCTTTCGGGGTGCGTGTGTGCCACCTGTCCCTGACCGACTTCCGGTCCTATCCCTCGGCCGAGATCGCCCTCGACCCGGGGGTGACGGCGTTCGTCGGCCCCAACGGGCACGGCAAGACCAACCTGGTCGAGGCGATCGGGTACGTCGCGACGCAGTCGAGCCACCGCGTCGCCACCGACGCCCCGCTGGTGCGGCACGGCGCCGAGCGCGCGATCGTGCGCGCGCTCGTCGCGCGGGACGACCGCCGGGCGCTCGTCGAGCTGGAGATCAATCCCGGCCGGGCCAACCGGGCGCGGGTGAACCGCTCCCCCGTCCCCCGGCCGCGTGAGGCGCTCGGCCTGCTGCGCACCGTCCTGTTCGCCCCCGAGGACCTCGCTCTGGTGAAGGGCGACCCCTCGGAACGGCGCCGCTTCCTCGACGACCTGCTCGTGGCGCGCGCCCCCCGTTTCGCCGGGGTCCGCGCCGACTACGACCGCGTGCTCAAGCAGCGCAACACGCTGCTGCGCACGGCCGCGGCGACCAGGCAGGGGCGGCGGCGGAGCGCGCGCAGGCAGGACGACGAGGCGGCGTTCGCGTCGGCGGGCGCCGGAGACCTGCTGAGCACGCTCGACGTCTGGGACACCCATCTCGTACGGCACGGCGCGGAGTTGCTGGCCGCCCGGTTGGATCTGGTCGAGGCGCTGCGCCCGCTGGCCGCCAAGGCGTACGCGACGCTGGCGCCGGCGTCGGCCGCGGCGGATCTGGAATACCGGACCGGCGTGAAGTTGCCCACAGGCTGTGGATGGTCTCGGGAGATTCTCGAAGAGGCGTTGCGGGCCGGCCTGGCCGAGGCGCGGCAGTCGGAGCTGGAACGCGGCGTGACCCTGGTGGGGCCGCACCGCGACGATCTGCACCTGGCGTTGGGCGAGCTGCCCGCGCGCGGGTACGCGAGCCACGGCGAGTCGTGGTCGTTCGCGCTGGCGCTGCGGCTGGCCGCGTACGACCTGCTCAGGGCGGACGGCGGCGATCCGGTGCTGATCCTGGACGACGTGTTCGCCGAGCTGGACGGCCACCGCCGGACCCGGCTGGCCGAGATCGTCGCGCCGGCCGAGCAGGTGCTGATCACGGCGGCGGTGCCGGACGACGTCCCCGCCGAGCTGGCCGGCGCGCGGTTCGACGTGACGGAAGGGAACGCGACCCGTGTCCGATGAGTTTCCACAGGCACCTGACCTGTTCGGGGCGCGGCGGGGAAGTAACCGAGGAACGCCCGCAGCGAGGGACGAGCGAGGACGTGACGAGGGCACGAGCCGCCTCGAAAGCGCCCCGAACCGCGCGAGCGAAGCGAGCGCCGTAAGCACAGCGAGTGCCATGAACACTGCCGCCAAAGGGGCGGCGCTGGCGCGGGAGAAGCTGGCCCAGGCGAAGGCGGACGCGGCGAGGCGGGGGCAGCTCCCGCGCAGCGAGCCGCGCCGCCGGTCCTCCGGGCAGCGTCGGGACGCCGGCGATCCACAACCCTTCGCGAAGGCGATCAGAGACCTGCTCGCCGACCGCGGCTGGGAGCGGCCGGTGGCGATGGGCGGCGTGTTCGGCCGCTGGCACGAGATCGTGGGACCCGACCTGGCCGCGCACACGAAGCCGGAGTCCTTCGAGGACGGAGAGGTGGTCGTGGCGGCCGACTCCACCGCGTGGGCCACGCAGGTGCGGCTGCTCGCGGCCACGCTGGTCAGGCGGCTGAACGAGGAACTCGGCGACGGCACGGTCAAGCGCGTGAGGGTGCGCGGCCCGGGGGCGGGGCCGCGACAGGGCGGGTTGCGCGTCCGCGGCGGCCGCGGACCCCGCGACACCTACGGCTAGGCTCCATAATTGCGCCTGAGCGACTGACCCCCTTCCCTAAGGGGGGGTCCCTGAAAACATGATCGTCGCGCTACAGGGCATCACAGCGGCCGTCATTGCCACGTAAGTGCTGTGGGCGCAGTAGAATGGACGCGGACTCAAGGACACGTCCGCTTGCGCGTCACCCCGGTTCGAGGCCGGTTTTCCTCTGGGTGATCGCACGGGGCTTATTCACGACGGTGACGGGCACGGCAGGGGCAGCCAGCAGAGGTCTCGCTCGCCACGTGTCCGCGGCAGGAGGATTTCGCACTTGTCCTACGACGCTAGCTCTATCACCGTTCTCGAAGGTCTGGAAGCGGTCCGCAAGCGCCCCGGCATGTACATCGGCTCGACGGGCGAGCGCGGTCTCCACCACCTGGTCTACGAAGTTGTGGACAACTCGGTCGACGAGGCCCTGGCGGGGTACTGCGACACCATCGAGGTCACGCTCCTCGCGGACAACGGCGTGAGGGTCGTCGACAACGGCCGTGGCATCCCCGTCGGCGAACACCCTGTGGAAAAGCGGCCCGCGGTCGAGCTCGTGCTCACCACGCTGCACGCCGGCGGCAAGTTCGACAGCAAGTCGTACGCCGTCTCCGGCGGTCTGCACGGCGTGGGCGTCTCCGTGGTGAACGCGCTGTCCACACGGCTGGATGTGGAGATCCGCACCGACGGCCACCACTGGTCGCAGACGTACGAGCGGTCCAGGCCGACCGGTCCGCTGCGCAAGGGCGAGGCGACCGACGAGACCGGCACCTCGATCACTTTCTGGGCCGACGACGACATCTTCGAGACCACCACCTGGAACTTCGAGACGCTCTCGCGCCGGTTCCAGGAGATGGCCTTCCTCAACAAGGGCCTGACGATCACCATCAGGGACGAGCGGCCCGACCACGTCAACGGCGAGCCGGTCGTCGCGACGTACTACTACGAGGGGGGCCTGTCCGACTTCGTCGGCCACCTCAACAAGAAGAAGGAGCCCATCCACAGCTCCGTCATCGACTTCGAGGAGCACGGAGAGGGCATCTCGGTCGAGATCGCCATGCAGTGGAACTCCTCGTACTCGGAGTCGGTCTACACCTTCGCCAACACGATCAACACCGCGGAGGGCGGCACCCACGAGGAGGGCTTCCGCGCCGCGCTGACCAGCATCGTCAACCGGTACGCGCGCGAGCAGAGGTTCCTCAAGGAGGGCAAGGACGACAACCTCACGGGTGACGACATCCGCGAGGGCCTCACCGCGATCATCTCGGTGAAGCTGGCCGACCCGCAGTTCGAGGGCCAGACCAAGACCAAGCTCGGCAACACCGAGGCGAAGTCGTTCGTGCAGAAGGCGTGCAACGACCACCTGCGCGACTGGTTCGAGCGCAACCCCGGCGAGGCCAAGGAGATCATCAACAAGTCGCTCCAGGCCTCACGCGCCCGCATCGCGGCGCGCCAGGCGCGCGACCTCACCCGGCGCAAGTCGCTGCTGGAGAGCGGGAGCGGCCTGCCGGGCAAGCTGGCCGACTGCCAGTGGTCCGAGCCGGAGAAGTGCGAGCTGTACATCGTCGAGGGCGACTCGGCCGGCGGCTCGGCGAAGGGCGGCCGGGATCCCAAGTTCCAGGCGATCCTCCCCCTGCGCGGCAAGATCCTGAACGTCGAGAAGGCGCGCATCGACCGGGTCCTCAAGAACGCCGAGGTCCAGGCGATGATCACCGCGCTCGGCACCGGCGTCCACGACGAGTTCGACATCTCCAAGCTCCGCTATCACAAGCTGATCCTCATGGCCGACGCCGACGTCGACGGCCAGCACATCACCACCCTGCTGCTGACGCTGCTGTTCCGCTTCATGCGGCCGCTGATCGAGGCAGGGCACGTCTACCTTTCCCAGCCACCGCTGTACAAGATCAAGTGGGACCGCAAGGGCGAGGACGCGTCGTACGCGTTCTCCGACCGGGAGCGCGACGCGACCATCGAGGACGGCATCGCGCGCGGCAAGCGCGACCCGCGCCTGCACGACGGCGTCCAGCGCTTCAAGGGTCTCGGCGAGATGAACGCCCAGCAGCTGTGGGAGACCACGATGAACCCGGACAGCCGGATCCTCCTCCAGGTGACGCTCGACGACGCCGCGCAGGCGGACGAGCTGTTCACCGTCCTGATGGGCGAGGACGTGGAAGCCCGCAGGAACTTCATCATTCGCAACGCCCGTGACGTCCGCTTCCTCGACGTGTAAGGACTGACTTTTCGTGACGGAAGTGAACACTCCGCCTGGACCGCCCGCTGACCGCATCGAACCTGTGGACATCCAGTCCGAGATGCAGCGCAGCTACATGGACTACGCGATGTCGGTCATCGTGTCGCGTGCCCTGCCCGACGTGCGCGACGGCCTCAAGCCGGTGCACCGCCGGGTCCTGTACGCGATGTTCGACGGCGGCTACCGGCCCGACCGGGGATATTTCAAGTGCTCCCGCGTCGTCGGCGACGTCATGGGCTCCTACCACCCGCACGGCGACACGTCGATCTACGACGCCGTCGTACGGCTCGCGCAGCCCTGGTCGCTGCGCTACCCGCTGGTCGACGGCCAGGGCAACTTCGGCTCGCCGGGCAACGACCCGGCCGCCGCGATGCGGTACACCGAGTGCCGCCTCGCGTCGATCGCCATGGAGATGCTCAGGGACATCGACAAGGAGACCGTCGACTTCCAGCCCAACTACGACGGGCGGTCGCAGGAGCCGGTCGTCCTGCCGTCGCGGTTCCCCAACCTCCTGGTCAACGGCTCCGCCGGCATCGCCGTCGGCATGGCGACGAACATCCCGCCGCACAACCTGCGCGAGGTCGTCGCCGGCGTGAAGTGGAGCCTGGAGAACCCCGAGGCGAGCGACGAGGAGCTGCTCGAAGCCCTCATCGCCCGCGTCAAGGGCCCCGACTTCCCGACCGGCGCGCTCATCGTCGGCCGCAGGGGCATCGACGACGCGTACCGCACCGGCCGCGGCTCGATCACCATGCGGGCGATCGTGGAGGTCGAGGAGGACGCCAAGGGCCGGCAGTGCCTGGTCGTGACGGCCCTGCCGTACCAGGTGAACCCGGACAACCTCGCCCTGACCATCGCCGAGCTGGTCAAGGACGGCCGGATCACCGGCATCGCGGACGTCCGCGACGAGACCTCCTCGCGCACCGGCCAGCGGCTCGTGATCGTGCTCAAGCGCGACGCCGTCGCCAAGGTCGTGCTGAACAACCTGTACAAGCACACCCAGCTCCAGACCACGTTCGGCGCGAACATGATCGCGCTGGTGGACGGCGTGCCGCGCACGCTGCGGCTCGACCAGTTCGTCAAGTACTACATCGAGCACCAGGTCGAGGTCGTCGTCCGGCGGACCCGGTTCCTGCTGCGCAAGGCCGAGGAACGCGCGCACATCCTGCGCGGCCTGCTCAAGGCACTCGACCGGATGGACGAGGTCATCGCCCTCATCCGGCGGTCGCCGTCGGCGGCCGAGGCCCAGGGCGGCCTGATGACGCTGCTGGAGATCGACCAGGTCCAGGCGCAGGCCATCCTCGACATGCAGCTCCGGAAGCTGGCCGCCCTCGAACGGCAGCAGATCCAGGACGAGTACGACGGCCTGATGGCGCAGATCGCCGACTACCAGAGCATCCTCGCCTCGCCGGAGCGGCAGCGGTCCATCGTCTCCGAGGAGCTCGGCGAGATCGCCGCCAAGTTCGGCGACGAGCGCAAGACGGAGATCATCGCGTACGAGGGCGACATGTCCATCGAGGACCTGATCGCCGAAGAGGACATGGTCGTCACGATCACCCGTGGCGGGTACGCCAAACGCACCAACATGGACCTCTACCGCGCGCAGAAGCGCGGCGGCAAGGGCGTCAGGGGCGCGCAGCTCCGCCAGGACGACATCGTCGAGCACTTCTTCGTGACCACCACGCACCACTGGCTGCTCGCCTTCACCAACAAGGGGCGGGTCTACCGGGTCAAGGCGTACGAGCTGCCGGACTCGGGCAGGGACGCCCGCGGGCAGCACCTGGCGAACCTGCTCGCCATGCAGCCGGACGAGCACGTCATGGAGATCCTCGACCTGCGCGACTACAACGTGGCGCCGTATCTGGTGCTGGCGACGCGCAGCGGCCTGGTGAAGAAGACGCGGCTCGCCGAGTACGACTCGCCGCGCTCCGGCGGTCTGATCGCGATCAACCTGCGCGAGGACGACGAGGTGATCGCAGCCCGGCTCGTCTCGGAGACCGACGACCTGCTGCTCGTCTCCAAGAACGCCCAGTCCATCCGGTTCACCGCCTCGGACGAGGCGCTCCGCCCGATGGGCCGCGCCACCAGCGGCGTGATCGGCATGCGGTTCATCGACGGCGACGAGCTTCTCGCGATGAACGTGATCAGTGACGGTGAGGACGTGCTGGTCGCGACCGAGGGCGGCTATGCAAAGCGGACGCCAGCGAGTCAATATCCGGTTCAGGGCCGCGGAGGCAAGGGTGTGCTGACGGCGAAAATCGTCAGCGCTCGTGGCAAGCTGGTCGGAGCCGTCATGGTTCGTCCGGAGGACGAGGTTTTCGCGATCACCTCTGCCGGTGGAGTGATCCGGACCAGTGCCGGTGAGATCAAGCAGTCCGGCCGGCAGACCATGGGTGTGCGCCTGATGAACCTCGCCGAAGGCGACAGCGTCGTGGCCCTCGCCAGGAATGCCGAGTCGTTGGAGACCGACGAAAACGGGGCAGGAGACGAGGCATGAGCAACTCCAGCGGCGGGAACGCGGCCGGCGCGCCCAAGAAGAAGTCCGGAGGCGCCCGTCCCGCCTCCTCACCCATGCGGGATCAGGTGACCGAGCGGGTCGGCGAAAGCGGTAACGTCGCTGGGGTGGCGCGAGATGCTGATGATGTGACACCTCCGGGCAAGGACGGCAAGCCCGGGGACACCGTCCGCGTCCGGCCCGGGGGGCCGGAGCAGTCCTGGAAGCCGTCCGGCGACGGAGGCGCGCCGCGTCCCGGGGGCCCGGGTTCGGGCCCCCAGCGGCCGGGCGGCAACCCCGGCCCCGGCAACCCGGCCCAGGGCGGTCCCGGTGCGAACGGTCCCGGTTCCGGTGGCCCTGGCGCGAAGGGGCCGGGTGCGGGTGGTTCCGCTCCCGGCAGGCAGGTCGCCGGTCCCGGCCCGACCGCCGCCTACCCCCGGCCCGCCATGGGCTCGGCGCCCAAGCCGGGGGCGGCCGCGGCCTCCCCGTCCGAGTCCGCCATACGGACCGATCCGGCCCCGGACGGCAAGCCCGGGATCCGCGCTCCGCGCAAGGCCCACCTGGTGCTGCGCCGGGTGGAGCCGTGGTCGGCGATGAAGTTCAGCTTCGTCCTGTCGCTGGTCTGCTTCGTGGTGCTGTTCGTCGCCGTGGCCGTGCTGTACGGCGTGCTCTCGGCGCTCGGTGTCTTCGACACCATCACCGACATGGTCACCCAGCTCACCTCCGGCGACGGCGGCAAGGCGACGAGTGACCTCGCCAAGAGCATCGAGGGGTGGTTCGACCCCGTCCGCATCCTCGGCTACACGGCGCTGCTCGGTGCGGTCAACGTCGTCCTCATCACCGCTCTGTCCACGCTGGGCGCGGTCATCTACAACCTGTCGTCCAGCCTCGTCGGCGGCGTCGAGGTCACCTTCAGCGAGGCCGAGTAGCGCGTTCCGGTACGGCTGCCGCTCCCGGCGGTGGCCGTACCGGCCGGCGGCACGACCAGCCCTCCGGACACGGTAAGCTTTCTCTCGTTCGAGCAACGGAATTCGCCTCCGTCCTGCGGATGGGGTAACGTTCGTTGCACGCACGAGGGGCTATAGCTCAGTCGGTTAGAGCGCTTCCCTGATAAGGAAGAGGTCCCAGGTTCAAGTCCTGGTAGCCCCACCCGATCAAAGGCAACTTCCGTTCTCCGGGGGTTGCCTTTTTTGATCTTCTGTGACCCTCCGCGCCATGACGGACCCTTCGTACGGTCAGGGAAGCGCGGTGGGGTGGCACTCGTCGAAATCCACTCAGGGCGAGAGCCGTACAGCAGGAGGCGCATTAGTCGGTCGGCGTGCGGAACTTCTTGGTCAGTAGTTTCGCCGAAGCGCCCAATAACGCGATGAACCCGCCCTTGTTTGCCACAGTTCCCATGCTTTCGACGGATCTGGTCGCCGGCAACATTCAGTCCCAGGGCATGTTCGTGCTCATGGGGATCAAGGGCGACGCTTGGCGGCCCGTCGCTGGATGTTCGGAGAGCCGGCCACGGTGGCGCTTCTTGAGGGCATCATGTTCCGCACAGGTGGGCGTGCCTCCGCCATCCGGGTGGCGCTCGGATCCGGCGGGCTGTGAAACCTGATCCAGCGGTTCGGATGGTGGCCGCGTGGCGAGTGGGCGGAGGGCGGGCACTCGGGCCACTGTCGGTCCCGGAGCTCGCCCAGTGCTTTTAGATCAAGGCCCCCGCCGGGATCAGCGTGCTGTTCCATCCGGCGAGCGGGCGGACGGACCATGGGGATGAGAGCGGAGCCTCCGGAGAGACGGGTGTCGGCCGCTCAGGACGGACAGGGGGAAGCGGGATGACCGACGGCACCATCGAGCGTCACGGTGAAGAGCTCACCTTCCGGTACGAGCGCCTCCTGGCGCGGCCTCTCGACGTGGTGTGGCGCGCCGTCACCGATCCGGCGGAGATCGAGCGATGGTCGGGCACTGGCACTGAGCTGGACCTCCGTCCGGGAGGGCTTCTCGTCTCCCAGCACAAGGGCGGTCATCGTGTGGTGGATCGTGTCCTGCGGGTGGAGCCGCCGCGCCTGTTCGAGCACACCTATTTCGAGGACGTCAATCCCAGCGCCGTCGTCACCTGGCGGATCGACGCGGCCCCGACCGGCGCGCTGCTCGTCCTCACCCACAGGCTGCGCATGGACGACATCCGGGCGGCCGCCGCGACCATCGCGGCGGGCGACGACCTGACCACCATCCTCTCCCGCAACGCCGCCGGCTGGCATCACATCCTCGACCTGATCGAGTCGCGTCTGAGCGGTGAGACGCTGGACTGGTCGCCGCGGGACCAGGAGGCGCTGCGGCAGCGCTACGCGACGCTGGTCGGGTAGCCGCTGGAGGGCGACTTGAGACGATGCCAGTCATGACGTCTTTCACCTCATACGCCGACTGGTGCGCGGCCGGGGGGCATACCCGGTTCAGCGAGTGGCTGCGCGCGTCGAGCGAGCCCGACTGGACCGCCGTGGTCACGCATCCGTTCGCCGCCGCGATCCTGCGCGGCGAGGCCGACATGCGCCGGTACCTCGTGCAGGACTTCCAGTTCGTGGACGCCTTCACGGCGTTGCTCGGCGCGGCCGTGGCGGCCGCGGACACCTTCGAGGCGCGCGTCCCCGTCGCCCGGTTCCTCGGGCTCACCGTGGCCGACGCCGAGCGCGGCTACTTCCACCGGGCGCTCGCGGCTCTCGGCGAGGACCCGGCATCCCCCGTGACGCCGGAGCCGGTCACGGTCGAGTTCCGCGCGTTGATGGACGAGGCCCGCCACGGTCAGTCGTACGCGCGGATCATCGCGGTGCTGTGCGTCGCGGAGTGGACGTACCTGGGCTGGGCGGAACGCGCGGTCGATCCGCTCCCCGAGGACTTCGTGTACCGGGAGTGGATCGACCTGCACAGTGGCCCGGCCTTCGAGGGCTGGGTGGGATTCCTGCGCGGGGAACTGGACCGGATCGGCCCGGCGCTCTCGGAGGCCGAGCAGGGCGGGGTCCTGGACGTCTTCCGGCGCGCGACCGACCTGGAGCGCCGCTTCTTCGACATGGCCTGATCGGGACGGGGCGGCCGGGTAAGGCGAGGGTAGATTGAAAACCCGACATTTCATAGGTTAGCCTTACCTAAGCTGCTCTAGTTCAGGTGATGACCTGCGCAGTCTCAGCATGGGCTCGTCCCCGGGCCCTTCCCTTTCTCCTGTGATGGTGGGGAAAGGCCGCGCGGTCCAGGAGAAACAGGGAACACCCATGTCGTTCAGCTTGTCCCGCGTGCGTCGCCGTGCGCTCACCCTCTCGGCCATCGCCGCCACGGCCGTCCTGGCGCTCGGCGGCTGTTCGGCAGCGGAGAAGGAGCCCGCCGCGGCAGCGCCGGCGAAGACCGAGAGCACCGCGTTCCCGGTGACGGTCGACAGCGCCCTCGGCCAGGCGACGATCCCCGAGGCGCCCAAGCGCATCGTCACCCTCGGGCAGGGGTCGACCGAGACCGTGATCGCGCTCGGACAGATCCCGGTCGGCATCGAGAGCTACGCGTGGGGCAGCGACAAGACCGGCTATCTGCCGTGGATCCACGAGGCGGTGACCAAGGCCGGCGGCACGCTGCCGAAGCAGTTCGACGGCGGTGAGGACATCGACTACGACACGATCGTCGAGCTCGACCCCGACCTGATCCTGGCGCCGTGGTCCGGCATCACACAGGAGCAGTACGACATCCTCAAGGACATCGCGCCCACCGTCGCGTACCCGGGCCTGCCGTGGAGCACGAAGTGGGACGAGCAGATCAAGATCGTGGCGAAGGCGATGGGCCGGTCGGCCGACGGTGAGAACCTCATCGCCCAGGTGAGGAAGCAGCTCGCCGACGCCGCAGCGAGCCGCCCGCAGTACAAGGGCGTGACGTTCTCCTACATCTACACGAGCGGCCCCGGCACCCTGGGCGTGTTCAAGCCGGAGGAGCAGCGCGTCGAGATGGTGTCGTCGCTCGGGCTCACCGTCGACCCGGTGGTGAACTCCTTCGAGGAGACCAAGGGCACCGCCTCCGCCCTGATCGGGCTGGAGAACGCGCAGAAGCTCGAGGGCAGCGACCTGCTCTTCACGTTCTACACGGACGAGAAGACCCGCAAGGAGATCGAGGCGCAGAAGCTGTACGCGGCCATCCCGGCGGTCAAGCGCGGCGGTGTCGTGGCCAGTGACGACACCTCGTTCGTCACCGCGTCGTCGATCATCAACCCGCTGACCGTGCCGTGGGTGATCGACCGCTATCTGCCGCTGATCGACAAGGCCGTCGCGACCATCGACCGCTGAGAACCGTCCAGCCCCGCATGGTCACCGGCACCGGCACCCCGCCGCGTGAGGCCGGCGCGAAGCGCCCCGGCCCCACGCGGCGGCCGTCGTTCCCGCTCATCGGGCTCATCGGGCTCGTCGCGGTCGTCGTGCTCGGGCTCGCGGTGTTCGCGAGCGTCGCCTTCGGCAGCCGCCCCACGTCGATCTCGGAGGTCCTCGCCGTGCTGAACGGCACCGCGGACCCCGGCGTCGCCACGGTCGTCGAGAGCCGTTATCCGCGGACCGCGCTCGGCGTGTTCGCCGGCCTCTGCCTCGCCGTCGCCGGAACGCTCATGCAGGGGGTGACGCGGAACCCGCTCGCCGACCCCGGTCTGCTCGGCATCACCTCCGGCGCGGCGGCGGGGATCGTCACGGCCACCGCCTTCCTGGGCGCGTCGGGTCAGTGGGCCGGCGTGTGGTGGGCGCTGGCCGGGGCCCTCCTCGCCGGTCTCCTCGTCCACGTCATCGGCGCCGCGGGCTCCGGAGCCGGTCTGGTACGGCTCGTCCTCGCCGGGGCCGTCGTCTCGGCGGTGCTGACGGCGTACGTGCAGGCGGTGACCCTGGGCAAGCCGCGCGTCTTCGACAGCTACCGCTACTGGGTGGTCGGCGCCCTCGGCGGGCGGGACTTCGACGTCCTGGGGGCGGTCCTTCCGCCGGCCGTGCTCGGCCTCCTCGTCGCCGTGCTGCTGAGCCCGGCGCTCAACACGCTCGCCCTCGGCGACGAGTCCGCGTCCGCGTTGGGGGCCAACCCGGCCCTGACCCGTACGGGCGGGCTCGTCGCGGCGGTGCTGCTGAGCACGGCGGCGACCGCCGCCGTCGGGCCCATCGCGTTCGTCGGCCTGGCGGTGCCGCACATCGTGCGGGCGCTCGTCGGCGTGGACTTCCGGCTGCGGATCGTGTTCTCGGCGGTCGTCGGCCCTGCCCTGCTGCTCCTGGCCGACGTCGTGGGCCGGCTGGTCCTGCGGCCGCAGGAGCTGATGGTCGGCGTCGTGACCGCGTTCGTCGGGGCTCCGGCGCTGCTGCTCGCCGTACGCAGGATGAAGGGCGCCTCATGACACCCATCCGCGCCGTCTCCCCGCGCGGAGTCGTCACATTCGGCCGAGCCGTGGCGATCCCGGTCGGGCGCGCGTCCGTCGTCGTCGTGATCGTCACGGTGGCGCTGATCGTCGTGGCCGCGGTCGCCACCCTGTCCCTCGGCCGGCTCGGCATCCCCCTCGCGGACCTGCCCGGGGCCGTCTTCGGAGGCGCGGAGGGGAAGGAGGCGTTCGTGCTCGAACGCCTGCGCGGGCCCCGATTGGCCGTCGCCGTGGGAACGGGGGCCGCGCTCGGGCTGTCGGGCGCGCTGTTCCAGACCGTCACCCGCAACCCTCTCGGCAGCCCCGACGTGATCGGACTGTCCGCGGGCGCCGGGGCGGGAGCCGCCGTCGTCGCGCTGTTCCTGCCCGGCGTGCTGCCGGTGCCCGTCGGCGCCCTGGTCGGCGCCGTGGGGGCCATGGCCCTGCTCTACGTGTCCACCGGCACCGGGTTCCGCAACCCTGGGCGTCTCATCGTCGCCGGCATCGGCGTCACCGCCGTCTCGACGGCGTTCACCCAGTACGTCGTGTACGCCGTCGAGCGGGACCGGGCCACCGCTCTCACCGCGTACCTCAACGGCAGTCTCGCGGCGCGCTCCTGGGAGCACGCCGCCACGATCTGGGCGGTCCTCCTCGTCGTGGCGCCCCTGGTCGTGCTCGTGGCGGGCCGCCTCGTCATCGGGGAGATGGGCGACGAGGTCGCCGCCGCGCTCGGGGCCGAACCGGCGCGCACCAGAGCCGTGTCCGTCGTGCTGTCGGTGGTGCTCTCCGCGGGGGCCGTGTCCGTCGCCGGCCCCGTCGCCTTCATCGCCCTGACGGCTCCGCAGATCGCCCGGCGGCTGACCGGCGGGCCCGGCCCTCATCTGGTGTCGGCCGCGCTGGTCGGCGCGCTTCTGCTGGTGCTCGCCGATCTCGCCGCGCAGCAGTCGCCCGTCCCCGGGAACCTGCCGGTCGGCATCTACACGCTGGCCGTGGGCGGCCTCTACCTCGGCTATCTGCTGACCCGCGAATGGAGGAAGGGAAGCCTATGAACACCCCGTCAGGTGCGAGTGGTCTGGTCGCCGAGGGTGTCACGATCTCGTACGGGGCCGTCCCGGTCGTGCGCGACGTCAGCCTCAGGATCCCGGACGGCGGGTTCACGATGATCATCGGGCCGAACGGGTGCGGCAAGTCGACCATGATCAAAGCGTTCGCCCGCGGGCTGCGGCCGGCCGGCGGGCGCGTCATGCTGCACGGCAGGGACATCTGGTCGTACCGGGGCAGGGAGGCGGCCCGCCGGGTCGCCCTCCTGCCGCAGAATCCGATCGCCCCGGACGGGATCAGTGTTCGCGGACTGCTGCGGCGCGGCCGCTACCCGCACCACACCCTGCTCCGCCAGTGGTCCCCCGACGACGACGCGGCGATCGGTTTCGCCCTCGAACGCACCGGCCTGAACGACCTCGCGGAGGCGCAGGTCGGCGAACTCTCCGGCGGTCAGCGGCAGCGCGCGTGGATCGCCATGGTGCTCGCGCAGCAGACGGACCTGCTGCTCCTCGACGAGCCGACCACCTTTCTCGACATCGCGCACCAGTACGAGCTGCTGGAGCTCTGCCGGGAACTGCGCGACGAAGGCAAGACGATCGTCGCCGTGCTGCACGACCTGAACCAGGCGTGCCGCTACGCCACGCATCTGGTCGCCATGCGGGCGGGAAGGATCGTCGCCGAGGGCGCCCCCGCCGAGATCGTCACCCCGGCCCTGGTCGAGGAGGTCTTCGACCTGCGGTGCGAGATCGTCCCCGACCCGCAGACGGGGACGCCGATGGTCGTCCCGGAGGACCGGCGAAGGGCGGCCGCCGCCACCTGATCGCGGTCCCGTCGCGAGTTGTCCACAGGCTGTGCATCGACCGGGAACGACGTGCCGCGCGTGCGGCATGCTTTCCACAACCGCGCGGCGTGCGCGGGCGGCGCGCTTCCCACCCCATGCGGTGCGTACGCGTGCTTACCTGGATGACTCGACGGCATGCCGGGCGGGATGGGAGCGGATCGGATGACGGTGATGGAGGGTTTCGGGGCGCGGGTCGAGGAGCACCGGCGCGAGCTGCACATTCACTGCTATCGGATGCTCGGCTCCTTCGACGAGGCCGAGGACCTGGTGCAGGAGGTGTTCCTGCGGGCCTGGCGGCGCCGGGAGGCGCTGCGGGACGAGTCCGGCCTGCGCGCCTGGCTGTACCGGATCGCCACCAACGCGTGCCTGGACCATCTCAGGGCGCATCCCCGCACTCCGCAGCCGCGCTCCGCCCCGGCCGCGGCCGATCCGGGGATCGAGGCGCCCGCCTCCGGTGCGGTCCCCTGGCTCCAGCCGTACCCGGACGTGCTGCTGGACGCGGCCGACGAGGTGATCGACCGCGAGACGATCGAGCTGGCCTTCCTGGTGGCGATCCAGCACCTGCCGCCCCGGCAGCGTGCCGTGCTGATCCTGCGCGACGTGCTCGGCTGGTCGGCGCAGGAGACCGCCGAGTCGCTCGATCTCACCGTCGCCGCCGTGAAGAGCGCCCTGCAGCGGGCCAGACCGGCCATCAAGGAGCACCTGCCGGAGCGGCGGCTGGAGTGGGCCGCGACGGCCGAGCCCACCGCCGAGGAGCGCGCGGTCCTGCGGCGCTACATGGACGCGGTCGAACGGGCCGATCCGTCCATCCTGCCGGGCATCCTCCGGGCGGACGTGTGGCAGTCCATGCCGCCCGAGCCGATCTGGATCCTCGGACGTGAGTCGTTCGTGGCGTCGTGGACACCGGCGATGGTGGGTCCCGAGGCGTGGGGCGAGTGGCGGATGCTGCCCGCTCGTGCCAACCGGCAGCCGGCCGCGGCGGCGTACCTCCGCAGGCGCGGCGAGTCCGGCTTCTCGCCGTCCTGGCTGGGCGTGCTGCGCGTCGAGGACGGCCTGGTCACACAGGTCACGACGTACGGAGGCGAGGTGTTCCCGCGGTTCGGCCTGCCTGCCGCGCTCTGATGACCGATTCCTTTTTCGCGCCGCTCTCGTCTCATGAGGGAGCCAACGAGAGAGAGGAACCACAATGGCGGATCTTCAGCGGGACGTGCAGGACGCGATCGACGAACTGGTCGCGTCGGGAGCCGAGCGCGGGGTGCAGGTCGCGGTCTGTCGGCGCGGGGTGCTCGTGGTCGACGCGGTCGCGGGTGTCGCCGATCCGGAGGCGGCTCGCGTCTTCACCTCCGACACCCCGGTCTACGCCACCTCGACGGGCAAGGGGGTGACGGCGGCCGTCGTCCACGTGCTGGCCGAGCGCGGCGCCCTCGACTACGACACGCCCATCGCGGACGTCTGGCCCGAGTTCGCGGCTCGTGGCAAGGGCAAGGCGACCGTACGGCATGCCCTGACGCACGCGACCGGTGTGCCCGGGCTTCCCGTCGGCACCACACCCGAGGACCTGTGCGACTGGGACGCGACGTGCGCGGTCATCGCGAACGCCGTGCCGTGGTGGGAGCCGGGCACCCGCTCCGGTTACCACCCCCAGACGTACGGCTACATCCTGGGCGAGGTCGTGCGCCGGGTGACCGGAAAGGCGATCTCGCAGGTTCTCCGGGAGGAGGTCGCCGGGCCGCTCGGAGTGGCGGACGAACTCTTCTTCGGGGTCCCGGCGTCGGAGCTCCACAGATTGGCCAGGATCGAGGACGCCCCGTTCCCCATGATGGAGCCGTCCGCCGAGACCCCGGAGGGAGCGCAGGAGGAGGGGGTCACTGAGATGGCCGCTGAGATGATGGCGGAGATCCCGTTCTTCCGCGTCGTGGACGGCTACACGGCGGCTCCGATGGCGGCGCTTCCGGACGCGGCGTTCAGCAACCGCTCGGACGTGCTGACCTCGGACATCCCGGCGGGGGCGACGATGACGGCCCGCGCGGTGGCCCGCCTGTACGACGCGCTCCTGAACGGGACGCTGGTCTCCCCCGCCCGGCTGGCGGAGCTGTCCTCGGCGGCGGTCACAGGCGTGGACGAGGTCACCGGCGCGCCGGCCACCTGGGGGCTCGGCTACACGATCGGCCTGACCGAGGCACTCGCGGACCCCAGCCTGTTCGGCATGGCCGGCAGCGGCGGCACCGCCGCCTTCGCCGACACCGCCACGGGTCTCAGCGTCGGCGTGATGAAGAACCGCGCCTCCGCGGGCGACTTCACCACCGTCGAACGGATCGCCCGGATAGTGCTCCAGGCCGGTTGACCGCGGTCTGCCCGGCACCGCCGTCCGTGTGAGCCGGGCGGCGGGGCCGGAGTGGGGATGAGCGGCGTCTTGCCCCTGGGCAGGGCGCGTCAAGGGGAACGTGGGCGTGATGATGCAGCGCCGGCCGTCCTCATAGCGACCACCACGATCACGAAGTGCACCTGAGCGCTATCCCTGGTCGGGTTCGGACTCGGGGGCTCGGACGGCGTCGAGGACGAACAGGCCGACCAGGGTGCCGTCGGGATGGGTCACCACCATCTGGTGAACCTTGTGCCGGTCCATGCGCCGGACCAGGGGCTCCATGTCCTCGCTGAGCCGTACGGTGGTGACGCCGACGCGCATGGCCTGTTCGGCGGTCGCACCGGCCGGCACGTCCTTCAGCTCGGCCGGGCCGATCACGCCCTGGACGAGGCGGTCCCTGTCGACCACCACGGCGAGCCCGGCCGGGTCGGCGATGATCCGCTCGGCCACCTCGTCCACCGGGTCGTCGAGATAGGCGATCACCGGGTCACGCCGTACGGCCTGGGCGACCATAACGGCGTGCCCGTCGAAGGGCAGCCCGGCGGCGATCCAGTCCATCTTGCCCTCGGCGTAGTCGTGGACCCGGTCGAAGCCGAGGCGTTCGAGCCGGCGGGCGGCGCGCGGGCTCATGTCGCACATCCGGTCGTGGCAGTAGACGATCACGGGCCGGCTGGCGTCCAGCCTGGCGGCCGTCTCCTCGTCGAGGTCCGCGAGCGGCAGATGCGCGGCGCCGGGGAGATGCGCCCACTCGTACTCTTCCAGGGGCAGCACCTCGACGAGCTGGGCCTCATGGCGGGCCAGCAGGTTCTGTACGGCGTCGCGGTCGATCGTGTGCACCATGCGTCTGCCCTACCCGCCGTGCGGCACATGGCACGTGTCCCCCGCTCGTCGCGGCGGGGGCCTGCCGCTGTCGCGCGGCCGGGTTGTGGGAAGGGCGCCGGCTCCTTACGGCAGGGGCGGGTCCTGCCGCTGTCGCGCGGGCGGTTGCAGGAAGGGCGCGGGCTCCTTCGGGCCCCGGCACGGCTGCTTGATCGCTTGCACCGATCGAACGGGCCGTGTCGGCTGAGAACCGGAGCTGAGCAGGAGCCGCTTGACTCAGGTGAAGACCCGCACGGCCGCGGCGCCTAACTGGGCAAGGGAAGGCGACCGGGTGCCGCGGTGGCTGCGTGTCCTGGTCGGGCAAGGGATGGGGACTGGAGGGCGCGGTGGCTGTATGTCCCTGCCTGGCAGGGGACCGGGTGGTGCGGTGGCTGCATGTCCCAGCCTGGCGGGAGAAGGCGACCTGGTGGTACCGGGTGGCGCGGCCGCTTCGGCCGGCACCCCGCATCCCTCTGAATTTCGGAGGCCGGGGAACAAAGCCGGATGGCCGGTGGTTACATCCATCGTGGCCGGTGTGCAGGTGTCCCCGGGCCTCACCTAATTCAGCCTTCGCGGACTACCGTTCGGCTGGAGCCGCGTTGTGCCTTTCGCCGAGAGGCGACCCGGCACCGGTTACGCACACGTCGAGACCCCGTCAGGAGCATCCTGGCGGGGTCTCGTCTTTCTCCGCGCCCGCACCATTCCTCCGGGCCCCTCCGCCGGTCTCCCGGCCCCGGACCCCCTCCCCCGGACCCCTTCCCCGGACCCTCTTCGCCGGTCTCCCGGCCCCCGGCATCGGTGGGGCGCTCGCGGGTAGACGAGCCTGGTCGAAGGGGGGACTCATGACCGATCGCTCCGACCCCGAGGTGGACCTGCTCTGGGAGGAGTTCCACGAGGTGGTCAACATGACGTCGGCGGAGCTGCGCTCCTGGCTGCTCACCTCCGCGTCGGGTGAGAACGCCTTTCCGGCCGAACCGGACCTGGGCGTCCAGGAGTTGGGGCGTGGCGTCCTGCACGTGCTCGGCAAGCGCAAGGTCGACCTGACCGACGAGGACGTCGTGGTGATGCGCCGTGTCGTCGACTTCGTGCGGGAGAAGGTGGCGGCGGCTCCGGCCGCGGCGGCCAGGGACGACCAGTGGCGGCACACGCTGATGTCGGTGGGCCACGATCCCCTCGGACCCACCCCATCCGCAGAATCCTGACGTGGTCCAAAAGCCGACGCGGTCCGCAAGCCGACGCCGTCCAAAGCCGATGTGGTCCAAGGGCTGACGCGGTCCAAGGGCTGACGCGGTTCGAGGGCGGCGCGGTTCAAGGGGCGGCGCGGTTCAAGGGGCGGCGCGGTTCAAGGGCTGGCGCGGTTAAAGGGCCGACGTTGGTGGGTGCCCGTAGGAGGCCGTACGAGCGGAGCCTGCGGCGCGGGCCGAGGGGCGCGGCGGCGGGCCGGGTGTCTCCCCCGCTTCCGGGGGAAGGGGACGACTTCATGTGGGGCAAGCGACGGGGCACCGAACCGATCGAGGCCCGAAGTGCGATCCGCGCCCGGGCGCTCCTCTCCGGGATCGCGCTGCCCATCGCGCTCACGGCAGCCGTCTTCTTCGGGTACGTCGCGGCCGCGACGGGAGAGAGGGTCTGGGCCGTGGAGTCCGGCATCGCCGCCTTCATCGCCCTGGTCGCGGCCATCGACCTGGTCGTCATCTGGGCCCGGGTCAGACGCAGCAGGAGAGCGGGAACGCGGAAATCGGGGGGACCATGACCGATCTGGACGATGTGAGCGTGTTCTTCGTCGGCAACGCCACCACCGTGATCCGGTGTGGCGGCTTCACGGTGCTGACCGATCCCAACTTCCTCCATCGCGGTCAGCGGGCCTATCTCGGCTACGGCCTGAGCTCGCGTCGGCGTACGGAACCGGCGATCGACGTCGGCGACCTGCCCGCGCTGGACGCGGTGGTGCTGTCGCACATGCATGGCGACCACTGGGACCGGGTGGCCCGCCGGGGACTGGACAGGGACGTGCCGATCATCACGACCCGGCAGGCCGCGCGGCGTCTCGTCCGGCAGGGGTTCGGACGGGCGCGGGGCATGGACACCTGGCAGCGGCACCTGATCCGGGGGGACGGGGGCCGGACGTTGTCGGTCACGGCGATGCCGGGCCGGCACGCGCGGGGGCCGATGGGGGCGGTGCTGCCTCCGGTCATGGGCAGCATGGTGGAGTTCGGCCACGGCGGCCGGGTGAACCTGCGGCTGTACATCAGCGGGGACACCATGATGATCCCCGAGCTGGCGGCCATCCCGCGGCGGTATCCCGACATCGATCTCGGGATCGTCCACCTCGGCGGGACGAAGATTCTCGGGGTGCTCGTGACCATGGACGGGCGGGAAGGTGTCGACTGGCTGCGCCTGATCGCTCCCGGGATCGCCGTTCCGATTCACTACGACGACTACGAGGCGTTCACCTCGCCGCTCGACGACTTCCGCCGCCGAGTGGATCGGGCGGGTCTCTCGGACCGTGTGCGCTACATCCACCGAGGTGAGACGCTGCGCCTGCCGGTGGCCGTGGCGGCCTCGCCCGCCTGACCACCTGATCATGCCGCCCGGTTCAGGCCCGCGCGTCCGGCCAGGCCCGCGCGTCCGGCCAGGCCCGCGCGTCCGGCCAGGCCCGCGGTCCGGCCAGGCCCGCCGGCCGGACTCCGGGTCCGCCGGTGCTCAGCGGCCGGGGCCGGTGTCGTCGCCGGCGACCGCCCGCATGACCTCGGCGGAGTTCGCGTACCGCCCGGCGGGCAGCTTGGTCAGCGCCGTCACGACGCTCTCGTCCGCACCCGTGCGCCTCGCGAAGCGGACGAGGTCCTCCCGGGTCCCCGGATAGGGGAAGGCCGAGAGGGTCTCGCTCACATGTACGGGATCAGCGGTGGCCACGGCATCTCCTCGACTCGTCGCAACCGGGGTCGCCCCCGCCTACCCCGGGTGTGACGTGTCATGCGCGCGCCGCCGGCGTTGATGTCAGGGAGTCGCGGGGGCGCGGCCGGGACGCCCGACCTCGGCGAGGACCCGCTCGATGCGGTCGGCCGCCGCGGTGATGTCGGCCACCGGGCCGATGGGAGTCTGCCAGGGGAACCAGAACCAGAGGTCGCCGTCCTCGTCCGGTGCGGTGAACACGCTCTCCGCCAGGGCGGGGGCGGCGACGTTGGTGACGTTCAGCATGGCGTGGCCCTCGCGGGCCCGGACGCGTACGGCGAAGCGCCGCTGCTCCAGCTCCGTGCCGAGTCGCTCCAGGTGGCCGACGGCGTCGATCGTCATGATGGTCCTCACTGTTCGAACCGTTGGTGGTACCAGGTGGGCGGGCCGGCCGCCGCGGTGGAGACGGCGGCCGGCGCGAGCCGTTTCGTGTGATCAGATCCGCTGCCAGAGGGCGGGCACGTTCGGGGGCTCCCACCCGGTAATCGACGTGTGCCCCTGGAGGCACCGGTAGGAGACGCCGCCGTAGGTCACCGTGGCGCCCGCCGCGTACGACGTGCCGGCCTGCCAGGTGGTGCCGCCGGGCGGGATGCTGGGGCTCGGGCTGGGGTTGCCGCCGCCGCCCTCGACCGTCAGCGTGAGGCCGTAGGTCGCGAGGATCTCGCCGACCGGCTGGAAGTAGGTGACACCGCCGCTGCCGCAGTTGCCGGTGCCGCCGGAGGTGACGCCCTGGGCCTGGTCGCCGGAGATGAACGACCCGCCGGAGTCGCCGGGCTCGGCGCAGACGTTGGTGCGGGTCACCTCGTAGACGGTGCCCTGCTGGTAGGTGACGCTGCTGTTGCGCTGCAGCACCGTGCCGCAGTGCCAGCCGGTGGTCGAGCCGGAGCGGCAGACGGACGCGCCCTCGATCGCCACGTTCGCGCCGCGCACGGGGAGGTTGGCGCCGTTGCTGTACACCCACGGCCGGGCGGTCCAGTTGCTGTTGGCCGCGACCCAGGCGTAGTCGTTGCCCGGGAAGGACGAGCCCTGGAAGGTGCCCTGGGCGACGCGGTTGTAGCCGCTGGTGGAGCTGCCGGTGGTGCCGCAGTGCCCGGCGGTGACGAATCCCTGCGTGGCGCCGCGGGTCACCGGGAAGCCGATCGAGCAGCGGGTGCCGCTGCCGATGTAGTACGCGTCGCCGCCGCGCAGGTCGTAGAGCGGCCGCGGCTGCTCGGCCGACTTCTCGACCCGTACGAGGGAGCGGTCGGCGCCGCTGGCGGCGACGAACGCCTCGGCCTTGGCGGGCTCGGAGGACAGCACGACGACGCTGTTGGTCCGCACGTCCACATACCAGACGGGTGCGGTGCCGGGGGCCTTGGCCGAGGCCCGGTCGAGGGCCTCCTTGGTGGCGTTCAGCGAGGCGAGGGAGTGCTTGACGACCTTGGCCTCGGCTCCCGTCGCCACGATGCCGGACACCGCGTTCGCGTCGGTGGTTGCGACCACGAGGGAGGCGGTGGGCCCGCTCAGCCAGGAGCCGCCGAAGTTGTCGGCGAGGCCCGCGCGCAGCGCCGCCTCGGTCTGGCCGGCCCGCTGCTCGTTGGCGAGGCGGGTCCGCGCCTGTTCGGCGCTGAGGCCGAGGTCGCGCTGCATCGCCTCGGCGACGCCGGGCGGCGGCTGCGGGGCGGGCTGGGCGGCGTACGTTTCCTGGCTGGGGGTCGAGGGCTGTGCGAGCGCCGTGGTGGCGGGGAAGGCCAGTGCGGCGACGGTGAGCGCGCAGCCCGCGATGACGGAGTGTCTGCGGAGCATGCCGTTTTCTCCTTGAGGGGGGTGGGGGATGCCCTCAAGGTAACGGCCATCACATATCCGGGGTATCTACCGATTTTCCCCTGTCTCGGTGTTATGGAATGGCGTGGAACTGCGGGTTCGCCCTGAACCATTCGGCGCATCGCGGGCTGCGTTGTATCGCGTCGGCGTGCGCGGCCATCGCGAGGTCGATCATCATGGGCGCGGCCCGGGCGGCGGGGGCGTCGGCGTGCCAGCCGATGCGCTGCCGCCAGTGCAGGGGCGCGCCGGCCAGGGGGACCATGACGATCCCGGGCACGAGCTGGAAGGTGGCCTGGCAGAGCACCACGGCGCGGCCGAGCTGGGCGAGGTAGATGCAGGTGGCCAGGTCGGTCTCGTACATGGTGGACGGGGTGAAGCCCACGCGGGCGCAGGCGGCGGCGAAGCAGTCGCCGAAGCAGCCGTCCCCGGGGGTGACCGCCCAGCTCTCGTCGGCGAGCTGGGCGAGCTCGATCTCGTCCGCGCCGGCGAGCGGATGGTCCTCGCCGAGCAGGACGAAGACCGGGACGGTGCCGACGGTGCTCCACAACACGGGGTCGCCTGAAGGGGGCGGACTCTCCCCGCAGGTGCCGACGAGCGCGAAGTCCAGGCGGCCGGTGGCCAGCATCCCGGTCAGCTCCCGCGCGGACCACGAGGTGTAGGTGTTCACCGGGGTCTCGGGGCAGCTCGTGGTCAGCCGGGCGACGAGGCCGCCGAGGATCGGTCCGTTGGTGGCGCCCATGCGGAAGCAGGTGATGCCGTCGTACGTGTTGGCGAACCGAACCGCCTCTTCCTGGAGCTCCCGCACCGCGGGCAGGACCACGCGGGCGCGGCTGAGGACCAGTTCGCCGAGGGGCGTGGGGCGGGCGCCGTAACGGTCGCGCTCGAAGAGAGCGCCGCCGAGCGTGCGCTCGATCCGCTTGAGCTGCGCGGTCAGTGCGGGCTGGGCGAGGCCGAGCAGCGTCGCGGCCTTGGTGATGCTTCCCGCCTCCGCTACCGCGGTCACGATTTTCAGGTGACGCAGCTCCAGATCCATAGCCGGAAAGTACGGCGCTTGTGTTGTCTGTGCAATCAAGCCACGTCACGAAATAACGATCTGTTTCGTTTGGAGCGTGACATTTCAGATTCGGAGAGTGAAGCGGTGGGCGGTCCCCCGTGACCGCCCACCGCTCAGTGATCAGATCTTCTGCCAGAGGGCCGGGACGATCGCCGGCTCCCAGCCGGGCAGCGACATGTGCGACTGGAGGCACCGGTAGCGCTCCCCGCCGTACGTCACCACGTCGCCCACGTTGTAGTTGGTGTACGGCGCCCAGGTGTCGCCCTGACCGCCACCGCCGACGGTCAGCGTGAACGTCGCCGAGTGGTCGGCCGCGGTGCCGTGGCCGTTCACGGTGATCGTGTAGGTGCTCGCCGTGGTGGTGGCCGAGGTGGCGACCGTCATGGTCGAGGTCTGCCCCGCCGTGACGGTGGACGGGCTGAACGTGACGGTGATCCCCGCCGGTGCGGTGGCCGACAGCGTGACGCTCTGCGCGTTGCCGCTGATGACCTGGGTGCCGGCGGTCGCCGTGACCGACTGGCCGGCCTGGACGGAGGCCGACGACGGGCTCAGCGAGAGCGCGAAGTCGTCGTTCGGGACCTGCGTGCCACTGGCCGCGAGCTTCCACAGCGCCGCGGCGATGGCGTCACTGTTGCGGTCGAGCGCGGTCGTGTTGACGTTGGCCGGGTACCGGTCGCACGACGAGTGGTAGCACGCGTCGTACGCCTGGCCGGCCGTGCCGCCCCACTTCTGCGCCTGGGCGGAGGTCTTCGCGCCCTCGGCCCCGCTGAACAGGCCGCCGACCCGCACGCCGGCGTTCTTGAACGGCGCGTGGTCGCTCCGTCCGTCCGCGCCGGTCTCCGGCTCGGTCGGGACGTTGATCGAGGCGAAGTAGTCGGTGAACACCTTCTCCAGGGCGGCGTCGTCGTGGTAGACGAAGTAGCCCGGGTTCGGCGAGCCCACCATGTCGAAGTTCAGGTACGACTCGACGCCGCTGGCGCCGCCGTTCTGCACGTAGTAGGTGGAGCCGCGCATGCCCTGCTCCTCGGCGCCCCACCAGGCGAACCGCACGTGCTTGGTGAGCGTCGGGTTGCGGGAGGCCAGGGTCAGCGCGACCTCGAGCAGCGCCGCGGAGCCGGAGCCGTTGTCATTGATGCCGGGACCGGCGCTGACGCTGTCGAGATGGCCGCCCAGCATCACCGTCGGGCCGGTGGGACCGGCCGGCCAGTCGGCGATCAGGTTCGCGTGGGTGCCGCCGCCGTAGGTGAAGTTCTGGATCCGCGTGGTGTACCCCGCCGCGTCCAGCTTGCCCTTGATGTAGTTCAGCGAGGCGGTGTAGCCGGCCGACCCGGAGGCGCGGGTGCCGCCGTTGGAGGTCGCGATCGACTGGAACTGGTTCAGGTGCGCGGTGACGTTGGCGACCGCGATGTCCGGCGCCCCGGTCGGGGGAGTGCCGACCACCAGCGAGTACGCCGCCTCCTTGGTGCCGCTCGCGGCGGTGCCGACGACCGTCACCGGGTAGGTGCCGTTCCCGATGTTCGACGACGCGTTGATCGTCAGCGTCGAGGTCTGCCCGGCGGTGATCGTCGAGGGCGAGAAGGAGGCGCTCACGCCGCTCGGCAGCGAGCGTGTGCTGAGCGTGATCGACTGCGCGCTGCCGCCGGTCACCGCGGTGTTCACGGTCGTGGTCACCGACTGACCCGGCCGCACCGATCCCGACGAGGGGTTGAGCGAGACCGAGAAGTCGTTGCCGGGCAGGTCCGTGCAGGTGGGCTCGCCCGACTGGGCGGGCACGCTCACCGCGGCCCACGCGGCCTTGGTCGCGTTGAACTCGACGCAGCTGTTCGGGAAGAGCGACTTGGCCGCGTTCAGCGTGGCCCGCCGCGCCTTGGCGTGCGTCCAGGGGGCCGTCTTGGTCTGCAGGCCGGACAGGAAGATCCTGCCCGCCTTCTGGATGCCGATGCCCGTCACCGTGGTGCTGTTGCAGGTCGGGCTGGACGGCTTGCCGCCGCCGGGGTTGCTGCCCTCGGCCAGCAGGTAGAACCAGTGGTTCTGCGGGCCGGCCGCCGCGTGCACCTCGGTGTTCGGGATCGCGGTGCTGTAGCAGTTCGGGTCATTGAGGGCGCCCGGGTTGTACATGTTGCGGATCGGGCCGTTGCCGGTGAGGTTGACCCCCTCGCCGACCAGGTAGTCCGGCGTGTCGTACGGCGCGGGCTCGTTGGCGTAGTGCTCGGTCAGCGCGCCGAAGATGTCGCCGGTCGACTCGTTCAGGCCGCCTTCCTCGTTGCCGCTGCTCTGCTGCGCGCTTCCGGAGTACTGGAAGACGGCGTGGCCGTACTCGTGGGCCACCACGTCGATCGGGGTCGCCTGCTTGCTGTTCGACGAGTTGTGGCCGAAGTTGGTGTAGCTGCCGTTCCAGTACGCGTTGACGTCGTTCAGGCCGACCCGCGCGGGGAAGGCGCCGCCGGAGCCGTTGAAACCGCTGCGCCCGAGCCAGTCGCGCAGCATGTCCCATTCCTTCTGCGCGGCGAACATCGCGTCGACGCAGGCGGTCTCCAGGTTGGTGCCCGACCCGTTGCCCCAGGTGTCGCTGGTCTTGGTGTACGCGGTGCCGTTCTGGCCGCCGCAGCGCAGTCCGGGACGCGTCGTGTCGGTCATCGAGTACGACGCGCCGGACCCGGAGGTGTTGAACGACACCGTGCCGTTGTAGTGGCTGTTGCCGGTGCCGCCCTTGACCTCGTCCCAGGCGTCGAAGACCGAGCCGTCCCTGGCGTCCACGTAGACGTGCAGCACGCTCGGAGCCTTCTTCTCCGTCGTGCCCGTGACGACGACCTCCCAGGCGAGGCGGGGTTTCTCGCCCACGGCGTGCACGAGGAGGGTGGGCTCGCCGACGCTCTCGACGGCGGCCAGCTTGGCCCTGGCCTTGGACGCGGCCTCGCCGGCGGTGACCGAGGTCCTCGGGTCGATCTTGAGATCGGCCCGCTGGCCCGTCGTGACCGACTCGACGACCTGGCCCGACTTGTCGGTGGCGACCACGACGTCGCCGCCGTACACGGGAAGGCCGCGGTGGGTCCTCCGGTAGGTCAGGTACTGGAGGCCCTGGGTGCCGGCGACGGTCCGTTCGAGCTCGAACGCGTCGTCGCCGGACGCGTGCAGCTCGTCCGCGTCGGTGAGGAGCGCGCTGCCCGCGCTGCTGATCGCCCGCTTGCGCTCGTCCGAGCCCGGCGGGCTGAAGGCCGGGGAGGGGTCGGCGGCGGACGCCGCCAGTGCCGAACCCGCGAGCGCGGATCCGACCGGACTCGATCCGGCCGGCACGGACGACGCCCGTGCGGCTGATGCGCCCGGTGCCGCGGCCAGCGAGGCGGCGGCCACCGCCGTCGCCAGCACGGCGACGACACCGGGCCTGATCTTGGGATTCACTCTCGTGACTCCTCTACAGGGGGGTGAGGGGAGCCCACGACGTGGGCTGCGTAAAGCTGACACCGAGAGCCGGGAGGGCGGGTACCCTCCAAAAATCCATAGCGCCGAGATATGGATCGCCCCGGCCGGCCGCGACCTCTTCCCCCGGCTCGCTCCGGGCCCGGCCGTCCCGCTCCCGCCGGACCGGCTCAGCGGAACACGCGGTCCCGAGCGTGGGATGGCCCGAGCTTTAAATGAAGCGACAGCTCAGGGGTGCGGACGGCACTATGGACCCCGGGTCGGGGGTCTTGAACGAGGAGCAGCAGTGCACAACGTCCGTCGCGATCTCGGCATGCTCCGGGATCGGCGCTTCGCCCTGCTGCTCGCCGCGCGTACGATCTCGGTGCTCGGCACCGGCTTCGCCCCCGTCGCCCTCGCCTTCGGCGTGCTCGCGCTGCCGGGAGCGACCCCCACCACGCTGTCGATGGTCCTCACCGCCGAGGCGCTGCCGATGGTGGCGTTCATGCTGGTCGGCGGCGTCATCGCGGACCGGTTCCCCCGGCACCGCGTGATGATGGCGGGTGAGGGGCTCAACGCGGCGGCGTACTTCTGCCTCGCCGCGATGATGCTCACCGGATGGACGCCGCTTCCCGGTCTGGTGACGGCGGCGGCCGTCAGCGGCGTCGCGACCGCGATCTTCTTTCCCGCGCTGACCGGGGTCGTGCCCGACGTCGTCCCCGCCGAGCGGCTGCAGACGGCGAACGCCCTGCTCGGGCTCGGCACCAACATCTCGCGGGTCGCCGGGCTCGTCCTGAGCGGAGCGGCGGTGGTCCTGCTCGGCGCCGGCTGGTCGCTCGTGGTCAGCGGCGCGATGTTCACGACGGCGGCCGTGCTGGTGAGCGCGCTGCGTCTCACCCCCGCGGAACGTTCCGCCGCGGAACGTCACTCGGTGCTCGCCGACCTGCGCGAGGGCTGGCGCGAGTTCATCTCGCGGCAGTGGCTGTGGGTGGTGGTCGCGCAGTTCTCCATCCTGGTGATGGCGATGCAGGCCGCCCACGGCGTGCTCGGGCCGCTGGTGGCCAAGCAGAGCCTGGGCGGGGCGCCGGCCTGGTCGGCGGTCCTCGCGGGCGAGGCCGTCGGCATGATCGCCGGCATCCTGGTGACCCTGCGGCTGCGGCCGCGCCGTCCCATCCTGGTCGCGACCCTGCTCACCCTGCCGACTGCTCTGCCGTACCTGCTGCTCGGGTCGGCGGCTCCGCTGTGGACAGTGGTGGCGGCGGCGGTCGTGATGGGCATCTGCTTCGACATCTTCGGCGTGTTGTGGAACACCACGATGCAGCGGGAGGTGCCGCCGGAGGCGCTGTCGCGGGTCAGCTCGTACGACGCGCTGGGCTCGCTGATGTTCGGCCCGATCGGCCTGCTGCTGGCCGGCCCGGTCGCCGTCGCGGTCGGTCCGCGCCCGGCGCTGCTCGGCTGCGCGGCGATCGTCGCCTCCGTCTCCCTGCTCGCGCTGCTCTCCCCCGGCGTACGCGGTCTGCGCGCGCCGATCGAGGAGGCCGCGCCGGACGCCGCCCCCGCGCCGGACGCCGCCCCCGCGGAGGCCGGCGCCTAGGCTCCGGCCGCCCGTCCCGGGCCCTCCGCCTCAGGCGCCGCCCGTTCTCCTCCTCGCCCGACATTCGAGTCCAAGGTGGAAGTGCCCGTACCGGTGTGAGAGGCGCCGCACCCCTTCGTTGGTTACCGAACCGGCATGAGTGATGTCGCACAGTGACCGGGTGGGTGTTGTGTGCGGCGCTCCCAGAGATCGTTCAGGGGGCGCTCGCCGCAGCGCGGCCGATTTAGACGGTTCCAAGGCGAAATCCGTGCCATCTTCTTTATGTGATTCACGTCACAGTTCGCGCCCTGACTGCCGAAGCGAGGGCCGGTCATGAGGTAGTGCCAAATATGGCATCTGACCTGGTCAAATGCCATTGTCTCGAACTGATCGTCTTTTGGATAACGAAATGGTCACTCGTCCGACCTGCGCAAACGATGACCTCAAACAGCCTTACGGGCAGTTGGTGTGGCTTGTAGGTTCTTGACCTGTCCTTAACTGACGGATGGGGCGCAGATGACGTCCCACGACAGCCCAAGGAGCTTTTCCCTTGAAGCGCACCCTCGCCATCGGCGGAACCCTCACCGGCCTCCTGGCCGCCGGACTGGTGGCCTCCCCGGCCCAGGCGGGCGGCTACAGCGTCAAGGAGACGCTGGCCGGGACCTCTCAGGCCGCACAGCAGGTCGCCTTCTTCTGGTCGGCGCAGATGCTGAAGCAGGCCACGCCGTACAACGTCGAGACCACCGTCTCGGCCAAGCACATCTCGACCGGCGGACCGTCCGCGAGCAGCAAGGCCGGTACGGTCCCCGCCATCGGGGACGAGAAGAAGTCGTCCTCGAAGTCCAAGAACGTCAACCTGCCCAAGACCACCGGCAAGGTGTTCTTCCTCGGCGCCGACAACAAGCCGCACTGGTGCACCGCCACCTCCGTGCAGTCGAAGTACCGCAACCTGGTCGCCACCGCCGGCCACTGCGTGTACGACACCGTGAGCAACAAGGCCACCCTCGACAAGTGGGTCTTCGTGCCCGGCTACTACCAGGGCAAGACCCCGTGGGGCATCTACGTCGGCAAGCAGGCGTTCACGCACTACGACTTCGACGTCTACGAGGACGGCGACCGCGACTACGCGTTCGTCACCGTCTACAACGGCATCAAGCTGGCCGGTGACAAGGAAGTCGACAAGAAGACCTACGACGCCTACACCGGCGACAAGCAGATCCTCTCCGAGGAGGTCAGCGCCGCCGAGTTCGCCGAGAAGTACACCGAGGGCGGACCGTACTGGAAGAAGGTGCTCGACCCCGAGAGCGTGGAGGTGGACCCGCCCGCCGACGGCCACGCCAAGCACGAGGAGTACTACACCAAGGGCATCGACGGCATCAAGCTGACCGCCGTCGAGGTGGACGCCAAGACCTACAAGGCGGCCCCGAACGGCACCAACGCCATGAAGAACGGCGAGAAGTGCCCGTCCTGGTGCGGCAACAGCAGCGACCAGTGGAACCGGATCTCCATGATCGAGTACCACAAGCTGCGCAGGGACAAGAACTTCCTGGGCGACCTCAAGATCGTGCGCGGCAAGCGCTACGTCGAGGCGTACAAGAAGCAGTACTTCCTCAAGCGCTGGATCAAGACCTCCAGCAAGGAGAAGTACTACAAGGACCACTACTACATCCGCAGCGTCTCCAACGCCGGCCGCCTGGGCGACAACGTCGGCGGCCAGGGCCTGGCCTACAACCAGAAGGTCGGCAAGAACGTCTTCGTCTTCGGCTACCCGAGCGGCTCCCACCCGGACGGCAACCACGCCTACACCGGCCAGACGCTCAAGTGGTCGTACGGCAAGACGTTCGCCGCCAAGGCCCCGGCCATCAAGGGCGAGGAGCTCGTCGGCGTGAAGTCGTCCTTCACCGGTGAGGGCTCGCTCGGCTCGGCGTGGCTGCTCAACTACAAGAACAACCGCCGCCTCGGCTACCTCAACGGCGTGACCATCGCCGTCGCGGACCGTGACGGCAACAAGCGGATCGACACCAGCATGTCCCCGTACTTCGACGGGGAGACGTACGGCGTCTACAAGCAGGCCGCCAACGTCTGGTCCGGTTCGATCGTCTAGGAAGTGTCCCCACGGATCCTCGCCACGGCGGAGATCCGTGGACACGACCTGGGCCCACAGCGGGAGATCCCCTCTCAGGGAGAACACGACCTGGGATGACTCCTAGGAAAAAAGGGATGCCATCGGGGTCCGGCGCTCGCCGCCGGGCCCCGGTTCGGCGCCGCCGGCACGCGCCTCGATCACGCGGGGCGCGTGTTCTGTTCCCGGTCGGCTAAGCGGAGGCTTCTGTTCCCGGCCGGTTACGCGGAGGCGCGGGCGAGGCCGAGCGCGGTGCCGACGAGCGGTATGTGCGAGAGCGCCTGCGGGAAGTTGCCGGTCATCCGCCCCTCGTCCGGCTCGTACTCCTCCGACAGCAGGCCCACGTCGTTGCGCAGGCCGAGCAGCCGCTCGAAGAGCGTCCCGGCCTCGCGGACCCTGCCCTGCAGCAGGTAGTTGTCCGCCAGCCAGAAGCTGCACGCGAGGAACGCCGACTCGCCCGGCGGCAGGCCGTCCACCTCCGAGTCGCTGTCGTAGCGCCGCAGCAGGCCCCTGTGGTCCAGGTCGGACTCGATGGCGGCCACGGTCCCGCGCATCCGCTCGTCGTCCGCGGGGAGGAAGCCGACGGGCGCCATCCGCAGCAGCGCCGCGTCCAGGTCCTTTCCGCCGTAGTACTGGGTGAAGGTCCGGCGTTCGGCGTCGTACCCTTTGGCGCAGACCTCGGTGAAGATGTCCTCGCGGAGCCGCCGCCAGCGGTCCACCGGGCCTTGCAGCCCGAGACGCTCGGTGGCCCGCACCGCCCGGTCCGCCGCCACCCACGCCATCACCTTGGAGAAGGTGAACTGGCGGGCGGGCCCGCGGATCTCCCAGATGCCCCGGTCCGGCCGCCGCCAGTTGGACTCCAGGAACTCCAGCAGGTCGCGCTGGACCTCCCAGGCACGGTCGTCCGGCGCGATGCCGTACCGCCTGGCCTGGTGCATCGCGTCCATGAGCTCGCCGTACATGTCCAGTTGGAGCTGTCCGGTGGCGGAGTTGCCGACGCGCACCGGCGTCGAGCCGGCGTAGCCGGGCAACCACGGCAGCTCGGTCTCGACGAGCCGCCGCTCCCCGGCCACGCCGTACAGGATCTGCACCTGCTCGGGCCGGCCGGCGACCGCGCGCAGCAGCCAGTCGCGCCAGGCCACCGCCTCCTCCTCGTACCCGGCTTCGAGCAGGGCCTTGAGCGTGAACGTGGCGTCCCTGATCCAGCAGTAGCGGTAGTCCCAGTTGCGCACGCCGCCGATCCGCTCGGGCAGCGACGTGGTCGGCGCGGCGACGACGCCGCCGCTCGGGGCGTACGTCAGCGCCTTCAACGTGATCAGGGAGCGGACGACCGCGTCGCGGTAGGGCCCGTCGTACGCGCACCGGCCGGCCCAGTCGCGCCACCAGCGGGTGGTCTCCTCCAGAGAGCGGCTGAGGTCCGCCGGCTCCCGCGGCTCGCGGTCGAGCGGCGTCCAGACGAGGTGGAAGTCGGCCGTGCTCCCCTCGGCCAGCTCGAACTCCCCGCTCACCCGGCCGTCGTCGAGGGACGGCTCGACGTCGCAGGTCAGCGTCAGCGTGTCGGGGCCGGCGAAGGCCTGCACCCGCCGGCCCTCGCGCCGCAGCCACGGCACGATGTGCCCGTAGTCGAAGGCCGGGACCAGCTCGCAGCGCATCCGCACCCGCCCGGAGATCCCCTCGACCCGGCGCACGACCTCGGCCCCGCCCTCGCGCAGCGGCATCCAGTCGGTCAGCCGCACCCGCCCGTCGCCGGTCGCGAACTCCGTCTCCAGCACCAGCGTGCCGTCCCGGTAGGCCCGTCGTACAGCGCCGCTTTCGTCGGCGGGGCCGATCAGCCAGCGGCCGTGCTCCGGACGGCCGAGCAGGGCGGCGAAGCACGCGCCGGAGTCGAACCGGGGAAGGCACAACCAGTCGACGGAGCCGTCCAGCCCCACCAGCGCGGCGGTGTGCCGGTCGCCGATCAGCGCGTAGTCCTCAATCGCCCGTGGCATCGGCGCCTCCCGTCCGGTACCTCGCCACGTCCGCCTCACGCAGGTCGAGACCGAGACCGGGCCGGGACGGGTCGGGCCGCAGCACACCCTCGACCGGCTCGCGGAAGCCGTCGAAGAACATCGACTCGATCCTGACGTGGTCGTGGAACCACTCCAGGTGCCGGACGTTCGGGGTCGCGAGCGCGACGTGCAGGTGGAGCTGCGGCGCGCAGTGCCCGGACACCTCCAGGCCGCGCGCGGCGGCCAGCGCGGCGGCCCGCCGCCACTCCAGCATCCCGCCGCAGCGGGTGACGTCGATCTGCAGGCAGTCCACGACCCGGGCGAGCCGCCGGAAGGTGTACGGGTCGCAGCCGTACTCCCCCGCCGCGACGTCGGCGCGCACCGCGTCGCGGACCCGGCGCAACCCGTGGAGATCGTCGGAGGAGACCGGCTCCTCGAACCAGCGGACGTCCCACTCCTCCATCACGCGGCCGAGCCGGATCGCCTGCTTGGGCGTGTACGCGCCGTTGGCGTCGACGTACAGCTCGGCGCCGGAGCCGATGGCGTCGCGGGCCTGCCGTACACGCTGGAGGTCGCGATCCTCCCGCGTGCCCCAGCTCTCGCCGATCTTGAGCTTCACGCGCGGGATGCCCCGGTCGTGGACCCAGCCGCCGAGCTGCTCGGCGAGGACCGCGTGCGGATAGGTGGTGAACCCGCCGCTTCCGTAGACGCGCACCCCGTCCGCCGCCTGGCCGAACAGCGCGCACAGCGGCACGCCGAGCAGCCGTGCCTTCAGGTCCCACAGCGCGGTCTCGACGGCCGAGACGGCGTACCCGCACACGCCGGCCCGGCCGTCGTTGCGCACCTTGCGGACCATCTCCTGGAACGCGGTGGGCACGTCGAACGCGTTCCGCCCGAACACGACCGGCGCCAGCGTGTCGCACGCGACGGCGGCGCAGGCGGCGGCGCCGTACGTCCAGCCGAGGCCCGTCTGCCCGCCTCCGGTGACCTGCACCACGACGACGGTCGTGCGGTCCCAGGCCAGCGTGCCGTCGGCCTCCGGCCGGTCCGTCGGCACGACGTACGTGGCGGCGCGCAGGCTCCGGATCGGCGTCATCGTGTTCCGGGGGTCCGATCCGCGGGCACCGGCACCGTACGGCGCGCCTGCCGGGGCAGCGCGCCGGCCAGGGCGGCCCGCCAGGCCGCGTCCAGGACCTCGGCGAGATGGACCGGATGCCGCCCGATCCCCGCCTCCTCGATCTGCGTACGGCAGCTGAACCCGTCGGCGAGGACGACCGCGTCGGCCGGTGCGGCACGCAGCGCGGGCAGCAGGGCGTCCTCGGCGCAGGCCATGGACACGGCGTGGTGGCCGTCCTCGAACCCGAAGTTCCCGGCGAGGCCGCAACATCCGGCGTCGAGCACGGTCAGCCGGGCGCCGCTCGCCTCCAGCAGCCGCCGGTCGGCGTCGAACCGCATCACCGCGTGCTGGTGGCAGTGCGGCTGCGCGATCACGTCGCGGTCCATCGGCGGCGGCTCCACGCCGTGCTCGTCCAGCAGCTCGGCGAGCGTGCGCGTCTGGTCGCGCAGCCGCCTGACGTCGAGGTCGTGCGGCATCAGCTCGGCCGCGTCGGCGCGGAACACGGCGGTGCAGGACGGTTCGAGGCCGACGATCGGGAGGCCCGCCCTGATCTCGTCGCGCAGCACCCCGAGCGTGCGCTCGATCACCTTGCGCGCGACGCCGAGCTGCCCGGTGGAGATCCAGGTCAGGCCGCAGCACGCCGCCGCGCGCGGCAGCCGTACGGTGAACCCCGCCCGCTCCAGGACCCGGACGGCGGCGGCGCCGACCTCCGGGTGGAAGTTGTCGGTGAAGGTGTCCGGCCACAGCAGCACCTCACCCCGGTGGCCGTCGCCGCGCGGCCCGCGGCGGCGGTAGGCCCGGCTGAACCTGGCGGCGGCGAAGGCCGGGAGGGTCCGTTCGGGCGCGATGCCGCCGACACGCTTGACCAGGGCGTCGAGCGGCGGCGTCCGGGTGAGGAGGTTGACCAGGCCGGGCGCGAACGCCGCCAACCGCGCCCACACCGGCAGCCAGCCCATGGAGTAGTGCGCGCGCGGGCGGAGCCGTCCGGCGTAGTGGTGGGCCATGAACTCGGCCTTGTAGGTCGCCATGTCCACGTTGACGGGGCAGTCGCTCTTGCAGCCCTTGCAGGCGAGGCACAGGTCGAGGGCGTCCATGACGGCCTCGGACCGCCAGCCGTCGTCGATGACGCCGCCGTTCACCATCTCGAACAGCAGCCGGGCGCGGCCCCGGGTGGAGTGCTTCTCCTCACGTGTGGCGCGGTAGCTCGGGCACATGACGCCGCCCTTCTCGTGGCGGCACTTGCCCACGCCCACGCAGCGCAGCGCGGCGCGCGCGAACGAGCCCCGGTCGTGCGGATAGGCGAAGTGCGTGTCGAGGTCGGGCGGCGCGTAGTCCGTGCCCAGGCGCAGGTTCTCGTCCATCCGGTACGGCTCCGCCCCCGAGAGGCGGATCAGCTTCCCCGGGCTCATCCGCTCGTTCGGGTCGAAGACGGACTTGAACTCGGCGAACGCCGGCATGAGCTCGGCGCCGAACATGCGTGGCCACAACTCGCCGCGGGCCTGCCCGTCGCCGTGCTCTCCCGAGAGGGACCCGTTGTAGGAGACGGCCAGGTCGGCCGCCCGCTCGATGAACTCCCGATATTTCCTGATCCCGTCTGCGGTGACCAGGTCGAACGGGATGCGGGTGTGTACACACGCCTGCCCGAAGTGCCCGTACAGCGAGGACGCCTCGGCGTAGCCGTACTCCTCCTGGAGCCGGTGCATGTCGCGCAGGTAGGCGCCGAGGTCGTCCGGGCCCACCGCGGAGTCCTCCCAGCCGGGCCAGGTGTCGGGTTCGAGCGGCACCCAGGCGGTCGCGCCGAGGCCGGCCTCGCGCACCTGCCACAGCTCGTCCTCGTGCTTGGGGTCGTCGAAGAAGCGCACCGCGTGGCCGAGCTCGTCGGCCAGCGCCCGCGCCCTGCTGTCCGCCTCGTCCTGGTCGTCCCCGCCGAATATGACGACCAGCCAGCCCGCGCCCTCGGGCAGCAGCCGCAGCGCCTCGGCGTTGAGGTGCTTGCGCTTCTCGAAGCCGATCAGCTTGTCGTCCAGCCCCTCCAGGGCGAGCGGCCGGTGCGGCAGGATCGACGGCACCGCGTCCGCCGCCTCGAAGATCGACGGGAAGCCGAAGACCACCATCGCCCGCGCCTTCGGCCGGTCCACCAGCCGCATCCGCGCCCGCAGGATCGTCACCAGCGTCGACTCCGACCCGACCAGCGCGTTCGCGAGGTCGAACCCGTTCTCCGGCAGGAGGGCGTCGAGGTTGTATCCCGAGACCCGGCGCGGGATGTCGGGGAAGCGGCGCCGGATCTCCTCGCCGTACCGCTCGGCGATCGAGCGCAGCCGCGCGGTGATCCGCGGCGGCACGCCGTCGCCTCCCCCGGGGCCCGCCCAGAAGCGGTCGCCGTCGTACGTCAGCACGTCGAGCCCGAGCACGTTGTCGGACATCTTGCCGTACGCCTGGGCGGTCGACCCGCAGGAGTTGTTGCCGAGCATCCCGCCGATCGTGCAGTGGTCGTGCGTGGCCGGGCGCGGGCCGATCATGAGGTCGTGCTCGGCGGTGCGCGCGTTGAGCGTGTCGAGCACGATGCCCGGCTCGACGGTCACGGTCTTCGCGTCCGGGTCGATCTCGACGACCCGGTCGCAGTACTTCGACCAGTCGATCACGACGGCCGCGTTGCAGCACTGGCCGCCGAGGCTGGTGCCGCCGCCGCGCGACAGCACGGGGACGTCGTGCTCACGGCACACCGCCACCGCGTCCACGGCGGCCTCCACCGTACGCGGGACGACGACGCCGACCGGCACCTGGCGGTAGTTGCTCGCGTCCGTGGCGTACAGCGCCCGGCTGCCGTCGTCGAACCTGACCTCGCCGTCCACACGGCGGCGCAGCTCGCGTTCGAGCAGAAGGTTGCGCGAAGCCATGATCTAGTCGCCCATCTGCTGGATCCGGTCCTTGAACAACGTGGTCGCGATCGCCGCCTTGTGCGGCTGGCCGCGCAGGAACGCCTCGGTGAACTTCTTGGCCTGCTGGTACGTCACCTTGCCCGGCATCGGCGGCTCGTTCGGGTCGACGTTCACGTCCACGAGCGCGGGCCCGTCGTGCGCCAGCGCCTCCCTGATCGCCGAGGCGACGTCGGCGGCGCGGGTGACCTTCGCCCCGAAGCCGTGGCAGGCGCGGGCCCACACCGAGAAGTCGGGCCACGGCTCGTTGAAGCGCACGCCGTGCTCCGGATAGCCGAGCACCATCTGCTCCCAGAGGATCTGGCCGAGCGAGTTGTTGTTGTTGATCACGACCGTGATCGGCAGGTTGTGCTGCGCGGCGGTGAGGAACTCGGCCATCAGCATGGCGAACCCGCCGTCGCCGACGAACGCGATCACCTGCCGCCCCGGGAATGCGTGCTGCATCGCCACCGCGTACGGCAGGCCGGGCGCCATCGTGGCGAGGTTGCCGGAGAGGTAGAAGCCCCGGTTCCCCCTGATCGTCCAGTGCCGGGCCGCCCAGGTGGCGATGGTGCCGCTGTCGCAGGTGAGGATCGCGTCGTCGGTCGCGAGGTCGTCGATGACCGACATGAGGTACTGCGGGGCGACCGGGTCGCGCTCGGGGCTCTCCAGCGCCTCCATGTCCGACCGCCAGGACCTCATCTTCTCCTGATATTTCTGGAGATGGGCGTGGTCGTGCTCGGTGAGCATCGGCAGCAGCGCGCGCAGGCCCTCCCTGGCGTCGCCGATGACCGGCACGTCGGTGGGGATCCGGACGCCCGCCCGCGACGGGTCCACCTCCAACTGCACCACCTTGACCTTCCCCGGCGGCGGCAGGTGCTTGGTGTAGGGGAAGTTCGTGCCGACCATGAACAGCACGTCCACGTCGTCGACCAGTTCCTCGCTCGGCCGCGTGCCGAGCAGCCCGATCCCGCCCGTCGTGTACGGCGAGTCGTCCGGGATCACCGCCTTGCCGGGGAGCGTCTTGATCACCGGCGCGCCGAGCCGTTCGGCCACGGCGAGGACCTCCTCGCGCGCGTGCAGCGCCCCCGCGCCGACCAGCATCGCGGGCCGTTCGGCGGAGTTCAGCACGGTCGCGGCCTGCTCCAGGTCGGCCTCGCGCGGCCGGGCCGGCGGCCGGAGATAGACGGGCGCGGTCTCCGGCGGCCGGGCCGGCGCCACGTGCTCCCAGGGGTCCGCGCCGGCGGGCGCGACCTGGATGTCGTTCGGCAGGGTCAGGTGGGCCACCCCGCGCCGCGCGTACGCCGTCCTGATCGCGATGTCCACCAGCGCGGGGAGCTGCACCGGGTTGTAGATCATCTCGTTGTAGACGGTGACGTCCTCGTACAGGCGCTCCAGGTGCACCTCCTGCTGGTAGCCGGTGCCGAGCACGGAGGTCTCCTGCATCCCGGTGATCGCCAGCACGGGCACGTGGTCGAGCTTCGCGTCGTACAGGCCGTTGAGCAGGTGGACGCCCCCGGGGCCCGACGTCGCCAGGCACACGCCGATCCGGCCGGTGGCCTTCGCGTGGGCGGTGGCCATGAAGGCCGCCGCCTCCTCGTGATGGACCAGGAGGAAACGCACCTTGTCCTGGTGGCGTCTCAGCCCCTCCATGATCCCGTTGATGCCGTCGCCGGGCAGCCCGAAGACCGTCTCCACGCCCCAGGCGGCCAGCCGTTCGATCAGAGATTCCGACGCTATTCGAGCCATGGGCCCGCACTTACCCTCGTCGGCCCAGGTCATGCCCGGGCGGACGTCTGCCGGTGCCCCGTAGGAGTTGCCCCGCCGCGCGGCGGAAACGACGGCGGAGCGTCGCGGCGCCGGCCGGGGATGGCGGCGCCGCCCTGTGGCGGAGCTGTGGTCCCGGAGCACGATCCGCTTCGCGGCTCTCCGTCCGCCTTCATCCGTACTCGCGATCTCATCTAGGTTGTAATCCTAACTAGGTTGTTCTACGGTTTAGATCGTCACGCTACGAATGAAAGGACACGGCGATGACGATCTCCCCCGAGTTCTCCACCCTCGCCGCCTGGCTCGCCGCCCCGCTGGTGGCGTACCTGCTGCTCCTCACCCCCTGGCTGGGCAGGCGCTCGTACGAGAGGCTGGTCCGCCACCGGGACGGCGACCCCCGGGCGCTCCTGCGGATGTTCCGCTCCTGGATCGCAGAGTCGTGGGGCCTGATGGCGGTCGCGCTCGTCCTCGCCGCGATGTCGCCGGGCGTCGGCCTCGCCGACCTGGGCCTCGTGGCGCCGCCCGGCGGCGGTTCCCACGTCACCGGAATGGTCGTCGGGGCGACGATCGGCCTGGCCGTCGTGACCGTGGTGCTCCGGCGCCGGGCGAAGTCGGGCCGCGACATCCCCGGCCAGGCCGCCTTCAGCGCGATGTTGCCGCGTACGACGGCCGAGCGCTGGGCCGCGGCCGCCATGGCGGTGACCGCGGGTGTCTGCGAGGAGGTGCTCTATCGCGGCTTCCTCATCGCGCTCGGCGTGGGCGTGTTCGGCCTCGACGTCAAGGTGGCCGCCGGAGCGGCTCTGGTCGTCTTCGTCGCCGGCCACTGGTACCAGGGCTGGAAGGGCATGATCATGGTGGCCCTGCTCGGGTGCGCCCTGACCGGGATGTACCTCTCCCAGGGCAGCCTGCTCATCCCGATCATCGCCCACGTCCTCATCGACCTGCGCGGTCTGCTCCTCGTGCCCGCCCCCACACGGGCCGGACGTGCCGACACAGGGGCGATCGAACCGGTGCGAGGATGAGCGCATGGCCACCGACCGACGCGCGAGCTGGCTCAAGGGCGTCCTCGACCTCCTGGTGCTCGCCAGCCTGACCGAGGGCGAGAACTACGGATACGAGATCGCCAAGACACTGGCGGGAGCCGGGCTGGGCCAGATCAGGGGCGGCACGCTCTACCCCGTGCTCAACCGGCTGGAGGAGGCGGGGCTGGTGGCGGCCGAGTTCCGGGCCACCGAGAGGGGGCCGGGCCGCCGCTACTACAGCCTCACCGAGGAGGGCCACCGGACCCTCGAGGAGCAGGGCCGGCTGTGGCTGGCGTTCGACGACTCCGTACGCGCCGTGCTGTCCAAGGGAAAGATCGAATGACGGGCAACTCTGATCACACGGGCTCCCTCGACTACTTCGAGGAACTGACGGAGCGGTTGCGCGCTGCGGGTGTGCCGGCGGACCGGGTGGCCGCCACGATCGACGACCTCGCCGCCCACCTCGACGAGACCGGTACGGAGCCCGAGGCCGAGTTCGGCCCCGCGGCCGACTTCGCCGCCGAGCTCACCGCGCGTACGGCCGGCGAGGACGAGGCCCCGCCGCGGGCGAGCGAGTGGCGGTGGACGGCCGACATCTTCCAGGACAGGCAGATGCTCGACCACTTCGGTCGGCAGGGCTGGGAGGTCCAGCGGGTCGACGGCCTCGGCCGGTTCGTCTGCCGCCGCGACGCCGAGCGGCCGCTCCAGTGGGAGTACCGCCGGGAGCGGGTGCCGATCGCCGGGCGGCGCGCCCTGAGCGACCGCCTCGCCCCCGACGGCTGGGAGCCGTGCGGCGCCTGGATGTACTACGAATATTTCAAGCGTCCGGCCTCCGCCAGCGCGGGACCGGCCGCGGAGGTCGCCTCGCCGCCGGAGGCGCCCGGGCGGCGGACCTTCTTCGGCCGCCGGTTCTACGTCTTCACCACCGTGTACCTCCTGGTGCTGGCCCTGGTCGGCGTCCTGGGGATCAGCCTGGGAGCCCGGGACGGCGCCTCCGGCTTCCTCGTCGGGGTCGCGTTCGGCGTGCTGCTCGTGGTGGCCTTCATCCTGGTCCGCGCCCGCACCTCGCGCTAGTTCGTACGCTGCCGGTTCGGCATGGCTCGCGCATTTGCCGCTGCATGTACCGATGCACGTGCAAATGTAGAGGGACGTATTCTTGCCCATGATCAACAAGAGAGTGAGGCATGGATGAGCGAGTTCCGCAACGGAATGCCGAGCGCCGAACTGGGCGACCTTCCCTGGCGTAAGAGCCGGCACAGCAACCCGAACGGCAACTGCGTCGAGCTCGCGCCGCTGCCCGGAGGCGGCGTGGCGATGCGCAACTCGCGGCACCCGGAGGGGCCCGCGCTCGTGTACCCGGCCGCTGACCTGCGCCTCTTCGCGTACGCCGTCAAGGCGGGCGAGTTCGACGACCTGCTCGGCGACTGACCTTTTTCTACCGATTTTTCGGCAAGACGTGTCAGCCAAGCATGAGCGGTAAGTAGAAGCGAAAGCGGTAGGCGGCATGAGGCGGTGATGAGGTGTCGGGCACCCTGTTGAGCCTGGAGTTCGATCGCGGCGCGATCACCATGGTCCGGCACATGGTCACCGAGTCGGCGCGCACCGCCGGACTGGTCGGCACGGCGCTGGAGGACTTCGTCCTCGCCGTCCACGAGGCGGTCACCAACGCGGTCCGGTACGGCATCGCACCCCGGGGCATCGCGATGTGGAGGGAGCCGGGCGTCCTGCGTTGCGAGGTCACCGACAGCGGGCCTGGCATCCCCGATCGGACGCTGCACCGCAAGCGCCTGGCCCGGTTCGATTTCGGCGGCCGGGGAATCTGGTTGATGCATCGGCTCGCGGACGTCAGCATCCGCACCGGACCCGAGGGCACGGCCGTGCTCCTCTCCGCAGCCATCCCCTGAGAAGGTTTTTTGCTCAGGGCGGAGTCAACGTCGGCCGTCCGAAAATCCGACGGTCCCGCTCGCGCTCCAGGGATTAGCGCATCTGTGACCTGGGCAATCTCACCAGTACACCGTGCGTCGCCAGGCGTACGGCCTGCCATACGGGCCGATTGACCCTTGAATTAAGGTCCAACCGGTTCCCCTGTGAGCAGGGCTGAACGCCGATCACTTGCTAGGCTGCAAGGAACCGTAGAACCGGGCGTTGTCTCACCCGGCAGGTGAGACCGTCAAGAAGTGGGGTCACACCGTGAAGAAGCTGCTCGTTCTCGCGCTGGTCGCTCTTGGGGGACTGCTCGTCTGGCGCAAGGTGCAGGCGGACCGCGCCGAGCTGGACCTGTGGACTGAGGCCACCGGCAGCGAGAACTGACAACCGGGGGTGGACCTTGATCGTGGGGAAGGAGCGGGCATGACGCCCGTACGGCTGGTCTGCCTGGACCTGGCCGGCACCACGATCGGCGACATCGCCATGGTGGAGCGGGCGTTCGCCGAGGCGATCGCCACCCAGGGCATCGTCCCCGGGACCGGCGCGTACGCGCGCGCCATGGTGCAGGTGCACAGGTCCCGGGGATGCCCGACGATCGAGGTCTTCCGCGGTATCTTCCCGGGCAACGAACCCCAGGCGCAGGCCGCCAACCTGACGTTCGAGCGCTCCTATGAGGGCGCCATCGAGAGGACGGGCCTGTTCCCCCTGCCCGAGGCCGTCGAAGCCCTGGAAAAGCTCCACGAGGCCGAGATCAAGGTCGCTCTGCTCACGGGGTTCAGCCGCTCCACTCTCGGACGTGTCCTCGGCACTCTCGGATGGGCGGGCGAGCTCGACTTCGCCCTCTGCCCGGAGGACTGCGCCGGACGGGGACGCCCCTTCCCGGACCTCATCCTCACCGCCGTCCTGCGTGCCGGCGTCGAAGACGTACGCGAGGTCGCCGTCCTCGGCGACTCGGAGAACGACATGCTCGCCGGCCGACGCGCCGGCGCCTCGATCGTCGCCGGGATGCTGTCCGGCGGCCACAGCCGGGAACGCCTCCTCGACGGCGGCGCCACCCACATCATCGAGTCGATCGCGGAGTTCCCCGCGTTGCTCAACACCACCGCCGGGGTCGGCTCGCACCAGGTTGCCACTTCCGCCCGGTAAGCTTTCCCTAGCACCAGGGGCCTTAGCTCAGTTGGCAGAGCGCCTGCTTTGCAAGCAGGATGTCAGGAGTTCGAATCTCCTAGGCTCCACCAGCCAAAACGCCGCCTTCCTGATCAAGGGAAGCGGCGTTCGTGCCAAACGTGCCATTAGCTTGCGGGTACCGCACCGGCCGTGCCTTCGTCTCCCCCGTCTCTGCGCACTTCCATGACCCGCGTGTCGAGGGCGTCGGCGATCTTCCGGTCAGCGTCGCGCGTCGCGTGCTCGTAGATGAGCGCCGCCCGGTCGCTGTCGTGCCCCATCCGCGCCTTGAGGTCGGCGAGACTCGCCCCTGACTGGGCGGCGAGCGTGTCGCCGGTGTGCCGAAGGTCGTGGAAGTGCAGGTCGGAGACGCCCATCTCCTTGAGCGCGTTCGCCCACTTGGCCTCACGCCGGAAATTGCCGCCGCGCAGGAACGCCCCTCGGGGGTGGGGGCGATCGCCGGGCAGGGGCTTCGTGCTTCAGTCCCGGCCCACCGGGCGACCAGGCTCGTCACCGTGACAAGGCAACAGGTCACCACCTTGATCACGTGCCAGATCAGTGCCAGAACAGACGGGGAACCGCGGTCACTCACGGGGAATCACGGGAACTCGACCCACCCTGACCTGCACCCCCGTTTTCCCAGCTCAGCCCGTCAAGGTCAGTAGATCATTTCCAAGCTGACGCTGTGGGTTCGATTCAAGTCAGGCTTCAGGACGTAAGGTTTCATCCGTAGTTTTCAGAACGGCCGGATCACGCTGTGGCGCAGGCCATATCTGAAGGTAGTGGTCATCTACCGCGCAGCGCTCTTCATCCATGCCTCGGACGTGATAACGCAATCGGTACGTACCGGGACCAGAAAGCAGCGGCGAAAGGTTGTGCGCCTTTTCGTCGTCCCAATCCATGAGCCATCCCACCAGGAAGACCTCGCCCGACGGGGACTCGAAACTGATCTCCACGATGTCCTCATAGCCGTCAAGGTCAGCACCCGGATCCCGGTCGGCGACAGTCACTGTGAAGGGAATCATTCCCCACTGTGTGGCGATGTACAGGTTGGCGACGCCTCTCCCTTTCACTTCGATGAGCCCGACGGAGTGAGTCGGTGAGTCATCTGGCCTGTCGGTGGCCTCGTAGTCCCCCCGATCCAGCAGATAGACCTGACCGCAGTCCTCCACCTCCACGTCCATCCGCTTCGTGTACACGACAGAAGACTCGTCTCTGCTCATGGGTGGGAAGCATATAGTCCGTCACTGACGATTTCAGCTGGCCGGAGTGTAGTGAGATTTATCAAGGCCAGGAGCCACTCTGAGCTAGATTCCACCCGGTTGCATTTCCAGTTGCAGTCGAGGCGGTTCAGAATGGTCCGCCCATGCCCTCTGGACTGCATTGAACTGCCCGGAACAGCGTAGGGTCGATCTTTTGATCCGCAGGTTTGAGTTGGGGCCCTGATGTAGCGCGGGGATTCTGGGGTACCGGAGGCAGGATCTCGTCTGGCACCCGCCCTCAACGCTGGCCGCCGGACGTCGGGGACAGGTCAACCGACGACGCCGCTCATGAGTCGCCCTCTGATCCGGGGGTAGCACCACGCCGGTCAACCGGGCTGCGAGGAGAAGCGCTCCGGACACCGACGACGGCGCCTCAGCGCCAGTTCCGGGTACACCATCCGGATCAAGGCCCGCCTCCCTCATCAGGTCGTTGAGCCGATCAGGATCGCTTCCGTGCCGCCGTTCTGGAACCTTGGGGTCGAAGTACGTGACCAACTCCCCGTCCACCGCGTGAACGAAGTCGTCGGATGCTTAGTCATGCCTCAGCACCGCCACGGCCACGGTCTCGGCCGAAAGTGCCTGTGCCTTGTCGGCTTCCGTGCACGTCCACCCGCTCTCCTCGATGAGCACGGTCCAGTCGCCCACTCGCCCCGCGAGCACGGTTTCCCGGTACATGTCCGCGGACACGGCTGCGGGCAGGCTGTCGCCGCGACCAGGATCGAGGTCCATTTCTCTCCTGATCCATCGGGGTCGGCGGCGTGATGCGCAGGAACGCTTGCGGCCTTACGGATGTAAGGATAGCGTCTGCAGCAGCCTTACGGGTGTAAGAGGCGGAGCGGCCGGCCGCGGCGACATACACGGGGAGAAGTGTCATGAATACAGCCAGGCGAGCAACTGCAATTGCCGGCGCACTAGTCATCGTGGGCATGGTCGCCGGAGTGTTCAGTGTTGTTCCCGCCATAGAGGAGCCGCACTACCTCGATCTCATTTCTGCGCATGAGAGCCAGATCATCATCGGCGCAGCTTCTCAGTTCATCATGATCCCCGCCTATGTCGGGTTTGCGCTGTACCTGTACCCGACATTGAGAATGGCGAATGAAGCGCTCAGTCTGGGCTTCCTTGGATTCAGGATGATCGCAGCGACGTTCCATCTCGTAGGCGTGATTCTCTTACCATTGTTCCTGGTGCTGGGTCAGGAATTCACCCAAGCCGGCGCTGTGGGCGCATCTCACCTCGGATCCTTGGGCGAGTTGTTGCGGACGGGGCGCGACCTGGTCAATCATGCCGGCGTGATCATCTCGCTGAGCCTCGGAGATCTCCTGCTGTTCGCCATTCTGTATCGGTGGAGATTTGTCCCTTGCTGGCTGTCTGTATGGGGAATCCTTGGGGCTGGACTAGCCATGTTGGCGAGCTTCTTGGTGCTGTTTCGTGTGACTGACGTCGTCACGCCGCTCTACCTGTCCATGAACGCACCACTAGCCCTACAAACCTTGGTCCTGGCCGTGTGGCTGATCACAAGAGGCTTCGATACGAAGGCCTTGACGATAACCGCGCCGGATAACCGTGCGGATAGCTACGGCATGCTGTAGGCCGCAGTGGCGTCGTCCAAAGACTTCCCACGGGGCCAGCGCTTGCCGTGTATGTCTGAGTGTTCCGCCTGGCGGACTTGGCGGATGAGCTCTCCGGGGCCGAGCTGCGTGAGGATGTCGAGGGCTTGCCGCCAGGTGGCGAGCTGGAATCGGTCGACGAGGCGGGATGCTCCGTCACTGAGGAGTGCCGCCGCGCGAATCTGGTCAGCGGGCAGTGTTCTTGTGAGTGCATGTTCGGCGGCGAGGGGGTCGGATGCGGCGACCCAGAATCCGCCGTCGCGGTTGCGGTGCGCCCGCATGGCCTCGACGTACGCACGCAGAGCAGCGGTGTGATCGGGGGGGCCGGAGTCCAGCGCATCCATAGCCGTCCGGTAGCGCGTGCCGACCTGTGCTTCCCGGTCATCGGTGATGACCATCGGCTCATCCATGCCGATCACGTCGAGCACGAGGACGGAGTCGGCCAGGACGAGATAGTCCAGATCGTCACCGGTACGGCGGAGCATGGCGACGATTGCCGAGGGCGAGCCGGGATGGCTCACGTCGCAGGTGAAGTCATGCAGCGACGTTGTGGCTTTGATGCCTTCCGCCAGGATCTCGGTCAAGGTGCCGGCGCTTTGGGTCAGGGCCGCGATCAGTGTTGAGCCGAGCGTCCGCGCGTACCAGGCCACGCCGTGGGAGCCCTCGACCTGCGAATCTTCCTCTCCGACGCGCAGGCCGGCCTGACCGACCCGCTGGCCTTCCGATCTTGTGAAGCGGCGAAGTACGGAACCGACGCAGGGGCAATCGGCCTCCGGCGGATTGCGTTCGGCTATCAACAGGCCGGTTCTGAATGTCAGCCTGCCTTGAGGAACTGCTCGAATGCTTCTCGGGCCAGTGCGGACACCGTCTTACCCTCTTGCTCGGCTCGAGCCTTCGCGCGTTCGCGTAGTTCTTCGGGTACCCGGAAGGAGACCCTTGGTGAGTGCGTCCCTTCGCGTGTCAGCGAGGGGCGCCCGCCGCGGCTGGTCGGGGCGGCTACACGTCCCTCGTCGATCGCACGGTGAACATCGGCGACCGCATCATCCACATACTTGTCGGTGATCCGATTGCCCTTGCTCTCGTAGATCTCTTCGAAGTCACTGTCGATCTCGGAGTCGTGATCCAGGACCAACTCGATGTCGTCAGGTGGCCACGCTTCTCGGTGCTCGGTCATGGCTTCCTCCTCCTTTATGTCCGACACAACCGTGAGGGGTAGGGCGTTCCGTGGACACGCGCACGTGGTGGGCGTGCGTGTCCCGGTGGTAACTCGGGATCCACGTGGCTGAACTGATCGTCGGGCATTAGGGGCGGTCAACAGGGGCCAGTCACGGTCACCCACGGACCGCCCCTCGCCCAGATCGCGGCCGTTCTCCCTTTCCGTGCCCGCTCCGTACCCGATCTGCTTTTGAGTTGTCCTCGTTGCGAGGGAGTTGAGCCGGTCGGCCACCTCGCGTTGCCGTTCGTGTGAACCGTGCTGATCAAGGACGGCGCTGCGCGCCGTCTCACGGCCCTACACCCGCTCGGCGGCCGGGCGTGCGGCTTGGAGGCCGGCCCCGGCCGTCGGCGGCTCGGGCCGCACGCCTTACGCCACCGGCGGCACCAACGCGTCCCGCCGCATGGGACGTCGCACCGCCATCCGGACCGCAGGTCAGTCTCGGCCGGATTCGAGATAGCCGGTGAGATAGGTCAACGACGCGGCGATGTCCTCACCGGTGCCGTGCGGCCGGCGCAGCTCGTCGACGAAGATGGCGATGTCGGCGAGCCGCCACCAAAGCGGATAGAGAGCGAGGCCGGCCGGTGAGACGGTCCGGCCGGTGGCCCGGGTGTAACGGACGAGTACGTCATCGTCGTCAAGCGGGTTCTTGCCGAGCATGCGGGCGAGGGCGGGGGTGAGCATCCACAGGTCCCGCTCCGGCGGAGCGATCTGCACGGTGCCCCAGTCGACGAGACGCAGTCCAGCCGGGGTACGCATGATGTTTCCGGGGTGCGGTTCGCCGTGCGTGACCACCCACACCGCCGCGGTGTTTCGTACCTGATCGACCCGCCGATCGAAGTCGGTGAGCAATCGTTGGACATGCCCGGCATGGAGGGACAGCAGTTTGCGGGCCGGCTCGGCATAAGGCCCACCGGTCCACTCTCGATCGAGGTCCTGCAGCGCCTCCTCCAGCCTGTCCCGAGCGGGCAGCACCAGGTCAGCCCGTGACGCGGTGTCCACCACGATCGGGGTTGCCTCGTGCAGCTCGGCCAGCAGGTCGATTACCTCGGCACGGTCCTCGGGCCGGTGCGCGCCGAAGTGCCCGGCGGCACCCGCCACCATTGGAAACACCGACAGGGCGTACCGCGAGGTTAGCCGCCAGATCGCGGCGTCGGTCGTGGTCGGGATCGGCGCAAGGACGAAGTCGAGCCCCGCGTCCCGGCGCAGTGTCAGGGCGGCACCGAAGGATCGGCCGAGCCGGTCGAACGCATCATCACGCCCGGCGTCCTCGACGCCGAGGTCATCCACCTTGACGAACCACGCCGTCTCACGTTGATCCACCACAGACCAGTGGTAGCTGCCTGCGCCCACCGGGAGGTACTCGACCGAGTGGGGCTCTATGCCCCAGCCCTCGGTCAGTGCCACCATCAGTTCGGCCTCCGCCAGACCTGCCGGTTCATCCCTCATGCGCCGACATTCTGTCTCACTCACCGCAGGGCCGTAGATCACTTCAGAAAGCTCTTGAGGCCTTATGGCGCGATGCGGGTTGCTCTCTCCTCGGCGCTTCTGTCTCCGGCGGGGCCTCGGCTTCAACTTGGAAGCCCGTCCTCCTCGCTGCCCGAAGCACGGCGCGTCGCCGCACCGCGGCCCGTCGCGCGGCGCCGTCCGGGCGTGCAGCCTGGGAGCCGGTCCCGGTCGGCAGCGGCTCGGGCCGCCCGCCGCACACCAGTCCGCCGTACCCAAGCGTCCCGCCGTCCGACGCCGCACGACTATGGTCGCCTGCCTCGTGCCAGCCACGCGATGACAAAGACGGCTGCGATGACGATGATCAGCAACTCAAGCCAGCCCAGACCGAACATGCATGCGCTCCCTTAGGTCCTGATCGCTGAAGTCAGCGTGTCCGTCCGGTCGAAGCCGGTCAAGGTCCTTGTGCCTCCGGCGGAGGTCTCCGGCTCCGGGATGATCGCGACTCGTCCTGAGAAGGGCCGTACGTGGCTGAGACGAGCCCGATCATCTCCCCTGACGGGCGGGACGACGGCAGACGGGATGATCGGGCGGGGAGGACGTGCGCATCCGCGTTGTGATCCGATGCTCCGCGCCGCTGATAGGCGCCGCAGTGGAGACTTGTGCGCCGCGCTTGAGAAAGTGACCTCGTGGTCGACGATCCTTCCACCCTCATCAACTACTGGCTCAGCGTGTGGGAGCTGAACAGCTTCTACGCCCGTCAACCTGAGCAGGGCGAAAGACAGCGAATGTGGGCGGAGACGGCCATGTACGCGCTTGGCAGAGCCGAGGCCGCAGGTCCAGATACGATCAGCGCCGATGTGAGCCGCTTCTACTTGCGCGCAGGTCTGATCAGCGACCTCGGCCCCATGGGCTCGTCTCTCTGGAATCCCGACTCACTCGCCGCGGATATCCTGGCGGCCCTCCCTCTGCGATTGGAGCAAGCCGCAGAGTGGGCCGGAAACTGGCAACAGCGACCCCGGAAAGAGATCCTGGCTCTCCGCCGGTGCAAGAACCTGCTGGGGCCGGCCCAGCGCATCCGGGACTATTTGTCGACGACGCCGACGGCGAGAGAGCTTGACCAGTGGCTGGCGCTCCGAGAGCAACTCCCTTAGCCGACGGAGCAGCGACGGAGGCACGCGATCGCCGCCGTGCAATTAACGTGCAATTGGACAGGGCGACGAGGGGTCGACCACGGCTACTCACGACCGGACTTACGCCCCGGTCAGCCCCCTGCCGGGCGTGATTCATGCGATTCCCAAGCTCACATCCGGGATCTAAGTGGCTGCCGGACCCAACAGGGGGCCTGCGAAGCGCGATCAATCCCCGTACCAGTGCAACACCAATTCGGACTCCGCATGCCAGCTCATCAGCAGCTTCCGCAGGGCCGCCACCAACTCACGCTGTGCGTCATCGCTGGCAACTGCCTCCAGACGATCGACATCAGCCTCAAGCCGGGGTAGGTCGTGGCGATCGAGAACGGTGTCCGACCACGGGTCGAGCTGCCCGAGAATCGGTAGCCTGCTGCCCCCGGCATCGTTCACCAGCAGCAGTAGCTTCTCCACCTCCACGTCCAGCAGCCGGCCTCGCGCCTGTGCCGTCCCCCACTCCTCGGCGTCGGCACGGCGATGCTCACGACGCTGCGCACGAGTAGCCCGACGCAGGCTTTTCGGACGAGGCTGCGGAGGACGCAACATCAACAGCAGTCCCATGCCCCGTGACGGTACTGGCTCTGGTGCATGAACTTCACCGGCCGGCGTGCCATTCGTTGGCCGGGGCGCCTTCCTGAATTCTTCAAATCTGGTAAGCCACCACCGAGGTCGGTACCACTATCCGCATGAACGAGGCGGCGGCATCCGCGCTTCAACCACTGGTACCGGGCGGCATAAACGCGGGCCGATCAGGATTGGCTTACGTGTTTGCAGCAGGAAGTCGGGAGTTCGAATCTCCTGGGCTCCACCAGCCAAAACGCCGCTTCCGCGATCAAGAGGAGCGGCGTTCGTGCATTAGCGGGGTATAAGCATGCCAGTGCTGGCTACTTGATCGCGAGAGCGCGGTAGTCCGCCCCGATCTGACCCAGAAGATCCCGCAGGCCATCGTCGTACACAGCGGCAGCCGCGAACGCCTCGAAGACGTCCATATGCGTGTCGATCTCGCCGGTCTCCGTCAGGGTGAGATCACCCGTCAGGCTCTCGACCACGCTCACCGCGCCGTCGTAGATCGTGAACCCGTGGAGAGGGAAGGCCGGCGCTTCCACACTCCAGGGCACGATCCCCAGGCGCACGTGGGGAAGCGTGGACACCTGGGCGAGCCGGTCGAGCTGCGCCGGCATCAACGACGGCGACCCCGGCCACGTCCGCACCGCGCCCTCAGTCAGTACGAACGCGAACTTCCGACCAGGCTCGAAAACCACGGCCTGAGACTCGACTCGTACGGCCGCCGCCTTGGCCGCGTCGTCTGGGTCCACATCCTGACCGATGGAGAGAGCGAGCCGGGCATAGGAGGCCGTCTGCAACAGCGGTGGAATCATCGCCGGGGAGAACACGGCCATCCACTGAGCCGAGCGAACCCGTGCGGCGTTCGCCGCCTCTCGACCGGCAAGGCCACTCTTCAACCGGGACACCTCATCACGCAGCCGCAGCAGCAGCGCGTCCGACTCACGCCGCCTGTCCTCGTCGAGGGTAAGCGCCGCGGACACCCGCTCAACCGTCGGCAGCAGTCACCCCGTCTCCATCCGGGAGACCGTCGGTTGAGCCGCTCAGGCCCCTGTGCGAGGTCCTTACCGAAGATCAGGCCGGGAGGGCACGTGCGAGGCGATCTCGAATCATCCGCCGGCGTTCCACTGGAAGGCTGCGAGCACTCATCGCCGTCTGCAGAAGATCAGGATCGAATCCGTGGGCGCCCATGTGGTCGATGAGGGGCCCATAGCGATCAGGTCGATCCCGTAGAACCTCCGTGGCCAACCGGAGCTCCAGGCGGACAACAGGGACGCGATGAGAGCCGCAGGTGACCACGACATAGTGCTGCCATGGGCCAGGGCCGACGCATTCCATCCCGTCCGAGTCGACTTGCCACTCGACGGTGCTGATCTCTATCGCAACTCCGTTGATCTCGTACCTGGCGAAGTACTGCGAAGCCTCTGGGAGCCAGGATGCCGGGTGAAGGCAAGGAAACGTTGAGAGGGCCGCGGCAAACGTGTCCACATCCTCTCGTCGGGCCATTAAGACGTCGATGTCCCCGGCCGGAAGTTGGACACCCTGCAGAAGAGCGGCACTGGTGCCACCCACCCGATAATCGAGGTCGGCGCCTGCGGCTCTCAGGGCCGTAAGTGCCGTGTCCAACGTGGTTGTGACGTCCGTCAGCCGCAGGGATGGTTCGCGGTCGCCCATGGGGGCAGAGTATCGATCACGTTGCGCGACCAGAAGCCCCGCGGGCTCAAGTGGGAGCCACCCGCGTGTACAGTCGCGGATTTCCGCGAACGGCCTTGCACGGCCACGATGGGTGGGGCGTTCGCTGAACACGAATTTCACCCAGCCGAACCGCCGCTTCCCCGGTCTCGCGAAGCGGCGTTCGTGCGGTTGGCATCTCCGATGCCGAATCTGCGGCCACCTCCTGCGCACCACTGGCGTATGCCCTCATGATCAGAGGACGTGCTTGTCGCGGTGGGCTGTAAGGCGAGGGGCGCGAACATCACCCAGAGATCCGGTCTGCCAGGTGGACCGGAAGGCCGGAGCTTGGGGCGCCCGGAGGCCGGGGAGAGCGCCTCCCCGGCCTGCGGACGGATCAGAGGTCGAGTTGGTAGCCGTAGGCCCGGTGAGTCGGCGCGTAGCCCAACGTGTCGTTGATGGCGCGCATGTGGCGGTTGCTGTCGGCGGTATCGGTCAGCAGGCCGTCCAGAGCCGGGTGGCGCTCTCTCGCCTGCCGGATCGCCTCGGCCTTCATCCACAGGCCCAGGCCGTGGCCGCGATGTTCGGGGAGGACACCCGTACCGTAGTGCTGGCCGTCACCCCTGCCGTCGCCTCGGACGACCAGTTCTGTGAACCCTGCGATCGAGCCGTCCGACTCGTCGATGGCGACGACGGTGTGCAGCAGGTCGCCGCGATCGCCGACAGCCCGGGCCACGGCCCGGACTCGGTCCACGTCCCAGGTCTCGGTGCCGTAGTCGGTCTCGTCCATCGGCATGTCGTCCATTGCCCGGCGGGACGCGGCGAAGGTCACGGCGAGCTCGTCCGGGACGATGCCATCCCACGACGCCAGCCGATAGCCGGGGTGGGGCCGTTCGACGATCTCGGCGAGCTCGTCCGGGTCGATCTCCGCCAGGGGCAGCCGCGCGTACGTCAGGGTGAGGACCCGGCGGAAGTCCCGGACACTCAGGAACAGGTCGCCGGCCGATCCGGCCTCGACCTGTGCGAAAACGCTGGACCGGTCGTCATCCCGGGCCGCTCCGACGGCGGCCGCGAGCAGCAGGGTGCCGACGCCGCGTCGCCGTTCGGCGGGATGGACGGTGAGGTTGAGCTCGGCCCGGTGGGCCTGGCCCGGCCGGCTGGACAGGCGCAGGAACGCCGATCCGGCGGGCGTCCCGTCGGGGTGGGATGCCAGCCATGCGAGGCGACGGCTGGAGTGGGTGTGGTCGGGGTCGGTCAGTGGGGTGATGCGAATGGACACGCTGTCTCCATCGTGGGGATGTGGATCAGGGCAGGGGTCGGCCGGGGAAAGCTCGTGCGCATCTGCCGTACACCTCCTTCACGATGAGCCCGCCGAAACGCGGGCGACCGGCGGAACGTACTGTCCCGGCAGGGCGCACGGCAAGCGATTAAGACGCCGCCTCGTCGGCTACCGCCGATCAGGCGAATGCGGCAGCTCCTGAGAAGGCATGCTCTCCGGCCGGTCGCCGAGCCGCTTGAGCGCCTTGCGCTTCTCCTCTGATGGGAGACGTTCGTCGTGACCGATCTGCCTGGCCATGCGGGTCGAACGCCGAGGGCGACGAGGAGGGGACGTGCACCTTCCGCTCGGGTCGACGGAGGCAGTCGTCCGGATCATGTCTCCCGGGTCAGGTGAAGCTGAGCGTGATGGCGTCGTTGTGCCCGGACCAGCTCAACGTCAGGTGCCAGCATCCCGCTTCGGGCAGGTTGACCGACGAGGGCCCGGCGCCGCCCGCGATCTCGCGGACCACCGACGTCGTCGTCCCGTGCAGTACGGCTTCGATGGTCAGCGGTCGCATCGGTTGCTGCGGCAACCGCGAGACCCAGAGGATCTTGTTCGTGACGTCGGGATCGGCGGAGGCCACCGGCGGATAGTTGAACAGTACGGCGATGATGTCGCCATGCTCGCTGAACACGTGGGGGACGCCTGAGCCGTCATGGCTGAACCCGGCTCTCGCCCAGGTGGGCAGCGCGTCCCTGGTGACGGTGGAAACGCACGCGCCGGCCGATGCCGGGGCGTGTTCGGCAGGGCCGCTCGCCGAGCACCCCGCCGCCAGGAAGACGAGTGTGCCCAGGGTGGAGACGCCACTTCTGATCGTGGCCACGTTCGACCCCCGCAACCTTGGGAGACCTTCTTGTGTGGGATTGTCCGCCCCGGCCCGAAAGAAGGCCAGCGGCAGTGGGGTGCTTGAGGGGACGGTCGGCTGTTCCGTACCCGTGCCCGAGCCGGACTGGGAGACCGGGGCGGAGAGCCGAGGAAGGGGCATTCGTCAGGATGGGACCAACGCGGCCCGCTACCTCGGACCCTGCGGGACCGTGCTGTGATCACTAGAGTCGGCGGTGGCTGACCCCAGGGAGAAGGCATGAAGGACGATCACAGGCTGCGCCGCCTCGTCGATGGCGACACCGTATGGCTCTGGTCGGTGCGCCAGAAGGTCGACAGGGACTGCTACGAGAACTGCCGTACAACCCTGTCACTTCATCGTGAGGGCTCACGTTCCCGCCTGTTGATCGTCTTCCGGCCCGGCCCGAACAGGGCCGTTTCCAACACCTACTTCGACGCCGGGAGCGTAGGGACGTTCCCCGAAGGGGAGTGGTTGAACCTCTACGAGCCCAAGACGGTCCACCGCCTTCTTCGGACTGCGGCAGCGCGCGGAGAGTTGCACACGGAGCCCCGCACCAGGGAAGTCGACGGATGGCACCTCTACGAAACTTTGATGGCTGCCCAGAACGCCGAGGCTTGAGGACACGACAGCGGCGCCGGCCCGACCCGGTCTTGAGCTGTCCCCCTGAGAAGCCGTCGATCTCCTTCGCCACCTGATGCCGCCGCACAGATGACGCTCGCTGTCCGACACGTCGTCAAGGTAGCGGATCGGGACTGCGGGACAGGTGCGCGAGGATCTTCTCTCTCGGACGGATCCTGTCCGGCAGCGCCTCTCGCGAGAGACATCGAGGCCCGCGAAGCGGGTTCTGAAAGTGTTTCCGGTCGTACGAAGTCTGGGTTTCGGTCAGGTTGCGGCCGTTATTTCTGAAGGTCAGGCCGATTGGCGGGCCGGATGTCGGGGTTCGATCCTCTTGACTCGGCCGGCCGAAATGAAGCGTTTTCCAGAATGGGGCAAAGGCCGCCGAAGGCCCCATATAGCGCAATACCTGGTCGCATTACTTTGATCGTGAGGTATCTACATATTTTCGCTGGGCCGGATTATGCTCTGGGCAGTTCGGAAGTGGATCACTCGGAGGTGTCCATGAAGAAGATGACCGTCCGCCGCAACAGCACGCTGCGCCTGCTGTCCGGCGCCCGCCGGCTCTGGTTCGAGTGGTGCTGGTAACTGCCGGCACGGCGGGCGCTCCCGGGCGCCCGCCCCTGCGGCGTTCGGCCCGGCCGTGACCGAAGAGCCGGACGCCTACGACTGCCATCGCGACCACGGGCCGTACGCCGGGATCGCGGACTTCCTCGGCCGGATCGCCGCCGACCGCCCCCGCCTGGCGTCCCGCCACGAGGTCGAGCTGCACGCCATCGCACCCTGGCTCGACCAGACGGCACGACCGGCCGCCGAGGAGGAGCCGATCCGGTTCCATCCCGCCCGGCGCACCGCCTGCCTCGCGTACGGCGCGGCGGAGTTCGCGGCGGCCTGGGCGGACACGCTCCGGCAGCCGGTCAAGGTGCGGTTCGACCACGTCGCCGATGCCGACGAGACCACCCGCGAGTTGCTGGACGTGCTGATCCGCCGGCTCGCGGCGTCCCCGGTGCGCCTGGATCTGCACGACGGCGGCCCCCGCGAGCCGGTCGCGGCCGACCCGGCGCCGGAGGCGATCCGCGCAGCCCTGGGCGACAGCCTGGCCCGCGGCTTCTACCACCACGCGGCCCGAGTCGCCAGGCGCGGGCGCGCCATGGTGACCCCGGACGGCGACCTGCGGCACTGGTGGGCGTTCACCACCGGCCTGGCCACCGCCCTGGCGGCGCTGGACAGAGCCGCCGAAGCGCTCGACCTCTACAACGAGGCGCGCGCCGCCACCGACGACCCCAAGATCACCATGTCGGCCGCGTACACCACCGCCATGCTCTACGCCAGGCACCTGCCGGCGGAGGACCAGGACCAGGCGCAGGCGCGGCACTGGCTGGAACAGGCGATCCACCTCGCCTCCGGACTGGACAACCCGCGGCAGCGGGTGTTGTCCACCGTCTTCTACGAGCAGGGCGTGGCACTGCTGGACTCCAAGGCGGGTGAGCCCGCCCGCGCGCTGCGGCTGGTCGACGACGGGCTGGCCCGGCTGACGGCGGTGCTCGCTCCCGGCGAGCGTCCGCAGGACCTGGCTCGGCTACGCCACAACCGGGCGCAGGTGCACCTGGCCCTGGGCGATCAGGCACAGGCCCTGGCCGATCTCGACACCGTGATCGCACACGACCCCGGCAACTGCGAGTACTACGTGGACCGGGCCGCCCTGCACCGGGCGGCGGGTCGGTCCCAGGCCGCGATCAGGGACTACGGCACGGCCATCCGGCTGGGGCCTCACCTGCCCGAGGCGTACTACAACCGGGCCGTGCTGCAGCAGGAGCGTGGCCGCTCGGAAGCGGCGCGTGACGACCTGGAGCGTGTGCTCGCCATCGACCCCGGGCACCTCGACGCCCGGATCGCCCTGGTCAACCTGCAGGTGGAGCGCGGTGCGCTCGACGCGGCCGAGGCGGGCGCGCGGGCCGGGCTGGCGCTGGCCCCGGAGGAGCCCGCGCTGCTGTGCACTCTCGGGCTGATCCGTTCGGAGCGCGGCAGCCTCGCCGAAGCCGACGAGCTGCTCACCCGCGCGCTGGTCGGCGATCCGGAGCTGGTCGAGGCATGGACGAACCGGGCCGCCGTCCGGTTCGAGCGCGGCGACGCGGCCGCGGCCGTGGCCGACCTGGACCGGGCGGTGGCGCTGTCGGCGGCGCCGGTGCCCCGCTACAACCGCGGTACGGCGCTGATGCGCCTGGAGCGGTGGGACGAGGCCGCCCGCGACTTCACCGAGGCGCTCGCCCAGCCCGGCCTGGACCGGCCGCTGCGACGCGACCTGCGCGCGGCACTGGCCCGCTGCCGCCGCGCCATGGCCGGCTGACCGCCGACCGAACCGGGCGGCGTACGCCCGAGATCGCGGAAGTGACGGGCTCCCGTGCGCGGGCCCTCCGCCTCGCAGTCGAAGGGCCCGCGTTCGAGATCGGTGTGCGCCCGGCCGGACGCGACCGCCTCGCTCCATCGCGGTGCGGGCGAACGTTAGCGGAATCGGCGATTCGAACCGCCGGTCGGCCGCGTGGTCGGCCGGCTCCTTTTCGACGTGTCCGCGCTTTCCCTCTTCAGGCCCGCGCGGAATTGTCGGCCGGTCCGGCTAGCGTCTGTTTCTCCAAGGGAACGGGCTGATCCCTTATTCCTTTTCGCAGATCGCAAGAGAGGAATGCTGTGGGCCTATCAGGTAGGGCTGGGCGTCGATTCGGGAAGCTGGCGGCCGTTGCCGTCCTGGCGTCCGGCACCTTCGTCCCGGCGGCGCATGCCGCCGCGAAACCGTGGAACGCCGTGTCCGCCTCGGACGTGGAGGTCGACACGCCGCCCGGTCAGGGGGATGACCCGGCTCAGAACCCCGTGGGGAAGGTGACCATCCTCTTCGAGCGGACCACCGCGTCGAAATGTCCGTTGACCTTCAAGGTCCATGGCTCCTTCGAGGGGCTTCCCTCCGGCGCGCAGGTCGTCGAATATCGCCTCGTCGGCACCGACGAGTGGAAGACCGTCAACGTGCCGGCCGACCACGGCGACGTCTTCACCACCGTGCTGGAAACGCTCGACTGGGAATGGGACTGGGAGACGGGCAAGTTCTCGGTGCAGATCGAGATCAGACAGCCGAACGGCCTCAGGTCCAACACCCTCTACTACTTCAAGTGCGGTTCGCCGGGCGCGGAGGAGACGTTCGGCGCGACCACCGAGAACATCGGACTCACCGCCGCCGGTGGCCCGCTGGCGGAACTGGTCGCCGACGCCTACCTGGACTCGGTCCAGGCCCTCTCCGGCGCGGAGGTCGCCCTCGTCAGCAGGTACGGGTTCCGGACGGACCTGAACGCGGGTCCGGTCACCTATGAGGAACTGTGGGACACCCGGCCGGCCGGGCTCGCCGTTGACGTGAACGCGATGACCGGCGCGCAGCTCAAGAAGCTGCTGGCGTACCGGAATCCCTCGGGCTGGGTGCTGACCCCCTCGGCCTCGCTTCGCTACACGGTGGAGGGAGGGGCGGTGACCGAGATCACGTTGAACGGTGCTCCGGTGACCGACACCCAGGTGATCAAGGTGGCGGCCAACTACCTCCTGATGGGTGGCCAGGAGGGCTTCCCGAAATGGGAGGGAACCACCACCGTCTACCGCGGCGGGCCGGACGACAGGGGGGCGTTGGCGTCGTACATCGTGAAGAACTCGCCGGTCGAGGCGCCGAAGGGGGACCGCGTCACCATTCGATGAGTGGGGACGAACCGGTCGGCCGCGCCTGACACCAGCCGGCCGGCCGGGTCGATCGCCGGGCGGAACAGAACTCCGTCCGGCGGTTCGCCATCGCCCTGTCGCTCCATAGGAAAAAGACCGGAGCGTGCGCGCGGACCACCGTGGCGGCGGCGCGCGCCTGAGAAACCGCTCCTCGGCGGCCCGCCGCCATGGCCTTGACGGAGGGCCATGGTGGGCCGGGTCTCGCATCGCTAATGTGAACGGATCACCGCGCATGGAGGAGCCGATGCCCGCTGATCCACTGGAGCCGGGGGACCCGCGCGTACTGGGCGAGTACGAGATCGTCGGGCGTCTGGGCGAGGGCGGGCAGGGGATCGTCTACGAGGGGTGGAGCCGGTCCGGCGAGCGGGTGGCGATCAAAGTCCTGCGCGGCGGCGCCGACCCCGCCTCACGCCGTCGCTTGGCCAGGGAGTTGCAGTCGGCGCTGCGGGTGGCTCCCTTCTGCACGGCCCGGGTGCTGGCGGCGGAGACCGACCGCCCGGACCCGTACGTCGTGAGCGAGTTCGTCGCGGGGCCCTCACTGCGGGATCGGGTGCGTGACGAGGGTCCGCTGCGCGGGGGCGACCTCGATCGCCTGGCGGTCGCCACGGCCAACGCGCTCGCCGCCATCCACAGCGCGGGAGTCATCCACCGGGATTTCAAACCGGCCAACGTGCTGCTCGGCCCGGACGGCCCACGCGTGGTCGACTTCGGCATCGCCCAGGTGCTCGACGCGAGCACGATGTCGTCGGCGCTCTCCGGCACCCCGCCGTACATGGCTCCCGAACAGCTCAACGGCGTGTACGGATCACCGGCGGCCGACGTGTTCTCCTGGGCCGCGACCATGTACTACGCCGCCACCGGCCGGGCGCCGTTCGGCAACGACACCGTCGCCGCGGTCTTCGGCCGGATCCTCAACGCCGAGCCCGACCTCGCGGAGGTTCCGTCGCCCCTGAGGGAGACGCTGGCCGCCTGCCTGGCCAAGGATCCCGCGTCACGTCCCTCCGCCCGGGCGCTCATGATCCGCCTGGTCGAGCCCGGAGCCCCCGACGTGACGGTTCCCGACGTCGGCCCGGTGCCCACCGCCCACCTTCCCGCCGACTGGAGCGGCCGGACGGATCGGGTCCCGGTCGCGGCCGGTCCCGGACCCACCGGACCGCCCTCACCCGGACCCACCGGACCGCCCTCACCCGGACCCACCGGACCGCCCTCACCCGGCTCGTCCGGGGCACGGAGTGCGGCCGCACCCGACACCGTCGGCGATCTCCGCCGTTCCGATACGGCGGCGCAGGAGACGGTGCCCGGCGAGCCGGTGCCGCGGCGAGCGCGGAAGCCCGCCGTACTGATCGCGATCACCGTCACCGCCGCGGCGCTCGTGACCGGGGTGGCGCTGTACGCGTCAGGGGTGCTCGGCGGCCAATCCGGTGACGACGTGACGAGGCCGGAGGCCGGTGCCGTCGACGGGGACTCCGGATCGCGTTCGGTCTCAGGCGGGCGACCGGCCTCCGCGAGCCCCTCGACACCGTCCCCGGTCCAGGCAGGAGGCGGAGTCCCGGAGGCGTTCGCGGGAACGTGGACGGGTCAGGTCGTCTCGCAGGACGATCGGAAGAAGACCGCCGACGTGACGCTCACCCTGGTGCCTGACCGGTCGACGGGGACGTGGCGGGCCGGCGGGTGCGAGCAGCAGGTCACGCTGACCCGGGTCAGGACCGGGAACGTGCTCGACCTGACCCGCGTACAGCGGGACCAGTGCGTGGGCGGAGACATCACCCTCACCCTGAAAGACCCGCTGACACTGGACTTCGTGGGCCAGGAGGGCGCGGGCGCGCTGGAGTATCGCGGGAGCCTGAGCCGGTCCTGACGCGCGGCCGGCCCGGGCGCATGATCACGCCCGGGTCGACGGTCAACCGGCCCGCGCGATCTGGAACGAGTAGGCCCCGGTCTTCGCCGCGCCCGACCTGACCACGAGCGCGTACCGGCCGTCTCCGTTGGAGAGCGGGATGTCGAGCTCGTACCCGCAGAGCGGGACGGGCTGCCGCGGGGTGGCGATGCTCTTCTCGGCGGAATCGGTGAGCTCCAGCTCGACAGCGGTGCACGCCCCGGCACCGCCGAGGATCTTGATGGCCGACGCGCCGTCCGCGTCGAACTCGAAGCGGTCGATGCGTCCTGGTACGTCCAGCCGCCCCGCACCGTCCGGGCTGCCCTCGCCGATCTGCAAGCCGATCGCCGCCGGGAACGTGCGCACCTTCACCGTCGCGATCCGGAAACTGTACGGACCGATCACGTTCGTGTTCCCGAAGACCTCCAGCCGGTGCTTGCCCGCCTTGGTCAACTTGACGACCGACGTTCCCCAGCTCAGAGCGACGCCGGACGGGCCGACCGGCTGGCCGTCGACCTCCGAGAACACCTGGAGCTGGATGTCGTCGCCGGTCATGTCGGTGACGTAGAACTCCCTGGCGTCGCCCAGGTCCAGCGTGAACTTGTCCCGCTGCCCGGCGCGGGTGAGCTCGGCCGCGACGGTGCTGCCGTCGACGAGGGCCCCACCGGGTTGTACGGCCGTCTGAGCCTGGGCCGGAGCGTCCGTCTCGGTCGTGGCCGGCTCGCCGTTCTCCGTGGCTTGGGCGGCCGCGGCGGTCGGCGTGGTTTCGGCGCTCGCTGTGCTGATCACACGTTCCGGTATGGACTGATCGTTCCGGGACGTGCCGGCGCCGCCGGCGCCGCATCCGGTGATGGTCAGGAGCACGAGGGCCGCACCGGCGGCAAGCCGGAGGGGCAGGCTGGGGGAGGCTTTCATGCCAGCCATTGTGCGGAGCCTGCTTGCAGCCCGCTTGCCGTTGTGGATTTCCGGCAGGGGGCGACCTGCCCGAGCACGGGCGTCGGCCGCCAGAACGTGACAGGGGCGTGCCCGGCATCGGCACGCCCCGCCGAACATGGAGGCGTTCGGCCATGGGCCTTCATCGAAATCAGGCGGGCCGCTTGATGAACCTCAGGCGGGCCGCCTGAACACATGTCCGGGTTATCCGAAAACCAGGACAGGTGGCACATCCGATTCGACGTTGACTCCGTGGAGGAATGCGTTCAACGGGCTCGCGAGGCGCTCAGGGCGTATGGGGTGGAGTTGCCCGAGTAAGGGGTGGCCGCCTCCGGCGTCACCCTGACGACCGTCCGGTTCGAGAGGGTGCCGCCGGATGCGGGGTCTCACCGGCTGAACGCCGCTCCTGAGCATGGCGTTCAGCGGCGCGGCGTCACCCTGTGGAGGCGGGCGAGTCGCCGGGCTCTCCGCTGATCGTGATGATCTCCTGCAGCTCGGTCACCCAGGTCGCCGGGTCGCCGTCGCCGTAATTGAGGTACACCTCGCGGGCGACGCCCGAGCCGTGGTAGCCGTTGTCCTCGACCCACCGGGCGAGCCGCTGGAACGTGACGTCCGCGTCGTCCATGCGCCCGTGGTGGATGAGGGTGGCCGCACGCTCGATCGCGGGCAGGTCGACGACGTCGAAGTCGTACGTCCTGCCGTGCTCCACGTTCACCGGGGCTCCGGCGTGCACCCGTACGCCCTCGGGGACCGGCTCGTAGTACGCGACCGCCGGACCGGTGATCGCGACTCCGGCCGCGTCGAGCCTCCGGCACAGCTCCGTGTACAGGGGCTGGATCACCGGGGTGATGTGGTCGGACTCGTAGCTCTCCGCCGTACCGCTGAGCTCGGCGAGACGGATCGCGGGAACACTCTTGATCACGACATCTGGCGACATGACGCCCTCCGTTTCGATCATCCGGAGTCTCGCCTCGACCCTGGCCAGCCGTGCCGTCTCATCGGCCACCCGCGCCTCCAGCTCCGCACGGCGGAGCCGCAGCATGCCGTGCAGCTCCTCCGGGCCGACCTGCTCATCGAGGATCCGGCCCACCTGCTGGAGGCTGAGGCCGAGGTCCTTGAGGGCGATGAGCCGGTTGAGCCGGGACAACTGCCGCGCCTCGTAGTAGCGGTATCCGGTGACCTCGTCGACCCGGGCGGGCCGGAGCAGTCCAAGTGCGTCGTAGTGCCGGAGCATCCGTATGGAAACCCGGCCAAGACGGGCGAAATCTCCAATGCTGAACATGACGCCTCACGTCTATGGCCTCACACCGTGTCAGGGTCAACGTATCCCCCACTCCCCGTCGGGCCGCTTACACGCCTCGTCTTCCCTCGTCGCGCGTGGTCGCTTCGCTCCCGTGCGCTTCTCGGTCCAGAGCGAGGCCGCGCCCCTCGGGGTCGCTCGGTATCCCCCGCTCGCCGTCGGGCCGCTTACCCGCCTCGTCCGGTCGGGCTCAGATCTTGGATAGCGTCGTGGTCATGCGGCTTCATGTGGGATGTGCGATGTGGACTCACACGCCATGGCAGGGGCGGTTTCTCCCGCATCCGCTTCCTCCCGGCGAACGCCTGCGGGCGTACGCGACCTGGTGCAACGCGGTGGAGGGCAACACGACGTTCTACGCGACGCCGACGAGGAGCACCGTGGAATCGTGGGCGCGGCAGACCGACCCCGACTTCCGTTTCGTGGTCAAGCTGCCCAAACCGATCACGCATGAGCGCCGTCTCAACGGTGTCGACGAGGAAGTCCGCTCGTTCCTGGACACGATCGAGCCGCTCGGGCCGCGAGTCCACGCCCTGTGGATCCAACTGCCGGGATCGTTCGGCCCCGGCGACCTGGGCACGCTGGCGGGCTTTCTCCGGCGGCTCCCCCGCTCGCACAGGTACGCCGTCGAAGTCCGTCACCGCGCGTTCTTCGAGGAGGAACGGTCGGAGCGGCTTCTCGAACGGGTCCTCGCCGACGTCGACGCCGAATGGGTCCCGTTCGACACCGTCACCCTTTTCCAGCGGCCTCCGACCAGCGACGCCGAACGCGACGCGTGGACCAAGAAGCCGCGCGTTCCACGGCGTTCGTCCGCTCTCACCGACCGTCCGATCGTCCGCTACCTCGGCCGGGACGACACGGCGAGCACGGTCGAGGGCTGGCGGCACTGGGTCGGCACGGTCGTCGAATGGCTGCGGGAGGGCCGCTCGCCGACCGTGTTCGTCCACACCCCCGACAACGCCGACGCGCTGGAGCTCGCCCGCCGTTTCCACGACGAGGTACGGGCCCTGCTGCCCGAGGTCGAGCCGCTTCCCGAGCCCATGCCGTCCGAGCCGCTGACCCTCTTCTGACCGGGAGCGGACGCGGCGCCGCAACCGAACGACCAGAGAACGCCAAGTGGGGCCCGGTAGCTTCCCGGCATGCTCGATAGACCCTCCTCCATCCTCGCCGTGGTGGCCGCTGCCGTGCTCGCCGCCACCGCCACCGCCACCGCAGGCACCGCAGCCGCCGCGGCCTCCTCCTCCTCCTCCTCCTCGGGGACGAAGAGCCTTTCGTTCCGGGGGATGCACCTGAAGATCCCCGCCGGCTGGACGGCACACCGTGACGGCGACACGGTCGTGGTGGTGACCGGGAAGTGCGGCCGCGCCGAGGCATTCGCCGCGAACTGCCGGTCGTTCTGGGTGTTCGGTCCGAAGGCGTTCACGAACGTGCCGGTCGGGGGCGGGTCCCTCACCTACACCGGCAAGCAGCAGTTCCACCCCTTCAGCGGCGTCATCCCCTGCCCGTTCGACTCCGGGACGAGCTGGTACCCGGCCGAGAAGGCCGCCTCGACGGGGCTGCGCCAGGTCGGCCGCGGTCACAAGGCGCTGTACACCGCCTGGCCCAACCAGTGCGTGACGAACGACGGCGGCCGGCGGACGAAGCGGTTCACCCAGCGGGAGTGGTTCCTGCCCACCTCGAAGATCCTTGTCGTGGACGTCTGGAACACCTCAGGGTTGTCGGGTGTGCTCCGGAAGGCCACCTGGAGCTGACCGTGGCTCTCGTACCGGGCGCTCGGCGAGGTGTTCCACAGCCTCGCCGACCGTCCGCGAGAGCGCGATCTCTTACGGACTGTCCGGCCATGTCTCATCCGCGGGGATCCAGACGACCGTGACCCCCTTCTGCCGGTCTCCCCTGCGATAGATCTCCCCGGCGTCGCGTCCCCGCGCCCACCGCCGGGCGTACGGCGCGGACTCGACCACGACGCCGTCTCTCACGACCAGCCCGACGGTGGCCCGGTGAGTGGACCACCAGATGAGGCCGTTCCTGAGGTCGTCGCCCATGGTCCGACCGTACTGACAGGGGGCGACAAAACCTCCCGGAAAGCCCCGCCGGCCGTCAGGCGGGAACGGGCGACGCCGTACGGGAGACCCGCCCGATCAGCGGGACGAAGGACACGAGCATGAAGACGGCGCCGAGCGGGATGAGGTCCTTGTCCACCAGCGGCAGGACGATGCCGAGCGCGAACACGAGTGGAACCCAGACCTTGACGGTCCGGAGGGCCGCGAGCCGCACGATGAGCGCGAGTTGCCCGACGTAGAAGAGGACCGGGACGGCGTCGTAGACGACGAAGGGGACGCCCGGCACGCTCCGCACCCGGTCGAAGAGCGGGCCCATGGCGTCGTGATCGGCGGCCTGGAAACCGACCACGATGTCGATGCCGAACTGCGCGATGAGCGCCAGCGCCCCGGCCAGCCCGATCGCCACGCTCGTGGCGGCCACGGGGCCGCGGCCGGCGAGCCGGCGCATCTCCCAGAAGACCGGGACGAACAGGACCAGGGCCGCGACGAAGGCGAGATGGCCGGAGGTCCAGGCGAGGCCCGGCCCCCGGCTGCCGTCGAGTCCGTCCAGGATGCGGATCACTCCGTACGCCGCCGTGAGCAGCGGGGCGGCGACGAACGCGAGGCGGGGGTTCACAGGCACTCTCCTTGACTACGGATCATGCAGTGAATCCTCGCTCCGCCCGAAGGCGAAGGGATCGGTGGTCCGAGCGATCTTCGCGCTCCCTCTCACGGTGGAGCGCGTCTCGTTCGCGTCGGCGATGGCCTCGTAGCCGGTCGGCGGAGCTCCCGGGTTCGGTCATCATCGTGGTGGACGGTGAATCCGTCGCGGGGTGGATTACCGCGATTCGGGGTCAACCCTAACTTTCTCCCTGTTCGTTGCGCTGGGTCGCCGTCCGTTCTGGCCCGGCTGTTCTTTCACAGGGGGTCACACATGAGCCGTATCACCACTTCGCGCCGGATGCTCGCGGCCGCCACCGGGGGCCTCGCCGTACTGACCTTCCAGGCGGTCGCGACCGCCGGGTCCGTGCCGGCGTCCGCGACCACGAGCGACGCCGCGGCGGCGGCCGACGACGCCGTGACCGTCGTCGCGAAGGGCCTGGACAACCCGCGCGGCCTGTCATTCGGCCCGGACGGGGCGCTGTACGTCGCCCTGGCGGGCAGCGGCGGCAAGACCAAGTGTGCCGCGATGCCCGCCGAGCAGGGCGCCAAGCCGGAGAAGATGTGCTTCGGTTACAGCGGGAAGATCATCAAGATCAAGGACGGTTCGACCTCGACCGTCGTCTCCAAACTGCCCTCCGCCGCGTCCGGCGGCTTCGGCCTGGGCCCGCACGACGTGGCGGTCGCCGAGGACGGCCGCATGCTGATCACGATCGGCCTCGGCGGCGACGCGAAGCTGCGCGCCAAGCTCGGCCCGAAGGCGCGCAACCTCGGCACGCTGATGAGCGTCAGCGCGAACGGCAGGACCGCCCGCATCGCCGACCTGGTGGCGTACGAGGTCAGGCACAACCCCGACCGCAAGGACAAGGGGAGCGCCGTGGACGCCTACCCCTTCGGTGTCGTCGCCACGTCCGACGGGGGCGCCCTCGTCACCGACGTCGGCGGCAACGACGTGCTGAAGGTGAGCGCGAAGGGCAAGATCAGCACTCGGGCGGTCTTCCACGCCCGCAGCGCCGACGCTCCCCCGGAGCTGAAGATGCCCAAGGGCAGCAAGCTGCCGCTCCAGTCGGTGCCGATGGGCATCACCCAGGGGCCGGACGGGGCGTACTACGTCGCCGAGCACGCCGGCTTCCCGCAGCCGGTGGGCGTGGCGCGGGTGTTCCGCCTGTCCGGCAAGGGCAAGGGCAAGCCGACGGTGGCGGCCAAGGGCTTCACCACCGTGGTGGACGTCGCCTTCGACGCGAAGGGCCGCATGATCGTCCTCGGGTCGGTCGGGAAGATCCCGGCCGACGGCCAGGCCCTGACCACGATCTACCGGGTCGAGGCGGACGGCAGCCACACCGAGCTCCTCAAGCCGGGGACGCTGAAGGCCCCGATCGCGATGGCCCTCGCCGACGACGGCTCGGCCTACGTCTCGCAGAACCCGTACGCGCCGGGCAAGGGCGAGATCGTCCGGGTCGCCCTCTCCGAGTAGCCGATGCCCCTCCCCGCGTAGCCCTGTGTGGGCCCTCGTCCCGCATGGCTCGTCCGCCGCCTCCGCGGCCGGTTCTCCACGGACCGGCCGCGGAGGCGTTTCCGGCTGTTCCGGCTGTTCCCGCGCCCCGCCGTGCGGCACGCCGGGGGCGGGGAAACCGCCTCCGAAGTGGGTGGCCAAGATCCGACAAGTCGCGATGAAGAGATAGCAGACACCACGCGGACGCGACTTGCGGCGAATCCTGACAACGCACTATGAGCCGCGTAAGCACGCCCTGAGCTGGGCGTTGATCCGATGAAGAGGAGCGGCCATGTCCGCAAGCCGTCTCGGCATGGTGTGTTCGGGAGTCGCGAGCCTGGTGGCGGCGACGGTGGCGACGCTGCCCGCGCTGCCGGCGCAGGCGGGCACCTGTCCCGCGTCGACCACGTGTCCCACCACGGTGAACTTCACGGTGGACAGCCCCGATGGCCTGACCATCACCGTGCCCAACGGGCCGGTCAACATCGGCGGCGGCGCGCCGGGCGGGACGATCAGCGGCCAGCTCGGCTCGGTCCAGGTGGCGGACGAGCGCGCCATCCTCACGGCCACCTGGGTCGCCACCGTGGTCGCGGCGACGGGCGGCTTCACGACGGGCGGCGGCACCGCGGCGGAGACCATCCCCAACACCGACGTCCTGTACTGGTCGGGCCCCGCGACCGCGACGACCGGGACGGGAACGTTCGTGCCCGGCCAGGCCAACGCCGGGGCCGCCCAGTCATTGGACATCGCGCGTACGGCCTTCAGCAAGACGACCGGATCCGGGATGAACAGCGCCACCTGGAACCCGACGATCGAGGTGAACGTCCCCGCCAGTGCGGTCGGAGGCACGTACACCGGGACGGTGAACCACTCCGTTGCGTAGTCCGTTCGCCCCGCCGCGCCTGCTGGTCACGCTGCTCGCGCTCCCGCTGATCGGGGCACTCGGCGGACCGGTGGGCGCGGCGTCGGGCTCGAAACCCCCAAGTGCGGGCGGCTCCATCGGGATCAGGCTTCTCGAAGCGCCCAGGAACCGGATGGACGACCCCCGCGCGCACGTCTTCATCGTCGATCACGTCAATCCGGGGACCACGTTCACCCGGCGGCTGCGAGTCAACAGCAGTTCGCCCAGGCGGCAGCATGTGGAGCTCTACGCCGCGGCGGCCGGCATCGCGCACGGGACCTTCACGTTCGCCCCGGGCCGTACGGCGAACGACCTGACCTCCTGGATCAGGCTCGACCGCTCGGCGGTCGACCTGCCGCCGTACGGCGAGGCCGAGGTGAAGGCCACGATCGCCGTGCCCGGCCGGGCCACCAAGGGAGAGCGGTACGCCGTCATCTGGGCGCAGGTCTCCTCCGGACAGCCGAACGCGAAGCGGAACGTCGCGCTCGTCAACCGGGTCGGCGTCCGGGCCTATCTCGACGTGGGGCCGGGAGGAGACCCTCCTTCGGAGTTCCGGGTCGGCGACGTGATCCCGCAGCGCACCGAGGACGGCAGCCCGGTGATCACGGCCGCCGTTCGCAACACCGGCCGCCGCGCCCTCGACATGGACGGCCGGCTCTCGTTGTCCGACGGGCCGGGCGGGGTGCGGGCGGGGCCGTTCCGGGTCGCGAGCGGCACGACGCTCGCCCCGGGCGACGAGGGGACGGTGTCCGTCCTGCTGGACGACCGGCTGCCGGACGGGCCGTGGAAGTTCCAGTTCACGCTGCAGAGCGGCCGGGTCAAGCACACGGTGACGGGCACGCTGACGTTTCCCGACGAGTCGGGGGGCCGGGGCGCCCCGGCCGCGACGGATTCCCCGCTCACGACGGTGGTCGGGCTGGTCGCCGGGGTGACCCTTCTCGGCGTGCTGATCCTCGCGGTGGTGGTGTTCACGCGCCGCCGCCGTCGTGCGGTGCCGTACTGACGGCTCCAGGGCGTCCCACCGCGTGGGACGCCCTGTGCCGCTCGAACATCCTGCGCGGCTCCGGAGCACCTCCGCCGCTCCGGAGCCGCCGGCCTGCCGTACGCGCGACGAGGCGCGGCGCCGATGTCACCGGGGTGTCACCGGGCGGGCGCGGGCTCCTCGGTCTTCTTCATGGCCTCGGTGAGGTCCACGGTCTCCCGCAGCCTGACCGGCTTGAGGAAGAGGACGGCGATGATGCCGATCACCGCGATGCCCGCGGAGATCAGGAAGATGTGCCCGGTCGCGTCGCCGTAGGCCGCGCGCACGATCTCCCTGATCGGGGCGGGCAGGGCCGCGATGTTCAGGGTGCCGGTCCCGGAACCGGTCGGCTGGATGCCCATCTTGGCCAGGCCCTGGGCGATGTTGGTGGCGACCTGGTTGGCGAGGACCGCGCCCAGGACCGAGACGCCGATGGTGCCGCCGAGCGAGCGGAAGAAGGTGACGGCGCCGCTGGCCGCTCCCAGCTCACGCAACGGGACGGTGTTCTGGATGGCGAGGACGAGGTTCTGCATCGACATGCCCACGCCGACGCCGACCAGCATCATGGAACCGCCGATGATCACCAGCGAGGTCTCGTGGTCGATCGTGGACAGGCACAGGAAGCCGATGGTCAGCACGATGGAGCCCACCACGATGTACGGCTTGATCTTGCCGCTCTTGGAGATGAGCCGGCCCGAGATCGTGGACGACACGAGCACGCCGAACATCATCGGGATGGTCAGCAGGCCGGCCTCGGTGGGGCTGTAGCCGCGGCCGATCTGGAAGTACTGCCCGAGGAACACCGAGCCGCCGAACATCGCCATGCCGACCGCGAGGCTGGCCACGATGGCGAGCGCGGGGGTGCGCATCCGCACGATGTGCAGCGGCACGACCGGCTCCTTCACCCGGGCCTCGACCCACACGGCGAGGGCCAGGATGAGCACCGAGCAGCCGACCATGACGCCCGTCTGCCACGAGATCCAGTCGAAGGAGTTGCCGACGAAGGTCACCCAGATGAGCAGGAGGCTGACGCCGGCCGCGATCAGGGTGGCGCCGACGTAGTCCACCTTGGCGTCGGGCCGCCGCACCGAGACGATCTTCAGCGTCTTGTGCAGGAGGACGAACGCGATCAGCGTGAACGGCACGGCGATGAAGAAGCACCACCGCCAGCCCAGCCACGAGGTGTCGGCGATCAGACCGCCGAGCAGCGGGCCGCCGACGGTCGCGACCGCCATGACGCCGCCCAGGTAGCCGTTGTACTTGCCGCGCTCCTTCGGCGGGATCATCGCGGCGATGATGACCTGGACGAGGATCTGCAGCGCGCCCATGCCGAGGCCCTGGAAGGCGCGGAACGCGATGAGCTGCCCGGTGTTCTGCGCGAAGCCGGAGGCCAGCGAGCCGAGCAGGAAGATGATGATGGAGACCTGGAGCAGCATCTTCTTGCTGAACAGGTCCGCCAGCTTGCCCCAGATGGGCGTGGACGCGGTCGCCGCCAGCAGGGACGCGGTGACCACCCACGTGTACTGCGACTGCGTGCCGTTGAGCGCCCCGATGATCTGGGGGAGGGCCACCGACACGATCGTGCTGCTGATCATGGCGACGAACAGCACCAGGAGGAGGCCGCTCAGGGCTTCCAAGATCTGCCGGTGGGACATCGGTGCCGGGCCTGGCGGCGAAGCGGACTGCGCGCTCAAGAACTGCCTCCGTAGCAGGTGGTAAGGGGATGCGAGCCATCGCATAATATATGCACGCTGAGCAACTTTGCTCACTGGGCAGTTATTCCCGGACGCTAGGATTTCCTGACCATGGACACGACGGTGGGGTTGCGCGAGCGCAAGAAGGCCGAGACCCGGCAGGCCGTCCACGAGGCCGCGATGCGGCTGACGGTGGAGTTCGGCCTGGACAACGTCACCGTCGAGGCGATCGCCGACGCGGCCAACATCTCGCGCCGGACGTTCTCCAACTACTTCGCCGGCAAGGAGGACGCCCTCCTGTACGGCGAGCAGCGCCGCGTCTGGTCACTGGTGACCGCGTTCCGTGAGCGCCCGGCCGAGGAGAGCGCCTGGCAGGCGCTGCTCAACGCCATGCGGAGCCTGTACGAGGAGATGGGCGAGCCGAACCGTGAGTGGGCGCTCCAGACGCGCCTCGCCAAGCAGCACCCGTCCCTGCTGGCCAGGCAGATGGCCAACCACGTCCGCGTCGAGCGGGAACTGGCGCAGGCCATCGCCGTACGGGAGGGGACGGAGCCGGACGCGTCGCGGCCGCGCGTGCTGGCGGCCGCGTATCTGACGGGCCTCCGCATCGCCTCCAACATCTGGATCGAGGGGCAGCAGTCGGGTTCCGGCGACTCCGGGCTCCCCAGCCTCCTCGACCTCGCGGAAGAGGTCCTCGCCGAGGTGGCCCAGCCGTTCCGCTAGAGAAGCACGCGCCCCCGAACGCCGACGGGGCCCCGATCCCACGAGGGAACGGGGCCCGTCGATTCGCGTCGGGGCGCGGACACGAGAGAGCGCGTCAGAGCCCGGCGCCACGCGTCACATGAAGTACCGGAGCCAGACGTAGAGCCAGGCCAGCAGGGTGCTGAGGATCGTGACGACGATGCCGTACTTGGTGAACTGCCAGAACGAGATCCGGTGACCGGTCCTGGCGGCGATGCCGACGGCCACGACGTTGGCGCTCGCGGCCACCGCCGTGCCGTTGCCGCCGAAGTCGGCGCCGAGGGCGAAGGCCCACCACAGCGCCTGCCCGACACCCGCGTCCGGCGCCTGGGCGACCAGCCCCTCGACGACCGGCGCCATGGTCGCCACGTACGGGATGTTGTCGAAGAAGGCACCGAGCACGGCCGAGCCGAACAGCAGTGAGGTCGCCGCCGCCAAGAAGTCGTCCCCCACGGCGTCGATCGCCCAGGTGCCGATCGCGGAGATGACCCCGGTGTGCACCAGCCCGGCGACCATGACGAACAGGCCCATGAAGAACACCAGGGTCGGCCATTCGACCTCACGGAGGACCTCGGGGACGTCCGGACGGGCCACCATGATCATCAGACCGGCGCCGACCAGGGCGACGATCGAGGGCTCGATGTGGACGACGGAGTGCAGCCCGAACCCGGCGATGACGAGCCCGAGCACGGCCAGGCAGCGCGCCAGCAGCCGCGGGTCGGTGATGGCGCGCCGCTCCTGCAGGGCCATCACCGACGCCACGTGGTCGGGGTTGTACTTGAACGACTTCCGGAACAGCAGCCCGGTGAACAGCACGAACACCACGAAGATCACCACGACGACCGGCGTCATGTGGACGAGGAAGTCGTTGAACGTCAGTCCGGCCCGGCTGCCGATGATGATGTTGGGCGGGTCGCCGATGAGCGTGGCCGCGCCGCCGATGTTCGAGGCGAGGACCTCCGCGATGAGGTACGGCTGGGCGGGGATGCGCAGCCGGTCGCAGACCAGGACGGTCACCGGGGCCACCAGCATGATCGTGGTGACGTTGTCCAGGAACGGTGAGGCCACGGCGGTGATCACCATCAGCATCACCATGAGCCGGTACGGCCGGCCGCGCGACTTCTTGGCCGCCCAGATGGCCAGGAAGTCGAACAGCCCCGTCTGCTTGATGATCCCGACGATGATCATCATGCCGAGGAGCAGGAAGACGACGTTCCAGTCGATGCCCTCGTGCTCGGAGAAGAAGACCTTGGCCCCCGGGATCAGCCCGAGGACGGCCATCGCCCCCGCCGCGACGAGCACGACCTTGACCTTGTCGACCTTCTCCGTCGCGATGAGGAAGAACGCGACGACGAAGATGGCGAGCGCGACGACGGCGCTCATCCGGTCCACCCCGGCGGGCCGCCGTGCCGCCCGGTCGCGGTCCGGACGGCTGAACGCGCGGACGGTACGGCTGGGCAGGATGACGAGGCGCGCCGGAACGGCGTCGCCGCGGAAAAGCGGTGCACGAGATGGCCTCCGAACGATATGCGGGCATGCGCCGCCCCAGGCCGTGCCGTACCGGCGGTACCGGCCGGTGTGACGGGGGTCCGTCCCGGCCAGGGGGTTGAGCAACACGGGGTTGGGCGGGCACAGGTCGAGCCCGGCCGGCGGTGAGCAGGCAGGGGTTGGGCGGGCATAGGTCGAGCCCCGGCCCGCGGTGAGCAGGCAGGGCGTGAGCGGGCACAGGTCGAGCCCGGCCGGCAGTGAGCAGGCAGGGGGTGAGCAGGCAGGGGTTGAGCGGGCAAAGGGTGAGCCGGGCGGATCGAGCGGGCGAGGGGCCCCGACCACCCTGGGCGTTCCGAATGTCTCCGGATGGCACGGCGCCAGAGGCGGTCAGGATGTTCCGGGGTGGTGCGAGCGCGGCGCCGGGCGTTCGGGTGTCGGGGTGCCGGGAGCATCGCGCCGGGCGCCGAGGTCAGGTCTCCGAGCGCAGATCTCCGGGAGCGGATCCCCAAGGCCGGCCAGGTCTCCGAGCGCGGACCCGCGAGTCCGAGCGCAGGTCTCCGAGGCCGGATCAGGCCCCGAAGCCACGCTTTCGAGTCCGAGCGCGGGTCTCGGAGCTCAGTTCTCGGAGCTCAGTTCTCCGAGCTCAGGTCTCGGAGTCCGAGACGGCCATGCCGGTGAGCAACCCGTCGAGGGTGATCGCTCCGGCGAGCACGCCCGAGCGGTCGACCACCGCCACCAGCGGACTGCGCGCGGACGCCATGACGGCCGCCACTTCGAGCAGCGTCGCGTCCAGGGCCACGATGACCGGCCGGACGAGTTGCGACGGCAGGCACTCGCCCACCGTGCGGGCGCCCAGCTCCTGCCAGAACAGGTCGGCGTGGGCCTCGTCCACCGTCCGGGCCAGGGCCGGATCCTCCTGGTACGTCCGCGGGACCGCCAGACGGAGCACCTGCGTTCCGGGCAGCACCACGCGGGGGCGTCCCGCGCCGTCGACGACGATGAGGCCCGGCAGGCGGCCGAGGGCCATCACCCGGACCGCTCTGGTCACCGGGTCGCCGACGGTCACCGTCGGCAGTTGTACCGCTATGTCACGCGCCCGCATGTCACCATCCCGTCGGCTCTCTTCCACAGGCGGACGTCGTACCGGGCGGTCATGACTTCCCCGTGAGCTCGGCCAGCCGTCGTTCGAGTACGGCGAGCCGCTCGGAGACGGTCTGGTCGCGCAGGATCTCGGCGACCTGGTCGGCCTCGTCCCTGTCCATGACGATGGTCTGCCGGGGCACGTCGGGGTCGCCGGAGGCTTCGTAGATCAGCAGTGAGCGCCGTTCGGCGTCGTCCACCATGACGCCGAAGCGCTGGCCGGCGCGCGTCCCGCAATGGTGCAGCACGCCGACGCCGGGGACGGTCGTGCGGGTGATGTCCATGTCCGATGTGTCTCCGTTCGTCGTCCCTGGTGATGACCGGTGGTGACGTCAGCACGCGGATAAGGCCATGACTCTCCTCCCTGTGACCGGAACCGTTGACCGGAACCGTTGACCGGACCCGTTGACCGGAATCGCGCTCGCTCCCCCGCGGGCGCCCGATGCCCGTACGCCGTGGCACGACGCCGGAAACCCGGCACGCCCGTGACCCGAGACGCGACCGGAACCGGAACGCGCGGACCCGGACGGCACACCGCGAGCCGGCGGGTACGTCGGGCACCTGGGCGTTTGGCGGCGGGACCCCGGGCTCCCGCCGTTCCAAGTCTCGCCGCGCGCGGCCCTCGGCCGCCATCGGGTCCAGCACCCATCCCCGATGGGGGACGGCATGTAGAAACGGAGCACGAGGCGGCGCGGTGACCCGCGCGAATGCGTGATGGGCCGGATGGACAAACGCTCGTCGCCCCCACCACGGTGGGGGTATGAGCAATCTCGCCGACCGGCAGGAGGGCGGGCGGACCCAGGCGTCCCGCTCCCGGTGGAGGGCGCCCCGCACGCTGTTCTGGCGACTCTTCTTGATCAACGGCTTGGTCTTCACCGCGGGCACGCTGATCCTCGCACTCTCCCCGGCCACCGTCTCCTCCCCGGTCCTCCTGAAAGAGGTGCCGGTCCTGACGGTCGGGCTGGCGCTGATCCTCGGCGCGAACGCGTTGCTGCTGCGCGCCGGCCTCGCGCCGCTCGGCGCGCTGGCGACGCTGATGCAGCGGGTCGACCTGCTGCGGTCCAGCGGCGACCGGCTCGCCCTGCGCGGCAGCGGCGACCTGACCCATCTGGTCGAGACCTTCAACGCCATGCTCGACCGGCTGGAGGCCGAGCGCAGCACCAGCAGCGCGCACGCGCTGGCCGCGCAGGAGGCCGAACGCGGGCGCATCGCCAGGGAACTGCACGACGAGATCGGCCAGACCCTCACGGTGGTGTTGCTGGGCCTGAAGCGCGCCATCGACCGCGCGCCGGACGACCTGCGCGACGACCTGCACGCGGTCCAGGAGACGGTCCGCTCCAGCCTGGACGAGGTACGGCAGATCGCCCGCAGGCTGCGCCCCGGCGTGCTGGAGGATCTGGGGCTGCTCAGTGCGCTCAGCGCGCTGGCGACGGACGTCGCCCAGGTCAGCAAGCTGTCGGTGACCCGCAGGACCGACCCGGACCTGCCCGCGCTGTCCGGGGACGTCGAACTCGTCATCTATCGGATCACGCAGGAGAGCCTTACGAACGTGACCCGGCACTCCGGGGCCACCCGGGTGGAGTTGTCGCTGACGGCCGAGCCGGACGCGGTGGTGCTGCGCGTCGCCGACAATGGCCGTGGCGGGGTGCTCCAGGAGGGCGCGGGCATCCGGGGCATGCGCGAGAGGGCCCTGCTCGTCGGCGCGTCCCTGACCATCACCTCGCCTCCCGGCGGCGGCACGGAGATACGGCTCGTCATCCCCCTCCCCGCGCGGCCGGGGGCGGAGCAGACGGCGGAACGGAGTTGAACCCTGTGGACACGCCCACGACCCGGATCCTGCTGGCGGACGACCACGCTCTAGTCCGCCAGGGCCTACGGCTGATCATCGACGCGGAGCCGGACCTCACGGTCGTCGCCGAGGCGGCCGACGGCGCGGAGGCGGTCGAGCGCGCCTCCGAGGAGGAGATCGACCTGGCCATCCTGGACATCGCGATGCCGCGCATGACCGGGATCCAGGCGGCGCGCGAGATCTCCCGCCGCGCGCCGGGCATCCGGATCCTGATCTTGTCGATGTACGACAACGAGCAGTACTTCTTCGAGGCGCTCAAGGCGGGCGCGTCCGGCTACGTGCTGAAGTCGGTCGCGGATCGCGACCTGCTCGAGGCGTGCCGGGCGGCCGTACGCGGAGAGCCGTTCCTCTACCCCGGGGCGGTCGCCGCGCTGATCCGCGACTACCTGCAGCGCAACCGGCAGGGCGAGGCGATGCCGGACAACATCCTCACTCCGCGCGAGGAGGAGATCGTCAAGCTGATCGCGGAGGGGAACTCGTCGAAGGAGATCGCCGAGACGCTCGTCATCAGCGTCAAGACCGTCGATCGGCACCGTGCCAACATCCTGCAGAAGCTCGGCATGCGCGATCGGATCGAGCTGACGAAGTACGCCATCCGGGCCGGCCTGGTCGAACCCTGACAGGCGGGAGCAAGGCCGCGCGACGAGCGGTGGGCCGTGTGAGCAAGGCCGAGGGGTGGGCGAGAGCCGACACGCACCGAGAAGCGGGATGGACGACAACGCGAGGGGAGAACTGATATCCTCGACCCTCTGTGTCTCGAAGGGCAAACAAAAAACCCAACGATAGGATCGTAGCAAAGCCATGACGAGTCGTCAAGTCGCGGACGCTATCAGGGAAGAACAGTCCTACATCTCCATGCTGTACGACCGGCTCGACACCGCACGGCAGCGCAGCGAGGCGGCGTTGACCACCGTCCTGGCCCGCGGCGGCGCGGGCGGCACCCGGCAGGCCCTCATCGAGCGCGAGGTGTCCGCGGACGAGCACGCCCGCCGCGTCACCCAGCTCTCGGCGGTCGAACGCGGCCTCTGCTTCGGCCGGATCGACGACTCCGACGGCGAGACCTACTACATCGGCAGGATCGGGCTGCGCGACGACGAGCACGACTCCGTCCTCATCGACTGGAGGGCCCCCGTCGCCCGGTCCTTCTACGTCGCCAGCCCCAGCGACCCGGGCTCCCTCGTGCGCCGCAGGCACATCCACACCCGGGGCCGTACCGTCACCGGGCTCGACGACGAGGTCTTCGACCTCGACCGGATGGACGAGCGCGACCGGAGGAACCTCGTCGGCGAGGCCGCGCTGATGGCGTCGCTGCGCCGCGGGCGCACCGGACGGATGGGCGACGTCGTCGCCACCATCCAGACCGAGCAGGACCGGGTGATCCGGTCCGGCCTCGGCGGGGCGCTCGTCGTCCAGGGAGGGCCGGGCACCGGCAAGACCGTCGCCGCCCTCCACCGGGCGGCCTACCTCCTGTACGCGCACCGCGCCACGCTGGAGCGGCGCGGCGTGCTCGTGGTCGGCCCGAACGCCATGTTCAGCCGCTACATCAGCCAGGTGCTGCCCTCGCTCGGCGAGACCGAGGTGGTCCTGTCCAGCGTCGGCGAGCTGCACCGCGGCGTCCACGCGACCGCGGACGACGTCCCCGCCGTCGCCGTGGTCAAGGGCGACCCGCGGATGGCCGAGGTGATCGAGGCAGCCGTACGCGACCGCCAGCGTGTGCCGGACGGCGACCTGGAGGTGCTGATCGACGTGCGGACCTCCATCCGCGGCGGCGTCGAGGTCGTCGTCGAGCGGATGGCGCTGCGCCTGGACCACGACGCGTGCCTGCGCGCCCGCGACCGGGCGCGAGCCCTCGGCCGGCCGCACAACCTGGCCCGCCGGTCGTTCGTCAACAAGATGCTCATGGGCCTCGCCGTGGACGAGGCCAGGCAGCTCGACCGGCCGTACGACGAGGAGGACCTGCGCTACGCGCGCGAAGCCCTCTGGCAGCAGCAGTCGGTGCGGGCGGCGCTCGAGGAGCTGTGGCCGTACCTCACCCCGGAACGGCTCGTCGGCGAGCTGCTCTCGGACCCGGCCCGGCTGGCCGCGGCCGCGGCCGGGCTGCTCGGCGACGAGGAGCGCGACGCGCTGCTCCGCCCGGCGGGCTCCCCCTGGACGGTCGGGGACGTGCCCCTGCTCGACGAGGCCGCCGAGCTCCTCGGCGAGGACGACGCCGAGGCCAAGGCGCGCGAGCGGGCGGCCGCCGAGGAACGCGACGAGGAGGAGGCGTACGCGAAGGGCGTCCTGGAGATCGCCGACCTCACCGGGATGATGGAGGCCGCGGCGTTCGCCGCACGGCACCACGACGGCGGCCCGGCCGTGACCACGGCGCAGCGCGCACTGGCCGACCGCTCCTGGGCGTACGGCCACGTGATCGTGGACGAGGCGCAGGAGCTGTCCGCCATGGCGTGGCGCACCATCATGCGCCGGATCCCGGCCCGATCCCTCACCGTGGTCGGCGACATCGCGCAGACCGGCTCCGCCGCCGGCGCCCGCTCATGGGGCGAGATCCTCGACCCGTACGTCAAGGGCCGCTGGCGCGAGGAGCGGCTGCTCGTGAACTACCGGACCCCTGCCGAGATCATGGACGTGGCCGCCGACGTGCTCAGGGTGGTCGCCCCGGAGCAGGAGCCTCCCGAGTCCGTGCGGGACGGCGAGGCGCCTCCCCGTGCCCTGCCGTACGAGGGGACGGACCTGCGCGCCCTGGCGGAGGAGGAGCTGGCGGCGATCGGGGAAGGGCGGCTCGTGGTGCTCACCCCCGACGCCCGGCACGCGGAGATCGCCGCGCTCCTTCCCCAGGAGGGCGACCCGCTGGAGTCGCCGGTCGCCGTACTCACCGTGAACCGGTGCAAGGGCCTGGAGTTCGACGCGGTGGTGGTCGTCCAGCCCGCCGAGATCCTCGCGCAGTCGCCCAAGGGCGGCCAGGACCTGTACGTCGCGATCACCAGGGCCACCCGCCGCCTCACCGTGCTGCACGACGGCGACCTGCCCGCCATGCTCGCCCGGCTGGTCGGCGACACCCCTCCGGCAGAGTGAACGCACCGGACACCGAGGAACACGACGCGGGGAAACCGGGACGCGCGGGCATCCGCGCTGCGAGGGGAAATCCGGGCCGGGAAACGAGAACGGGCCGCGCGCCCTGAGGCGCCGGCCCGCCAGTGGTGCGACCGGCGCCGGAGCGCCGGCCGTACGCACTACTGGATCTTTCCCGCGATCTCGTCGGCCTTGCCGCCGACCTTCCCTCCGGCCTGCTCGGCCTTGCCACCGGCCCTGGCGCCGGCCTGCTCGGCCTTCTCGCCGGCCCACCTGGTGGCCTCCGCCGCGGTGTCCTTCATGCTCTCCGTCCACCGCCCGGACCTGTTCCGGTACATCACCGCGCCGGCCACGCCGATCGCGAGACCGGCGAACAGCATCAGCATCGGCCAGCGGCGCCGGGTCCTCGCCATCATGCCGGGATCGACCCGCCTGGCCGCCTCGTGCAGAAGAGAGCTCACCCGCGGGGCGAGCTGCTCCTCGACCGTGCACGCGGCCTGGTCCAGCTTCGGCGCCGCCCACACCCGGGCATCGGTGATGCGCGTGGCGGTGACGTCGCGCGCGTTCCCCATCATCGGAGTCACCTTGCCCACCATCGGGCCCACCTTGCCCGCCACCGGGCTCATCTTGCTGACCATCGGGCTCATCTTGCCCGCCATCGGGCTCATCTGGGCCTTCACACGGCCCAACCGCGTCCGCGGTGTCGGTACTTTGACGCGAGTTCTTCTGAGTGTCAGGGACACGACAAACCTCCCCGTTGTTGGGGCCCCGTGACGACCCTCTTCCCGTGTCAAAGCGGCTCAATCATGAGCGGGCTCCGCAGGCCGGGTCGATACGCTGTTCACCGAAGTTCAACGGACAACCGAAACACGCACGAAAAGGGGGCGGCCATCGTGGCTGAGAACCTCATCGCGAACCTTCGCACCAATCACGGCACCATCCGGGTCAAGCTCTTCCCGTTCCTCGCGCCGAAGACCGTGCGCAACTTCGTCGAGCTCGCCGAAGGCACCCGGGAGTGGACGCACCCCGAGACCGGGGAGAAGAGCACCGCCAAGCTGTACGACGGCACGATCTTCCACCGCGTCATCAACGGCTTCATGATCCAGGGCGGCGACCCGCTCGGCCAGGGCATCGGCGGCCCCGGCTACAGCTTCGACGACGAGATCCACCCGGAGAACATCTTCAACCGGCCCTACCTGCTCGCCATGGCCAACGCCGGCAAGCGCTTCGGCAAGGGCACCAACGGCTCCCAGTTCTTCATCACCGTCTCGCCGCAGCCCCACCTCAACCAGGGCCACACCATCTTCGGCGAGGTCATCGAGGGCACCGAGGTCGTCGACTCCATCGCCAAGACCCCGACCGGCCGGCAGGACCGCCCCGTGAACGACGTGGTCCTCGAAGAGGTCACCATCGAGCGTTCGTGAAAAACGGCTTATAGGCTAGGAGGCCGTGGACACGCCCTTCGGAAGGACTCCATGACCTCCCAGCCACCGCCGACGCACCCGGGGGCGGAAGCCGCGCCGACCTGCTACCGCCACCCCGAGCGCGAGACGTACGTACGATGCCAGCGCTGCGAGCGCTCCATCTGCCCTGACTGCATGCGCGACGCCGCCGTCGGCCACCAGTGCGTCGAATGCGTCCAGGAAGGCAACCGGAGCGTCCGGCGCACGCAAGCGATGTTCGGCGGGGCCACGGTCACCACACCACGCGTGACCTGGACCCTGCTGATCATCAACGTGCTCGCCTACCTCGCCGAGATCGCCGACCCCGACCAGGTCATCGGCCGCTTCTCGACCTGGTCCCTCGGCATCTACCACGGCGAGTGGTGGCGCCTCATCACCGGCGCGTTCCTGCACGCGCCGCTCACGTCCACCTGGGCCGCCTCCCACATCCTCTTCAACATGTGGGCACTGTGGGCCATCGGCCCCGAGCTGGAACGGCGGCTCGGCCACCTCCGCTTCGCCGCGCTCTACCTGCTGTCCGCGCTCGGCGGCTCCGTCGCCGTCTACCTCTTCGGCTCCCTGGCCGTCGGCGCGTCCGGAGCGATCTACGGAATGTTCGGCGCGCTCTTCGTCGTGTCCAGGAAACTCGGCTTCGACGCCCGCGGAGTCCTCTGGCTGATCGGGATCAACATCGTCCTGACCTTCGTGGTCTCCGGGATCAGCTGGCAGGGCCACCTCGGCGGGCTCGTGACCGGCACCGCGATCGCCGCCGCCTTCGTCTACGCCCCCCGCCGATCCCGGAACGCCGTCCAGCTCTCCGCCGTCGCCGCGGTGCTCGCCGCCATGGCGATCATCCTGCTGACATTGCCGCCGTACGGCGTGATGGCGTGATCCGGATGTCCACAGGTGTGGATAAGCCTGTGGACAACAATCTTCGTCAGCGCCAGCGGGTCGACAGGATCACACCGAAGATGATCATGCCGAAGCCGATCAGCAGGTTCCAGTTGCCGAGGGCACCCAGACCCGGAGCGTCCGGCGCGATGTAGTACACCGCGATCCAGGCGACCCCGAGGATCCAGGACACGACCATCAGCGGAGCGAGCCACCGGGGGCTGACCTTCACCGTCTGCGCCTTCTGCGGCGGCGTGTAGACGGCCTTCTTGCGGATCTTGGACTTCGGCACGGCAGTTCCCTCGTTAGTGGGCGCAGTTCCGAGTAAGGATAGTCTGCATGGTCGACCGACCGCGATTCCCAGCCCGTGTCCTCGTCGTGGACAACCACGACAGCTTCGTCCACACCATCGTGCAATACCTGCGCGAGCTCGGCGCCGCCTGCGACGTCCGGCCCCGCGACGACGTCACCGTGGACGACGCCGACGGATACGACGGCGTGCTCGTCTCCCCCGGACCCGGCACCCCCGAAGCCGCCGGAGTCAGCGTCCCCATGGTCCACCACTGCGCCGCACACGGCATCCCCCTGCTCGGCGTCTGCCTCGGCCACCAGGCCATCGCCGTCGCCTACGGCGGCACCGTCGGCCCCGCCGCCGAACTCATGCACGGCCGCACCAGCCAGATCGTCCACGACGGCGAAGGCGTCTTCGCCGGGATCCCCTCACCCGTCACCATGACGCGCTACCACTCCCTCGTCGTCACCGACGTGCCCGCCGTACTCGACGTCAGCGCCACCACACCGGAAGGCGTCGTCATGGGCCTGCGCCACCGCGACGCCCCCATCGAAGGCGTCCAGTTCCACCCCGAGTCGATCCTCTCCGAACACGGCCACCGGCTCCTCGGCAACTGGCTCGCCCGGATCGTGTAACGCTTCCACCCCCCGGCACGACTAACAGACGAGGGCTTCCGCCATTGCCCCCGAGTGGCGGAAGCCCTCTCCACGTTCAGGGGCAACGGCGGCCATCGCCCACAGCTGTCCCCTCAGAGACGGCGCAAGCCCCCCGCATTCCCAGGACCGACGGCAGTCATCGCCCGCTATCCCCAGCCCGGCGGGAACCCTGGTCCACCGCGCGCCGTCGGCCGCGGCGTCCCCTCATGGGATCCCGAGACGACGAGAAGGGGCCCGCTCGGATGAGCGGGCCCCTTCCACGACCTACGGGCTACGCCGGGGCGTCAGTTGCCGAACGGGTTGTCACCGTCGGGGAGGTCGACGACGCCGCCGTCGTCCATGCCGCCGTCGTCCACCGGCGGCTCGGTGATCTGGTCGCTCGGCGTGTCGTTCGGCTGCGGCTGCTGCGGGCTGGGGCCGCTGGACACCGTCAGCGTGATCGTCGTATTGGTCTGGAGCTTGGCTCCGGCGTCGGGGCTCTGGGCGATCACGTTGCCCTTCGGCACCACGTCGCTCGGCTGCTGCACGAGCTTGACCTTGAAGCCGGTGCCCTCCAGCGTCGACTTCGCGTCCTCGGCGGTGAGGCCGAGCACGCTCGGCACCTCGATGGCCTCCTTGGGCACGTAGAGCCGCACCGAGCTCCCCTTGGGGACCTCCTTGCCCGCCTTCGGGTTGGACTCGAAGACCTTGCCCTGCGGCTGCGTGGACGGCTTGTCACCCCTGGTGACCTTGAAGCCCATCGCCTCCAGCTCGGCCTTGGCCTCCTCGTACGCCTTGCCGATGACGTTCGGGACCTCGACCAGCTCGGGGCCCTTGGAGACGGTGATGGTGACCGCCGACTTCGGGGCGACCTGCGTGTCGGCCACCGGATCGGTGCTGATCACCACGCCCTTCTCGACCTCGTCGCTGAACTCCTCCTTGATCGTGGAGGTGAGACCCAGGTCCTGCAGGGCCTTCTCGGCCGCCTGCTTCGTCTGGCCCACCACGACCGGAACCTTGACGGTGTCCCCGCCGCCGGAGTCACCCGAGCTCAGGAACTTGAGCCCGATGCCGATGAACGCACCGATCACCAGCAGCGGGACCAGGATCCACGCGGCGGTCTTCAGCGCGGTGTTCCCGCCTTTGCTGCGCCTGCGCCCGTCGTACCGGCCGCCGTCGCGCTCCTCCGGGCCGTAGTCGTACTGGGGGATCGCCCGGGTGCCCTGCTGCGGCGCCATCTGGCCGCCCGCGCTGGTCATCGTGCGCGTGCGTTGATCCGCCGGGCCGTACGAGCCGTGGTTGGTGGCCATCGCCATCGTCTGCGGGTCGACCGGCATGCCGGACATCACACGCTGGATGTCCCCGCGCATCTCGGTCGCGCTCTGGTAGCGGTTGGCCGGGTCCTTGGCCATCGCCTTGAGCACGATCGCGTCGGCCCACTGCGGGATCTCCGGGTCGATGCCCGAGGGCGGGATCGGGTCCTCACGCACGTGCTGGTACGCGATCGCGACCGGCGAGTCGCCGGTGAAGGGCGGCTGGCCGGTCAGCAGCTCGTACAGCACGCAGCCCGTGGAGTAGATGTCGCTGCGGGCGTCCACCCGCTCGCCGCGGGCCTGCTCGGGCGAGAGGTACTGCGCGGTGCCGATCACCTGGGCCGTCTGCGTCATGGTGGCCGCGGAGTCGGCCATCGCGCGGGCGATGCCGAAGTCCATGACCTTGACCTCGCCGCTCAGCGTCAACATGATGTTCGCCGGCTTGATGTCGCGGTGGACGATGCCGCCGCGGTGGCTGTAGTCCAGCGCCCTCAGGATGCCGTCGACCAGCTCCATCGCGCGCTCGGGCAGCAGGCGCCGGTCGGCGCGCAGCAGGTCGCGCAGCGTCCGCCCGTCCACGAACTCCATCACGATGTACGGCACCGGCGTGCCGTCCATCATGTCCTCGCCGGTGTCGTACACGGCGATGATCGACGGATGGTTCAGTGACGCCGCAGACTGAGCCTCCCTGCGGAACCTCGCCTGGAAGGTGGGGTCCCTGGCAAGATCCGAGCGGAGCGTCTTGATCGCGACAACACGGTCCAGCCGGAGGTCCCGGGCGCGATACACCTCGGCCATGCCGCCACGCCCGACTACACCGTCGAGTTCATAGCGACCACCGAGAAGCCGAGGCTGAGTCATTTCCTGCACTGTCCCTTGCCGTTCATCTTGGGGTGCCGCCGGTGTCCATCATCGACCCCTTTTCGCATCACGTCTCCGTATTGGACGAGTTAGCGGGTGTTGGGGTGGGTGTGGAAGCTTGAGTGTCACTTGGCGTCGGGGTGGGGGTCGGGGTTCTCTTCGGAGTGGGCGTCGGGGAGGGCGTCGGCTTCCGAGTGGGCGAAGCCGACGTGCTTACGGTAGCCGACGCCGAAGGGGACGGCCGGGTTGGCGTGGGCCGGATACGGGACGGCGCCACGGTCGGAGGGACCGACCTGGGAGGACGTGTCGCGGGGTCCTCGGCGGTCGGGGTCGGCTGCGTGATCGTCGTGGGGCCGCCCTCCGGCGGAGGCGGCGTCTGCATCCCGCGCACCACCAGCG
>NZ_BBYM01000010.1:0-50848 GCF_001570405.1 Microtetraspora niveoalba | reverse complement strand
CCCCGCCGTGGCGACCACCACGGTGGTGACCCGCCGGCCGCGGCGCCCGCCCGAGGCCGCGGCGCGCCGGGGCGCGTCCACCGTCGGAGCCGGGTGGCCCGTACGGCCCGGCCCGGTGGGACGGGCGGGCGGACCCGGCCGGGCGGCCGGGGACGAGCGGGGAGCGGACGGCCGGGGATACGACGGCTGGGACGGCGACGCGCCCATCGGCGGAGTCGCCGGGCCGCGCCCCGGACCGCCGCCGGGAGCCCGGCCCGTGCCGCCCACCGCGAACCACGACGGGTCGGTCAGCGTGCCGAGCATCACGGTGTGCGCACCGGCCAGCGACTCGCGCAGCGCGACGGCCCGCTCGGCCACCTCGCGTGAACCGGCCGGTCGCGCGTCCGGGTCCTTCGCCAGCATGGCCAGCACCAGCTCGCGGACACGCGGCGGCACCGACGCGGGCAGCGGCGGAGGCGCGTCGTACAGGTGGTGCAGGGCGATCGCGACCTGGGTCTCGCCGTCGAAGGGCGGCCGCCCCGCCAGGCACTCGTACGCGACGACGCCGAGGCTGTAGACGTCCGTCGCGGGGGTGAGCCGCTCGCCGGACGCCTGCTCGGGGCTGACGTACTGGGCGGTGCCGAGCACGATGCCGCTCTGGGTCACGGGCGCGGCCTCAAGAGCCCGCGCGATGCCGAAGTCGGTCACTTTGACGGTCCCGACCTCGGTGACGAGCAGGTTGCCCGGCTTGATGTCGCGGTGGATGATCCCCGCCCGGTGCGCGGTGTGCAGAGCCTTGGCCACCTGGCCGACGACGTCGAGCGTGATCTCCGGGCTGAGCGTGCCGTGGCGGCGCAGGATTCCGGACAGCGGCTCGCCCGACACCAGCTCCATGATGAGGTAGGCGACCCCGTCGCTCTCGCCGTAGTCGAAGACCTGGGCGATCCCCGGGTCGGTGAGGCCGGCGGTGATGCGCGCCTCGTTCCGGAACCGTTCGCGGAAGGCGGGGTCGGCCGCCATGTGCTGCCGCAGCAGTTTCACCGCGACCTCGCGGCCGAGGAGCTGGTCCGTGGCCTGCCACACCTCGCCCATGCCGCCCGCCGCGATGCGGGACGTCAGCCGGTAACGGCCGCCGAGAACGGGGTTGCCCGATGTCACTGACCGAGCACCGCCTGCATGACGTCGTGCGCGATCGGGGCGGCGATGGCGCCGCCGGTGGCGTCGTTGCCCGCGCTGCCGGACTCGACGAAGACCGCGACCGCGACCTTGGGGTCCTCGGCGGGGGCGAACGAGATGAACCACGCGTGCGACGGCTTGCCGGGAGCGGTCTCCGCGGTGCCGGTCTTGCCGGCGACCGTGACGTTCGGCAGGCCGGCGGCCCTTCCGGTGCCGTTCCGCACCACGTTGATCATCATCGTGGTGAGCTCGGCCGCGACCTCGGGGGTCACCGCCTCGCTCAGCTCGTCGGGGTCGGTGGTGTCGATCTCGCCGCCGTCCGGACCGGTGATCTTGTTGATCAGGTACGGCTTCATGACCGTGCCCCGGTTCGCGATGCCGGCCGCGACCATCGCCATCTGCAGCGGGGTCATCTGGTTGCTGCGCTGGCCGATGGCGGTCATGGCGAGGGCGGCCTTGCCCTCGTCCGGGCCGATGTCGCTCTTCGCGACGTCCAGCGGGATGTTGAGCGAGCTGCCGATGCCGAACTTCTCGGCCTGCTCCTTCAGCTTGTCGTACCCCATCTCCATCGCGACGTCGGCGAACGGGGTGTTGCAGGAGATCGTGTACGCCGCCAGCAGCGTTGCCCGGCCGCCGCACGACTCGCCGTGGTAGTTCGGCAGCGAGATGTTCGTGTCGGGCAGCGGCAGCGCGTCCGGCGCGTTCACCATCGTGTTCACGTCACGCGACTCGTCGTCCATCAGGAAGGCCGCCGACGTGATCGTCTTGAAGGTCGAGCCGGGCGCGTAGGTGAGGCCGATCGCGCGGTTGAGCAGCGGCTTGTTCGTCTTGTCCGCGTCGAGCTTGTTGTACGCGTCGTTGACCGTCTTCTTGTTGGCCGCCGCGAGCGGGTTCGGGTCGTACGACGGCACCGACACCATGGTGAGGATCGCGCCCGTCTTCGGGTCGATGGCGACGACCGCGCCGCGCTTCCCGGTGTTCGCCAGGTCCTTGTACGCGATCTTCTGCGCCTTGGCGTTCAGCGTCAGATCGACGTTGGCACCCTTGTGCGGCTTGCCGCTGATCAGGTCGATCGCCCGGCGCACCACCAGGTCGGGGTGGCTGCCGTCGAGGTAGCGGCCCTCGGCCCCCTCGATGCCCGACGCGCTCTCCGGTGCGAAGTAGCCGACGACGTGCGTGAACGCCTTGCCCTCGGGGTACTCCCGCTTGAACCGGAAGTCGGTGTCGCCCGTGTCCACGCTCTTGGCCAGGACGACCTTGCCGTTGTCGGAGGTGATCCACCCGCGGTCCACCGAGTACCTGGCGTAGAAGGAGCGCACGTTGCGGGAGTCCGAGCGCAGGCCGTCCGCCTGCACCGCGCCGAGGTAGGTCACGTTGGCCATGAGCAGGCCGAACATCAGGAGGCAGGCGAGGGCGACCCGCTTGAGTGGGCTGTTCATCGCTGCATCACCTGCGTGAGTCCTTCGTCCTGGATCGCCTGGGGAGGCGGCTTGCGCGCCGCGTCTGACATGCGTACCAGCAGCGCGATAAGCATCCAGTTAGCGAGCAGCGCCGAGCCGCCCGCCGACATGAACGGCGTGACCAGGCCGGTCAGCGGGATCAGCCGGGTGACGCCGCCGACGATGATGAACACCTGCCAGGCCAGGATGAACGACAGGCCGCCCGCGAGGAGCTTGGAGAACGGGTCGCGGGCCGCGAGCGACGTGCGCAGACCCCGTTCGACGATCAGCGCGTAGACCATGAGGATGGCCATCAGGCCGGTGAGGCCGAGCTCCTCGCCGGTCGCGCTGAAGATGAAGTCGGAGAACGACAGCGGGATCTGTCTCGGATGTCCCTGGCCGAGGCCGGTGCCCAGGATGCCGCCGGAGCCGATCGCGAACAGGCCCTGCATGAGCTGGTAGGTGCTGCCGAACTCGCGGTCGTACATCTCCGGTGAGCTGGCGTTGAGCCAGCCGTCGAAGCGGGCCTCGACGTGGGAGAAGACCTGCCCGGCCAGCACCGCGCCACCGACGAAGAGCAGGATGCCGATGAGCACCCAGGAGGTGCGCTGCGTCGCGACGTACAACATCGCGATGAACGCGCCGAACAGCAGCAGCGAGCTGCCGAGGTCCTTCTGCATGACGAGGACGCCAAGGCTGACGGCCCACGTGATGAGCACCGGGCCGAGGTCGCGGGCGCGCGGCAGGTCGATGAAGAGCAGGCGGCGCCCGGCGAGGGCGAGCACGTCCCGCTTGGCGACCAGGTAGCCGGCGAAGAAGACGACCAGCAGGATCTTGGCGAACTCCGACGGCTGGATGGAGAAGCGGCCGACTCCCACCCAGATGCGGGCGCCGTTGATCTCCCTGCCGATGAACGGCAGCAGCGGGAGCAGCAGCAACGCGAGGCCGGCGAAGCCCGCGGTGTACGTGAGGCGCTGCAAGGCGCGATGGTCCTTCAACACGATCAATGTCGCGGAGAACATCACGACGCCGAGCGCCGTCCACATGAGCTGGGTGGTGGCGGAGGCGCCGTCCTGGCCGGTCTGCTCGATCCGGTAGATCATCACCAGGCCGATGCCGTTGACCAGGGTCACCAGCGGGAGAAGCAGGGGGTCGGCCCACGGCGCCCATTTCGCGAGCACGAGGTAGGCCGCGAGCATCAGCGCGCCCAGGCCGAGGCCGTAGGTCAGCATGCCGGCGGGGATCTGGCCGTCGATGCCGAGCCCCACGCTGGCGTACGCGCCCATGACGATGAGCACGGCGAAGGCGAGCATGGCGAGCTGCGCCCCTCGCCGCTTGGCGGTCATGGGGACGGGGGTGGCTTCCGCTGAACTCACTTACCGGATCCCGGGGACGGTGACGGGGACGTGGTCGCCTCCGGCGCGGTCTCGCCGCTGAAATTCTTTATGGTCTTTATCCCGGACTGGAGATCGTCGACCGGGATGCCGCTGCGTATCTGGTCCTGCTGGGCCGCACTGAGCGAGGAGACCGGAACGTCGTCGGTGTAGGCGACCTTCTTGAAGGAGACCGGGCCCAGTTCCGCGTCGACGCCGCGGAAGACCACGATCTGGTCTCCGTCGGCGCCGACGTAGTACTGGTCCTGAGTCCACTCATAGCCGAAATAGCCGCCGAGCCCGAGCACGGCGGCGACAACTACGAATGAGGTGACCCGAAAGGGCCAGACCCGACGTTTCTTGGCCCGGCGGCCGGAGGCCTGGGCCTCCGGCGCGGGATGGTCGTCGAGTTCCTCGTCCACGATGACCGGTTGGGGCGCGGTCGCCGTGGACATCCGGCCCGGCGGCGCGTCAGGTGGACCCGACCGCAGCCGTCCCGAACCCGCCGCCCCCACCACCGCCGCCGCGTACGTCGGCGGCTGGAGGTCGTCCACCTCGATCACGTCGGCGACCACGCAGGTGATGTTGTCCGGCCCGCCGCCCCTGTTGGCCAGGTCGATGAGCTGCCGGACGACGTCCTCGGGATCGTCGACGGTGCTGAGGGTGTGGTGCAGGGTCTCGGCGCTGACCACCGCGGACAGGCCGTCCGAGCACAGCAGGTACCGGTCGCCCACCTGGGCCTCCCGGTCCTGCAGGTCGGGGTCGACCTCGCCGCTGCCGTCGAGCGCGCGCAGCAGGATCGAGCGTTGCGGATGGTTGGCCGCCTCTTCCAGCGTGATGCGGCCGTCGTCCACCAGCGACTGCACGAGCGTGTGGTCGTGCGTGATCTGGTACAGCTCCTCGTTGCGCAACAGGTACGCGCGGGAGTCGCCCACGTGGATCAGGGCGAACCTGGGGCCGTTCCAGAGCATCGCGGTCAGTGTGGTGCCCATGCCCTTGAGGCTCGGGTCCCGGGCGACCATCGCGTGGAGCTGATGGTTCGCCTCCCGGACCGCCGCCTCGATGTCGCTGAGCAGGTCACCCCCGAAGGCGTCCCTGGCGTGATCGAGGGACGACAGTGCGGCGATGGCGACCGAGCTGGCCACCTCGCCGTGTGCGTGCCCGCCCATGCCGTCGGCGACGGCCAGCAGGCGGCCGCTCGCGTACGCCGAGTCCTCGTTCCCTTCGCGGAGGAGGCCGACGTCCGAGCGGGCGGCGTAGCGGAGTGCGATTGTCATTTGCGCAATTCGATGACGGTTTTGCCGATGCGGATCGGAACTCCGAGAGGCACCGGGGTCGGGCGGGTCACTTTGGAACGGTCGAGGTACGTGCCGTTGGTCGAGCCGAGATCTTCCACGATCCACTGGCCGTCCTGTGGGAAGAGCCGTGCGTGCCGACTCGAAGCGTAGTCGTCGGTCAGCACCAGCGTGGCGTCAGTCGCCCGGCCGATGGTGATCGGCGTCTCGGTGAGGTTGATGACGGTCCCTTGAAGGGGGCCACCCGTGACGACCATCTGACGTGGTTCCCCCCTCTTGGGTTTGGACACTGGTTTCGGGGCCTTGGCTGGTTTCCGTGCCGGCGCGGGAGCCGTACGCGGACCGAACAAGTCTGTCCGGATCACGCCGACCGCGGCAATCACAAAGAACCACAGCAACGCCAGGAAGGCGAGCCGGATCAGCAGCAGCGTGAGCTCGGACATGGACCGTCTGTCTACCTCTAATCTCGCCGGAACACCAGGGTCGTCCGCCCCAGTGTCACCCTCGTCCCGTCCTGCATCTCGATCCTGCGGATCGGCTGCCCGTTGACGAAGGTGCCGTTCGTGGACCCCAGATCGACGAGGACGACCTGCTGCCCTTCAACACGTAGTTCGGCATGATGCCGTGATACGCCGGGATCGACCAGTCGAAGATCACAATCGGTGCCGCGGCCGAGCAGCGTCACCGGGGTGGTCAGCTCGTAGGACCGCTGGCCCTGCGGGTCGTCCTGGGTGGAAACAAGCAGCCTGGGGCGGCCGCCGAACATCCCCGAGCGCGCCGGGGGCAGGTCGCTCACCGGCTGCCGGATCTCGTCCTGCTCGACCGTCGCGCCGCGGATCACTCCCGAACGGATTCTGAACAGCCCGACCGCGAGGTCGTCGGCGGTCTCGAAACGCACCCGGACGGGTCCCACGAACGAGTACCCCTGCTCCTTCGCGTACTCCCTGGCGAGGTTGGCCAGCTCGTGGCCGATGCTGTCCGCGTACACCTCCAGCCGCTCGCTGTCGGTCGTGGACAACTCCACCACGAAGTCGTTCGGTACGAGCGTGCGACCCTGGGCGACGATCGCGGCCCGCTCGTCCATCTCTCGCTGGACGGCGCTGGCTACCTCGACCGGCTGAAGGTCAGACTTGAACGCCCGTGCAAAGGCCCCCTCAACCAAGCCTTCGAGCCTGCGCTCGAAGCGCTGAAGGACTCCCACCGGGTACCTCCCTTCCTCCATCGTCTACAGGGATCGTATCCGGGTTCGGTAGTAGCGGCGGATACGTGCTAACCTTTCCAGGCACCCAGCGATGGGGGCACCCGTAAGGGGCAAGTGGCGGAATGGCAGACGCGCACGGTTCAGGTCCGTGTGTCCGAAAGGACGTGGGGGTTCAACTCCCCCCTTGCCCACAAAGAGCACCGAGGAAATCGGTGCTTCATAATGACGATTTTCGGCCCCACAGCGATGAGCTGCGGGGCTTTCGTTTTTCCGGGACCCGCACGGTCCCCGTGCGGCGAATCCTCGATGTCGGGACGTCGGTGACACTCCTCTCTCTCCGCCATGGCCCGCCATCGGCGGTCCGCGCGATCCGGATCCCCGGTGGTTTCCGGCCGCGCCGATCCGGCCCTGAGAGGCCGCCGAAACGCCGCTGGGACGCCGCCGGGACGGCTCGGGGTGGCGACCGACGCCATCGGGGTGCGGACCGAGCCGTCGAAGAAGTCGCGGATCCACGGGCGAAGGGGAGGCCTTCGGCGATCTCGCCGCCTTCGGCGGCGGGCGATGGGCCCACGGGGTGGCCTGATGGATATCCGTCTCATTATATGGTCGTAATTGTCTTGTTTTGTGAGATGATGTCTATGCTGCCGCCATGAGGACGCCGAATCGCTGGATCATGCTGGGTCTCGGCGTGGCCGCACAGGGCGCGGGCTGCGTGTTCATGTACGGCCTGCCGTTCCTCCTGCCGGCCTTCCAGGCGGAGAAGGGGCTGTCGCTCGCTCAGGCGGGGCTGCTCGTCGGCGCGCCGAGCGCGGGCATGTTGTTCACCCTGATCGCCTGGGGCTGGGTCGCCGACCGGTACGGCGAGCGGCTGGCGATGACCGCCGGTCTCGTCCTGGCGGCCGGCTCCCTCGCCGCCGCCGCGTTCGCGGCCCACCCGGGCGTCCTCGCGGCGCTGCTCGCGCTCGCCGGGGCGTCGGGGGCGTCGGCGAACGCGGCCAGCGGCCGGGTCGTCCTCGGCTGGTTCCCCAAGGAGCGGCGCGGCGTCGCGATGGGCTGGCGGCAGACCGCGCAGCCGCTCGGCGTCGCGGTGGCGGGGCTCGTCACTCCGGCCGTGGCGCACGTCACCGCGGCTCTTCTCGTCATGGCCGCGATCTGCCTGGTCACGGCGATTGCCGTCGGCCTGCTGGTGGTGGACCCGCCTCGTCCGCCCGCGACGCCCGGAGCCCGCGCCGCCTCCCCGTACGCGCTGCCGGCCCTGTGGCGGGTGCACGGCGCGAGCATGCTGCTCGTCGTCCCCCAGTTCGTGACGGCGGGGTTCGCGGTCACCTACCTGGTGTCGGCGCGGCACTGGGACCTCGGGACGGCCGCGAGGGTCGTGGCGGTGGCCCAGTTCGCCGGAGCCGCGGGGCGGCTGCTCTGCGGCCGCTGGTCCGACCTCGCCGGGAGCCGCGTGGGGCCGATGCGCATGCTGGCTCTGGTCAACGGGGCGGTGATGATCCTCCTGGCGGTGGCCGTACAGGCCGGAAACGGCCTCAGCGCGCCCCTTCTGCTGGCCGCCCTGGTGATCTCGATGAGCGGCAACGGACTGGCCTTCACGGCCGTCTCAGAGCTCGCGGGCGCGACCTGGGCGGGTCGCGCGCTCGGTGCCCAGAACACCGCACAGAATCTCGTCGCGGCCGCGACCCCGGGGGTGATGGGACTGTTCATCTCCGGATCCGGGTTCGCGGCCGCGTTCGCCGTGGCGGGGGCGCTCGCCGTGGCCGCCGCCGCGGCGACGCCGTCAGGAGGCCAGTAGCTGGCCGATGAGGGCCGGCAGGCTCACCATCCCGACGATGATGCCGCTCTCGTCGGTGACCAGGCCGAGCTGCGCGTGGGCCTCCTGCAGCACGGCCACCGCGTCCGAGATGCTCGTGCCGGCGGCGAGCCGGGGAACGGGCGTCGCCAGCTCCTCGGGACGCCGTCCCGGCTGCATGAGCGTGTCGCGCACGTGCAGCACGCCCACGACGGACTCCGGCGAGACGACGAGCATCCGCAGGTCGCCGGTCGCCGCCGCGGTGTCCCGTACGACCTGGTCGTCCGCGCCCGCGGGGACGGTGGCGGCGTGCTCGATCGGCACCATGAGCCGCTCGACCGGCTGCAGGTGGACGCGCAGCGCGCGGGTGAGCAGGTTGTGCTCGTCCCGGTCGAGCATGCCCATCCGGCCGGACTCGGCGACGAGCAGGGCGAGCTGGTGCGGTGTGCGGGTGGTGGCCAGCTCGTCCTTGGGGTGGACCTTGAACAGCCGGAGCAGCCCGTTGGTCATGCCGTTCAACGCCGCGAGGACGGGCCGGACGAGCCACGCGAAGCTGCGGAACGGCAGCGCCAGGCCCATGGCCGCCTTCTCCGGGTGGGTGAGGGCCCAGGACTTGGGCGCCATCTCCCCCACGACCATGTGCAGGAAGGTCACCAGCGCGAGGGCGATCACGTACGCGACGGGCGTCCTGGCGGACTCGGGCAGCAGCACGAGGATCGGTTCCAGCAGGTGCTCGATGGCGGGCTCGGCCACCATGCCGAGCCCGAGCGAGCACAGGGTGATGCCGAGCTGCGCGCCCGCCAGCATGATCGAGAGCTCGCGCGCGCCACGGACGGCCGCACGCGCGGTGATCTTGGTGAAGCGGCCGCCGGACGCGGCGGCCTCCTCCAGACGGTGCCGCTTGGCCGACACCACCGCGAACTCGGCGGCGACGAAGAAGCCGTTGGCCGCGAGCAGCACGACGCCGAGAAGGATGGCGGCTATCTCGTTCACGCCGACCGCTCCCTCTGGAAGGCGGGCCGCTCGCCCTGGAACAGGGCGGAGAACAGGCCGGGGGCGTAGTCGCCGTGGTGGCGGTGGTCCGCCTGCTCCTCCGCGGGCTCCTCCTTGGCCTCGGCCGGGGTCTCGTCGCGGAGCGAGAGCCGCACCCAGCCGGGGACGCGGCGTTGCAGGGACAGCACGGTGACGACGGCGAGCTTCTCGTCCGACTCGGAGAACGGGTCGGCGTCCTGCTCGACCGGGACGGTGATCTCGTCGCCCGGCTCGGTCATCCGGCCGAGGGACGCGAGGACCAGGCCGGCCACGGTCTCGTAGTCCTCGCTCTCGGGCAGCCGGACGCCCGTGGCGCGCTCGACCTCGTCGAGCCTGAGCGTCGCGGGCACGTCCCAGGAGCCGTCCTCCCGGGGGACCACGCCGAGGGGTTCGGGGTCGTTCTCGTCCACCAGCTCGCCGACCAGCTCCTCGGCGAGATCCTCGACGGTGACGATGCCGGCGAGGCCGCCGTACTCGTCGATGACGCAGACGAACGTGTCGTCGGCGGCGCGCATCCGCTGGAGCACCGCGGGGAGCGGGAGCGTGGCGGGCACGAACACGGGCGCGCGCATGATCGACGACACCGGCTCGTCGTCGTACGGCCCGGCCTTGAGCAGCTCGCGCAGACCGGCGACGCCGATGACGTCGTCGCCGTCGGCGCCGAGCACCGGATAGCGCGAGTGGCCGTGGTCGCGTACGGAGTCGAGCAGGTCGCGGACCCGGCGGCCGGCCCGGAGCGAGATCACGCGCGGCCGGGGGACCATCACGTCCTCGGCCGTGCGGTCGCCGAAGGAGAGCGCGCGTTCGAGCAGCTCGGCCAGCCGCGGGGGCAGCTCGCCGGCGGCGGCGGACTCGGCCACGATGCGGGACAGCTCCTCGGGGGTGGCGCCGTGCTCCAGCTCCTCCACCGGCTCGATGCCGACGAGCCGTACGAGCCGGGTGGCGGCCGAGTCGAACAGATGGATCAGCGGGCCGGCGACCTTCAGGTACACGAGGGTCGGCCGGGCCAGGAACTTCGCGACGGGTTCCGGGCGGGCGATGCCGAGGTTCTTGGGCGCCAGCTCGCCGAGGATCATCTGGACGACCGTGGCGACGGCGATGCCCAGCGCCACGGAGAGGCCGGGCACCACGGCGGCGGGGACGCCCGCGCCCTCCAGAGGGCCGCGGATGACGTCGGAGATGGCCGGCTCGGCGATGAAGCCGACCAGCAGGGTGGTGACGGTGATTCCGAGTTGTGCCCCGGAGAGCATGAACGAGAGGCGACCGGTCACCTCAAGGGCGCGCTGAGCGGCCGCGTCGTCCTTCTGCTCGCGGAGGACCGCCCGGTCCGCCGCGACGAACGCGAACTCCTGCGCGACGAAGAATCCGGTCGCGAGGGTCAGGACCAGTACGGCCAGGAGGCCGAGGGCGATGCTCATCGGGCGCCTGCCCGGGGGCGGTAAGATCCCGTGCCTGAGCACGGGCAGGTACTCCACGAGTCCGAAGCGGACACGACCGTCCTTTCACGTAGGGGTCTACCACCGTAACGGCTGAATGTGCCGAAGTGTTTCCAGCAATGCCTTTATTGAGGTCTTAGGGCGCTTCTGGGTACGTTCCAGGGGAAACCTTGGTGTCGCGCCCGCGCTCTCATGGGTTTACGGCGTGGATTCCGGCAGAAACGCTGAGCGGCAGGGGGAGAAGACGTGGCCGAGGACGACGACCCGACCAGAGCCATCCGCAAGCCAGGATCCGCCCGGCCTCCCGCTCCCGGCGTACCGCCCGGCCACCATCCGGTGCCCCCGCTCGCGGGCTCGGGGGCCGCGCCCGGCCGGGGATGGTCCGGGGCCCAGGAGTCGCGCCAGGCGTCTTCGTCGGCGCCTTCTTCGGCCTCGCCTTCGGGGTCCTCTTCGGGATCTTCTTCGGGATCGCGCGGCCGGGTGTACGGCAAGCCGCGCTCGGGCACGAGCCCCGTCCGCCCCATGCGGGCCGACGGCACCGTCGAGGACCGCCTGCCCCCGCGGAAGCCGAGGCGGATCGGCCGGACGATCGTCAAGGTCGTCGCGGGCCTGCTCGTGGTCCTCATCGTCGCCGCCATAGCCGGATATTTCTGGATCGGTTCTAAGCTGCAGCCGGTGGAGTCGCTGTCCGACTACTCCGGACGGCCCGAGGCCACCCCCGGCCAGGACTGGCTGCTGGTCGGCTCCGACAGCCGCGAGGGCCTGACGGCGGCCCAGCGCAAGAAGCTGGCGACCGGCAAGGCGGTCGGCAAGCGCACCGACACCATGATGCTGCTGCACATCCCCGACGGAGACGGGCGCCCCACCCTGGTCAGCCTCCCCCGCGACTCCTACGTCCCCATCGAGGGGCACGGCAGCGACAAGCTGAACGCCGCGTACGCCTTCGGAGGCCCGGAGCTGCTGGCCAAGACGGTCGAGCGGGTCACCGGTATCAGGATCGACCACTACATGGAGATCGGGTTCGGCGGCTTCGTCGGCATCGTGGACGCGATCGGCGGGGTCAACATCTGCGTGAAGCAGAACATCAAGGACCACAAGGCCGGCATCAACCTGAAGAAGGGCTGCCAGGACATGGACGGCGGCACCGCCCTGGGCTACGTCCGCACCCGGGCGACCGGCGCGATCCCCGACTTCGAGCGCACCCAGCGGCAGCGCCAGTTCTTCTCGGCCGTGGTGCAGAAGGCCGCGAGCCCCGGCACCCTGCTCAACCCGTTCACGTCGGTCCCGCTCGGGCTGAGCGCCGCGGAGTCGGTGGCGGTCGATCCCGGGACCGGCCTGTTCGACCTGCTGTCGGTCGGTCTCGCGATGAAGGACAGCCCGATCGCCACGACCGTTCCGACCAGCGGGTTCCCCATGATCAACGGCCAGTCGGTCGTGAAGTGGGACTCCGCGAAGGCCAACCGCCTCTTCGAGGCCCTGGCCCAGGACAAGGCCGTGCCGAAGGACACCATCACGAAGTAGCGCGTCTGCCCCCGGCCCTGTGCCGGTGGGGTCGTCTCGAAACGGACTGGGGGCCTCCAGGGCCGCTGGAGGCCTCTCGAAATCCCGGACCTGTGCCGTGGTCGGCCACAATGACCACTTATGGGGATTTCTCAGGAACTGCACGTCATCGGTCGGCCGCTGCTGGAGGCCCAGCTCGCGCACCCCACGGTGCGCGGCATCGCCAGGGGTGATCTCCCCGAGGAGGTCTTCCGCTCGTGGCTGGAGCAGGACTACCTGTACCTCCTCGACTACGTCCGGGTCTTCTCCCGGCTGGCGTGGCAGGCCCCCGACGCGCACCTCGGGACGCTGGTCGATCTGGCGTACTCCACGTGGCACGAGGAGCTGGACCTGCACCGGTCGCTGTCCGCCGATTTCGGGGCGGACCTGGGCGGCGCGGAGAAGGGGCCGGCCTGCGTCGCGTACACGACGTTCCTGCTGGAGTCGGCCGCCGACTACGGCAACGGGCTCGCCGCGCTCTATCCCTGCATGTGGGGGTACTCCTCGCTCGGACGGATCCTGGCGGAGAACCCGCCCGCCGAGCCGCGCTACAAGGCGTGGGTGGACACGTACGCCGATCCGGCCTTCGCCGCGCTCTCCGACCGCATCGCCCAGATGATCGACGATGTCCGGCCGGACCGCGCCGAGGAGTTCTTCCTTGAAGGGATGCGGCACGAGCTGGCCTTCTGGGACGTGCCGTGACATTCGTCCACAGCCTGTGGACAGACGTCCGGTGACGTCGACGGGCCGCGGGTAGTGTGAGGCCATGCCGGAGCTTCCCGAGGTGGAGGCGCTCGCCGAGTTCTTGCGCGAGCGCGCAGTCGGCCGCGTGATCGCGGCAGTGGATGTGGTCGCCTTCCAGGCGCTGAAGACCGTGGATCCGCCCGTCACCGCGCTCGGAGGGCTGACCGTGACGGGCGTGGCCAGACACGGCAAGTTCCTCGACCTCGACTGCGACGGCTCGCACTTCGTCACACATCTCGCCCGCGGCGGCTGGCTGCGCTGGAGGGACGATCTCTCCGGCGCCAAGCCGGTCCGCCCGGGCAAGGGCCCTCTCGCCGTCCGGGTACGGCTCGCGCCCGACGGCGACGGCCTCGCCCCCGGCTTCGAGCTCACCGAGGCGGGCACGCAGAAGCGGCTCGCGGTCTACGTCGTGCGCGATCCGGGAGACGTGCCCGGGATCGCGAGCCTGGGGCCCGATCCGCTGGCCGCCGACTTCACGCCCGACGTGCTCCGGGGGATCGTGGAAGGCAGCCGCAGCCAGATCAAGGGGCTGCTCCGCGACCAGAAGGTGATCGCCGGCATCGGCAACGCGTACTCCGACGAGGTGCTGCACGCGGCCCGCATGTCCCCGTTCAAGATCGCGGGAACGTTGACGGAGGAGCAGGTCGCCGAGCTGCACGACGCGATCGTCACCACGCTGCGCGACGCCGTCGGCAGGGCCAGGGGGCTGGCCGCCAAGGATCTGAAGGCGGAGAAGAAGTCGGGCCTGCGTGTCCACGGCCGCACCGGTGAGAAGTGCGAGGTCTGCGGCGACACGATCAGGGAGGTGTCGTTCGCCGACTCCTCCCTGCAGTACTGCCCGACCTGCCAGACCGGTGGCAAGCCGCTCGCCGACCGCCGCCTGTCCAAACTGCTGAAATAGCACCCCCGGGGAGCCCGGCAATGTGGCCGTGAGGCGAGGCGCCCGACGATGTCCGTCTCCGCCCGGCGTACGGGCCGGGACGTGGGCGGATGCCGCCGCGGCGTGGGGAAGCCGAGGGACGGGTCAGGGTTCTCCCTGATTCCTGGGGGTGCCGTTCTGCGTCAGGATGGAGGAGTCCCGCACCGGTCATGGCGGGCGTGGGAAGCACCGACTGGGGACGGTATGGCGAGCACGAGTGTCATCGACGACTACGTGACCGGGCTCGGCCGCACCCTGCGCGGCCCGTTACGTGCCAAGCGCGACCTGATCGCCGAGGCGCGCGACGGCCTCGTGGACGCCACCGAGGCGCTGGAGGCGGACGGCCTGCCCCGGCAGGACGCCGAGCGGCTGGCGGTCGAGGAGTTCGGTCCGATCGCCGCGATCGCCCCCGCCTACCAGGAGGAGCTCGCGGTCGGGCAGGGGCGCAGGACGGCGCTGCTGCTGTTCATCGGCGTCCCCTTCATCGCGCTGGTGTGGAGCATGATCTGGCGGATCTTCCCGCAGGATCCCGCGCGGATGATGGCGCACTGGCCGGGCTGGTTCCATCCGGTCTCCCGGGTGGTCGACTACTCCCAGATCGCCGTCGGCCTGTGCGGCGCGGCGGCGCTGATCGCCTTCGGACCGGGACGACGCAGGCTCGCCCGGCCGTGGCTGGTCACCCGGGCACTCGGTGTGCTCGTCTGGGTGGAGTTGCCGCTGATCGGCGTCTTGTCGTCGATGCTGACCACTGCCGCCGCACTCGACGGCTTCTCGTCGTATCCGCCCGGTGCCGCGGCGACGCTGGTCACCGGCGTGTTCATGTTGTGGCAGCTGTACAGCGCGACGCGCTGCCTGATCTTCACCCCGCGCTCGGCCGCCTGATCGGTGTGAGCGCCGGTCCCTCCGGCGGGGGACCCGGTGTCGTGGTCTGCGCGGGTGAGAGGCGTACGGCTGCCTGGTCGGGGGTCACCAGTGGCATCAGCGCGCGAGCACGGGGCACGGCCGTTCACCGGGCGCGTGGCTCCAGCACGCTGCCGATCGCGGCGGTGAACTCGCGCCAGGCGGAGCGCTCGCCGGCGAGAGCCGTACGGCCCGTGTCGGTGAGCCGGTACGTGCGGCGCTTGCGCCCGCCGACGGTCGCCCACTCGCCGGCGAGGTATCCGGCCCGCTCCAGCCGCCGGAGCGCGGGATAGACGGTGCCGGTCGGGACGGCGAGCGCTCCGCCGCTGCGTTCCTGGAGCGCTTCGATGATCGCGTAGCCGTGCAGGGGCTCGTGCTCCAGCACGGAGAGCAACAGGGCGTCCATGTGCCCATGGAGCGCGTTGGTGTTCACGGCCTCACCCTAATCCCTGTCTCTTTCTTGCCATCCTACATGTAGGCTCTCTATATGTAGAGAGACACAACAAGGAAGGTTGGGGACATGGACGTGCTCGATCTGGCGCGGACGCAGTTCGCGGTGACGGGAAGTCTGCACTTCCTGTTCGTCGTGCTCACCCTGGGCCTGGCCCCCCTTGTCGCGATCATCCAGACGCGTCACGTCATCACCGGGAAGCCGGTATTCGAGCGGATGGCCCGCTTCTGGGGACAGATCTATGTGATCAACTACGCGCTGGGCGTCTTCACCGGACTGGTGATGGAGTTCCAGTTCGGGCTGAGCTGGAGCGGGCTGTCCCGCTTCGCGGGTGACGTCTTCGGCGCGCCGCTGGCGATCGAGACGATGGCGGCCTTCTTCCTGGAGTCGACCTTCCTCGGCCTGTGGATCTTCGGCTGGGGCCGGCTGCCCCGCTGGCTCCATCTGGCCTGCATCTGGCTGGTCGCGCTCACGGCCTACGCGTCCGCCTTCTGGATCATGGTCGCGAACTCGTTCCTGCAGAACCCGGCGGCGGCCGAGCTGCGCGGTGACCACCTCGTCCTGACCGATTTCGGCGCCCTGCTCACCAACCCGTCGCTGGTGTTCGCGCTGCCCCACGTGCTCGGCGCGGGGCTGTTCACCGGCAGCTCCGTCATCATCGGCGCCAGCGCCTACCACCTGTTCCGCGGCACTTCCGAGCGGGAGTTCTTCGTCCGCTCGCTGCGGATGGGGGTCGTCACGGCGCTGATCGGCACCCTGGTCACGGTCGCCTTCGGTTTCGCCCAGTTCGGCACGGTCGGGCTGGTCCAGCCGGGCAAGTTCAACGGCGGCCCGGCCGTCGGCGCGTCGCTGGGCTTCATGATCCTCATCGGCGAGCTCGCCCTGTTCGGCGTGATGTTCGTCCTGACGCCGCTGCTCTTCCGCGACCTGCTGGTCCGCTGGAGCTGGACCCACCCGCTGCTGATGCTCATGACCCCGCTTCCGTTCGTCGCGGCGATCCTCGGCTGGCTGGTCCGCGAGATCGGCCGCCAGCCCTGGCTCGTGTACGGCAAGTTGACCGTGGAGGACGCCATGTCGCCGGGGCTCACTCCGGGGATGGTCACCGGCTCCTTCGTCGCCTTCACCGGGGTGCTCGGCCTGCTCGCCGTCGTGGACTATCTGCTCATCGCCCGCACGGTACGGCGCGGCCCGGCCGCGGTGACCCTCGGCGTCCCCGGGCGTCCCGACCCGGCCGCGCCCGCTCCCGCGCTGACCCTCTGACAACCCGGCCCCACAGCTCGGAGGCCCTGACCGCGAAGGGCCCGCCGACCCCAGCCCCTCCCACACGGTGCCGCCTCTTTAGGAGACGACGATGGACATCCTCTGGCTCGGCGTGTTCGCCCTGCTGCTGATCGGCTATTTCGCCCTGGAAGGCTTCGACATCGGGATCGGGATGCTGCTTCCCATGCTCGGCCGTACCAGGGAGGAACGGGACCGTCTCGTGGCGGGCATGGCGCCGTTCGTCCTGGCCGGGGAGGTGTGGCTGGTCGCGGTGGCGGGCGTGCTGTTCGGCGCGTTCCCCCACCTGGAGGGCGAGGTGTTGTTCTCCCTCTATCCCCTGGTCGTGGGGCTGCTGGTGTCGTGGGTGCTCCGCGACGCCGGGCTGTGGTTCCGGCGCAGGCTCGACGGCGGAGCCTGGCGCGCGTTCTGGGACGCCGCGCTCTGCCTCGGCTCGTACGGCCTCGCCCTTACCTGGGGGCTCGCCCTGGCCGCCCTCGCCCAGGGCGGCCCGGTGCTCACGCCGCTCGGAGTCGGCTACGCGGCGGTGGTCGTCGGCGTTTTCGCCCTCCACGGCCGGCGGTTCGCGGCGTGGCGGCTTGGAGGGCCGGGCCGTACCGGCCGGGCGCTGCTCGGCTCGGCCGCGCTGGCGGCCGTCCCGGTGGCGGTGCCGCTGGCCGTCGCGGCCCCGTGGCTGCTCGACCACGCGGCGCCCGCCGGCACGCTGGGCGTGCTCACGCTGGTGATCCTGCCCTGCGTGCCCATCATGGTCGCCGCACAGGTGTGGGTGTGGCGCACCTTCGGCCGCCGTGCCCGGGCCGGCGTCGGCGCCGGGATCCCGTCGTTCTTCTGACTCCGTACGGCCGTGGGCGGCGTCCCGGATTTCGCTGGGAGCTCCCGATCGCCCCAGCGTGCCCTCTCATGAGCCGGCGCTGGGAAAATGGACGGTATGACATTCCCTGAGATCGACGTGAAGTCCCTGCCCGACGAGGCGTACCTGCTCGACGTTCGCGAGCCGGACGAATGGCGCGCCGGGCACGCGCCGGACGCGTGCCACATCCCCCTTGGCGAGTTGCAGGGGCGGGTCGGCGAGCTGCCGCCGGACCGCCCTATCTATGTGATCTGCCGGGTGGGCGGCCGTTCGGCCCACGCCGCCGCCTGGCTCAACCACGTCGGACGCGAGGCGATCAACGTGGGCGGCGGCATGCAGTCGTGGGCCGCCGCCGGGCTGCCCATGGTGAGCGAGGGCGGAGGAACGCCGTTCGTGGCCTGAGATGCGTTTATGGCCTCGCTCCGCTCGGCGGGCTCGGGCGCCCTCAGGCGATGTCTTCCCTCGTCACTCGGGACTCGTTCCTCGCCCGCTCGTTCCTCAGTCCAGACACCGCCGCGCCCCTCGCGTGATGGCAGGGCGCCGTAATCATCGATGGGGCTCGGCGGGCTCGGGCGCCCTCAGGCGATGTCTTCCCTCGTCACTCGGGGCTGCGCTTGGTTGCCTCGCTCCGCTCGGCGGTTCGGGGCGCCTGAAGTCGGCTCGTGCCCTCCTCGCTCGGAGTCGCTCGTTCCTCGCTCCCCGCTCGCTCGTCGGTTACTTCACCGCCGCGCCCCTCACGTCCCTCAGCCCGCTCGTTCGTGTTTTCGGGTTCGGCTTCGTCACGCTCCTCGCTCCTTCGTCGCTGCGGGCGTTCCTCAGTCCGGACACCGCCGCGCCCCTCGCGGGATGGCTTGGCCGCCGTAACGATCGATGGGGCTCGGCGGGGTCGGGGGCGGTGGTTGGACATTTCCGGAGGCAATGTCATAATCCGGGGCGATAACTCGATACCGCGGGAGCTCGGGCGTGACCGGGCTGAGAGGGCGGCTCCTCCACGAGGCGTGCCGCCGACCGCATGAACCTGTCCGGATAATGCCGGCGTAGGGAGCGTGCGATGGCGTCTGCCGTCTTCGATGATGTTGAAGCCCCCCTCACCCTCGACGAGGAGGCTCCGAAGACCCTCGGGGTGCTCGATCAGGGAGCGTTCTGGGCCAACCTCGGCGTCAGCCTCCTCGGGTTCTCCGGGGCGCTGTTCCTCCTCGACCCGCTGGGCGGCAAGCCGCTGACCTTCACCGGCGCGATCGTCGCGGCGGTCGTCGGCAGCCTGATCGGCACCGCCATGGTCGGGCTCGCCGCCATCCCCGGAGCACGTACCGGCCGGCCCGCGATGGTGCTGCTCAGAGGCTTGTTCGGGGTGCGGCTGTCGTACGCGCCGACCGTGCTCAACATCGTCCAGTTGCTCGGCTGGGGGGCGTTCGAGCTCTGGGTGGTGGCCACCGGCGCCCAGGCGATCTTCGGTGACGCCGTGCCGTACGAGGTCTGGGTGGTCGCGGCCGGGCTGCTGACCATCGCGCTGACGATCCGCCCCCTCGGCGCGCTGCGGCTGCTCAGGCGGCACGTCACGGTCGGGGTGATCATCTCGATGGTGTGGCTGTCGGTCGCCCTGTTCAGCAGGGGACCCTCGCTGGGCGCGGGATCGTGGGACTCGTTCGCGCCCGCGGTCGACTACGTGATCGCGTTGTCGGTCTCGTGGGTGCCGCTCGCCGCGGACTACGCCCGGCACTCGCGATCGAGCGGCGGCGCCTTCGCCGGCATCGTCGGCGGCTACACGGTCGCCCAGGTGGCCTGCCTGGCGCTCGGCATCGCAGCCCTCGCCCTGGTGGGGAACGACGCCGACAAGGTCTGGGAGCCGTTCGTCGCGGCGCCGCTCGGCGCCCTGTTCTTCGGCATCCTGGTTCTGCGCGAGGTGGACCAGTCGTTCGCCAACGTCTATTCGACGTCGATCTCGATCCAGAACTTCGCTCCCCGGGTGGACCGGCGGGTCATCTCGGTGGTGATCGGCGTGCTGACCATCGCCATCGCCCTCTTCGCCGACGTGAACTCCTACGGGGCGTTCCTCAGCGTGATCGGCGCGGTGTTCGTCCCGATGTTCGCCGTTCTCGCGGTGGACTACTTCCTTCTCGGCGGCGCGGCCCGGTGGAACACGGCGCAGGACGCGCCGCTGCGCTGGTCGACCCTGCCGCCGTGGGTCCTCGGCTTCGCCGCGTACTGGGTCGTCACGGTCACCCCGACGGTCGGCTGGTGGGACGACGTCTGGGCGCGGGTCCGCGACACGATCGGGTTCGTCCACCAGCCGTGGATGAACGCGGCGCTGGCCGCGTTCCTGGTGTCCGCTCTGACGATGCTCGCGTCCGGCCTCGTCGCCCGAGTGGCGGCCACCCGGTCCGTACGGCACGGCCGCTGAGAGCCGGCCGGGGCTCCGGGCGGCGGATGTGCGCCGCCCGGAACCCCGGCCCGCGACCGATCAGTCGCCGAACTCGTTCTGCACCCCGGGCGGGGTGAGCGCCGAGATGTAGCGGTGCGGCAGGTGGTCGTCGATCGAGTGCACCGCGGGAAGCGACCGGGCCACCGGGATCACGCGGGCCACGAACTCCGGCGCGGAGATCGGCACCCCCAGCAGGTGTGGCAACTGCCCGGACCGGTGCTCGACGATCCGCCAGATGCCCGCGCGTCCCGGCAGGTGCGCCTCGGGACGGCGGAGCACGCCCGCGACGAGGTTGCGCAGGTGCGGGATCTCATAGCGGTACTCCCGGCCGAAGTGCCGGAAGGGCCCCGAGGCCGCGGGCGGGAGGTGCGGGACGACGTCCCGGTCGTAGACGTAGCGGATGACGTGTTCGCGGAGGAACTCGTCGCGGTCGCACGCCTCGGCGAACCGGTGGTCGCCGATCATGGGCTGGCCGAACGTGTAGACGGCCCTCAGCCGGTCGCCGAACACCTCGCGGTACTTCCGCTCCCGCCGGATCATCACACCCATGAGCGCGGCCATCGCGCCGCCGTGGCCGTGCCCGGTGATGTAGAGCGCTTCGAGCCGTCCGTCGACGCGCCCCAGGTCGAGGCCGGGCGAGCCGTTCGGCAACGAGGTGCGCACCGAGTGGCGGTCGGAGGCGTGCCGCAGGGCGTTCATGACCTCGTACCTGGTCGCCCGTACGTTGCGGTAGAAGCCCGCGTGGACGGTGGCGGACGGGTGGCAGGCCCGGTACGCGATGCGTTCGGGCTCGCGGTCCGTCCCGGCGAGCCGGTGGACGAATTCGAGCGGTTCGGCGCCCCGGTAACAGAGAATGCCGACCTTTCCGCTCTTGCTCTGTATGAGAAAAGCGGTCGAGCGGATCATCATGGCGTCGACGGACGCCTGGATCATCCGGACCTGGTTGTCCTCGAGGCCCATTCTCGCCATGATCATCGAGACCGTTTCCGGTTCCGAATAGGCGTAGGCCGAGCACGTCGCCATGACGTGCGCGATTTCCGGGTCGGGGTGTTCCGCGGCGTTCAGCAGCCGCTGTTCCAGGTCCTTGTATACGGGGAATCCGGAGGTCTCCCGTGGCCCGTACGGCCGGAGTTCCTCGTAGCTGGGAGCCTTCGCGTCGCGGGTCCACAGGCCGCCGATCTCCAGCGTGTCCCGCAGCCTCATCTCCCATTCCAGGGGGCGGAACTCGCCGGTCGCCCCGGTCGCGGCGGGCACTTTCGCGGCGCCCGCCTGCTCGGTGGTGGAGGTAACCGACTTCTCCGCCTGGCGCGTGTTCCGCGCGGTGTCCACATTCGCCATGCCGTACACCTTCCGGTCTTCCGGTGACGTGATTCAGGCGGTGGTTTCGACCATTTACCGGGTGCCATGAAAAACCGGAACGGCTTGTGCCGTCCCGCGTCGAGGACATCCTTGGTCCCGCCTGTCCGTCACAATTTCCATGACAAAGCGGGACAAATCCCTGCGACTCGCAAACACATTTCCAGGTCAGGCGAGAACGCCCTCCAGGCGGAGCAGTTCCTCCTTCGCCGCGGGGCCTCCGGCGTACCCGCCGAGGACGTCGGGAGCCTCGACGGCACGGTGGCAGGGGACGAGCAGGCACACGGGGTTGGCGACCAGCGCGTTGGCGACGGCCCGGAGCGCCTGCGGCCGCCCGATCCGGTCCGCGATGTCCTGATGAGTCGTGACCTGTCCGTACGGCACGGCCGCCATCATCTGCACGACCGTCCGCGCGAACGCGGAGACGAGCTGGAGGTCGACCGGCGAGGAGAAGGTCCGCAACCGCCCCCCGAAGTACGCGTCGAGCTCCCGGCGCACCGGATCGAGGCGGCGCGGATCGGGGCCGATGAACGAGCTGACGTCCCGGTGGATGCGGGCGAAGACGGCGTGCTCGTCCTCGTAGCTGCACGCCAGCACGCCCCGCGCGGTGACCGCGAGCGCGAGGCGGCCGACCGGGCTGTCCACGGTGCCGAAGGCGACCTCGGGCGGGGACTCCCCCACGTAACCCCGCGCGGTCACGCGCAGCAGGGCTTCGAGGTCGGCTGTGGACATGCGCCCCACTTCCTCTCAGTGCGTACGCGAAGCGTATCGGATGCAAAACCTCAAGATCAGAGAGGGAAAGGGGGCACCATGGGGGAGTGGGTGACGACAGGAGCGACTACGAGGACGGCATAGCCCGCGCCGCCGTCGCGAGCTCCCCCGACGCCATCGTGGCCCTTGACCGTGATCTCTCCGTCCTCGGATGGAATCCCGCGGCCGAGCGGCTGTTCGGGTGGACGGCGGAGCAGCTCATGGGCAGGCGGGCCCCGATCGTCCCGGCCGAGCTGATGGCCGAGCACAACGCCGTGATGGAACGTGTGCGCACCGGCGGCCAGGTGTCGCTGCGGACCCGGCGCTTCCACCGGGACGGCCGCCTCCTGGAGGTCCGCGTCGACACCAACGCGCTGCGGACCGACACCGGGACCCTGCTCGGATACGTCAGCGTCTACCACCTCGCCGAGGACGACGAGGCGGCGCGGGCGGCGCGCCGGGCCCGGCTGGTCCGGCGGCTGACCGACGTGGTCGCCGACATCAACGCCGCGCTCGACCTGCCGGTCGTGCTCGACCGCATCGCGGGCAGCCTCACCGAGCTGACGGGCGCGGACGCGGGCGGTTTCGTGCTGATCGAGGGCGAGCGGCTGCGGCTCGTGAGCGGTCACCACATCCCGCCCGAGCTGCGCGGCGCCACCGCCGACCTGCACACCAGCCTGGTCGGCAAGCTGCTGCGCACCGGCAAGACCGTGCTGCTCGAGACCAGCCCCGACGGCCTCCAGGACCTCGTCTGGGCCCGGCTTCCCGGCCTGCACACCGTCGCGGTCGGCATCGCCGCCGTCGGCGGCCGCCCGTACGGCGCGCTGTACGCGCTGTTCGCCAAGGGCAAGGCGGGGCACGTCGAGCTCGAACTGCTCGAACTGCTCGCCGGCCACGCGGGCATCGCCGTCGGCAACGCCGTCGCCTACCAGGAGGCGGTACGGCAGCGCGCGCACGAGCGGGCCGTCTTCGACGCGAGCGCGGACGGCATCGGCGTGCTCGACGAGGCCGGCCGGGTGACCCAGTGGAATCCCGCGGCGTCCGAGTTGACCGGGTTCCCGGCGGAGCGGGTGATCGGCGGGCCGCCGCCGTTCCCCCTGCCCGACCCGGGCGAGAAGCTCACCATCCAGCTCGACTCGGGCCGCTGGCTGGACGTGCTGTGCGCGGCGATCCCGGAGACGGGCGAGGTCGTGGCCGACTTCCGCGACGTGACCAGGGCCAAGGAGCTGGAGGAGGCCAAGGACCTGTTCCTCGCGACCACCAGCCACGAGCTGCGCACGCCGATCACCATCGTGCACGGCTTCGCCAGCACGCTGGACGCCCGCTGGGACGACCTGTCCGACGCCGAGCGCCGCTCCGCCGTACACACCATCGCCGAGCGGGCGAGGATGCTGGGCCGGCTCGTGGACCACCTGCTGCTCGGCGCGCGCACCGGGGCCGACGAGCTGCGGATCAGGATCGAGACGTTCGACCTGGCCGAGCGGGTGCGCGCGGCCACCCTCGGCCTGCCGGTGCTGTCCGAGCGGCACCGGATCGAGGTGCGCATGCCGGACGACCTGCCCGAGGTCCGGGGCGACACCCTGGCCACCGACATCCTCCTCGGGCAGCTCCTGGAGAACGCGTTCAAGTACTCCCCGGACGGCGGCCTGATCCGGGTCGAGGCGTGGGCGGAGGGCGGCCGGGTCGTCCTGGTGATCGACGACGAGGGCGTCGGCATCCCGCCGGCCGACCGGGAGCGGGTCTTCGAGCGGTTCGTGCAGGCCGACAGCGGCAACCGGCGCAGGTTCGGCGGGGTGGGGCTCGGGCTCTACATCGCGCGCAACCTGGCCCGCGCCCAGGGCGGCGACCTGACCGCCCACTCCCGCCCGGAGGGCGGCACCCGGATGCGCTTCGTCCTCAACGGGGCGGCCGCCGTGTCCGGTGGTGAGCACGACATGATCTGATGTGTGCAAGCCGTAATCATGACGCGGTTTCTTGGGCCCCCGAATGGGGCATTTCGGTCCTACTGGGGTGTGTTGTCTCCTCGGGGGAGGGGGAAGGTGAGTCCGTCGAGCGTCGTGATGTTGCCGTACGCGCTGGCGAGTGTCGCCGCAGCGCGTCGGCGTCTCAGCTCGGATCTGCTCGCTTCGGGGCTCTTCAGCGGCGCGACCGTGGACGACGCGGTCCTGGTCGTGAGCGAGCTGCTGAGCAACGCGTTGCGCCACGCTCACCCGCTGCCGTCAGGGCAGCTCAGGCTCGCCTGGACGTGCTCGGAAGGCCGGCTCGAAGTCGCCGTGAGCGACGGAGGGGCCACCACCGAACCGCGCGCGGGCCGCCCCACGCTCTCGTCGCTGGGCGGCCGCGGCCTCGGCATCGTCGAGTACCTCGCGGAACGGTGGGGCGTGCGCCACGAGGGCGAGATGACCACCGTGTGGGCGATCCTCGTGCTGCCGCAGCCTGTCCGAAACGGTCAGGTGCGAAAGCCCGAAATTCACGCCCTGCGGGGATGAGTCAGCGGGACATCTTTCCTACGAGCGTGACCGCCGCCACCACGAGGAAGGCGATGATCGCGAGTACGAGCAGGAACTTCAGCGTGGCGAACAGCGCCGGGATGATGAACGCGAAGACCAGCCAGAGGGCGAGGATGATCCCCAGGACGGTCAGTACGGTACGGGCCATAGGCACAAGGTACGCGCTGTCGCCCGCCGCCGCGAAGATCCGGACGTTTCACGTGAATCACAACTGACGCCGGGGTCGGCGACCGTGAGAATGGGCGCGTGATCGGAAGAACCGCCCGCATCCTGGTCGTCGAGGACGACCCGACGGTGGCCGAGGTCGTGGCCCGTTTCCTGGAACGCGACGGCCACCTGGTGGAGTGCGCGGACGACGGCGCCGAGGCGCTGACGCGGGCGCTCGCCGATCCGCCCGACCTGCTGGTGCTCGACCTCGCCCGCTCCGGCGCGGACGTCCTGCGGCTCTGCGGCCGCCTCCGTGAAGGCGCCCCCGTCCCGGTCATCATGCTCACCACTCTCGGGGCCGGGATCGACCGCGTGGTGGGCCTGGAGACCGGGGCCGACGACTACGTGACCAAGCCGTTCAGCCCGCGCGAGCTGGCGCTCCGCGTCCAGGCGGTGCTGCGCCGTACGGGAGGGGCGGCGGCGACGACGGGTGCCGGGGTGCTGGCCGACGGCGACCTCGTCCTCGACGTCGGCAGCCACGAGGTGCGGCTCGCCGGCCGGGAGGTCGGTCTTACCGCGCGGGAGTTCGACCTGCTCGCCCACCTGCTGCGCAACCCCCGCCAGGTGTTCAGCAGGAGCGCCCTGCTCGACCAGGTGTGGGGCTGGTCCTTCGGCGACTCGTCGACCGTCACCGTCCACGTGCGCAGGCTCAGGGAGAAGATCGAGTCGGACCCGGCCGAGCCGCGGCGCATCGTCACCGTGTGGGGAGTGGGCTACCGGTACGAGCCCACCGGCTGATCCCCCGCGGTGCGGCGTACCGCGCGACGAGCCGGGGGCCGTGCCGGTCAGACGAACGCGTCGTACATCGCGCGGAACGTCGGGCAGGGCCAGCGCCACATGCAACTGCGGCAGCGCAGGATCGGGTTCGCCGTGTCGCTGGTGATGCCGCCCGCGTCACGCGGCTGGTGGAGGTCGAGCAGCCGGATGCCCAGCTCGGAGAGGCTCAGCAGCTCCTCGCGCGCGGTCGCGAGGAACTCGAGGTCCTCGCCGGCCAGCCGCGCCGTGACCGGGACGTACCCCTCACGGTTGATCAGCGCCTGGAGGTGCCCGGTGCCGTCCCGCCACGAGGTCGCCTTCTCCGTACGGACCTGGATGGCCTCCAGCCGCTCGCGCAGCCGTCGCCGCTGCGGATCCTCGGGGGGTTCCATGCCTGCTGGGCCTGACACGCTCGTCCCTCCGCCCCAAGCCGGGTGTCGCTTCGCGTCAAGCTTCGCGCACCGCGCGTTTGCGTGAGGGCGGAATCGGGGACAAAGCGCGGACGACTCTTCGGCTAGCCTGGGGGAACGTGACCCCAGGCCGGTACGGCGCTAGTGTGCGCGCTGTGGAGCTCAAAGTCGCGACGCAAACCCATGCTGGCCAGGCCGTAATGGCCATTGTCGGCGAAATCGACCTATATACCGCGCCTCGTTTGCAGGCCGAATTCACCCGCCTGCTGGAAACAGGGCCGGAGCGCGTGGTGATCGACATGTCAGGAGTGGAGTTCTGCGACTCCACCGGCATGAACGTGTTGCTCTCCGCGCTCAAGCGGCTGCGCGAGCGTGGCGGCATCCTCGAGGTGGCCTCGCCCCGCCCCGCCGTACGGAAGATCCTCCAGGTCACCGGCCTGGACTCGGTCTTCATCGTCCATGAGAGCGTCCCCGCGGAGGTGGCCGAATTTCTATGAGTGACCAGGTGGAGCGGCCTGCGGACACCGCGGTCGTCATCCCGGCCAAGGACGAGGCCGACCGGATCGGCGCCACGGTGGCCGCGGCGAAGCGGCTTCCCGGTGTGGATCTCGTCGTGGTCGTCGACGACGGCTCGAGCGACGAGACCGGCCGGGTGGCCAAGGCCGCCGGCGCCCGTGTCGTACGGCACAGCCGGAACGCCGGCAAGGCCGCCGCCATGGAGAGCGGGGCCGAGGCCGTCCGGCTCCTCGACGAGGAGACGCCCCGGAACCTGTTGTTCCTGGACGCCGACCTGGGTGAGACCGCGCAGCAGGCCGCTCCCCTCATCGCGCCCGTCCGCTCGGGGACGGCCGACATGACGATCGCCGTCTTCGCCACCAGGGTGAAGCTCGGCGGCCACGGCATCGTGGTACGGCTGGCCCGCGACGGCATCAGGCGGGCCACCGGTTTCGAGGCGGCCCAGCCGCTCAACGGCCAGCGTTGCCTCACCCGGGCCGCGTTCGAGGCGGCGCTGCCGCTCGCCCGGGGGTTCGGCGTGGAGACCGGCCTGACCATCGACCTGATCCGCCAGGGGTTCCGGGTCCTGGAGGTCGAGGTCGAGATGGCGCACCGGGCGACCGGCGACGACTGGAGGTCCCAGCTCCACCGGGCCAGGCAGCTCAGGGACGTCGGCTGGGCCCTCGCCGCGAGGGAACCCGCCGTCATGAAGAGCACGGACGTCATCCTCCGGACCATCCGGAACTGACCGGCCGTCCTCCGTTCGTCCACAGCCGCGAGCCGACCTCTACGGGAGCGGTCTGCGGCTGTGATGAAATTCGGGGGTGAGTCGGGAGAGCGCGCGGTGGTCCGCCACGCTGGTCGGGCCTGCCTTCGTCGCCGGGTCGATCCTCGTGACGATCGTCGTCGCCGCGCTCGGCCCCTCCGCGATGGTCCCGCTCCTCCGCGGGCCGGGCCCGCAGCCGCCGTACTCCCTTGACCTGCGGCCCGACGGGCATCTCGTCGTGGCGCTCGCGGCCGTCGCCGTCGTGGGCGGCGCGATCGGACTGGTCGCCGGGCTGCGCGGCCTGCGGCGCCTCGCCGCCCCCGATCCCCGCCGGACGCGCATGATGGTCGCGGCCGGGTGCCTCGCGGCGGGCGTGCTGGCGTTCCTGCCACCGGTCGGGTCGGCCGACCATCTGAACTACGCCGCCTACGGGCGGATCGCCGTCCTCGGTCTCGATCCGTACGTCACCGTGCCCTCGGCGGTGCCGCACGACCCGGTGGCCGGGGCGGTGGAGGAGTGGCGGAACACGCCGAGCGTCTACGGCCCGGTGGCGACGGGCGTGCAGGCCCTCGCGAGCTGGATCGGCGGCGACTCGGTGCGGCTGACGGTCTTCGTGCTGGCACTGGTCAACGCGGCCGCGTTCGTCGCCACCGCGCTGCTGCTGCACCGGATCACCCGCGGCGACCCCGTACGGCAGCGCCGCGCCGCGCTGCTGTGGGCGGTGAACCCGCTCGTCGTCTACCAGCTCGCCGCGGGCATGCACGTGGACACGCTGGCGGTGGCGTTCGTGGTCGCCGCGCTGGTGGTCGAGTCGGGGGTGCTCCTCGGGCTCGGCATCGCGGTGAAGGTCACCGTCGGCCTGGTCGCGCTCGGGCCCGCCTGGCGATACAGACGGGACCCGCGGCGGCTGCTGGTCATCGCGGGCGCGGCCACGCTGACGGTGGCGGCGGCGTACTGGCTGGCCGGGCCGCACGCGCTCGACCAGGTGTTGAACGCGAGCAAGTCGGTGTCCATCGCCACCCCCTGGAAGCTGGTGCAGAAGGCGCTCCAGGGGGTGTTCGGGGCGGGAGCGTACCGGTCGTGGATCCAGGCCGGGTCGTTGATCCTCATGGTCGTGCTCGCCTGGCTGCTGCTTCGCGCGGGCGCCCGCTTCCGTGCCGGCATGGCCTTCGGCGCGCCGGGGAGCACTCCGGGCGACTCGGATCCCGGCTGGGCTCCCGGCGCGGCTCCGGGAGCAGCTCGTGGTGTGGTCCCCGGCTCGGTCCCAGACTCGGTCCGAGGCTCGGTCCGAGGCTCGGTCCCCGGCTGGGCTCCCGGCGCGGCTCCGGGGGCGGCGGAGGCTCCCATGGTGGCGCTGGCCGTCGTCGTGGCCTGGCTGTTCGCCACGCCGTACGTGCTGCCGTGGTACGACGGCCTCGCGCTCGCGCTGCTGGCGATGGTCCCGGCGTCGGCGCTGGACTGGTTCGTGGTGGCGCGCCTCGCGGCGCTGTCGTTGGCCTACCTGCCGGCCAGGCAGCTCGACCAGCCGCCCGATCTGGGCTGGCTGGTCACGGTGGTCAGGGCGCAGGTGGTGCCGTGGCTGCTGCTGGCGCTGACGGCCGCCCTGGTGTGGTGGGCGGCGCGAGCTGGAGCGCACGCACGGACGCGGCGAGCGTGAGCGGCACGGCCACGGTGAGCGCCATGGCCGGGATGGCGATCCCGGAGTCGTTGATCAGGAACCCGGTCATGGCGGTGGTCAGCGCGCCGACCAGCCCGGCCCGCAACGCGGGCGCGCTGCCGTAGGCCAGGGTGAGCGCCGGGGCGCCCCAGCGCGACGGGCGCGCGAGCACCAGGAACAGGAACGCGATCGCGGCGACCGACAGCAGCGTCAGCTCCGCGTTCCCGAGCGTGTTCAGCATCGCCCCCAGCTTGCGGCCCACGACCTCGGGGCCCTCGCCGTCGGCGACCTGCTGGACGAACGCCCCGAGATGCGTCCGCCGGTCCGCCGGACGCAGCCAGTCGGCGACCGCGATGGCCGCGATCAGCACAGCCCCCACCAGGCCGACGACGGCGAGCCTGGCGACCGACACCCGCCGGCCGTACAGCATGAGCGCGAAGACGGCGAACCCGACGACGAACGCGGGCACACCGCCGAAGTCGGCCCCCCAGCTCGGCCAGCCGTCCGCGACGATCGCCAGCAGGCCGTACGCGAGCAGGACGATCCGCGGCCTGACGACGTGGGCGAGCCCGGCGAGCGCCAGGATCGTTCCGGTCGCGAAGATTGCGAAGGGCATGTTGCCGAAGCCGTAGAAGCGGCCGCCGGTCACCGGCTCGTAGCCGGTTACCGCGTTCACCTGGAGCGTCGAGCCGGTCATGACGTCGGCGAGGAGCGCGAGCGAGCTGACCGCGGCGACCACCGTCAGCGGCCCGGCCACGTGCCGACGCCACGGCCCGGCGAACGCGAGCGCCGCGATCGCCCCGGCGAACCCGAGGATGGTCGCGATCAGCGCGGGCATGGGGTGCGCCATGTGCCACCACGGCACGAGCTGCGCCAGGAACGTCGAGACCGGGATCGCCCCGCTGACCACGGCCACGACCTGGGTGGCGGTGAGCATCCGCCGCCGTCTCCTGATCACGAAGGCGGCGAGGCCGTAGAACAGCACCTGGATGGCGACGAGCGCGATGAAGAACGGCTGCCTGACGTCTCTGAGCACCTGGGAGGCCAGGTCGGCGTCGGCCAGCTCCGCGACGATCTCGGCTGTGTCCTCCGGGGCGTCGCCGGCCCGCTGCCAGCCCCGGCCGACCACGCCCTGCGGCGCGTCGAGACCGACCGAGCGCAGGACGGTCGCGGTCAGGTCGGTGATCGTGACCAGGCCGTCCTGCCGGGTCGAGGTCGCCGTCAGATAGCCCCGCCCGTACGTGCCCGTCCCGGCCTCCGCCGGGCCGCTTCCGGCCGTGCCGGACGCCGTGGGCTCGGCCGCCGTCGCCGGGCCGTTTCCGGTCGTGCCAGGAATTCCTGTGGGGTCGGTCGTCGGCGTGCCGCTTCCGGTTGTGCCGGGGGTTCCTGTGGGGTCGGTCGCGGGTGTGGCGGCGGTGTCGGCGTGGGTGGTGCGCGCTGTCGCCGGGGCTTCGGCGGCGATGGCGACGTGCAGGTGCGCGTCGAGCGAGCCGATGCCCGAGTCGGCGAGCCCGGCGACGAGGACCGTGGAGCCTTCGGGGACACGTCCGAGGACGTCGCCGACGGTCCGATCGGCCGCCGCCACCGCGTCGTCGCGGGCCTGGCCGGTCACGTCCGACGGTGATCCGCCCGGATGCTCCGCCGTACGCAGCGCGAGGGCGGCCTTGGCGATCTCGCCCGCCTCGGCGAACACGGCGGTGTACGGGGTCAGGTCGGGCAACTCACCGGGCGTGGCGGCATACTTCTCGACTTTTCCGGATGTGTCGGCGGCCCCCAACGCCGCCCCCGGACCGATCGCGGCGACCTTCCCGCCCGCGGCCACGATCGTCCGGCCGAGCAGGCCGATCTGCCCGCCGTACGACTGGGCCCGCTGGTAGGCGGTGAACGCGTCCCAGCCGGGAATCGTGGCCGAGCCGTCCGAGGCCGTCCGCGGGACCGGCATGGGCGCGCAGTCGTTCCCGGCCGTACCGGCCCGCTGGCCCGCCGACACGGTCAGCCAGCCGCTGACGGGACAGGTCACGTTGCGGCCGCTGGGTGGGATGACACGGGTGGACAGCGACGCGGAGGCGCCCTCGCCGGCCAGCCGCCACAGGTTGGGCGTCCGCTCCCGGTCGAGGTCGTTCCACAACAACCCGGGCACCCCGATGACGACCACCCGCCCGGACGGCGTCGTCCGCCGGGCCTCTTCGGCCTGGGCGGGGGCGGGCAGCGCGAGGAGCAGCAGGCCCAGCGAGAGTGCGACCAGAGCGGCCACGAGGCCCCGGGGCCACGCCTTCGAGCCGGAGGCGTGCGATGCCGCGGAAAGCGCGTAGGGAGGGAGCGCGTGCGGTCGTGACCGGGACAGGACGATCCCGAATGGCCTCACGTGCTCTCCTCACTCCCTGGGCCCCGTCGTGGCCCGGTCTCGCTGTCGCCCGGTTCCTCGGTCGTCCGGCCTGTCGTGGACCGGCCGTGTCGCGTCCTGCCCGCAGTGTGGGCGGGCGTGCCGTGCCCGCCCCCGCTGTGGCCGGGACACATGTGCCCCGCCCGTCGAGGTCGGGACGCCTCGCGCCCCGGCTTCCGGCCTGGCCCGGATGTCGCGCCCTTGGCCGGCCGTGGCCGGGACGCCCCGACCTCGGCCCCCGCCACCGAGCCCGTCACCGGGCTCCGTCGCCAAGCTCTGTCACCGGCTCTGTCACCAGGCTCCGTCACCAGGCTCTGTCACCAGGCTCCGTCACCGGGCTCCGGATCCGGCTTCGCGAACCGTGGCGAAAGTCCACGGTAGCCTGCCTGGACATGAGGACAGGCGAGACGATCATCCCGAAACGGGCTGTATGGGCCTGGCCGGTGGCCGCGGTGATCGTCGTCGGAGCCGCGATCCCGCTTGTCGTGTACTGGCTGACGAACCCCGCCGACCAGCGGCTCGTCGATCTGGACGTCTATCGCACCGGCGGACAGAGCCTCCTGCTCGGCGTCCCGCTCTATGACGCCATCACGCCGGCTCCCCAACTGTTGCCGTTCACCTATCCGCCGATCGCGGCGATCCTGGCGGTGCCGCTCGCCGCCCTCTCGTGGCCGGTCGCGCAGTGGGTGTGGACCGCCGCCATCGTGGCGACCCTCGCCGTGACGGTCTGGTACGGCTTCCGCGCCTCGATCGTGGGTGTCCAGGGCGTGGAGGGGGCCCGGGCGGATCTGGATGCGGCGAGCGCGCGGCCTGCGCATGGGGGCGAGGGGCCTGCTCGGCCCTTCCGGGGAGCACGCGCGGTGGTGCCGCTGGTGTTCGCGGTCGCGGTGGTGGCGTGCCTGTACCTCATGCCGATCAGGGACCAGGTGCGGTTCGGCCAGGTCGATCTCTTCCTGGTGGCGGTGTGCCTGCTCGACTGCGTGGTGCGCCGCCCGTGGTGGCCGCGCGGCCTGCTGATCGGGCTGGCCACCGCGGTGAAACTCACCCCCGGCGTGTTCCTGATTTATCTCGTGATAACCGGATTTTCGTGGCGAAAGCCGTACATACGCGATGAGAGGCAGGCGCGCGCGTTCTTCATGGCGGTGTTCACCGCGGCGCTGCTCACCGTCCTGCCGTTCCTGGTCATTCCCTCGGACGCCGAGGACTTCTGGTTCTCGGCACTGCTCGATCCCGGTCGTCTGGGGGCGAACGCGGCCACCACGAACCAGTCCATCCGCGGCATGCTGATCAGGCTCTACCTGCCCGACTCCGTGACCTCCGCGCTGTGGCTGGTCGCCGTCGCCGCCGTGGGCTGGTACGGCTTCCGCCGGGCCCGCGGCGCGTACCTCGACGGGGATCCGATGACGGCGGTGGCGCTGACCGGGCTGATGGCGGTGCTGCTCTCCCCCGTCGCGTGGATCCACCACCTGGCCTGGGTGGTCGTCGTGCTGGCGGCGCTCGTGGGGACGGGGACCGACCGGGTCCGGCTGCTGGTCGCCGGAGGCGTCTGGCTCTACTACGTGGTCCCCGTGCCCTGGTGGGGGGTCTCCCTGAAGGCGTTGGAGATCCCCGTGCTGAGCCCGGTCCTGGGAAAGATCGTCCAGAACGGGTTCGGTCTGGGGGCGCTCGTCCTGGTGTGGCTGCTCGGCTCCTGGCTCCCCCGGCGGCGTTCCCTCGCCGGCGCGGCGGCCGCGACGGACGGCGTGGCCGCGGAGGGCAGGGCGTCCGGGGGGTGATCCCACCGGCTCTGCCTGCCCGGATTGTCGGCATTGCGGGAATCCCGGTGTGGGCAGGTGTGACGGGTCGCTAACCTTGTGCTATGTCAAAGCTCGCGTACCTGGGGCCGGAGGGCACCTTCACCGAGGCCGCCGTGCGCGCACTGGCGCCCGACGCCGAGCGTCTTCCCTGTGCGAACGTCGGCGCCGCCCTGGACGCGGTCCGGTCCGGGCAGGCCGACGGCGGAGTGGTCCCCCTGGAGAACTCGCTCGAAGGCGGCATCATCCAGACGCTGGACGAGTTCGCGTGGGGCGAGCCGCTCCTGATCGTCGCCGAGTACCTGCTGCCGGTCGAGTTCTCGCTGCTCGTCCGGCCGGGCACCGAGCTCGGCCAGATCAAGCGGATCACGACGCATCCCGCCGCCCAAACCCAGTGCCGGGGCTTCATCGAGCGCGAGCTGCCCGGGGCGGTCGTCATCCTGTCCTCCTCGACCGCCGCCGCCGCCCAGGAGGTGGCCAACCCCGAGTCTCCGTACGACGCGGCGATCAGCCCGGCCATCGCCGGCGAGGTGTACGGCCTGGAAGAGGCGGCGTCCAACATCGGCGACCGCAACGACACGGTGACCAGGTTCGTGCGGGTGGCGCCGCCCGGCAACGTGCCGGAGCCGACGGGCGCCGACCGCACCTCCATGGTGGCCTTCCTCAAAGAGGACCACGCCGGAGCCCTGCTGGAGATGCTGAACGAGTTCGCCGTGCGCGGCGTGAACCTGAGCCGGATCGAGTCCCGTCCGACCGGCCGGGGCATCGGCAGCTATTTCTTCCACTTCGACTGCGAGGGGCACGTCGCCGACGCCCGGGTGGGCGAGGCGCTCTCCGGGCTGCACCGGATCTGCGGCGACCTGCGCTTCCTCGGCAGCTATCCGCGCGCCGACCAGGTCGTCACACAGATCAGGCCGGGCACGGCCGACTCCGACTTCGGCGAGGCGGCCGGCTGGCTCGGCCGGATCCGATCCGGCCTGGTCTGACCCCGTCCCGGCCGGGCGGTCACCCGGTCACGCGCCGCGCCGAGCCGGACAATCGGGGCGCGCGCGGTAGCCGTACCTCGGTAGCCTTTGTTTCGTGATTGACCTGCGTACCCTTCGTGAGGACCCGGACCGGCTCCGGGCGTCGCAGCGCGCCCGCGGTGAGGACGACTCGGTCGTCGACACGCTGCTCTCCCTTGACGAGCGCCGTCGAAGTGCGCTTTCGACCTTCGAGTCGCTTCGCGCGGAGCAGAAGTCCATCGGCAAGTCGGTGTCCAAGGCCTCCGGGGACGAGCGCCAGGCGCTGCTCGACCGCGCCAAGGACCTCGCCGCGCAGGTGAAGGCCGCCGAGGCCGACGCCGAGCAGGCGGCCGCCGAGCTCGACGCGGTGATCGAGGGCGTGCCCAACCTCGTGGACGAGGACGCCCCGGTCGGCGGCGAGGACGACTACGTCGTGCTGGAGGAGATCGGCGAGAAGCCCTCGTTCGACTTCACCCCGCGCGACCATCTGGAGCTGGGCGAGATGCTCGGCGCCATCGACATGGAGCGCGGAGCCAAGGTCTCCGGTGCCCGGTTCTTCTTCCTGAAGGGCGTGGGCGCGCGGCTGCAGCTCGGCCTGCTCAACATGGCGATGCAGCAGGCGATCGAGTCCGGTTTCACCCCGATGATCACTCCGGTGCTGGTCAGGCCCGAGTCGATGCAGGGCACCGGCTTCCACGTCGCCCACGACAAGGAGATCTACCGCCTGCCCGAGGACGACCTCTACCTGGTCGGCACCTCCGAGGTGCCGCTGGCCGCGTACCACGGCGACGAGATCCTCGACTCCGGCTCGCTGCCCCTCCGGTACGCGGGCTGGTCGTCGTGCTTCCGCCGCGAGGCCGGCTCGTACGGCAAGGACACCCGGGGCATCATCCGCGTCCACCAGTTCGACAAGGTCGAGATGTTCTCCTACTGCCGGCCGGAGGAGGCGCGCGAGGAGCACCGGCGCCTGCTCGCCTGGGAGCAGGAGATGCTGGCCAAGGTCGAGCTGCCCTACCGCGTGATCGACACGGCGGCCGGCGACCTCGGCATGTCGGCCGCGCGGAAGTTCGACTGCGAGGCGTGGATCCCGAGCCAGGGCCGTTACCGCGAGGTCACCTCGACGTCGAACTGCACCGACTTCCAGGCGCGGCGGCTGCGTGTGCGGTACCGCGACCAGGACGGCCGGCCGCAGCACGTCGCGACCCTGAACGGCACGCTGGCGACCACCCGCTGGATCGTCGCGATCCTGGAGACCCACCAGCAGGCGGACGGCTCGGTCGTGGTTCCCAAGGCGCTGCGCCCGTTCGTCGGGCTCGACGTCCTGGAGCCGGTCAAGTAGCCGTCCGGCTTCCTCGGAAGGCCCCGCCATCCGGCGGGGCCTTCCCTTTTCCGGCGTGGTTCCGGAACACCATCCTCGCGATCACCAAGGCGACCGGCAGGGTGCCGAGGATCACCGCCAGCACGACGGCCGTGCCGTACTCGTCGGGCCGGCCGGTGGTCCAGCCCAGGAACGGCAGGAAGATCCCGGCGTAGGTGAGCAGGGCCACGAGGAGGCTCCGCCCTCCCATCCGTTCCGTGTGCTCCTGGTGGACGCCCCACACGGCCAGCGTCCCCACGACGCCGGCCAGGGCCAGCGGGATGCCCGCGAACCGGACCGCCATGCCGAAGAGCCCCAGGAGCGGGCCGGCGGCGAAGGCGAGCAGCCCGACCCACAGGAGCAGGCCCATGAGCGGGAAGAGCACGGGGGCTCGATCCCGGAAGCCGTCCCGGGCGAGTCCGACGAGCAGGACGGCGACCGCGACCAGGATCGCCGTCCACTGCTCGCCGCCGACCAGCGCCCCGGGGTCGGTCAGGGGCGTCGCCGCCCGCGCCGAGAGGCCCCCGTCCGAGGCGAAGCCCAGCCGCCGCCAGTGCCCGGACGCGTCGCGTACGGCCACGCCGTCCGGGCCGTTGGCGACGACCACGACGTGCGCGGCCGAGCCGTCCGGCGCGGCCTGTACGGCGAGCGCGCGGGACGCCGCCGGGCCGCTCTCCAGCGACTCCGAGGCGGCCTCCCGGTATCCCCGCTCCAGCCAGTGCCGCCGGCCGGGGGAGACGGCCCAGGAGGTGGACCACGTCCTCCCGCCGTCGACGGTCTCCTCGACCTCCAGCCGGCCCGGCACGATCCGGTAGCAGTGCGACCGCTCCCCGGGCGCGCAGGCGCCGTTCTGGGGCGCGTTCGCGGTGGCTCCGTTCCAGCGGTGCCAGGTCGCGCCGCCGTCGGTCGACGCGCTGTTCTGGGCCGCGTAGGCGCGGACGACGATCGCCGCGCCCCGGATCTCCACCGAGACGGCCGACGGCGGCCCGGGAGCCGCTGAGGTCGCGGTCACCGCGAACACGGCCAGGGGGACGACGAGGACGGCGCGCGGGAGCCGTACAGGAGGGCGCCAGGCCGCCCGCCGCTGACAGAGCCAGGCGAGACCGAGGGCGGGAAGCGCGATCAGGTCGGTCGGGTCGGCCACGACCCGCGACGGGACGAGGAGCGACCACAACCACGACGCGGCCTCCGCGCCGGCGGCGGTGACCTTCACCAGGGTGAAGAGCGTGCCGGTGAGCACGATCGCCGCCGGGGCCGGGCAGCGGACGAGCAGCGCGACCAGCGGCGGCGCCACGACCAGCCCGGCGACGTCGCTGAGCTTTCCGGTTACCGGGCCGGGCCACAGGTCCTTGAACACGTGATCGTTGAGGAGGAGCACGGCCGTGGCCACCACGGTGGCCGGATGGCCGAGCCACGCGAGCGCGCGGCCGGTGCTTCGCGTCGTCACACGTGATCGGATGCGCGCCACGCGGGCGGGGTTGTCACGAAGCGGTCCCGGAGTGGGGACGACTCGGTCATCCTTCGCGGCGGGGCGGGTAGCTCAGCTCGAACGCGCGCAGGATCGCGGCGGTGTGCCGGCTGAACTGTCCCTCGGAGAACGAGGAGTCCGGATCGTTGGCCAGTTGCTGGGTGGCGATCCCGGCCAGCAGGATCCCCAGGACCTCGCGCCCGGTGTCGGTGTCGGCGTCCGGGTGCAGCGCCCCGGCGCGTACGGCGCCCGCCACCAGCTCGCCGATCTGCGCGACGGCCTCCAGGGCGACCGCATAGGCGTCCGGCGACGGCACGAATCCGGGGACCGGACGCCAGAACAGGAGCTGGGCGAGCGCGGGATGTTCGACGGCCCAGCGCAGCCCGCCGGTGACGCCCGCGGCCAGCGCGGACAGCCCGGGCTCCCGGCCCGCGGCCCCGTCGCGGATCGCGGAGAGGAACGCGGCCTGGCCGTTCATGAACAGCGCGTCGTAGATCGCGTGGCGGGACGGGAAGTACTTGTACAGGGACGGCGGCTGGATCCCCATGTGCCGGGCGATGGCGGAGATGCTGAGGCCGCCCGCCCCCTCGGCCTCCATCAGCTCCACGGCGATCCGGAGGATCTCCGCCTTCGTCTCGGCGTGCCGTCGAGCGCGCCGTGTGCCGCCCGCGCCGGCCGCCGTCTCTTCCCTGAGCTCCATGCCGAGAATTTTAGTATGAGTGATAGCTTTGGCTAATGGTATTAGCTAAAATTTCGGAGACGCCGGCCGGCGACCGGCAGGACATCGTCGTGACCGGGGCGCGCGAGAACAACCTCAAGGACGTCTCGCTGCGGATCCCCAAAGAGCGGCTGACCGTGTTCACCGGCGTGTCCGGGTCCGGCAAGTCCTCGATGGTGTTCGCGACGATCGCCGTGGAGGCGCAGCGCCAACTGAACGAGACGTTCCCGGCGTTCGTCCGCAACCGCTTGCCCGGGCACGAACGGCCGCAGGCCGAAGTCATCGACAATCTTTCGGCCGCCGTCGTCGTCGACCAACGGCCGCCCACCGGCAACTCCCGCTCCACCGTGGGCACGATGACCGAGATCCACCCCATACTGCGGGTGCTGTTCTCCCGGCACGGGACCCCGAGCGCCGGCCCCTCCACGGCGTACTCGTTCAACGACCCGCAGGGCATGTGTCCCGAATGCGATGGACTGGGGCGGATCGTCCGGCTGGACATGAGCCGGTTGCTCGACGAGGAACGGTCCCTCAGGGAGGGCGCGATCCGCTTCCCCTCGTTCGCCGTCGGGACCGCCACCTGGCAGCTCTACGCCGAATCCGGCCTGTTCGACCCGGACAAGCCGCTACGCGACTACACGGAGTCCGAACGGGAACTGCTGCTGCACGGCGGCGGCTTCAGGGTCCAGCGCGCGAGCCGGCGCGGCGTCTACCAGAACGAGTACGAGGGAGTCGTCAGGCGTATCGAGCGGCTCCACCTCAAACGCGAGCCCGGGGCGGGCAAGGGACGCATCGGCGAGGCGTTGCGCGAGATGACCAGCGCCGGGACATGCCCGGCCTGCCGCGGCGCCCGGCTCAACCCGGCCGCGCTCGCCTCCCGCATCGACGGCCGTTCCATCGCCGACCTCTCCGCGATGGAGATCGGCGACCTGATCGCCGTGTTGGAGCGCCTCGACGACCCGGTGGCCGCGCCGGTCGCGGCGGCGGCGCTGGCCGGGCTGCGCCGCATCGAGGCCGTCGGGCTGGGCTATCTCAGCCTGGACCGGGAGACCTCCACGCTGTCGGGCGGCGAGGGACAGCGGCTCAAGACGGTCCGCCACCTCGGCTCCAGCCTCACCGGCATGACCTACATCTTCGACGAGCCCAGCGTCGGCCTGCACCCGCGGGACGTCCACCGGCTGGGCGACCTGCTGCTGGCGCTGCGCGACAAGGGCAACACCGTCCTGGTGGTCGAGCACGACCGCGACATCATCGCCCTCGCCGACCACGTGATCGACATGGGGCCGGGCGCCGGGGCGGACGGCGGCCAGGTCGTCTTCGAGGGACCGCTCGCGGCGCTGCGCGACGCCGACACCGTGACCGCCCGTACGCTGCGGAGGAGGCCGGCGGTGAAGGCCGTGCCACGCACCCCCACCGGAGCCCTCACCGTACGCGCCGCGACGCTGCACAACCTGCGTGACCTGACGGTCGCCGTCCCCACCGGCGTCCTCACCGCCGTCACCGGCGTCGCGGGCTCGGGGAAGAGCACCCTGATGTCCCGGGTCTTCACCGCGCAACATCCGTCCGCGATCGTCATCGACCAGTCGGCCGTCGGGGGCTCCAGCCGATCCACCCCCGCGACCTACGTCGACGTGATGGACACCGTACGAGCGCTGTTCGCCGCGGCCAACCGCGTCGAGGCCGGGCTCTTCAGCTTCAACTCCATCGGGGGCTGCCCGGCCTGCCAGGGGCGCGGCCTCATCGAGACCGACCTCGCCTTCATGGATCCGGTCACGACCGTCTGCGAGGCGTGCGAGGGCCGCCGCTACCGCCCGGAGGTCCTGGGGTACACGCTCGGCGGCCGCGACATCGTCGAGGTGCTGGCCATGACGGCCGACGAGGCGTTCGGCTTCTTCGAGGACGCGTCGGTGTCGCGCGGCCTGGCCACCCTCCGCGAGGTGGGGCTCGGCTACCTCACCCTCGGCCGGCCGCTCGCCACCCTGTCGGGCGGTGAGCGGCAGCGGCTCAAACTCGCCCGGGAGTTGCGGGACACCGGTCAGGTGTACGTCTTCGACGAACCGACCACCGGGCTGCACATGGCCGACGTCGACATGCTGCTCGCACTGCTGGACCGGCTCGTCGACGGCGGAAACACGGTGATCGTGGTCGAGCACGACCTCGATGTGATCAGGCACGCCGACTGGGTGATCGACCTCGGGCCCGGGGCGGGCCGGAACGGCGGCCGGGTGGTCTTCGAAGGCACGCCCGCCGGCCTCGCCGCCGACGGCCGGTCGCACACCGCGGAGTATCTGCGCCGTGACCTGGGACCACGGATCTAACGCACCTTGATCCAGGTCTTGCCGATGAGGTCCTTCCTGGTGATCTCGTCGAGGTAGTCGCGGGTGCTGCCCTTGTAGTCGAGCGTCACGGCCCGCCAGTAGTGGCCCGAACGGAACTTCCCGCGGTAGCTCGGCTTGATCCACACGTTGAACGACATGGTCAGCCGGGTGTGCTTGAGCGACCGGATCACGCAGTACACGGCGTAGTTGCCGACGGAGTTGCGTTTCTGGGCGCCACATTTGGCGCCCTTCGGCTTGGTCACGAACCGGACCTTCGACACGATGCCGCGCGGCAGGTCGGTCTGCAGGACGAGCGCCTCGTCGGTGAACTGGTCGGGGTGGCTGACCTTGTACGTGATGCGGCCGGGCTTGCCCCTCCTGATCGCCGAGGGATAGGTGACCTTCACCTTGGGCAGCCGCCTCTGGACGGCGCTGGAGGCGGCCTGGGCGGGGGCGGACCCGGCCGTGGCATGGGCGGGTGCGGGGGACGCGAGGAACGCCGCCATGAGGCACGTGGCGGCCGCGAGGACTCTGCGCATGATCGCTCTCTGCTGGGGAGTGCCGATTCGCCGGTGCCCTCCCACGATCACAAGAGCGCTTGCTCCCGGCAAGCCCCTTTTGTCCAATCGGTATCGCCTGCCGGGCGCGGAAAACGCGAAGGCGGGATCCGCAGGACGCGGACCCCGCCTTCGACGGTGTCAGAGATCAGAGCGCACGGACGTTGGACGCCTGCGGACCCTTCGGACCAGAGGTCACCTCGAACTCGACCCGCTGGCCGTCCTCGAGGTTGCGGTAGCCGCTGCCAGAGATGGCGGAGAAGTGGACGAAGACGTCCGGCTCCCCACCGTCCGGTGCGATGAAGCCGAAGCCCTTCTCAGCGTTGAACCACTTGACGGTTCCCTGAGCCATTAATGCTCTCCCTAAGGAAGTGAATCTTGGGGCTCACACCTCGTGAACCCCGGTGTGTCGCACAGCTCCCCGGGTGGCTCATACAGTCAAGCTGGCTTTCGCTACGGGAACAGCTAATACAACGCCATCACATCTAACACTATGTCGCCGGTGGGTGTTCCACGTCCGGGGGAAGATTTCCCCCGGCTTCCTCCCCGAGGACGGGCGCGGGTGCAACAGCGGGCAAACTGGAGGCTGTTATGAGCAGCAGCCCCCGCCTCGTCGCCACGGATCTGGACGGCACCGCACTGCGGGCCGACGGGACCGTCTCCGCCCGTACGGCCGCCGCTTTCGCCCTCGTGGAGGAGTCCGGCGGCACGCTGGTCTTCGTCACCGGACGGCCGCCCCGCTGGATGCACAGCGTGGCGGGAGCCGTACGGCATCGAGGGTTGTCGATCTGCGCGAACGGCGCGCTCGTCTACGACCTGCACACCGAGCGGATCGTCGAGGCGCGGATGATCGAGCCCGACGTCGTCGGCGAGTCCGTCCGCCGCCTGCGCGAGCACCTGCCGGAGCTGGTCTTCGCCGTCGAGTACGAGGGCGGCTACGCGCACGAGTCCGACTTCGCCGTGGACGGCGACGACCCGCGGACCGCGCTGCGGGTGGCCACGCACCGGCTCAGCTCGCGGCCGTGCGCCAAACTGCTCGCCCGGCACCCGACGATGGACCCGGACGAGCTCTACCGGCTGTCCGTCTCGCTCGTGGGCGACCTGGTGACCCCGACGCACTCCAGCGGCCGGGCGCTGATCGAGATGAGCGCGCACGGCGTCACCAAGGCGTCCGCCCTCTCCGTGCTGGCCGCCGAGCTCGGCATCGAGGCGGAGGAGGTCGTGGCGTTCGGCGACATGCCGAACGACCTGCCCATGCTCGCCTGGGCCGGGACGTCCTACGCGGTGGCCAACGCCCACCCCACAGTGCTGGCCGCCGTCGATCATGTGACGGCGGCCAACGACGACGACGGGGTCGCCCGCGTTCTGGAAGACCTTTACCGCGGCGGGTGAGCACCCGCCGCGGCCCGCGGGCTACAGGTAGGGCCCGGACGCGCGGTGGTGCTGCTGGTCGTCCTGCCCCTGGGACATGCCGCCCGGCAGGGCGCGGCGCATCTGCTCAAGCTGCGCGCGGGCCGCCATCTGCTGGGCGAACAACGTGGTCTGGATGCCGTGGAAAAGCCCCTCAAGCCATCCGACGAGCTGCGCGTGCGCCACCCGGAGCTCCGCGTCCGACGGCGGCGCGCCGTTGTCGTCCGTGAAGGGCAGCGACAACCGTTCGAGCTCTTCCACGAGCTCGGGCGCGAGACCGTCCTCCAGCTCCTTGATGGAGCTCTCGTGGATCTCCTTGAGGCGCTTGCGGCTCGCCTCGTCCAGGGGAGCGGCGCGCACCTCTTCAAGGAGCTGACGGATCATGCTGCCGATGCGCATGACCTTCGCCGGCTGCTCCACGAGGTCGGCCACCGAGCGCTCCTCGCGCTCGCCGTTCTCCCCGGAAACGGACAAGCCGTCGGGCCCCACGACCACGATCTGCGGCGTGCTCTCATCTGCGTTCATCGGCCGCTCATCACTCCTCGTTCGCGTCGGGCTCGGTCGGTACTCATGCGTTCAAACCTAACTCACCGGACCAGGAGGATTTTGCCGATGTGCTCCCCCGAGTCCAGCAGGCGGTGCGCCTCGGCCGCGTCCCGCATCGGCACCTTCGCGTGGACCACCGGCCGGATCGCGCCCGCGCCGATCAGAGGCCACACATCACGCACGACTCCCGCGCAGATCGCGCCCTTCTCGTCCACCGGCCGGGCGCGCAGCCCCGCCGCCGAGACCGACGCGCGCTTGGCGAGCAGCTTCCCGAGGTCCAGCTCGCCGACCCGGCCGCCCTGCATCCCGATCACCACGAGGCGGCCGCCGACCGCCAGGGCGTCCACGTTCTTCTTCAGGTACGCGGCGCCGATGATGTCGAGGATCACGTCGGCCTTCTTGGACGAGAAGTCCTCCTCGTGGTAGTTCAGCGCCTCGTCGGCGCCGAGCTCCAGGCACCGCCGTACCTTCTCCGCCGATCCGGCTGTCGCGATCACACGGGAGCCGAACGCCTTGGCGAGCTGTACGGCCATCGTGCCGATGCCGCTCGTGCCGCCGTGGACCAGCAGGGTCTCGCCCCTGCGCAGGCGGGCGGTCATGAACACGTTCGACCAGACGGTGCAGACGACCTCGGGCAACCCCGCGGCCTCCACCGCCGAAACCCCCTCGGGGAGGGGCATGACCTGCTGCCAGGGGACCGCCACGCGCTCGGCGTACCCGCCGCCGGCCAGCAGCGCGCAGACCTGGTCGCCCGGCCGGAAGCCCTCGACGTCCGCGCCGACCGCGACCACCGTGCCGGCGCACTCCAGGCCCGGGATCTCCGACGCGCCTTTCGGCGGCGGGTAGAATCCCTGGCGCTGCAGGACGTCCGCCCGGTTGACCGCGGAAGCGGCCACGTCGATGAGCACCTCGCCCCGCGACGGCTCCGGATCGGGCACTTCCTGCCAGTCCAAAACCTCGGGCCCGCCCGGTTCCCTAATTACGATCGCGCGCATGGGACCAAACTAGCGGGGCCCCGAACTCGGCGGTTGCCCGCATTCGCTGCATAAGAGGGCGCTAATCTGCAATGTGTTTGCTGCCCCTTTAGCCCATCCCGAGGGGGAACACGGTGGCAAGACACGATCGTGAGGATCCCCACTCTCTCGAGGATCAGCTCGCCTGGCTAGACGCGATCAAGGAGATGCCCGACGAGGTGGACATCGCGGTCAGCGCGGTGACCTCGGCCTCCCTGGCCCCCTCTTCGGCGGGCGCCCCGGCCGGCTCTCCCGCGACTGAGCCCGAGGTGCCTTCGCCGTACCCTCAGGACCCGTGGCGTTCGGTGCCGACCGAGCCCGCCGCCCAGGCGCTGCTGCGCACCGCGGCCGATCCCGCGTACGGCGCGACCGTGGCCGTCGCCTCGTCTTCCTCCGCCTCTCCCTCTTCGCCCTCTTCGCCCTCCTCGACCCCCTCGCCCTCCTCGACCGCTGAGCCGGACGCCGAGGGGCCCGTGTCACACGGCTTTCCGGGCACGCCGCCCCCCGGCCTCGGGCGAGGTCCGCTGTTCCAGGACTCCCCCGTCGACACCGACTCCTTCAACGTCGGCGTCCTCGGCGAGGCCACCGCGTACAAGGAGCACCACACGCAGCCGGTCCGGTTCTCCACCGGAGAGCACCGGCTGGACGACCTCCGAACCGAGGAGGACCACCCCCTCGGCGGCCCGACCCAGACGTGGCCGGAGGCGCCCAAGACGGAGGAGACCCTTCGCGGGTGGCTGGAGCCGGCGGTCCCCGTCGAGACGGACGGATCCTCCGGTTCCCGGTCTTCCGACGACCGCGCCTCCGGCTCCGGCGCTTCCGCCGCCGCGACGTCCGGCTCTGGGACCGGCGGCTCCTCGTCCACGGACGCTCCGGCGCCGGGGCTCGGATCGGGCTTTCCCAGCGCGGGGTTCCCCGGCCCATCGGACCCCCTGAGCTCCGACGGCGGGCCCCTCTTCTCCGGCGGCCTGATCGGCGCGGCGACCGAGCGTTTCGCCGGCACGTTCCCCGACGAGACGTCGCCCAAGGAGCAGGGGGATCAGCCGTTCGGCGGTTCGCTGCGCGAGGATCTCGCCTCCACCGCGTCGTTCACCGCCTATACGCGCGAGGAGCCCACCGCTGACACGCCGTCCGGGCCGTTCGCGGGCTCCCTACGCGAGGACCTGGCGCCCGGACAGAGCTTCGTCGGTTCCCACCGGGAGGAGGCCGGCGCCCAGCCGCTCGGCGGGCCGCCGCAAGAGCCGTCCTCGGCGGCCACGCCGACCGCGGCCCCGCCGCCCTCCGCCGACACCGCACAACGAGACGAGCCCCGCCCGGCGGACGTCTCCCCGGAGGCCCGGACACCGGAGGAGCCGTACCAGCCTCGGCGCAGGCAGACGGCGCAGGTCACGTCGTTCGACGCTCCCGGGCGTACGAGGGGGGCGAAGGCGGCGGGCAGGCCGAGCGCGGACAGCCTCGACCCGGGCAGCCTGCTCAAGGGCCGCAGGAACGCTCCGTCGCGGGGATGGCGCCGGTTCGTGTACAAGGCGTCCGGCGGCTGGATCAAGCCCGGAGAGGCTCCGGACGAGCGGCGGCGGCGCGAACTGCTCGCCCGCGCCCGCACCCCCGTCGCCACCGGACATCACCGGGTGGCCGTGCTCAGCCTCAAGGGAGGCGTGGGCAAGACGACCACGACCGTCGGTCTCGGGGCGACGCTCGCCCAGATCCGCGGCGACCGGGTGATCGCGGTGGACGCCAACCCCGACCGCGGGACGCTCTCGGACAAGGTCGAGCTGGAGACCTCCGCGACCGTGCGCGACCTCCTCAACGAGCGGGCGCAGATCAAGCGGTACGTCGACATCCGGGCCTTCACCTCACAGGCGCCGTCGCGCCTGGAGATCCTGGCGTCCGATCGGGACCCGTCGGTCTCGGAGGCGTTCAGCGCGGGCGACTACCAGGCGGTGGCGCAGGTGCTGGAGAACTTCTACTCGATCTGCATCACCGACTGCGGCACCGGCCTGCTCCACTCGGCCATGTCGGGAGTCCTCGGCCTGGCCGACCAGCTCGTGCTGGTCAGCTCTCCCTCGGTGGACGGCGCCAGGGCGGCCTCGGCCACCCTCGACTGGCTGGAGGCGCACGACCACGCGGAGCTCGTCCGAGCCGCCACCGTGGTGCTGTGCAGCGTACGGCCGCGCTCGAAGTCGGCCGTCGACCTCGACCGGCTGGAGTCCCACTTCGCGGCCCGCTGCCGCTCCGTCATCCGCGTGCCGTACGACCCGCACCTGGAGGAGGGCGCGGAGATCGACCTGGACCGGCTGCTGGAGCCGACCCGCGAGGCGTACCTGCGGCTCGCCGCCGCCGTCGGCGACGGCTTCGCGGGCCCGCAGGCCGCAGCGGAACGCAGGTTCTCGGAGATCCCCGACCAGATCTGACGTGATGCCTAAAGATCGTCTTTTGTCACGGGCACCCGGAGCGCGGTGAGAGACTATGGTGATGTTCCGGTGCCTTTGCGCGACCCCGCGTCCGGCACCGGCCAGGAGAGCTCGCCTAGTGGACGATGGCGGCGGTCTTGAAAACCGCTAGGGGCTTGACGCTCCTCGTGGGTTCGAATCCCACGCTCTCCGCTCCCACCTCCGAAAACGGCGTCTGACCAGCAGATTTGCTCTGGACAGGCGCCGTTGATCGTTTCTGCCGTGTGGAGCCGGATGCCATCGTGAGCAGCCCCCGGCCGCTGTCCACGTCATATTCACGGCATGATCTTGAGTGCTTCCGCCCAGGTCATGCGTACGAAGGAAGGGGCTCCGCGGTGAGCGGGGCCTTGGGCGTAGAGATGATCAGGGGGCAAGAGCGTCGTCTGTCCGGCCGTCGGTGATCTCGGCGCTGCTGTGGTGGGTATCGCCCCTGAGGAGCAGGGCTGTGGTCAACCTGGCGGCCCGGCCGTCGCGCCGGGTGAGCGGGTTCCACGGGCCCGCGGGTTCCTTTCCTGGGCGTAGGGACGGTTTGGTACTGGTCAGGTCGGCGCGGGCCGGGGTGTGCAGTCGCGCCAGAGCGGTGATGATCTGTGCCGCCCATGGTCCATCGTGTGGCGATGCGTAGGCGGAGGCGTCGGCCACCACGAATCAGTCGTCCGGCGACGGCGAACAGGCGCAGCCGCAGGCGTTTGGGCTCCTAGTGGCCCGTCACCGAATCTTGGACGGGTAATTGATCTCCAGCGGTGAACCCGCCAGGCTGGCTGCTTCCCAGTGTTTGGAGGTGGTCATGGCTCGCTGACCGGAAGTGTTCGTCCGGCCGTTAACCATGGAGGAAGGCCGCAAGCTACAACGGATCACACGGAGCGCGAAGGACCCGGTCAAGCTGCGACGGGCGATCGTGGTGATGATGTCCGGCCAGGGCCAAAGCGTCCCGGACATCACCTCGTTGATGCAGGTCAGCGACGACTACGTGCGCGATGTCATCCACGCCTTCAACGAGAAGGGGCTCGACGCTCTGGACCCAAAATGGAACGGGGGCCGTCCAGCGACGATCAGTAGCCAGGTGCGTGAGCACATCTGCCTGATCGCCAAGACGGTCCCCGCCGAATGGGGTATCACCGGACACTCCACCTGGAGTCTGCGCACCCTGGCCGAGCACCTCATCACCCGCGGGGTGGTGGCGGCGATCAGCCGTGAGCACCTGCGGCGGATCCTCCGCAAAGGCGGGGTCACCTGGCAGACCACCACGACATGGAAGTCCTCCACCGACCCGCACTTCATCGCCAAGATGCAGCGTGTCCTGGACCTCTACGATCACCCGCCCGCCGATGGGCGGGTGATCTGTCTTGATGAGTTCGGGCCGTTGAACCTGATGCCTCGCAAGGGCAAGCGGTGGCGCCCGGCGGGGTCGCCGGCCCGGCTGCTGGCCACCTACAACCGCTACAACGGCGTCATGCACATGATCGCCGCGCGCTCGATTTGGCCACCGGCAGGCTGTAGTACCGGATCCGCAAGCGCAAGCGCAAGCGCTGGCGCGAATACCTGTCCTTCCTTAAGACGCTCCGCGTGCGCTGGCCCGGCGAGAAGCTGTATGTGATCGCCGACAACTACTCGCCGCACAAACATCCCCAGGTCCGCGCCTGGGCTGCTGACAATGATGTTGAGCTGGTGTTCCTGCCGACCTACGGTTCCTGGTTGAACTGGATCGAGTCGGAGTTCGCCGCGCTGCGCTATTACGCGCTGAACGGCACCGACCACCGCAGCCATGACGAGCAGAACGCGGCGATCGGTGCCTACGTCCGCTGGCGCAACGCCCGAGCCCAGCCCAAGACGAACTTCGCCGCCAGCTCACCGATCAGAAGCTGGACCAGTTACCCGGCCAAGGTTGCGTGACAGGCCACTAGCGGCGAGCGGAAGTGCCGTGCAGGGCGAGCATCTGCATCCACGCCAGTAACTCGCAGCCATAGCGACAATGTCCACCCAGATCTGGTTTTGAGTGAGGTCGTGCAGCGGCAGGTTGGCCAGACCGGTGTCCTTCGCGTAGTGGATGCGGTTCTCGCAACGGGCGCGGCGGCGGAATCGTAGCAAATATACGGACAATATACCGGCCTTTGGCAAAATCTCCGTATTGAGAGATTTTCAGCAGGCCACAGAAGGGCAAAATGGTGAAATCGAAAAAGGCCAATCGCCTCGTCTGGAGAAGGAATCTCGCCACGCCTAAGGCGCTAGTCCGAGCGGCGGCGCTTACGGTGATCAGTGTCAGCGCGCTTCTCGTTAATAGCCCTCCCGCGTCTGCGGGTGCGGACTGTTCGTTAGTGGGGTGCTCGACAACGGTCAACGACAGCGCCCACAGCGTGTACGCGTACCGCAACTGGTGCCGGGACAACGACAGCACCGGCGACTCGACGGAGACCTATCCCAGTTGCAAAGTCGACAACGTAGCGCAGACGAGTCGCTACCTGTCCCCGGGCGACAACACGCCGCGCAAGGAGGACTGGGACACCTTCCGGGTCGATGCCGGATGGTGCTACAAGGTGTACTTCAACAGGCTTTGGGCTCCAAGCTTCACTCGCACATACGACCGGAGAGGCAAATCAGCTCTCTACGTCAAGGTGGGTGATGAGGCAATCGCGCACATCCAGGCCCAAAGCAACTCGACATGCCCGTGATAGGAGTGCCACCGGCATACGGCAGGTTCGGGCCACAAGGCCCGACGTAGCTGCCGAAGGACTTCTCCGGACTTAGGTTTGCTTCTGTGGGAGGACGCGGCCTGGTCCGGGTTCTCGTGTGGTGGGCCGCCGAGTTCAACTGCATGATCCGGTCCTGAAACGCGAAGAACGCCCCGCTGTCCCGAGGCGCATTCGAGGGGGCGTCGCAACACGTGATCAGTTACCAGTGCTGTGACCGGAAACGATCACCGGGTTGGGCGGTCGTCAGGCTGCGGATGACAGGGGCCGGCCGCCCCAGCGGATGCCTTTCTCACTCCGGACGCGGGCGCGTTCTCGCCGCTGTGCGGCCAGGATCGTGGCACAGCACCGCGACCACGTCGGTGCCGTAGCCCTTGCCGCGGGCGGACGGCAGCAGCCCCAGCCCGATGTGCGCGGACCGGTGGTGGGTGTCGATGCCCCACAGCGTCGCGGTGCCGACCAGCGTGCCGCCGTCCAGCTCCACCACGGAGAACGGGACGTGCCCTTGCTCATTGTCGTCCACCACGAGCCGCGAGTCCTTCGAGCCGGGCGTGATCGGCCGCCACGGCCGGCTTTCAGCCCGCGAGCCATCGACCATGTCGTACTTGTGAGCAAGCCCCGAGATCGGGTCAGCCAGGCGTCTACCAGCCCGCCGCGGCCAGGGCGGCGGACAACCTCGGGGCGATCACATCCGCCGTGGCCAGACCAGCGATGTGGTCCAAGCCCTCGAACTCGATCACCTCGAACCCGGCCTGACGCAATGCCTCGGAGTGGCCAATGATGCGGCGGGCGATGGCGCTTCCCCCGACGTAGTCGTACATCCGGCATTCCGGTTCGCCATCGACGGTGCCGTACCAGACGATCTTCGGACCTTTCAGAGCCGCCAAGGCCGCGGTGTCGTCACGGGTGGCCCACTCCCGGTAGAGCAGGACACTCATATGAAGCTCGTCCGCTTTATCCCGTAGCCCGGTCTGCAGGAAGGCCGTGCGGGCACCTTCGACACAGCCGAGCCAGTAGTCATTGCCCGTCAGCAGGGGGAACCCGCCGATCATGAGGCCGGCCGCCCGGTCGGTGGCGACGACGAGAAAGCCAGCCAAGGCGGCCATGCCCGAGTAGCCGGCCAGCACGAAGTCGCCCACACCCGCCGCGTCCGCCACGGCGTGCAGGTCGGCGATCTCGACTTCCGTGGGGAACCGGGTCCAGTTCGTCGGCTTCCACGGGTCACCGGATTCGTCTTCGGCTTCCATCAGGCCGACGACCTGTCGGGGCTTGTAGCGGACCACCCGGTATCCGCTCGCCGTCAGCGCGGCACCGACAGCGGAGTGCTCGATGCGCATCCTCGACGGGAAGATGATTGCCGGCCCGTCGCCCGTCGCCTCGTACCACAGCTTGAAACCGTCACTTGTCGCCGTGATCGCCACGATGGTCCTCTCCCTCGAACCGATACCGGAACCACCGTCTCAAATACGCACGCGGATGATCACCAAAACACTCCAGCGCGGTTCAGATCATCTTGGACCAGAAGCGGCCGCGTCGCTCACCGCGTATCGTCGAGACTGGGGATCCAGTAGGTTGGGACCTCGCGTATGCGAGAGAAATAATTGAGTACGCAGAGGCGCATCAGGACCCGGAACTGGTCTTTCCTGGATACGGGGCTGCGAAAGCGCTTGTTCAGGCGGAGATGCATCGGACACAAGCGCCGAAGGTGCAGCCGCGCGTGGCCGACAAAGTTTCAGATGATGATGAAGAAAACGCTATTCACCATATCTTTGGTTCTCTGAGAACGGCCGATCCTGCGGAAAGATGCTAGAGATGTATTCCGCAGCCCGGATGTGACACTCTTTCGTTTCATTCGGGATCGTCAATGGAGCGAACTACCGTACACGCAAGGGCTGGAGATTGAAAGTGGCCGGTATTGGCGAGAGATAAGGCGTCTGCCGCGTGGCTTCCGGTCCTCGGGCCCGGCGGCCTCGTGGTCCGGTCCACTTGGCTTAGCCTCGATCTTTCACGTCTATCCGGTGGCTGGCTGAGCGGTTCGGCTGGAGTTTGAAATCGGGGCCGTGGTCAACCTGGCGGCCCGGCTATCGCGCCGGGTGAGCGGGGTTCCACGGGCCCTCAAGGTGTCCTTCCCTGATCGTCGGGGTGGCTTTGTGCTGGTCAGGTCGGGGCCGGGAGTGCCTGGAGCCGGGTAATGGCTGCGACCAGTTGGCTGGCCCAGGGCCAGGACGCGGCGATGCGCAGGCGCAGGCGCCGACCACCACGGACCAGCCGGGCGGCAACGGCGAACAGGCGCAGCCTCAGGCGTTTGGGCTCATACCGGCGAGCGGAAGTGCCGTGTAGGGCGAGCATCTGCGTCCAGGCGAGGAGTTCACAGGCCAGCGCGACAATCTCCACCCAGATCTGGTTTTGAG
>NZ_BBYM01000009.1:246420-247422 GCF_001570405.1 Microtetraspora niveoalba | reverse complement strand
CGCGAGCGGGGCAGGGCGGCCGCCGTCGCGGTGCTCGACGACCCGGCCGACCCGCGGACGGCGGCGCTGGTGCGCGCCGCCCTCGCCGACCTCGGGCCGGGCGACCGCGAGATCCTCTCCCTGTCCGTACGGCACGGCCTCACGCCCGCCGAGGCCGGCTCGGTCCTGGGCCTAAGCTCGCGACAGGCGGCGGCCCGGCTCGCCAGGGCCAGAGACCGCGTGGAGAACGCGGCGGCGGCGGTCGTCCTGCCGGAGAAGGCGCGGGCGCACTGCCCCGACCTGTCCGCGCTGGTCGAGTCCGGCCCGGCCGGTCCCCCTGGACCGGTGCTGCGCAAACGCCTGACCAGGCACATCGCGGGATGCGAGGTGTGCGCCGAGGGCAGACGCAGGCACGTGTCCGCCGAACGGCTCCTCGACGCGATCCCCATCGCCTATCCCCCGCTGTCGCTCCGCCCGGCCGTCCTCGATCCCCCGGCACCGAACACCACCCCGCCGTCCACCAGGAACGCCACCGCCCCCTTCACCCCACCGCCGGACGCGGAGAAGGCCACCGCCCCCTTCGCCGCCCCGCCGGCCGCCGGGAACACCAGGGCCCCCTTTGCCACCCCGACGGCCGCCGGGAAGCGCGTCATCGCCACGCCGTCCGCGGCCGCGCCGGTCACCTCCACTTCCACTTCCCCGCTCCAGCCCGACGACCGGGGAACCGCGGCCGCCCCCACCCCACGGGCAGGGGGACGGCGTGGAACCCGCCGGGCCGAGGCGACCAGGCGGCGCGGACGGCGACGACGGGGCGCGCAGACCCGCCAGGGTGGGCGCGCTGATCCGGGCGAGCACACCGGTCGGGGCGAGCAGGTTCGCCGGGGTGGGCACACCGGTCGGGGCGGGCAGGTTCGCCGGGGTGGGCACATCGGTCGGGGCGGGCCATCGCGCTGGGGGAGGCGGATCCGTGGAGCCTGGACCGGCCGCTGGGGTGGTGAGGCGGCCGCGCTGGCCGCCCTGTCC
>NZ_BBYM01000009.1:165962-246275 GCF_001570405.1 Microtetraspora niveoalba | reverse complement strand
TCAGATGGCAGGTCGCCGAGCCTGGCGGCGAGGTGGCGTTCCGGCCCTTCGGCGGGCGCGCCGAGATGATGAACGTGCCGCTCGGCCTGCCCGGGCAGGGAGCCGTACCCGCCATCGCGCCGACCCCGGCCCCCATCCGGCCCTCCGGCACCGGTCCGGGCGGCGCCGCGCCCCCCGGCGGCGGCCCGGACGGAGCCGGATCCCCCGGCGCCTCACCGGGCGACGGCCGCGCGCCCACCCCGCCGGACGGGCGGTCAGCCGGGCCCTCCGGCTCGCCGGACCCCGCGTCCTCGCCCGGCGGAACGGCGGAGCCGGGCCGCACAGCCGACTCCCACCGCCCGCCCGCGTCCCGCCGCACACCCGCCGTACGGCGTTCCCCGACTGCCGCCCGGCCCTCCCGCACTCCGAAGGCGACCCGGACCCCGGCCCCCGCGAGGACGCCGACGGCGAGACCCGCGCGTACCAGGCCCGCCTCCGCCCCCACGCGACGCGCTCCCCTGCTGTCGGTGAGCTGCCCCGGCGGGCTGGGCCGCGCCGCCTCCGGCGTGATCACCCTGTACGCCCAGAACGCCGCCGTCGCGTGGACCGCGACCGTCCCCGAGGGGGTCGTGCTGCGGCCCGCCAACGGCAGGCTGCGGGCGGGGGCGAGCGGCCGGGTCACGCTGACGGTGACCGAGCCGGGCGCGGCCGGGAGCGCGTTGATCACCTTCCGTTCCCCGGGCGGCGACCCGTACTGCCGGGTCTCCTGGCAGGGCGACCCGGCCGAAGCCACCGCCGACGCGGAACAGCCCCAGTAGCGGGATTTCGCGCCGCGACAGCAGCCGGCGGCGGAGGCCGTGGGGACAAGGGCCAGGCCGTGACGTACGGCCGGGTCAGAACTTCCGGGAACAGGTCAGGGCTGGGCGTCGAGCCACTCCTGGAAGGTGGGGCCGGCGAGCTTGGCGTGCGGGCCGGGCAGGAACGCGCCGTCGGCGGCGATCTCGGCGTCGGGCATGCCGGAGCCGTCGACGCCGACGACCTTGACGCCCCGGCGGGCGCCGAGGAGTGCGGCCGCCTCGGCCATGACCTCCTTGCGGGGTCCGGCGACCTCGGGGATCGGTGTTCCTGGAGCGGGCTGGGCGGGCGCCTCGGAGTCGACGGCCAGGTCGACCAGGGCCTCGGCCACGGTGCGGCAGGCCACGAGCTGGGTGGGCAGGGCCGGGATGTAGGCGACGTCGCCCTGCTGCCAGTCCAGGAGCTGACCGACGAACTCGTGGAACTGCGCGGCGCGCAGAATGCGGGCGGGCAGTGGCCCGGACAGGTTGGCCTCCTCGTGTACCTGCTGGGCGGCGATGAAACCGCCGGTGGCCTTGTCGGCGCCGATGATGGATACGGCGACGATCAGGCCGGCTCCTGCCTTCTGGCCGAACTCGTGCAGATTGCGGGTCGCCGTGCGGAAGAACTCCGTCGCCGCCTCCTGGTCGGAGGCGTGCCACGACGCGACGTCGATGATGACGTCGACCCCGGTGAGGGCCTCGGCGAGGCCCTCACCGGTGATGATGTCCACGCCGGTGGCTCGGGACATCGGCACGACCTGGTGCCCCTGTTCGGTGAGGACGTCGACGACGTGGCGTCCCAGCCGTCCGGTCGCTCCTGCCACCGCGAACTTACGAATGCTCATTCCATGCCTTTCTCGGCGTTGAACGGTGTTTCCGAACCTTGGGGAGGTGTCCCCGGCGGCCTCAGAACCGGCCGTGCTCAGGGTGAGGAACGGTCGCCGCGCCCTCACCCTGAGCCGGTCGGGCGTCGATCGGTGTAGTTCCGGCCGGGGGGCATACCGGGGATCGGCTTGGCGATGAGAGCGGCGGGGGTGAAGAAGCCGATGTGGGCGATCGCCATGATGAGCGTCCACATCGCCTTGTCGTCGTAGTGCGCGGACGCCCTGGCGTACAGCTCATCGGGGACGCGCTCCCCGGACGGGTTCGGGGTGAGGACCGCCTCCACGAGTTCCAGCGCGATCCGTTCGGCGTCGGTGAAGTACGTGGCGTCCCGCCAGGTCGCCACGGCGGTGATGCGCTCCTCCGACTCCCCGGCCTTCCGGAGGTTGCCGGTTTCCCGGATGGTGAAGTACGTGCTGCCGAGGATCTGCCCGGCGCGGAGCTGCAGCAGGCTGATGGTGGTCTGCGGAATCGGGCCGTCCCTGAGGGTCTTGTGCAGGCCTTCGGCGACCACTGCCATCTCGGGGAGGAATGGGAGGGGGTTGGGCATTCGCGACCGCAGGTCCTGCTGTTCGGTCGTGGGTGTGGGCATGGTGTTGTCTTCCCTCTCGATCTCGACTGGTGATGTCGTGTGCCGCCCGGATCGTTCGGGCGGCGCGCCGGCGAACACGAGACGTCCGCACCCCGATCCCCGTGACAGCGCGGTCATGTGACATGAGCCACCGATCGCGGGTGTCACAAAGCGGTGCGGACCGGCGTCTCGTGCGTGTGGCACAGTCGAGAGCGAGCAGGCAGGAGCCGGGCATGAGCGGGCGCAGCGAACGGACCACGGACACGGCCGAGCCGCTCGATCGTGCCGACCGCGTGGACTCCGTGCACTCCGCGGACTCCGCCACCGAGGCGTTCGTCGCCCACCGCAACCTGCTGTTCACCGTCGCCTACGAGATGCTCGGCTCGGCCGCCGACGCCGAGGACGTCCTGCAGGAGACCTGGCTGCGATGGGTCGACGTCGATCTCGACACCGTGCGGGAGGAGCGCGCCTACCTGGTGCGGATCGTCACCCGGCAGGCGCTGGACCGGCTGCGCGCGCTCGGCCGGCGCAAGGAGTCCTACGTCGGGCCGTGGTTGCCCGAGCCACTGCTGACCGCGCCCGACGTGGCCGAGGACGTCGAGCTCGCCGAGAGCCTCTCGATGGCGATGCTGCTGGTGCTGGAGACGCTCACGCCGACCGAGCGGGCGGTGTTCGTGCTGCGCGAGGTTTTCGACGTGGAGTACGACGAGATCGCCGAGGCCGTCGGCAAGAGCCCGGCCGCGGTCCGCCAGATCGCCCACCGGGCACGGTCACACGTCGCCGCCCGGCGGCCACGCGGCATCGCCTCCCCCGCCGAGACCCGAGCCGCACTCGGGGCCTTCCAGCGAGCGGTCGAAACCGGCGACCTGCAGAGCCTGCTCGACATCCTCGCGCCGGACGTCGTCGCCCTGAGCGACGGCGGTGGAATCAAACATGCCCTGCTTCGGCCCGTCGTGGGGGTCGGCCCCGTGGCTCGCCTGCTGGCCGTCGGCTGGTGGAAGCGCGACGCCGAAAGGTCGGTCGAGCTGGTACAGATCAACGGTGGCCCGGGGCTGCTCGTCCGGGTCGACGGGGAGATCGACGGCGTGGTGGCGGTGCGGGTCGAGGACGGCTACGTCACCGGCGCGTACCACGTGCGCAATCCCGAGAAGCTGTCGCGCGTGGAACGCGAGACCACCGTGAGCCGCTGAGCCCGGAACGACGCGGGCCCCAGGGACACCGGCTCGCTGCCCCCCTCGCGCACGCTGTCGGCGCCCCGCGCCTCACGGTTGAAAAGCGAGGAAAGCGAGGTATGCGAGGAATGTGTGAAAGGCGAGGAATCCGAGGAAAGCGATGATCAGAAATACGGACGACCTACGCAAATCAACTTGACCGTTCCATTAATCTTTTTCGACATTTAAGATAAGATCGTCTCTTCCGGCGCGGCCTGGTAAACCGGGGGCCGAGGCAATGCGTCGCCATTGACGCATGCCTGTTGCGATTGGTCCCATAAGTGGGCCAGCCAACCGCGTCACAGTGGCCTCTACCAGCCGGGAGACCAGGAGACATGGGCAGGAATCGGACCGTTCCCATCGCCGTCCTCGGTACGGCGTGCGCCGTCGGCGCGGTGCTCGCACTGGCCGACATCGAAACGCCGGTCCGGATGATCCTCACCCCGATGTTCCTCTTCGTCGTTCCCGGAGCGGCGGTCGTCGGACTGTTGCGCGATCGTGACCCTCTTTCGGCGCTGACGGTGGGCGCGGCCGCGAGCCTCGCCGTCAACGTCGTGCTCGCGGAGGCGATGTTGCTCTTCGACGCCTGGTCTCCCCGCGCCGGGGTGGCGACCGTCGGGGTGCTGAGCCTGTTCCTGTTGATCGTCCGGTGGCTGTACCGAGGGCACGCGCCGGCCGAACGCGAGACGGGCACGCGGTGAGAAGGGGTCCCCGCTCATGCCAGACCGACCGGAAGGACGTCCAGTCACCATGAGTCCCGAGCCCAGCGCCACCTCCCCGTTCGCGGCCCTGCGCCCGCTGCCGGCCGGCCGCCGTTTCACCCCACTCGGGCCCCACCTGGCCATCGCGCCCACGGTCAGCGTGGTCGTCCCCGCCATGAACGAGGCCGAGAACCTCCCGCACGTCTTCGCCACGCTGCCCTCCTGGATCCACGAGGTCGTGCTGGTCGACGGCCACTCCACCGACGAGACCGTCGCCGTCGCCCGGCGGCTGCGGCCGGGGCTGCGCGTCGTCAACCAGCGCGGGCGGGGCAAGGGCGACGCGCTGGCCGAGGGGTTCGCGGCCTGCACCGGCGAGATCATCGTCATGATCGACGCGGACGGCTCGACCGACGGGCGCGAGATCGTCCAGTTCGTCAGCGCGCTGGTGAGCGGCGCCGACTTCGCCAAGGGCTCGCGGTACATCCCCGGCGGCGGGAGCGACGACCTCACCTTCACCCGCAGGCTCGGCAACACGCTGCTGCGCGCGATGGTCAACCGCATCTACGGCACCCGCTACACGGACCTGTGCTACGGCTACAACGCGTTCTGGGCCCGGCACCTGCCGGCGCTCGACCTCGACTGCGAGGGCTTCGAGGTCGAGACGCTGATGAACATCCGCGCGGCCCGGGCCGGGCTGCGGGTTCACGAGGTGCCGAGCCACGAGCGCTGCCGCCTGCACGGCGAGAGCAACCTGAACGCGGTCCGGGACGGCCTGCGCGTCCTGCGCACGATCCTGCGGGAGCGGCGGCGGCCGGCCGCGCGGCACCCCGCCCCCGCCGCCGCCCAGGCCGCCGACCAGGGGGCGGCATGACGGCTCCCGCGCCGGTGCGGACCTCGGTCGTCATCTGCGTCTACACCGAGGACCGCTGGGACGACATCGCGGCCGCGGTCGAATCGGTCCGCGGCCAGCGCCGCCCGCCGTACGAGCTGATCCTGGTGGTGGACCACAACCCCGACCTGCACCTGCGGCTCAAGCGGGAGCATCCCGACGCGGTCGTGGTGGAGAACGCCCACGAGCGGGGCCTGTCCGGCGGCAAGAACACGGGGGTGGAGATCGCCCGCGGCGACGTCGTGGCCTTCCTCGACGACGACGCGGTGGCCGAGCCGGGATGGCTCGCGGCGTTCGAGACGGGGTTCGCCGACCCGGCGGTGGCCGGGGTCGGCGGGCTGACCCGGCCGCTGTGGGCGGCGGGGCGGCGTCCCCGCTGGTTTCCGGAGGAGTTCGACTGGACGGTCGGCTGCACCTATCGCGGGATGCCGGTCGAGCGGGCCCCGATCCGCAACGTGATGGGCGGCAACGCCGCGTTCCGCCGCGAGGTCGTCGGCGGGGTCGGCGGGTTCAGCACGGGCATCGGGCGCAACGTCCAGGGGCGCAGGAGCCGCCCGCTGGGCTGCGAGGAGACCGAGTTCTGCATCCGGCTGACGCAGCGGCGGCCGGGGGCGGTGCTGCTGTTCGAGCCGGACGCGGCCATCGGGCACAAGGTGTCCGCCGAGCGGTCGCGGTTCGCCTACTTCCGGGCCCGCTGCTACGCCGAGGGGCTGTCCAAGGCGATCGTCACGCGCAGCGTGGGCGCGGGCGACGGGCTCTCCAGCGAGCGCGGCTACACCTTCAGGACGCTCCCGCTCGGCGTGCTGCGCGGCCTCGGCGACGCCGTACGCGGCGACCTCGCGGGCCTGGGCCGGGCGGGCGCGATCGTGGTCGGCCTGACCTGGACGACGTGGGGCTACCTGGTCGGCGGGCTGCGTCTGAGGAGGCGCTCGTGACGAGGGTCCCGATCCTGATGTACCACTCGGTGACGGACCGGCCGACTCCGGAAACGAGGCCGCTCGCGGTGCGGCCGGGGGACTTCGCCGACCAGCTCGGATACCTGCGGGACTCGGGGTTCACCCCGCTCACGGTGGCCGACCTGGTCGCGTCGCTGCACGGCACGGGGCCCGCCCTGCCGGACCGCCCGGTGGTCATCACCTTCGACGACGGGTACGCCGACTTCCACGAGGAGGCGCTCCCCGTGCTCGACCGGCTGGGTTTCCCCGCCACGGTGTTCCTGACGAGCGGCTGGGTGTCCGACGCCGGGGCGGAGGCGGCCGGCCTGCCGCTGGACCGCACGCTGTCGTGGGGGCAGGCGCGCGAGGCGGCCGAGCACGGGGTGGAGATCGCCGGGCACAGCCACAGCCACCCCCAGCTCGACCAGATCGGCGACCACGAGCTGCGGCAGGAACTCCGCCGTAACAAGGCGTTGATCGAGGACCGGATCGGCCGCCCGGTGACGACCATGGCCTACCCGTACGGCTATTCGAGCGCGCGGGTGCGCCGGGAGGTGCGCCGTGCGGGTTTCTGGGCGGCCTGCGCGGTGGGCAACGCGGTCGCCGCCGACCGGCACGACGAGCTGGCCATCCCCCGGCTCACGGTGGGCAGGGGCACCACGATGACCCGGTTCTCGCTCGCGGTGGAGGGCCGCGGCATCCCTCTCGTCTACCTCAAGGAGCGCACCCTGACCAAGGGATACGCCGTCGTCCGCCGCACGCGGTACGGCCTGCGCAAGATTGCCACTCGCCAGTAACAATCGGGCGTCCCGAGGTGTCAGCTCTGGCACATAAGGGGAGAAATCAGGGCGATCGACGATTGAGGGGGCACAGTGGCCCACGCATGGATGCCCGGCGCCAGCCGAATTCCCGCTCCCGAGGACTCCGGCCCCATGATCGGCGGAGTTCCGAGAGCCGTCTGGTTCATCTGGCCGACCGACCCTCTCGCGGTGTCGGCCAAGTCCGCCGCCCAACGCATGATCCAGCTCGGGTGCCCGGCCCACCTGGTCTGGAACCCCGTGACCGGCGAGATCGCCCAGTCGCTTCCCCCCACACGCGCGGCCCGCGGACTGCCGGGCGAACGGGGACGGGAGGGGCGGGTGTGCGTGCAGATCCGCGTGCTCGGCTCGGTGGAGCACCCCTTCACCGACGGCAAGCTCGACGGACTGGACGACATCCTCACCTGGCTGGACGCCTGGCGGGTGCCGAGGCGCTGGCCCGCCGGGCCTCCGCTGCCCTCGCCGCACTCGCTGGCGGCCGAGCGCAGCCGCCGCCTCTGGTCCCGCGGCGGCCACTTCGGCCACTCGCAGGTGCCGGGGACGGTCGAGGGCGATCCCGGCGGCATAGACGTCAACCGGATCACCGGTGAGAGCGTGCCCGCCTTCGCGCTGCCCCGCCCGCGCGAGGAGTTCCGCGTGCTCGAACGGGTCATCTGACCGCTCCACGAGCCCCGTCACAGATCCCCGGCCAGCTCCCGGATGACGGCGCAGCCGCGCCTGACGTCGGCGAGCGACGCCGATCCGTACCCCAGGACCAGCCCGTGGACCCGGACCGGCCCGTGGTGGTGCCGGACGGTGGTGTCGAGCAGCACGCCGCGCGCCCGCGCCTCCTCCACCAGCGGGCCGACCGCCTCCTCGGGCAGCTCGACGAGGACGTGCAGGCCGGCGGTGTCGCCCTTCACGAGCGGCCCGAGGATCTCGACGACGGCGGCCCGGCGCCGCGCGTACTCCAGGCGCATCCGGCGCAGGTGCCGGTCCAGGTCGCCGCGCCGCAGCAGGGTGGTGACCGCGCGCTGCACCGGGCCGGAGGTGCGGTCGCCGAGCAGCTTCCTGCGCGCGGCGACCTTCGCGAGCAGCTCGGGCGCGGCCACCAGCCAGCCGAGCCCCACGTCGGGGCTCAGCGACTTCGAGAGGGTGCCGAGCAGCACGACACGCGAGGGGTCGAGCCCGTACAACGCGGGCAGCGGCGCGACGTCGTAGCGGAACTCCGCGTCGTAGTCGTCCTCGACGATGAGCGCGCCGGTGCGGCGGGACCAGGCGAGGAGCCGTTCGCGCCGGGCGACGGGCAGCCGACCGCCGAGCGGGAACTGGTGGGCCGGGGTCGTGTACAGGACGTCCAGGTCGTCCGGCAGCTCGTCGACGATCACGCCCTGGTCGTCCACCGGGCAGGGCACGATCTCGGCTCCGCGCGCCCGCAGCACGTGCCTGGCCACCCGGTAGCCGGGCTCCTCCACGCCCGCGCGGGCGCCGGGCGCGAGCAGGGACGCGGCGAACAGGTCGATCCCGTGCCCGGTGCCCCGCGTCACCAGCACGCTCTCCGGCCCGACCGGTACGGCCCGGGCGGTGCGGAGGTGGTCGGCGAGCAGCGCGCGCAGGTCGGGGTGGCCGCGGGGGTCGGGGCGGTCGTCGGGCGGCGCGTCCCCGGCGCGGCGCCAGGCCCGCCGCCACGCGGCGGCGTCGTGCCCGAGCACCCACGGCCGCCCCGCCCGCAGGTCGACCAGGCCCGCCTCCACCGGAGCGAACGGGTCGGCCGGGTCGGCCGGGCCCGCCTGGACGACCGGGACCGCACTGACCGCCCGGGCGACCGGCGTCGCCGGGATGTCCGCGACGTACGTGCCGGAGCCGCGCCTGCCGTCGAGCCAGCCCTCGGCGTAGAGCTGCTGGTAGGCGTCGGTCACGACGGTGCGGCTGACGCCGAGCAGCGCGGCGAGCGCCCGGCTGGACGGCAGCCGCTCGCCCGCCCGCAGCCCTCCGCCGCGCATCGCGTCCCGGAGCTGGTCGGCCACCTGGACGGCGAGCGCGACGGGTGAGTGCCGGTCCACGGCCAGCGGAAGGTCGACGTGCGCCCGCAAAGTGGTTCCCCGTTCGTTCTCGGAAGTGGCCATGTTCAGCGGTCCACCCGGCTCCTAACGTAACGGACATGCTTTCCGGAACACCCCAAACCGTGATTAAGCGCGGCAAGAAGCGGGCCCGCACGGACCGCGCCGACCTGCACGCCGTCCTGGACGCCGGGCTCATCTGCCACCTGGGCGTCCTGGTGGACGGCTCGCCGAGAGTGATCCCCACCGGGTACGGCCGCATCGGCGAGACGCTGTACCTCCACGGGTCCACGGGAGCCGCCTCGCTGCGCGCCGCGTACGCCTCGCCGGTCTGCGTGACGGTCACCCACCTGGACGGCGTCGTACTGGCGAGATCGGCGTTCCACCACTCCGTGAACTACCGCTCGGCGATGATCTACGGCTTCGCCCGGGAGGTCGAGGACGACGGCGAGCGCCTCGACGGCCTGCGCGCGATCACCGAGCAGCTCGCCCCCGGCCAGTGGGACGTGGTCCGGCCACCGAGCGGGAAGGAGCTCGCCGCCACCGCCGTGCTCGCCCTCTCCCTGGAGGAGGCGTCCGTCAAGATACGGCAGGGCCCTCCGTCGGACGACGAGGAGGACTACGCGCTGCCGCTCTGGGCGGGGGTGCTGCCGTTGCGGAGCACCTGGGGCGCCCCGGAACCGGACCCCAGGCTCGCCCCCGGCGTCCCGGTCCCGGAGCACGTTCTTCGCAGGCCAAATGCGGTTCGTGACTGACTTTCACGACTTTTCGGCTTATTTAGTGATCAATCACTAAGCTACGGTCTCGTCATGGGTCGATGAGGAGACCGGATGTACGGGCAGACGGGCGCCTGGAGTGCCCCCGGATACACCGAGATACGAGAGCTGGGCACGGGGGGCGGGGGCCGTGTCGTCCTCGCCAGGCACGACGCCGACGGCATACAGGTGGCGATCAAGTACCTCTCCGACGAGCTGCGCTCCGATCTCAACTTCGTGGGCAGGTTCCGCCAGGAGGCGCACCTCCTCGCCCTCATGGAGCCCAGCCCGCACGCCGCGCGGTTCTACGAGTACATCGAGGCGCCCCTCGGCGCCGCGATCGTCATGGAGCTCGTCGACGGCGTCTCGCTGCGCACGATGCTCCGTTCGGAGGGGCCGACCGGGCCCGAGGCGGCCCTCACCGTGTTGAAGGGCTCGCTGCTCGGGCTGGCCGCCGCGCACGCCGTCGGGGTGGTCCACCGCGACTACAAGCCCGAGAACGTGCTCGTCGAGGCCGACGGCATGAGCAAGCTGGTCGACTTCGGGATCGCCGCCAGGGCGGGCGAGGGGGTCGGCGCCTCCGGGACGCCGCCGTACATGGCGCCGGAGCAGTGGTCGGGCAGCCAGGCGAGCCGGGCCACCGACGTGTACGCCGCGACCGTGGTGTTCTTCGAGTGCCTCACCGGCACCCGGCCCTTCCGGGCGCAGAGCCTGCCGGCGCTCGCCCGCCAGCACCAGTCCACGCCCCCGCCGGTCGACGAGGTGCCCCACGCCCTGCAGGGGCTGATCGAGCGCGGCATGGCCAAGAACCCGGCCGACCGGCACCCGTCGGCCGAGGCGTTCCTCCGGGAGCTGGAGTCCGTCGCCGGCGAGGCGTACGGCCCCGCCTGGGAGGACCGGGGACGGCGGCGGCTGGCCGCGCTCGCCGGCCTGCTGCTCCCGTTCTTCCCGCTGGCCGAGGAGCCGCCGGAGGCCACGACGACCCTCGCCGAGACCCACGTCGGCGGCAGCCCGCTCACGAAGATCAGCGTCAGGATCGGCCTGGTCGCGATCGCGGTCGCGGTGGTCGGCGGAGGCGCCGCGACGCTCGTCGGGTCGTTCGGCGACGCCGAACTGCGGGCCGGCACGACGATCGAGACCCCGAGCACCACGCCGACCGACCTCGGCATCGAGGACGAGGACGACTCCGTGCCCGAGATGGCCGACGTCGCCCCCACACCGTCGGCGAAGCCGTCGAGAACGGCCTCCCCCTCTCCTTCTCCCTCGCCCAGTCCGACGCCGGCGGTCAGGACAACCCCGCCGCCGGCCCCGTCGGCGAAGCCGTCGCCGACCAGGCGGCCGACGCCGTCGCGGACGCCGACCCGCCCGCGTCCCCGGCCGAGCCAGACGACGCCGGAGCCGGACGACACGGTCAACATCCCCGAGCTTCCCGGGGTGACGTCCACGCCGACGCAGCCGCGGAACACCCCCACGACCGCTCCGTCGACGAACACGCCGACGAACACGGTCCGGCCGACCGACCCGCCGACGACCCCGCAGGAGCCTCCGCCCCAGCTGACGTCCGCGCCGGTGCCGTCCGCCTCGATGGGGGCGTTCGCCCTCGGCCTGGTGACGACCGGCCTCGTACCCGCCACACTGGCCGTGAAGAGGATGACGGGACGGCACCGGAGGCGGCGATAGATGGATGACGGCGGTTCCGTCGCGGGACACCGGCTGACCGGGCGCACCCGGTCCGGCGAGGTCGGCACCTGGAGCGAGGCGGTCTCCCCCGCGGGAACGCCGTCGGGAGTGCTGCGGTTCGCCCCCGCGCTGGTCGCCACCCCGGCGGCCCGCGAACGGCTGGTCGCCGCGGTGACCGCCGACCGCCGCCTCATCGCGCAGTGGGGTCCGGCGCCCGGCGGCCGCGCCGGGCTGCTCCCCGTCGCCGACCTGGTCACCGCCCGGGGCGACATCTGGCTCGTCGCCGGGGGCGCGCCCGTTCCGGTGCTCGCCGACCTGCTCGCCGACGTCTTCGGCCGGGGCGGGCCCTCCCCCGGCCCCGGCGCGGTGGCGTCGATCCTGGCGGAGACCGCCCAGACCCTGCTCGTCCTGCACGCGGCCGGGCTCGCCCACGGCGCCGTGCATCCCGGCACGGTGGTGATCGCCGGGGACGGCTCGGCCCTGCTCGCCGAGCGCGGCCTGCTCGAAGCGCTACGCGGCGAGCCGGCCTCGCCGGAACGCGACGTCGCCGCCTGGGTCCAGCTCGCCAGGGGGCTCGCCGCGAGCTGGGCCGACGACGGCTCGGCCGTCCTGTTCGACCGGGCCGCCTCGGCCGCGTCGGCCCACGGGCTCGCCGCCGCCCGCGACACCCTCCTCGCCGCCGGCCCGGTTCCCGAGGAGTACGCGGGCAGGGCCTCGCTGCTCGGCACGCTGCGGGTGTGGTCGACGACCTCCCCCGCCCCCGTCTCCCCTGTACCGGCCTCCCCCGCGCCCGTCTCCCCTGTACCGGCCTCCCCCGCGCCCGTCTCCCCTGCGCCGGCCTCCCCCGCGCCCGTCTCCCCTGCGCCGGCCTCCCCGACGCCGGTCGCCGCCGCGTCCGCCGCTTCGTCCGCCGCACCGCCGGACGAGGCGGTCACCCTGCTGCACCTTCCCGGCCCGGCCGACCAGCCCGCTCAGGCCGCCCCGCACGCGGACACGGCGGGTGCGGCGGGTGGGGACGACGTCGTCATGCGCTTCGGTCCCGGCGTGCCGGCGGACACCACGGCGGCCCAGATCTGGCGTTCCGGGACGACCACGCAGTTCGCCGGGGAGGCGGGCGGCGACGCGCGGCCCGTACGGCGCGGGCGGCGGACCAGACGCGGCGCCTGGGCGGGATCGGCCCTCCTCGCCGCGCTCCTCGCGGTGGTCATCCTGTGGCTGCGCTTCCAGCCGGCGGCGGACGTGCTCGTCCAGAAGGTGGACGTGCGCGGCCCCAAGAAGACGATCTCCTGCGACGGAACGGCCTCGCTCGTCGGCACGGTCACCACCAACGGCGGCGCGGGCCGCATCAGGTACGTCTGGGTGCGCAGCGACGGCGTGCGGATGCCGGAGCGCGAGCAGAACGTGCTCGCCGGGGACACGTCGGTGGAGCTCCCGCTGCGCTGGGAGGTGACGGGGTCCGGCCGTTTCAAGGGCGTGGCCACGCTCCGGGTGTTGTCGCCGACCTCCTCGGGCGAGCCGCTCCAGGACAAGGCGTCCTTCTCGTACCGCTGTTGACGTCGGGCACCACCGCTGTTCACACACCGCTGCCGACGTCCGGAGCCACCGCTGTCGACGTCGGGCACCACCGCTGCCGAAGGGCCGGTACGGAGGCGGGCCGGGTGCTGAGAAGACCCGCCGCGGGCGGTCACCCTTTGACCGTCCTTTCACGTGAACACACATCAACATCAGAGATAGACGACGTTTTCCGGCAATCTCGTGAACGTATCCAGGATTGCTAATGTGGCCCGCATGACGACGACGCCCGCCGGTTGGTATCCCGATCCGTACGGCTCTCCCCAATTGCGATGGTGGGACGGTTCCCAGTGGACCGACGCGACGCATCCGAGGGAACCGCAGGTCGGCGCCCCGCAGGATCCCGGTCAGCAGGGCGGTCTTTCCCAGCAGGACGCTTTTCCCCAGCAGGGCGGCGCGCCGCAGTGGGCGCCTCCGTCCCAGACGGCGCAGCTTCCCCTTCCCGACTTCGGGGCGCAGCCGCCGAAGCAGTCGTCGCCCTGGCCGTGGCTGCTGGGCGGGCTCGCGGTCGTCGTGGTGCTCGCCGTGGTGGCGGTCGCCGGGCTGTTCGTCGTCCGGACCCAGACGGACGGCGCGGTCGCCAAGCCCGGAACGGAGATTACGGAGCCTCCGCTCGACCGCACCGTCCCTCCCCAGGAGACCGAGTCGCCGCCACCCCAGCAGCAGCTCACCGAGCTGCCGCAGCCGTCGGGCGGCCGGATCTCCGACCCGGTGACCGGATTGTCGTACGCCTATCCGGGCGAGCCGTGGGTCGTGCCCAAGGCGGCCGAGATCAACAACCCGAACAACCAGAAGATGCCGCTGTGGTCGAGCGGCTACCAGGCGCTCTCGCAGCAGAACTTCGACGGCCAGAACGGCGACTGGGTCGCCTCGGTCTTCGCCGCGCCGCTGCCCTCGTTCTTCCCGTACAGCGGTCCGCAGGACCTGCGCAACCTCGCCGGGGCGGCGCTGATCGCCTACGAGCCGGACTTCTACTCGCCCCCGCACGCGCGGAAGATCCTGAGCAACAAGGCGCTCAAGGTGAGCGGCCACGACGCCTGGATCACCGAGTTCCAGATGGACTTCACCGAGGAGTCCAAGCGCAACGGCTGGAAGTGGCAGACGGAGAAGGGCGCGTTCGTCCTGGTGGACCGGGGCGCCGGGCAGCAGCCGGTCATGCTCTACGCCTCGGTGCCCGACAATCTCGACCAGTCGGTGCTCCAGCGTGTGGTGGACTCCCTCCAAGTGAGTTGAACGCCCTACTACTCTGGGTCTCATGACTGACCTGCTGGTCTGGATCGACTGTGAGATGACCGGGCTCGACCTCGGCCGTGACGCGCTCGTCGAGGTGGCCTGTATCGTCACCGACGGCGAGCTGAACCAGCTTGACGAGGGTGTGGACGTCGTCATCAAGCCCCCACCCGAGGCGCTGGCCCAGATGTCCGAGGTGGTGCGCGAGATGCACACCGCCTCGGGCCTGCTGACCGCGCTCCCCACGGGGGTGACGCTGGCGGAGGCGGAGAGCGTGGTCCTGGACTACATCCGGTCCCACATCGGCGAGCCCAAGAAGGCCCCGCTGTGCGGCAACTCGATCGCCACGGACCGTTCCTTCATCGCCAGGGACATGCCGCTGGTGGACGGCTTCCTGCACTACCGCATGATCGACGTGTCCTCCATCAAGGAGCTGGCCCGCCGGTGGTATCCCCGGGCGTACTTCGCGTCCCCGGAGAAGCAGGGCGGCCACCGCGCCCTGGCGGACATCACCGAGAGCATCCGGGAGCTCCGCTACTACCGGGCGGCCGTCTTCGTGCCGCAGCCGGGCCCCGACACGGCCACCGCCCGCGAGGTCGCGGAGGCGATCTCCGCCGGCTGAGGCGGATGCCACGAGGTTTCGGGGCGCGGTGCGGCATGACGACTCCGAAATACCGCTACACTTTTCTCGTACGCCGCCGAGAGCGGCGGACATGGTGGGTGTAGCTCAGCTGGCAGAGCGCCAGGTTGTGGTCCTGGATGTCGTGGGTTCAAGTCCCATCACTCACCCGCGAGACGGCCGGTCCGAAAGGACCGGCCGTCGGCTTTTGGGGCCCGGCAACCTAAAAGATCCACAAAACATGACCTCTGCGCGTTATGCTCGCTCTCAACCGCTACGCCGGACGCGCGGGGGGCCTCGGCGATCTTGAGTCTGCCCTGGAGGCCGGATGAGAGTCGACGACCGCACCCACACGAGCCTCAGCAAACGCGAGGCCGAGGTCATGGACCTGATCGCCGTGGGGCACTCCAACGGTGAGATCGCACAGCGCCTCTTCCTGAGCGAGAAGACGGTCAAGAACCACGTGAACCGCATCTACGCCAAGCTCGGCGTGGAGTCGCGGAACGCCGCGATCGGCCACTGGCGCGCCTCCACCGGCCGCTGAGGCCGGGCCGGGTCACCTCGGGGTCAGGGTCTCCCGGAGGCGGGCGAGGCCGTACTCCAGCTCGTCCGGCTGCACCGACAGGGCCGGGCGGAGCCGTACCGACCGCTCTCCGGACGGGAGGACCAGCACCCCGGCCTCGCCCTCGTCGCGGAGCCGGGCGATCACGCCGGCGCGGTCCGGCACGTCGAACGCGCACATGAGACCGCGGCCCCTGGCGTTCGTGACGAGCCCCTCGGCCTCCAGCGTCTGGAGCCCGGACAGCAGCTTCTCCCCCAGGATCGCGGCCTTCGGGATCAGCTCGTCGCGTTCGATGATCTCCAGCATGCGGCGCGAGCGCACCATGTCCACCAGCCCTCCGCCCCAGGTGGAGTTGATCCGGCCGCTGACGGTGAAGACGTTCTCAGGGACCAGGTCCACCCGGCGGCCCGCCATCACCCCGCCCACCTGGACCTTCTTCGCGAAGACCACGATGTCGGGCGCCAGGCCGAGCTGCTGGTACGCCCAGGGGGTGCCGGTCAGCCCCACGCCGGTCTGCACCTCGTCCACGATGAACAGGGCGTCGTGCTCGTGGCAGAGGTCCTGCATCGCCTGGAGGAACTCGGGACGCATGTGGTTGTCCCCGCCCTCGCCCTGGACGGGCTCGGCGATGAAGCAGGCGATGTCGTGGGGGTTGCGGGCGAAGGCGTCGCGCGCCTGGGCGAGGGAGCGCTCCTCCGCGGCCTCCACGTCGCCGAAGTGGATCGCGGGCACGTCGATCCGCGGCCAGGGGAACTTGGGGAAGCGGTCGGTCTTGACCGGGTCGGTGTTGGTGAGGGAGAGGGTGTAGCCGCTGCGGCCGTGGAAGGCGCGGGTGAGGTGGAGGACCTTGGTGCCGAGGCCGGGATGGCGGCCGTGGGCCTCATTCCAGCGGCTCTTCCAGTCGAAGGCGCACTTCAGCGCGTTCTCGACGGCGAGCGCGCCGCCCTCGACGAAGAACAGGTGGGGCAGTTCGGGGTCGCCGAGCACACGGTGGAAGGTCTCGGCGAACTCGGCGAGGTGGGTGGTGTAGAGGTCGGGGTTGGCGGGCTTGTTCGCGGCCACGCGTCCGAGCAGGGCCATGAACTCGGGATCGTCGGCGAAGGGGTTCATCCCCATCGGCGACGAGGCGAAGAACGTGTAGAAGTCGAGATACCTCCGGCCGTCGCGCGCGTCGACCAGCCAGGAGCCCGCACTCCTGTCCAGATCGAGCACCAGCCGGTAGCCGTCGACGAGCAGGTGCCGGGCAAGGACTTCGTGCACGGCGTTCGGGTCCATGTCGCCTCCACATTGAGCCGGGACAACACGATTCCCTCACGACCGGGGTCGAATGTGAAGGGTTTCCCGCCGAATGAACCTTCTGGAGAATGTTTTACTACCTCCTTGCTACAGCGCGCGGAGGAACCTCGCCGCGACCGGCACCGCCGCGTTCCGCCCGGTGCCGCCGTGCTCCACGAACACGGCGAACGCCAGGTCGCCCTGGTATCCGATGAACCAGGCGTGGTCCGGGCCGCGCTGCCAGTCCTCGGCGGTGCCGGTCTTGCCGGAGACGCCGCCGGGCAGCTCGGAGCCGGCCGCGGTGCCCTCGGTGGTCACCGCGCCCATCAGCGCCCGCAGCCCCGCCGCGGCCGCGTCGCTCAGCGGGACGCTCGCGGGCTGGGGGTGCCCCTCCACCCGCTCGGCCGCGTCGGCCGGGAGCAGCCGCGGAGGCCGCCAGGCGCCGCTCTGCACGGCCGCCGCGACCGTCGCCATGCACAGCGGGCTCGCCTCCACCGTGCCCTGCCCGAACGAGGCCTCGGCGAGCGCGTCCGGGTTCTCCGGCCGGGTGAGGCTGCCGCAGGTGCCCCCGACGCCGGTGGCCAGGCGCGCGCCGAACCCGAAGGCGGCCGCCTGCTCCACCAGCCGGTCGGCGCTCACCTTCTGGACCGCGAGCTGCGCGAACGTCGTGTTGCACGACAGCGCGTACGCCTGACGGAACGTGACGGTGCCGTGGTCCTTGCCCTGGTAGTTCTCGATGGTCCGCCCGTTCGGGATCGTGTACGTCGCGGGACAGGGGACCTGGGAGTCGGCGGTCAGCTCGCCGTTCAGCAGCGCGGCGGCGGTGACGGTCTTGAAGGTGGAGCCCGGGGCGTACTTGCCGGTGAACGCGCCCCTGCCGCCGAGGCGGTCGGCGACCGCGACCACCTCGCCGGTGGACGGCCGCACCGCGACGAGCGCGGCCGGCCGGTCGACCGGGTCGAGCGCGCGGGCCGCGGCCCCCTGGGTGAACGCCTCGATCGTGGTCCTGGTCCCCTTCGGCGCGGGGGCGTCCTTCTCCAGCAGCACCCGGGACGGCTGCCCGGGGTTCCTGATCTCGACGGTCCAGCCCACCTCCACCCCGGAGGGCGACGGCGGGATCCTCGTGCCGAGCTCCGAGAGGTACGGCTCGGCGTAGTTGTCGTGCGGGAACGCGTGCCCCTCCTTGGTGAGGAAGCGCGTCGCGGACACCGGCTTGTCGATCCGGACCAGCTCGCCCCCCTCGGCCAGGTCCGGGAGCATCACGGCCGGGCTCCACAGCACCTTCCAGCTCAGGTCCCGTACGGCCAGCCGCAGCGTGGAGGTGAAGTCCCACGCGCCGTCGTATCCGGCGACCTTCCGCGACCCGCTGAAGCGCATCTCGGCCGTGTCCTGCCCGGTCATGGTGACCTCGCCGGGCGTGAGCCGTACGAGCCGGGCGGAGACGGCGTCGTCGAGCAGGCGGTGCCGGTCGGCGAAGTCGGCGGGCGGCTCGTCCACGAGCTCGCGCATCGACTCGTAGTCGCCGGTCCGCCAGTCGTCCAGGTATGTGGCGGCCGTCTCCTCCGGGGTGCCCTCCACCCGCCGCTCCTCCGGCGTCGGCGACGGCGGCGGCGATGACGGGGCCCCGATCACGAGCTCGGTGTGGGGGCCGGCCCCGGCCTCGTCCCTTGCCCGCAGGACGAGCCCGGTGACGCTCGTGACGATGATGGCGACGACCACCCCGACGAGGGCGAGCAGCGCTCGTCTGCGCATACGGTTTCTCCTGGGGGGTCGGAGTGCTCCCCCCGATATACCACGCATAGGGGGCAAAAGGTTGAGAGAACCGGTGCAGGGCCGCTATCCCGTGACGTACGGCGAGGTCGAGCTCCTGCGGGACCTCGACCGGCCCGACGGGTGGATGCTCGTCATGAGCGGCGTCGCCCAGTCGTACGTGGACCTGGCCGACCCGACCTACCTCGACTTCGACTACGTGCGGCTGATGGCGGAGGTGATCGGCTGCCTCCCCGAGGGGCCGCTCGACACCGTGCACGTCGGCGGCGGGGCCTGCACACTGCCCCGCTACCTCGCGGCGACGCGGCCCGGCTCCCGGCACATCGTGATCGAGCCGGACGCCGGGCTGGTCCGGCTCGTCCGCGAGCAGCTCCGGCTGAAGTCGGTGCCCCGGCTGAAGGTGCGGGTGCTCGACGGGCGGACGGCCGCCGCCGGGCTGGACGACGCGTCCGCGGACCTGTTCGTCCTCGACGCGTTCTCCGGCGCCGTGATGCCGGCCGAGCTGGCCACCGCCGAATATCTGGCCGAGGTGCGGCGGATCCTCCGCCCGGACGGCACGCTGCTGATCAACGTGGCCGACGGGAAGGGCCTGCCGTTCGCCCGGCGGCTGCTCGCCACCGTGCTCGGCGCGTTCCGCCACGTCCTGCTGCTGGCCGAGCCCGGCATCCTGCGGGGCCGGCGCTTCGGCAACCTGATCGTGGCGGCGTCGCCCGGGGAACTGCCCGTCGAGGCGGTCACCCGGCGGGGCGCGGGCGGCCTCACCCAGGCCCGCTGCCTGTACGGCAGGGAGCTGACGAACTTCGTCGCCGGCGCCGCCCCGATCAGGGACGGCGAACCGGTCGTCTCGCCCGTGCCGCCGCCCGGTCTGTTCGACTGACGGTCAGCGGGAGATCACGCCGCCCCGTGCGCGGCCGCGATCTCGTCGATGCGGGCGGCGAGCGTGTGGTCCAGCTCGGTCAGGCCGCCCGCGTCGTGGGTGGTGAGCGCGAGGTGCAGGGTGCGCCACCTGATGTCGATGTCGGGATGGTGGTTCATCTTCTCCGCCTCCTCCGCGATCTCGTTCACGATCGCGATGGCGGTACGGAAGTCGGGAGCGGTCACGGTCCTGCGGAGCGTGTCGCCGTCGGTCTGCCACGTGGTCGGTTCGCCCATGCGGACAAGGAGATCACGAGACGGGTGTGCCGCGCTATTTCAGCGCGCCCGCGGTCAGCCCCGACTGGATCTGCCGCTGGAAGACGATGTAGACGATCAGCATCGGGATGATCGCCATGCTGAGCGCCGCGAACAGCCCCGCCCAGTCGGCCTCGTAGCCGGCGTTGGTGGAGATGTTGGCGATGCCCTGGGTGATCAGCCACTTGTCCTGGGCGTTGCCCGGCAGCAGCACGATCGGCAGCAGGTACTGGTTCCACTGGCCCAGGATGTTGAAGATCGTGATGCTGATCAGGCCGGGCTTCGCCATCGGCAGCATGACCTGGAAGAACGTGCGGGTGTGCGAGGCGCCGTCCATCATCGCGGCCTCGGCCACCGTGGTCGGCAGCGTCTTGAAGAACGCGGTCAGGAAGAACACCGAGAACGGCAGCGAGTACGCGACGTAGACGATGACCACGCCGGTGTGCGTGCCGAGCAGCCCGAGGTTCTTCACGGTGAGGAACAGCGGGACCAGCGCGAGGAAGACCGGGAACGACAGGCCGGAGACGAACAGCAGGTAGATCAGCCTGCTGCCGGGGAACCGGTAGCGGGCCAGCACGTACGCCGCCATCGAGCTGAGCAGCATCGTGAAGAAGGTGGACAGGGCCACCACGATCACGGTGTTGATCAGGTACTGGCCGATGTGCGCCTTGGCCCAGGCCCGGCCCCACGCGTCCCAGTGGAAGGTGGCCGGCAGCCCCAGGGGGTGCTCGCCGAAGATCTCGGTGTTGGTCTTGAAGGAGCCGAGGAACGTCCAGATGATCGGGAAGATCACCAGGATCGCCCAGACGACCAGGGCCAGGTGCGAAAGCGTGCCGAAGACGCCGACCCGGCCGCCCGGCCGCTGCGGGGGACGTGTCATGTCTAGAACTCGATCCTCTCGCGCCGCGTGACCCGCAGGGTGAGGACGGCGAACGTCAGGGTCAGGAAGAACAGGGCGACGCCCATCGCCGAGGCGTAGCCGTACTTGGAGAAGGTGAACGCCTGGCGCCAGATCTCCAGCGGCAGCACCGTGGTCGCGTTGTCCGGGCCGCCCCGGTCCACGGAGAGGACCTGGACCAGGGCGAACCCGTCGAACGCGGCGATGCCGAGATAGACCCAGCCGACCTGGAGCGTGTCCCAGAGCAGCGGCAGGGTGATCTTGAAGAAGAGCGTGAACCGCCCCGCCCCGTCCAGCGCCGCCGCCTCGAACACCTCGGACGGGATGGAGGACATGCCGGCGGAGAAGAGCACGACGTAGAAGCCGACGGCCTGCCAGACCATCACGCCCATGATCGTCCACAGGGCGAGGTCGGGGTTGATCAACCAGCCCACGGGGTCGACGCCGACGGCCCCGAGGGCGTTGTTGATCACGCCGGTCTTGTCCGGGCGCAGGATCGCCTGGAACAGCACGCCGACGATGGCGACGGCGAGGACCTGCGGGAAGAAGAACACGATCTTGTAGAAGGCCGACCCGCGCACACCGGTGCGCCGCCCGTTCGCCTGCCCGCCCCCGACGTTGAGGAGGAACGAGAAGAACAGCGCGATGGCGATGGTGGCCAGCGGCATGACGAGCAGCAGCAGCCCGTGATGGCGCACCGCCTGCCAGAAGACGTCGTCGTCGAACATCCGCCCGAAGTTCTCGAGGCCGACGTAGTCGAAGTCCGGCGAGATGCCCTTCCAGTTGGTCAACGCGATCTGGAACGCCTGGATGTACGGCGCGATCACGAAGACGACGTAGAGGACCAGCGGCGCGGCGAGGAAGGACAGGATGAACCCGTATCTCCTCAGCGCCATCGGCGAGGAGGCCTGAGACAGCTTGCCATGCCGCATGGGATCACGCGGTCCGCTTCTGCTTGGTGACCGAGCTGTCGGCCTTGGTCTTGTCCGCGGCCTTCTGCATGTTGGTGCAGAACTGCTCGGCGGTGATGCGGCCGAACATGAGCGCGTTGGTCTGCTTGCGCAGCTCGGTCTCCAGCTCCTTGTACCACTGCTCGAAGCTGGACCAGGTCACCACGTTGGCGCCGGCGGCCGTCTGGACCTCCACCACGCTCGCGGTGCCCGGCGACAGGGTGAGGCCCTCGGTGGAGCCGACCACGACGGTGAGGCTCTTGGTCTTCTCGGTGAAGGCCTTGGCCGCCTCCTTGGAGAGCATGACGCGCATGTACTCCAGGCCGCCGTTGATGTTCTTGCCCTTGGCCGGGAGGACGTACGGCTCGCCCGCCACGGCCCGGATCGCCTCGTACGGCATGGCGTCGGACGCGCTGACCGACGGGGTGGGCGCCATGGCGTACTCGAAGCCGGCCGGGGTGTCCTTGGCCTGCTCGGGCTCCAGCCACGAGCCGGAGGGGTAGAGCGCGACCTTGCCCTGGTTCTGCTGGGTCTGCACCTCGGTGTGGATCAGGCCCTCGTAGGACTTGTCCATGTACTTGCCGATCTCGGCCCAGGCCGCCGCCGCCTGCTTGACGGCGTCGTTGGTCCAGGCGCCGTCGGCGAGGTTGTCGATGTCGATCAGGACCTGGTTGCCGCCGATCTTCGCCGCGCTGATCAGGATCATCCAGTACTGGTAGTACGAGGCGTTCTTGCCGGCGTACGCGTACGGGGTCATGCCCTTGGCCTTGATCTTGTCGGCGAGGGTCTTGAACTCGTCGAACGTCTTCGGCGGGGTCCAGCCCTCCTTCTCGAAGAGCTTGGCGTCGTACCAGAGGCCGTACGCGGTGTAGACGTAGTTGAGGATGTACGGCTTGGCGGGGTCGCCGACCAGGCCGGACTCGATGGTCCCCGGGACGAGGGTGTCCTTCACCTTCTTGCTCGGGTCGTCGATCGACGGCGCCTCGTAGAGCGGGGTGAGGTCGAGGAGCTGCCCCGCCGCGACGAGGGAGCCGGTGTCCAGGTTGTCGGTGCCGGAGTTGTTCACCACGTCGGGCACGTCGCCGCTGGCGAAGCGCGGCGTGAGGGTCTGCGCGATCGTCTGGATGCCCTGGTGGGTGATCTTCGCCTGCGGGAACTCCTTGACGTACAGCGGCTCGTGCGACTGGGTCGCGTACTCGTCGCCGTAGGCGCCCTTGAAGATCACGACTTCGAGGGGAGCGTCGGCCTTGACGCCGAACGGGTTGGAGTCGGACTTCGCCGCGCCGCCACCGGTGGAGGCGGCCGGTTCCGGAGTGCTCCCGCCCGAGGTGGCGCAGGCGCTGAGGAGGCCGGCCGTGGGGCCGGCGACGAGTGCGGTGAGGCCGATGCGGTGCATCATCTGGCGCCGGGTGATCTCGCGAGGCGTGTTGGTCATCCAACTCTCCTGGGGGGACAGTTAGGAAAGTTTCCTAAACGATTGCTGGAACGTACGGCGGGCCGCCAACCGCGTCAAGAGTCCCGGTTCGGTCTAGACCAATCTGTGATCCGACCGCGATCACCCCCGGCCGACAGTCGGAGGGTATATCGATGTTTGTCCAGGTAAAAGGCCCTATAAAAAGTAGGATGATCGGACCAGAACTGGTATAGACCGGATCTCATACTAGGTTGGGCGCCATGTGGGATCTTCGGCGGGAACTGTGCGAGTACGGCCACAAGGCGGCGAAGCTGGGGCTGGTCATCGGAACCTCGGGCAACCTGAGCGTCCGCCAGGGCGACCTGGTCGCGGTCACCCCCTCCGGGGTGGCTCTCGACCGGCTCAACCCGGAGGACTGCCCGGTCCTCGACCTGGAGGGCAACCCCGTCGAGGGCGAGGCGCGGCCGTCGTCGGAGACGCCGATGCACCTGGCCGTCTACGCCTCGACCGACGCCCGCGCCGTCGTGCACACCCACTCCGTCTTCGCGACCGTGGTCGCCACCACCATGACCGAGCTGCCCCCGATCCACTACAACGCGCTGCTGCTCGGGGGCGCGGTCCGCGTCGCCCCCTACGCCACGTACGGCACGCCGGAGCTGGCCGCGAACGTGCGCGCCGCCCTCGCGGGGAAGCAGGCCGCGCTGCTGGCCAACCACGGCGGGGTCACCATCGGATCGACCCTGGAGAAGGCGTTCGAGGCGACCCGCCTGCTGGAGTGGCTGTGCGAGGTCTACGTGCGGGCGCTCGGCGTCGGCACCCCCGCCGTCCTCACCGACGAGCAGCTCGCCGCCGTGGTCGAGCGCGCGTTCAGCCCGGGATGACCGCCCGCCGGGCCAGGCCCAGGGGAAGGCCGCCGCTCCCGGCGATCTGGTCGTGGAACTTGCGCTGGTCGCCGCCGAAGTCGTCGCGGATCCGCCCGATCTCCAGCGCCCCCGTGAGGTACGAGGGCGCCTGGGTCGGCCAGGCGCAGTAGCGGTTGACCTCGCCCTTGGCGGTGCCCGGCGACAACGACGCCTTGGTCGCCATGAACTCCTCGGCCTGCTCGATCGTCATGTCGCCGCAGTGCAGGGCGGTGTCCACGACCATCCGGGCCGCGCGGAAGATCCGGCAGTCCAGGTGGGCCAGCTCGGTCGCCGGGGTGTCGAAGTACCCCTGCTCGTGCAGCACGCCCTCCACGTACAGCGCCCAGCCCTCCGTGAAGTACGGCGTGCGGAAGATCTTGCGCGCCTTCCGCGGGTTGGCCGCCATCCACGCCAGGTGCCAGTGGTGCCCCGGATACGCCTCGTGGACCGCGATCGACGGCATCTGCGCCCGGCAGTTGGTGCGCAGGCGCTGCCGTACCTGCTCGGGAGTGAAGCCGTCCGGCGTGAACGGCACGTAGAACACGCCCTCCCTGGACGCGCTGAGCGGCGGCGGCGCCAGATAGCTGGCCACCGAGAGGATCGGCCGCTGGAACTCCGGCGACGGCAGCACCTGGCACTCCTCCCCCTCGGGGAAGGTCACCAGGCCGCGCTCGCGGACGAAGTCGCGGGCGCGCAGCGTCTCGGCCTCGTACTCGGCGCGCATCGCCTCGAGCGTCTCGGGGTGGTCGTCCATGAGGGACTCCATCGCCGCCCGCCAGTCCTGGCCCCACTCTCCCGAGCCGACCCGCGGGGCGACCTCGCGCATCCGGGCGTCGATGTCGTCCCAGGCCCGGCGGCCCTTCTCGTGCAGCTCGGCCGCGCCGTACCCGAGCAGCTCCCGCTCGCGCAGCAGCGTGGAGTAGAGCTCCTCCCCCATGCGCCAGGTGCCGCCCGCGGTGAACCCTTCGAGGAAGGCGACGAACCCGTCGAACGCCGCCGCGGCCGGCTCGGCCGCCGCCGCCAGCCGCGCCCGCAGCGCCGGGTCGGCCACCAGGCCGGGGACGGTCTCGGTGAGGAACGCCCGCCCCGTGCGCGCCTGGCCCAGACCGCGCGCGACCAGCAGGTCGGCGGCGAGGTCGGGGGCGAGGTTCTCACGGCAGGCGGCGAGCACGCCGGGCACCTCGGCCAGCCGGGCGATCGCGTCCCCGACCAGCTCCGCCTCCGGCTTCAGCCGCTGCTGGAACGGCGTGAAGAGCGCCCCGAAGATCGTCCCCAGATAGGGCGCGGGATCGCGCCGCCACTCGGGCCAGCGGGCGCTCGCCACGGCCCCCCGCAGGTGGGAGACGACCAGCTCTCGGTCGATCTCGTCGTCGGCGGTCGCGGCGGGGTCCGCCTGCGCGGAGAGCCGCTCCAGCCAGCCCTCGGCGGCGCGCTCCCTGGCGGTGAAGGCGGCCTCGGAGAAGTCGCCCAGTGTGTGGTCGTACCCGTCGGCTCCGAGCAGCGCGGCCCGCACCGGGCTCTCCGCGAAGTACCAGCCGATGAACTCATCCAGCAGCGTCATGGTCTGTGACTCTATCCGCGAGACTGGATCACGAATCCCCTCGAAGAGGAGCGAACGGTGCCCCTGCAGATGATCGGCGCCCCCGGCGACCCCGACCTGATCCGGCTCCCCTGGGACGTCCCGCTGGAGGAGTGGCCCGACCACCACCTGGTCACCCTGCCGCGCGGCATCTCCCGGCACGTCGTCCGGTTCGCCCGGCTGTCCGGGCGCGTCTACGCCATCAAGGAGATCAGCGAGCGGTACGCCAAGCGGGAGTACAAGCTGCTGTGGGACCTCGCCCGGCTGGACGCCCCCGCCGTCGAACCGGTCGCGGTCGTCACCGGGCGCACGGCCGCGGACGGCACCGAGCTGGACTCCGCGCTCATCACCCGGCACCTGCAGTTCTCGCTCCCCTACCGGGCCGTGTTGTCGGGCGCGGTCCGGCCCGACACGCTGACCCGGCTGCTCGACGCCCTCGCCGTGCTGCTCGTGCGGCTGCACCTGACCGGCTTCTACTGGGGCGACTGCTCGCTGTCCAACACGCTGTTCCGCCGCGACGCCGGGGCCTTCGCCGCGTACCTGGTGGACGCGGAGACCGGCGAGCTGCACCCGATGATCAGCGAGGGGCAGCGGACCCACGACATCGACGTCGCGCACGTCAACATCTACGGCGAGCTGCTCGACCTGGAGGCGGGCGACCTGCTGCACCCGTCGATCGACCCGCTGGTCTTCGCCGAGCAGATCGTCGAACGGTACGAACGGCTGTGGAGCGAGCTCAACTCCGACGAGATCATCGAGGAGGTCGACTGGCACATCGTGGACCAGCGGATCAGGCGGCTGAACTCGCTCGGCTTCGACGTCGCGGAGATGATGGTCCGCAGGAAGGCGGGCACGGGGCGGCTCCTCGTGCGGCCCAAGGTCGTGGACGCCGGGCACCACCAGCGCCGCCTGCTGCGGCTGACCGGCCTGGACGTGGAGGAGAACCAGGCCAGGCGGCTGCTCAACGACCTCGACGCGTTCCGGGTGTCGAACGGCCTGCGCCACGAGGACGAGGCGATCGTGGCCCACCGCTGGCTGGCCGAGGTCTTCCACCCGGTGGTGAGCGGGATCCCGGCCGAGCTGCGGCGCAAGCTGGAGCCCGCGCAGCTCTTCCACGAGGTGCTCGACCACCGCTGGTTCCTGTCCGAGGCGGCCGGCGGCGACGTGGGACTCGACGTCGCCCTCCGGTCGTACGTCGAGAACGTCCTGGTGTTCAAGCCGGACGAGAACGCGGTGATCGTCGACTCCGGCGCCGACCCGCTGTCCCCCTGATCTCGGCGGTCATCTCTCCCCGAGGTGGCGGGCCGCCCCGGCTATGTCGTCCTCGTTGAAGACGCGGATGCCATGCTGTTCGAGGAGCGCCGTGGTCACGCCCCGGCCTGGCGTGCTGTTCCCGGAGAACGTGCCGTCGTAGACGCGCAGCGAGCCGCACGACGGGCTGCCCTCCTTGAGGATCGCGACCCGGGCGCCGGCGGCCCGCGCCGCGTCGAGCGCCCGCCGCGCGCCCGCCACGAACGCCTCGGTCACGTCGTCGCCGTCCGGCGTCAGGATGCGCGCGGTCCCGGCGAGCACGGCGTCGCCGCCCGCGCCGCCCTCGATCTCCGCCGGCGGCCGGGGCACGGGAAGCCCGCCCGCCACTTCCGGGCAGAACGGGATGACTCTCCCTTCGGAGCTCCAGGCGGCGAGCAACTCGTCCTCGCTCGTCTTGGCGCCGCCGTCGTAACGCACCCGGCGGCCGAGGAGACACGCGCTGACCAGGACTCGTTCCATAACTCCTATTCTCCCCTACCCGTAACCCAAAATATCCGAACAATCTTCACAATCACCCGTAAATACAAGTCTTCTATGTGGTTGGTGATTTCTCCTCCTTGAATGGCTAATCCTTATAACTCACCTCTAATCGGGATTGATCGTTAGGGCTGCGCGCGCGGCGGCTTCTCTAGTGTTGGCCGGGCCGTACCGACGACCCGGCGAGGGAGTTGCGCGTGATCGGGATAGAGGACTGCCTTTCCGAGGCCATGACGATCCCCGGCGCCCTTGACGCGATCCTCGTGGACCACACGAGCGGCATGGCCGTCGCCGCCGAGGGGGTCCCGTATCCGGAGGGGTCGGCCGCCGGGCTGAGCGAGGCGTTCCGGGCCACGCTCGACGGCCTCGCCCTCTCGACGCCCGATGGAACGATCCGCATCGAGGACGTGATCGTCACCACGGACCGGGCGTACCACCTGATCAAGCCCATGGAGACGATGTTCGACGGCCCGCTGCTCATCTGCCTCCGGCTGGACCCCGACCGGGCGAACCTCGCGCTCGCCCTGCGCCGGCTCCAGGCCATCTCCCACCGGCTGATCGCCTCGTGACCCATGGCCATCGCGACCCTCGACTCCGTACTCGCCGGACTCGCGCAGGACAGGGCCACCGGCTCCCTCCGGATCGGCCGCGCCGGCACGATCTTCCTCACCCGGGGGCGGGTGTCGTACGCCGAGTGCACCGGCACGCCGGGAGTGGAGGAGCTGCTGACCGCCTCCGGGCGGATCAGCGCGGGCGCGGTCAGGAAGGCGCGCCAGGCCGCGGTCGCGCGGACCGAGCCGCCCAGCGGCGGGGACACGCTGGTCGGCGACGGTGTCCTCACCCGGGGCGAGTTGGAGTTCTGCGTCCTGGGAGCCACCCTCGACGCCTCGTTCTTCCTGCTCGAACCGGCGCTCGCCCCGGCGCCCGGCGCGGCCGTGCCCCGGTCCCGCTTCAGGGACGGGGAGCGGCACTGGCTCGGCACGCACTGGTTCTTCGACGTGCCCGGCCTCTTCCAAGAGTGCCGGCGGAGGAAGGCCCGATTGGACCGAGCATGGCCGTCGAGCGAACTCGACACGCAACCGGTGATCCCCGTCCGGCGCATCCCCGGCAGGCACGTGGTGCTGACCGCCCTGCAGTGGGAGGTGCTGCTCGGCGCGGACACCACCGCCACACCCGCGGAACTGGCCCGCCGCCTCGGGCGTCCCGCCTACTCGACCCTGCTCGCCGTACGGGAACTGGGCGCGGCGGGGCTGCTCGCGACGCGGGCCGACTCCGCCGGGCAGCCCCGCCCGGCGCTGCCGAAACGCGCGGAACGGTCCGGCCCGCGGGCCGAGCTGCGCCCCGGAGCCGGACGAGACGCCGCGCAGCCGCACCTGCCGCAGGTCAGCGCCGACCCCACCGACGTGAACCTGCTCATCAGGCTGCGTGACGCACTGGAGGCGCTGCAGTGATCACCTGGCTCAAGCGGGCCGGAAAGGGCATTTCGATGGATCTACGCGGCGAAATACACGGGGAGATGCTCCTCCTCAGGGAACGCGCGCCCGAGATCACCGGCACGCTCACCTGCACGGTGGACGGCATGCTCGTGGCGACCGACATCGCCGGCCACACCGAGCAGACGGCGGCGCTCTCCTCGGCGCTCCTCTCGATGGCCCGCAGGATGACCGACCTCGTCCAGGTCGGTGCCCTCGAGGAGACCCTCATCTCCGGCACGCGCGGGCACGCCGCCTGCTACGCCGCGGGTCCCAAGCTCGTCCTCGCCGTTCTCGCCGGGCCGGGGGCCAACCTCGGCCTGCTCCGGATCGAGGGCCGCAAAACGGCGGCCAAGCTCGCCGCCATCGTCGAACGCGCATAGCCGTTCCAGCAGAACAGGAGAGACAGCGATGACGAACATCGACATCTCGCTCAAGGAGATGATGGGCATCGACGGCGCCCTCGGCGCGTGCGTCGTGGACTACGGCAGCGGCATGGCCCTCGGCACCCTCGGCGGGTCCAAGGACCTCGACCTCCAGGTCGCGGCCGCGGGCAACACCGAGGTCGTCAAGGCCAAGCTCCGCACGATGGAGTCGCTCCAGCTCAAGGACGCCATCGAGGACATCCTCATCACCCTCGGCACGCAGTACCACATCATCCGCCCGGTCACCGGCCGCAGCGGCAAGGGCCTCTTCCTCTACCTGGCCCTCGATCGCAACAGGTCCAATCTCGCGATGGCCCGCCATCACCTCCGGGCCATCGAGGAGCGCCTGGAGATCTGAGCACCCCCGGGAGGCCGCCGGCGCGGGCGGCCTCCCGCGCGGGGGCGCGGTTGGGCATCCGCTCTTCGTTGGGCGTACCGTTGTAATAGTGCAACTAATGAATCGCCGCCGGCGGATCCTGGTGCTGCTCATCTGCTGCACCAGCCTGCTGATCGTGTCCCTCGACAACACGATCGTGAACGTGGCGCTCCCCTCCCTCGGACGCGACCTGCGCGCCCCCGTCTCCGGGCTGCAGTGGACGATCGACGCGTACACGCTCACGCTCGCCAGCCTGCTGATGTTGTCGGGCTCCACCGGCGACCGCGTCGGGCGGCGGCGCGTCTTCCAGATCGGGCTGCTCGTCTTCACCGCCGCCTCACTGCTGTGCAGCCTCGCCCCCAGTCTGGAATGGCTGATCGCGTTCCGCGCCCTCCAGGCGGTCGGCGGGTCGATGCTCAACCCCGTGGCGATGTCGATCATCACCAACACCTTCACCGACCCGCGCGAACGCGCCCAGGCGATCGGGGTGTGGGGCGGCGTCGTGGGCATCAGCATGGCGCTCGGCCCCGTCGTCGGCGGCCTCCTCACCGACAGCGTCGGCTGGCGGTCCATCTTCTGGATCAACGTGCCGATCGGCCTGGTCGCCGTGCTCCTCACCTGGAGGTTCGTCCCCGAGTCCAGGTCCGACAGGCCTCGCAGGACCGATCCCCTGGGTCAGGCGCTCGTCATCGTCCTGCTGGCCTCCCTGACGTACGGGATCATCGAGGGGCCCGGCCTGGGCTGGACGTCCGGCCTGACCATCGGGTGCTTCGCCGTCGCCCTGCTCTCCCTCGTCGGGCTGATCGTGTACGAGTCGCGCCGCGCGGAGCCGCTCATCGACGTGCGTTTCTTCCACAGCGCCCCGTTCTCGGGGGCGGCGGCCATCGCGGTGGCGGGCTTCGCCGGGCTCGGCACCTTCCTCTTCGTCAACACGCTCTATCTGCAGGACATCCGCGGCCTGTCCGCCCTGCACGCCGGGCTCTGCATGCTGCCCACCGCGCTGGCGACGCTGATCTTCGGGCCGCTCTCCGGGCGGCTGGTCGGCGCGCGCGGCCCCCGCATGTCGCTCCTCGCGGGCGGCGCCTGCATCGCCGTGGCCGGCGTACTGCTCGCGCAGGTCACCGTCACCACGCCCATCCCGGTCCTGCTGGCGATCTACCTGATCTTCGGCTTCGGCTTCGCGGTGGTCAACCCGCCGATCACCAACACCGCCGTCTCCGGGATGCCGCTTTCGCAGGCCGGGGTCGCCGCCGCCGTCGCCTCGACCAGCCGCCAGGTGGGGCAGTCGCTCGGAGTCGCCATCGCCGGGTCGGTGGTCGCCTCCGCCGTCCACATCCCCGACTTCACCCGGGCCAGCCACGTCGCCTGGTGGATCGTCGCCGCGTACGGCCTGCTCGTCCTGGTCCTCGCCCTCGTCAGCACCAGCGCCTGGGCCAGGGCCACCGCCGAACGGACCGCCGCGCGCCTGGCGTCGTACGAGCCGGTGAGGTCGCGATGAACGAGCTTCCTCCCATGGATCCGGTCGCGGAACGGCTCGATCAGAACGTGGCGGCGCGCGTGTGGCGGGGAATGCGCGGCCTGGTGCTCGACCGGTACGAGCGGCGCAAAGAGGTGTGCGACACGCTCGGCATGAGCTTCATCCGGGTGAAGGCCCTGCGCCTCGTCGCCGCGGAACCGCTGACGCTGCGGCGGCTCGCCGAGCGGCTCACCACAGACGCCCCGTACACCACGATCGTGGTCGCGGACCTGGAACGGCGCGGGCTGGTCGAGCGCGCTCCCCACCCGGACGACCGGCGAGCCAAGATCGTCTCGGTCACTCCCGAAGGCGTGCGCGCCGCCGACGTCGCCGAACGCATTCTCGGCGCGCCACCCCCGGCGCTGCTCGCGCTGGATCCCGCGGACCTCGACGCACTCGACCGTGTCATCGCCCGCCTTCTGGCCTAGGAACGTCCTTCCTTGACCAAGGTGGCGAAACGGGCGGCCACCTCACTCCAGGCGGCCCGCGAGAGCGGGTCGTCGCTCACGGCGGCGGCGTACAACTCGTCGAGGTCGAGACCCCGTCGGCGGGTGTACTCGACATCCCACTGCCGGATGCGTTCGGCCCCCACCTCGGGGTGGAACTGCACGCCCCAGGCGCGGTCGCCCAGCCGGAATGCCTGGTAGGGGCAACGTTCGGTCTCGGCCAGCCAGACCGCGCCCGGCGGCAGGGCCGTGATGGCGTCGATGTGGTTCTCGATCGCCGGGACGGCGGCGGGCAGCCCGCCGAAGAGCACGTCGTCCGCCGTCTCGGCCCTCATGGTGATGGACGTGCTGCCGTGCTCGGGTGCCCCGGCGTCGCCCTGGACCTTCCCGCCGCCGACCGAGGCCAGCATCTGCCCGCCGAGGCAGATGCCGAAGAACGGCACCGACCGGGCGAGGGCCTGCTCGACGAGGGCGCGGGTGGCCGGCAGCCAGGGCGCCTTCTCGTCCTCGTCCGGCAGGTAACCGCCGCCGAGCACGATCAGGCCGTCGTGCTCCAACCGCGACGGGAGGGCGGACCCGTCGAAGGCGGTGACCACGTCGACGGCGACCCCGGCGGCGTCCAGCCATTCCCCGAACCGCCCGGGACCCCCGTTCGTGTGGTTCTGTACGGCAAGCACACGCGGCATTTCCGGCATGAGGCCCGACTCTACCGCTCCCGCCGCCGGGGAACTCCCGATCGTCAGACACGCCCCAGCGGACCCGCCGTTCCGTGATGGCTCGTCTCCGGCGCCCGGACACCCACGCCGTCTTGTACGTGGTGCGTACCGGGCGCGCGGTCACGGGCTCAGGTCACGGTGAAGGTGAGCGGGCCGGCCAGGGTGGTGTAGCCGTCGTTGTACAAGTACCAGGCCGCGTAACGGCCCGGCCCGGGCACCCCGCCGGTGTCCAAGGTGACGCTGCCGGCGGCGTTGGGCGCGTACGCCCAGACGAAGGAATTCTTTTTCCCTATGGTTGCGCCGCCGTCGTCGGGGTAGACGCCGACCCAGTTCGTGCTCCTGACATTGCCCGGCACGGTGGAGTAGCGCACTTTGAGGGGCGCGCCCTTGACCACAGTGGGCGTGTCGGTGCGGAGGGGAACCCCCGGGCCGAACGCGACGCTGCACGGATTGGGACCGACGGCGACCGTGCCGGTCACCGTGTTGCCGGCCACGTTGATGACCGACAACGTGTGCTTCGAATAGTCGGGGACGTAGACGAACGTGCCGTCCGGGGAGACCGCCAGCGCGCCAGCGTCCCAGACCGGGATGGTGGCCACGACCTTGTTGCCGACGGAGTCGATCAATGACACCGGGCCCTCTTCACACCCGACGTAGACGCCCGCTCCGTCGGGGGTGACCGCCACACCGGTAGGGGGCGACCCCACCCCGATGGAGCGGCTGATCGTGTTGGTGGCGGTGTTGATGACGGACACGATTTGGGCTTCGTTGTCGGCCACGTACACACGGGTGCCGTCGGGGTGCACCGCCAATCCGTAGCAGCCACCGGTTGTGGGCACGACGGCGACAACCCTGTTGGTCGCCGTGTCGATCACCGACACGCCGTGCTCACTCCAATGGGAGACGTAGACGCGGCTGCCGTCGGGAGTGACGGCTATGCCCTGGTAACCGGCGACCGGAATCCTGGCGCTGACGGTGTTGGTCGCGGTGTCGATCACCGTAACCGACCCCGCACCCTGGCCGGTGACATACACCTTCCTCCCGTCGGGGGAGACGACGAGCGTTGTGCCAGGCGCCGCGACCGTGGCGGTGACCGTGTTGGTCGCCGTGTCGATCACCGACACGGAGCCGAGGTCGGGGTTGGCGGTGTAGGCGCGGGTGCCGTCCGGGCTGACCACGACGTCCGATGGACTGGACCAACCACTCCCAACAACCCGGATATTCGCAGTAGTGGCGCCCGTCGCGGTGTCGATCACCGATACCGTGCGGTTACCGCGGTTGGCAGTGTAGGCCAGCCCCCTGGGGCCCGTTGCCGCTATTGGAAACGCCATTGACTTCTTCGCCTTCCTCTACGCGTCCATGCAGTCCGGCACGCCGTCACGAATCCGGATCTGCATACAGAGCTACAACAAGGAAAACAACGACCGGCCATCGCAGACCACACCAAATCTGAGACAGTCGCACCAAAGCATACGTTGACGAATGGAAATGATCCACCGCTCCCTCACGGCGAAACCAACGACGGAACCGCACGCCGGCGCCTTCCGCTTTTAACGGTCGGCCCAAAATCATGCGAACGTCGGATTTTTCCTCAGATTTCACGAGTGCAGCGGATTCAACCCGCATTCCGAGCCGATTCCGTTACTTGACCGTTCTTAACGCGCGGCTCATACTCCGCGCAGGACTCGTCCCTCGGGAAATTAAAGGAGTGCCGCGATGACGGCCAGGAAACCGACCGTAATGCTGTCCATATCCGTATTGGCGCTCGCGGCCCTGGCGGCGCCCGCACCCCCGGGCTTCGCGCAGTCCATCGCGCCGACCACGGCCACTCCCGACGACCCGTCGCCCGATGACGGAACGGCAGTGGAGGATCCGGAGGACACGCTCGCCGATCTCACATTCGCGAACGGCGTGCGGGTCGTGTTCTCCCACAGCCCGTCCTCGGAAGATTACGGGCTCCTCCAGAAAGGACACGGAGGGCAGAACGCGCCGGTCGTGCCGCTTCCGCTGGACAACATGCTCGACGCCTACCTGGAGGTGACACCGCGGAGCCTGCCGGTTCCCCGGTTGTTGCTGGACGAGCCCCGAGACGACTCGACTCCGCCGCCGGACCTCCAGGGCCGAACGGTCACCGCCTCTCCCATCGTCGCCCGCCAGCTCGCGGTGCCCGGGTCCGCCTCCAGTGCCTCGGAGGCGCCCACATGCAATTCGGGATACTTCTGGCATCCGGACTGGAGCGATTCCGCCATACCCGGCAGGAAGCCCAAAGCGTACTATTCGGCGGACTTCGGCGGCAAAGAACGCTATACAAATAGTTTCGTGTACAACTGCACCCCTGCGGGGTCGCCGAGCTCCCTGAACGCAAGACACCGGATCTATTACATGAACGCCTTCGGCAACTACGTCAAACAGTACGACGGCCAGGTGCCGCCGGATGACTGGGAAGTGAAGACCAAGGGATCCGTAATGCGTTATCGGATGGTCGCGTACAGCGACGGCTGGAATTCGGACCCCACATGCGGCGGCGGCACCTGCAAATACCACCGGGAGGGCTTCTTCGGTTCCTGACGCGTCTGAATCAGGACCGAGCGGACGGAACGGCGGTGGCGTGCGCGTCCGCGGTCCGGCCGAGGACATCCCGCCCTTCGGAAGCGCTTCCTCCCGGGCGTGAACGCCCGGGGTTCCTCGCCAGATCACGCTGAACCGAGGCCGCGCCACAGCCGGAGGGGAATCAGCCGCGCGGGACTGGGAGCAGGACAAGGGGCGGCGGGGAAGCGGAGCGGAGGCGGGTGGGGCCTCCGGCGCGCGTAGGACCGTGCCCTGTACCACCGCGCCCGGAGCCGCGAAGCGGTTGCACCAGAGACCAGCTATCACGGCGCGCCGGAGCAGCCGCCCGCCGCAGCGCAGCGGTCATCATCCAGCAGAGCGAACCGGATACAGCTTCGATCCGCCGCTGCCACCATTTACGCCCGAGCAGCCGCCCGCCGCAGCGCAGCCGTCACCATCCAGCAGCGCGAACCACGCACGTCCCCCGCAGTCACGATTCCATTCCGTGGCAAGAACCGAGCACGCCGCGCGTAAAAGGGCCCGGGCCTCACGAAGAGGTCCGGGCCCGGGTGACTCAGCAGCCGTTCGTCACGTAGCAGCCCTTCACGTACCACTTGCCGCTGTAGTACGCGCTGCTGGTGACCTTGCTCGTGCCGCCCAGGGAGACCAGGGTGCCCGGTACGTAGGAGCAGGACGAGGTGGAGCAGAAGTAGCCGTAGACCCGGAAGTAGGTCTCAAGCCCGCTGGTGCACTTGACGCTCACCGAGTGGTCGCTGCTCGCGGTCTTGGAGCAGCTGCCCACCGCGGCGGCGGGGGAAGCGGTGCTGCCGACGAGGGCGGCAGCACCCAGAACGATGCCGGCGACGCTGGAAAGGATCTTTTTCGTCACGGGAACTCATGATCGCCCCCGGTGCCGACCTTTACAAGGGGGAGCATGATTTCCTGGCAGATCTCGTTCGGATCATGGCACGCCCCGGAGCATCGCACGCCCCGGACCTCGCACGCCCAGACCGTCGAGGCGCCCGGTCTCGGGCCGCGCTGTGCGAGCGACCGCCCCCTCCCCACCGCGCCGGTACGGATCAGGCCAGGGTGACGGTGACCGGGAGCTCCTTGATGCCGTTGACGAAGTTGGAGCGGACCCGGCGGACGTCGCCGGCGAGCTTGATGTCGGAGATGCGCGGCAGCAGCTCCTCGAACATGATCCGGATCTCCAGGCGGGCGAGCGCGTTGCCGAGGCAGAAGTGCGGGCTGCCCTTGCCGAAGGTGATGTGGTCGTTGTTCTGGCGGGTCACGTCGAAGGTGTAGGGCGACTCGAAGGCGCGCTCGTCCCTGTTGCCGGAGGCGAACCACATGACGACCTTGTCGCCTTCGGAGATCTTCTGCCCGTGCATCTCGACGTCCTGGGTCGCGGTGCGGCGGAAGTGGTAGACCGGGGAGGCCCAGCGCAGGAACTCCTCCACCGCGTTCGGCATGAGGGAGAGGTCCTGGCGGAGCTTCTCCGCCTGCTCGGGGTGCTCGATCAGGGCGCGCATCGTGTGGGAGATGGCGTGCCGGGTGGTCTCGTTGCCGGCGACCACGAGGAGCAGGAAGTAGTTGTCGAAGTCGGTCGGCGAGAGCGGCACGCCGTCGGCGGGGGTCTCGTTGACCAGCTTGCTGACGAGGTCGGTGCCGTCGCCGCCGCGGCGCTGCCTGGCCAGCTCGCGGCCGTACTCGAAGACCTCGATGGAGGCAGGGCTGCGGAAGGGGAGGTCGCGGTACTTCTCGCTCTCCTCGCTGTGCAGGAGGACGTCGGCGTAGTCGGGGTCGGTGTTGCCGATGATGCGGTTGCCCCAGTCGATAAGCTGCTGGGTGTCGTCGGCGGGCACGTCGAGCATCTTGGCCAGGACGTTGATCGGGAAGTCGGCGGCGACCTCCTTCACGAAGTCGAACGTGCCCTTGGCGAGCGCGGCGTCGAGGGTGCGGGCGGTGAGCCCGCGCAGGAAGACCTCGTACCCGGCGACGGCCCTGGGGGTGAACTCGCGCTGCAGGATGCGGCGGAGCACGCTGTGCCGGGGGCCGTCGGTCTCCAGGATGGAGCGCCGGATGGTGGCCTGCCGGTCGTCGACCTCCTCCAGGTTGGTGAACTTCGTGGAGGTGAAGGTGGCCGGGTCGCGGTCGACGCGGACGATGTCGGCGTGGCGGGTGACGGACCAGAAGCCGCTGCCGTGCTCGCCCTCGTCCTGCCAGTGAACCGGGGCCTGTTCGCGCAGCACGTCGAACATGCGCCACGGGGTGTCGCCGTCGAGAAACTTGTCGTTGTCCGCCAGGTCGACGTCTTCCAGGCGCATCGGATCCTCCAGAAAGGGTGGTGAGAACTACAGGTGGTAGGCGTACTCGCGGAACTCCCAGTCGGTGATGAACTGGGAGAAGCGCTCGACTTCGTTGCGCTTGTAGGCGAGGTAGGCGGTGATGAACTCCTTGCCGAGGACCTCGCCGAGGGCGGTGTCGGCGCTGAGGGCGTCCAGGGCGACGGGCAGCGACATGGGCAGGACGGGCGCCTTGGTGGTGTCGTAGCCGTAGCCGGAGAGGGGGGCGGGGGGTTCCACGCCGTCGCGGATGCCGAGGTAGACGGCGGCGAGCAGGCCGGCGATGCCGAGGTAGGGGTTGGCGGAGGCGTCGCCGAGCCGCACCTCGAGGCGGGCGCCGGCGCCGCGCTCCGGCGGGACGCGGAGCATGGCGCTGCGGTTGTCGAGGCCCCAGTCGATGAGCCAGGGGGCGAGCGTGTCGGGCCCGAACCGCTTGTACGAGTTGATCGTGGGGTTGAGCAGGGCGGCGAGCGCGGGCGCGTGCGCGAGGATCCCGCCGATGGCGTGCCTGGCGCGGTCCGACAGCCCGTACGCGCCCGAGGGGTCGTCGAAGATGTTGCGGCCGCTCTCGTCCATGCAGGAGATGTGGATGTGGAAGCCGGATCCGCCCTCGTCGTTGAACGGCTTGGCCATGAAGGTCGCCATCAGGCCGTCGCGGCGGGCGAGTTCCTTGATGGCGGATTTGAAGCGGAACGCCCGGTCGGCGGCGTCGACGGCCTCGGAGTGGTGCAGGTTGATCTCGAACTGGCCGCCGGAGAACTCGTGGTTGCCCATGGTGACGCCGAGTTCCATCCCGCGCAGGGTGCGCAGGGTGCGCAGCACGTGGGAGCCCTTGTCGCCCTTGGCGCCGACGACGTAGACGTTGCCGGGGGCGTCGTCGTAGCGCTTCCAGCCGTCGCCGTCGGGCTCCATGAGGAAGTACTCGAGCTCGGGGCCGACGACGCCGGTCAGTCCGAGCTCGGCCAGCCGGGCGGCGGCGGCGCGGACGACTTCGCGCGGCGACTCGGGGAAGGCCTCCCCTGTGGCGGGGTTGATCGCGTCGCCGAGACAGTAGGCGACGCCGGGCTCCCAGGCGAGCGGGACGAGCGTGGACAGGTCAGGACGGATCGAGATGTCGGGGAGGCCCGCGTCGAGTCCGCCGGGCACCGGGACGACGTCGGCCTGGGGCGAGGTGTAGTAGACGGCGCGGCAGAAGGCGACGCCGTTCTCGCACACGTCGGGAAGCCGCTCCACGAGCACGTCCTTGCCCCGGTCGGTGCCGATGAGGTCGGGATAGCCGATGCGGACGACGTCGACGCCCTGCTCCTTAAGGCGCTGAACGGTCCGTTCCGGGGACTCCGTGCTCACGTGGCCTCCTCGATAGTGCCAGGACGTGGGGGGTTCATTTGGACGCAAACAATACGCCCCAATTGGTGGGACAACAAGAGCCCATCAATCGAAGATATCCGGGGGCCATGGGTGACAACCCGCAGCTCAGCACATATCGTATGGATCCAAATGAACTGCTCTGCCCCCAAGGAGGCGCCGTGGCCAAGCTGCGCGGTTTCTACACGCCCAAGACGGTGACCGGCCGGTCCTCGCTGGTTCCGAGCCCGCCCTGGTACTACTCGGGCGACCTGCTGACCGTGGAGTATCGGACCGATCCCGCCAAGGTGGCCGCGCTGCTCCCCGAGTCGCTCTCGCTCGCGGAGGAGGACCCGGGCGCGGTGGCGGTGATCTGGGCGGACTGGCAGTCGTGCTCCGGCGGGCGGGAGGAGCTGCTCGACCCCGTCCGGTCGCAGTACAAGGAGTGCTTCGTCGTGGTGCGCTGCTCCTACGAGGGGCGGACGTACTCCCGCTGCGTCTACATCTGGGTGGACAAGGACTTCGCCATCGCGCGGGGCGTGCACCAGGGCTACCCCAAGAAGCTGGGCTCGATCCACATGACCCGGCCGCACCCGTTCGGCCAGGCAGCGCCGCAGATCGGCGAGGGAGGCCTCTTCGGCGCCACCCTCGCCGCCGCCGACCGGCGCCTCGCCCAGGCCGTCGTACGACTCCGCGAGCCGAGTGAGACGAACGGCTTCGTCAACGGCCACCCGATGGCGCACAACCGCTGGCTGCCGTCGATCGAGCCGGGCAAGGGACTGGCCCTGGACGAGCTGATCGTCACCGGCGGCGCGTCCTTCGAGGGCGGCCAGGCGTGGACCGGCGACGCGGAGATCGAGCTGTTCGACGCGCCGACGGAGGAGCTGGCCGACCTCACCCCGGACGAGATCATCGGCGGCTACTACCGCCAGGTCGGGGTCGTCTGGAACGGCGGCACCCTGCTGGAGTCGGGCGCCTCGGGCGCCCTCGCCGAGTAGCGGCCGGACGAGGAAGCGGGCCAAAGAAGAAGGGAGGGCCGGGTGAACCCCGGCCCTCCCTCTTTCTTGCCCTCAGGCCCCGTCCGCCGGGATGGCGCCGTGGCCGATCCGGGCGTACGTCTCGGGGTCGGCGGCCTTGATGCGCAGGCCGTAGCCGACTCCGACGAGACCGGCGAGCAGGACGAGGCCGGGGATCAGCCAGTTGAGCACGGAGTCCGGCGGGGTGCCGAGCAGGGCGTTGAAGTTGACGACGGCGAGCACGAGGATGACCGCCAGCGCCGCGCCGGCGAGCGTGGGGGCGATGACGCGGCTGAAGCCGTTCTCCCCGCGCGTGTCACGGCGGAAGAACCCGAGGACCGACACCGAGGTGACCACCAGCAGCAGGATCACGCCGAGCGCGCCGAGGTTGGTGAACCAGTTGAACAGCGTGCCGGTCGGGTCGCCGCCGAGGACGCCGAACCCGAGCACGACCACGAACGCGATGGCCGTTTGGGAGAGGGAGCCGACGTACGGGGAGCCGTGGCGGGGGTGGGAGTCGCCGAGGCGGGACGGGAGGACACCCTCGCGGCCGAGGGCGAAGAAGTAGCGGGCCACCGCGTTGTGGAAGGACAGCAGGGCGGCGAACACCGCGGTGACCATGAAGACGTTGGCCAGCGTGGAGAAGGCGGAGCCGAGGGTCGCCTCGCCGAGGATGAAGACGAGGTCGGTGCCGTTCTTCGCGGACTCGTCGACGATCTTGTCGACGCCGGTGCCCATGGACATCGCCCACGCGGTGAAGGCGTAGAAGACGCCGATCAGGGCGACGGCGATGTAGGTGGCACGGCTGACGGTGCGGCGGGGGTCGCGGCACTCCTCGCTGTAGATGGCACCGGACTCGAAGCCCATGAACGAGGCCATCACCCAGCAGAAGCCGGCGCCGACGGCGCCGGTGGTGACGGCGCTCCAGGTGAACGGCTCGGCGCTCAGGCCGGAGGGGGCGTTCCCGACCTGGGCGATGTCGAAGACCAGGACGGTGAGCCCCTCGCAGACCAGCAGGACGGCGAGGACCTTGGCGTTCAGGTCGATCCGGCGATAGCCGAGGAAGGCGATCAGCGCGAGGGCGACCAGCGAGCACACCCACCAGGGCACGTCCACGCCCAGGTGCGCGGAGACCAGCCCGCCGGCGGCCGCGCCGAACAGCCCGTACAGGCCGACCTGCATCGCGTTGTACGCGACGAGGGCGACGAACGAGGCGCCGACGCCGGTCACCCGGCCGAGTCCCTGGGCGATGTAGGAGTAGAACGCGCCCGCGTTGGAGATGTGCCGGCTCATCGCGGCGTAACCGGCGGAGAACACGGCGAGCACGGCCGCGAGGATCAGGTAGATGAGCGGGACCCCGGTCACCCCGGTGGTGCCGTAGCTCATCGGAAGGCCGCCCGCGGCGACGGTCAGCGGCGACGAGGCCGCCACCACGAAGAAGACGATGTCCGGTACGCCGATCCGCCGGCGGGAGAGGGTGTGCGTCGCGGATTGATCAGCGGCTGACAGCCGTCCAGTGGCGATCGCCTCATCGGCCATGGCAACCTTCCAATGTGGGGTGGAGCGGGGTGATTCCTTCGTGATCCGCCCGCTCACGAGTGCGACCACAGGACTTCACGAGAAACGCTAGATCGTTTGTATGCGTACGACCTGCTGTTTCGCGGATCGTACGTGTACAAATGAACCTGACGCAAGAGTTGACATGAAAGGAGCCGGGGTGCCCGCGCACTATTCGCTCTCGGAGACCGAGGAGGCGGTGAAGCGCCGCTTGGGCCCCATTCCGGTCCGCCGTGAGGCGCTCGCCGCGGTCTCCAACCTCTATCGCGCGGCCGCCGCCGTCCGGCAGCACCTGGAGAACTCGGCGCTGCGTTCCGCCGACCTGACCTGGAGCGCGTTCGTCGTGCTGTGGGTGGTGTGGATCTGGGAGGAGATCGAGACCCGGCACGCGGCCGCCGAGGCGGGCATCTCCAAGGGCACCCTCACGGGCATCATCAAGACCCTGGAGTCGCGCGGCCTGGCGGTGCGCCGCCAGCACCCCGACGACGGCCGGCTGGCGCTGCTGCGGCTCACCCCCGAGGGGCTCGCGCTGATGGAGAAGCTGTTCCCCGCCTTCAACGACGAGGAGTCGTTCGTGGTCGGCGCGCTGGACGACGAGGAGTCCCTGCACCTCGCCGACACGCTGCGCCGGATCATCACGCATCTGGAGGAGCACGGCGAGGAGCGCAGGGAGAACCTGCGACGGGAGTCCCCCGCGCCGCCGCGCCGCGGGGGACGCCGCCGGTCGAGCTGAGCCGGTCAGGCCGGGCCGGTCAAGCTGAGCCGGTCAAGCTGAGCGGGTCAGACTGAGCGGGTCGAGCCGGGCCGGTCAGAGCGAGCCGCTCAGGCCGACCTCGCCGCCTCGACCAGCGCGTCGAAGATCCGCTGGTTGACCGGGTCGGTCGCCGCGGTGTCCTCGGGGTGCCACTGGACGCCGAGGAACCAGCCGGCGCCCGCGGTGAGCTCCGCCGCTTCGATCGTGCCGTCCTCGGCGTGCGCGACGGCCGCCAGGCCCTCTCCCAGCGACGACGCGCACTGGTGGTGGTAGCAGGACGCCTCGACCTTCTCCCCGCCGGTCACCCCGGCCAGCAGCGTGCCGGGCCGTACGCGCACGGGGTGGACGACGTGGCGGTGGTCGGGCTCCATGTGCTGGAGCAGCCGCCCGCCGAGCGCGACGTTGACCACCTGGAGCCCCCGGCAGACGGCGAGGGTGGGCAGCCCGGCGCGCAGCGCGTGCCGCGCCGCCGCGAGGTCGAAGGCGTCCTGCTCGGCGTCCACGTCGTAGACACTCTCGTGCGCCGCGTCCTCGCCGTACGCGGAGGGGGCGAGGTCGCCCCCGCCGGGGAGCAGCAGGCCGTCCGCGACGGCCAGCCGGTCGGCCGCCTCGTCCGCGCCGACGGGATGCATGAGGAAGGGCTCGCCACCGGCGCGGTGGACGGCGTCGGCGAGCGCTCGGGCGGTGACCACCGCCGAGTAGCGGAGCGCGGACGTTGTCGCGGCGAACCGCGAGGGGATCGCGATGATCGGCCGGCGGTCGGGCATCCCAGCCTCCTTCAAGGTTGTTTGACTCCAAACGATACCGTCATATTGACTGCTCAGCAGAGGGCGACCTAAATTGTTTGGAACCAAACGACTTGGAGGAGCGGATGGCCACTGTCGGGGATGTCACGATTCAGGAGGATCACTGGATCGGGGGCGAACGAGTCTCCTCACCTGAGAAGTTCGACGACGTATCGCCGATCGACGGACAGGTGATCGCGCGCGTCGCACGCGGCGGCGCGAAGGAGGCGGACGAGGCGGTCCGCGCCGCGACCAAAGCGTTCCCCGCGTGGGCGCGCACGAGCCGTGAGGAGCGGGCGCGTCTGCTGCACGCGATCGCCGACGGAGTCGAGAAGCGGCTGGACCAGCTCGCGATCGTGGAGACGACCGACAACGGCGCTCTGCTGCGTTCGCACCTGCGTGGCGTGATGCCCCGTGTGGCGCACAACTTCCGCTTCTTCGCCGACTGGCTGCTCAAGCTCGGGCACGACGACTTCGAGACCCGCGGGCACCGCAACCACGTCTCCTGGGACCCGGCCGGCGTCTGCGCCCTGATCACCCCGTGGAACGCGCCGCTCATGCTGGCCACCTGGAAGATCGCCCCCGCCCTCGCGGCCGGCGACACGGTCGTCCTCAAGCCGGCCGAGTGGTCGCCGCTCACCGCGTCGCTGCTCGCCGAGATCACGGTCGAGGCCGGGCTGCCCGACGGCGTCTTCAACGTCGTCCAGGGGTACGGCGAGGAGGTCGGCGCGCCGCTGGTCGCCCACCCCGACGTGCGCCGGATCAGCTTCACCGGCTCGGTGCCGACCGCCCGGCACATCGCCCGCGCGGCGGCGGCCAACCTGACCCCGCTGTCCCTGGAGCTCGGCGGCAAGTCCCCGCTGATCGTCTTCGCCGACGCCGACCTCGACCTGGCCGTGGACCTCGCGGTCGAGCAGTACGACAACGCCGGGCAGGTCTGCCTGGCCGGGACCCGGCTGCTGGTCGAGGAGAGCGTCGCCGCCGAGTTCACCGAGCGTTTCGTCGCCAAGGCGAGCCGCCTGCGCCAGGGCGACCCGCGCGACCTCGCCACCGACATCGGCCCCAACATCCACCGCGAGCACTTCGAGCGGGTCGACGGGTTCGTCCGGCGCGCGATCGCGGCCGGGGCCACCCCCGTCATCGGCGGCGGCCCCAACACCGACCTCGGCGGGCTGTACTACCGGCCGACGCTGTTCACCGGCGTCGCCCCGGACAGCGAGATCGTCAACGAGGAGGTCTTCGGGCCGGTCCTCACGCTCCAGACGTTCCGCACCGAGGACGAGGCCGTCGAGATGGCCAACTCCACCAGGTTCGGCCTGTCCGCCACCCTCGCCACCGGCTCCCGCGAGCGGGCCGACCGGGTCACCGAGCGGCTGGTCGCCGGCACCGTCTGGGTCAACTGCTTCTTCGTCCGCGACCTCCAGGCCCCGTTCGGCGGCTCCCGCCAGTCCGGCGTCGGCCGTGAGGGCGGCGACTGGAGCTTCGACTTCTACTGCGACGTCAAGAACACCGTCACCGCGCCGGGAGGCTGGAATGGGTGAAATCGTCGGCGCGGGCATCCTCGCCCACGCCCCGACGGTCATGCTGCCCCTGGAGATCCGCAAGGAGCTCAACGAGGGCAAGGAGATCAGCATCGTCCCCGGGCTGCGCCGCCTGCGCGAGGAGGTCTTCGACACGGTCGACTACGACACCGTGATCGTCTTCGACTCCCACTGGGCGACCACGTTCGAGTTCGTGGTGACCGCGCAGGACCGCCGCTCCGGCCTCTTCACCTCCGAGGAGCTGCCGCGCGGCATGTGCCGGATCCCGTACGACTTCCCCGGCGACCCCGAGCTGGCCCGCCTGATCGCGTCGTACCAGGACAAGCACGCCACCTGGATCACCGCCATCGACGACCACCACCTGCCGATCTTCTACGCGACCGTCAACCTGTGGAAGTACCTCGGCCGGCCGGACAAGCGGTGGATCACCATCGGCATGTGCCAGACCGCCGAGACCGAGGACAACCTGCGGCTCGGCCGCGCGGTCGGCGAGGCCGTCGCGGCGAGCGACCGCAAGGTGCTGCTGATCGCCTCCGGCGCGCTCTCGCACATGTTCTGGCCGCTGCGCCACGTGCGCGCCCACGAGTCGAGCGACCCCCGGCACGTCCGCACCCCCGAGGCGCGGGCCGCCGACGAGGAGCGCATCGCGTGGATGCTCGCGGGCGACCACGCCCGCGTGCTCGACACGATGGAGGACTTCTACCGCTTCAAGCCGGAGGCGCGGTTCGGCCACTACCTGATGATGGCCGGGGCCCTCGGCGAGCACGACCTCACCGCGCCCGGCCGGCAGTACAGCGACTACGAGAACGCCACGGGCACCGGCCAGGTGCACATCTGGTTCGACCGGCCGGAGGGCGGCTTCGCCGCTCCCCGGGCGACCGACAGCTCGGGCGACCCGTACCCGTACCCGTTCACCCTCGAAGGGACCCGTTGATGCCCGAGTACCGCAGGATCCTCCTGGACGGCGCCGCCACCCAGGTGCGCCGCGAGGGTGACGAGCTGGTCAGCGCCGACGGCCGCGTGGTGGGCGTCGAGGACGCCGTCCACCTGCCGCCGAGCGTGCCCAGCAAGATCATCGCCGTGCACCTGAACCACCGCAGCCGGGTCGAGGAGTTCATGACCTCGCTGCCCCCGGCGCCGACGTACTTCCACAAGCCGACCTCGGCGCTGAACGGGCACAAGGGCGCGATCGTCCGCCCCGAGCGGTGCAAGTACCTCAACTACGAGGGCGAGGTGGCGATCGTCATCGGCCGCACCGCGCGCAACATCTCGCCGCAGGAGGCCGGGGACTACATCGCCGGCTACACCGTGGGCAACGACTACGGCCTGCACGACTTCCGCGACACCGACGCCGGCTCGATGCTGCGGGTCAAGGGCTCCGACACGCTCTGCCCGCTCGGCCCCGGCCTCGTCACCGACTGGGACTTCCGCGGCAAGCGGCTGCGCACGTACGTGAACGGCGAGGTCGCGCAGGACGGCTCCACCGACGAGATGGAGTGGGACATGCACTACCTCGTCGCCGACATCGCCCGCACGATCACGCTCTACCCCGGCGACGTGCTGCTGTCGGGCACCCCGGCCAACTCGCGGCCGGTCCAGCCGGGCGACGTGGTCGACGTCGAGGTCGAGGGCCTCGGCACGCTGCGCAACCACATCGTCCAGGGGCCCGCCCCGATCCGCGAGGACTGCGGCGCCCAGCCGACCGAGTCGGAGGAGGTCATCTCGACCACCTTCGGCGGCGACTGGGAGTTCCGGGGCATCCGCGCCCCGAAGCGTTAACCATCACAAGGAGTCTCACCATGAAGGTCATCGTCGACATGGACGTCTGCAAGGACCACGGGCAGTGCGTCTTCTCCGCCCCCGAGGTCTTCCAGATCAACGAGAACGGCCGGCTCGTCTACGAGGCCGAGCCCGACGAGTCGCTGCGCGACGCCGTCGAGGAGGCCGCCGACGTCTGCCCGCTCCAGGCCATCACGATCGAGGGCTGAGCACGATGACCCGGCGCATCCTGATCGCGGGCGCTTCGATGGGCGGCCTGCGCGCGGCCGAGCGGCTGCGCGCCTCCGGATTCATGGGAGAAATCGTCGCCGTCGGCGACGAGACCCACATGCCGTACAACCGGCCGCCGCTCTCCAAGGAGGCCCTCGCCTCCGAGGTGACCCATGAGGCGGTCGCGTTCCGGCTGCGCCCGGCCGTCGCGGACGTGACCTGGCGGCTCGGCGTCCCGATCGCCTCCGCCGACCTGAGCGCGGGAGCCGTACGGCTGGCCGACGGCGCCGAGCTGGCCTACGACGGCCTGGTGGTCGCGACCGGGATGCGGCCGCGGCGGCTGCCCACGCCCGGCCCCGCCCGGGGCAGGCACGTGGTGCGCACCCTCGAGGACGCCCGCGCGCTGCGCGGCGAGCTGGGCCCGGACGCCCGGGTCCTGGTGATCGGGGCCGGGTTCATCGGCTGCGAGGTCGCCGCGACGGCGCGGCTCCTCGGCGCCGACGTGACCGTGGTCGCGCCCGAGGCGGTGCCGATGCGCCGCCCCCTCGGGGACGACCTCGGGGCCGCGCTCCAGCGCCGGCACGAGGAGCGGGGCGTGCGGTTCCTGCTGGGCCGCACCGTCGCGGCCTTCCTCGGCGAGGACCGGATCACCGGGGCCGAACTGTCCGACGGCACCCGCCTCGACGCCGACGTCGTCGTCGAGGCGGTCGGCTCCGCCTCCAACACCGAGTGGCTGGGCGGCAACGACCTCGACCTGTCCGACGGCGTCCTGTGCGACAACGCGCTGCGCGTCGAGGGGCGGGCCGGCGTGGTGGCGGTGGGCGACGTGGCCCGCTTCCCCAACCCGCGCTACGACGGCGTGGCGCGGCGGGTCGAGCACTGGAGCATCCCGACCGACACGGCCAAGCGGGCCGCCGTGACGCTGCTGTCCGACCTCGGCCTGTGCGCGTGCGACGAGACGCCGTTCGCGCCGCTGCCCACCTTCTGGAGCGACCAGTACGACCTGCGGATCCAGTCGTTCGGCGCCCCGGCGCTCGGCGCGGGCGACATCCGGGTCCTCGAAGGCGACCTCGACGGTGAGGTCGTCGTCGGCTACCACGACGGCGGCGCGCTCGTCGGCGTCGTGCTGATCGGCCTGCCGACCGCCGTCGTGCGCTACCGCGCCGAGCTGATGCGCGCCCCCGTGGCCGCCTGACGCCCGATCAGCCACGCGTGACGTGCCCGGCGAAGTGCTGGGTGAAGTGCTCGGCGAACCAGGCGCCGGCCAGCTCGGCCACCGCCTCCAGGGCGCCCGGCTCCTCGAACAGGTGGGTCGCGCCCGGCACGATCCGTAGCACGTTCTCGCAGCGCAGCCGCTGCTGCGCGGCCTGGTTGAGGCTGAGCACCACGTGGTCGTCGCCCCCGACGATGAGGAGCGTCGCCGCCCGCACGGCCGACAGCCGCTCCCCGGCGAGGTCCGGCCGCCCGCCGCGGGACACGATCGCCGCGACGTCGCCGTCCGGTTCCGCCGCCGCCCACAGGGCGGCGGCGGCGCCCGTGCTCGCCCCGAAGTAGCCCAGAGGAAGGCCCTCGGCCTCCGGGCGGTCCCGCAGCCAGCCGGTCACCGCGACCAGCCGTTCGGCCAGCAGCCGGATGTCGAACACGTTCGCCCGGTCGATCTCCTCGTCGGAGGTGAGCAGGTCGAACAGCAGCGTGCCGAGGCCCTCCCGGTTGAGCGCCGCCGCCACGTAGCGGTTGCGCGGGCTGTGCCGTCCGCTGCCGCTGCCGTGCACGAACACGACGACGCCCCGCGCCCCCTCCGGCACGGTCAGCCGACCCGCCAGCGGGACGCCCCCGGCGTCCACCTCGACCTCGCCGCTGAACCCCGGAGGCTGCACGGCCCGGTGCAGCAGCTCCACCACCTGCTCGTCGCTCGTCTGCGGGAAGTCGGAGTACCAGGCCCCGATCGCGTACAGATCGCGCGGCGACTGGAGGCACACCACCTCGTCGGCGTCGTCCCGCAGCCCGGCGACGGTGTCCGGCGCGCCGACCGGCACCGCCAGCACGACCCGTCGCGCGCCCTGGGCGCGGGCCACCCGGCACGCCGCCCGCGCCGTCCCGCCGGTGGCCACGCCGTCGTCCACCACGACCACCGTGCGCCCGGCCAGCCCGACCCGGGGCCTGCCCCCTCGGAACCGGTCGGCGCGGCGGGTCAGCTCCTCGCGTTCGGCCTGCTCCACCCGCGCCATCTGCTCCTTCGTCACACCGGCCAGCCGTACGATGTCGGGGTTCAGGACGCGCACGTCGCCCTCCCCGACGGCCCCGAAGCCCAGCTCCGGCTGGTACGGCACGCCGAGCTTGCGCACCACGATCACGTCGAGCGGGGCGCCCAGCGCCCTGGCCACCTCGTACGCGACCACGACGCCGCCCCGGGGCAGCCCCACGACGACCGCGTCGGCGCCGCCGAGCCGGTCCCTGAGCCGCTCGCCCAGGCGGATCCCGGCGTCGCGCCGGTCAGCGAACACGACCGCTCACCTCCTCCGCGTGAGGGTCCTCCCGTCCTGAGTCCTTATGTCCTGAGTCCTTATGCCCTGAGTCCTTGCGTCCTGAGTCCTCCCGTCCCGGGTCCCCTGTCCCGGGGCCGCCCTCCCTAACCAGCAGCCCCTGCTCGACCACCGGGCCGAGCGCCAGCTCGCGATATCCGGCCTCGTCGAAGAGCACGGTCAGCCGGTCCTCCTCACGCCGGATGACCTCGCCCGACCCCCACTGCTCGTGCCGTACGCGGGTGTGGACGGGGAACGGCCCCCCGGCCGGGGCGGCCTCCTCCCCCGCGACGCCCGCCCGGCAGTTGGCGCAGTCGCCGCACGGCTCCGCCCGCTCCTCCCCGAAGTAGGCCAGCAGGAAGACCCGGAGGCAGTCCCCGGTCTCCGCGTAGCGGCGCGTCATCTCCAGGCGGGTGCGGTCCACGTCCCGGAAGCGCTCGGCGGCGGCGCGGGCCCGCGCGGCGGCCTCGGCCGGCGGCGGGGCGTCCGGCAGCGCGGTGGCCCGGCGCGTCCCCACCCGCAGCGCCCCGGTCCCCTCCAGCAGGTTGAGCAGCGACGTCAGGTGCCGCGGCGACAACCCGGTCCGCTCGCGCAGCCGGGCACGGGTCACACCGTCCCCGCCCCCCTCTGCCACCGCGGCGGCCACTCGGGCCAGGCTCTCCTCGTCGGACACCCCTCCCGTGAAGAACTTCTGCAGGTGGAGGTCCTCCGGCCGGTAGCAGAGCACGGCCACGGCCGGCTCGCCGTCCCGCCCCGCCCGGCCGATCTCCTGGTAGTACGCGTCGAGCGAGCCCGGCACGTCGGCGTGGATCACGAACCGCACGTCGGGCTTGTCGATGCCCATGCCGAACGCGCTCGTCGCCACCACCGCGTCCAGATCGCCGGTCATGAAGCGGCGCTGCACCTCGTCGCGCTCCCGGCGCGGCATCCCCGCGTGGTAGGCGGCCGCGCGCATCCCCTCCCCGGCCAGCCGTGCGGCGAGGTCGCCGGTGCGGCGGCGGGTCGCCACGTAGACGATGCCCGGCCCGCCCGCCTCCCGTGCCGCCTCCACGGCCTGGTCGTCCTTGCGCCCGGCGTCCATCGTCCGGCGGACCTCCAGCCGGATGTTCGGCCGGTCGAACCCGCGCACCACCTGCACCGGGTCGCGCATGCCGAGCCGCTCGACGATCTCCTCCCGCACCGGCGGGGCGGCCGTCGCGGTGAGCGCGGCCACGACCGGGTGCCCGAGCGCCTCGATCACCGCGCCGAGCCGCAGGTAGTCGGGCCGGAAGTCGTGCCCCCACGCCGAGACGCAGTGCGCCTCGTCCACCACGACCAGCGACGGGCCGGCCTCGCGCAGCTCGTCCAGCACCTCGGGGCGGGCGAGCTGCTCCGGCGCGCAGAACAGGAACTCCGCCTCCCCCTCCTGGAGGGCCTCGAACGACTCCGCCCGCTGCGTCTCGCTCTTGCCCGCGTCCACGCTCACCGCGTCCTCGTCGTGCCGGCGCAACGCGCGCACCTGGTCGCGCTGGAGGGCGATCAACGGCGACACCACCAGCGTCGGGCCGGGCAGGAGCGCGGCCGGCACCTGGTAGATCGCCGATTTGCCGCCGCCGGACGACATGACCGCCAGCGTGTCCCTGCCGTCCGCCAGCGCGACCATGGCGGGAAGCTGCCCGGGGCGCAGATCGGACAGCCCGAGGTGGTCGCGCGCGGCGCGCCGCACGCGCTCGGCCGTGTCGGTCACGACCCGCTCCGCTGCCCGGGCCCGACGAGGCGAAACGCCGCAGCCCCCGGATTTGTCGTACGCGATCTCTAATCTCGCCGCCATGACGAATGCCGTGCAGGCGTATTCCTACGCCGGTCCCTCCACGCTCAGCGAGGGCCACCTGGGGTTTTCGACGTCCGGTGGGCGCACCACGCGGGGGCTGCTCGAGCACCCCCGGTTCTTCAGCGGCCTGATCACCCAGGCGGCCCCGGCGGCGGCCGGGCTGCTCGCCGTCGCCGACGTGGCGCTGACCCGCTATCACCAGCCGCGTCCCGGCTGGACCCGCGACCCGGTGGTGACGTGCGACGGGGACCGGCTCAGGTTCGAGTCGTTCTCCGCGTGCGGGGGCGTCTACGCGCGGCTCGACATGCTCGGCCCCGCCCTCGACGGCGAGGTGGTCGACCGGGGCACGACCAACGTGGACGTCAACCTGCCGCTGCGCGAGGCGCTGGCCCGGGTGGGCGCCCGCGACCCGCTGCACCTCGGCGTCGGCCACGACGAGCTGACCGTCACCACGCTCGACGGCGCCGTGGTGGAGAAGAAGGTGCCGCTGCCCGAGCGCTGGCTGCGCGGCTTCGCCGAGGTGCAGGTCATCGCCTCGGGGTTCGATCTGCGCGCCGAACTGGCCGGCCCGCACGCCGTACGGTTCCTGCGCGGCCTGCCCAAGAAGGCGAACACCACGGTCTGGGCGGTCCCGGCGGGGCGCGAGCTGCGGCTCACCTCCGCGCCCGCGCCCGGCGCCGTCTGCGTGACCGGCCCGCACCGGCTCGCCACGATGTTGCCGCTGCTGCGTTTCGCCCGGTCCCTGCGGGCGTACGGCCCGGCCACGACGGCCGGTTCCACCTGGGGCGGCACCCCGGTGGCGCCGAGCGCCTGGGAGCTGGAGCTGCCCGGCATGCGCTACACCCTGGCGATCTCGCCGGAGACGTGGCGCGGTTTCTCGGGAGAGGGCGCCGTGCTCACCGACCTGGCGACCGACGAGGCGGCCGGGGACGCCGACGTGATCGGCATGCTGCTCAACTTCGAGCCAATCGTCGAGCTCGGGCTGCTCGCCGAGCGGTCCGGCCTCCCGCCCGCCCGTGTCAGGGCCGCCCTCACCCAGCTCGGCGTCGCCGGGCGAGTGGGCTACGACCTGGCCGAGGCCGCCCACTTCCACCGCGAGCTGCCCTACGACCGCGATCACGTGCGCGCGCTCAACCCCCGCCTGATCTCCGCCCGCGCCCTCGTCGAGGCCGGCGCCGTACGGGTGACCGGGGACACCGCCGAGGTGACCTCGAACGGGAGCGTCCGCCAGGTGCGGCTCGGTGAGGACTCCTGCACCTGCGACTGGTGGTACGACCACCGGGGCTCGCGCGGCCCGTGCAAGCACGTCCTCGCCGCCCGGATCGTGGCCGCCCGCAACGTCGCCGACCTGGACGTGGACCTCGGAGCGCCGGCGTGACCCTCTGGGCCGAGATCCACGAGCTGATCACGGCGAGTGCCCCCATGCCGCTCGTCACTCGGCTCGCCGCCCTCGACGACGCCGGGCGCCGGGAGATCGCGCGAGAGCTGCCCGGCGCGATCCCGGTGCTGCGGGCGGGCGCCGAGGCCGGTCGGCGCGACTGGCACGGAGGGACCGGGCGGCAGAGGCGCTGGTCCCACTGGGGCGAGATGTTGCGCATCGCGGGGGCCGCCACGATCGGCGGCCCCGCCGCGGTGGCCGCCTGGCTCAACCGCCGGGACCTGACCACGGGCTGGCCGACCACCGGGTTCGGCCGCTGGGCGACCGCCGACCTCGGGCCGCTCGTCCGGGCGCTCGGCCACCGCCCCGCGTCCTGGCAGGCCGACCTGTGCGCGCGGCTGGTGGGAAAGCTGCGCACCGGGGCCGAGCCGGTCGCGCCGCTCGCTCTGGAACTGCTCCGGCGGACCGGGACGCCGCCGCCGGGGAACGACGCGCTCGTTCTGGCCTGGGTGACCGAGCGGACGGGCGGCGACCGGCTCCGCGCCCTGCGCGCGGACCCGCTGCTCGACCCGCTGCTCCCCCGCCTGTTCGAGGCCGAGGGGGTGGGCCGGGCCCTGCGCGACGACTCGTTCTGGCTCTCGGCGCTTCCCCTGCTCACCGCCGAGGGCCGGGTGCGGCGCGAGACGTTGCTCGACGGCTGCGTCGGCCGGTTCCTGCGCGGCGGGTCCGGCGCCGACCTGCGGTTCTTCGTCCGGCTGCACGAGACGCTGGCGCCGGCCGCCGAGGAGAGCGCGCCGCGGGCCCGCGACCACCTACGGCTGCTCCCCTCCGCGCCCGGGCCGGTCGCCGCGCTGGCCCTCGGGCAGGTTCGGCACCTGCCGCTGGATCCGGACGACGTCGCCGAGGCGCTGGAGGGCCTGCTGTTCCGCGCCGAGACCACCCTCGTCCGGACGGGTCTGTCCTGGCTGGACGAGTCCCTGCGCCGGCACCCGGGCGGCCGCTTCGCCCCCGCGCTGCGCCTGGCCCTCACCCACGAGTCGTCCGCCGTACGGGAGCGCGCGGCGCGGATCGCGCTCAAGCACGCCGCGGCCTTGCCGGAGGAGGAGCGCGAGGGCCTCTCGGAGGTCACCGCCGCGCTGCCCCCAGACCTCGGCGCGCGGTTCGCCGGCGTCTTCGGCGGCGAAGCCGCACCGGCCCGGGAACGGCACGTGTTCGTGCCGCCCCCGCTGCCCCCGGTCACGGCGGCGGAGCCGTTCCCGGAGACCCCGGCCGCGCCGTACGAGCTGATCCCGCTGATCCGCCGCGCCGACGACTGGCGGACGGGCGAGCGCTGGCTGGCCGGCTTCGTCCGGATGGCCCGGGAGGACCGCGCCGCGCTGCGCATGGAGCTGGGATTGCGGCTGGGCGGCGGCATCCCCGACCTCTACCGGACCGAGCACTGGCGCTCGCCCGTGCTGTGGGTGGTCGCCATGGTCCGGGAGCTGATCACACCGGGATCGGAACCGGGCGACGAGGACCGGCTGCCCCACCCGAGTCACGTCTTCCCGCCGCATCTGTTCCTGCTGCGCCGTCTCGCCGAGGTGTACGCCGCGCTGAAGGCGGACGCCCTGCCCCCGGTGCTGCTCGCCACTCCGACGAGCGAGACCGGTCACCTCGATCCCGCCGAGCTGGTCGCCAGGATCGAGATCTGCGAGGCGGCGGGCGTGGAACCGCTCGCCGCCGACCTGCAGCAGGCGCTGCTCCGGCTGCCGCGCGTGATCGATCCGGCGGTCGCCGGCCGTGCCGGGCTGCTGACCTCCGAGGCGGGCCGGGCCGTGGCGCGCTGGGCGGCCGGGGGCGGTCTGCCCGACCCGGTGACCGAGGTGCTCTGGACGGAGTCCGGCGCGAACGTCCGCCCGGTCCCCCAAATCCTGGCCGGGCCGACCGGGTTCCCGCTGATCGACGAGCTGCTCCGAGGGCCGCGCCAGCCGGGGCCGGTCGACCGGGACGCGTACGTGGGCTGGTGGCCAGCGATGTTCCCCTCGCATCGTGAGGTGGCCGCGCTGTTCCTGGCCCCCTTCCTCGGCTCGCCGTCGAGCTCGGCGGTGTATCCGCGTCACCTCGGCCTCATCGCCCGTGCGGAGGGGCCGGTGGGAGACGGGACGGCCCTGCTGCTCGGCCGCTTCCTCCTCGGGAAGGACCCGTCCGAGGGGGCCGCCGCGCTGCTGACGATCGCGGCGCGCGGGGAGCCGTCCGGGGCGGCGCTCGGCAGGCAGGCGGCCCTGCTCCTGGTCCGGACCCCGTGCGATCCGAGCCGCCTGATCTCCGGCCTGCGGCACGCCGCCCTGCGGGGAGCCCACCGCGAGGTGTGGGAGGTGTTGTGCCACGTGTTGCCGATGTTCCTTCCCGCTCCCGGTGAGCGGGCGTTGCCCCCGCAGACCGAGGCGGTCGCCCTGGCCGCCGACGTCGCGGAGTGGTGCGGGGCGCGGGGCGAGATCCCGGCGGTCGCCGAGGCGGCCGCGCGGCACCGCACCAGCCGTCTGGGTAAGGAGTGCCGACGCCTCCACACCGCGCTGACCCGCCCGGAGGTCACGTCCCCGGCGGCCTGACGCGGCGGTCGGCGCCCCGGCCCGCCTCGAGGCGCGCGGTGCCGCCAGGCCGTGGGCGTCCAGGCGGGTCTGCACCAGGTCGATCGTGGTGAGGCCGCTGGCGACGGCCTCCCCGATGATCCGCCCGCCGCCGGGGCCGAGCGGGTTGCGCTTGAGCCACAGCCCGCGTACGACTCCGGGTGAGGCGACGAGACGGTCGGCGACGGCACAGGCGCCCCCGGGGCCGATGCCGTTGCATCCGAGGTAGAGGGTCTCCGCCCCGGACGCGGTGGCCGCGGCGGCGGCCGTGGCGGCGCCCGTGTCACCGAGCCCGTCCGTGCCCATCAGCAGGTGGCGGGCCGGACCGGCGGTCGGCAGCGCCTCGGCGACCAGCCTGGCGCCGATCGGCCCGAGGGCCTGCTTGCACAGGTCGACGCGGCCGTCCGGCATCGCCGTGCCCACCGTGAAGTCCGTACGGCGCCTCCTCCTGACGTACGGCGGGGTGCTCGCCGGGGACCGGGGAGAACCCGGGCGGCGCCCACGCGCCCGCAGGAAGCCCGGCCCTCTCCTCCTGAAGCAGGGCCGCGTACACCGAGGGAGGGCGGCGGAGCGTCTGCGCGGCGTTGTTCACCAGGATGTCCAGCGGTTCACCCGCCCGCAGGAGGTGGTCGGTGAGCGCGACGACCTGGCGGGGGTCGCGCAGGTCGATCCCGACGATCCGCAGGCGGTCCGGCCAGTCGCCGGCCTCGGCGAACCGGCGGGCCGCGTCCCGGGGGAAGCGGGTGGTCACCGTGACGTGGGCGCCGTCGCGGAGCATCTTCAGTGCGACGTGGTGGCCGATCTTGACCCGCCCGCCGGTGAGCAGCGCCCGGCGCCCGGACAGGTCGGCGCGGGCCGTGCGCCGGGCCCTGTTGAGCGCGGCGCAGGAGGGGCAGAGCAGGTGATAGAGGCCGCCCACCTGTACGAATCCCGCCTTGCAGACGTAGCACACGCGGGTCCGGCGGAGCCGTCCTCCGGTCTCGGGGCCGGGACCCACGGGAATGTCGACCACCCGGTCCGGCGCGCCCATCGGGGTCGCCGCCAGCACCGCCGCGTCGGCGGCCGCGGCCTCCTGCCTGCGCGCCCGCCTGCGGCGGCGCTGGCCGTCCCCTACCCGAAAGATCAACACAAGGCCAGGCATGATCGAACAGGCGTTTGATTAGACTGGTGGGGTGATTTTCCAGAGCTCGCTGCTGGACTGCGGCGACGAGATCGGGCCCGGCCCGCTCGGGTCGACGGTGAAGCGGACAGTCCTGGACCACGGGGCGTGGATCGACGTCCGCCCGGGGTGGATCTCCGGCGCCGACACACTGTTCGAGCGGCTGCTGCACGCCGTGCCCTGGCACGCGGAGCGGCGACACATGTACGACCGGGTCGTCGACGTGCCGAGGCTGCTCTGCTTCTACGACGAGGGCCGCCCCCTGCCCGATCCCGCGCTCGACGAGGCGCGCCGGGCCCTGGACGCGCACTACGCCGCCGAGCTGGGCGAGCCGTTCCGCACGGCCGGGCTGTGCCTGTACCGCGACGGCAGGGACAGCGTGGCGTGGCACGGCGACACGCTGGGTCGCGGGAGCACCGAGGACACGATGGTCGCGATCGTCTCGATCGGGACGCCGCGCTCCCTGCTGCTGCGCCCGCGCGGCGGTGGCGGGCCGACGCTGCGCCACGACCTCGGCCACGGCGACCTGATCGTGATGGGCGGAAGCTGCCAGCGCACGTGGGAGCACGCGATCCCGAAGACCGCGCGGGCGGTGGGACCACGGATCAGCGTCCAGTTCCGCCCGCGCGGCGTCCGCTGAGCCTCAGGACCCCGCGCCCGTCACGGCCTGGTCCGCCGGGCAGGTCGTCGAGGCCGGCGGGGTGAGGTCGGTCAGGTAGGTCACGGCCGCCCTCATGGCGCACCTGTTGTGCGCCGGCCACGCCGCGTGCCCGTCGCCGTCCCAGCGCACCAGCGTGCTTCCGGGGAGCCCCCTGTGCACGGACTCGGCCCATCGGCGCGGCGTGGCCACGTCGTGCGCACCGGAAAGGAGCAGTGGCGTGACCGTCGCCGGCACCCGCCACGCGTGCGGGGTCCAGCGGGACGGCCCCGGCCACCCCGCGCACCCCGAAACGATGTCCCACATCTCCGATGCGCCCCGCAGCACGGGCCCCCGCCTCCCGGCGGCGTCGGCCAGCCCGACCAACGCCGTCGCGCGGGCTCGGGGCACGTCCTGGCAGATGATGGCGCGATAGCGCGCGTACTCGCTCCACGCTTGATAGCGCGACAACGAGGTGAGCGCCGTCCCGTCCCCCCTGTCCACCGCGTCCCGGATACCGGCGGCGAGCATGCCGTCGGCGAGGGGCGTGTTCAGCCCGTCGTTGACGGCGAGCCGGAGCTCCTCGGCGGTCACCGCCCGGCCGCCCGCGCGCACCTCGCCCCGCTCCGCCCGCGCGTCCATGCGGCGGAGCTCGGCGGTGACGTCCTTGCCGCGCAGGACGCACGCCTCGGTCGCCGCGCATCTGGCGGCGAAGCGGGCCAGGCCGTCCTGGACGGCGGCCGCTCCGTCGAGGACGAGCCGCGCGGGCGGCAGGGAGCGGTCCACGACGCCGTCGAGGACGAGGGCGCGGACCCGGCTCGGATAACGCTCGGCGTACGCCTGGGCGAGCATCGTGCCGTACGAGACGCCGAGGAAGCTGATCGTGGGCTCGCCGAGCGCCGCGCGAACCGCGTCGAGATCCCTGGCGACGATGTCCGTGTCGAGGTGGGCGGCGAGCGGGCCGGTCCCCTTGAGGCAAGACGCGGCGAACGCCGAGTTCGCCTCGGACAGGCGGCGGGCCTCGGCCGGGGTACGGGGGAAGCGCGACACCTCGGGATCCACCGGGTCGGCGCACACGACCGGCGTGCTGCCCGGCACACCGCGCGGGTCCACACCGACGACGTCGAACCGGTCGAGCAGTTCCGAGGGGAACCAGAACTCCGCCCAGTCCTCGCGTGCCGCGATGTCGGCCGCGCCCGCTCCTGGCCCGCCGGGGTTGAACATCAGCACCCCGACGCGGCGGGCCCGGTCGCGGGCCGGCCGTACCGCGATCCGTACCTGGGCGGAGCCGGACGCGGACGGGTGATCCCAGTTGACCGGGACGGCGACGGAGCCGCACCGGGCGCCCTCGTCCGGCGGGTCGCAGGGAACCCAGGAGACGGCCCGGGCGCCCGGCGGTGACGGGGCTGCCGGTGCCGGGGCTGCCGGTGACGGGTCGGCCGCAGCGGGGAGCGCGGGCAGGCAGAGCAGCGCGGCGAGAGCGGCGAGCGAGATCCGGCGGCCCCGGACGCGGAGTGCGGAGGCAATCGTCATGCCCATGGGTGCCGGGCCCGCCGGGCGGGTTCAGTGTGACATGGATCACATACAAAGCATCGGTTTTGCGGTGAACCCCGGCGTCCGGAACAGTACCCACGACGATGGACACCACGGATCTGGAGCTGTTGCGGCTGGTCACGAGGGGTGACGAGCACGCCTTCGAGCAGTTGTACGCCCGGCACGCGCGGGCGCTCCTGGCGTACGCCGAAGGGCTCCTCGGCGAGCGCGGGCCGGCCGAGGAGGCGCTCCAGGAGACGTTCATCGCCGTGTGGCGCGGCGCGGGCGCGTTCGAGGAGCGGTCGCTGGTGCGCACCTGGCTGTTCGGCATCTGCCGCCGCCAGGCGTTCAAGCGGATGCGCGGCCACCTGTCCGCGGCGCGGTCCCTCGACGACGCGCTCGACCTGCCGTCGCCGGAGCCGGGGCCGCAGGCGGTGGCGCTCGCGCGTGCGGACGCCGCCGCGGTCGCCGGCGCGCTGCGGACGCTGGCCCCGCTCCACCGCGAGGTCCTCGACCTCGCGTTCGCCACCGAGATGTCCCACGCGGAGATCGCCGAGGTGCTGGGCGTCCCGGTCGGCACGGTGAAGAGCCGCCTGTTCAACGCCCGGGCCGCGCTGGCCCGCGCCCTGCCCGTCGAGGTCGAGGAGGCCGGCCGATGAACCATCCCACCGAGCTGCTGCCCGACTACGCCGCCGGAGTCCTCCCGGACCCGGCCGCCGTGGAGGCCCACGTACGGGTATGCGCCGAATGCGCGACCGAGGTCGAGTCGTGGGGGAAGGTCCGCTCGGCCGTCGCGGAGCGGACCGCCGCGGTGGCCGCGCCCGCGCCGTCGATCCTCGCCGCGATCCGGGAGCGGATCGGAGCGGCCGGGGCGCGGGCGCAGGCCCGTCCGCACCCCGTCCCCCGGTACGCGGGCGAGGTGGGGCGGCGGCCATGGCGGCGGGCCCTCGGCCTGTTCACCCGCCAGCGGACCCTGATCAGGTGGCCGGTCTGGGTGGTTTCCCTGGCCGCCATCGTGGTCGGCGGCGTGATCGCCGCCCAGGTCTCGTCGGCGGGGCTGGCGCCGCGGGTGCTCGCCGTCGTGATCCCGCTCGCCGCGGCGCTCGCGGTGGCGGGGGCGTGCGGATCGGATCGGGAGCCGGTCGGCGAGCTGGTCGCGGCGACTCCCACATCGCCCAGGGTGGTGCTGCTCGCCCGGCTCACGCTGGTGCTCGGCGTGATCGGCGCGGGGGGTGCGCTCGTCACGCTCGCGCTCGCCCCGCTGGAGCCGGTCGCGGGCCTTCTCGGCCTCGCGGCGGCGTGGTTCGGCCCGCTGGTGCCGCTGTCCGCGCTCAGCTTCACGTTGTCGGTGCTGTGGCGGCCGTCCGTCGGCGTGGGGGCGGCCATGGCGCTGTGGCTGCTCCGGCTCCTCTCCATGACGGGCGAGATCGACCGGGTGGTGGCCGCCACGGTCGAGCGGTTGTGGACGCCCGGCGCCGGCGTCCTCACCGGCGCGGCCGTACTCGTCGTGGTGACGGTGCTGCTGTCGCCGCGCCTCCCGCACGGGCGGGCGCACCGGGCCGGTTTCTGAACCGGAACAAGATTCCGGTGAACCGGCCCGGCCCGGCCGGTACCCACTCGTGTGAAATCAATGTCCTTGTGGCGGTACGAGGCACGGCGCGCGGGATGGCCGGCCTGCCTGGCCGCTCCGGCGTCGCTGCTGGCGGCCCTCGCCCTCGCGGCGGCGAGCGCCGGCTTCGGCGCATCCCCGCCGTCCGTCCACGGAGTGCTCCTCTCGGGCGTCGAGGCGCTCGTCCCCCTGGCCGCCGCGATGGCGGCGGTCACGGTGGTCAGCGTGGACCGCTGCCGCGAGTTGCAGCTCGCGCTCCCGGCCGGCTATTCGGTTACGCTCGGCCGCCGGCTCGGCGTCGTCGCGGGGATCGGCGCCGCGTTGTCGGTGCTCTTCTCGGCCGCGCTGCGGCTCACCGGCTCGTGGACCGGGCCGGAGTCGGCCCTCGCGTCCGCCCTGGTCTGGGCGTCGCCGCTGCTGGGGCTCACCGGCCTGGCCCTGCTCGTGGCCGTCCTGGGTCGCAGCGTCGTGCTCGCGACCACGACGGTCGCCGTGGTGTGGCTGTGCCAGCAGCTCTTCGCCTCGGCGCTGGCGGCCGGCGTGTGGTCGCGTCCGTTCTTCCTGTTCATGACCAGCCGGGTGGGGGTCGCCGACGGCTGGGGGACGAACCGCGCGGTGCTCGCCGCCTGTGGCGTCCTGTTCATCACGACCGCGCTCCTGCTGCTGCGCCGGCCGGAGCGTCTCCTGACGGAGGAAGAGGTATGAGGTCGCGTTTCGCCGCCGTGTGCCGGTACGAGTTCCGCATGCAGGTCCGCAAGCGTTCCCTGTGGGTGAGCACGGTCGGCCTGGCCGTGCTGATCGCCGTCGCGCAGGGCGACCGGGGGCCGCGCCACCTGCCGGCCGGCACGAGCGCCGCCGAGGTCATGGGCTCGTGGGCGCTGCTGTTCTCCATGCTGCTGCCGATCGGGTTCGGCATGGTGCTGGCCGACCGGCTGGTGCGCGACCACCGGATCGGCGCCGCGTCGCTGCTCGCGAGCCTGCCGACGCGGCCGGGCGCGCTGGTGGCCGGGAAGTACGCCGGGTCCGTCGCCGCGACCGCGGTCCCCGGCCTGCTGGTGCTCCTCGTCACCGCCGCGGGCGAGTTCGCCCACCGCGGTGATCTCACGCTGTTCGGCTGGGCGGTCGCGGCGTTCGCCGTCGTTCTGCTGCCGGGCCTGGCGTTCGTGGCCGCGTTCGCGCTCGTCTGCCCGCTGGTGGTCTCGGCGCCGCTGTTCCGGGTGCTGTTCGCGGGCTACTGGTTCTGGGGGAACATGCTCGGCCCGGCCTACCTGCCCTCGCTGACGGGGACCCTGCTGACGCCGATCGGCGACTACCCGGCGAGCTGGCTCATGGGCGAGAAGGCCCTCTACGCGGGCGACTCCGGCTGGCTCTCCTTCCTGCGTCCCGAGCCGGGCGGCGGCGCGGCGCTCCTCAGCGTCGTCCTGCTGGCCGTGCTCGCGTCCCTGCCCCTCGCGTTCGCGGGCCCCCTGATCGCCCGCCGTACCTCGTCCTGAAACGGAGACCAAGGAAGACCATGGACATCATGATCAGCGGGCTGCGCAGGCGGTTCGGACGCGTCGAGGCGCTGCGCGGCGTCGATCTCGAGGTCCCCGGGGGGATGTTCGGCCTGCTCGGCACGAACGGCGCGGGCAAGACCACCTTGATGCGCATCCTGGCCGGGGTGCTGTCCCCGACCGGCGGGCGGGTGCTGGTGGGCGGCCACGACCTCACCACCCGGGCGGGACGGCTGGCCGTACAGCGGCGGCTGGGCTACCTGCCGCAGGACCTCGGCCTCTATCCCGACCTCACGACCCAGGAGTTCCTGGACTACATCGGGCTGCTCAAGGGCCTGGACGACGACACGGCCCGGCGGCGCCAGATCGGCGAGCTGCTCGACATGGTGGGGCTGGCCGACGTCGCCGGGCGCAGGCTCAAGGGCTTCTCCGGCGGTATGCGGCGGCGCGTCGGCATCGCCCAGGCGCTGCTCGGCGACCCCGCGCTGGTCGTCGTGGACGAGCCGACGGCCGGGCTCGACCCCGAGGAGCGCATCCGCTTCCGCACGCTCCTCGCCGGCATCGCCGGGCACCGGACCGTGCTGCTGAGCACCCACATCGTGGAGGACGTGGCGCAGACCTGCCAGGAGGCGGCCGTCATGGCGGCGGGCCGGGTGGTCTTCACCGGCCCGGTGACCGGCATCATCGACCGCGCCCAGGGCGCGACGTGGGAGGTCGTCACCCAGGGGCCGCCCCCGGCCACCGGCGTGGTCGTGTCGGCGGTCGGCCGGCCGGGCGGCACGCACTATCGCGTGGTCAGCCCGACCAGGCCGGATCCGGCGGCGGTCCCGGTCCAGCCGTCACTGGAGGAGGGCTACGTCGCGCTCATGCGCGAGGCCGTCCCGAGCTGACCCCCGGCCGTCCCCGAGCCGAACCGATGCCCGGCCGTCCCCGAGCCGATCCCCGGCGGGCCGGGCAGTTCCTCCCGTGACGGCGGGACACGCGATGTGCGTCAATGGGGCGATCCGTCCCCCTCTTCTCAGGAGCATCCGTGCGCGTCGGTCTCGCCTGGGGCGTCTTCGGCCTGGCCTGCGTCCTCGCCGTCGCCGGAGGCCCGCTCACCGCGAGGACCGCCCAGGACGTGGCCATCGCGCTGAGCTTCACCCCGCTCGGCGCGTACCTGGTCGCCCGGCGGGCGGGCGGCGCGGTCGGCCCGCTGTGCCTGATGGCGGCGCTCGGCGCGGTCGCGCACGCCGCCGAGCGGTACGGCGGGCACGCCGACGTGCTCCGCTGGCTCGCCCGGTGGGTGTGGGCGCCGCCGCTGCTGTCCATCGGGAGCGTGCTGCTGCTCCTCGTCCCGGAGGGGCGCCTGCCGAGCCCGCGCTGGCGGCCGGTCGCCGCGGTCGCCGTCGCGGGCATCACCGTATTCACCGTCCTGCTCGCGTTCGTCCCCGGCCCCGTGGGCAACCCGTACGCCGTGAAGGCGCTGCGGCCGCTCGAGTTGGGCCTGCCGATCGCGCTCGGCGTGCTCGCCCTGATCTCGATCTCGTGCATGGCCGGGCTGGTCGTGCGGACGGTGCGCGCGACCGGGCAGCCGCGGCTGCAACTCCTGTGGATCTGCTCGGGCGGCGTCGCGTTCGCCGTCGGCTCCTTCTCCGATTCGGTGCTCCCGGGAGCGGTGGCCGTCCCGCTGACCGCGGCCGGGACGTTCGCGCTGCCGGCGGGCATCGCGCTGGCCATGCTCAGGCACGACCTCTACGAGACCGGGCCGCTGCTGCGCGCCTTCCTGACCTACGGACTGCTCGCGCTGGTGCTGGCCGGCGTGTTCGCGCTGCTCGCGCCCATCCCGGGGGACGCGAACGCCGTGGCGGCGGCCGGTGTGGCGCTCGCGGCGGAGCCGACGCGGCGCTTCCTCGGCCGGACCACCGGCCGGATCCTGTACGGCGGACGCGCCGACCCGCGGGAGGCGGCCGCGCGGCTGGCCGAACGGCTGGCCGCCACCTCGGTCCCGGACGAGATCGTCGCCGCGCTCGCGGAAGCGGTCACCGACGTGACCCGCACGCCGTACCTGCGGGTGCGTCTCGGCCCGGAGGACGACCCGCTGAAGGTCATCGAGCGCGGTGAGCCGCGCCCGGTCGCCCTCACGGTCCCGCTCTCCTTCCAGGGGGAGGCGCTCGGGTCGCTCGACGTCGCCCAGGGCAGCCCGTGGATGTTGCGCCGGCTGGCGCTCCAGGCGGGCGCGGCGCTGGCCGCCGCCCACCGGCAGATGGCCCTCCAGCACTCCCGGCTGCTGCTGGTCACCGCCCGTGAGGAGGAGCGGCGCCGGATCAGCCGGGACCTGCACGACGGGCTCGGGCCGGTGCTCGCCGGCATCGGCTTCTCCGTCGACGCCGCCGGGAACGCCCTGCGCGACGACCCCGACCGCGCGCGGTCGCTGCTCGCGCACATCAGGGGCCAGGTGGGCGAGGCGGGGACGAGCGTGCGCCGCCTGGTGCGCGGGCTGCGCCCTCCGGAGCTGGCCCAGCTCGGGCTCGGCCCCGCGATCGAGTACTCGTCCGCGTCGCTGCACGCCTCGGGCGTGGCCGTCGAGGTCGGCGTCTGCGACACCTCCGGGCTGGGCGCGGCGGTCGAGACCGCCGCCTACCTGGTGACCAGGGAGGCGCTCACCAACGCGATCAGGCACTCCGCCGCCCGCCGCTGCTCGGTGCGGCTGAGCCGTAGCGCGACCGCGCTCACCGTCACCGTGGCCGACGACGGCACCGGCCTGCCCGAACCGGTCACCCCTGGCGTCGGCCTGTCGTCCATGCGCGAACGCGTGGCCGAGCTGGGCGGTACGCTCACGTTCACCTCCGGCGATCCCGGCACCACCGTGATCGCCTCGATCCCCCTCGGCGAGGAACGATGACGATCCGCGTCATGGTCGTGGACGACCACCCACTTTTCCGGGACGGGCTGCGGGCGATGTTGTCCACCGTTCCCGGCCTCGTCGTGGCGGCGGTCGCCGAGGACGGCGCGAAGGCGCTGGCGGCGGCCCGCGAGCACTCGCCCGACGTGGTGCTCATGGACATCGTGATGCCGGTCATGGACGGCATCGAGGCCACCCGGCGGCTCACCGCGCAGCCCGGCTCGCCAGTGGTGATCATGCTGACCATGTCGGACGACGACCTGTCGATGCTCGCCGCCATCCGCGCCGGGGCCAGGGGCTACCTGCTGAAGACCGCCACCCAGGACGACGTCGTCAGCGCGGTCAGGGGCGCGGTCCTCGGGCAGGCCGTCTTCGGGCCCGGAGCCGCGGAAGCGGTCATCGCGCTGCTGCACGCGCCGCCGCGCACCTCCTCCCGCCCGTTTCCGCACCTCACCGAGCGCGAGTACGAGATCCTCGACCTGGTCGCGCGCGGGCTCGGCAACCAGGCCGTCGCCGCCCGGCTCCAGTTGAGCCCCAAGACCATCGCCAACGCGGTCTCCGCGATCCTCGTCAAGCTCGCCGTACGGGACAGGGCCGGCGCCATCGCGGCCGCCCGCGAGGCCGGCCTCGGCGCGTCCTGATCCTCCCTCCCGGGATCGGCTCCCGGGGTCCGGGACGACCGGCACTGCCGTACGGGACGGGACCGGGCCGACCCTCGGGGCATGAAGAGAACACCCGAACCGGCCGCGTTCCCGTTCGCCGCCGCGGCCGCCGCCGTCATGTTGTGGACGATCGAGACGGTGGCCGAACGGCAGCACATCCCGTTCACCACGTTCGCCGACTATCTGATCGAGGCGGCGTTCGCCCTCACGCTGGCCACCGGCGTGCTCGCCGTGGTCGCGCTGCGCGCGGCGCACGCGCCCGCCCCGGGCTGGGGCCGCCTGGGCGAGGCCGGAGCCCTGCTGTACGGCCTGGGCCAGGCGACCGTCCTGGTCCCGGCGACGGTCACGCTCGTCACCGCCGACGAGCTTCCCCTGCCGCAGGCGCTGTTCCTCCCGGGCTTCGCGCTCTGGGCGGCGGGGACGGCGCTGGTCTCGGTCGGCGCCTACCGCGCCGCGGTGCTGCCCCGCCCCCTGGCGGTCCTGCTGCCCGCGTCGTTCGTGCTGATGTTCGTCCTCGGCGATGCGGGCGAACTGGCGACCGCGGCCACCTGGGCGGTGGTCGGCGTACGGCTCCGCGCGGCGCGGCGGCGCGACCGGGCGGCCGCAGATCATCCGGCCCGCCCCGAAGCCCTTTCCGAAACCCCCTCGTCAAAGGACGAGTAAAGCTAGCCTTGGAGCTCCACGATGCGGTCGGCACGGAGGACCCCATGGGAGAGCAGCCGTCCCTGTTCGGACCCGATCTGGGAACGTTCCATCAAAAACCACCAGAAATCGGGTTTCAGCGCCTCCGAGTATTGATCACTGTCAAGGCCGCGCCGAATCCTTCGGCGACATACGGGGAGACCGTGTGCATAGCGGCCATACGGCTAGATATCGGACACGCGGGGTGGATACGGCTCTATCCCATCAATTTCCGAGAGCTGGACAGCGACCGCCAATTCCGGAAATACGACGTGGTGACGCTGGAGGCCAAGCCTGCTGCGAACGATCCACGAGCGGAGAGTTGGCGGCCGCGGGCGGACAGTTTCGTCGTGGAACGGCATCTCGACGGCTGGCCGAAAAGAATGGCGTACCTCGACGACTACATCGAGACGTCGATGTGCGACCTCGTCTCGGCCGTCCGGCAGCGGCCCGCCGCCCGATCACTCGCCGCCATCAGGCCGAGAAAGATCCTCTCGCTGGAGATCGAGCGCCATCCCGGCTGGACGGCCGCCGAGCAGAGGAAGATCGACCAGTACGTGCGACAACTCGGCCTCTTCGAGTCGGCACCCCGTACGGCGCTCCAAGCGCCCAGGTTCAAGGCGTGGTACCGCTATCGGTGCCACGCCCCTCACTGCAACACGCATCGGCAGGGCATCTACGACTGGGAGTTGGCGGCTCTGCAACGAAGCGTCGACAGACGTGACGACGCAGGCGTCGAACAGGCCGTCCGCGAGAAGTACTGGGATCTGATGTGCGCGTCCGATCGCGACACCATCTTCTACGTCGGAAACCAGCAGGCCCATCCGCAGAGTTTCATCGTGCTCGGCGTCGTCTATCCCCGGCGTCTCATGCCCCGACGGCCAGGCGGAACCGCTCTCGAACCGCTTCCAGCACCAGGTCACGGTGACAACGCCGTTCGTCCGCCTCGAAACACATGACCGCCACCGTCTGCCGCCGGGCCGCCTCGGCGATCCGCTCGATGCACTCGCGCGCACCGTCCTCCGCCATCTGCCCGGCGTAGATCCGCCGCGCGGCTCGCAACTCCGGGGCGGCGCCCCCGAACCCCGCCCTGTTCCACTTGGGATTACCGAGCGCCCGCATGTGCTCGTACGCGATGCCGGCGTCGGCGAGAGCGCCGGACAGCGCGGTCTTGCTGAAGCCACGCTTGCGCGAGATGGGATTCAACCGGACGTCCACCAGCAGCGTCACGCTCTCGCGGTGAAGTTCCCGGATGAACCCGTCGAGGTCGGTCCCTTCGTAGCCGACACCGGTCAATCGCACCAGCGGCTGGATCGTAAGCATGGTTCGCACTCTCTCACGCCTGCTTCCGCCCGTCACAAGGATCCGGCGAGCGTCGTGCCGTCCTTCCACATGCCCTCGGCATGGCGGTCGTCTCATGAGGTGAGGCGGCGGTGGAGGCGGCGGGCTTCGAGGACGAACCTGCTCGTCCCCTCCCGCTCCGCGACGGCGGCGAGCCCGGGGACGGCCGTGCGGGCGCCGGCCGGCTCGGCGGCCCTGGCGCCGACGGCGAGCAGGTCCGCGAGGTTCGCCCGCGGCTTCTCCCCCGCCTCGGGCAGCAGTCCGGGCAGTGCCGCGGCGACGATCTCCCACACCTCCGCGTGGGCTCCCGCCCGGGCCGCGTCGTCCAGCACCGAGGTGACCCGGTTGAGTTTGACGAACCCGGCGCGGACCAGCTCGTCGACCGCCCGGCCGATCTCGGCGGCGGGCACGTCGCCGCGGGCGGCCAGCGCGATCAGGGCGTCGGTCGCCGCCGCACGCTGCACCGGGCGGGTGTGCCCCATCCCGACGACCAGCGCGTACGCGGTGCCCGCGCCGGTGGGGCCGTCCCCGTGGGCGAGCGGGGAGAGCGCCTCGACCTGGCCGTCGGTGCTCTCCATGTACGCCTGGAACACCTCGATCATGTGGGCCGCGGCAACCTCGCGATGCGAGGGCAGGACGGCGGGCCACCAGCCCACCGCCTCCGAGAGAGGCGCCCGCCGCCCGGCCGGATCCCGGGTGAACAGCTCGCCGACCGGCGGCGGCAGGTCCGCTCCCGGCGGGACGATCCGGGCGCGCACCTCGCCGTACCACAACTCGCCGGAACGTTCCCGGTGCCGCTTGATCTCGCACGACACCACGGGATCGGGCAGGCCGCCCCGTTCGATCCAGACGGCCGGCTCGCGGCCGGACGGCGACGACAACCGCCTTGCCCGTACGGCTGCCGCCGGGTCGGCGGCGCGGGGCAGTCGCAGCAGTGCCTGCGCGAAGTCGGCGGGCAGCGGCTCGGCCCCCGCCGCCTCCAGCGACTCCAACCGGGCGACCAGGGTCCGCGGCGCGACGTGCCCGGTGCCCGACGTGGGCGTCGCCAGCAGGACGGGACGGGTGCCCCCGGCCTCGAACATCTCGGCGACCTCGCGCGCCCGGCGCATCAGGAAACCGTCGATCGGGTGCGGCGAATCACCGTACCGGCGGGCCCGGCCGGCGCGGCCGCGGCACTCCTCCGGCGCGGCGGCGGCCAGGGCCGCCCGGCAGAGCAGCGTGTACGCGCTCTCCCTGTAATACATGCCGGGGGAGCCGAAGGCGCGGACGGCGAGCCGTTCCCGCGAAGGGTCGAGCGCCTCCCTGACCGCGACGGGGTCGCGGTGCGTCCACTCGACGAGCCCGGCCAGGAGGCGTTCGAACCGCGCGGCGTCCACGGACCACGACAGATCGCCGATCTCGCGGACCAGCTCGGCGGGCGACGCGATCGGTGCGGGCGGGGCCGGAGGCGTGACCGCGACGAGGGCCGGCGGAGGCGGCGCGGCCTCCTTCACCGCCACCTCGCCGTACTCGGCCGCGATCTTCTCGCGCAGCTCGACCGGGAGGTCGGCGGCGGCCTCGCGGACGGCGGCCCGCTCCCGCTCCCCCGCGTACGACGCCAGGGTGAGAGCGGCGCGCACCGCCCGCTCCTGGAGAGGGAGCGCGTCCTGGCCGAAGACCGCGCACAGCGCGGCGAGCCCGGCGGCGGCCCGGTCCGGGACCCGGCGCACGGCGTCGACGATCCAGCCGGCGAGCGGAAGGACGATCTTGCGTTCGGCGCGGAACGCCAGCGCCTCCGCCGCCTCGGCGAACATGTCGACCTCCAGGCGTCCCTCGGCATCGAGCAGGCGCAACCGTGCCAGCGCCGTCTCGGCCACCACCGGCGGCGCGGCGGGGAGCAGCCGGACATAGTCGGTCGCACGCTCCGCCACCTCGTCGGGGGTGGGGGCGAGCCGGTCGTGCAGCTCGGCCAGCGCCGGGAGGGCCGAGGAACCGTCGGCGAGCAGCCGCCCGATCACGCGGTCGAGGATCTCGGCCCGGTCGAGCAGGCCCTCGTCGACCATCCGGCCGATGACGTCGATCTGCGCGCCGAAGAGGGCGGTGCCCAGGCCGTCGGCTTCGAAGACGCGCGGCAGGAGCAGACCGAACAATGGATCACCGGTGACACGCTCCAGGTCGTCCCTCCCCGCGCCGTGGCCGGTCGCGCCGAGGGAGCGCAGCCAGCCGATCACGAGGGCGTCGTTCGCGGGCGGCTCGATCCCGGTCTCACGGACCAGGCTCGCCGCGATCCGCCAGTGCGGGATCTCCGCGCCCACCTGCGGCGCCCGCAGCCGCTCCACCATCCGGCGGGCCAGCTCGGCACGCCACGGCTCGGGCCGCCGGCGCAGCACGCCGAGGATGCGCCCGGCGTCGGCGACATGGTCGTCCCGCCAGGAGAAGTCCCGCCGGTACAGCCAGTTCGCCACGGCGGTCGGACCCGGCAGGCAGACGGCTCCGGCCACCCGCAGGGCCGGGATCTGCTTGTGCCACTCCCACCAGCCGTCCCGGGTGCGCTTCAGCTCCGCCAGGTGGCGCGGCAGCTCGGCCGCCACGGCCCTCCTGCCTGCGGCGTCGAGCCCGGTCACGAGCCGGAGGGTGCCGGCGGCGTCCCCGGCGACGATCCGCGCCGCGACGTCCTGCCAGGGGGTCACCGGAGCACCTCCGGCCGCCGCCGTCCGGACCCGCCGCCCGTGACGGGTGGGACCACATGGTCCGACATCAGGTCGGACCCGAAAGAACGGACGCGCGACCGCGCCCGCACCGCATCAGCCATGGCCCGGACCCTAGTGATCACCCCCGACAAATCCCGGGGATTCCCTTCGCCCCTTCCGGTCCGCTGCCGAGAGGCCCGGCGGGAACTCAGCCCCACCCCCCGGAAGAGTCTCCGGAAAAGCCTCCGGAGTCGGAGCCGCCCGACGAATGGCCGCCGTCCCATCCGGAGTGCCCACCGCTCGAATGCCCACCGGACGAATGACCACCGGAATAGGTGCTGTCCGGCGTATGCCCGTGGTGGGAACCGGAGTCGGCGCCACTTGAGTGCTCGACGGGCCCGCCGCCGGAGCCGTCCGACCAGCCGCCGGAGCCGTCCGAATATCCGCCCGAGTCTCCCGAAGCGCCCGACTCTCCCGAAGTACCGGGGTCCTGCTCAGACGCGTCCTCGAAGGTCCATGTCGACGACCATTCGTGTCTGCCGGACTTCGCCTGCGCTTTTCGACGTCCGGGGCGGCCGGGTATGTCCACCCAGGTCGCCCACACGAAGAAGGAGACGTCACCGCAGGCGAGTTCCACCTCGGCGCACGCGGCGACGTCCCAGTGGATGCGCTTGATCCCCTCGTCACTTCTCAGTGAACGCAGTGTGGAGGCGAGCGTCCAACCGTCCACCGGCCGGGGCCGCGATCGGGAGGCGCGCTTGGGCAGTGGCACCTCCGGGCGCACGTCGTCGCGGTAGACGATCACCGAATCGGCCTTCACCGCGTAGCGCCAGACCTCACGCGCCGCCTCCGCGGCGAAGATCTCCTCCCTCTTGCGCCATTCCTCCGTCAACCTGCGCCGAATCTCGTCCTGAACGGGCCGGTACGCCTCGACCGCGGCCCTGATCCGCCGGTCGGCGCGGCGCCGGTGCCCTGCGAGCGGCACTCTCCGCGTCCACCGGACCCCCCTCCCGCTCGACGGGCCCCATCTCGCCCTGAACTCCCTCCGGGTCGCGGCGATCTCCTCCCGGCAGCGCCGGGCGGCCGTCTTCCACTGGGTGCGCTCGTCCTTCGTCCCCGGCACCCACTCGACGTCCTCGCGGTTGACACCGCCCGTCCCGGCGTTCCAGACGAAGCCGTCGAAGAGGACGAGCGCGCTCTGCCGCAGGAACCCGAGGTCCTCGGCGATCGTCCTGACCCTGATCCACCCGGTGCCGATCTCCTGCCCGCCCATGCCGCCCTCCGCATGTGGTTCCGCCCCGTCCGCCCATCGTGATCTTCCATGGCGCCGGAGTCCAGAGCCGGTATGGCCGGCCGGCCCGCCGGATCGAACGCGGCGAGTCGCACCGGGGGGCGGTGTCGTCCGGAATTCGCTTTGACCATCGCGACCTCCGCCGGGAAGGATCGGCGGGGTGAAGGGAGGCGACATGCTGATCAGAGCGGCGCGGGCGGACGATGCCGGGGCCCTGAGCGAGCTGGCGATCCGTTCCAAGGCGTACTGGGGCTACGACGAGGCGTTCATGGCGGCCTGCGCGGACGAGCTCACCCTCTCGCCCGACCGGGTCGAGGCCGTACGCGCCACTGTGGCCGAGCGGGACGGGCGGGTCGTCGGCTTCGGCACGCTGGAGGGCGAGCCGCCCGAGGGGGCGCTCGGGATGCTCTTCGTCGACCCGGACGCGATCGGCCGGGGCGTCGGCCGCCTGCTGTACGAGCACATCGTGTCCGGTGCACGCGAACTGGGCTTCGCCCGCCTGACCATCGACGCGGATCCGCACGCCGAGGCGTTCTACCTCGCCATGGGGGCCGTCCGGATCGGCGCCACGCCGTCCGGGTCCGTCCCGGGGCGCGTGCTGCCGCTGCTCGAGGTCACCCTGCCCGGCCCGTCCTCGCCGCCGCGTTCGCCGGCCCGCACGACAGGATCTGGGGCATCGGGCTGGTCGCGGACGACGAGCGGGCCGCGAGCGCGTCCACCTGGCGCGGGCTGAATCTGCTCGGCTTCGCCCTGATGGAGGCCCGCGACGCCCTCGACGGCCGATGACCTCGATAACCTTGGGACCCTGATGAGCGCCACCCTTGTCGTGAAAGACCTCGCCGCCGGTCACGGCGACCGCGTCCTGTTCACCGATCTCGATCTCGTCGTCGCCCCCGGGGACGTCGTCGGCCTGGTCGGTGTGAACGGCGCGGGCAAGTCCACGCTGCTTCGCCTGCTGGCCGGGCTCGACACCCCCGAGCACGGTGCCGTACGGCTCAGCCCGCCCACCGCCAACGTCGGCCACCTGCCGCAGGAACCCGACCGGCGCCCGGGCGAGACGGTCGCCGCGTTCCTCGCCCGGCGGACCGGCGTGACCGCCGCGCAGCGGGCCCTCGACGCGGCCACCGAGGCGCTCGTGGGCGGTGACCCCGGCGACGCGTACGCGGAGGCGCTCGAGCGCTGGCTCGCCCTCGGCGGCGCCGACCTGGAGGAGCGGGCCGCCGAGGTGGCCGCCGACCTCGGGCTCACGATCGACCTGGACCAGGAGATGACCGCCCTGTCCGGCGGGCAGGCGGCCCGCGCCGGGCTGGCGTCGCTGCTGCTCAGCCGCTATGACCTGTTCCTGCTCGACGAGCCGACCAACGACCTCGACCTCGACGGACTCGACCGGCTCGAACGCTTCGTGACCGGCCTGCGGGCCGGGGTCGTCGTGGTCAGCCACGACCGCGAGTTCCTCGCCCGTACGGTGAACCGGGTCGTCGAGCTCGACCTGGCCCAGCGGCAGGTCCGCGCGTACGGCGGCGGCTACGACGCTTATCTGGAGGAGCGCGAGGTCGCCCGCAGGCACGCGCGCGAGCAGTACGACGAGTACGCCGAGACCAGGGCGACGCTGGAGTCCCGCGCCCGGACGCAGCGCGCCTGGATGGAGAAGGGCGTCAAGAACGCCCGTCGCAAGGCGGGCGACAACGACAAGATCGGGCGGAACTTCCGCACCGAGGCCACCGAGAAGCAGGCCGCCAAGGCCCGGCAGACCGAGCGGCTGATCGAGCGGCTGGAGGTCGTCGAGGAGCCGCGCAAGGAGTGGGAGCTCCGGATGGAGATCGCGGCCGCTCCCCGCTCCGGCGCGGTGGTGGCGACGCTGCGCGGCGCGGTCGTACGGCGCGGCGGCTTCACGCTCGGCCCGGTCGACCTCCAGATCGACTGGGCGGAGCGCGTCGCGATCACCGGCGCGAACGGCTCGGGCAAGACCACGCTGCTCGGCGCGCTGCTCGGGCGGCTGCCGCTCGACGAGGGCGCGGCGGCGCTCGGCCCCGGCGTGGTCGTGGGCGAGGTGGACCAGGCGCGTGCGCTGTTCGAGGGGGACGAGCCGCTGCTGGACGCGTTCGGCGCGCTCGTCGAGCTGCCTCCGGCCGACGTCCGCACGCTGCTCGCCAAGTTCGGCCTGCGCGCCGACCACGTGCTGCGTCCGGCGGCCACCCTGTCCCCCGGCGAGCGGACCAGGGCGGCGCTCGCCCTCCTCCAGGCCCGCGGGGTCAACCTGCTCGTCCTCGACGAGCCGACCAACCACCTCGACCTGCCCGCGATCGAGCAGCTCGAAGCGGCGCTCGCCACGTACAAGGGGACGCTGCTGCTGGTCACCCACGACCGGCGGATGCTGGAGGCCGTCCACACCACCCGCCGCCTCCACGTCGCCACCGGCCGGGTCACGGAGAGCTGATCCGCCCACCGGAAGCGCCGCTCACGGAAAGCTGATCCGCCCACCGGACGCGCCGCTCACGGAGCGGCGTAGACGTCGAGCGTGACGACCATCCGCAACATCGGCGCCGACAGAAGGACGTCCACGTCCGTCCCGGCGACGCCGAACTTCGGAGCCCAGCTCGCGTCCATGACGGCGGGGCGGCGGGCCAGGTCGATCACACCCATGATCTCGGTGTCCGTCGTCCCGCCTCCCGTCTCCGTCCGGATCGGCAGCCAGAACTGCACCTGGTCGCCCTGCCGCAGCCACCCGCCGAGCCCCGGGCTGATCGCGGGATGCGGAGCCATCGTCGAGAAGGACAGCCGCCCGTCCCGCTCCACCCGCCAGGAGCCGGCGCCCAGCCACCCCCACGCGGTCGCCTTCCACTCGGGCGGGCCGCCCGTCTGTTCGAGCGTCGTGAACCCGCCGAACCGGAACTGGACCGGCGGCTCCGCGCCGCCCCAGGGGCGTACGTCGACCAGGGTCTCCCGTACGGACTCGGCGGCACTCGGGAGGGTGGGCCCGCCGGTCGGCCGCGCAGGCGCCGGGGAGGCCGGCGCCGGCGCCGCGGACGGCGGGCCGGGCGTGGCCGGGATGTCCACAGCCTGGGACTGGCCCGGCGCGGGCGACTCGTCCACCGCGACCGCGCCGCCCGCCACCAGGACGCCGGGGACGAGCGCCGACAGCAGGTACGGCGCGAACCGCTGCCGTGCCGCGGGCGCGGGTGTCCAGATCCGCGACCACAGCGGGGCGAGCAGCGGCCAGTTGACCAGCAGGACGGCCAGCTCGACCAGCGTGGCCCGCGCCTCGGCCAGCTTGGCCGGAAGCTCACCGGCCACCGCCGCCACGGCGTCGGGTGGCGGGGTGCCGTTCAGCGAGTACGCGAGCACCTCGAACAGGCAGATCGCGGCGAGCCGTACGACGATCGCGGACGGCCAAAGCGCGGCGAGCGCGGCGGCGCCGCGGGGACCTGACCGCAGCGCCCACAGCCGCGTCCGCACCGGCGGGTGGGTGAGGCCACCGAGGACGCGGCCGAACCTGCGGCCGGGCGTCCGGCCGGACGCCGCCGGGCCGAGCGCCCTGGCGAGCGCGGCGGCGCCCACCCTCCCGGCCGCGTACCGGTCCGCGCCGAGCTCGGCGACCCAGAGGCCGGCGACCGGCAGGATCAGCGCGATCGGCACGGCGGCGGCCCCCTTGAGCAGCGAGAGGAGCAGCGGCGCGGCGTCGGGTCCGCCCCACACGAGGTAGAGCACGATCGGCACCAGTCCGAGGGCGGCCAGGGCCGCCCCCCATGCCCTGACCATCCACGCGAACGGGCTGGCGAGCCCGACGATCAGGTGGTCGCCCTGCCGAAGGTGGGCGATCTCGTGGAGCAGCACGGCGTGAGCCGCCGGCCTGTCCTCCTGCCAGAGGCGGATCAGCGGGGGATACACGGCGATCCGGGCCTCCCGCCAGCCGACCGGGTAGACCCGCGCGAGCCGGTCGTGCCGTGCGCCGAGCCGCAGCTCGACGGCCGCGGCGTGCCGCCGGACGAAGGCCGTCATCTCCGCGACCACGGGATCGCCGCCGGGCCGCAGCCGATGCCGCCTCTCGGCCCATCGCCCGCGCGTACGCGGGAACAACACCCCGGCGGCTCCCGCGAGCAGCAGGACGGCCGGGAACATCTGGACGACTCCGGTGCCGGTCAGGATCGCCGTGGCGGGGAGCCGCACCCCCTCGGCCAGGTGGGCGACCAGCGTGCCGATGCCGTCGATGTCCTGTCCCAGGCTCTCCAGCAGGTACGGCACGCCCGGAGCGGTCACGCCGAGGAAGTAGAACCACAACCAGGGCGGCGGCATCCAGTCGCTCGCCTCACGTCCGGTGGCGGGCGGCCTGTCCCGGCCGGAACGGTCCATCCGGATCCGTCCCGCCGGCGGGCTGCCGGCGAGCGCCTGCAGGAAGGCCTCGATCTCCGCCTTGTCCCGATCCGGCTGGAACACCAGCTTGAGTGTGTCGTAGGTCAGCTCCTCGGCCCGGTCCGCGCTGACCTCCCGCGCCAGCAGCCGGTCGCGGAACGACGCGATCGCCTGGTCGAGGACGGGTTCCGGACGCGGATCCCCGGGGCCGTCCGCGGCCTCGTCCGCCGCGGGCGGGTGCGGCCCGGACGCGCCGCGGGCCCGGTTCAGCGCGACGAGCAGCAGCAGGTTGACGAGCGGCTGCGCGGAGAGCAGGCCGAGCAGATCGCCGGAGACGGCCCGCAGGCCGTCGAGGATGAACGGCAGCTCGCCGATCGGCGCGCCGGCCCCGAACCCGCCCGGCTCCGCGCCGGCCCCGCCGCCCAGCAGCTCGCGGCGGCGCCTGCCTCCGGCGACATAGGCGGCGCCCGTCAGCTCGGCGGAGGGCGCTTCGGCGGGGGTGATCTGCTCGGCGATGCGTCGCGACCATGAGGCGACGGCGACCATGGAGCCTCCATCGTGCTGGGGGGATCACGTGTGGGGTCCGGCGAGGATCGTGACATCTCCGACGCCTCGCATCCAAGGGGCGATGTGTTCCACTCTGCGGGAATTCGATATGCGATATCAATTGAGCGGCGACAGTCGGCATTGCACGGTCAGTGAGCTATAAACGTAGATCGCGGCAGTAAGAATAGAACGTGCCAATCGACCGGGGGTGGGAGGATTGGAATATCCATGTCACAACCCGGAAACGGACCCCGCCGTGTCGGCCCGTGGCCTCGCGGCAGCCTGCTGGCCGCGCTCGAACCCGAGATCCGCGACGAACTGCTGCGGCTCGGGACCTGGCAACAGTTCGCCAGCGGTGACTTCCTCCTCATGGAGGGCGACCGTTCGTCGAAACACGTCTTCCTCATCGCCGGCGGTTGCGTGAAGGTCGTCAGCCACACCGACGACGGCAAAACCGCCCTGCTGGCGATCCGGATGGACGGCGACGTGGTCGGCGAGCTGGCGAGCCTGGACGGCAGTCCCAGGGCCGCCACCGTGATCGCCGTCGGCTCCTGCGACGTGCGGCGGATCAGCCAGTCGGCCTTCCTCGCCTTCCTCTCCCGGCATCCGGCCGCCGCGCTCGCGATGAGCCGCACGGTCGCGGGAAAGCTGCGCCACGCCACCTGGCAGCGGGTCGCCTTCAGCACCTCGCCGGTGCCGGTCCGGCTGGCCCGGGTGCTGCTCTACCTCGCCGCCAGATTCGGCGAGCAGCGACCGGAGGGCGTGCTGATCCGCGTCCACCTCAGCCAGCCCGATCTCGCGGCGCTGGTCGGCGCGCGCGAACACAGCGTGCACAAGGGGCTGCGTGCCCTTCGAGAGAAAGGGGTGATCCATACCGGATACCGAAAAATTCTCATTATTGACATGAACGCCCTCAAGGAAGAGGCAGGCGACACCGGAATCCCGCCCGAATACGGGGTTTGAGCCACCGCGAGCCCGCAGAGTGTCGAGAGACCACGGATCGGTGAGCGGCGGCCTCCCGCCATGACCGATTTCCGGCGCATTGTCAGGCAGGAGGACGCATGGACGATTCTGACCCGGTACGGCGGCTGTGCGCGGTGGTGGAGGCCGAAGTCTCGGAGGGCGGCGAGGGCGGCGACCCGGTCCCGCCCGATCTCCTGGCCGACCTGACCGGCCTGGCGGAACACGCGAGCGAGGCCGCCGAACTGGACGGGGTCGCGTTGCAGACACTGGATCGATCGGAGGGCGTCCGCGAGGGCGTGCTTCTGGTGTTCCGCGCCGGGGTGAACGAGGGCCGTGTCGTCGCCCATCTCGTGCGGGAGCTGAACAACGCGCTGTGGCGCCACAACCGGCGGGTCCACGGCCGGCGCCGGCTCCGCTGCCGGATCTCCTTCCACCAGGGTCTCGTCCGGCTGACCGAAACGGGGTACGAGGGACCGGCCGTCACGGTCGTCACGCGGTTGTGCGCGAGCGCCGGGCCGCACATCGGAGGGGCGGGCGGCGACGCGCCCGATCTCGCCCTCGTCATCGAGGCGCGGCTGCTCGACGACCTCGCCTATCCCGAGACCCCCGACCTACACAAACGTGATTTCCGCCTGGTCACCGTGTCCGTTTCCGGCTCGCCCGTGCCGGTGTACGTGCACGTTGCGGGAGAGGGGCCCGTTCCCGCAGATGGGCCCGTTCCCGGAGAGGGGCCCGTTCCCAGAGAGGGGCCCGTTCCCGGAGAGGGGCCCGTCGCCGGAGAGGGCCGCGTCGCCGGAGAGGGGCGCGTCGCTGGAGAGAAGGGAAGGAGCGGGTGACGCCCGCGGGGCTCCGGCTCACCGGGCTCGCCCCGGTGGTCGAGGTCGCCGAGCCGGTCTACACGCCGGACGGGGCGCTCTCCCGCTGGCGGCGCGTCCCGCCACGACGCCGCGACTCCCATCTCTCCCGCCTCTTCGCCGCCCCCGAGGCCCGCCTGCGCACCGGCGGGGTTCTCGAACTCGACCTGGGCTCCATGACGCTCGCCGGCGGATGGCGCACCGCCGGAGACTCCCTGCTCCTGACGGCCCGGTACGACAACGCCCGCGGCGCCGTCCCGGCCACGTTGGACGGCTACCTCCGGCCGGCGGGCGACGGCTGGTCCCTCGAGGCCGTCTACGTCGGCCCGGGGCGTATCGGAGACGTCGTCGCGCATGTCCGGCAGCGCTTCGCGGCGCTGCCCGCCCACGGCGCGCCGCCGCCCCCGGCCCGCGAGGAAGCGCCCGGCCAGGAGAAGGCGTCCGGCCGGGAGAAGGCGTCCGGCCGGGACGAGGCATCCGCCCACGAGGTCCCGCCGGGCCCAGGGCTCCGCGGCCGGTGGCGGGGTGTGCTCGGCGAGCTGGCGGCGTGGGAGGCTCCCGCCCGGCAGGCCGGGGCATGGGCGGCCGTGGGGGACGCCGGGCCGACGCGTCCGGGAGGCCCGCCCGGCCCGCGGGGGTTCGTCCGGCTGGCGCACGGCCCCGACGTCGCCGTCGGCCTGCTGCCCGCCGACGGGAGGCACGGCTGGAACCTCGTGGTCCTGGCCCGGGACGGCGATCCGCCGGCCGCCGGTCCGCGGAGCCCCGCGGAGCTGCGCCGCCTGGGCGTCGACCTGCTCACCGAGGGACGGTACGGCGGCGCGTGGCCCCTCCTCGACGAGGCGGCCCGGGCGTACGCGGCCGAAGAGCCGGAGCGGGCGCCGGCCGGGCACCTGCTCGACCGTCTCACCCTGGTGGACGCCCGGCTCAGGTGCGCGTTCTCCCGAGGCGACGTCGGCCGGCTGCCGGAACTGCTCGTCACGGCGGTGGACCTGCGGCGCGGGATCACGCTGGGCGACCGGTCGCTGAGCCCGTGGCCGGACGCCTGCGCGTTCGTCCGCTCGTCGGTGGAGGCGCTGCACGAGCGTCTGGCGCGGGTCGCCGGTCTCAGCGCGGCGCATCCCGTGCCCGAGGCGTCGCGCGCGGCGGCGCTGGCGGCGGCGGCCGGTGGGGCGCTGCTGGACGACGTACGCACCCTGTGCCGGCCGCTCGACGAGCCCGCCGCGCTCGACGCCGGGGTGCGCGCCCTCGACGCCGCGCTCGAAGCGGCGGCCGGCGCGCTGCGCGCCGCCGCGGCCTTCCCGGACGCCGCCGACAGGGAAGATCCCGATCCGGCCCGCGAGATCGTCGTCATGACGGCTCTCGGCGGCGCCGAGGAGATCGAGCTGCTCCGCCGCCACCTGGCGCGGTCCGACCCCGCGGGCTCGGCGCGCACGATCCGCGACCGGACCCGCCAGGCCGCCGACATCATGGCGGCGCACGTGGAGCTGTGGCGCGGGCTCCTGGACGACCATTGGGAGAAGATCCTCTCCACCGATCTGGCGGTCCCCTTCTACGAGCGCCTGGTCCGGCTGCTGCTCGAACTGGACACCCCCGAACACGCTCTGGCCGCTTCCGAGATGTCCCGCGCCCGCGCGTTCGCCGACATGCTGCGCGAGGGCGACACGGGCACGCGCGACACGGGCACGCGCGACACGGGCACGGGCGACACAGGCAACGCGGGCGACACGGCCGGCGCCGAGGTCGTCGACACGTCCCGCCTCGCGGAGATCCTCGCGGGCCACGACGCCACCGTCGTCGAGTACTTCCTCTCCGATGACCTGCTCGTCGTCTGGGTCGTCCCGCCGGGCGGCCCGGTGCACGTGGTCACCTGCCTCGTCGACCGGGCGGAGCTGGCCCGGGCCGTCGCCGACTTCAACCGCCTCGCCCGGTCGCACCGGCTGGAGGCGAGGTCCCGCGCCGCCATGGCCGCCGCGCTGCGCCTGCTCGGCGCGACCCTCTGGGACGTCGTCCCGCGCGAACTGCTGCCCGCCGATCCGGACGCGCCCGTCACCGTCGTCCCGTACGGCGAGCTGTTCCGGGTGCCGTTCGGCGCGTTGCGGGACGAGGCGGGGACGTACCTGGCGCAGCGGCACGCGATCCGGGTGCTGCCCGCTCTCGCGATCCTGCCCGACCTGTCCGCCCGCGGGAAGACGCGCGGGAAGACGCCGCCCTCGCTGGTGGCGCTGGTCAACCCGGCGCCCCTCCCCGAAGGGGAGCCGCTGACGCTCACCGAACGGTGCTTCGACGAGATCGCCGAGCTGTACGGCCCGGGGGCGTACCAGGTGCACACCGGCTCGCGGGCCTGCCTGGCGACGCTGCGCGAAGTGGCGGGTGAGGGGAGCGTGCTGTATTTCGCGACCCATGCCAGGGCGGTGACCGGCCTCGACGACGACCCGCTGTCGTCGTTCCTCGCGCTCGCGCCGTCCCCCGGGCACGACGGCCTGCTGCGCGCACGCGAGGTGCCCGGCCTGGGCCTGCGCGCCGACCTGGTGATCCTCGCCGCCTGCGAGACCGGCTCCGGAGCGGTCACCGCCGACGGCGTCATCGGGCTCAGCCGGGCGTTCCTGGGGTCCGGGCCGACCGCGCTGATCACGACCCTCTATCCGGTGGGCGAACGGGCGACCCTCGACCTGATGACCGAGTTCCACGAGTTCTGGCTGCTGGACGGGATGGCCCCGGTCAGCGCGTTACGACGCGCGCAGGCGGGTTTCGCCGCCGCGCAGCCCGCCGCCGCCCAGGAACCGCATATCTGGGCGGCGTTCACCTACTTCGGGCTGGGCCCGACACACGACGAGGAGGTCCGCCGGCCATGACCGACCAGACGCCCCCGCTGCCCGAGTCGGAGGTGCTCGCCCGGCCCGACCTGTACGGCGCCGAGCAGCTTCTCGGCCCGGGAGCGCGACGGCCGAGGGAGTCCGGAGTCACCGTCGCCCGGCCGTACGCGTGCCCGGTGCCGGAGGAGCTGCTCTCCCCCATGGTCCGCGCCAGGGCGCGGGCCGCGAACGTCCGCCACTACGAGGTGCTGTTCGCCTTCGACCTCGAGGAGCCGCCGCCGGGCCGGTACTACTCGGAGGTCGGGTTCGAGGTGCGCCTGGCCGACGACGACGCCGTGGCGCTGCGGGTGAGCGCGGACGACGGCGCGATCGAGGAGATCATCGGAGTGGTCCCGGACGCCGCCGCCCACGACGGCGCCCGCGCCACCGGGCGGCGCGCCCGGCTCCTGGGCCGGCTGCGCGCCGCGCCCGGCGCCCCCGTGCCCCGCGTCTTCGGTACGCGGCGCGGCGGCTTCGGCTTCACCGTGGCCTCGGACGGGGACCGGCCGCTGCCGCGCCTGTCGTACGGCCTGCGCGTCCTGCTCGAACTTCCGGCGAACATCCCGGACCTCGCGGGGAGCCTCACCGTCACGACCACGATCAGACGGGTACGGCGGGC
>NZ_BBYM01000009.1:0-165907 GCF_001570405.1 Microtetraspora niveoalba | reverse complement strand
GGGCACGGTCGGACGTCTTCCAGGCGGCCATGGCGACCGCGGAGACGTTCGGCGAGCCGCTCCCGCGGACGGGCGGATCACCGGAAGGGCCGCCGGGACCGGCGGGCGGCCGGCTGGAGCGTGTCGCGGTGCGGCTGTGCATCGCCACCGACATCGAGAAGTACAGCCGGTTCAACGACGTCACCGCGCTGCGCGCCCAGGACCGGCTGGTCGGGCTGCTGGCCGCCGCGCGCCGCCGGGCCGGCGTCGACGAGGCGGCGGTCGCCCTGCAGGAGCACGGCGACGGCCAGTTCGCCGCGCTCCCCCCTGACATCGAGGAACCCCAGGTCATCCCGGACTTCGTCCGGGCGCTCCGGCTGGAACTGGAGGCGCTGAACGCCGATCTCGCCGCGCACGCCCGGCTGCGGCTGCGCGTGGCGATGTGCCGGGGCAACATCAGGCGCGGCGCCAACGGATACGTGGGCAGCACCGCCATCGCGGTCCACCGCATCCTCGACGCCCCGCCGCTCCGTACGGCGCTCCGCGACGAGATCGCCGCCGCCTTCGTCCTCGCCGTCTCCGACTCGATCTTCACCGACGTGGTGGCGCAGGGCCACGGGGACCTGGACCCGTCCGCCTTCCGGCCGGTCACCGCCAAGCTGCCGGAGAAGGGGTTCGAGGAGACCGCGTGGATCTTCCTCCCACCCTCGTCCGGGTCTCACTTCCCTCCCGGCGCGAAGGACAACCCCCACGAGTAGGCGGCGTCCATGGCCTGGTGACCGCCGTGCCGGCCCCAGAAGTAGTTGATCTCGCGGTGCACGGCCAGGTCGTCGCCGGCGTTCTCCAGCAGGGCGATCGCGCAGACCGAGGCGCGGGAGGCGGTCTCGTCCAGCTTGATCTCGACGGTCGGCGCGTCGTCGCGCATCAGCGTGACCACCGCCCGGGCCGCGGCCCAGTTCGGCGCTCCGGAATAGAGGTGCGCGAAGACCAGGATCCGCCGGATCCGGTCCACCTGGGCGAGGTCGATGTGCAGCGTCTCGCCTCCGTCGGCCCGGCCCGTACGGTCGTCCCGGTCGAGCAGGATCACCGGGGCCGGGCCATGACGCGGCACCCTGAACCTGCGTCCCGGCGCCTGCACGCACCCCTTGCTGCCGTCCGACAACTCCCACAGGCAGCACAGGTCGAGGTCGATCGGGGAGTTCGCCGGGCTCTCCCAGTCGAGGTTGACCCGCAGGAGCCCCTTGCGTTCGGGAAGGATCACGCTGGGCGACTCCGGGGTGAGCGCGACTCGCGGCGCGCCGGTCTCGGTTCCGGCCGTGGGCGTGGCCGCCGAGGAGTCCGGACGCGGAGCCTTGAAGTAGTAGACCGGCACTTTCTTCCCTTCCTCGCGCGCCTCCGCCGCCCGGCGCCGTCAGCCGGCGGCCGCTCCCGACGACTCCTCCACCCGCTCCCCGGCACGTCGGTTGCGCCCCGCGGAGGACGCCATGGACGTGCCGATGAAGGCGAGTCCGATGAGCCCGGTGACCATCTCGGGGATCTCGAGGCCGAGGCTGAGCAGCATGATCCCGGCGAGCGCCCCGATCGCCCAGTGGGCGCCGTGTTCCAGGTAGACGTACTCGCCGAGGGTGCCCCGCCGCACCAGGAAGATCGTGAAGGACCGGATGTACACCGCCCCGATGCCCAGACCGAGGGTGATCAGGAACAGGTCGTGGCTGATGGCGAAGGCGCCGATGACACCGTCGAACGAGAACGACGCGTCCAGCACCTCCAGATAGAGGAACAGGAAGAAGCCCGCCTTGCCGGCGGCGGCGACCCCGTCCGCCTGGAACAGCTCCCCCAGCCCGTTGACCAGCAGGTACGTCATGATCCCGAGGACGCCGGCGACCACGACGGACGGCGGCGCGGCGAAGACGCGGGCCGCCGTCAGCAGTACCGCGAGGGCGACCACGACCGAGAGCTGGTCGAGCTTGCCGATCCGCGCGAGCGGGCGCTCCAGCCACACCAGCCACTTGAACTGGCGGTCCTCGAACACGAAGTCCAAGAAGATCATGAACAGGAACATGCCGCCGAAGGCCGCGATCAGCGGGTGCGCCTCGTGCAGCCGCACGCCGTACTCGGCGGGGTCGCTCAGCGCGAGGGCGAGCGCCTCCGCGGGGGTGAGCCGCGCGGTGACGCCGACGATGAGCAGCGGGAAGACCAGCCGCATGCCGAACACCGCGACGGCGATGCCCACGGTCAGGAACATCCGCCGCCAGTGGGGGCTCATCCGCTCGATGACCTTGGCGTTGACGACCGCGTTGTCGAACGACAGGGAGATCTCCAGGACGGCGAGTATCACCACCAGGACGAGTGCTCCCGGGCCGCCGAGGAGGAGCGCGAGGAGCAGGCCGGCGGCGGTGCCGGCGAGCGGCCAGCGCAGATCGCGGACGGTCATCGGGTCACGCCCCCGGATCCGGCTCGTGCCGCACGTCGACGCCGAAGTGCCGCGCGATCCCCCTCAGCCCGTCGGGGTAGCCCTGCGCCACCGCGCGGAACTTCCATTCGCCGCCACGCCGGTAGATCTCCCCGAAGACCATCGCCGTCTCGGTCGAGGCGTCCTCGGACAGGTCGAACCTGACCAGCTCGACCCCGTCCATCGCGTTGATCACCCGGACGTACGCGTTGCCCACCTGGCCGAAGTTCTGCCGGTGGCGGTCGGCGTCGTAGATGGAGACGGCGAAGACGATCCGCGCGCAGGCGGCGGGGACGGCGGCGAGGTCCACCTTGACGCTCTCGCCGTCGCCGTCGCCCGTGCGGTCGTCCCCGGTGTGCTCGACGGACCCGTCGTCGCTGCTCAGCTTGTTGAAGAAGATGAAGTGGCGATCGGACAGGATCCTGTCGTCATCGCCCAGCATCAACGCCGACGCGTCCAGGTCGAACGGCGCGCCGTTGGTGACACGCGGCTCCCAGCCGAGGTCGACGAGGACCCGGGTCAGGCCGGGGGCGATCTTGCTCAGCGACGTGTTGCCGCCCTTGGTCAGGCTCACGCTCATTGCGGTTCGGTCCTCCTGGCTGTGTCTTCGTATGTCTTCGTATGTCTTCGTACGGTTCGCGGCGCGGATCAGCTGTCCGCGACGATCCACTCGTGCCGGCGCCGGTGCCGGTCGAGGATCACCGGCACGAAGAGCGCGAGCTCCTCGTCGCCGATCGGCCTGATCAGCTCCTGGACGTAGACCGTCTCGACGGAGTCGAACCCGCGCTCGATCTGCGCCGGACAGGTCCGCTTCCGCCGTTCCAGCTCGTCCAGGAGGCCGGCGATCTCCCCCAGCCGGGTGTCGATCTCGGTGCGCCAGTGGTCCGCGGCTCTCATCTCGGCCTCGGCGCGGCGCAGCCTGGCCCGCTGCTCCCTGAGCTCCTTGTCGTTGGGGTTCCCCATCCTCCGGCCGAGCTCGGTCGCGATCAGCGCCGTGAAGATCAGCAGGGCGAGGACGAGGACCAGCGTGGGAACCACGCCGATGTCGGAGGCCACCGACGCGATCTGCCGCGACTCGCCGGTCTCCTGGTCCTCGACGGAGATCGTGTGGAAGAGCGCGTTCATCCGGAAGTAGGCCACCGAGCCGATCGCGAACAGCCAGATCACCGGGACGATGATCAGGAGCGGCGGCCACTTGGCCAGGCCGTGGGCCTCCTCGCCCCGCGTGCGGTACTCCTGCCACTCCCGCAGGTTCCGGCCGTAGAAGTGGGGGCCGAAGACGAAGACGAAGACCGCTCCGACGGCCAGCAGGTACGTCAGCGCCATGCTGTCGCCCCAGTTGAGGAACGTCTCGTAGTAGATCGGGGTCTCGACGGCGAGCAGCACGAGGAGGATGAGCAGGGGCACGGCCCAGTGGCCGACCGTCTTCCTCCACCCGCTGAGCGCGATGGAGCTGGGCAGCCCGTCACCGGGCTCCCGCGAGGGGCCGGCCTCCAGCAGTTCCACCTGCTTCACGGCCTCCTCGTACGCCTCGCGCACCCGCTCGTACCGGGGCTCGCCGATCCTGGAGCGTGTGTCGAGCGCGGCCTTGGCGTCGCCCGCCGCCTTCTCCACCCGCTCCAGGCCGTCCCGTACGGCCATGATCGTCAGCTCGCGCTCCTCGTCGAGCTGGAGGAGATATCCGGGCTCGTAGCCCTGCGTCTTCAGGGTGATCGCGTCCAGGCTGGGCGCCTGGCCGTCCTGCCCGCCTCTGGCCGCGACCCGCTCCCTGAGCTGGGCCCAGTCGGGAAGCGGGACGGGGTCCGGCCGCCAGGCCGGTGGCAGCGCGAAAACGTCGTCCGGTCTCTGCTGCGTGGTCACGACTCGTTCCTCCATCTCGGCATATGTCAGTCGATGGTCAGTTCGCGGACTCCGGCGGCGGTGAAGATCTCCGTCCAGAGAAGCCGGAGCTGGGGCACCCGGTCCGGGTCGCGCTCGGAGAGCAGGTTGAATCCGTGCACGGCGACCGCCGTGTCGGCGAGGTCGGGGAGCAGGTGCTTCTCACGCAGCTCCCGCACCTTGTCCTTGCGGACCTGCTCCTCGCCGTAGTCGGACTCGTTCAGATCGAGGACGCCGACGTTGCTCATCAGGTCGCTGAAGACGACGATCTCCCGGTCCCGGTCCGGCTTCGGAGCGCTCTTCATCCGGTCGCCGACCGCCCGCAGGCCGCCGAGGACGTCCGACCCGCCGCTGGGGTCGTCCTGGCAGGTGAGCAGCTTCTCGGCGCCGGCCCCGACCTGCTTGAGCTTCTCGGCGCGGACCGCCTCCTCGATCTTGGGGTTGCGGTTGGGGTTCTCCCGGTCGCTCGCGTACAGGCGGAGCGAGGCCACCTGGCAGGGCGTGCCGACCGAGTTGCCGGTGATGGCGGCCAGGCCGACCCAGTCGCAGCCGTCGGCGAACCCGCCGAGGTGCCGCCTGATGAGGTCCTTCGCCGTGGCGTACTCGGCGAATCCGGTGCTGTCGACGACGACGCCGCACATCGCCCGGTCGGACTCGCTCGCGCACCCGCCGGCCGGGACGAGCAGGACCGCGGCCAGCGCGGCGAGCGTCCTTCGGAAGCCGGGGATTCTCGGGGATGAGGTGGGGATTCTCATGGCTCTTCGCACCTGTCACGCTCGTGTCTCGTCGCCGTGGTCGCCGTGGCGGTCGCCCTGGTCACCGTGGTGGTCGCCGTGGCGGTCGCCGTGGTCGCCTCTTCCGATGCCGCGCGGGCCCTGTTCGCCCGCCAAGGCCGACCGCACCTGCTCTTGAAACCGGACGGGGCCGTCGAGGACGCCGCCGGGGAACGCCTTCTTCCTCCGCTCCTCGCGGTCCTCCAGCCAGCCGTCGGCGAGCGTCGGCTCCGTGTGCTGCCAGATGCCGTGGAAGCCGACCACCCTGAAGTGCGACTGGGTGAGGCCCTCCTCGTAGGAGTCGAGGAGCACCTTGGTCCGGTCCAGCTCCGCCCGCGCCAGCAGGCCGTGGACGTCCCAGCAGCGCTCCCAGCGGCGCTCCGCGTCGGAGAGCCAGGACATCCGCTCGTGGAGGTCGCGATCGAGCTCGCGGGCTCGCTTCTCCGCGCGCAGGCGGGCGCTTTCCGCCGGGGTCAGCGAGGGGACGCCGCCCCAGTCGGCCGCCGGGTCCGCCACGCCCTCCAGCTCGATCATGCGGCTGTTCAGGCTGGCGGCCAGCGCCCGGAAGCGCTCCTGCGAACGCAGGAGCGCCAGGCCGCAGTCCTTGGCCTCCCGCTCGATCGCGGCCAGCTCCGCCTCGCGCGCCGCGAGCATCTCCTTCTGCTGCGCGTCGAAGAGCCCGATCACCTGCTTGACGAACGGCGGGTCGTAATGCGCTCGCGACAGGTACAGCCGGCGCATCTGCGGGTCCCTGCCGTCCCTCTTGCCGCGCTCGATCGCGGCCTCGCGTGTGACGACCTCGCTCGGGCCCCTGAGCCTCGGTTGACCGTTCCGCTCGGCCATCGCGATGATCCCTTCGCTCCACCTGTCGCGGTCAGGCTCAGGATGGAGGACGTCCGGCCGGCGAAAGCCGCCAAAGTATGGCGTTCCATGAATTGCGCGTCGACGCGGGATGACTCCCCCGCCTGCGGGGATGGTTGGATTGCCGGTGTGGAGGCGTCAGTCGAGCAACTGGTGTTCGTCCGCGAGGACGAGTACACGGTCGCGCGGATGAGCGCCGACGGAGAGCCCTCGTTCGTGGCGTCGGGGCGGGCGCTGGCCGGGGCGCAGCCGGGCGAGACCCTGCGGCTGGCCGGCGAGTGGGACGACCATCCGCGCTTCGGCCGGCGCTTCGCGGTGACCGGATGTGAGCGGATCGTGCCGTCCACGGTCCGGGCGATCCGGCTCTACCTGGGCTCGGGGCTGATCAGGGGCATCGGGCCGCGGCTCGCCCAGGCGATCGTCGAGCACTTCGGCGCGGCCAGCCTGGAGGTCGTCGACGGCAGCCCGGAACGGCTCCGCGAGGTCGTCAACATCGGTCCGGTACGGCAGGCGCAGATCGTGGCCGCGTGGCGGGAGCAGAAGGCGATCGCCGCGCTGATGGTGACGCTCCAGGGGTTCGGCGTCAGCCCGCTGCTCGCGACCAAGATCTACCAGGTGTTCGGGGCGGACTCGGCCGAGGTGCTGCGGTCCGACCCGTACCGGCTCGTGGGGCGGGTGCGGGGCGTCGCCTTCCCCACCGCGGACCGCATCGCCCTGGCGTCCGGGGTCCCCGAGAGCAGCCCGCAACGGGTCAAGGCGGCGATCCTCGACCGGCTGGAGACGGCGGCGGGCCGCGACGGGCACTGCTTCCTCGCCATGCGGGCGCTCGTGACCCGCGCCGTCGAGCTGACGGAGCAGGACGAGGACCTCGTCCGCGCGATGGTCGACGCGCTGGCCGGCGAGCTGCTGGTGGTGGTCGAGGACGGCCCCGCCGGGCCGGTCGTGTACGCCAAGGGGCTGCACGCCCGCGAGACCCGGTTGGCCGCCGAGCTGGGCCGGCTCTGGCGCGCCCGCTCGACCCTGCCGATGCGGCGGTACGAGGAGGACCGGGCTCTCGACGACGACCAGCGGGCGGCCGTCACGATGGCGCTGACCAGCACCGTCTCGGTGCTGACCGGCGGGCCCGGCTCCGGCAAGAGCCACACGGTGCGGGTGATCGCGGCGACGGTGCGCGCGATGGGCGGGAGCGTCACGCTCGCCGCGCCCACGGGGAAGGCGGCCAAGCGGCTGTCGGAGCTGACCGGGCTGCCCGCGATGACGATCCACCGGATGCTGGCGCACGAGCCCGACCCGGAGACGCTCTTCGACGAGACCCCGGCCGCCGCGGACCTGATCGTGATCGACGAGGCGTCCATGCTGGACCTGCACCTGGCCGTCCGGCTGTGCTCGGCCGTTCCCTCGGGCAGCCACCTGCTGCTCGTCGGCGACCGGGACCAGCTCCCGAGCATCGGGCCGGGCAGCGTGCTCGCCGACCTGCTGCGCGTCGAGGAGATCCCCCGGGTGAGCCTCGCCCGCGTCTACCGGCAGGCGGACGGCAGCGGCATCGTCGAGGCGGCCCGGCGCATCAGGTCGGGCGAGCCGCCGTACGTCCCGGGCGGCGGCGGTTTCTGGTTCGAGGAGCTGGACGACCCGGCCGCGGTCGCCGACCGGGTGGTCCACCTGGCGACCGAGGCGATCCCCCGCAAGCAGGGCGTCGATCCCGGCCGGGTGCAGGTGCTCTGCCCTATGCGCAGGGGCGCGACGGGCACGGTCGAGCTGGGCCGCAGGCTCCAGGAGCGTCTCAACCCGCCCTCCCCGGACAAGGCGGAGCACTGGTCGGGCGCCTCGGTGTTCCGGGTCGGCGACCGGGTGATGCCGATACGCAACGACTACGACAAGGGCGTCTTCAACGGCGAGACCGGCACCGTCACCGCCGTGCACGCGGAGGACCGCGCCGTGGAGGTCCGGATCGACGACGGCGACCTCGTCTCGTACGGCTTCGACGAGCTCGACGACCTCACCCACGCCTACGCGGTGAGCGTGCACCGGGCGCAGGGCAGCGAGTACCCCTTCGTGGTGGCGCCGCTCGTGGCCGAGTCGGGCGGCATCATGCTCCGCCGCCGGCTCCTGTACACCCTGGTCACCCGGGCGCGTTCCTGGGTCGTCCTGGTCGGCCCGCGCGACGCCCTGGAGCTGGCGGTCCAGCGTCTCGGCCACCGCCGCAACACGGCGCTCGCCCACCGTCTCGCCGCCGTCCTGTGACGCGCCCCGGGCGGGTGCGGGGGTGGTTCAGGCGGCGGGCTGCGCGGCGCGGTTGCGGGCCCGGACGAGCGTGGTGTAGCGCACGGTGAAGACGGCGGGGATCGCGAAGCCGCAGACCTTCACCGCGATGATCGCGACGGTGGCGTGCGGGGCGAAGGCGATCAGCAGCGCGAGCCCGGCGGCGTTGCAGGTGAAGGCGACCGCCCAGACGGCGGTGATGATCGCGTTGACCCGGTAGAACATCGGGGTGCCGTGCACCGCGGCCGGCACCGACTCGCGGGCGATCCCCAGCGTGAACGGCCTGCGGATGGCGAGCGTGGTCCACGCGGTGAGCGCGAGCCAGCCGACCGCGACGGCGGGGCCGTACTCGCCGAAGGGCGCGGGAGTGATCGTCAGCGCGGCGAGCGTGAGCACGCCGAAGAACACCACCGACCCGATCTCGAGCACCAGGGCGTCCCAGGCGCGTCCCCTGCGGCGGTCCATCCCCAGCAGCAGGGCGGACAGCAGGAGGGCGGCGGCCGCGCCGTACCTGGCCTCGCCGTTCGTGGCGAGCACGGCGAAGGCGATCCAGGGGAGGAAGCTGCGGATGTAACCAAGCACGGGGGCCCCTCAAGCGATGTTCCAGTTGTGACATGTCGAAAGTAGAACCTCCTAGGACGACATGTCAACTTTGGAATGTAGGCTTGCCTCCATGAGCCTTCGCCACGCCATGCTCGGGCTGCTCGCCCGCGGTCCCGCCAGCGGCTACGACCTGATGAAGATGTTCGAGATCTCGCTGTCCAACGTCTGGCCGGCGACGCAGAGCCAGCTCTACGGCGAGCTGGGCCGGCTCGCCGACACCGGCCTGGCCGAGGTCGTGGCCGAGGGCCCGCGCGGCCGCAAGGAGTACGCGATCACCGATGCCGGGCTGGCCGAGCTGCGGCACTGGATCACGGATGTCGAGCCGAACCGCTCCCGGCGCAGCGACATGCTGCTCCGCGTGTTCTTCCTGGACACCGTCGAGCCCGAACAGGCGCGGCACTACCTGCGCGAACGGGCCGCGGCCGCCACCGAGCAGCAGGACGGCCTGGCCAAGGTGCGCGAGCTCATCGCGGAGGGCCGGGACCCGCTGTCGGTCTACGGGCGGATCGCCGTGGAGTGGGGGTTGCGCTTCAGCGCCATGCAACGCGAGTGGGCCGAATGGGCCGTCGGACAGCTCGACCAGCTCCCTCCGCGCTGACGAAGCCCGCGCGCGATGTCACATAGCAGGAGCAAGGTGATCCCGAACCCATAAAGGAATCTTGTCGGCGATACGGACACAACAGAGATTAACGGGAGTTCCCCCAGTCTCTGGAGGCTCCCGTGCCACAGTTACGAGCAGCCCTCATCGCCGCCGCCCTGGTCGTCACGGCCGCAACCCCGGCCCACGCGACCGGCGGCCCCTCCATCACCGTCGAGCAGGGCCGCACCCAGCCGGTCTTCTCGTACGCCGACGCCGTCCGCGAGCACGTCTACGTCGAGTCGGAGGTCGACGGCGACGCCGACGGACGGCGGGACCGGATCCGGGTCGACATCATCAGACCCAGGGAGTCGGGCCCCGGCCTCAAGGTGCCGGCGATCATCGACGAAAGCCCCTACTACGACAACTCCGGCCGGGGCAACGAGTCCGAACGCAAGGTCTACGACCCGGCCGGCGACCTCGCCAAGTTCCCGCTGTTCTACGACAACTACTTCGTGCCGCGCGGATACGCCGTGCTGAACGTCGACATGGCCGGCACGACCAAGTCCGGCGGCTGTCCGGACGTCGGCGGCCGGGGCGACGTGCTGGGCGGCAAGGCCGTCATCGACTGGCTGAACGGCCGCGCCCCCGGCTACCACGCCGACGGCACCCCGGCGTTCGCCGACTGGACCACCGGCAAGGCCGCCATGATCGGGAAGTCGTACGACGGCACGCTCGCCAACGCGGTCGCGGCGACCGGCGTCCAGGGACTGGAGACCATCGTCCCGATCTCCGCGATCAGCTCCTGGTACAAGTACCAGCGCTCCAACGGTGTGGTCTACAACTACAACTACATGTCCTACCTCGCGCGGGTCGTCGACACCGACCCCGCCGCCAAGTGCGCCGCCGTACGGGCCCGCCTGGACGCCGAGGACGGCGACGACACCGGCGACTACAACGCGTTCTGGGCCGAGCGCGACTACATCGCCGGCACTCTGGGCGACGCCTCCAAGGTGCGGGCCAGCGTCTTCGCCGTACACACCGTCAACGACCTGAACGTCAAGCCCGACCACTTCTCCACCTGGTGGGAGGCGCTGGCCGACAGGAACGTGCCCCGCAAGATCTGGGTCGGCCAGTACCAGCACGTGGACCCCTTCGACTTCGAGGGACGCCGCGACCTGTGGGTGGACACGCTGCACCGGTGGTTCGACCACTGGCTGCTCGGCGTGCCGAACGGCGTCATGGACGAGCCGCGCGCCGACGTGCAGGTCGGCCCCACCTCCTGGATCACCCAGCGCGACTGGCCGGCGCCGGCCGCGTCGACCAAGTTCCTCCGTCCGGCGGCCGACGGCTCGCTCGGGCTCTCCCCGGCCAAGAACGGCGCGACCGCGACCTTCACCGACATCCGCCAGTCCGAGGACGCGATGGTGGCCGACGTCGGGACGGCCAAACCGGGACGGGTGGCCTTCACCACCGGCGAGCTGCCCCGGGACCTGCGCATGTCCGGCACGCCCGTCGTGGACCTGCGCGTCGCGCTCGACCGGCCCACCTCGAACCTGACCGCGCTCCTCGTCGACTTCGGTGAGGACACCAGGATCGACTGGCGGCGCGGGCAGGGCATCACCACGCTCTCCGAGGAGAGCTGCCACGGGGACAGCACGGCCGCGGACGACGCCTGCTACCGGAAGGTCGTCACCAACCTCGCCACCCGGCCGCTGGAGATCGTCGCCCGCGGCTGGATCGACGCGCAGAACCGCGACTCGCTCAGCGAGCCCTCCCCCCTCACCCCCGGAACGTACGCGCAGGTGAAGTGGAGGACGCTGCCGCAGGACTACGTCTTCAAGAAGGGGCACCGGCTGGGCCTGGTGATCGCCGGAACCGACTCGACCTACAGCGGTGAGACGGCCACCGGCGCGCAGGTCACCGTCGACCTGCACAGGAGCCGGGTCCAGATCCCGCTCGTGCTCGGCATCGGCCACTCGCTGACCGACGGCGACATCCCGAGCGACAAGGGTTCCTGGCACGGCCCCCGGCAGATCGACCTGCCCGTGCCGGACAACCGCCTCTACTGATCCCGTGCCCATCCCCTACTGATCCGGTCGCCCCGCCCCGGAACGCGGTTGCGTCACGCGGCGGGGCGGCCGTACTCTTCCGGCAACACGTTGACGGAGACGAGTAGTCACCGGACCGGGCAGGTGGGAGAGAGCCGCCGGAAGCTGCGAAGGCGGACCTGCCCCCGGCGGCGAAGACCCTCCCGAGTGCGGGGAGGAACGGCGCGCGCGCCCAATGCCCCGCCGGCCGGCCCCCGTCATCGGGCTCGTCGAGGCCGCCCGTACACGTGGCGGCGAAAGTGCGGTGGCACCGCGAGTTCCCTTCTCGCCCGCACTCCCAAGGGATCACCACTCACTTGACAGAGGTTTGTGATGATCTCCACATCCGCAACCGTCCACCCCGCCCGGAGCCTGGCCGCGGACCTCCCGCGCCGGATCGGCGAACGGGTGACCGTCCAGGGATGGCTTCACCGCAGGCGGACCCTGAAGTCCGTGGTCTTCCTCGTCCTGCGGGACCGCTCCGGCCTGGCCCAGGCCGTGGTCACCGACCCCGAGGTCATGAGCGCGGTCGGCGGCCATCCCGAAGAGAGCGTCCTGCAGGTCACCGGGACCGTGACCGCCAACCCCCAGGCTCCCGGAGGAGCCGAGATCACCGCCCCGGCGGTGACCGTCCTGTCCGAAGCGGTCGCGGCCCCGCCGTTCGACCTCTATCGCCCCGCCGTGCCGGCCACGCTGCCGACGATCCTCGACCACGCCCCGGTCGCCCTGCGCCATCCGCTGCTGCGGGCCCCTCACGCGATCTCGGCCGCGTCCGTCGCGGGATTCCGTACGGCGCTCGACGCGCTCGGCTTCACCGAGATCCACACGCCGAAGGTGGTGGCGTCGGCGACCGAGTCCGGCGCCGACGTCTTCGCGATCGACTGGTTCGGCACACCCGCCTACCTGGCCCAGTCGCCGCAGTTCTTCAAGCAGGCGATGGCCGGCGTCTTCGAGCGCGTCTACGAGGTCGGCCCGGTCTTCCGGGCCGAGCCGCACGACACCGCGCGGCACCTGGCCCAGTACACCTCGCTGGACGCCGAGCTCGGCTTCGTCTCCGACCACCGCGACGTGATGGCCGTGCTGCGCGAGGTGCTCGCCGGGATGACGGCCGCCGTCGCGGCCCAGGCCGGCGAGGCGTGCGCGCTGCTGGACGTCGCACTGCCCGACGTGCCGCGCCGGATCCCGGAGATCCACTTCGCCGAGGCCCAGGAGCTCCTCGCCGAGCACACCGGTGAGGACCCGCGCGGCGAGCCCGACCTCGCCCCGGCCCACGAACGCTGGTTGTCGGAGTGGGCGCTGCGCGAACACGGGAGCGAGTTCCTGTTCGTCACCGGGTACCCGATGGTGAAACGCCCCTTCTATACCCATCCCGAGCCCGGCAGGCCGGAGCACTCCAACAGCTTCGACCTGCTCTTCCGCGGCCTGGAGCTCGTGACCGGCGGTCAGCGCCTGCACCGCCACGAGGACTACCTCGCGGCCCTCGCCGCCCGTGGCGAGTCACCCGAGCCGTACGCCGGCTACCTGGCCGCCTTCCGGCACGGCATGCCGCCGCACGGCGGTTTCGCCCTCGGCCTGGAACGGTGGACCACCCGGCTCACCGGGGCCGACAACATCCGCCGCGCCACCCTGTTCCCCCGCGACCTGCACCGCCTGACCCCGTGACGACGGGTGGCCCGGCCCGGCATCGCCGGGGCGGGCCGCACCGCCGGGCGGGGATAAACCAGTCGAAGTCTGGTCGAATCTGCCGGGATCATGACTCTCATGAGGTTCCGCAGGGACAAGGACAGAGGCCGGTCGCGACGCGAGATCCTCGCCGAGCTGCACGGTTCGCTGGATCGGCGGTACCGGCCCGAGGACGTCGCCGATCTGGTCCTCGGAGCACTCGGCGGCCGGCTGTCGCGGCGCGAGCGCGTCGTGCTGGAGCGCGCCGCCAAGCACTCCTCCCGCCGCGAGGGCTGGTTCTCCTCGATGTCGGCCGACTACAGACGACCGGTCGGGGGCGCCCGGCAGGTCGCGGCGGCCGGCCGTATGTTCGGCCGGCGGGTGGAGGTCGACCCCGACGACCCCGAGTCGTTGCTGGAGTTCGCGGCGACCATGGGACACGAGATCCGGTGGACGCCGGACCGCACCGACTTCCTGGCCGACCGGCTCAACCGGGACGCCCGGGAGGCGGCGGGCATGGATCTGTCCAAGCGGCAGTACAACCGCCGGTTCAGGATGTTGCGCCGGATCGCCGCCAAGGCGGAGACGCTGGGCACCGAGCAGGACAAGCGGCGCCTGCTCATGGTGGGGGTGACCGGCTTCGGCGCCGACATCCCGCCGGAGCGGTTCGCCGCCGACGCCGACGCGGCGTGTTTCGTGGCGTACTACACCGCGCGGCGCAAGACGCGCCGCGAGTTCAGCCTCTCGGGGCGGGACAACCCGTTCGACGAGATCGCCCAGGTGCTGCTCGACCGGTGCGCGGACGGGACCGACTGGTGGATGATCGCCCAGGTACGCGCGACTCCCGACGTCCTGGAACGCCTGACCGACGAGGAGCGCGGGCGGCTGCTCGGCCAGTGGTCGGCGGTCATGCGGCACAGCGCCGACCTGCTGCGCACCCGTTGGAATCCCGGCACCGACCGCGCCACGATGATCGTACGGCGCGGCGACGACTCCACCACCTGGAACAACCTGGCGGTCGCCTACAACACGGCCCGGTCCGGCTGGCTGGCCTGCCTGGCGTCGCTGGACGCGCTCCGGTTGCTGGACGCGGCCTGCCCGGGCAAGGCGATGCGGCTGATGGCCGCGGACCTGGCCGCCTGGCATCGCGCGTCCGGCGGAGGTGTCGATCCCGGCACCGCGGTGTGGGCGGCGTTGCCGCTGCCGTGGGAGGTGCTGGACGGCACCGCGGCGTGTACGCGTGCCGACGTCGAGGCGGCCTGCCGTACGGCCGGGCTGGACCCGCGAGAGTCGGGGTGGACGGCGCCGGCGCCGCGGCGTGGCGTGGCGGTGTTCCGGCCGACGCCCGAACTGGTGCACGGGGTGAGCGTCGCCGATCCGGTCTGGGCGGCGCTGCTGCGGCGGGCGGGGGTGTTCAGCGGCAAGGGCGTCAAACCCGAGCTCGCCGCCGACGCCCGGCACGGGCTCGCCGCCGGAGTGGTGGTCGGCGATCTGCCCACGACGGAAATTCCCGAGAAGTAGTCCGGGGCACCGCCCAGCGCGGCCGTTTCGGCCGTCCGGTCGGCGCCGTCCGGTCGAAGCTGCCCGAGGCCGCGCCCGGCCCGATCGGTCGGCGCCGTGGCCCCGGATATTGTGTGGCGCCCGCCGGGCCGTCTGCACCACACTGGGTGCGGCCCGCCGTAGTTCAGAGGTAGAACGCCTGGCTCTTCTCCAGGTAGGCGCCGGTTCGAGCCCGGTCGGCGGTGCCGCGCACGGTGACGTGGCCTCGTCGTAGCTCAGTGGTAGAGCGCCCGGCTCGGGACCGGGTGGACGCCGGTTCGAGCCCGGTCGACGAGGTCCGCCACCGCGAACGCGCCCCGACCCCGGCCATCGAACACGAGGACACCGGCCGCTCCCCGGGCTTGAGCATCCACAGGTGAACCGACCTCGTCGACGTACGGCGACGACGCGGCGGCCCGGGGACGGATCCCGGCGACTTGGGAATGCCGGGTGGGGAACCGGAGCTCGATCACCCCGCTCCCCCACCCGGGCACCGCGGTTCGGCTACTTCAAGGTGATGGTGGTGAAGTGGCTGCTGCCGTCATCGAGTTTCAGCTCGAACTGCCGGCAGGTCTTGGACCAGTCGCGCTCCGTCTTCCACACGTAGTTGTACTGGCCGTCTTCGTAGCCGAGCTTCGAGTTCCCGGGGCCGCTGGTCGGCTCGGCCGGGCCGGTCGGCTTCCCGGTGTCGCAGGCCACCGGCCGGGAGACCGGGTAACCGGAGGCGATCACGCCGGCGCCGCGGTCACCGCCGAGGCCGAACTTGATCGGTACGGCGCTGCCGGCCTTACCCTCCATGGTCTCGGGGAAGTAGGCGTGCCAGGGGTAGACGACCTGGTACGTCGCCTTCCGGTCGGCGGCGTTTCCGGCGTTGTCGGCGGCCTTGACCGTGAACTCGTGGAAGCCGACGGCGGAGGTGTCGAGCGGGCCGCCGTCGGGCACGGTGCCGGCGCAGGACGCCACCCCGGACAGGTTGTCATCGCACCGGTACGACGCGGTCGCGGCCGCTCCGAGCGTGAAGACGGCGCCATCGGCGGGAGTGGTGAGGGAGATCGTCGGCTTGGTGAAGTCGACGGTCATCTTCACCGCCCGGTCACCGGCGATCGACACGCCGCGCTCGGTCGCCACCCGGCCCTCGACCGTGGTGGTGAAGTCGCAGGTGACGTGCGGGAGCACCGCCTCCAGCCGGCCGTCGGCCCCGGTCGTGCCCAGGTCGCGCGGACCGTTGCCGCAGTCGGCCCGCACCGGCGCCCCGGCCAGCGGCTGACCGGCGTCCGAGGCCGCCGAGACCGTCACCGCGTTCAGCGCGTTGTGCGCCACCGCGCCGCCCACGACATCGAGGGTGATCTGCAGCCGCTCGGGGCTGATGTTGTCCATCGTGTCCGTCGGCCGGTGGTACTGCGGTTCCGTGACGTACGTCCCGCCGGTCGGGCCGCAGACGGCCGGCGGAGTCGGCGGACGGTAGTCGAGCCAGATGAACAGCGAGGACGGGATGCCCACGTCGTAGAACGCCTGGTGGTCGCTCTGTCCGAGCCTGCAGTTGCGCAGCCCGTCGAACCCGACGCGCGCGGCCGCGTCGTACGCCTCCTGGACCACGAAGTTCGACTGGCCGTTCGGGGTCAGCGCCCACAGCCGGGCCGGCTCGTACGGCGTGCCGACCATGTCCATCTGCCACTCGCCGACGAACCGGGCCTTCTCCGCGGCGGTCAGCGTGTTGACGTACGCCCGCGCGCCGAGCAGGCCGCCCTCCTCACCGCCGAAGCCGCCGATCCGCAGCTCCTTGTCCAGCGGATACTGGCTGAGCACCCGGGCGACCTCCAGGGAGACGCCGTTGCCCGAGGCGTCGTCGTGGGCGCCCGGCGCGCCCAGCACCGAGTCGATGTGCGCGCCGACCATGACGATCGGCGCGGTGGTGCCGGTCGGGTCGCCGACCGCGTGCCGGATGCCGATGACGTTGGTGCCCATGGGGTTCGCGTACTGGTTGGTCGCGATCCGCAGCGTCAACGGGCCCTTGTCCAGGAGCTCCCTGATCCAGGTGTGGTGCGCGCTGCCGCCGCCGATCACCGGGATCTCGGGCTGGGACGTGGTGAGAGTGAACGACGGAGGCGCGGAGTTACCGGTCGCGTAGGCTAGGACGACCGCGATCGCCCCCCGGCTCACCGCGTTGGCCACCGCGGTGTTCCGGATCGAGGCGGTGGTGCTGTAGTCCATCAGCACGACCTTGCCCGCGGTGTCGGCGGGGAAGTCCGCGGCGGACTGGCCGGTCTTGGCGTAGACGACCTGCCCCTCCACGCCCGCGTTCCCGGTGAACTTGCCGCTGGCCGAGGCGTACATCTGCCAGTTCGGGCCCCCGGGCAGGTCGGCGTCCGGGGACGTGACCTTCGCGACCTGCTTGGTCGAGACCGGGCCCCATGACTGGAGGGTCACCTCGAAGCCGTAGGACTCGAGGACGCCGCCGATGTACTCCGCGCCCTCCCTCTCCTGCGGGGTGCCGTTCAGCCGGGGACCGATGTCCACGGCGAGGTGCCGGATGTGCCCGACGGAGTTGGCCGAGTCGAACTGGTCGACGATCTCGCGGTCATAGTCCTTGAGCGGCGCGCTCGTCGCCACGGCCGCGCCGGCCGGCAGGTCCGCGCCGGACGACGCCTGAGCCTGGACTCCGCCGGCGGCGGACACGGTCCCAAAGGCCAGCGTCGCCGCCAGGCCGCCGGCGATGGTGAGACGTCTGAGGAGTGGGGGGTGATTGAGTGAACTCCTCACGGAGAACCTCCTGGTACTGGCGGACATGGAAGTCCGCATGGCTTCCCCGCCGTTCGGATCACGAGGGCGAGGACAAGGTGCGCGATTAGTATCAGCTAGGTAAAAAAGGGGTCAAGAGCCCTTTTGGTCCTGACACGCTTGACCGTCTCCGGTCACCTCGGCCATCGCTCGACGCGGGGAAAGCGACTCGAACGGCCATCATGATCGCGGAAACCGGTGATCACGGCGATCGCCGGAAGAAGAAAAGGCCCAGGTCGGCGACGCCGACCTGGGCCTTCATGCGAAGTGCGCCGCCAGGACTCGAACCCGGCGAGCGGAGCGCCTGACCGCTCCCGCGACTACTTCCTCAGCCAGAGCATGTAGTACGGGCTGTCCCAGCGGCAGTCGTACTCCTTGTAGCCCTCCATGATGAGCTTGGTGGTCCCCGCCGAGACACAGTTCTGGAGTGTCCGGTAGGCCTGGTACGCGGTCCAGCCCGTAGTTGTGGCACTCGCCGGGGCGGCGGTGGCGAGGGCACCGGCGGCGAGGGTGCCGGCCACCGCCAGCGTCACTCCGAACCGTGCGGCTTTCTGTCGCAAGACATCGTCCTTCCTTTATGGGCGGCGCACGCGCCGCAGTACGGACGACCCCACGCTAACCGTTGTCGATCTCCAAAGGTAAGATTTTCGATCTTCATCTAGCTCCGGCCCACCCCGCCACCGCCTCCCCGCGGCCTCGCCCGCCAGGCCGCCCAGACGGCGGGAGCGGCTGTGGGCGCCAGGAAATGCGAAGATCGCCGTCATGAGCATCGACCGGCATCTCGGCATCCTCGCCCACAGCACCGGAGGGGCCGCGCTGTGCTTCCTCGAATTCTGCCAGGAGGGATTCCGGCGGCTGGGCCGTCACGAACACCCCGACGTGACCCTCGACTACATCGCCTTCGGGTACAGCATGCCGGCCTGGGACGCCGGGGATCACGCGGCGATCCGGACCACCCTGGCCAGGAGCGTGGAGCGGCTCGCCCGCGCGGGCGCGGATTTCTTCGTCTGCCCGGACAACACCGCCCATATGGCCCTGGAAGTGCCCGGACCCGATCTCGGCCTGCCGGGGCTGCACATCGCCGACGTGGTCGCCGCCCAGGCCGCTCGTGAACGGCGCAGGCGCGTCGGCGTGCTGGGGACGACGTACACGATGGACGGCCCGCTGTACCCGCGGGCACTGGCCGCCCGGGGCATCGCCACAGAGGTGCCGGACGCCGACGACCGCCGCATCGTCAACGAGATCATTTTCGACGAGCTGGTGAACGGCGTGGTCACCGAGACCTCTCGGCAGGAGTACGGCCGCATCATCGGACGGCTCGCGGCCCGGGGCTGTGACGCCGTCGCCCTGGTGTGCACCGAGATCCCGCTGCTGGTCACTCCCGAGGCGTCTCCCCTGCCCACGCTGGACTCGACCCGCCTGCTGGCCCGCGCTGCCTACGACGTGGCGGCCGGTCGCCTCGCCCTCCCGACCTGGCGCGGCGGCCCGATATAACCCGGCCAGGCCGAGCATTCCCCAGAGCTGCGGAGCCCCTCGGCCCGTCCTCTGTCACCGTCCGCCCCCGAAGACACCGCCGCCTTGATTCCTCCGGACGGCTAGGTAACGGAAAGCCCAGGTCAGTGGGACTGACCTGGGCCTTCGAAAGGGTGCGCCGCCGGAGACACGAACCCCGGACCCGCTGATTAAGAGTCAGGCGCCCTATCACCCCGTGTTGGCCGCCGCCTCGCCGTGCCAATTGATGCCGCTTCGTACGGCCGTCGCCCGGTCTGAGTGCCGCTCAATGCCAGCCCTTGACGCCCCGTTCCACGGCATCCAAGTAACCACCGAGCGACCGACCATTGATCGAATGGCACTGATCATCACGCTCAGGCCGCGCGAGCTTCGAACCACAGAGAACCGAGATCGTGCCCGGAAGTGAGCCGAACATCGGCATCGAGCGCTGCAGCCAAATGCCGCAACAAGGCGACCGTGGGCGGGGTTCCCCCCTCCTCGATGCACTCGATCTCGTCGACGGTCATGCCCGCCCTCTGGGCGAGGTCCGCAACGGTCATGCCGAGGGCGGTCCGCCGATCGTACAGGGCCTTGCCGAAGGCCAGCGCCTCGCGAATCGCGATCCGCTCTGGATCATCAATCTGCATGTCAGGGCGCACCCAGCGGGTGTGGTGACCAGCCATCACACCTGCCTTTCAAAGCTCTCGGTCGCCGCTCCGTGATGGTCACGTTCGCAGACCTTCTGCGCCCGCACCGCCCGTTCGATGCAATCACGGCGGGCCGACCTCACCCTTTACGCGGCCAATGACGCCGCTCTCATCCCGCTCAGAGACGAGGCACCGCTAAGCGTCTACCGGAAGCAGCGCTGTGGGCTTGCGCACGGCTTTCCAGCACGGCGACGATCGCAGCCATGATCAAGGGTGTCATGTTCGACTTCTCCGGGCCCCTCTTCCGCGCGGAACCGACGGAGACCTGGCTGCGCGCGGTGATCAGGGAGGCCGACTATGACATGCGGGAGGACGAACTCACCGCCTGCGCCGCCCGGCTCGAAGAGGCCGGAGCCATGCCGGGTGGTCTTCCTCCGCGCCATGTGCCCGAATGCCTCGCCGAACTCTGGGAGGAACGCGACCTGAGCGCCGAACAACATCGAGCCGCGTACACCGCGCTCGCGCGGGAGGCGGCCCTGCCCTGTCCGGACCTGGCCGACGCGCTCTATGACCGCACTCTCACACCGGCGGCCTGGCTGCCCTACCCCGACACCGAAAGCACGCTCAAGGAACTGCGCGGACGAGAAAACTCCGCCTCTCAGGAATGCGCACCGCCACCATGAAGGGTTCTCATAACGAAAGCCCAGGTCAGTGGGACTGACCTGGGCTTTCGAAAGGGTGCGCCGCCAGGGACTCGAACCCCGGACCCGCTGATTAAGAGTCAGCTGCTCTAACCAACTGAGCTAGCGGCGCGGAAGCAGTAAGAGGTTATCGCACGACCCAGATCCCTCAAAACCGGGCTACGCTAGAACAACATTCGGTTCGATCAATGAGGAGTGGCGATGTGGTTCGCCTCGCCTGACGAGGTCCGGGAGCGGCTCGCCGCCGTGGACTACCTTGCCGACGACGGCATCGCGACATCGGTGTTCCTCGCGGGCGCGCTCGGCAAGCCGCTCCTGGCCGAGGGCCCGGCCGGGGTGGGAAAGACCCAGCTCGCCAAGGCGGTGGCGCTGGCGACCGGGGCGCGGCTGGTCCGGCTGCAGTGCTACGAGGGCCTGGACGAGGCCCGCGCTCTCTACGAGTGGAACTACAAGAAGCAGTTGCTCCGCATCCAGGCCGACGGCGAGGCGTGGGAGGACATCTTCTCGGAGGAGTTCCTCCTCGAACGCCCGCTCCTCAAGGCCATCAGGAGCGACGAGCCCACGGTGCTGCTCATCGACGAGACCGACAAGGCCGACGTCGAGGTCGAGGGGCTGCTGCTGGAGATCCTCTCCGACTACCAGGTCACGATCCCCGAGCTGGGCACGATCACCGCGACCCGCCGGCCGTACGTCGTGCTCACGTCGAACGCCACCCGCGAGCTGTCGGAGGCGCTCAAGCGGCGCTGCCTCTACCTGCACCTCGGCTATCCGACGCCGGAGCGCGAGCGCGACATCGTGCTCGCGCAGGTGCCGGAGCTGCCGGACCGGCTGGCCGAACGGCTCGCCCGTACGGTGGCGACGCTGCGCGGCCTGGAGCTGAAGAAGTCGCCGTCGATCGCCGAGACGGTCGACTGGGCCCGCACCCTGCTGGCGCTGGGCCGTACGGAGCTGGACGAGGGTGTGATCGGCGCGACGCTCGGCGTGGTGCTCAAGCACGACTCCGACCAGAGCCGGGCGGCCAAGGAGCTGGGGCTCCCCCGCCCGTGATCGGGGGACGACCGGCCGTGGCCGAGGAGCACCCGGATGCCGAGGTCCCGCGCGGCGCCGGGTCCTCGCCGCCGCCGACCACCACGGCGTCGCAGATGGAAGGGCCGCACCGATCGAGGCGTACTCGCGCCCGGAAAGGCAGGGCGGGGTGAGCGAGCCGCTGCTCGACCGGCACGTGGCGTTCGTCGCCGCGCTGCGTGAGGCGGGGCTGCCGGTGTCCGTCGCCGAGGGCCTCGACGCCGCGCGGGCGCTGACGGTGATCGATCTGACGGAACGCGAGACGCTGCGCGAGGCGTACGCGGCCACGATGGTGAAGCGCCCCCGGCACCGGCCCGGCTTCGACGCGCTGTTCGACCTGTGGTTCCCCCCGGTGACCTCGGACGGCCCGGCCGCCTCGGCTTCCGAGGGGGGCGCCGCCCGCCCGGTTTCCACGCTGCCGGGCGAACCGCGCGAGCCGGGCGAGCCGGGCAGGCCGGCCGAACTGGCCGGGCTGCGGGACCGGCTGGCCGAGCTGCTCACGGGCGACCCGGACGCCCCCGAGTTCCGGGCGTTCGCCCGGTCGATGGTGGAGCGGTTCGGCAGGGTGCCGGCCGCGGGGAACCGGCAGTCGTGGTTCTCGTACCCGGTGCTGCGCGCCCTCTCGCCGCAGACGCTGATCGCTCGGCTGCTGGACGCCATGCTCGCCGAACGCGGCGGTGTCCCCGAGCAGGTCGCCCGCCACCAGATATCCCGAAACATCCGGAGATTCGAGGAGGCCGTCGCCTCCGACGTCCGCCGCAGGATCGCCGAGGAGTCGGGCATCGAGAAGATCGCGAAAGCGTCGGTCGCGCCGCCGATCGACCGCGTCGACTTCCTGCGCCTGACGAAGGACGAGCTGGCCCGGCTGCGCCGGGAGGTCCACCCGCTCGCCCGCCGCCTCGCCACCCGGCTCACCGCCAGGCGCAAGCGGGGCCATCGCGGACGGCTCGACTTCCGCCGCACCGTGCGGGCCTCGCTCTCCACCGGCGGGGTGCCGCTGTCCCCCCGGCTGCGCCCGCGCCGTCCGCACCGGCCCGAGCTGGTGATCCTGTGCGACGCGAGCGGCTCCGTCGCCGCGTTCTCGCACTTCACGCTGCTGCTGACGTTCGCGCTGCGCGAGCAGTTCACCAAGGTGCGGGCGTTCGCGTTCGTGGACGCCGTGGACGAGATCACCGCGTTCTTCCGTCCCGGCGCGGACGTCCTGGACGCCGTCACCCGGATGGCGGAGGAGGCCGACATCGTCAGGTTCGGGCGGACGGACTACGGCCGGGTCTTCACCCGGTTCGCCGAGCGGTACGGCGACGCGATCGGGCCCAGGACGTCGCTGCTGATCCTGGGGGACGCCCGGTCCAACTACCAGGCGCCCGCCCTGGACACACTCCGGCTGCTGGCCGGGGAGGCCCGGCACGCCTACTGGCTCAACCCCGAGCCGCGCCCCCAGTGGGACACGGGCGACTCCGTCGCCACCGCGTACGCCGGGATCGTCCCGATGTACGAGTGCCGGAACGTGGCCCAGCTCGCGGCGTTCGTCGAGGAACTCGACTGACGCCGGCCTGGGTCGTGTCTGACAAATCATGCCCTGCTGCGCGCGACGGACAGCGTTCGTCAGACACTCCCTAGCGGCGGAGCGCGGAGCCGCGCAGGATGCGGGCGGCGGTGCGGGCGAGCAGCTCGACCTGCTCCTCGGTCAGCGACCCGTTCGGCTCGGAGCGGATCCAGCGGGCCACCCTGTTCGGGTAGGCGACGGCCAGGCCCTCGCCGTCGACCACGCCGCCCCTGCCCTGGATCCTGCCGCTGTGGACGGCGAGCACCGGCGAGATGGTGACGTCGATGCCGGTCTCGCGGGCGAGCAGCCCGGCCAGCGCGGACGCGGCGTCGATCAGTCCCTTCGCGACCGAGGTGCCGAATTTCTCGTCGAAGAAGAGGCGCTCGCCGTACCTGGCGATGTAGGTGTCCGGCGACCACGCCTCGTTGTCCACGATCCACACGCCGCCGGGTCCGATGACGAGGTGGTCGATCGACGCCTCCCCCGGTACGGCGCGGCCGTCCATGACGCGGTAGCCGTGCCGGGTCAGGGCACGGCGCAGCAGGCGTCCGGTGCGGATCTCGCCGCGTCTGCTGCCCCGCCACACCGCCGTACGGGCGAAGGACCGCCAGGCGACCAGGAAGTCGGCGAGCGCGGCCAGGGCGCCCACCGCGAGCCCGGCGATCAAAGTGTCGGACCAGCCGAACCTGGCCGCGAGCAGGCCGCCCCCGGCGAAGCCCGCCACGCCGATGACGCCGCGGGTCCACAGGCGGCTCTTGCGCCCGGCGAACCAGAAGGTGACGTAGAGGTTCTGCGGCGACGCGCCGGTAAACTTCTCGTCGCGCGGCACGTAGATGGACCCGCTTGGCACCGGATGCTCCCCGAAAGATCAGGACTGCTCTCCCCACGTTAACCGAGCAGGGGCTCCAGGTCTTGAAAACGGGGCTCCAGGTCGCGAAAAGCTCGGAACCGACCAGTCGGTATGCTAGTGCCCGATCTCACCCAGGGAGGGTCGTCATGGCGCGCCGCGTAGTCACGCTCGAGGAGCCCGTACGGCATCGCCTGCTCGCCGAGGCCACCCGCCTGTTCGCGGAGCGTGGCTTCGAGAGCACGTCCGTCCAGGAGATCGTCACGGCGGCCGGGGTCACCAAGGGCGCCATGTACCACTACTTCGCCTCGAAGGACGATCTCCTCCACGAGATCTACGGCCGGGTCCTGCGGATGCAGATGGAGCGCCTGACCGCGTTCTCCGAGGGAGACGGGCCGATCCCCGAGCGCCTGCACGCCGCCGCGGTGGACGTGGTCGTCACCACGGTCGAGAACCTCGACGACTCCAAGATCTTCTTCCGGTCGATGCACCAGCTCGCCCCGGACACGCGCAAGACCGTCCGCGCGGAGCGCCGCCGCTACCACGAGCTCTTCCGCGACCTGGTCGCCGAGGGCCAGCGGGCGGGGGTCTTCCGCGCCGACATCCCGGCCGAGATGGTGGTCGACTTCTTCTTCGGGTCGGTGCACCACCTCGGCACCTGGTACCACCCGGACGGGGCGCTCAGCGGAGCGGAGGTCGGCCGCCACTTCGCCGACCTCCTCCTCGCCTCACTGCGTCCGGCGTCCTGACCCGCCTCAGACAGGGGCGGGGACGTCCACGAGGTCCGCGAGGGCGTTCCGGTGCTCGCCGGGCGTCCCGAAGGCGATCTGGTCGGCCTTCGCGCGCTTGAGATAGAGATGCGCGGGATGCTCCCACGTCATCCCGATGCCGCCGTGGAGCTGCACGCACTCCTCGGCCGCGTGCACCGCCACCTCGCCGCAGTGGGCCTGCGCCACCGCCACCGCCACCGCGCGGTCCGTGCCGGGGCCGCGGCCCGCGAGGGCCCCGGCCGCGTTCCGCGCGGCGGCGCGGGCGCCGCCGATCTCCAGCCACAGGTCCGCCAGCCGGTGCTTGATCGCCTGGAACGACCCGACCGGGCGGGCGAACTGCCGGCGCTCCTTGACGTACTCCAGGGTGGAGGTCAGGCACAACTCGGCGAGGCCGAGCTGCTCCGAGGCGAGCAGCCCCGCTCCGAACGCGAGGGCGTCCCGCACGATCGAACGGACCCCGTCCGGGCCCTCGCTCCGGGCGACGATCCGGCCGCGGACCGACCCGAGCGACACCATGGCCACCGGGCGGGTCAGGTCGAGCGACGTCACCGGGGTGACCTCGACGCCCCGTTCCCGGGTCTCGACCGCGATCAGGGCGCTCTCCTCCCCTCCCGGCGCGCTCGCGGGCACCAGCAGCACGTCGGCGCTCTCGGCCCCCGCCACGCCCGTCACCCGGCCGCTCACGACCGCCTCACCGGCGGCGCCCGCCGCCTCGTACGCCACCTCGCCCCGCACCGGCCGGTACGGCGAGGCCGCGAGGGACACGGCGAGGGCCGCGGTGACCTCCCCGGAGGCGAGTCGCTCCAGCAGCTCGCCCGCCGCCTCGCCCGGCCCGGCCGTACGCGCGGCGAGCAGCGCGCGGGTGGCGACCACGGCGCTGGTGAGGAACGGGACGGGCGCGACGGCGCGGCCCAGCTCCTCGAGGACCACCGCCGCCTCGCGGGCCGACGCGCCCGCGCCGCCCAGCTCCTCGGGGACGAGCAGCCCGGCCGCTCCGATGTCCCGCGCGAGGGCCTTCCACAGGTCCCCGTCGTACGGCGTGGCCGACTCGATCCGGGCGAGGACGGCCCGGTGGGGGCAGGCGTCCGCGAGCAGGGCCCGGACCGCCGCCCGCAGCTCCTCCTCGACGTCGGTGTAGAGCAGCGTGGTCATCGCGGCAGGTCCTTCCAGGGGATGTCCTTGTCGGCGCGCGGCTCGGCGGGCAGGCCGAGCACCCGCTCGGCGATGACGTTGCGGAGGATCTCGGAGGTGCCGCCCTCGATGGAGTTGCCCTTCGCGCGCAGGTAGCGGTAGCCGGCCTCGCGCCCGACGAAGTCGACCGTCTCGGGACGGCGGAAGGTCCAGTCGTCGTAGGCGAGGCCGTCCTCGGCCAGCAGCTCGACCTCCAGGCCGGACAGCTCCTGGTGCAGCCGGGCGAACGACAGCTTCATGCCGGAGCCCTCGGGCCCGGGACGGCCGACGGCGAGCTGCTCGCGCAGCCGCGCCCCGGTGAGGCGCAGGACCTCGGCCTCCACCCAGAGCCGCAGCAACCGCTGGTGCAGGTCGTGGGTGCGCAGCTCGGGGCGGGTCCGCCACGTCTCGCAGACCGTGCCGATCATGGTGCGCCGGTCGGAGGCCCCGCCGATCGCGACCCGCTCGTTCATCAGCGTGGTCTGCGCGACCCGCCATCCGTCGCCGACCGCGCCGAGCCTGAGCGAGTCCGGGAGGCGGACCCCGGTGAGGAACACCTCGTTGAACTCGGCCTCGCCGGTGATCTGCCGGAGCGGCCGCACCTCGACGCCGGGCGCCGTCATGTCGCACACGAAGTAGGTGAGCCCGCGGTGCTTGGGCACGTCCGGATCGGTGCGGGCGACCAGGATCGCCCAGCGCGCGGTGTGGGCGACGGACGTCCACACCTTCTGCCCGTCCACGACCCATTCGCCGCCGTCCCTGACGGCGCGGGTGGCGAGCGTGGCGAGGTCGGACCCGGCACCGGGCTCGCTGAAGAGCTGGCACCAGACCTCCTCACCCGTCCAGAGCGGGCGCAGGAAGCGCCGCTTCTGCTCCTCGGTGCCGAAGCCGAGGATCGTCGGCGCCGCCATGCCGAGGCCGATGCCGATGCGGCCGGGCCGGTTGTCCGGCGTCCCCCGCAGCTCGTGCTCCACCGCCGCCTGGAGGTCGCGCGGCGCGCCGAGGCCGCCGAGCCCCTCGGGGAAGTGGACCCAGGCGAGCCCCGCGTCGAACCTGGCCCGCAGGAAGTCCAGCCGGTCCATGGCCGAGAGGTCGTTGGCGGCGAGGAAGGCGCGGGCGCGCTCCCGCACCGCCGCCTCGCTCCATGTCACGCCCGCCGTCATGCGTCCTCCTCCATGTACTTGCGGAGCTCCCGGTACGCCAGGGAGCGCTTGTGCACCTCGTCCGGGCCGTCGGCGAACCGCAGGCTCCGGGCGCCCGCCCACATGCCGGCGAGCGGGAAGTCCTGGCTGAGGCCGCCCGCGCCGTGCGCCTGGATCGCCTTGTCCAGGATCCACTCGACCGCCGCCGGTGTAGCGATCTTGATGGCCTGGATCTCGGTGTGCGCGCCGCGGTTGCCGACGGTGTCCATCAGCCACGCCGTCTTGAGCACGAGCAGGCGGAGCTGCTCGATCCTGACCCGGGACTCGGCGATCCAGTCCTGGACCACGCCCTGCTGGGCGATCGGCCTGCCGAAGGCGGTCCGGTCGAGCGTGCGGCGGCACATCATCTCGACCGCGCGCTCGGCCATGCCGATCAGCCGCATGCAGTGGTGGATCCGGCCGGGCCCGAGCCGGGCCTGCGCGATGGCGAAGCCGCCGCCCTCCTCGCCGATCAGGTGGTCGGCGGGCACCCGTACGTCCTCGAAGAGCACCTCGGCGTGGCCGCCGTGGTCGGCGTCGTCGTAGCCGAAGACCGTCATCCCGCGCCTGACCGTCACCCCGGGGGTGTCGCGCGGGACCAGGATCATGCTCTGCCTGCGGTGCGGCGGCGCGGCCGGGTCGGTCTGCCCCATCACGATGAAGAACGCGCAGTTCGGGTTCATCGCCCCGGTGATGAACCATTTGCGGCCGTTGATGATGTACTCGGCGCCGTCCCTGGCGATCGACGTGGCGATGTTGGTCGCGTCGGAGGAGGCGACGCCCGGCTCCGTCATCGCGAAGGCGGAGCGGATCCGGCCGTCGAGCAGGGGCTCCAGGTACCGCTCGCGCTGCCACTCGCTGCCGAACTGGGCGAGCAGCTCCATGTTGCCGGTGTCGGGGGCGGCGCAGTTGGTGGCGACGGGGGCGATGGCCGGGGACCTGCCCATGATCTCGGCGAGCGGGGCGTACTGGAGGTTGGTGAGGCCCGCGCCCTCCTCGCCGGGCAGGAAGAGGTTCCACAGGCCGCGACGCCGGGCCTCGGCCTTGAGCTCCTCCAGCAGCGGCGGCGGGGACCAGCCTCCGGCGGCCGCCTGCTCGGCGAAGACGGGCTCGGCGGGATGGACGCACTCGTCCATGAACGCCGTCAGCCGCTCGCGCAGCTCCAGCGTGACGTCGTCGAAGCCGAAGTCCATGCGGTCAGACCTCCATGAGTCCGCGGGCGACCAGCGGGGCCACCTGGTCCCCGACCTCGGCGAAACCCTCGCCGACCGTGAGCCCCTTGGTGTACCGGAAGTGGATGCCCTCGGCGATCACCGCGAGCTTGAAGCAGGCGAGCCCGACGTACCAGCCGAGCCGGGACAGGTCGCGGCCGGAGGCGTCGGCGTAGTGGCCGGCGAGCTCCGGCGCGGCGACCGGAGGGTGCGGGGAGCCGCCGTCGAGGGCGGCGAACTCGTCGTACAGCAGGAACAGCGCGAGGTCGGTGAGCGGGTCGCCGAGCGTGGACATCTCCCAGTCGAGCACCGCCCTGACCGCGCCGTCCGCGACGAGCGTGTTGCCGAGCTTGAAGTCGCCGTGGACGATCGCGGGACGGCCGGAGCCGGGCACGCCGCGGGCCAGCCGGGCGTAGAGGTCGTCGATGCCGGGCACCTCGCGGCTGCGGGAGGCGTCGAGCTGCCGCTTCCACCGGCCGACCTGGCGTTGGAGGAAGCCGTCCGGGCGGCCGAAGTCGCCGAGGCCGACCGCGTCCGGGTCGATGGAGTGCAGTGTGGCGAGCACGGAGACCAGGTCGCGGACGATCTCCGGGGTGGCCTCCGGCTGGTCGCCCTCCACGTGTTCCATGACGTAGAAGGGCGCGCCGACGACGTCGGGGTCCCGGCAGAGGTGATAGGTGACGGGCACGGGGACACCGGTGTCGCGGAGCGCGGTCATGACGCGGTGCTCCCGGCCCATGTCGTGCGCCGTGGCGAGGACGTGCCCGAGCGGCGGCCGGCGCACCACGAGCGTGCGCTCCTCGTCGCGCACGACGTAGGTCAGGTTGGACTTGCCCCCGTGGATCACCTCGGCCCGCAGCGGGCCGCGGGTCAGGCCCTCCCGTTCGAGGTGGTGGGAGAGGCGGGCGAGATCCAGGCCGGGCGGGTCTGCGTTCACGCCAGGCAGCGTACCGACCAGCCGGTATGTGTGTCGACACCGGCCGCCGAGGCCGACGCGCCCCGGCGCCGCCCGCGTCGCTAACCTGCAAACATGACCGCGAAGATGCCCGAACCCGTCGTGCTCGACGGTGATGTCGTCCAGCTCGTACCGCTCGCCCTCGACCACGCGCCCGACCTGTTCGCCGCACTGAACGGGGAGGAGGAGGTCTGGCGGTGGCGACCGGGCCGGTTGCCCGCGTCGGAGACCGCCATGCGCGAGCTGGTCGCCGGGCTGCTCGGCCGTCCCGACACCACGCAGTTCGCCGTGATCTACAAGGAGACCGGGCGCGCGATCGGCTCCACCGGGTTCTGGGAGGTGAGCGGCTTCGACGGCAGCGTCGAGATCGGCTCGACCTGGTACGGCCGCGCCTACTGGCGCACCGGTGTGAACACCGAGTGCAAGGTGCTCCTGCTCGACCACGCCTTCGGCACCCTCGGCCTCAACCGCGTCGTGCTCAAGACCGACATCCTGAACCTGCGGTCGCAGGCGGCGATCGAGCGGATCGGCGGCGTGCGCGAGGGGATCCTCCGCCGGCAGTACCGCCGCGCCGACGGCACCTGGCGGGACAGCCCGTACTACTCGATCCTGGACGACGAGTGGCCCGCCCACCGGGCCCGCCTCACCTCGCGCTGACGGTTCTCCCCGACGGGGCCGCCCCTGAGAGGGCGCCCCGGAGGAACTCCGCGAAGGCGGCCCGCAGGTCCTCGACGGACGGCGTGGCCCCCGCCCCCACGATCGCGTCGAACAGGATGCCCTCGGCGAAGGCCACCGCCTGGCGGCCGTGCCGTACGGGATCGGGGGACCCGACGGCGGCGAGCAGCGCGACGGCGGGCTCGCGGAAGCCGCGCCCGGCCTGGTCGTAGATCTCGCGCAGCTCGGGCCTGCGGGTCGCCTCCAGGGCCAGCTCGTAGCGGGCGATCGTGACGTGCCGGTCGCGGGTGAGCGCGCGGTGCATGATCCGGGTGAGGTTCTCCACGAGACCGTCCACGAGCTCCTCCGTCGCGCCCTCCACCGCGCCCTCCACTGGGGCCTCCTCCGCGCCGGGGTCCGTCCCGAGACCGGCGAAGAGCGCCCGCTCCAGCTCGGTGAGGCGGGCCAGGGCGAGTCCGAGGAGCGCGGCCCTGGTGCGGGCGTGGTTGGAGGTCGACCCCGGGGGCAGCCCGGCCGCCTCGTCCACCGCGCGATGGGTGAGGCCGCGCATCCCCCGCTCCGCGAGAAGCGTGATCGCCGTGTCCCCGATGAGGGTCACCCGCTGGTTCGACATAGAGGGATACTACAGGCGTAGTAAACCTCACTACAGGCGTAGTACGCTTCCGACTACAGACGTAGTGACACGGAGGACACGATGGCGGACGCACTGGTGATCGGCGCGGGGATCGGCGGGCTCACGGCGGCGGCCGCCCTGGCCCGGCGCGGCTGGAAGGTGACGGTGTGCGAACGGGCGGCGTCGATCGAGCCCGTCGGCTCCGGCCTGGCGATCGCGCCCAACGCGCTGCGCGCCCTGGACACGATCGGCGTCGGCGACCGGGTGCGGGAGCTCGCGGCGCTCCAGGGGGTGGCGGGCGTGCGCCGCCCGTCCGGCGGGTGGTTGTCCCGGGCCGACGTCGAGGCGGCGCGGGCCCGCTACGGCGACCCGATCGTGCTGCTGCGCCGCGCGACGGTCGTGGACCTGCTCGCCGACCTGCTCCCGTCCGGCGCCCTGCGCCTGAACACCGCCGTCCGAGACGTGGACGCCGCCTCCGGGCGGGTGACCACCGACGCGGGCGAGCTGCGCGCCGACCTCGTCGTCGCCGCCGACGGCATCCGCTCGGCGGCCCGCCGCGCCCTCTTCCCCGGTCATCCGGAGCCGGTGTACTCAGGCGTGACGTCCTGGCGGCTCGTCGTCCCCGGAGGCGGGGTGTCCGCGCCCGTCGTCGGCGCGGAGTCGTGGGGCCGGGGCCTCGTCTTCGGCGTCATGCCGCTGGCCGGCGACGAGGTGTACTGCTACGCCACCGCGGCCGTCCCCGCCGGGCGGGGCCACGCGGACCCGGCGGAGGAGAAGGCCGGGCTGCTGCGGCTCTTCCGAGGCTGGCACGCCCCGATCCCCGAGCTGCTGTCCCGCGCCGACCCGGCCGGGATCGTGCGGAGCGACGTCTTCTTCATGGACACGCCCCTCACCGCGTTCCACCGGGGCCGGGTGGCGCTGCTCGGCGACGCCGCCCACTCGATGACGCCGAACCTCGGCCAGGGGGCCTGCCAGGCGATCGAGGACGCGGTGGTCCTGGCCCATCTCGTGGACGAGGGCGGGTCCGTCGAGGACGCCCTCGCCGCCTACACCCGCGACCGGCTGCCCAGGACCACGGCGATCGTCCGGCGCTCCGCCTCGATCAACCGGCTGACCCGGCTGGCGAGCCCGCCCGCCGTCTTCGCCCGCGACACGATGCTCTCCCTCGCCGGACTGACCGGGCCGTCCGCCGCGCTGCGGCAGGCGGACGCGGTGTTCAACTGGTGGCCGCCGGCGAGCTGACCGGGACGGGGGCGGCGGCCGGCTTGTGCGAATGGTCCGGCGCCAGCCTGCCCAGCGTGACGGTGCCGCCGATGAGCACCGCGGACGCCAGCAGCGCGGGGATCACCTGACCGGCCCCGGTCGGCAGCGACTCGCCGAGGAGCACGGTGCCCGCGAGCACCGAGGTGATGGGGTCCACCACCTGCACCCCGGCGTACGCGATGCCGAAGTAGCCCACCGCGTACGACTTCTGCAGCAGGACGACGGCGCAGATGAGCAGCACCGGGATCGCGAGGGTGAACCAGTGCAGCAGCTTGGAGAGGTCGCCGTGCAGCCCGCCGCCGACGACGCGGACGAACGTGGACACGGTCGCGGTGACCGATCCCGCGCCGACCGCCATCGCCAGCGCCTTGGCCGGGCCGCGCAGGAACCGCGCCGCGCCGAAGCTCACCGCGACGATCAGGGCGATGCACCCGATGAGGCCGAGCGCGTCCCCGTCCGAGAGCGACGGCGTGACGTTGTGCGCCGGCACCAGCAGCATCAGGCCGAGCAGCCCGACGGCCACCGCGACCGAGCCGAGGATCTCGGCCCGGTGCGGTCGCCGTCCGTGCAGCATGGCGGCGAGCGGCACCGCGAACACGAGCGTCGCGACGCTGACCGGCTGCACCGCGACCAGCGGCGCCATGCTCAGCGCCACGGCGTGCAGGCTCGCCCCGGTGAAACCGATGATCCCGCCGATCCACCAGCGCGGACGCTTGACCAGTTGGAGGGTGGCGCCGTCGCGGACGGCCTCGAACTGCTGCAATGCCGCCCCCAGCGCGTATCCGAGCGCGCCGACCAGGGCGATGGCCACTCCCGCCCAGATCATGCGCACCGGCCGGGGAATCGTTCACCGAGGGATCTCACCACGTCAGCTTAGGGACAAAATCCACCGGCCCGGCCACCGCCGCGGCTGGAATCAGGATCTTTCCGGGCAGACGCAGAACAGGTGACCCTCCGGGTCGGCGAGGACGACCCAGTCGCCCGGCTGGAACTCCGGCTTGGTCGCGCCGAGCGCCAGGTACTCCTCGACGGCCTTCTCCACGTCGGGCACCCGGAAGTCGAGGTGGAACTGCTTGTCCGGGCCGGGCCAGGAGCCGGGCCGGCGCTCGGGCACCCGCTGGAAGTAGATGCTGGTGGTGCCGTCCCCGATCCCGGCGTACTCCTCCTCCGCGTACTGGACCTCGAAGCCGGTGATCTGGGAATAGAAGTCGGCGAGCCGCTTCGGCTCGGCGCAGTCGATGGTGAAAGCGATCAGTTTCGCGATGGTCGTCATGGGCTTCACTCTGCCAGCCATACCTGTCAGGGCGTGTCATGAACATTTCGCACTCGAAAGATCGTTGGGTGTCAGCTTCTCGGCCCTGAGAGGCCGAGCTTGCAGCTCCTCACCATCGATGGGTTCAACGGTTCAGGCCGCATCGTCGGCAGCGTGACTCACTGCCCAGCCCGCGACGCCGCGCGCGGCGATGTTGCGGGCTGCGTTCACGTCGGCGTGCTCAGCGAAGCCGCACGACGTGCAGGCGAAGGTGGCCTGGTCGGGCCGGTTCCTGTCATCCACGTGGCCGCAGGCCGAACACCCCTTGGAGGTGTAGGCGGGGTCCACATGCACCACCGGCACCCCGCACCGCTGGGCCTTGTAGGTGATGAACGATCCGAGTTGGGCGAACCGGCGGTAGCGGGTGAGCATGTCGAGCTGGGCAGGTGAGCAGGCGAACGGGATACGCCCGCAGCGGCCGCGTGCCGTCCAGATCGACACGGTGCGGGCGTCGAGTTGCCAGGACAGGCAGCGGTCGTCGAACGGCTGCGCGGCGTCCTTGCGCAATCGCACCGGGGTGCTTTCGACCGCTGCCCGCCGCCTGGACCCTTGCGGGCCGTAGTTCCCCGCCTTGAGGTTCGCTTTCAGTGTGGCGTAGGCGTCGGCGACCTTACGGATGGCGTGGATGGCCGGTTGCGCTGACAAGCCCATGGCTTTCGGCTCGCCGTAGACGACCCGCTGCAGGGAGGTCTTGCCTTTCACGCCTGTGGTGAAGGCGCGGCGGGAGGCGTGGTTGGCGGCCCGGTTGCACAGGACGAGCGTCTCCCGCAGCGCCGCCTGCGTGGCGGCATCGGGCAGCAGCTTTACCTGCACGACCAGTTTCACGCCAGGGTTTTACCATGCGTACAGTCATGACGTCTTGGGATGAGGCGATGCTCGCGCGGCTGCGAACAGGTCATGCGGGACGCGTGTGTGCGGGGTTCGCCGGCCGCGCTCAGGTGGCCATTTTCCGGTCAGAGCTTGTTGAATGGCTCGGGGAACCGGACAGACGAAACCCAGTCCGGCAAACGACTCCTTGGAGCTGGCATGGCCTGGGTGCCGCAGATGATCAGACGCTTCCTCGAGAAGCCGGGGAGCGTGGACCTGGCCCGGTTCCAGGCGACGGTCGCCGAGGCCGCCCGGCTGGAGCCCGAGGTGCGGGCCCGCCCCGAGCTGCCGCCCCCCGCGGCGGACGCCGTCGGCACCGCGGAGTTCTGCGCGGTGGCGCGCGAGGCGGCGGTGCGGACGCTGGGGCAGCGGCCGTACGACGTGCAGCTCGTGGGGGCGCTGGCGCTGCTCGACGGCAACGTCGCCGAGATGGCCACCGGCGAGGGCAAGACCCTGTCGGGGGCGCTGGCCGCGGCCGGTTTCGCGCTGCGCGGCAGGCGGGTCCACGTGATCTCGGTCAACGACTACCTGGCCCGGCGGGACGCCGAGTGGATGGCCCCGCTGTACGGGGCGTTCGGCCTCACCGTCGGCTGGATCGGGCAGGACTCCACGCCGGAGGAGCGGCGCGCGGCCTACGCGCGCGACGTGACGTACGCGGCGGTCAGCGAGCTGGGGTTCGACGTGCTCCGCGACCGGCTGCGTACGGACCCGGCCGACCTGCTGGTGCCTGCGCCGGAGGTGGCGCTGGTGGACGAGGCCGACTCGGTGCTGGTGGACGAGGCCCGGGTGCCGCTGATCCTCGCCGGCGCGGCCGACGCGGGCCGGACCGCGCCGGAGACGGCGGCGCTGGTGCGGCGGCTGTCCCGGGGCTACCACTTCGAGGTCGACGACGAGGGGCGCAACGTCTTCCTCACCGCCAAGGGCACCGACACGGTGGAGAAGGCCCTGGGCATCGACCTGTACGACCATCCCGGCACGGTCGCCGAGGTCAACCTCGCGCTGCACGCGCACGCGCTGCTGACGCGGGACGTGGACTACATCGTCAGGGACGGGAAAGTCCATCTGATCAACCCGTCGCGGGGCCGGGTCGCGCTGCTGCAACGCTGGCCGGACGGCCTGCAGGCCGCCGTCGAGGCCAAGGAGCGGCTCGCGCCCTCGGAGACCGGCGAGATCCTCGACTCGATCACGATCCAGGGCCTCCTCACCCGCTATCCCGAAATATGCGGCATGACGGGTACGGCGGTGGCCGTCGGCGAGCAGCTCCGCGAGTTCTACGACCTGAAGGTCGCGGTCATCCCGCCCAACCGCCCCTGCGTCAGGGTGGACGAGCCCGACCGGATCTTCGCCGCGGCCGAGGACAAGGTGGCCGCGATCGTCGAGGAGATCGCCGCCCGGCACGCGACCGGCCGCCCGATCCTGGTCGGCACGCTGGACGTCGCCGAGTCCGAGAGCCTCGACCTCCGGCTGCGCGCACGGGGGCTCGAGCCCGTCGTGCTCAACGCCAAGAACGACGCCGAGGAGGCGGCGATCATCGCCCGGGCCGGGGCGTACGGCGCGATCACCGTGTCCACCCAGATGGCCGGGCGCGGCACCGACATCCGCCTTGGCGACGACACCGCCGGCGGCGAGGGCTCCGAGGAGGCGATCAGGCGGCTCGGCGGGCTGTACGTGATCGGCACCGGCCGCCACGACAGCAGCCGGCTCGACGACCAGCTCCGGGGCCGCGCCGGACGTCAGGGCGACCCCGGCGGCTCGGTGTTCTTCGTGAGCGGCGAGGACGAGCTGCTCACCGCCTACGCCCCCGACGCGGCCCTGCCCGCCGCCGACCCCGACGGCGTCGTACGGCATCCGGAGGCCGCCTGGACGGCCGGGCACGCGCAGCGGGTCGCCGAGGGCGTCAACCTGGAGATCCACCGCAACACCTGGCGCTACACGCGGCTGCTCGAACGACAGCGGGCCGAGCTGCTCGAACGGCGCGACCGGATCCTGCACGGCGACGCGGGCGCCCGCGCGCTGGAGGACGCCTGCCCCGAGCGGTACGCCGAACTGCGCGCGTCCGCCGGGGAGGAGGCCGTCGAGCGGGCGGCGCGCCAGATCGTGCTCTTCCACCTGGACCGCTGCTGGACCGAGTACCTCGCCCACATGGCGGACGTCCGCGAGGGCATCCACCTGCGGGCGCTGGGGCGGCTCAACCCGCTCGACGAGTTCAACCGCGAGGCGGTCCCCGCGTACCGGCACGTGCTGGACGAGATCGGGCGGCGGTCGAAGGAGACGTTCGAGACCGTGGACGTCACCCTGGACCTGGCCGGCCAGGGGCTGGCCCGCCCGACCGCGACGTGGACCTACCTGGTGCAGGACAACCCGTTCGGGTCGGAGTGGGACCGGGCCCTGTCCCGCGTCGCCTCCCTGCTCAAGGGCCGCCGTCGCGGGCGGTGACGCGTCAGGGCTGCCGGCGCAGCAGCGCGGCCGGCACGGGGATCGCGGGGAACGGGTTGTCGGGCGGCAGGACGAGGCGGCGCGGCTCGCCCGCCCGCCCCGCGGCGTCCAGGTGCAGGAGCGCGGCGCCGATCCCCGCCGCGCCGACCATGTAGCCGGTGTCCGCGGTGACCTCCCAGGGCCGCAGCCGCCGGTACGCCTGGTACCAGCGGTATCCCCGCCCGTCGTGGCCGGTGGCGCGGCCGATCAGGTTGGCGGCGAGTGACCGGGCGAAGTCGAGGTGCGCCTCGCGTCCCGTGGCCGCCCACAGGCCGACGAACAGCTCCAGAAGCCCGGCCGTGCCGCAACACTGGCAGGCCACGTTCCAGTACCCGGCGGTCTGCCGTCCCGGCACGCCGCTCTGGACGACGCCGTGCGCCAGCCGCTCGACCCAGTCGAGGTCGCCGGGGTCTGCGGTCACGCGGTACAGCTCGTAGAACATGCGGGCCACCCCGGCGGAGCCGGAGCAGAAGCCGAGGTAGTGCAGGCCGCGCCCCTGCGGGACGTGGTGCGGCACGAGCGCGCACCGCTCCGTGACCAGGCTGACCGTGCGGACGAAGTCCGCGCCCCTGCGCGCGGCGACGAGGAACCGCTCGTCGCGGGTGACGCCGTACAGGCGGGCCAGCAGGAACGCGGTCCCGGCGGTGCCGGACAGGAACCCGGGGGTGACGGCGTCGGCGGGCAGGTCCGCGCAGGAGTCGCCGCCGAAGCGGTGGCCGGGCACCGCCATCCCGGCGATGCGCTCGCCCGCCGCCACGGCGATCTCCTCGTACAGCGGCACGCCGAGCATCCCGGCGGCGTGCAGCAGGCCGAGGACGATGCCGCCGTCCCCGCGCTGGGCGGGGTCGCCGGTCCATCCGACGCCCCCGTCCATCGGGCGTACGGCGCGGGCGACGCGGTCGGCGCCGGCCCGCGCCGCCTCGCAGAGCCGCTCGTCACCGGTCGCCCAGCCGGCCTCGCCGAGCGCGAAGACCACGCCCGCGAGCCCGTGGTGGAGCGAGAGGTCGGTCAGGCCGGGCCAGGCGGCGGCCAGGTGGCGGGCGCCGGCGCGGGCGTCCTCCAGATACTCCTCGTGGCCGGTGGCGGCGGCGAGTTCGAGGAAGAACAACACGATCCCGGCGGCCCCGGAGTAGAGCGAGAACCGGTCGCCGGCCATCGCGGACCGGCCGCGCGGGTCCGGGTTCGGCTCCCAGTGGCGGTCCGCCCCGGAGTCCCGCCCGGGGCCTGGGCCGTGGTCGACGACGGCCGACCTGATCCAGCGGCCCGCCATGATGGCGGCGGTGATCGGCGTCTCGGCGCGCTGCCCTGGGCTCACCGGCGCACCATCCTCCCACGACGGCGGACCATTCTGGTAAATCCCTACCAGAATAGTCCTAAATCAGATTCACCGCACGGTCTCGCGGGCGGATGATCCGGGGTTCAGCAGTGTACGGGCATGGCGGATCGCGGCGGGCGTGTCCGGGAAGACCAGGCCGTCCTCGCGGAGGTGCGCGGCGACGCCGAGCGAGGCGAGGACCTGGTCGTGCCCGGGACGGATCCCGGACAGCAGCACGACGATGCCCCTCCGCTCCAGCCTGGTGATCACGTCGCCGAGCACGACCGCCCCGGTGGCGTCGACGGTGGACACGCGCGACATGCGCAGGATGACGACGCGGACGTCCGCGACCTCGGACAGTTCGAGCAGGAAGCGGTGCGCGGCCCCGAAGAACAGCGGCCCGTCGAAGCGATAGGCCACGATGTGCTCGCCGAGCAGCCGCAGCTCCTCGGCGTCGTCCGCCGCGGTCGCGGCCTCGCCCTCGCCCTCCAGCGGCACCCGCTCGACCCGGACGCTGCGCGCCACCGCCCGCAGCGCGAGCACGATGGCGACCCCCACACCCACGGCGACGGCGGTGACCAGGTCGAAGAGGACCGTGACGGCGAAGGTCAGAACCATCACGACGGCGTCGCTCCGGGTGGATCGGGCGATGGCCCGCAACGAGCCCACCTCGACCATCCGGACGGTGGTCGCGAGCAGGACCCCGGCCAGCGCCGCGAGGGGGATGCTCGCGACCAGGCCGCCGGCGGTGAACACGATCACGGCGAGCACGGCCGCGTGGGCCAGCGCGGACAGGCGCGAGCGGGCGCCCGACCGGACGTTGACCGCCGTCCGCGCGATCGCGGCGGTCGCCGGGATGCCGCCGAACAGCGGCGCGGCCAGGTTCGCGACGCCCTGCCCGAACAGCTCCCGGTCGGGGTCGTGCCGCTCGCCCACGCTCATCGCGTCCGCGACGGACGCGCACAGGAGGCTCTCGAGCGCGGCGAGCGCGGCCACCGCGAGAGCCGACGGCAGCAGGACGGTGACGACGCCCGGGTCGGCGAAGCCGAGGGACGGCGCGGGCAGCCCCGGCGGCAGCGCCCCGATGCGGGCGACGTCCAGCCCGCCGGCCTGGGCGACCACGGTGGCCGCCGCCACCGCCGGCAGCGAGAACGGCACCGTGGGCCGGAGCCGCGCTCCCAGCAGCATCACCGCCGCGACGGCGAGCGCCATCAGCGGCGCGGCGGGGTGCGGGTCGGCCGCGAACCGGGCGACGGCGTCGGCGGCCACCTGCCAGACCCGCTCGCCCGCGGCACCGGCCACGCCCAGCGCCGCGGGGACCTGCTGGAGCGCGATCACCACGGCGATGCCCGCGGTGAACCCCTCGATGACCGGCATCGGCATGTAGCGGGCGAACCGGCCCACGCGGGCGACGGCGAGGGCGACGAGCACCAGCCCGGCGAGCAGCCCCACCATGAGGACCCCGTCCGCTCCGTACTGCCGCATGATCGGCAGCAGGACGACCGTCATCGCGCCGGTCGGACCGGACACCTGGAGGTTGCTGCCGCCGAAGACGGCGGCCAGCGCGCCCGCCACCACGGCCGTGGCCAGACCGGCCTGGGCGCCGAGCCCGGAGCTGACCCCGAACGCGAGCGCCAGGGGAAGGGCGACGACGGCCACCGTGAGCCCGGCGAGCAGGTCGCGGCCGGGGCTGCGGCGGGCCGGACGCCAGTCGGCGCGCGCGGGAAGCAGTCCGCGCAGCCTGGCCCGGGCGGAGGGCGCGGCGGCGTGGGGGCGGAGCACTGACATGAAGTGGTCCCCAATTGAAGAATTTTTCACATCAGCATACGTAGATATGCTGAGTCCGCGGTCACCCCCCTGGCCGGACGGCGAGGCGGCGGCGGGCGGCCCGGCCGCGGCCGAGCAGCAGCGCCAGGAGCACGGCGATCACCACCAGGGAGATCCCGGGGCCGAGCAGCGCGCCCAGCCGCTGGTCTCCGGCCCGCTCGGGCGCCCAGGGCAGGGTGAGCGCCGCGTACCAGTCGTGCCCCTGGGGCGGCCCGGTGAACAGGAGCAGCCCCACCCAGACCTGCACCACGGCCGCGCCGAGCAACATCCGGACCCGGACCGGCACCCCGATCGCGCGCGGCAGCGGATCGACGCCCAGGGCGACCGCGAAGAACAGCGTCCCGGTCACCACCACGACCGCCTGCGTCGCCAGCCGTACAGCGAGGCTCGACTGGGCCAGGTCGAAGAGCCCGGTCAGATAGAGCAGCGGGTACGGCACGGCGTAGCACGCCAGCGCCGCGAGCGGATGGGACAACGGCCGCGAGACCGCGGCGAGGCGGAGCGACAGCGGGGCCCCGAGGGCGAGCAGGGCCGGGCCGGCCGTGCCCGCCAGCGCGAGCTGCGCCGCGTGCGCCGAGAAGACGGCCGGGCCGTACGCGGCCACGCCTCCCACGAGGGCGTACAGCAGGACCAGCGCCCCCGCCGACCAGGCGGCGATCCGCCGGACGGGCCACGGGCCGCCGGTCCGCCGCACCGCGACCAGATAGGCGGCGAGCGCCCCCGCGACGGCGAAGAGCACGATCGGGTCCGGCCGGACAACGGTGAGCAGCCGTCCGGGGACGAGCGGCGCGACGACGTAGCCGAGCAACTCGTGCTGGTGGGCCAGGCCGCCCTCCGCCTGGGGCGGCGCCGTGCGCGACAGCGCCACGGCCAGTCCGAGCGTCGCCGCCATCACCGCGATCTCCGCCGCCGCCAGCCGCAGGAACGGCCGCGAGCCGCGCCCGCTCTCCAGCGCGGCGATGGTCGAGCGGCGGTGCCGCCATCCGAACCAGCCCAGCGCCGCCAGCGCCGCGATCTTGGCGAGGAGCAGCAGGCCGTACCGCGAGTCGAGGAGCCGGACCGGATCGCCGAGCCGGATCCACGCGTTGACCAGCCCCGAGAACCCGGCGGCCGCGAAGCACCACAGGGCGAGGGCGCTGAACCGGCGCACCGCGAGCACCGGCCCGCGCAGCAGCGCGACCACCCCGTACAGGCCGCCGACCCACAGGGTCACCGCGGCGATGTGCAACATCAGGCTGGAGACCGCGAGGTTGTGGTCCGCCGCCGAGGCCGAGTGCCCCACGTACGCCGGAGGCAGCACGGCGACGACCGCGAGCCCGGTCAGCACGGCCGGTCCCGTACGGCCGAGGGCGCCGAGCGGCCCGCGCACGCCGACCGCGACCAGCAGGGCGAGCACGCCGACGACGAGGAACGCCTGGCCCTGCGGGATGTCCAGGACGAACGTGGGCAGCACCCCGGAGCTCAGCGTCTCGGGCACGGACAGGGCCAGGAAGTCCGACAGCGTGAGGACTTCGGTGAGCATCGCGCTCACCGCCCACCCGAGGGCCCACGGCCCGGCCGAACGCGCGATCCGTCCCGCGCTCTCGGCCGGGCCCATCAGGGAGGCGAGCAGTGTTCCCACGGTCGCGGCGGCGCAGGCGTCGTGGAGCACGCGTACGGCCGGGAGGCCGATCATCGTGACCACGTCGGGGGCGGGCAGCCCCTCGATCGGCGGGCGCGGCGTGCCGCCGCCGAACCACAGGGCGAGCCCGAGCACGGCGAAGGCGGCGACGCCCACCAGAGCGGCGACCGCCGTGATGGAGGCCGCCGGAGCGGAGGCCGGGGGCGCGTCGCCCGGTGCGGGGTGTACGGCGTGCGAGCCCTGCGCCGGGGGCTCCTCGGGACGTGCGGGGGGAGACGTCACGGTGTCCTCGCCACGGTTCGTCGCGATGGGGGGTCGTCGCCACGGGACCCGAGCCGGGCGCCCGAACCGCGTTCCCGGGCCCGGTCCCCGGCAGGGAAACCGCTCGGGTCCGAGTATGTCCGCACATGCCGTCAGAGACGAGGGTTTCGTCGGGAAACGGGCCCCCCGGCTCATCCGCCCGCAGGCCAGCGCGGGAAATGAAAGGTTCAGGGGAGAGACGGCCCGGCGACTCTCTGTGAGACCATTTGGGCGTCATGCGTGCCCGCCTCCCCCTGCGTCTCGCCCGCGCCGCCGCCTTCTCGGTCGTCTGCGTGGTTCTCGGCGTCTGCGCGCACAGGTTCGCCGGAGGGACCGGGCCCACGCCGGGCGCGCTCGCCGTCGGCGGCACGGTCATCATGGCGGCCTCGGCCGCGTTGGCCGGACGCGAGCGCTCGCGCGCCGCCATCACCGGCCTCCTCGCGGGAGCGCAGCTCTTCCTGCACCTGCTGCTCGGCCGGGCCACCGTCCCGGACGGCCTCGCCGTGCCGCCGCACACCCACCGCCTCGGCGTGGACGTGGGCATGGTCGCCGCCCACCTCGTCGCCACGCTGGTCACCGGGTGGTGGCTGGCGCGCGGCGAGAACGCGTTGTGGTCCCTGCTCCGCAGGCTGGGCGCGTCCGCGCTGCGCCTGCTCGCCCCGGCGCGACTGCCCGCCGCGCCGCTCGTCCCGCTCCCCCGCGCCGCGGCCGCGCCCACGCGGCTGACCGGCCGGGTGCTCAGGCACGCGCTGGTACGGCGCGGCCCGCCCGTTCTCCCCGCCTTCTGACGTTCCGCGCGCGACCGCGTCCCCCAGGGCCGGGGCCCCTCCCCGCCCGTCCGGCGGTTCGCGCCCTTCCGGCATTCACGAAGACGACTGGAGACCTCCCATGACCATGACCACCGCCGCCCGCCGCGCCGCCGCCGTCACCGCCGGTGCCCTCGCGCTCACGATCGGCCTCGCCGTACCGGCTCTCGCCCATGTCAGCGTCAACCCCGGATCCGCGGTGAAGGGCTCCTGGAGCAAGCTCGCCTTCCGCGTCCCGAACGAGCGGGACGACGCCTCCACCACCAAGGTCGAGGTGGAGTTCCCGACCGACAACCCGCTGCCCTTCGTCTCGGTCCGGCCGGTCCCGGGCTGGGACGTGAAGGTGACCCAGGGCAAGCTGCCCGCCCCCGTGGTGTCCGACTCCGGCGACACGATCACCGAGTCGGTCCTGAAGATCACCTGGTCCGGCGGGAAGATCGGCCCCGGCCAGTTCCAGGAGTTCGAGGCGTCGGTCGGCCCGCTGCCCAGCAAGGTGGACGAGCTGGCGTTCCCGACCGTCCAGACCTACTCGGGCGGCGAGGTCGTGAAGTGGGCCGACCCGGCCAAGGCGGACGGTTCCGAGCCGGACCACCCGGCGCCCGTCCTGAAGCTGGTCGCGGCCGGCGACGACACGGCCGGCGGCCACGCTGCGTCCCCGTCCGCCGCGCCGTCGGTCGCCGCGGTGGCCGAGACCTCGTCGTCCGACGGCACCGCGCGGCTCATCGGCGCGATCGGGGTCGTCGTCGGCGTCGCGGGCACCGCCGTCGGGGTGGCGGGCCTGCGCCGCCGGGCCCAGTGACCGCTCTCCGATGACGTGAAGGCCCGCGCGGACACCCTCCGCGCGGGCCTTTCCGTGCGCGTCGTCAGGCGGTCGCCGCGCCGGACCGGCTGAGCCGGACCACGACGCTCTTGGACGTGGGAGTGCCCGAGGTCTCGGCGACCGAGTCCAGCGGCACCAGCACGTTCGTCTCCGGGAAGTACGCGGCGCAGCAGCCGCGCGCGGTCGAGTAGGCGATGACCCGGAACGCCTCGGCCCGGCGCTCCCCGTCCGGCCACTCGCTGATCAGGTCCACCATGTCGCCGTCGGCCAGGCCGCGCTCGGCCAGGTCGTCGGGGTGCACGAAGACGACGCGCCTGCCCGCCTTCACCCCGCGGTAGCGGTCGTCCATGCCGTAGATCGTGGTGTTGTACTGGTCGTGGCTGCGCACGGTCTGCAGCAGCAGCCTGCCCTCGGGCACGCGCAGCACTTCCAGGGTGTTCACGGTGAAGTTGGCCCTGCCGGTCGCCGTGGGGAAGCGCCGCTCGTCGCGGGGGGCGTTGGGCAGCGCGAAGCCGTCCAGGGCCCGCGCGTTGAAGTCGTCGAACCCCGGGATGACGCGCGCGATCCGGTCGCGGATCGCGCCGTAGTCGGCCGCGAACTCCTCCCACGGCAGGTGGTCGTCCGGACCGAACAGCTCGCGGGCCAGCCGGCAGACGATCTCCACCTCCGGCAGCAGGTGCGGCGAGGCGGGCCGCAGCCGCCCGCGCGAGGCGTGGACCATGCCCATGGAGTCCTCGACCGTGACGAACCTGTCGGCGTCCCGCTCCGTACGGCCAAGCGTGGGCAGGATCAGCGCCTCCTCGCCGCACACGGCGTGCGAGCGGTTCAGCTTGGTGGACACCTGGACGGTGAGCCGGGCCCCGCGCATCGCGGCCTCGGTCACCTCCGTGTCGGGCGTGGCCGCGACGAAGTTGCCGCCCATCGCGAAGAACACCTTGGCCCGCCCGTCGCGCAGGGCCCTGATCGCCTCGACGGTGTCGAACCCGTGGCGGCGGGGCGGCTCGAACCCGAACTCGTCCCTGATCGCGTCGAGGAACGCCGCCCCGGGCTTCTCGTAGATGCCCATCGTGCGGTCGCCCTGGACGTTGGAGTGCCCGCGCACCGGGCAGACGCCCGCGCCGGGCCGTCCGACGTTCCCGCCCAGCAGCAGGAAGTTGACCACCTCGCGGATCGTGGGGACGGAGTTCTTGTGCTGGGTGAGGCCCATCGCCCAGCAGACGATCACGGACTCGGCCGCCATCACGTCCCGGGCGGTCTCCTCGATGGCGGACCGGTCCAGCCCGGTGGCCTCGGCCACCTCGTCCCAGTCGAGGCCGCGCAGACCCTCCGCCCACTTCTCGAAGCCGTACGTGTGCTCCTCGACGAACTCCCGGTCCACGACCGTGCCGGGGGCGGCGTCCTCGGCGTCGAGCAGCAGCCGCGACAACGCCTGGAAGAGCGCGAGGTCGCCGTTGAGCCGGATCTGCAGGAAACGGTCGGCCAGGGTGGTGCCGCGCCCGACCACGCCCGAGGCGCGCTGCGGGTTCTTGAAGCGCAGCAGCCCGGCCTCGGGCAGCGGGTTCACCGCGATGATCCGCGCGCCGTTCCGCTTGGCCTTCTCCAGGGCCGACAACATCCGCGGGTGGTTGGTGCCGGGGTTCTGCCCGACCACGAAGACGAGGTCGGCGCGGTGCAGGTCGGCCAGCGACACCGTCCCCTTGCCGATGCCCAGGGTCTCGTTGAGCGCGGAGCCGCTGGACTCGTGGCACATGTTGGAGCAGTCGGGCAGGTTGTTCGTGCCGAACCTGCGGACCAGCAACTGGTAGACGAACGCGGCCTCGTTCGAGGTGCGGCCGGAGGTGTAGAACAGGGCCTCGTCCGGCGACTCCAGCGCCCGCAGTTCCCGGGCGATGATCGCGAACGCCTCGTCCCAGCTCACCGGCCGGTAGTGGTCCGCGCCCGCGGGCTTGTGCATCGGCTCGGTGAGCCGTCCCTGCTGGCCGAGCCAGTAGTCGGTGCGGCCGGCCAGCTCGCGCACCGGGTGCGCGGCGAAGAACTCGCGGGTGACCCGGCGGGTGGTGGCCTCCTCCGCCACGGCCTTCGCGCCGTTCTCGCAGAACTCGGCCGGGCTGCGGTGGTCGCCCTCGGGCCAGGCGCAACCCGGGCAGTCGAACCCGTGCTTCTGGTTGACCCTGGCCAGGGTGAGCAGCGTGCGCCCGGCGCCCATCTGGTCGTACGACATGCGCAGGGAGTTCGTGACGGCCGGGATGCCGGCGGCCCACTCCTTGGGCGGTCCGACCGTGAGGTCCTTGTCGCTGACGTCCTCGCCGGGTGCCTTCCTCGCCACGTCGCGCCTCCTTGTTCGCGTGCCGGGTGAACCGCCCGACGGGACTACCTGGACATTCCGCTTATTGTCTACCAAATCCCATAACCTGGCCAAATGTCTCCAAGGACCAGCCGTCCAAGCGTACGCGCAGGTCAGCGCGGCCCGCGGCGCGGCCGACCAGCTCCGCGTTGCGCTCGTCGCTGCCGGTGGCCCAGGCCCGCGCCTGCTCGGGCGTCTTGCCGAAGGCCGCGTGCCGGGCGGTGAGCCGGTCGAGCCGCAGCGCGTCCGCGACCTCCACGTACCAGACCTCGTCGAGGAGGGCGCGGGCCCGCCGCCACGGCTCCCCGTCCAGCAGCAGGTAGTTGCCCTCGGTGATCACCAGCCGCGTCTCCCTGGGGACGGGGATCGCACCCGCGACCGGCTCCTCGACGGCCCGGTCGAACGTCGGGGCGTACACGACCGGCTCCCGCCCGGCCCTGATCCGTTCCAGGAGGGCGAGGAAACCCCAGGCGTCGAACGTCTCGGGCGCCCCCTTGCGGTCGCGCAGGCCCAGTCCGTCGAGGACGTCGTTGCTCAGGTGGAAACCGTCCATCGGGGCGAGCACCACACCCCGGTCCGGCGCCTCGGCGTTCAGCGCCCGGGCCAGCGCCGCGGCGAGCGTCGACTTGCCCGCGCCCGGCTTTCCCGCGATCCCGAGCACGACCGGACGGCCGGCGTCCGCCGACCTCCCCGCCAGCACCCGGGCCCGGCGCACCAGCTCCGCGCCGTTCGTACTCTCCATGGCTCCTCGTCTCCACATCGGGGGTGGACTCGCAGGTTAGCCGCGGACCGGGGGCAGGATCCGCACGTCGTGGGCCGCGGCGCCCGCGGCGGCGAAGCCGAGCAGCCGGGCCCCCTCCTCCACGACGGCGTCCGCGTCCCCCGGCGACAGCGCGGCGTACGGCTGGATTTCGAGGACGGCCCCCTCCTTGCCTCGGCTGATCTTCCAGTTCGCGGCGGTGAACCCGTCGACCAGCACAGCGCCGGGGACGAGGCCGTTCTTGACGTGCGAGCGCGTCCTCGCGCACGCCTCGGTCTGGACGCGGCTCCGGTCGGCGTGCGACAGCAGGAGGTTGTCGAAGTCGTACAGGAAGCGCGGCGGCGCCGGCACGTCCTCGCCCGGGCGGGGGGCCTCCGGCAGGTCGAAGAGCTCCTGGCCCCGCTCGTCCCGGAACGTGACGAGCCCGGGCCGCAGGCGGTCGAGCACCTCGCCGAGCCGGGTCAGCCCGGACCAGGTCTGCACGTCCTTGACCGTGGCCGGCCCGAACGCCCCGAGATAGCGCAGGATCGTCCTCTCGACGGACGGCGCGGGGTCGAGGGGACGGCCGAGCCAGGTCTCGGCCGTCGCGTACCGCGTCTGCCCACTCCCGCCCCAGAGCCCTCGGGGCGGCACCTGCACGAGCGTGGCGAGGTTGCGTACGACGGAGGCGAGGGCGTTGGGAGGGCCCTCGGGGAACCGCTCGTGGAGCAGCGCGCCCAGCTCGGCGGTGGTGCGCGGCAGCTCGTCCAGGAGCTCCCGCCCGGCGGCCACCACCTTGTCCAGGTCCAGGCCGGCGATCGGCCGCATGGCTCTGTTGGCGTACAGGCCGCGTTCCATGGCCGGCTGCACCACGGGCCGCAGCGCCAGGCAGTCGGCGGCGGTCACCAGATGGATCGTCGAGCGCATGAGCGCGACGCGGACCAGCTCGCGCCCGGCCAGCAGGTCGGAGGCGTCCTCGGGCCGGAACCCCTCGATGCGCGTCCACAGGCCGGTGTACCAGGTCTGCGTGGTCTGCGCCTGCAGACCGACGAGGTGCTCCACCACGGCGGCCACCGGAAGGTCGTGGCGGCGCAGCAGCAGTTGCCGCTCCAGGGTCGCCCGGCTGAGCGCCCGCCGCCCCAGCACCCGTGGACCGCCCGGACCGGCCTCCGGGGCGTCCACGCGGAAAGGGCGGGTTTCGCTGTTGTCTGCCATGCCGGTGACACTAGACGGCCAATAGGACGAAACCGGTCCTAATTCACCAGGCGGAAGGCACGCCCCGGGTCACGGCCGCAGCGGGAACTCGGCCTCCTGACGCCACCGCTCGCCGTCGAACACCTCCAGCGACACCGACAGGGCGCGGACGACCACCGGGAGGCGGGCCGCGACCTCCCGCTCGATCGTGTCGAGGTCGTCGCCGTCCGCCACCGTCAGGTGCGGGATCACCTCGTCGAACTGCCCCCGGTACGGCGGAGCCTCCGGCCAGCGCGCGGCCACCGCCTCCGTCAACGCCACGAACCGCTCCTCCGGCTCGGGAACGAGGTACAGGATGCCGGGAAAGCGGCCACACCGCGCGAGCCGCGACTCGAACGCCGCGTGACCGGAGAACAGCTCCCGCAGCTCCGCCACGACCGCGGCGTCGATCCGCGCGTACTCAAGGAACGGGTAGAGGACGGTGACGTGGGCGGGCACGCCGTACGCCGCCGACGGGTCGAACCGCTCCCGCCATCGGCTCACGATCGGCTCCGCCTCGGGCGTCCTCACGATGAGGGAGGTCTCCCCCGGCTCGAACGGCGACGGCGTCCTGCTGGTGGTCACATCGATCCTCGAAGGTACGGCGGTGCGCCCGGCATCCCGCAAGCAACGATAGAAAGAAAAACGGATGCCGTCATGTCCCGCCTTCCACGACAATCCAGGCCATGCGTCACTGGCCGCTCCTCGATCTCCGCCTGACCACGCCTCGCCTCGAACTCCGGCTGCCTACCCTCGACGACCTCGACCGACTCGCGGACCGGGCCGTCGAAGGAATACACGACCCGGAGTTCATGCCGTTCCTGTCCTCCTGGACGGACGCTCCGGCCGAGGAGCTGCCCGGACGCTTGATCCGGAGCCAGCTCGCCGCCCTGGCGAACTGGACGCCGGAGAACTGGCGCTGCTACTTCATGATCGTCCACGAGGGACAGGTCGTGGGCACCCAATGTCTGCGGGCGACCGACTTCGCCGTCACACGGGAGGTCGGCAGCGGATCCTGGCTCGGCCGCGCCCACCACGGCAAGGGCATCGGCACCGAGATGCGCGCCGCCGTACTCCACCTGGCCTTCGCGGGACTCGGAGCGGAGAGCGCGATCTCCTCCGCGCTCTCCGGCAACGAGGCGTCGCACGCCGTCTCGCGCAAGCTCGGCTACCGGCCCGACGGCCACGACATCGTCGCGGTGCGCGGCCGCCGGGTCGTCGACCACCACTTCCGGCTGCTGCGCGAGGACTTCGTCTCCCCCGTTCCGGTGGAGATCCACGGCCTGGACGCCTGCCGGGCCGACTTCGGCGTGGGGTGACGGCGCTGGAGTGGCGGTATTGAGGCGGTGCCGGGTTCACCTCGCCGAACAGTGACCGCTGCGCTACGGCGGGCGGCTGCTCCGGCGCAAATGGTGGCGGCGGCGGAACGGAGCCGTATCCGGTTCTCGTCGCCTCATGGTGACCGCTGCGCTGCGGCGGGCGGTTGCTCCGGTGTAAATGGTGGCGGCGGCGGAACGGAACCCTGCTCGGTTCTCGTCGCCTCATGGTGACCGCTGCGCTACGGCGGGCGGCTGCTCCGGCGCGCCGTGATAGTTGCGCTCTGGCGATTCCCCGCTTCGCGGTCTCGGGCGCGGTGGTACAGGGCACGGTCTTACGCGCGCCGGAGCAACCGCCCGCACTCCGCTCCGCTCGCCACCGCCTTGCCCCCGTGGCCGTCACCGCACCGTCTCGTCCTCGGCCTGCTTCTCACCGCAGGCCGGAAACCAGCGCATGGTCCTGCACGGCGGGGATCGCCGCTGCGCTGCGGCGGATGGCTCCTCCGGCGCGCCGTGACAGCTGATCTCTGGTGCAACCGCTTCGCGGCTCCGGGCGCGGTGGTACAGGGCACGGTCCTACGCGCGCCGGAGGCCCCACCCGCCTCCGCTTCGCTTCCCCGCCGCACCCTCTGACCACGCGATTCGGTCGATCCCCGTCCCACCGGCCCGCCGCCGGCCACCTTCACGACAAGATCGAACGGATCCGCCGAGAAACCAGGCCCGCCATCGATCACGGCCGCGTACCTTCCTCGGCCTGCCAGTGGCTCGGCTCAGCCCCTTGGCCTCTCAATGGCCCTTCACAGCGTGGCCGGTCCACTTGGTGTGCCGGCGATCTGGGTGACAAGGAAGTCGAGCCGCTCCGTTTGGCCGTTCGGGGGGATGCGGCCGCTGTCCGACAGGACGGCCATGCCGTGCAACGCGCTCCAGGTGACTTCGGCGAACAGTTCACGTCGCGAGTTGTCCGAGCGGAAGCAGTTCACGAACTCGTCGAAAGCGGCGCGCAGTGGGGGCGGCGTCTCGGCGTGCGCGAACTTCACATCGGTCGGCAGGACGAACATGGCCTGGTAGAGGGCGGGCTGCTCGGCCGCGAACTCCAGGTAAGCGCGGCAGACGGCGTGCAGCGCCTGAGGCGGCTCGGGGGTGGCCAGCCGGGCACGGCGCAGGCGGGCCGCGAGTTCACCGAAGCCTTCGAGGGCAACGGCGCGCAGGATGGCGTCCTTCCCGTTGAAGTGGCTGTAAAGCACAGGCTGGCTGTACTCGACGCGCTCAGCCAGCTTTCGCGTTGTCACCGCCTCCCACCCTTCGGCCTCGGCCAGTTCGCGGGCGGCCGTGATGATCAGCTGATGGCGTTGGGCGCGTTCACGTTCGCGACGTTTGGCGATGGCGGACATAGCGACATCATAGCAATGCTAGACATCATGTCTACGATAGGAATATCGTCGCTATCACAACTAGCGCTGCTATCGCGCTTGTGCGCGACATCGCCTCTACTCCACGGCGCTACCGCAGTGGTGATGCCGGCGATCAGCGTGCTCCTGCTCGTCGCGTAACCACTCGTCAAGCCACCTTGGCCTGTTGCCGCCCACCCCACCGCCTTGCGGAACGCCCCCACTCACCTACTCCCTGGACGACGGCCGTGCGAACGCCGCTTCGGCGAGGCGGAGAGCCCGCCTGGCGAGAAGGCCGCCTCCACATCCCCGCCCTAGCGAAAAGGCCGGGCCGGGAAGGCATCCCCCCTTCCGAAACGAGGCGAAGCACTCCCACGCCGACATGAGAAACGAGACCGACCCATACGGCGGTGAACCTGGAAATCGGAACGGCGGAGCGGGGAGGCCGAAACGGCGGGGAAGCGGAGCGGAGGCGGGTGGGGCCTCCGGCGCGCGTAGGACCGTGCCCTGTACCACCGCGCCCGGAGCCGCGAAGCGGTTGCACCAGAGACCAGCTGTCACGGCGCGCCGGAGGAGCCATCCGCCGCAGCGCAGCGTGATCTCAGACGGCGCGAGCCATGAGTCTGGTTTCCGGCCTGCGGCGAGAAGCAGGCCGAGGACGAGACGGTGCGGTGACGGCGACGGGGGCAAGGCGGTGGCGAGCGGAGCGGAGTGCGGGCGGTTGCTCCGGCGCGCGTAAGACCGTGCCCTGTACCACCGCGCCCGAGACCGCGAAGCGGGGAATCGGCAGAGCGCAACTATCACGGCGCGCCGGAGCAGCCGCCCGCCGTAGCGCAGCGGTCACCATGAGGCGACGAGAACCGGATACGGCTCCGATCCGCCGCCGCCACCATTTGCGCCGGAGCAGCCGCCCGCCGCAGCGCAGCCGTCACCATCCAGCAGAGCGAACCGGATACAGCTTCGATCCGCCGCCGCCACCATTTACACCGGAGCAACCGCCCGCCGCAGCGCAGCGGTCACCATTCCTTGGCGATCGAGTGGCCGACTCGATCGCCAAGGGGACGGGTCTGTCAGGCGCGGCGGGCGACGGCGGCGATGAGGGGTTGGACGAGGCGGGCGGCCAGCGGGCCGAACGCCGCCAGGATCAGGACGTACGCGGCGGCGAGGGGGCCGAGGTCCGGATGTGCCCCGGCGGCGACCGCGAGTCCGGCGATGACGATGTTGAACTCGCCTCGCGGGATGAGGGCGATGCCGGCCCGTACCCGGCCTTCCCGTGCGATGCCTGCCCTCCGGGCCGCGTACGCGCCGGTGGCCAGCTTGGTGATCATGCTGACGACGGCGAGGAGCGCGGCCAGACCGGCGACGGGCCAGATGGCGGCCGGGTCGGTCTGCAGGCCGAAGAAGACGAAGAACACCGCGGCGAACAGGTCGCGGATCGGGGAGAGCAGGGCGCGGGCGTCCTCGGCCAGCTCGCCGGACAGGGCGATGCCGACGAGGAAGGCGCCGACCGCGGCCGAGACCTGCAGCTTCTGGGCGAGGCCCGCGACCAGCAGGGCCAGGCCGACCACCTTGAGCAGCAGGACCTCGGAGTTGGGGCTGCGCACGAACGCCTCGATGACGCGGCCGTACCGCAGGGCGACCAGGAGGACGACGCTGACGGTGGCGAGCGCGATGGCGACGGTGACCGCGCCGCCGATGAAGCTCACCCCGGCGAGGACGGCGGTGAGGATCGGCAGGTACAGCGCCATCGTGAGGTCTTCGAAGACCAGCAGCGACAGCACCACCGGGGTTTCCCGGTTGCCGATCCAGCCCAGGTCGGACAGCACCTTGGCGGTGATGCCGGATGACGTGGCGTAGGTGACGCCGGCCATCGCGATCGCCGCGACCGGTCCCCAGCCGAGCAGGAGGGCGCATACGGCGCCGGGGGCGGCGTTGAGTACCAGGTCGACGAGACCGCCGCGGAAGTTGCCGCGGAGGCTGGTGACCAGCTCGTCCGCGTTGTATTCGAGGCCGAGGGTGAGCAACAGGAGGATGACGCCCAGCTCCGCGCCGACCGAGATGAAGTCCTCACTGGTCGCGAGGGGGAGGATGCCGCCGGTGCCGAAGGCGAGACCGGCGATCAGATAGAGGGGGATGGGAGAGATACCGACGCGCAGGGCGAGCGCTCCGAGCACGCCCAGCGCCAGAATTACACCACCGAGTTCGACGAAGAGGATCGCTGTGTGCACCCGCTGCCCTACCCGTTCGCCATGATCTCGGCGACGGCCTCGGTGCCTTCTGAGCTTCCTACCACGACCACCACGTCTCCTGCTTGAAGCACGAACTCCGGTCCCGGGCTCGCGATCACCTGTCCGGCGCGCACCACGGCGACGATCGACGTCCCCGTCCGGGTGCGCACGCGCGCGTCTCCCATCGGCCGCCCCGCGTACGGGGTGCCCGGGGCGATGGGGAGCTGTTCGCTGACGAGCCCTTCCACCTCGCGATGGAGGGCGTTGAGCCGCTGGACGATCCGGGGCGCGCCCAGCAGCTCGGCCAGGGCGTCCGACTCCTCGTCGTTCAGCTTGATGGCCTCACACGCGCGGTCGGGATCGAGGCGGTCGTACACGATCAGGTCGCGGCGCCCCGTACGGTGCGACACGACACCGATGCGCCTGCCCGCCTGCGTGACGAACTCGTGACGCAGCCCTATTCCGGGCAGCGCTGTCTGTTCGACCTCCACGGGTCTCCTTAACTTTGGGTCTGTCCGGGGCTTCAACCGTACCAATCCGGACAGCCCTCTTCGGGTGGCGTGTCCGCCGGAAAACCGAACCTTCCTCGGGAAGGGCCGGTCTGGTTAGGCTGCGGCGCATGTCCCCTCACGAGACGACCACCCACGAGCCGGAGATCACCGCGCCGATCGATCTCTGCACCTCCGACGGGCGGCTGAACCCGGCCGCCGTCGGCTGGTCGCGCACGCCGCTGCACCGCTGCAACCTGCGGGGCTGGGGCCGCACCAAGCGGTGGGAGTACTGGTGCGTCACGACGCCGACGCACCTGATCGCCATCACCGTCAGCGACATCGACTACATGGCGCTGAACAGCGTCTACTTCCTGGAGTACGGCGGGCGCGAGCACGCCAAGACCAGCATCGTCCCGTTCGCCAAGGGGGTGCGGCTGCCGCGCAGCCTCCTCGACGGCGACGTGACGGTGTACGGCGCGGTCACGGCCGGGATCCGGCACGAGGAGGGCGGCACGCGGCTGCGGGCCCGCTGCGCGACGCCGGACGGACCGCTGGAGGCCGACCTGCTGGTCGCGCTGCCGCCGGGCCACGAGACGCTCAGCGTGGTGATCCCGTGGAGCGAGCGCCGCTTCCAGTACACGTCGAAGCACACGGCGCGCCGCGCCGAGGGGACGGTCAGAATCGGCTCGGAGACGATCGACTTCGCCGGCTGGGGCGTGCTCGACCACGGCCGGGGCCGCTGGCCGTACGACACGCTGTGGAACTGGGGCGCGGCCTCGGGGGAGACCGACGGCCACGTGGTGGGCCTGCAGTTCGGCGGCAAGTGGACGGCGGGCACCGGCATGACCGAGAACGCGCTGTGCGTGGACGGCCGGCTCACCAAGATCGGCGAGGAGCTGGAGTGGACGTACTCCACGGCCGACTACCTCGCGCCGTGGACGCTGCGGACGCCGGGCTCGGACCGGGTGGATCTGACGTTCACGCCGTTCCACGAGCGGGCCGACCGGACCAACGCGCTGGTGATCGCGACCGAGGGCCACCAGTGCTTCGGCCACTACAACGGGGTGATCCGGCCGGACGGCGGCGCGCCCGTCCGGGTGGACGGCCTGCTCGGCTGGGCCGAGCAGGTCCGCATGCGCTGGTAGGCGGCTCACATACGAGAGGCGCCGGGTCACCGCGCCGGTCACGAGGGGACTGTGTCGCCTTAAGGAAGCCGTGACCACGGATTAATCTCCCGTAACTACTCTCCCTCGCATGTCACCAAAAGTCCGGCGGGCGCTCATGACCGGCGCCACCGCCCTGGCGGTCCTCGGTCTCGCCACCCCCGCGGCCCTCGCCGCCGCTCCCGACCACTCGGTGAAGATCACCGTGATGGCCAGCTCCGACATCCACGGAAACGCCCTCAACTGGGACTACTTCAAGGACGCCGAGTACGACGACAGCGCGCACAACGACGTCGGCCTGGCGAAGATCTCCACGCTGGTCAAGCGGATCCGCGCCGAGCGGGGGGCGGACCACACGCTGCTCTTCGACTCGGGCGACACCATCCAGGGCACGCCCCTCGACTACTACTACGCCAAGGTCGAGCCGATCACCGGCTCCCGCGAGACCCACCCGATGGCCAAGGCCATGAACGCCATCGGGTACGACGCGGTGACGCTCGGCAACCACGAGTTCAACTACGGGCTGCCGCTGCTGGCCAGGTGGATCGAGCAGATGGACGCCCCCGTCCTGGGCGCGAACGCGGTGTCGGCCAGGACCGGCCTGCCCGCGTACGAGCCGTACGTCATCAAGACGATGAAGGTCAAGGGCGAGAAGCCGATCAAGGTGGGCGTGCTCGGGCTGACCAACCCGGGCGTCGCGATCTGGGACAAGGCGAACGTCGAGGGCGAGCTGAAGTTCCTCGACCTGGTCGCCACCGCGAAGAAGTGGGTGCCGGTCATGCGCGGCCTCGGCGCCGACGTGGTCCTCGTCACCGCGCACGCCGGCGACAGCGGCCTGTCCTCCTACGGCACCGACCTCCCGGTGGAGAACGCCGCGGCGATGGTCGCCGAGGAGGTGCCGGGCGTGGACGCCGTCCTGTTCGGCCACGCCCACAACGAGGTGCCGCAGCGGTTCGTGACCAACAAGGCCACCGGGCAGCAGGTGCTGCTGACCGAGCCGGCCAAGTGGGGCCAGCGGTTGTCCGTGGTCGACTTCACCCTGACCAAGCAGCGCGGCCGGTGGACGGTCACCGCGAAGTCGTCCACCACGCTCAACACGAACACGGTGGCCGAGGACCCGAAGATCGTCGCGCTGATGAAGTCCCAGCACGACAAGACCGTGGGCTACGTCAACCAGGTGATCGCCCAGTCGAAGGAGCAGCTCTCCGCCGCGGAGTCGCCGTACAAGGACACCGCGATCCTCGACTACATCCAGAAGGTGCAGACCGACCTGGTGAGCAGGGCGATCGCGGGCACCCCCGAGGCGTCGCTGCCGGTGATCTCGATCGCCGCGCCGTTCAGCCGCACGGCCGTCTTCCCCGCCGGCCCGGTGAGCGTGCGCGACATGGCCGGCCTGTACGTCTACGACAACACGCTGCTCGCCGTCACGCTGACCGGCGCCCAGCTCAAGGACTACCTGGAGTACTCCGCCAAGTACTTCGCCCAGGTGGCCCCCGGCGCGCCGGTGGACGTCGCCGCGCTCACCAACGCGTCCGGCACGCCCGACTACAACTACGACCAGCTCTCGGGCGTCGTGTACGACATCGACATCTCCAAGCCGGTCGGGCAGCGGATCGCCGGGCTCTCCTACCAGGGGCAGCCGGTGGCCGCCGACCAGCGGTTCGTGGTCGCGATCAACAACTACCGCCAGTCCGGCGGCGGCGGCTTCCCGCACGTGACGACCGCCCCGGTGCTCTACAACGCGCAGGTCGAGATCCGGCAGGCGCTGATCGAGTACGCCACCGCCTCCGGCACGATCGACCCGGCGACCTTCGCCGAGCCGAACTGGAAGCTGGTCCGCGAGGGCGTTCCGGTCTTCTGACCGGGAACGGGACTACGGCAGGACGCCGGCCTCGTCGAGGATGACCTGGGCGAGCGCGTCGGCGGCGTCGAGGCGGCCGAGGGACTTGGCCGCCCACGCCATCGCGGCGCGGTCGCCCGGGTTGCCCAGCAGGGCGTTCAGCTCGGCGAGGAGCCGGTCGGCCCCGGGCCGGTCCTCCAGGATGGCCCGCGCGGCGCCCGAGTCGGCCAGGTAGCGCGCGTTCTGCCGCTGCTCGTCCCCGGCGGACGGCACCAGCGGGATGAGGACGGACGGCTTGCCCACCGCGGTCAGCTCGGCGATCGTGCCCGCGCCGCTGCGCGAGACCACGATGTCGGCCGCGGCGAAAACGTCCGCCAGCTCGCCCCCGATGTACGGCACCGGGTGGTAGCGCCGCCGCAGCTCGGCGGGAAGGCGCTGGGCGGCCTGCGAGAGCTGGTCGATCCAGCCGGCGCCGCACTGGTGCAGCACCTGCGACCGGGTGAGCAGCGAGGGCAGGATCTCCTCGATCATCGTGTTGATCTGGCGGCTGCCCTGCGCGCCCCCGGTGACGTAGATGAGCGGCAGGCCCGGCGTGAGGCCGAAGCGCTCCCAGACGGAGGCGGCGTCGCCGTGCACGAGGTGCGGCCGGATCGGGTTGCCGGTGACGACGGCCCGCTCCCGGGCCCCGCGCGGCAGGTGGTCGATCGACGACGGGTGGGTGAGCGCGATCCGCGAGGCGAACCTCGCCAGGATGCGGTTGGCCAGGCCGAGCGCGGTGATCTGCTCGTGCATCACCAGCGGCCGGCCGAGCACCCGGGACGCCAGGCCGATCGGCACGCACACGTAGCCGCCGGTGGACAACACGACGTCGGGCCGGTAGCGGGCCGCGATGACGGCGGCCTGCGTGAGGCCCACCGGGATCCGGAACATGTCGGCGACGTTCGAGGCCAGCTCGCGCAGGTTGGGCCTGCGGCGCAGCTTGCCCGCCTTGATCGCCCGGAACGGGATGCCGTTCTCGGCGCTGACCCGCGCCTCCAGGCCGTCGGCCGTGCCCACCCACAGCACGTCGAGGTCGTAACCCGCGGCTGCGGCGCGCTCGCGGACGGCCCCGATCGTGGTCAGCGCCGGATAGGTGTGCCCGCCGGTCCCACCCCCGGTCACGAGCAGCCGCAGGCTTCGGCGGTCTCCGGCCATTGCCGTTCGTCCTCTCAACGGTGTCCACACTTGCGGAGCACTACTTTTCCACGAAAACGGCCATGTCCCGACATCAGGAACCGGACGGCCCCCGAGACTGCTGCTCCCTGAACACGCTCGGGGCGACCCCGACACGCCGGGTGAACAGCCGGGTGAAATATCCGGGATCGTGGTACCCCACCCGGCGGGCGATCGCGGCCACCCCGAGGTCGGTGCCGGCCAGCAGCTCCTTGGCCTGGTTGAGCCGGATCCGCAGCACGTAGTCCTTGGGGCTGCACCCGGCGCTGCGCCGTACGGCGTCGCGCAGTTCGGCGACCCGCATGGACAGCCGGCGGGCGTGCTCGGGCACCGACAGCGGCAGGCAGGCGTCCCTGGCCAGGCTCTCCAGCACCGGGTTGCCGTTGGGGTCGTGGTCGGCGCGGCTGCGCCGCAGGACGACCAGCAGCTCGTGCACGGCCGCGGAGGTCTCCACCTCCATGTGGGGGCCGCCCCTGCGGCAGGCCGCGGCCATCTTCTTGACGACCAGGTGGGCCGGCTCCGCCGACGTCAGCGGGACGACCGCCTCCTCGGGGTCGAGGAACCCCAGCTCGGCGTACGCGGCGACGGCCGGGCCGGTGAAGTCGGCGAAGCACTCCGACCAGCCCGGCTCGTACGGGCCGTAGTGGTGGACGACGCCGGGGAACAACCACAGCAGCACGGGCGCGGCGACCTCGACCGGGGGCCGCCCGCCCCACGAGAACCAGCCCTCGCCGGACAGGACGACCACCGCGACGTGGTGGTCGAGGACGCGCGGCCCGACGGGTGGCAGCCGCCCGTGCTGGGTGCCGACGGCGAGACAGGCGAGCCCCATCCGCCGGTGGACCGGGCTCGGGGTGAGGTAGTGCCACCAGTGGTCCCAGGGCTCCTGCCCCTCGACCCAGTCGATGGGTCCAACAGGACGCCGCGAATTGTCCATGGTCGTCCCACCCCGTCCTCGGCAAGCTCGTGCGCCGGGGATCGTAACGAGGACGGATGACGATCCCGTCACGAACCGAGGGGGATCGTCCGTGGGACGTTTCACGATCGAGGGCGGCGGGTTCCGCCTGGACGGCGCGGAGTTCCGCCTGCTCTCCGGCGCGATGCACTACTTCCGGGTGCATCCCGACCAGTGGCCGCACCGGCTGGCGATGATGCGGGCCATGGGCCTCAACACGGTGGAGACCTACGTGCCGTGGAACCTGCACGAGCCGCGCCCCGGCGCGTACCGGCGCCTGGACGACCTGGACCGCTTCCTGGACGCGGCGGCGGCCGCGGACCTGCACGCGATCGTGCGGCCCGGGCCGTACATCTGCGCGGAGTGGGAGAACGGCGGCCTGCCGTCGTGGGTGACCGGCCGCCTGCGGACGAGCGACCCGGAGTTCCTCGCGCACGTGGACCGGTGGTTCGACCGGCTCCTGCCGCGCGTCGCGGCGCGGCAGGTCACCCGGGGCGGCAACGTGCTCATGGTGCAGGTCGAGAACGAGTACGGCTCGTACGGCACGGACGCCGCCTACCTGCGCCACCTCGCGGACGCCATGCGCGCGGCGGGCATCGACGTCCCGCTGTTCACCGCGGACGGGCCGGAGGACCACATGCTGACCGGCGGCTCGCTCCCCGGTGTGCTCGCCACCGCGACGTTCGGCTCCGACCCCGCCGGCGCGCTCGGCACGCTGCGGCGGCACCGGCCGGACGACCCGATGGTGTGCATGGAGCTGTGGATCGGCTGGTTCGACCACTGGGGTCGCCCGCGCGTCACCCGGGACCCGGCCGAGTCCGCCGCCGTCCTCGCCGAACTGCTGGAGGCGGGCGCGTCCGTCAACATCTACATGGCGCACGGCGGGACGAACTTCGGCACCTGGGCGGGGGCCAACCGCGACCTCGTGACCGGCGCGTACCTGCCCACGGTCACCTCCTACGACTACGACGCGCCGATCAGCGAGAGCGGCGCGGCGACGGAGAAGTTCCGGCTCTTCCGCGAGGTGCTGACGCGCTACAACCCGGCGCCCGAGCCCCCTCCCGCGCCGCCGGTGCTGCCCCCGGCCGCCGTACCGCTGACGGAGTCGGCCGCGCTGCTGCCGCTGCTGCCCGCCCTGGCGGGCCCGCCGGTCGCCCGGCCGACTCCCCCGGCGTTCGAGGATCTCGGGCTCGACCACGGGCTGGTCCGCTACCGGGTGGAGGTGCCCGGCCCGCGCGGGCCGTACCCGCTGGCGGTGGACGGCCTGCGCGACCGGGCGCACGTCTACGTGGACGGCGTCCGCGTCGCCGTGCTCGACCCCGCGGCCGGCGGGACGGAGCACACGGAGGTGGAGGTGTCCGGCCCGGCCACGGTGGAGCTGCTGGTCGAGTCGTTCGGGCGGGTCAACTACGGCCCCCGGATGGGCGAGCGCAAGGGCGTCACCGGCGGGATCCGGCACGAGCGGCAGTACCTGCACGGCGTGACGGCGGAGCCGCTGCGGCTCGGCGACCTGCGGTTCGGCGAGGGGGGCGACGTCCCGTTCCGTCCCGGGGCGGCCGCGGCCGTGCCGGCCTTCTTCCGGGGGACCGCGACCGTGGAGGAGCCGGCCGACACGTTCCTCGCGCTGCCCGGCTGGGGCCACGGCTACGTGTGGGTGAACGGCTTCTGCCTGGGCCGCTACTGGTCGATCGGGCCGCAGCGGACGCTCTACGTCCCCGGACCGCTGCTGCGGTCCGGGGACAACGAGATCGTCGTCCTGGAGCTGGACGCGGCCGGCGAGCCGGTCGTGGAGCTGCGGCCGGAGCCCGACCTCGGGTGAGTCAGCGCGTCACAGCTTGACGCTTCCCGCCGCCAGATCGGCCTTCCAGAAACGCTGCAACGACACGAAGGCCAGGATGACGGGGACGATCGAGATGAGCGCGCCGGTGACCACGGCGTCCCGCAGGAAGCCGGTGCGGATCCCGTGCCATTTGACCAGGCCCAGGGTGACGGGCCACAGGGCCTGGTCGTTGAGCACCATCATCGGCAGGAAGAAGTTGTTCCAGATCGCCACGAACTGGAACAGGAACAGCGTCACCAGCGCGGGCGCCATCAGCCGGATCCCGACGGTGAAGAAGATCCGCAGCTCGCCCGCCCCGTCGATGCGGCCCGCCTCCAGGAGCGTGTCGGGCACCGCCGCCTCCGCGTACGCGCGGGCGAGGTACACGCCGAACGGGCTGACCATGCACGGCAGCAGCACGCCCCACACGGTGTTCAGCAGGCCGAGCCGGCTCTCCAGGAGGTACAGCGGGAGCGTGATCAGCGGGGCGGGGATGAGGACGGCGCCCATGATGACCGCGAAGACGGCCCCGCGCCCCCGGAAGGGGTACTTCGCCAGCGCGTACCCGGCCATGGCGGCGAGCAGCGTGGCGCCGAGCGCACCTCCCCCGGAGTAGATCAGCGTGTTCAGCAGCCAGCGGGGGTAGAGGCCGCCGTCCTGCGACATCACCCGCTCGACGTTGCCCGCGAAGTGGAGCTCGCCGAACCACAGGCCGGGCGTGTCGAACAGGTCGCCGCCCGACTTGGTCGCGGACACGACCAGCCACCACAGCGGCAGCAGGATGTAGACCGCGACGACGAACAGGAACGCGGTGGTGAGCACCTGGGCCCGCATCGATGCCCGCATCGGTCACATCACTCCCCTTCGGGTGAGCCAGGCGGAAAGCCGCAGGAAGAGGAACGACAGCGCGCCCGCGAGGACGGCGAGCACGATGGCGATCGCCGACCCCAGCGAGTAGTCGTTGTTGTCGAGCGCGACCTGGAGTGACCACATCAGCGGCGTGTAGCTCTTGGAGACCGCCGTGGTGACGCCGGTCAGCACGGTCGGCTCGTTGAAGAGCTGCAGCGTCCCGATGATCGAGAAGACGCCGGTCAGGATGAGCGACGGGCGCACCATCGGCACCTTGATCGACCAGGCGACGCGCCACGGGCTCGCCCCGTCCATCGCCGCGGCCTCGCACAGCTCCCTCGGGATCGCCTTCAGCGCCGCGTAGATGACCAGCATGTTGAAGCCGGTCCACGTCCAGGTGACGATGTTGCCGATCGACCACAGCACCACGCCGTCGCCGAGCAGGTCGAGCCCGAACGGCGAGATCTCCGGCGTGTAGAGGAACGACCACACGATCGCCGCGATCACGCCCGGCACCGCGTACGGCAGGAAGTAGACGAGCCGGAAGAACCGGGTGAACCGGGCCGCGTACCCGTCCAGGATCAGGGCCAGCACCAGCGCCAGGCCGAGCATGATCGGGACCTGCACGATCCCGAACAGCAGCAGCCGCCGCACCCCGGACAGGAAGGTGCCGTCGCGGAAGACGGCCGCGTAGTTGGCCAGGCCGGAGAAGACCCGCTCCGGCGTCCCGAACCCGAGCCCGGACCGCTTCAGCTTGTACAGGCTCTCGTTGACCGCGTACCCGATGGGGAGCACGAAGAAGAGGACGAACAGCGTGCCGAACGGCAGGAGGAAGACCAACGCCGCCCGGTTGGTCTTCCCGCCGCCCCGCACCCGGCCCGTCCGCTGTCGCTGGACTGCCATTTTCTCGCTTTCTCGGGGGATGAGTGGCCGGGCTCAGCCCTCGGCCACGCTCAGGCCCTTGTCCTTGATGGAGGCCACGGCCTTCTCCTGGACGGTCTTCAGCGCGTCGGCCAGGCTGCCCCCCTTGGTCACCACCTCACCCACCGCCGAGTTGAACGCGTCGTTCACGACCGGGGTCGTCGGGCCCCAGCCGAAGGACGGCGCCACCGTCCTCGCGGCCTCGGAGAACACCTCGAAGACCGGCTGGTCACCGTAGAAGGGGCGCGGCGCCTTCATCGCGGGCAGCGAGGTGCCGTCGGCGGAGGTCGGGAACAGGCCGCCGTTGACCACCAGGTCGTCGAACGCGCCCGGGTCGGTGGCCAGCCAGGTGGCGAACTCCACGGCCTCCTTCGGGTGCGCGCAGCCCTTCAGCACGGCGTTGGGCGAGCCGCCGACGTTGCCGGTGACGGTCGTGCCCGCCTCCCAGGACGGCATCGGGGCGACCGCCCACTTGCCAGAGGTCTTCGGGATCGAGTCCTCCAGCACCTTGGTCATCCACACCGCGCCGACCAGCGAGGCGATCTTCCCGTCGGTGAAGTCCTTGAACCAGGCGTCCGACCAGGCGGGCTTGACGTCGACGAGCTTCTTGTCGAGCAGGCCCTGCCAGTAGTTCGCCACCTTGAGCGTGGGCTCGTCGGTGATGCTCACCTTCCACGCGTCGCCGGAGGTGGAGAACCAGTTCGCGCCCGCCTGCCAGGCGTAGCCGCTGAAGCCGTACATGTCGTCGGGGTTGAACGAGGTGAGGAAGACCTTCGGGTCGGCGGCGTGCAGCTTCCCGGCCGCCGCGGCGAACTCGTCCCAGGTCTTCGGCACCTCGATCTTGTGCTTGTCGAAGATGTCCTTGCGGTAGTACAGGCCCATCGGCCCGGAGTCCACCGGCACGGCGACCTGCCGCCCGCCGAACGTGACCGAGTTGACCGCCCACTGCTGGAACTTGGCGTTCGAGTCCTTGGCGTACCCGGTGATGTCCTCCAGCGCCCCCTCGACGAGGAAGCTGGCCAGTGTCTCGCCGCCCACCTGCCCGAGGCACGGGGCGTTGCCCGCCTTCACCGCGGCGAGCATCTTCTGGTAGCCGCCCTTGGCGCCGGACTCGATCTGGGTGTACTTCACCTGGATGTCCGGGTGGGAGGCGTTCCACGCCTCGGCGGCCTTGTCGTAGCCCGGCGCCCAGCCCCACCACTCGACGGTCACCGGCCCGCCGGCGGCGGCCGACGCCGCGGACGCGGCCGGGGCCCCGGGTTCGCCCGCCCCGCCGCTCCCGCACGCGGCGGCCATGAGGATCGCGGTCATCCCACCGGCCAGCCCTACGGCCCGCCTCGCCTGCTGTGTGACGCCCATGACGCCTTCGTCCTCCCTAGCCCAAGGTGATCCGGTCCGCCGCAACCTTCACCTTCGGGGCAGGGTGCGCTCCATGGACAAACAGCGGCCGATCCTTGCACTTTGCGCACGAGGACCTCGTGGTTCACGAAGACGCGTGCGCGGGCGTGCGGCCAAAGTGCCCGGAAAGAGCATCTTCACGCACGTAACAGGACATGATCTAGCATTGCCGGAGATATCGCACTACGGGGGAGGCATCCATGGTGACCGAAACGGATCTGCGGCATCTTGAGCGCTGCGTGGAGCTGGCCGTCGAGGCGCTGGAGGACGGCGACGAGCCGTTCGGCTCCGTGCTCGTCTCCGGGGACGGCGCCGTCCTCGCCGAGGACCGCAACCGGATCGCCGGCGGCGACCGGACCCGCCACCCGGAGTTCGAGCTGGCGCGCTGGGCCGCGGCGAACATGACGCCGGAGGCGCGGGCGGCCGCGACCGTCTACACCTCCGGCGAGCACTGCCCGATGTGCGCGGCGGCGCACGCGTGGGTCGGCCTGGGCCGCATCGTGTACGCGACCTCGACCGCGCAGCTCACCTCGTGGCTGGACGAGCTGGGGGTCCCGGCCGCCCCGGTGCGCGCCCTCCCCGTGCGGGAGGTCGCGCCGGGCGTCGCCGTGGAGGGGCCGGCCCCCGAGCTGGCCGAGCGGGTGCGCGACCTGCACCGCCGCTACCACTCGGCCCGCTGAGAAGGAGATCCCCGGTCAGGAGGAGGTGCGGTACCGCTCGACCTCCGACCAGGCGGCCCACATGCCGGCCAGGCACCGGTCGAACACCTCGGCGTGCCGCACGTACGCCTCGCGGGCGGGACCGGGGCGCACGCACAGATCGTCCTCGTCACTGACCGACCACGGCGCGACGTCGTGGCCGAGCGCCGCGGGCAGCAGAGACGCGACGCCGCGGGCGCCCAGCTCGCTGGTGAGCTGGCGGCGGACCGGCCGCCCGAGCACGTCGGCGAAGATCTGCGCCCACACCTCGGACCTGGCGCCGCCGCCGGCCAGCCGCCACGGGCGGTCGCCGACGTCGGCGCCGCTGGCGAGGACACGGTCGAGCTGCACCCGGTGATACTGCGCGACACCCTCGATCACCGCGCGGGTGAGGTGACCGCGCCGGTGGACGCCCGAGATGCCGAGGAACGTCCCGGACGCGGCCGGGTGCTCGGGGGCGCCGTTCACGAAGGGCAGGAACAGCAGGCTCTCCGCGCCCGGCGGCACCGTGGCCGCCTCGTCCAGCAGCTCGGCCGCGGGGACGCCGCCGACCCGGCCGTGCGGCACCGACGCGGACGCCAGCCACTCCAGGTTGGCGGCCGAGGTCGGCGCGACCTCCATCGCGAGCATCGTGCCGCTGTCCGGCATCAGCGCGCTGAGCGTGACCTCGGGCGCCGGGGTGCCGGCGGGCACGACCACGCCGTTGATGGCCCACGTGCCGACGATGATGGTGACGTCGCCGAGCGCGCGGCCTCCGGCGCCCAGCGTGGCGGCCACGCAGTCCATGCAGCCCGCGATGACCGGCAGCCCCTCCGGCAGGCCGGTCAGCTCGGCCGCCCGCGCGCTCAGCCCGGCGACGATCTCGCCCGACTCGCGCAGCGGCGGGAACCGGTCCAGGTCGCTCGCGGGCAGCCCGACCAGTTCGAGCGCGGTCGCGCTGTACTCGCGGGTGTCGAGCGCCACCATGCCGAACGCGCTCGCGTCGCTGTAGTCCGCGCTCGGCACCCCGGTGAGCTGCGACGTCACCCAGTCCTTGCAGGACAGCGCCCACCGGGTGGCGGCGTACGCCTCCGGCTCGGCCTCGCGCAGCCAGCGCAGCAGCACGCTGGGCTGGGCCGCCCACGGGATGGAGCCGGTCTCCCGCGCCAGCCGGAGGGCGTCCTCCTCCGCGATCTCGTCCACGATGTGCTGGGCCCGGCTGTCCGACGACGCGATGGCCGGGCCGACCGGCCGCAGGGACGCGTCGACCGGGTAGAGGCCGTTGCCGTGCGCCGCCACGCCGATGCCGGCCGGGACGTACCCGTCGGCGGCCAGCTTGCCCGCCAGCTCGGCGAGCAGCGACATCACGGTGTCGGCGAGCACGGTCATGTCCACGTCGTGCCGGTGCGCGGTCACCGCGGTGCGCGGCGTGCGGGCGTGGACCACGCCGATCTCGTTGCCGTCGGTGTCGAAGGCCGCGGCCTTCGACGCGGTCAGCCCGACGTCGACGCCGATGTAGCAGGTGGTCGGGGCGGTCACGAGCTCCTCCTGTCGCTGCCGCTTGTTGTCGAGGTGGCCAGGGCCCGGGGGCGGAAGCGGCGCAGCTCCGCTTCGTAGTCGGCGACCTCGGCGCGCGCCCGCGCCTCGTCCCATCCGAGATGCCGTACGGCGACGTCGGCGCAGGCGGCGGCGGCCGAAAGGCCCATGTCCGCGCCGAGCCCGACAAGGATACGCCGCAGCAGGATGTCACCGAGCGTCACGGCCCCCTCCTCGCGGACGGCCATCACGACCTCGGCGGCCAGGGCGCCGGACTCCCGGTCCACGACCTCCGCCAGCGAGGGGTCCTCGGCGGCGAGTTCGAGCACCCGCCGGGCGCGTACGCCGTAGAGGGTGAGCAGGCGGCGCGAGTGCCGGGCGGACAGCGGCGAGAAGCGGATGAAGTCCTGGGCGAACGCCTTCCAGTCGGCGGTGTCCGCGCCGGGGAACGGCCGCTCCCGGGTGACGCACCGCCGGGGGCGGCGGCCGAGCACGCGCAGCACCTCGTCGGTGACGTCCTCGGCGAGCGCGCGGTGGGTGGTCAGCTTGCCGCCGATGACCGTGAGCAGCCCCGAGTACGCGGGCTCGTGGTTGAGCACCGTGTGCCCGCGGCTGATCTTCGCGTTGTCCGACACCCCCTCCGTGTACGGCAGGGGCCGCACCCCGGCGATGCTGTACAGCACGTCGTCGGGGGTGAGCCCGGCGTCCGGGAAGATCCGGTTGGTCTCGGCGAGCAGGTAGTCGATCTCGGCGTCGCTGGCGACGACCTCGTCCAGGTCGCCCTCGAACGTGAGGTCGGTGCTGCCCAGGACGTACCGGCCCTGCCAGGGGAAGACGAAGATCGGCCGCTGGTCGGAGGCGGCCTCGAAGAAGATGCAGGTGTCGGGCGCCCCGGGGAACGGGTCCACGATCACGTGGCTGCCCTTCGTGCCTCCGTTGAGGCGGCGGCTCTCCACCTGGCCGTCGAGGATCCGGTCGATCCACGGCCCGGCCGCGTTGACGGTGACGGCCGCCCGGATCTCGCTCCGCTCGCCGGTGGCGTTGTCCTGGATCCGCAGGCCGCGAACCTGGGAGCCTTCGACGACCAGCCCGGTGACCGTGGTGTAGGTGAGCACGCGCGCCCCGAGACGCTGGGCGTCGAGCAGCAGTTCCACGCAGAGCCGCTCGGCCCACGGCACCTGCGCGTCGTGGAACAGCGCGGCGCCGCGCAACCCCTCGCGCGACAGCGTGGGCCAGCGGCGGGCCACCTTGCGCACGGAGACGCCGCGGCTGACACCCCGCCCGCGGTTCATCGCCATGGCGTCGAACGCCGCGAGGCCGAGCCGGATCAGGGGGCCGGGCCTGCTGTTCCCCTCGTAGAAGGGGATGAGCATCGGATAGTCGCGCACGAGGTGCGGCGCGGTGCGGAACAGCAGGTGCCGCTCGCGGATGGACTCGTGCACGAGGGTGAAGTCGTACCGTTCGAGGTACTTCAGACCGCCGTGGATGAGACGGCTCGACGTGCTCGACGTGCCCGCGCCCACGTCGGCGCGGTCGACGACGACGACGCGCAGGCCGCGGGCGGCGGCGTCTCGGGCTACGGCGAGCCCGTTGATACCGGCTCCGATGACGGCGAGGTCGACGACGTCGTCACGTCCGGCGGGGTGGTGCGGCATGGGGTTGGCTCCCGGGGGTGGCGGGCGCGGGTCCCCGCCGGCGGCACCGCCGGTGCCGCCCGGGACCCGCGCCCTCGAAGGGTCAGGACGCTGCGGTGCCGGCGGCCGAGCGCTCCTTGAAGAGCTCGTGGGCCTCCTCCGGCTTCAGCCCGTCGTGGACGACCGCGCGCACGGCCGCGAGCATGGCCGCGGGGTGCTCGCTCTGGAAGATGTTGCGGCCCATGTCGACGCCGGCGGCACCCTCCTGGATGGAGCGGTAGGCCATGGTCAGCGCGTCCAGCTCGGGCAGCTTCTTGCCGCCGGCGACGATGATCGGCACCGGGCAGCTCGCGGTGACGGTCTCGAAGCCCTCGTCGACGTAGTACGTCTTGACGATGTGCGCGCCCATCTCGGCGCTGATCCGGGTGGCGAGCCGGAAGTAGCGGGCGTCGCGGACCATGTCCTTGCCGACCGCGGTGACGCCGAGCACGGCGACGCCGTGCCGCTGGCCGGCGTCCACCAGCTTGGCGAGGTTGGCGACCGAGCGGGACTCGTGCTCGCCGCCGACGAACACCTGGATGGCCAGGGCGTCCGCGTTCAGGCGGACCGCGTCCTCGATGTCGAGGGCGATGTGCTCGTCGGACAGCTCGCGCAGGATGCTCGGGCCGCCGCTGGCGCGCAGCACGATGCCGGCGCCGGTGGTCGAGGGGATGCTGGTGCGCAGCGCGCCCCGCGTCATCATGATCGCGTCGGCGTCGGGGACGAGCGGCGCGATGTTGGTGTCGAGACGCTCCAGCCCGGCCATCGGCCCGACGAAGTAGCCGTGGTCGAACGCCAGCATGACCGTCCGTCCGGTGTCCGGCCGGAAGATGCGGGACAGCCGGTTCTGCAGCCCCCAGTCCTGCGCGTGCGCGCCCTTCACGTGGAAGCCGCCCGCCGGGGCCGCGGACGTCCCGAAGTCGCGGGCGTCGATCAGGCCGTCGGTGTCAGCCATGAATGTTGTCTCCTGTTGTTGTGGTGGTCGCGGCCGCGGGTCGCGGCCGTCTTCTGAATCGGGAGGCCGTGCCCCCGGCACGGTCACCCCCGCCGGCGAGGAAGAGGACGAAGAGCACCAGGCCGCCCTTGAGCAGGTTCTGCGCGGCCGTGCTCCAGCCCACGAGGTTGACCAGGCCGTCGAGCAGGATGAAGAAGAGGCCCGCGCCCCACACGCCCACCGGCACGGCCCGGCCGCCGGAGATGAGCGTGCCGCCGATGACGACGACGGCGACGGAGTCGAGCAGGTAGCGCGTGCCGAGGTCGGCGGAGGGCGCGATGTAGGCCGCGAGCAGCGCACCGGTGAGCCCGGCGAGCGCGCCGCTCACCAGGTACGTCGTGGCGATGACCCGGGCGACCGGGATGCCGGCCCGCTCGGCCGCCCTGCGGTTCTGCCCGACCGCGATCAGGGACCGTCCGTAGACCGTACGGCGCAGCAGCACGATGACCAGCGCGGTCAGTGCGGCGACGGCCACGGCCAGTACGGGGATGCCGGCGGGGCGCACGTTGAGGAGCTCGCGCAGGCCGGGGTCGGGCACGGCGGTGAAGCCGTTCGCCAGGGTCAGCGTGACCGACGAGGCGACGAGCCCGGCGGCCAGCGTCGCGATGATCGGCGGCACGGACAGTCCGAGGATGGCCACGGTGCTGATGACCGCGACGAGGACGCCGACGCCGACGCCCGCGAGGACGCCGACGGTCGCCGAGCCGGTCGAGGCGGCCACCCCGACCGAGGCGAACCCGGCCAGCGAGATGATCGGCGCCACCGACACGTCGATGTTGCCGGGGCCGGCCGTGATGACGAGCATCTGGCCGAGCCCCACGATGACGAGGTAGGGCGCCAGGGACAACGCGAGCGACACCGTCTGGCCGCCGCCCTGGCCCGAGATGGCCATGATGATCGCCCAGACGAGCACCGCCGCGGCGAAGCCCCAGATCCACGGGCGCGAGACGATCGCGCGGATGTTCATCGCAGCACCTTCCCGACCACGACGCGGCCGGCGAGCACGGCCAGGACGATCACGCCTTGCACGGCGGACTGCATGTTCGACTGGACGTCGAGGAGGCTCAGGACGACGCTGACCAGCCCGAGCGTCACGCCGCCGATGGCCACGCCCCAGGGGACGGCGCTCCCGCCGAAGAAGGAGCCGCCGCCGAGGATCACCGCGGCCACGGTCATGAGCGTGTAGCTGGACGCCGACGACACGTCGCCGCCGCCCGTCTGCGAGGCCAGCACGAGGCCGGAGACCACGCCGAGCGCGCCCGCCACCGTGTATGCGATGACGCGGGCGGCCAGCGGGCGCAGCCCGGCCCGCTGCAACGCCACCGGGTTGCTGCCGAGGCCGCGCATCCGCACGCCGAGCGCGCTGCGCGCGGTGAGCAGGTAGACCACCAGGGCGACGACCAGGATCGGCAGCAGCGGCGCGGGGAACCCGGCGGGCTGCCACGAGCCGAACGTCGCCAGCCACTCGGGGGTCGAACCGCCGGGCGTCGGCAGGATGAACAGGCCGAGTCCCAGCCAGACGAACGACGCGCCCAGGGTCGCGATCAGCGACGGCACCCGACGCAGGTGGATGAGCGCGCCCAGCAGCGCGTACGCGGCGACGAGCCCGAGCAGCGTCAGGGCGCCGACCAGCGGCGACGACACGAGCGTGGTCGCCGAGACCACGGTCACCAGGCCGACGAAGTTGCCGATCCCGAGGTCGATGTCGCCGACCGACATCAGCGCCATCTGGGCCTGGGCCGCGATGACGAGGGGCACGGTCGCGGACAGGACCAGGGTGAGGCCGCCGACGCTCAGCACGTCCGACTGCAGCGACGCGCAGACCGCGAGCATCGCGGCGAGGGCGACGGCGCTGACCACGGCGGGCGCCGTGCGGCGCATCCTGGCCCGGGACGGCAGGGCCGACGCGAGGAGATCACTCATTTGCTCTGCTCTCCATCCGTCTCATCCGACTCGTCGAAGGAGACGGCGATGATGCGTTCCTCGGAGATCTCGTCGCCGACGAGCTCGGCGACCACCCGGCCGGCGCGGAAGACGTACACCCGGTCGCAGTGGGCCATCTCGGCGTTCTCGCTCGAGTACCAGACGACGCTGCGGCCCTGGGCCGCCTCCTGCCGGATCAGGGCGTACAGGTCGGTCTTGGTGTGCACGTCCACGCCGCGGAAGGGGTCGTCGAGCAGCACCAGCCCGGCCGTCGAGGCGAACGCGCGGGCGACGATGACCTTCTGCTGGTTGCCGCCGCTCAGCTCGGTGATGCCGGCGTCCGCGCCGCCGCGGATCGAGAGCCGCTCGACCCAGTCGCCGACCGCCGCGCGCTCCTCGGCCGGGCGGCGCAGGCCCTGGCGTGCGAGGCCGCGCATGGCGGTGACGATGAGGTTCTCGGCGACGCTCCACAGGGGCAGCACGCCGGAGCGCTGCCGGTCGCCGGGCACGTACGCGCGGGTGCCGGCCACCGTGGTGTCGCGGCGGACCGGGCGCCACAGGCGTTCGAGCACCTCCTGCTGGCCCTGTCCGGCCAGCCCGGCCAGGCCCACGACCTCGCCCGCGCCGACCCGCAGCGACACGCCGCGCAGGCCCGGGGCGGTGGCGCCGCGCAGCTCGGCCACGGCCGGCCGGTCGGCGACGTCCGTGGCCGCGCGGGCGGCGGACCGCTCCTTCTCCGACGGGACCGCGACGTGCGCCCCCATCAGTTCGAGCACGTCCTGCTCGCCCAGCCCCTCGGCGAACCGCTCGGCGGTGACCGCGCCGTCGCGCAGCACGGCGACGCGGTCGGCCACCGAGAGGACCTCCCGGATGCGGTGCGAGATCAGCAGTACGGCGGTGCCGGCGGCGGTGAGCGTGCGCACGTAGTCGTACAGGGAGCGCGCCGCGTCGGGGCCGAGCGACTCGGTCGGCTCGTCGAGGATGAGCAGGTCGAGCCGGTCGACCAGGCTGGCCCTGGTGATCTCGACCATCTGGCGCTGGGCCAGCGACAGGTCCTCGACCCGGTCGCGCGGCGACACTCCGTGGCCGGGGAACATCTCGTCGAGGCGGCGGCGCACGGCGTCGCTCGCGGCCCGCCGCCAGCGCAGGCGCGGGAGGCAGTGCCGCGAGGACACCCAGATGTTCTCCGCCACCGTGAGGTCGGGGCAGAGGGAGGTCTCCTGGTAGGCCATCCGCACCGCGCGGAAGTCCGCGGCGCGCGGCCCGGCCTCGCCGGAGACCTCCTTCCCGTGCACCAGGACCGCGCCCTCGTCGCAGGCCTCCAGCCCGGCGAGCACCCGCATGAGGGTGCTCTTGCCGGCTCCGTTGTGGCCGACGAGCCCGAGCACCTCGCCCGCGCGGACCTCCAGGTCCACTCCGGCGAGCGCCCGGGTGCGCCCGTACGTCTTGGTCACGCCCTTGGCGACGACGACGGGCTCGCCGGCCCGCGGTCCCCGGTTGTCCACGTGCATGCCCTCCTGTTACGCGGTCCGGATCAGCCCGCGGCCGTCGGGATCGGCGGCTGCACCGGCTGGCCGCCGGTCTTCACGGCCTCGACCTGCTGGCGGAACAGGTCGCGGGTCCACGGCCACGCGGCGTACTCGTCGGGCTTGAGCGCGGCGGCCCAGGCGTCGCGGTCCTTCTGCTCCACGAGGACGATCGGGAAGGTGAGCTGCTTCGGCACGTCCTTGCCGTCGAGCAGGTCGAGGGCCTCCCACAGGGCGGCGACGGACTGGCCCGGGTCGGACATGACCGCGACCGAGCCGTTGTCGATCTTGTTGTCCTTCCAGTAGTTCAGGGCGCGGCCGTTGGTCTCGAACGTCACGGCGGGCACCGGCTTGCCGGCGGTGGCGAACGCCTGGGCGACGCCGTAGCCGTCGCCGCAGCCGATGACGCCGTCCACCTTGGGCACGCTGGAGAGAACGCCGAGCACGGCCTTCTGCGCGGTGGCGCCGTCGCACATGCCGGTCACCGTCGCCGCGGTCTTCACGTCGGAGTACTCGGCGAGGATCTTCTTGGTGGTGTCGAACATCTCGGCCTCGGGCTGGGAGCCGACGACGCCGCGGCTGACGATCACGTTGCCCTTGCCGCCGATGCCCTCGAGCAGCGGCTTGGCGGCGTACGTGGCCCAGTCGACGAAGCTGTTCTGCAGCACGTGCGCGCAGGGGGCGTCGATCGCGGAGTCGAACACGACGACCTTGACGCCGGCGTCGCACGCCTGCTGGATGACCGGCTTGAGCGCGGTCGGCGAGGACGGGTCGATGAGCAGCGCGTCCGGCTTCTGCAGCAGCAGGCTCTTGATCTGCGCGACCTGCTCGGTGGCCGAGTTCTCACCCGGCGCGTTGACGACCTTGTACTTGCTGATCAGGCCGTCCTTCTGCGCCTGCGTGGCGGCCGCCTCGAACTTGGCGATCATCGTCTGCCGCCAGCCGTTGCCGATGAAGCCGTTGCTCAGCGCGATGAACGGCTTGTCGCCGCCACCGCCGCCGGAGCTCGCCTTGTCGCCCGCGGCGTTGTTGTCGCCGGAGCTACATCCCGCGGCCAGGACCGCGAGAGCGGCGATGGTCGCCGCGGAGGCCGCGCGCCAGGGCCGGCGTGTGGGACGGATACGCATCGTGTCTCCAGAGAGAGCAGGTCCGCCGTAGCGGGAGGGAGGTCGAAAGCCGCGGGAACGCATCACACGCAAGAGGCGGGATGTCATTACAGGCCTGTAGTGACAAGCAAACTAAGCCGACGTTACGTGCCTGTCAAGAGCAGGTTCTGTGACGGGACGAATCGGACGGGCGAGGATAATCTTCACGAGATGGCGCCCACCTGTTACGACAGGTCGCCCTGTCATGGCATGCTTCCAGAAGCCGCCGAGAAGGGACTCCTGACGATGACCTATCCGCGCCTCAACCGCGACGGGGCCGAGCCGCTGTGGATGCAGCTCATGCGGGCGTTGCGCGCGGAGATCGAGAGCGGCGAGCTGGGCCCGGACCAGCCGCTGCCCTCCGAGGCCGAGCTGAGCGACATGTTCAGCGTGTCCCGCACCGTCGTGCGCGAGGCCCTGCGCGAGCTCGTGCAGCAGCGCCTGATCTACAAGATCAAAGGACGCGGCGCCTTCGTCGCCCCCCGCAAGACCGAGCTGCGGTTCGTCGGGTCGATGTCCGGCTCCGCCGACGACCTGCGCGAGTCGGGACGCCGCGTGACCACCCAGACCATCCACCAGGAGCTGGGCGAGGCCGACGAGCGGGAGGCCGCCCTCCTCCGGATCCCGCTCGGCGAGCAGGTCGTCCGGCTGCGCCGGCTGCGCCGCGTGGACGGCCAGCCGTGGCTGCTCGTCGACACCGCCCTGCCCGCCCGCCTGGTCCCCGGCCTGGAGCGCGCCGTCCTGGAGAACCAGTCCCTGTACGACATGCTGCGGCGCCGGTACGGCATCGAGCCCGCGGCGGCGGACCGCTGGATCGAGGCCGTCTTCCCCGCCCCCGCGGACGCGGAGCTGCTGGAGGTGTCCACCTCCACGCCGCTGCTCGGCATCGAGTCGGTCGCCTGGCTGGACGACAACACCCGGTTCGAGGCGTACTACGCGCTCCACCGCAGCGACCAGACACGGTTCTACGTCGGCATCCGGTGACCCGGCCGGGGCCGCGGGCCGGCCTCAGTCCATCTCCACCCAGCCGAGCGTGCGCTCCACCGCCTTCTTCCACCCGGCGTAGCCCTTCTCGCGCTGCTCGTCGCTCCACGTCGGCGTCCACCGGCGCGCCTCGTTCCAGTGCGTCCTGAGGTCGTCGGTCGAGCGCCAGAAGCCGACCGCCAGCCCGGCCGCGTACGCGGCGCCGAGCGCGGTCGTCTCGGCGACGACCGGCTTGGACACGGGCACGCCGAGCACGTCGGCCTGGAGCTGCATGCACAGGTTGTTGGCCGTCACTCCCCCGTCCACGCGCAGCACGTCGAGGACGACCCCGGAGTCGGCCTGCATCGCCTCGACCACGTCCCTGCTCTGGTAGCAGATCGCCTCCAGCGCGGCCCGCGCGATGTGCGCGTTCGTGTTGTAGCGGGACAGGCCGACGATGACGCCGCGCGCGTCCGACCGCCAGTACGGCGCGAACAGCCCGGAGAACGCGGGCACGAAGTACACGCCGCCGTTGTCGTCCACCTGGCGGGCCAGCGCCTCGCTCTGCGCCGCCCCCGAGATGATGCCGAGCTGGTCCCGCAGCCACTGGACGGCCGACCCGGTCACCGCGATCGACCCCTCCAGCGCGTACACCGGCGGCTCGGCACCGAACCGGTAGCAGACCGTGGTGAGCAGCCCGTGCCGCGACCGCACCGGCTCGGTGCCGGTGTTGAGCAGCAGGAAGTTGCCCGTGCCGTAGGTGTTCTTGGCCTCGCCCGCCTCGAAGCACACCTGCCCCACCGTCGCCGCCTGCTGGTCGCCGAGATCACCCGCCAGCGGCACCTCCCCGCCGAGCGGCCCCGTCCGCCGGGTCAGGCCGTACCCCTCCGGGTGGGACGAGGGGAGGATCCGCGGCAACATCGGGCGCGGCACGCCGAAGAACGACAGCAGCTCGTCGTCCCAGTCCAGGGTCTCCAGGTCCATCAGCATGGTCCGGCTGGCGTTGGTGGGATCGGTGACGTGGACGCCGCCGCCGGCCCCGCCGGTCAGGTTCCACAGCAGCCACGTGTCGGTGGTGCCGAAGACCGCCTCGCCCGACTCGGCCGCCTCACGCACGCCGTCGACGTTCTCCAGGATCCACTGGATCTTCGCCCCCGAGAAGTACGTCGCCGGGGGCAGGCCGGCGCGCTCCCGGATGACCTCCCCCCTGCCGTCCCGGTTCAACGCGGCCGCGATCCGGTCGGTCCGGGTGTCCTGCCACACGATCGCGTTGTAGTACGGCCGGCCCGTGCGCCGGTTCCAGACCAGCGTCGTCTCCCGCTGGTTGGTGACCCCGAGCGCGACCAGGTCTGACGCCGACAGCCGGGCGTTGCGCAGCCCCGTCTCGATCACGGCGCGGGTGCGCTCCCAGATCTCGGTCGGGTTGTGCTCCACCCACCCGGCGTTCGGCATGATCTGCTGGTGTTCGAGCTGGTGCCGGGCCACCTCGTTCCCGCTGTGATCGAAGATCATGAACCGGGTGCTCGTGGTGCCCTGGTCGACCGCTCCGACGAAGTCCGGCACGATGATCAACTCCCCTCGTTCTCGCCGGGGACACGGCCGATCTCGGGCTCCGCGACCGGCAGGAACCTGGCGACCAGCGCCTGGTAGAGCCAGGCGCCCACCACGCCGCCGATCAGCGGGGCCACGATCGGCACCCAGAAGTAGAGCTGGCCGTACTGGTCCCGCCACGCCGTCGCGTACCCCGTGAGGAACGACGCCAGGCGCGGGCCGAAGTCGCGCGCCGGGTTGATCGCGTACCCGGCGTTGGCGCCCCACGCCATGCCGATCGCCACCACGATCAGCCCGATGACGAACGGGGACATGTTCACCCCCGGCGCGGTGTTCAGCTCGTCCACCACCGCGAAGATCAGGAACACCAGGATCGCCGTGCCGATCACCTGGTCGCGGAACGCGCCCCACAGCGGCACGGGCAGGGACCCGTTGCCCGGCAGGGTCGAGAACACGAACTGCGTCTTGAACGTGAGACCGGGATCGACCTTCGTCAGCACCTCGTCGTAGTTCCACCGCACCAGCAGGGCGGCGACGAACGCGCCCAGCGTCTGCGCGAGCACGTACGGCACGACCTTGCGCCAGGCGAACCCCTTGAACACCGCGAACGCCAGCGTGACGGCCGGGTTGAGGTGCGCGCCGCTGATCCGCGCCGCCGTGTACACGCCGAAGGTGACGCCGAGCCCCCACGACCAGGAGATGCTGTCGTGGTTCCCGAGGTCCGCGGCGACGACCTGCGCCACCACCCCCGCACCGAAAAGGATCAGGATCAGCGTGCCCGCGAACTCCGCGGCCAGCTCGGCGACCACCCTCGGGGTCTTCGCGTGTGCGGCCACGTGTTCCCCCCAGTCGAGGCGCCTCCTTGGCCCTTGTCGTCTTCTACTGATCTCCGCGTACGGGGTGGGGGACACGGCCGGACGCCCCAAGAATCCGTCGATATGGCATAAAAGTGAGAGACGAGAGACTCGGGAGCCATGGGCACGGACGGACCCTTCTGGCGGGCCATCGCGGTGTACCGCGTCGCCTCGCTCGCGTACGCCGCGCTGCTGCTCGCGGGCTCGGGAGACTACCGGCGCCCCGCCCTCGGGTGGCTCATCCTCGGTGTGATGGCGCTCTGGACGGCGGGGGCGACGGTCGCCTACCGCGTCGCGCGCGGCCGGGCGCTGCTGCTGATCGACCTGCTCGTCACCGTGGGCTGCCTGCTCGCCTCCCCGTACGCGCAGGGGCCCGAGGCGGAGCACGGCGGGGTCGTGCCGATCACGGCGACCTGGATCGGCGGCCCCGTGCTGGCCTGGGGGGTGCAAGGAGGACGCCGCGCCGGCGTCGCGGCCGGGGTCCTGCTGTCGGCCGCCGACCTGTGGGTGCGCGGCCTGCGGGGCTTCGACCTCCTCCTCCCCCTCAACGGGTCGGTGCTGCTGGTCCTGGCCGGGGCCGTCGTCGGCCACGTCGCCCGGCTCACCGAACGGGCCGAGCGGCGGCTCCAGCGGGCGGTGGAGATCGAGGCGGCGGGCCGGGAGCGGGAACGGCTCGCCCGCGGCATCCACGACTCCGTCCTCCAGGTGCTCGCCCTGGTGCAGCGCCGCGGCCTGGAGATCGGCGGCGAGGCCGCCGAGCTGGGACGGCTCGCCGGAGAGCAGGAGGCGGCGCTGCGCGAGCTGATCCGCGCCGAGCCGCCCGCCCCTCCGGGCACCGGGCTGGCCGACGTCGGCGCCCTGCTGCGCCGGCTCGGCTCCGCCTCGGTGACCGTGTCCACGCCCGCCACGCCGCTGCCGCTACCCGCCGGATCGGCCGAGGAGGTCGTGGCCGCGGTCGCCGCCGCCCTGGACAACGTGCGCCGGCACTGCGGCGAGGACGCCCCGGCCTGGGTGCTCGCGGAAGGGGACGGCGGCTCCGTCACCGTGACCGTGCGCGACGACGGCCCCGGCATCCCCGCCGGGCGCCTGGCCGAGGCGGAGGCCGCCGGCCGGCTCGGCGTCGCCCAGTCCATCCGCGGCCGGATCGCCGCGCTCGGCGGCACGGTGGACATCTGCTCCGTCCCCGGGCAGGGCACCGAGGTCGAGCTGACGGTGCCGACCACCGGGCCGACCAACGGGCCGACCACCGGGCCGCTGCTCGGGCCCGCGGCCTCCACGGGCCCCGCCCGGCCGTCCTACAGTTACGGTCGTGAACGGTCTGCGGGTGATGGTGGTGGACGACCACCCGATGTGGCGCGACGCCATCGCACGCGATCTCGGCGAGGCCGGCTGCGACGTGGTGGCGACCACGGGTGAGGGACGGCAGGCGCTCCGGGTCGCGGCGGCCGTGCGACCCGACGTGGTCGTCCTCGACCTGCGGCTGCCCGACCTGTCCGGGGTCGAGGTGGCCCGCGGGCTGGCCGCCTCCGCGCACCCGCCGCACGTGCTCGTGTTGTCGGCGAGCGGCGAGCAGGACGACGTCCTCGACGCGGTGAAGGCGGGCGCCTCCGGCTACCTGGTCAAGTCCGCGAGCCGCGAGGAGTTCCTCCAGGCCGTACGGCGCACCGCCGCGGGCGACGCCGTGTTCACCCCGGGCCTGGCCGGGCTCGTCCTCGGCGAGTACCGCCGGCTCGCCGCTCAGCCGGCGCCCGACGACGGCCCCCGGCTCACCGACCGCGAGACCGAGGTGCTGCGCCTGGTCGCCAAGGGGCTCTCGTACAAGCAGATCGCCGAACGGCTGGTGCTCTCCCACCGCACGGTGCAGAACCACGTGCAGAACACGCTCAGCAAGCTGCGGCTGCACAACCGGGTCGAGCTGGTCCGCTACGCGATCGAGCGCGGGCTGGACGAGGAATAGGACCCCGAGGTCACACGCCGTCCACCTTGTACGGGTCGTGCTCGGACAGGAGCTTCTCCAGGCGCGCCTGGTCCACCCGGTTGGACATGTTGTCGAGCTCCTGCCGGTCGCGCACGCACTTGGCGAGCGCGAACGCCGTCGTCACCGTGTACAACACCCCGACCGCGAGGAACGCCCGCACCCACGGGCTGACCGGCAGGTACGCGACGCCGACCGCGACGCTGGTGAGCGCGAGCCCGAACGAGATGACGCACTGGGCGTAGTAGGCGGCCGTCATCGTGGGCTGGATGGGCTTGGTCTTCATGCCTCCGATGGTCGGCCCCGCCCCGGCCTCCGCGCCTGAGTACGCCTACCCGACCGCACCTGAGTACGTCACCCGGTCGGGGGCCGTTCCCGGCCTCGATGTGGTGGAAGACGGCCGGATATGGTGTGCGACGTGTCAGGATCCCGTAACCCCCTGCCCGCCGCCGACCTGGCCCGGACGGTCGTCTTCGCCGCCTTCATCGCGGTGCTCGGGATTTTCCCCGGCGTCTACGTCGGCGGCTCCGGCGTGCCCATCGTGCTGCAGAACGCCGGCCCGCTGCTGGCCGGAGCGGTCCTGGGCGCCCGCCGCGGCGCCGCGTCGGTCGTACTGCTCCTCGCGTTGACCGCGATCGGCCTGCCTCTGCTGTCCGGCGGGCGCGCGGGGATCGCCCCCTTCGTCGGCCCGAGCGGCGGGTTCCTGCTGGGCTGGATCCTGTCCGCACTGGTCGTCGGCCTGATCGTGGAGCGCGCGAAGCGCCCCCGCCTGCCGGTGCTGCTCGCCGCCACCGCCGCCGGGCTGGCCGCCGACTACCTGATCGGCGTGCCGTTCCTCGGCCTCTACACCGGCGACCTCCCCGCCGCCGCGACACAGTCGCTGGTCTTCCTCCCGGGCGACGCCGCCAAGGTGGTGGCGGCGTCGCTGATCGCCGCCGTACTGCACCGCGCCCTGCCCGGACGGCTGGCCGGATCGGCGAAGCGAGCCCCATGACCCTCGCCACGCCCCCGGTCCTCGGCCCGGCCACGGTCCCGTACGCGCTGCTCGCCCGGGCGCACGGGGCCGCCCGGTGGATGGCCGCGCGCGGCGCCGGCGAGGGGTCGCGCGTCGCCGTCGACGCGACCGGACCGGACGCGCTGGCCTGGTTCCTCGGCGCGGACCTGCTCGGCGCGGCGGCCCTGCTGGTCGAGCCCGCCTGGACTCCGCGCGAGCGGGAGGCGGTGCTCGCCGACGCCCGCCCGCACCTCGCGGTCGCCGGCACGCCGGACCCGGCCGCCGACGGGGTCGCGCCCGCCGGGGACGACGGCACCTTCTTCTACCTGCCGACGACCTCCGGCAGCAGCGCCCGGCCCAAGGTGCTCATCCGCACCCGCGGGTCGTGGCTGCGCAGCTTCGCGGCGCTCGGCCCCCTACCCGGTCCCGTGCTGGTCCCCGGACCGCTGAGCTCGTCGCTCTTCCTGTTCGGCGCGCTGCACGCGCTGTGGTGCGGCCACGACCCGCGGCTTCTGCCGCGCTGGGACCCCGAGGCCGCGGCCGCCGCCGCCCGCGACGCGGCCACCGTCCACCTGGTCCCCACCATGCTGGCCGGGCTGCTCGCCGTACTGGAGGGGCGGCCCGGCGCGGGGACGGCCCTGCGCACCGTGGTCTGCGGAGGGGCGCACCTCGGCGCCGAGACGCGGGACCGGTTCGCCCGGCTGCTGCCGGACGCCGAGCTGGTCGAGTACTACGGCTCGGCCGAGCACTCGCTGATCGCCGTCCGGCGCGGCGGCGACGGCCTGCGCCCGGTCCCCGGCGTACGGCTCGACATCCGCGACGGCCTGCTGTGGGTGAACTCGCCCCTGGCGTACGGCGGCCGCCTCCGGGACGGCGTGCTCCATCCGCCGGACGGCGAGTGGTCCACCGTGGGCGACCGGGTCGAGACGGACCCGGACGGGTGCCTCGTGGTGCGCGGCCGGGACGGCGCGGTCGTGTCCAGCGGCGGCAGGCTCGTGTCCGCCGAGGAGGTCGAGGCGGTGCTGCGCGCCGTCCCCGGCGTGGCGGACGTGCTCGTCACCGGCACGCCGCACCCGGCACTCGGCGCGATCGTCACCGCCGTCGTCGAGGTCGGCGCGGGCGGGCGTCCCGCGCTGCGCGACCTGCGCGACGCCGCGAGGGCCGCGCTCGAACCGGGCAAACGTCCGCGCCGCTGGCTGGCGACGCGGGCGCTCCCCCGCACGCCGTCCGGAAAGCCGGCCCGCGCCGCGATCGCCCTGCAGCTGCGGGACGGCACCCTCCCTGCCGAGCCGCTGCGTTGAACGACGACCTGACCCCCGTGATCGTCGCCGCGCGGCGCACCCCGATCGGCAACGTGGGGGGCGCCCTGCGCCGCCTCGCCGCCGACGAGCTGGCCGCGCCGGTGCTGCGCGCCGTGCTCGACGACGCCGGGCTGGACGCGGTGGACGACGTCGTCCTCGGCAACGTCTTCGGTCCCGGTGGCAACCCCGCGAGGATGGCCGCCCTGCGCGCCGGACTGCCCGAGCGCGTGCCCGGCATGACCGTGGACCGGCAGTGCGCCAGCGGCCTCGCCGCGATCGTCCTCGCCGCGACCATGATCCGCGCCGGTGAGGGGACGGCGTACCTCGCCGGAGGCGTCGAGAGCGCCTCGACCGCGCCCATCCGCGCGTGGCGTCCCGAGAGCCCCGGCGAGCCGCCGCGCCCCTACACGCGGGCGCCGTTCGCCCCCGCCGAGATCGGCGACCCGGACATGGGCCCGGCCGCCGACCTGGTGGCGGCCGAGGCGGGCATCTCCCGCGAGCGGCAGGACGCCTTCGCCGCCCGCAGCCACGCCAGGGCCGTCGAGGCGGCGCGGGCCGGGCGGTTCGCCGCCGAGCTGGTCCCCGTCGGCGGCGTCGAGCGGGACGAGCGTCCCCGCGTCGGCTTCACCGTGGAACGCCTCGCCCGGTTCCGGCCCGCGTTCACCCCCGGCGGCACCGCGACCGCGGCCAACTCGTGCGGCATCAACGACGGCGCCGCCGCCGTGCTGGTGGTGAGCGAGACCGTACGCCGCCGGCTCGGCCTGCCCGGCCTGCGGCTGACCGCCTCGGCGACCTCGGCCGTCGACCCGAACCGGCTCGGCCTGGGCGCGGTCCCCGCGATGAAGGCCGTGCTCGGCCGCACACCCGACGTCGTGGAGTTCAACGAGGCGTTCGCCGGGCAGACGCTCGCCTGCCTGGACGCCGCCGGGATCGACGAGCGCACGGTCAGCCCCGACGGCGGGGCGATCGCGCTCGGCCACCCCTGGGGCGCGTCCGGCGCCGTGCTGGTCGTGCGCCTGTTCGCCACCCTGGTCCGGGTACGCGGCGCGGGCTCCGGGCTGGCCGCCCTGTCCGCCGGCGGAGGCGTCGGCGTGGCCGCGCTGTGGGAGGCGGTGCCGTGATCGAGTTCGAGGACGTCGGGCACAGCTACGGCGAACGGGTCGTGCTGACCGGCGTGGACCTGCGCCTGGCCGAGCGGCGGGTGGCGTTCGTCGGCGCGAACGGCTCCGGCAAGTCCACCCTGGCCCGCATGATCAACGGGCTGGTCGCGCCGACCTCGGGACGGGTCCTGGTCGACGGGCTCGACCCGAGCCGCCAGGGCCGCGAGGTGCGGCGGCGGGTCGGGTTCGTCTTCACCAACCCCGACAGCCAGATCGTGATGCCCACCGCGGGCGAGGACGTCGCGTTCTCGCTCCGGCGGGCCGGGCTCCCCCGGCGCGAGCGGGCCGAGCGGGCCGCCGCGCTGCTGGCCGAGTACGGCCTCGGCGGCTACGCCGACCACCCCGCCCACCAGCTCTCCGGCGGGCAGAAGCAGGTGCTCGCGCTGTGCGCCGTGCTCGCGCTCGACCCCGCCGTGCTCGTCTGCGACGAGCCGACCACCCTGCTCGACCTGCGCAACAAGCGGCGGTTCGTGGAACTGCTCGGCGGCCTGGAGCAGCAGGTCGTGCTGGTGACCCACGACCTCGACCTGCTCGGCGGCTTCGACCGCGTCGTCGTCATCGACGGAGGCCGGGTCGTCGCCGACGACGAGCCGGAGCCCGCGCTGCGCCACTACCGCGCGCTCGTGACATGACGCCGGGCGGATGGTACGAGCCCGGGTCGAGCCCGTTGCACCGGGCCCCGGCCGGCGGGAAGTTCGCCGCCCTGCTCGTGCTGGCGGCGGCGGTGTTCGCGTTGCGCTCCCCCGCCTGGCTCGGCGCGATCTGCGCCGCCGTCGTCCTCGCGTACGGCGTGGCGCGGGTCCCGCTCCGGCGCTGCGCGGGGGTGGCCCGCTCGCTGGCGGTGCTGGCGGCGTTCGTGTTCGTCCTGCAGTGGTGGCTGCTCGGTGCCGGCCAGGCGCTCGTGGTGTGCCTGCGCGTCGTGGCGGCGCTGGCCGCGGCCAACCTGTTCACGATCACCACCAGGATCGACGACGTGGTGTCGGCCGTCGAGGGCGGGCTGGCGCCGCTGCGCCGGTTCGGCGTACGGCCGGACCGGATCGGCCTGCTCGTCGGGCTCACCCTGCGGGCCGTCGCCGCCCTGTCCGCGATCGCCGCCGAGGTGCGGGAGGCCGCCAGGGCGCGCGGCGCGCAGCGGTCCGTCACCGCGTTCGCCGTGCCGTTCCTGGTGCGGACCCTGCGGCACGCGGACGAGCTGGGCGAGGCCCTGGCCGCCCGAGGGGAAGGCGACGGCTGAAAGCCACCCGTCGGAAGGCCGGTGCCGTCAGCCGCGCAGGGTGCGCCAGACCACGGCGGGGCGGACGAGGGCCGAGGGCCGGTCGACCAGGCCGCTCACCCGGCCGAACGCCTCCGCGACCCGCCAGTCCCGCGCGGCCGCCCGCCGCATCCTCCCGAGGTACGCGTTGAGGAGCCGGCTCGCCACCGTCTTCTGCTCCTCGGCCTCGCGCAGGGCCAGGTCCGCGCCGGTCGACAGTCGCCAGGCGGGGTCGAGCGCCCTCGCGACGGCCGCGAAGTACCGCGCGGCCAGGCTCCCGGTCCCCTCGCGCAGGCATTCGCGCATCGCCACCGCGTCCAGCGCCCCCACCGACATGCCCTGCCCGTAGATCGGGTTGAAGTGGCAGATCGCGTCCCCGGTGACGAGGAGCCCCTCCGGGAAGCGGTCCAGCCGCTCGTACCTGCGCCGGACGCTCGTCGGGATCCGCGCCGCGCCGATCTCGCCGAGCGGCTCGGCGTGCCGCACCGCCGCCGCCACGTCGGACGGGAGCACCTCGTCCACCCAGGCGAGGAAGCCGTCGCGGTCGGCCGGCGGGCGCACGCCCGCGCTGCCGCCCAGCGTCACCAGCCACCGGTCGCCCTCCACCATGCAGAGCGCCGCGCCCTTGAGCGTGCCGGGGGACGCGCCGACGAGGACCATGCGCTCCCCGTCCAGGGCCCCCTCGGGAAACCTCAGGTACCAGGTGGCGTACGCGACCTCGACCTTGATCGTGTCCTCCTGTGGGCGGTCGAACCCCATCGCCTCCAGCCAGGCGGGGGTGCGCCCGCCCCGGCCCATGGCGTCGACCACCAGGTCGGCGGGCAGGTCGCGCTCCCCGCCCGGTCCCGCGACGCTCGCCCCGACGACCCGGTCCTCCTCCATGAGGACGCCGGTGACCTGCGCGCCGTCCTCGATCGCCACGCGGTCCAGCGCCCGTACCCGTCGCAGGACGTGCTCCTCCAGGAAGGGCCGCGTCGCCGACACCCCGACCTCACCTGCCGGGGCGCGCGCGAACTCGAACCCTCCCATGATCATCCGTACGTGCGCCGGTTCGTACGGCACGGCGCCGTCCGCGATCATCTCCTCGGTCAGGCCGGGGAACAGCTCGTCCATGATCTGGAGCCCCCTGGGCAGCAGCGCATGGGCGTGGAAGCCTTGCGGCACCCCTTTACGCGGCGCCCTTTCCCCCGGCCCTTCTTCACCCGGCCCGTCTTCGCGCGCCTCTCCTTCACCCGGCCCCAGCGCGTCGCGCTCGACCAGCGTCACCCGGTCGTAGAAATCGGTCAGCACCCGGGCGGCGAGCAGCCCGCTCATTCCCGCCCCCAGGACGATGGCGTGGTCACCGGCCCGTCGCATCATGAGACGGATTTTGCCGAAGGAACCACAAAAGATCGAGATTTAAGCCCCGAACGGTCCTATACAAAACGGATCCATACAAGGCAGCCACTCGCCCCACAAGACTCACAATCATTACAAAAGGGACGATCTTTCACTTGCGGGATAGTGTCCGGCGCACCGGAACGACACATGACCGTCATAACGGGCCGCCAAAACTCAGCTTTTCGGATGAAGTCACGTTTCACGAAGAATCAGGCCGAACGTAACGCTCGCCGCGCGCGACCGCGGCGGCATCCCGGGGCCGATCGCGCAGGAGGCGTCGTCGCCGCACCACTCCCCGGCGATCCCGGCGGCGGCCTGGAGCATCCGAACTCCGGGGGAAACACCCGCCTTTCCCCCGGCGGACAGGAATGCGAGCCGGCCGAGCCGGCCCCATGAAACCCGGGAACCGGCGGGGCCGCCATTCGGATAGCAGGGTCACGACCGCCCGGCGGATTGAGCGGGTTTCCGGAAACCGAGGCGCCCGCCGTCCGGTCGGAATACACCAGGAGCAGATCACCATCCGCTCGGAGAAATCCCGGCCGAAGATTCCGGCCCTCGACCGGAAAGCGATTTACGAGGGGCCGTCGAGCCGATTCGCGAAACGCGGGGGCACCGAAAAGCACCCGCACTTGGAAGCTCCCGTTCAGCCCATGCGCGAATCGGTTTCAAAGGCCGGCCGCCCGGCCATTCCATCGCCTCACCCGAGAATTCAGGCGGCCGCCGCCGGTCATCGGCGCCGGCACGGCGGCGCGGGGGCGCCCCGCCCTCCCGGCCCCAGCAGCCGGCCCGGACATGCCGCCGACCTGCCACGTAGTGCGAAACAGACGACGATACGCCCTTCTTCCCCACTGGGGAAGAGCACGGCCAGCCTCCCCGGCAGCCATCGGCCCGCTGGCCTGCGTTTATTTCCCCATCGTTCCGCCGAGAAGTTTCACACTGTAAACCGTCCCCCGCCGCGGCATTCCATGAATGCACGGACAAGAACCCGGCCGAAGCGGGTTGACAGGCCCGTATTCATACCACAGACTACGTGAAACTTTGCAGTCAACTCGCGATCTTCAGATGCCTACCACAAGATCCCCCGAAATGAAATCCCCACGAAACGGCGTCTTCACGGATTCGGTTCGACTGCAGCTAGAAAGGGTTCCAGCATGTCTTCACGCGGTTCGCATCCCCCCACAGCGATTAATGCCGGAAAACGCGTAATGACGCTTGCGTTGAGCATCGGATTGCTGGGAAGTCTCAGCATTTCGGCCGCCTCGACCAGCTTCGCCGAGTCGGCCGACATCGCGGCGACCACCGAACTGGCGGCGGAGCAGACGTCCGGTCTGCCCAGCGGTCGAACCGGCTACCGGACGATCACGGACTACAACGACGAGATGCGCGCTCTGAGCGAGAAGCACCCCGATCTCGTCAAGCACATCACGCTGCCGCACAAGACGCGCCAGGGCCGTGAGGTGTACGGCATCGAAGTGAGCCGCGACGTCGCCTCCTCCGACGGCAAGCCCGTCCTGTTCATGATGGGCATGCACCACGGGAACGAGTGGCCCTCGGGTGAGCACACGTTGGAGTTCGCCTACGACTTGATCAACAACGACGGGAAGGACCCGCGGATCTCGCGCCTGATCGACCAGGCACGGGTCATCTTCGTCCCGGTCGTCAACGTGGACGGCTTCATGATCAACCGGCGGACCAGCTGCGGTGTCTCGCCGACGTGCGCCAGCAGCGCCGGGGTCGACATCAACCGCAACTACCCCCTCGGCTGGGGCAGCAACGCGGGTTCCAACGCGACGAACCGCGGCCCCGCGCCGGGCTCCGAGCCCGAGATCCAGAACATCATGGACCTGACCACGTCCAACCAGGTCACCGTCCTGATCACGAACCACACCTCCGGCCACACCCTCCTGCGCCCGCCGCTGGAGAAGCGCGCCGGCGACACCCCGGACGAGGCCGTCTACGCCGCGCTGAGCGACGCGATGTCGGCCAAGAACGGTTACACGGGCATGAAGTCGGGCTTCGACTACGAGACGACCGGTGAGACTCCGGACTGGTCGTACTACGCGACCCGCGGCCTCGGGTTCACGTTCGAGATCATGAAGACCCAGTCGACCAACAACACCTACGCCGAGGTGATCGAGGACTACCTCGGCACCGGTCGCTACGCGGGCAAGTCGAACCGTGAGGCGTTCCTCGTGGCGCTGGAGTACGCGGCGGACCCGGCGGGCCACTCCGTGATCACGGGGAAGGCGCCGAAGGGCGCGGTCCTGACGATCACGAAGGACTTCGACCTGTGGACGGCGCCGATCGTGCAGCCGGGCGGCGTCATCGATCCGCCCCAGGCGGTCCCCACCCACCTGCGGTCCAGCCTGGTCGCGCCGACCAACGGCAAGTTCACCTGGCACGTCAACCCCTCGGTGCGGCCGGTCCCGGCGTACACGGGGACCGGCGTCGTCGCCACCGGCCCGGGCAACTTCCTCCGGGAGAGCTGGACGCTCACCTGTGCCCGTCCGACCGGCGAGGTCCTCGAGACGGTGCACGTCACCGTCGACAGAGGCGAACAGGTCGATGTCAGACTGCAGGAGTGCAAGACACGCTTCAACGGCAACGGCCCGAAGAACTGAGCCCGCGTCGTCCCGTCCCGACCCGCCGGGCGGCCTTCTGAAAGGCCGCCCGGCGCGGCGTTGAACCCAGTTGAGCCCAGGGGAACCACGCGACCGGATCTGTCACTCCGCGGAGAAGGGAAGTGTCCGAGATGGGGCACGCCAGGGACAACGGACAGCCCCTCGCCGTACCGGACGCGGCGCGGATCTCCGCGAACCTGCGCGGGCTCCTCGGCGACCACCGGCTTTCCCCTTCCCAACGCCGGATCGCGCGCTACCTGCTCGACCACGCGCAGGAGGCCGTCTTCTTCACCAGCGCCGACATCGCCGAGCGCGTCGGGGTCAGCCAGCCGTCGGTCACCCGCTTCGCCGCCGCGCTCGGCTTCAGGGGGTTCCCCGAGTTCCGGGACGCGCTCCGCTCGTCGGTGTTCGGCGGCCCGCAGCAGACGCTGCTCGCGGACGACCTCAACGAGATCCAGGAACTGGTCGACTCCGAGATCCGCGACCTCGAACGGCTGCGGAACGGACTCCAGGACTTGACGCAGCTCCGAGCGGTGGCCGCTCAACTGGCCAGGTCGCGTCCGCTCCTGGTCATGGGGCTGCGCATCTCCGCCTCCCTGGCGCACCTGTTCGGCTACCTCGCGCAGAAGGTGCTCCCGGACGTACGCGTACTGGACACCGGGGGCTCGACCTTGGAGGACCGGCTGAGCCGGGCGGCCGACGCCGGAGCCGAATGGGTGCTCGCCATCGGGCTGCCGCGGTACCCGCGCGAACTGGCCGACGGGCTCGTCTGGGCGCGGAGCGCCGGGCTGAAGATCGCTCTCATCACCGACCAACCGGTGGGCCGGCTCATCGAGCTCGCGGACGAGGTCCTGCTCGCGCCGGTCAGCTCCGACTTCGCGTTCGACTCGCACGCCGGTCCCACGGTCCTGTGCACCGCGCTGCTGCACACCATGCTGGACACCCTCGGCACCGAGGGCCAGGCCCGGTTGGAGGCGTTCGACGACAGCGCGACCGAGCGCCAGATCTTCCTTCCCTACTGAAAGGCGCACCCCGGACTGACCGAAACTCGTGACTTTTATGATGTTCTGGGGTTGAATGTCATGATCGCATGGGCCGGTGCGACGATCAGGACACGGTGAGAGATGCGCGGCTGGTGCTGGTGAACGGACCCGAGGCTCTCGCCAGGACGGTGTCACCCCTCCTGGTCGGCCGGGATCGGGAGTTGGAGCGGCTCGTCGCCGCGGTGACCTCGGCCCCCTCGGTGTCCGTCGTCGAGGGCGAGGCGGGCATCGGCAAGTCACGACTGCTGGCCGAGCTGACCGCCCGGCCCGAGCTGGCGGATCGCCGCCTCCTCAGCGGCGGCTGCGGCCAGATCAGGGAACCGTTCCCGCTGGGCCCGATCGTGGAGGCGATGCGCGGCCGCGCCGCCGACCTGACCGGCGCTGTCCTCTCGCCGGTGGCGGGAGCGCTGCACGGGCTCCTGCCCGAACTCGAAGCGGTGCTCCCGGAGCCGCCGCCGCCGCTGGAGAACCGGGCGGCCGAGCGGCACCGGCTGTTCCGCGGCCTGGTCGAGGTCCTGGCCGCGCTCCGCCCCGCCGTCCTGATGGTGGAGGACCTGCACTGGGCGGACGAGCAGACCGTCGAGTTCCTGGGCTACCTGCTGGGGACCCCGCAGCGGGACCTGTCGGTGGTGCTGACCTACCGGGGCGACGAGGCGGCCGCCGCCGTCCGCGCGCTGACGGCGCGCCCGCCCGACTCGGTCAGGCACGAGCACCTGGCGCTCGCCCCGCTCGACACGGCGCAGACCCGCGTGCTCGCCGCGGCGATCCTGGACGTGGACGAGGTGACGGAGGAGTTCGCGGAACACCTGCGCGCGCGGGCCTCGGGGCTGCCGCTGGCCGTACAGGAACTGCTCGCGCTGCTGCGCACACGCGGCGCACTGATCAAATGGGAGGGCGGCTGGGCCCGGCGTGCCCTCGACGCGCTGGACGTGCCCGTGGGCGTGCGCGCCTCGGTTCAGGAACGGGTGTCCAGGCTGCCGCCCGAGGCACGGGCCGTGGTGGAGACCGCCGCGGTGCTCCAGCTCGCGGTGCCCGTCTCGGTGCTGGCGCACGCGGCCGGCCGGCCCGAACCCGAGGCGATGGACGGCGCGCTCGACTCCGGGCTGCTGACCGAGCGAGAAGGGACGGTCGGGTTCCGGCACGTGCTGGCGGCGCAGGCCGTCTACGAGGCGATCCCCGTGGGGCGCAGGCGGGTGATGCACGCCGCCGCGGCGGAGGCCGTACAGGGACTGAGGCAGGTGCCGCTCGGGCAGATGGCGCACCACCTGCGGCAGGCGGGCAGGACCCCCGAGTGGGCGGACGCGGCCGCCAGAGCGGCCGAGCAGGCCGCCGCCCTCGGCGACGAGGCCGAGGCCACCCGGCTGCTCGAAGACCTGCTGCGCAACGCGGAGCTGGATCCGGTACGGCGAGCGCGGCTCACCGTGCGCCTGGGCTGGGCCGCCCTGCAGGTGCTGCCCTTCCCGCAGGTGCGCGAGCTGATCACCGAAGCGCTCCACTTCGAGCTGTCACCCGCGCTCCGCGGCGAGCTGCGTTTCCTGTCGGGCATCCACGCCGAGGTGAGCCGGGAAGATCCCACTCATAGGAACAGCGTGCTGGCCGCGGCCATCGAGGACCTGGGCGACCGTCCCGACCTCGCCGCGTGGGCGCTGGTGCTGCTGGGACTGCCGATCGTGCCGGACGTCCCGCCCGAGGTGGAGCGCGACCGGCTCGACCAGGCGCTCGGTCTGCTGCCCTCCATCGAGGACCGCACCATGCGGCTGCTGATCCTGAGCAAGTTGGCGATGGTGTTCGTCCTGATGGGCGACACGCGTTGGGTTGAACTCACCGAACAGGTCCGCGGGGAGACGCACGGCCGCGCACGCGACTACCAGGAGGCCAACGCGTACCGCTCCATCGCCGAGGACGCCTGCTACGCCGGTCACCACGACCTCGCCCGCAACCTGCTGGAGACGGCCCTGGACACCACCGACCCCGACCTGCAGGGCGTCAGCGAGCAACGGACCAGGTCGAGGCTGGCCATCGTCGACTACTGCCGCGGCTCGTGGGGCGGGCTCCGCCCGATGGTGGACGCCCTGCGCCGGCAGGGCGACGCCCCTCCGCACGAGAGCGTCCAAGTGGACACGGTGACGGCGTGCCTGGCGCCCGCGCCGGGACGCCTTGATCTCGCACTGGACGCCCTGCGCGACGTCATCGGCCGGGCGTTCGCGATCGGCGACTTCGACCTGCTCCCCGTGCCCGTCTCGATGCTGCTCCGGCTGGCCACCGCCCGCGGCGAGCACGACGCCGCGATCACCGAGACGGCCGCCGCGGTACGTGTGTGGGAGCGCAAGGAGATGTGGCCCGCCGGCGTGCGCGCGGTGCCTGCGCTCGTGGAGGCGCTGCTCGCGGCCGGGCGGGGGGATGACGCCGCCGAGCTGGTGGACCGCTACGAGGCACACCTGCGCGGGCTGGACGCGCCGCTGGCCGCTCCCGCGCTGGCGCAGGGCCGCGGGCTGCTGTGGGCGGCGGACCGGCGGTGGGCCGAGGCCGCCCGGTCGTTCTCCGCCGCCGCGGAAGGTTTCCGCGCGCTCCCCGCCGCCTACGACGCCGCGCAGGCGGACGAGCAGGCGGCGGCCTGCCTTCTCAGGGCCGGGGACCCGGCCGCCGGGCCGATCCTCCAGGCGGCGACCGCCGCGTACGCGGAGCTCGGCGCCCGGTGGGATCTCGACCGGGCCGGCCTCCTCGGCCGGACGTGGGGGGTGCGCCTCCCGCAGTTCGCCCAGCCGCGCGAGGCGGGAAGTTCGGCGTTGTCCTCGCGGCAGGAGCAGGTCGCCAGGCTGGCCGCCACGGGTCTGACCAACCAGGAGATCGCCAGGGAGATGTTCCTGTCACCGAAGACGGTGGACAAGCATCTCAGCGCCGCCATGCGCAAGGTCGGAGCCCGGTCGCGCACGGAGCTGGCCCTGTTCTACCGGTGAATTGGGGAGTTTTCCCCAGGGGTTCCCCATAACTCCACCCGCGGGTCATTGACCACGCTTGCTCCATGTCCTGCTCCATATCCGAACCAGACCCCACCCCCGTACCGGAGACCGAACCCGAGCCGGGCGCGGAGTTCGAACCCGCGCCCCCTGAGGGCTTCGAGCCGGTATGAGCGTCACCCCCCGTGGAAAGGCAGTCCTCCCTGTGTCCGTGAAGAACTCCCTGTGCGCCGCCGCGGCCGTGCTCGCGCTGCTCGCGGCGCTTCCCCCACCGGCCGCCCAGGCCGAGCCGGAACCGGCCGCCACCGCTCCCCCCTCCGCCCCGCCGTCCGTCTCGCTGTCCGGCTTGGGCGCCGGTGTCCACGCCGTCACCCTGATCACCGGAGACAAGGTCAGACTCACCGACACCGGCGGCGGCAGGTACGCCGTCGACACCGAACCGGTCCCCCGGCCGGACGGCGACCTCCCCACGCTCGCCACGCTGAGCGGCCCCGACGGCGTCTACGTCCTGCCGAGCGACGCGATGCCGGCCGTCGACGCGGGCAGGCTCGACCGCCGGCTGTTCAACGTGAAGTACCTGGCCGAGAACGGCTACACCGACGACGCGACCGCGCGGGTCCCGGTCATCGTGCAGTACCAGGGCACGCCCCCCGCGGCCACGCTCAAGAGCGCGGCCGACGCCCTACCGGCCGGCGCGCCCACCCACACCCTGGAGAGCATTCACGGGGCCGCGGTCGAGGTGACCAAGGGCCAGTCCGGCACGTTCTGGCAGGCCGTACGCGGCGACTTCACCCCCGGCGCGGCCAAACTCAGCGGCGGGATCGCCAGGATCTGGCTCGACGGCAAGATCAAGATGGACCTCGCGGAGAGCGTCCCGATGATCGGCGCGCCGGAGGCCTGGGCGGGCGGCCACGACGGCTCCGGGGTCAAGGTCGCGGTGCTGGACACCGGTGCCGACGCCGGACACCCCGACCTGAAGGGGAAGATCGCCGACTCGCGGTCGTTCGTGCCCGGCGAGGCCGTACAGGACCTCGGCGGACACGGCACCCACGTGGCCACCACGATCGCGGGCAGCGGGGCCGCGTCAGGAGGGAGGAACAAGGGCGTCGCGCCCGGCGCGGACCTCCTGATCGGCAAGGTGCTCGGCAACGGCGGCAGCGGCCTGGAGTCCTGGGTCGTCGAGGGCATGGAGTGGGCGGCCGCCGCCGGCGCCAAGGTGATCAGCATGAGCCTCGGCGGCGACACCTCCGACGGCACCGACCCGACCAGCCTGGCCGTCAACGAGCTGAGCGCCGCCACGGGCGCGCTGTTCGTGATCGCCGCCGGCAACGACGGCAGGGTCGGATCGGTCAACTCCCCCGGCACGGCCGACGCGGCCCTCACCGTGGCCGCCGTGGACAAGGGCGACGAACTGGCCGACTTCTCCAGTCAGGGCCCGCGCTTCGGCGACATGGCGCTGAAGCCCGACATCGCCGCCCCCGGCGTCGGCATCGCGGCCGGCCGCGCGGCCGGCACCTCGATGGGCACCCCGGTCGACGAGTACTACACCAGGGCGAACGGCACCTCGATGGCCACTCCGCACGTGGCCGGGGCGGCGGCGATCATGGCTCAGCGGCATCCCGAGTGGAAGGGAGCGCTGATCAAGGCGGCCCTGATGTCGACGGCCAAGGACGACGGGTTCGCCGCGTACGAGCAGGGCGCCGGCCGGGTCGATCTGGTCCGCGCGCACCGGCAGACGGTCTTCGCCACCACCCCGGCCGCCGACTTCGCCTCGGTGGGCGATCCGGGCGCGAAACTCGAACGGAAGATCAGCTACATCAACCTGGGTTCGGAGCCGGTCACGCTCACGCTGAGCGGCACGCTGCGCGACGTGCGCGGGCCGGCGATCGAGGGCTCGCTGACGACGGAGTCCTCGCTGACCGTCCCCGCATCCGGTACGGCCACGACCACCGTCACGCTGGACCCCGCCGACCTGGAGTTCGGCCGCTACACCGGGGCGGTCGTCGCGCAGGCCGGCGACGTGCGGGTGACCACGCCCGTGGGCGCCGTACGCGAGGCCCCGAAGCACACGCTGACCGTGCACACGATCGGCAAGGACGGCAAGCCGCTCAACCCGAGCACCCAGTACGTCATCGACGTGGACGGGGACCTGGGCCTCCTCACCGACCAGGCGCTCACGGGCGAGGGCACCGTCGTCGTCCGCGTCCCCGAGGGGACCGTGAGCGTGACCCAGCTCGCCTCCTGGGCCGACGGCGACGACAGGAACAACACCGCCTGGCTGATGAACCCGCAGGTCGCCATCACGGGCGACACGGAGATCACGCTCGATGTCAGGGAAGCCACCCAGGTGAGCTTCGGCACCCCCAAGCCCGCCGAGCCGCTGAACAACACCCCTTACGGCTTCTTCCAGCGGACCGTCGCCGGCGGCGAGACCTGGGCGGGGTCAATGCCCGCCGAGCCGTGGGACAAGATGTGGGTCCTGCCGACCGAGAAGGTCACCAAGGGGGCGTTCAGGTTCGCGACCGCGTGGACGCTGGGTCAGGCCGAGGTGGCCATGCGCGTGACCGGGGGCAAGCCGGTCACGCTGCACCCGGCCACGCCGCAGCACGAGCGCTTCGGCCAGCAGGACTACCACCCCGGCTTCGTACCGTTCACCGGAACGCGCGACCTGCAGGTCGTCGACGTCGGCAAGGGAGCGCCCGAGGACCTCGCCGGGCTCGACCTGCGCGGCAAGCTGGCACTGCTGGAGACCGGCCTCAGTGACGGCGTGTTCGGTCCGCTCTGCGGCCTGCCGGTCGAGCTGGTCGGCCCGATCAGGGACGCCGGCGCCGCCGGCATCGCCGCCTTCCCGGGGAAGGGCACCAACTGCACGATCCCGCTGCGCATCACCCAGAAGCCGTTCACCGGCGACGCCAAACCCGTGGGCATCAGCAACGTCTCGCTGTCCAACAAGGAGGGCATGGACCTCCGCGGACGCCTCGCCTCCGGGCCGGTCACCGTCAAGGTGACCGGGACTCCTGAGACTCCCTACACCTACGTGCTCAAGCCGTACGTGGAGGGCAGGGTCCCCGCCTCGATGCGCTACGAACTCGGCGCGAAGGACCTGGCCCAGGTGGACCTGGACGTGCACTCCTCCCAGCCGGCCTCCTTCGAGGACTTCCGCTACGTCTGGAAGCAGGACGACCTGTTCGTGACGGCGACGATGGTGTCCGATCGGGGCGCGACCGCCTTCACCGGGCCCCTCAGCCGGCAGGAGTGGGTCGGCCCGCTCGATCCGGAGATCACGCACCTGCACGGCATGACCGCGCACAGCCTCGACGAGGCCACCACGTACGGGACCCGGTACCGGGTCGAGGCGTTCGACCGTCCCGGGCGCACCGGTCAGCAGTGGTTCGCCACGCCCGGCACGCTCGGCGCCGCGTCTGCTACGGCGAAGGCGCTGTCGATCCCCGACCCGAAGGCGGCGCCGGGAACGCAGCAGGGCACCACCCTGCGCTGCGCCATCTGTGTGGAGGGCGACGTGCTGTGGGCCGAGATCGGCGTCACGAGCGGGGTGCTGGAGGACAGGGACTTCAGCGACCGGTTCTGGGGCCCGGGCCTGCTCAACCCGGCCTACGAGGTGAAGTTCTACCGGGACGACGTGGAGCTCCCGCGGGCTCCGCTGCACCCGGCGCTGAAGAACGCGCCCGCCTTCACCATCCCCGAGGGGGCCGGCGCCTACCGGCTCACCGCGAAGAAGAGCGGGGAGGAGGCCGAGTGGACCTTCGCCTCCCGGCCCGTCAAGGGCACGCCGCAGCCCGGGCTCGTCTGCGTCAGCCAGATCGTCCAGGGCTGGGCCAAGGAGTGCGGGCCGGCGCAGGCCGTGTTCGTCGGCTACGACCTGGGCCGTGATCTGGGGATGGACAACACCGTGCCGGCCGGCAGGACCCACCACTTCACCGTCGAGCCGTACCACTCCCCGTCCGGGGGCACGATGCCGAAGATCGCCGGGATCAAGCTGTGGGCGAGCACCGACGACGGCGCCACCTGGCGGACGGTCGAGGTGAAGCGGCAGAACGACGGCACCTACCGGGCCACCGCGAAGTACCCGAAGCTCGCCGACACCAAGGGAGCGGTCGGCCTGAAGGTCGAGGCGTGGGACGAGGCGGGCAACCGGCTCAAGCACACCGTGACGCGCGCCTTCGGCCTGCGCTGACGAAACCGGACCGGGGCGGCGGCCGTCCGCCGCCCCGGTCCCGGGTGCCGCGGCGACGACGGCGTCAGCCGCAGCGCCCGAACATCTGCACGTACGTCACGGCCGGGGTGACGGTCCCGGCGGCCGGATCCGCGCTCCCCCACGCCGCCTTGGCGTACATCTCGGTGAAAGCCGGGTTGAGGATGGCGTCGCGGTGCGGCTCGCTGTTCATCCACCAGGTGACGGCCGCCCGCGGCGTGACATGGGAGCGCCCCCACCCGGCGTACGTGTTCTCGGCGACGGCGTACGAGGTGCAGCGCCGGCCGTAGCCCACCGCCTGTGCCCGGCTCAGCGGCGTCGAGCCGGTCCGCGGGTTGATGTGCGGGTCGCACCTGCCGGGATCGTCCTTCATGGGGCGGCAGTTCTTGCCCGGCCCCACGTTTCCCCACCAGCGCAGGTTGACGGCGTCCGCCACGTGCCTGACCCGCACCGCCCCGCCACCGCCCGCGTCGCCGCGGAGACGTGCTCCCGTCGCCGCCCCATCAGGCGAGAGCCACCGACCCGGCCTCGGACTCGGACTCGGACTCGGACTCGGACTCGGACTCGGACTCGGACTCGGACTCGGACTCGGACTCGGACTCGGGCTCGGGCTCGGGCTCGGGCTCGGGCTCGGCGAGGAGCTTGGCGGCCAGCGGCACGGTGCCCGCCAGCTGCACCAGCGCGCCCAGCACCGTGACAGCGGAGGAGAACTCCCCGCTGGACAGGACGAACCCGGCCAGCAGGAGCGGCGCCGTCCAGCGTGGGAGGACGCCGGTGCGCAGGATCGCGGCGATCTGTACGACCAGGCCGACGACGACCGAGGCCAGCATGGGCAGCATGATGCCGCCGAACCACGCGGACTCCTGGTACCGCTCGTACGCCGCGGCCGCCTCGCCGACCGCTCCGCCTTCCGGCGCCAGGCCGAGTACGACCGGTCGCATGCCCGACACGATCAGACCGAGCACACCGGCCAGGGCGAACAGCAGGCCGGAGGTCGTCCCGGCCAGTGGTGCCCGGTCTCGCAGTACCCGCATCAGGGCCAGGCCGCTGGGGATGTAACAGCCGACGAAGATCATGTAAAGGACGGTGCCCAGAGCGTAGCCCTGCCTGTCGGCGGCCACCTGGGCGAGGTAGTCCGCCGCCTCGGATCGGGGGAGACCGACGGTGTCGGCCAGATGCCAGACCACGCCGGCGAGCGGACCGGCGAGGACCGCCGCGGCGAGCGGATAGGGCTTACGGGGGACGGGGGACCTGCTCATCGGCTGACTCCTCGGTAGATCGCGGCCTTGGTGCCGCACACCGAAACCCTGGCGGGATCGTGTCCCGGGCCGCCTGAGCCTGCTGCCCCCTTCGCAAATGAGGACGATTTGTCCCGTGCAAACGGGACATCCCCTCCCCACAATTTCTCCCATGCGTTCGCGTCTCGTACTGATCGGGGATTCGGCCGCGGGAGCCGCCGCCGCGGCGACCCTGGCCGGATTCGGGCTGCGCCTGCTGTCGTCGGCGGAGTTCGCCGACGACTACTGGCTGTGGATCTCGGTCACCGCCCTGGTGTACGGCGCACCCGGCGCGTTCCTCATCCGGCGCGGCCGGATGATTCTGGGCTGGCTCTTCCTCACGGTGAGCGCGAGCGCCGCGCTGAGCGTCCTCGCCGCCGAATACGCCGCCACCGCGGCCCGGCGGGACTGGCCCGGCCACCTGGTCGCGCTCTGGTTGTCGGTGTGGACCTGGCTGCCGGCCTACACGATCGTGGCGGCCGTCCTTCCGTACTGGCTGCCGTCGGGCCGGCGGCCGGCGCGGCTCTTCCGCCCCCTCATGTACGCCGGGTGTGCGGCCGTGGTGGCCGGATCGGCCGCGTGGGCGCTGCTGCCGTGGGAGCTCAGCGACGACCGGGCGCTGGCCGACAGCGGGCTCGTCAATCCGTTGGGAGTGGCGGGCGCCGAGGCGCTGCTCCCGGTCTGCCTGGCCGTGATCGCGATCGCGGCACTGGGCGGGCTGGTGTCCCTGGGAGTCCGCCTGCGCCGAGCCGACGGCGACGAGCGGGGCCAGTTGGCCTGGGTGACCGCCGGGATGGCGGTCGCGCTGATCCTGCTGGCGGCCGCTCAGACGGTCGAGGCGAACCGGTCGGGCGTGCTGCTGGCGGCCTCGGCCGTGCCGTTGCCGGTCTCCGTTCTGCTGGCGGTCCAGCGTTACCGGCTCTGGGACATGGAGACCGTGCTGCGCCGAGGACTGGTCTGGGCGCTCATGTCAGCCGAGATCGCACTCTGTTACACGGTTGTGGTCGCGCTGCTCGGCGATCTCCTCGGCCGCGGCGTGGGGGCTCCCCTCGTCGCCGCGGCGGTGGTGGCCATCAGCGTGGCTCCCGTGCACCGGTTCCTGCAGACGGGGGTGCGGCGCCTGCTGTACGGCGACGCGGCGGATCCGTACGAGGCGCTGGGGCGCCTGGGCGCGGCCCTGGAGACGGCGGCGGCACCTGGCGAGGCGCTCGATCGGCTGGCCGGGGAGGTCGCCAGGTTCCTCCGCGTCCCGGCCGTGTGGGTCCTGGTGCTGGACGGGCCCGAGTCCCGCCATGGAGACGATCTCGGTGTGGACCCGGTGCGTGTGCCGTTGGTGCACGCCGGGGAGGCGGTGGGAGAGCTTGTGCTGACCCGGCCGCGCTCCGGGGACTTCCGTCCCGCCGAGGCCCGGCTGCTGCGGGTTCTGGCCCGGCAGGCGGGTGCGACCGCGCACGCCGCCCGGCTGGCCGCGGACCTGGACCGGTCGAGGCGGGCGCTGGTCGCCGCGCGCGCCGAGGAACGCCGCCGGCTGCGCAGGGATCTACACGATCATCTCGGGCCGAGCCTGTCCGCGGTGAACCTGCAACTGTGGGCACTCCGCGACATGACCACGACCGACCCGGCCGCGGCCGGCGCGCTCGCGGGCCGGTGCGCCGAGTGGCTGGCGGGGGCCGTCGGCGACGTCCGCCGGATCATAGACGGCCTCGGTCCGTCCACCCTGGACGACCTGGGCTTGGCCGAGGCGCTGCGCGCGCAGGCGGCGGCGTTCGACCGGCCTGGGCTGGCGATCCGGTTGCGCCTGCCCGAACAGGGCATCCCTCCGCTGCCGGCCGCCACCGAAGCCGCGGCTCTGCGCATCGTGAGCGAGGCGCTGGCCAACACCGCCCGGCACGCGCGCGCCAGCGGCTGCGACATCGAGGTGGAACTGGCACCGGACGCACTGCGCTTCTCCGTACGGGACGACGGCGTGGGCCTGACCGGCTCCTCCCCCGCGTGGCGCGTCGGCGTGGGGCTGGAGTCGATGTCCGAGGCCGCCGCCCAGCTCGACGGGGAATGCGAGATCCTGGCCCCGGCCGGCGGCGGCACCGAGATCCGCGTGCGGCTGCCGAGAGTCGAGGTGTGAGATGCGCGTGCTGATCGTGGACGACCATCCCATGTACCGGGAAGGGCTGGCCGCGGCGCTTTCCCGCCTGCCGGACATCACGGTCGTGGGCGAGGCGGGTGACGGGGCGGCCGCGGTGGAGTCGGCCCTCCGGCTCGCTCCTGACGTCGTCCTGATGGACCTGCACATGCCCGTCATGAACGGCGTCGAGGCGACGGCTCGGTTGCTGAAAGAGCTCCCGGGCACCGCCGTCGTGGTCCTGACGATGCTGGAGTCCGACGAGTCGCTGGCCGCGGCCGTACGAGCCGGCGCCCGCGGCTACCTCCTGAAGGAGGCGGGCCGGGACGAGATCCTGCGGGCGCTGGAGGCCTGCCGGGGCGGCGGCGCCTACTTCGGCCCGAACGCCGCCAGGGCACTCGCCGGACTGGTGGGCGCCGAGACCCGGCGGGCCGTCGCCAATCCCGCCCTGCCCGAGCTCACCGAGCGCGAAGTGGAGATCCTCGACCTGATGGCGCGGGGACTGTCCAACGCCGCCATCGCCTCCCGGCTCTACGTCTCCGACAAGACGGTCCGCAACTACGTCAGCACGGTGTACGGCAAGCTCGGTGTCGGCGACCGCGCCGCCGCCGTGGCACGGGCCCGCGACGCCGGACTGGGCTCGGGACCGCCCGGCAGGCGGTGAGGTCTCGACGCGTTCGCGTGCGCAACCGCCGGCAGCGCGGACGCCCGCGTCCCCCGGTGACCGAGGAGACGCGCCCGGCTGTCGGCGGTCTGCTACGAGGACATCGACTTGCCCCGGACCGGACCGACTGTACGGAGGTGCCGACCGACCAGCGTGGGGCGGCATTGGCCGCCCACCTGTATGAGGCTGCCGGTGGCTGGAATCTCAGCACTTACAGCAGCGGTGCCGGGCGCTTCGACCCGGGTGCGGCGCGGGCCCCCGAAACGGGCCCAGCTTCGGGGCCGCGCCGCACGCCGGTCACTTCTCCTTCGATTGGGTCTACCAGACGTAAAGGACCCAGCGCTTGATGCTCGACGTCCAAACGCAGTTAGTGGACTTCCCGAGAGCCTTGTAGGTGGCAGCCGCACTCGTACACGAGGTCTGGGTCATGTAGACGCCGTACACGACCGGCCCGTACGTGCTGGTGGCCGTGGAGGCGGAGGTCGGCGCCGTCGCCGCCTGTGCCGCGGCGGGGAAGGTGAGGGCGGCGAGGACGAGGCTGACCCCGGCTGCCGCACGACGGAGTGCGTTCGAATTGAAAACCATGGGTCGAACGGTAGAAGTCGTCCCCCTTCCCCGTCGTCAAAGCGCCCCTTGATCCCATGTCCCCCTCTGGGGTGATTCTCCGGAATCAGGATGTCCTCCTCGGGGAGACCCCTCCTCGGCCGGCGGCCGACATCGAACCGGGCGCTTTCCACGGCAGGGTCGCGCGCAGATCTCGTGTCGGCGCGCAACCCCCGGAGCCACGGTGAGCCGCAAGGCAGGGACGGTGAGCCGGTGACGGCCGGACTCACGGGCGCAGCAGTTGCCGTACCCGGGCGGCCTCTCGAGTGAGGTGGTCGCGCTCCGGCACGCTGGCTGCGGCGCGGGAGGCCTCGGCGTACAGCTCGGCGGCGTGCTCGAGGTCGCCGGCGCGTTCGTGCAGGTATGCCGTCACCGCGGTGTAACGGGGCAGATCGGGGTTCACCTCGGCCAGCGCCGCCAGACCGGCCCGCGGTCCGTCGGCCTCCCCGACCGCCACCGCGCGGTTGAGTCGGACCACCGGACTGCCGGTGAGGAGCAGCAGTTCGTCGTACCACTCCACGATCTGCACCCAGTCCGTCTCGGAGGCGCACCGGGCGTCCGCGTGCAGGGCGGCGATCGCGGCCTGCGCCTGGTATTCGCCCAGCCGGTCGCGGGCCAGCGCGGCCTGGAGAATCGTCACCCCCTCGCCGATCAGACCGGTGTCCCAGCACGATCGGTCCTGCTCGGCGAGCGGCACCAGGCGACCTCCCGGGCCGGTGCGGGACGCGCGGCGCGCATGGTGCAGCAGCATGAGCGCGAGCAGCCCCGCGACCTCGGGCTCGTCGGTCAGGGCGACGAGCTGGCGGGCGAGGCGGATCGCCTCGGCCGCCAGGTCGACGTTCCCGCCGTACCCCTCGTTGAAGATCAGGTAGAGAACCCGTAGCACCGTCCCGAGATCGCCGGGCTGGTCGAGTGGCAGCCCCGCGATCCGCCGCTTGGCCCGGCTGATCCGCTGCGCCATGGTCGCCTCGGGGACGAGGTACGCCGCCGCGATCTGCCGCGTGGTCAGGCCACCGACCGCGCGCAGCGTCAGGGCGACGGCCGAGCCCTGCGGCAGGGTGGGGTGCGCGCACAGGAAGTAGAGCCGCAGCGTGTCGTCCGTGGCGGGCGCCGGACCCGCGGGAGGCTCGACCTCCACCGCGAGTTCCCGCCCCCGCCGGGACGCCTCGGCACGCGCGGCGTCGAGGAACCTGTGCCACGCGACCGCGACGAGCCATGCCTTCGAGTCGCGCGGTGGATCGTCCGGCCAGGTTTCCAGCGCCCGGATCAGGGCCTCCTGCACGGCGTCCTCGGCCGACGCGAAATCTGCTCCGCGCCGGACGAGGACACCGATCACCGCGGGCACGAGCTCCCGCAGCAACGACTCGTTCACTCGGTCACCGTGGGCGACTCGGTGAGGAACGGTCGGACCTCCAGCCACTCGTGGATCGGCTCGCCGCCGGCCCCGGGAGCGGCGGACAGCTCCCCGGCCAGCTGGACCGCGCGATCCCAGGACTCCACGTCGATGATCATCCAGCCGGCGATGAGGTCCTTGGTCTCGGCGAACGGACCATCGGTCACCGGCGGACGCCCCTCGCCGTCGTACCGCACGAACGCGCCCTCGGGGGCCAGTGCCTGTCCGTCGACGAACTCACCCGTCTCTTCCAGGCGGGCCGCGAAGTCGCGCATGTACTGCACGTGCGCGTCGACCTCCTCCGGCGTCCACCGGTCCATCGGCACCCAGTCGACAGCGGGAGCCGGGCCGCCTCGGTAGTGCTTCAGCAGCAGGTACTTCATGGTGGTTCTCCTTCTTCCTCGCGCGGCCCGTCGTGGCCGCTCGTGCCCCTGGGACGGAGCCGGCACCACATTCTCGACACCCGGAAGCACACCAAGCTCTAGAACTTTCTTCCAGCCGTCACCGCCCCTCCGGCCGGCCGGCTCATTCAGGCCCGGCACCTCTCGGCGAGGCGGCGCAGCCCGGCCCGGACACGCGGTTCGCCGAGTTCGGGCAGCAGGGCGCTCACGTGCTCGGCCGCCAGCGCGGCGAGCAGGGCGTGCGCGGCGTGGTCCGGGTCGGGTACGCCGTCCAGCAACATCGCCACATGCCGGTGCCAGAAGCGGTAGGCCCCGATCCGATACCGGGCGCCGGGCGCCGCCGTCTCCGACACCCGCACCAGGTCCAGGTGTTTCAGCAGGTAGTCGAGGTAGGCGTCGACGAACGCGGTGAGCCGCTCGGCGGGCGACGCCCCGGGGCCCAGCGGTGGCGGTCCGTGCAGGATCGCCTCCTGCAGCACCCGTTCCCGTGCGTCGAGCAGTGCGACGGCCAGCCCCGACTTGTCGCCGAAGCGCCGGAACAGCGTGCCCTTGCCGACCCCGGCGGCCGCGGCGATCTGGTCCATGGAGACCGCGGCCACGCCGTGCTCGGCGAACAGCCGCGCGGCCGCCTCCAGCACGGCGACCCGGTTGCGCGCGGCGTCGGCACGCTCTTTGGGCGGCTGGGTACGGAGCAGCTCCAGCGGGATTGCAGAACCGGACTGTGGTCCGCTATTGTCGGCAGGCATAACCGGACTATAGTCCATTTCCTGGAAGGAGTGCCATGACCGCGCTCATCACCCGCGACGAACTCCGGGCCGCGATCGACACCGGCACGGTGATCGTCGTCGACGCGCTGGGCGGCGAGTACCACGCCAAGCAGCACCTGCCCGGGGCCCTCGCCCTGACCCCCGCCGAGACGGACGCCCGGGCAGCGGAGCTGCTGCCGGACCGCGACGCCGCGATCGTCACGTACTGCTCCAATCCGGCCTGCCCGAACAGCGGTCAGGTCGCCGACCGGCTCACCGCGCTCGGCTACACGAACGTCCGCAAGTACCGGGAAGGCATCGAGGACTGGGTCGACGCCGGCCTGCCCACCGAGTCGGCCTAGTTGTACTGAACCGGCGGAGCGGCAGGGCCGGTCGGCGTTCGTGATGCCCGCGGGGGCCGGCACCGCGCGTCGGCGTCATGAGCCCGCACGGCCCGCTCGGCACCACCTTCCCGCCCCCGGCGAGCCGGGGGCGGGAGCGAGCCGGGGGCGGGATCATCCGGTTCGGGGGCCGCTCCCCGCCACGCCGAGCACGACGGTCACCTCCAGCCCGCCTTCCGCGAGCGCGCGGGCCTCGAGCGTGCCGTGGTGGGCCTCGACGATCGCGGCGACGATCGACAGCCCCAACCCCACTCCCTCACCGGTGGCCCTCCTGCCGCCTTCCAAACGCTGGAAGGGCTTCAGGAGGGTGCCGACCTGGTCGGGAGGGATCACCGGGCCGCTGTTGGAGACACGCAACGCCGGGCGCCCGGCCGTCACACCGGTCGCCACCATGATCCAGCCGCCGCGCACGTTGTGGCGTACGGCGTTGTCCAGCAGGTTCCCGACCAGGCGCTCGACCAGATCGCGGTCGCCGACCCCGGGAGCCGGACGGAGCTCGGACTCGACCCGCAGGCCCGGATCTCCGCGTTGCCCGACGGCCTGCTGCGTGATCGCGGCCAGGTCGAAAGGCTCCCGGCGATGCGTCCCCTGCTGGCTGCGGGCGAGGGTGAGCAGCGCCTCGATGAGCCGTTCCTGCTGCTGTCCCGCGACCAGCAGCCGTTCCAGTACGGCCCGCAGTGACTCGGCGTCGATCTCCGGGTCGGCCAGTGCGACCTCGATCATGGCCTGCTGCAGCGTCAGCGGAGTGCGCAACTCGTGGGAGGCGTTCGCGACGAACCGCCGCTGCGCCGAGAACGCGGCCTCCAGCCGATCAAGCAGCTCGTCGAACGTGTCGGCCAGCTCCTTGAGCTCGTCGTCCGGCCCGGACGCGGCCAGCCGCCGGTCGAGCCGGTCGGCGGTGATGCGCCGTACCGTCGCCGTCATGTCGCCGAGGGGACGCAGCACCCGCCCCGCCATGAGCCAGCCCAAGAAGGCCGACGCGAACGCCATGACCACCAGCGCGATCACGGAGTTGACCAGCAGCCGTCGCAGCGTCTCCGCCTGCTGCCCCTCGATCCGGGGCGTCCCGACCGGCGGGCCGCCGTCACCGGGTGCGACGGGCGCGATCGGCCGTCCCGGGAAGGGCGAATACTCGACGAGAAAGTAGATGAGGGCGGCCAGCAGAACCGCCGCCGCCAGGAACAGGCCGCTGTAGAGCAGGGTCAGGCGCAGCCGTACCGTCCACCTCATATCCGGTACCCGGCCCGCGCGACCGTCTCGATCAGCGGGGGGTCGCCGAGCTTGCGGCGCAACCGGCTGATCGTCACCTTCACGGTCTGGCTGAACGGATCGGCGAACTCGTCCCATCCCCGCTCCAGGAGCTGCTCGGCGGAGACCACAGTGCCCCGGGCGGACAGCAGCAGCTCCAGCACGGCGAACTCCTTGGGACTCAGCGGCAGCCGCCGCCCGTCCCGGGTGGCGATCCGCGTCGCCGGATCCAGGCGCAGATCGCCGTGCACGAGCACCGGCGGCAGGACCTGGCGCGACCGCCGGGCCAGCGCGCGGATCCGGGCGACCAGCTCCGCGAAGGCGAACGGCTTGGCGAGATAGTCGTCCGCCCCGACGCCCAGCCCGGTGACCTTGTCGTCGATCGACCCCGCGGCCGTGAGCATCAGCACGCGCGCCGGATAGCCGGCCTCGACCAGCGTCCCGCACACCTCGTCACCGTGCAGGCCGGGCAGATCCCGGTCGAGGACGACGACGTCGTAGTCGTTGACCGACGTACGGTCCAGCGCCGAGCGGCCGTCCAGCGCCACGTCGACGGCCATACCTTCTCGGCGAAGCCCCGCCGCCACCGTCAGGGCGAGCTCCTCGTGATCTTCGACGATCAGCACCCGCATGATCCCTCAGGATGGCCCGCCGGCGGTTACAGCGGGGTAACCGCCGGCGTTCCGGTCCTGTAACCGCTCCTCGGCTTCCCTGGTGACGGCGACAGAAATCGACGGAAACGGAGAAAGACCATGACCGGCTCGAAAACCAGGAACGTGATCCTCGCCGTCGTCGTCCTCGGCGTGGGCATCGGCGTCCTCAGGGCCGCCGCGCCGTCCGCCGCGTCCGGTGACGGCGGCAAGGCGTTCAGCTCCTGCATGCGCGCGCACGACCTGCCCGACTTCCCCGACGTCGCGGTCTCGGAGGACGGCCTGATCAACCTCGACATCAGGGGCGAGCGCGTCGACGCCCTGTCCGCCAAGTACGGGGCCGCGGTGAGGGCCTGCGAGTCGCTGCTTCCCTCCGGCGCCGCGCTGCCGAGCGGGCCCCACGCCCCCTCCGCTCCGCCGGGCACCTCGTCATCTCCCTGAACAGGTGCCCGGCTGCGACCACCGCTCACGCGTGCCGGCCGTCGGCTTCCCGCGCCCGCCCGGCTCCCCTCACCGGGCGCCCGCCGCCCGGAGTCGTGACCGGGCGGCACTTACCCGGCGGCGGCGCAGCCAGCGACGTCCTTGACGACACGACCGCCCACGACGACGAACGGGGGATCCAGCAGCGCGTCGACGCCGGACCGCGGGTCGGCGTCGACCGCGATCAGGTCGGCCAGGTATCCCGGCTTGACCGCGCCCGCCTTCTCCAGCCCGGCGGCGCGCATCCCGGCCTCCGTGGCCGCCGCCAGCGCCTGCCGTACGGACAGGCCAGAGGCGACGAGGCCGCGCAGGCCGTCGACGACCCCGCCCACGTGCGGGTGGCGGGGGATGCCCGAGTCGGTCCCGGCGAGGATCGGCACCCCCGCGGCATGGAGCTGGGCCACCCAGCCGCCCCTGATGTCGAGGGAGATGGGATGGGCGTGCGCTCCGGCGAGCCCCAGCGTCGGACAGACCCCGGCCCCGGCGCTCACCAGGTCGCGGACGACGGCCGCGTCGTAGCCGTCCCCGCCCTCGGGGGAGATGAATGTCGCGTGCTCGATCGAGTCGACCCCCGCGGCGGCGGCCGCCCGGACGCCCACCGTGGACAGGGCGTGCGCGGCGACGGTGACGCCGAGGCGATGCGCCTCGTCGACGATCGCCGCCAGGGCCGCCTCGGACACCTCGAAGCGCAGCGGGTCCGTGCCAGGGGTCATGCGGCCGCCGGTGACCATGACCTTGACGAGATCCGCCCCGGCCTCGACCTCCTCCTGTACGGCGGCCCGGGCACGCTCGGGCCCGTCGATCTCGTTGCCCATGAACCAGCAGTGCCCGTTCGGCCGGGTCAGCGGCCGGCCGGCGACCATCAGGCGGGGGCCGGGTGTCGTCCCGCGCCGGATCTCGTCACGGATCCGCGCGGAGAGCCCGTGCGGCGCGCCGAGGTCCCTGGCGAAGGTGACTCCGCTCTCCACCAACTGCCGCGCTGACAGCCGCATCCCGTCGAGCCGCGCCTGCTCGTCCCTGGCGAGCATGCTCGCCACCGGGTCGTTCCCCGCGTCGAACGCCAGGTGCACGTGCGCGTCCATCAGTCCGGGGAACAGGACGCGTCGACCGAGGTCCACGACCGCGGCCGCCTCGTCGGCCGGCGCGTCGGCGGTCGGCCCGACCCAGGCGATCCTGTCGTCTTCGACGAGGACGGTCGCGTCGTCGACGGCTTCGTCGGCGAGCACGTCCGTGATCACGGTGGCCGCCCTGAACACGATCCTCATGTGGTTCTCTGATCCCCTTCGATTCCGCCTTCGCGGTATCCCAAGCTCTGTGACACGGCCGTCGCCGTGTCCTGGACGGCGGCGGACAGACTTGCCAGCCGCCGATCGTCCACCGCCCGCTCCAGCACCGTCACGCAGACGCAGTACCGCACCGATCCCTCGGTGTCCCAGACCGGGGCCGACACGCCGACGGTGTGCGGCGTGATCTCCCCGTCACTGACCCAGACCCCTTCGGCCCTGATCCGGTCGAGCATGTCGCGGATGACCGCCGGGTCGGTCGGCGTCCGGTCGGTGTAACGCGGTTGCGGCGCGGCGAGAACCTCCTGGATGAAACGCTCGTCCTGGAACGCCAGCAGGGTCTTCCCCGCTCCGGCGTTCAGGCCGATGGTGTCGCCGATCTCCACGGTGACCGCGGTCTCCGCGTTGATGTCCAGCCGCTCGACGCAGACGTAGCGGTGGCCCCGGAGCGTGTAGAACAGCACGACCTCCCCCGTCTGCTCGGCCAGCCGGATCAGGTGCCGGCGTGCGGCCGTCCGGGGCGCCCGCCGCCCGGCGGCCCGGCCGAGCGCCACCGCGGCGGGGCCGAGGGAGTACGAACCGCGGGCTTCTGCCTGCTCCAGGAACTGCCGCGCCTCGAGGGACCGGACGATCCGGTGCGTCACCGCCTTGTGCATGCCCAGGTGCTTGGCCAGATCGGAGACACGCCACTCGGCCTGTCCCACGAAGGCCTCAAGCACGGTCAGCACCCGGTCCACGCCCTGCAATGACGCGGGCTTGACAGGTCCCTCCACCACGTCTTCCTCCAACCGCGAGTCAGCTCCGAGGATCATCGCGTCCATTCTCGATCACCGCCGCGGGCTCCCGGACTGGATCACCGGAGGCCGTCGACGAGCGAGCCGACGTGTTCGATCTCCGACTCGGTGTTGTAGTAGTGCACCGATGCCCGGACGACACTGGTCAGACCCCGTGACGGCAGGTCCCACTGCGACGACGTGGATTTGGAGACGCTGACGTTGACCCCGTTGTCGGCGAGAGCGCACCTCACGTCATCGGACGCGACGCGGTCGACGGTGAACGACACGATCCCGCACCGGCTCTGGCCGAGGTCGTGAACCCGGACCCCCTCGACGTCGGCGAGCGTCCGCCGCAGCAGGTCGCCCAGCGCGAGGACGCGGGTCTCGATCGCGTCCATCCCCAGAGCCAGGGCGTAGTCTACGGCCGCTCCCAGGCCGACGACCGCCGCGTAGTTCTTCTCCCACGTCTCGTAACGCCGGGCGTCGGGGTTCATCTCGTACGCCGTGGGTGACGTCCACACCGCGGAGCCGTTGTCCAGTACCGCCGGCTCGAACGTGTCCATGGCGTCCTCCCGTACGTACAGGAAGCCGGTTCCGCGCGGCCCCCGCAGGTACTTGCGGCCCGTTCCGGTCAGCACGTCGCACCTGAGTTCGCGGACATCGAGGTTCAGTTGCCCGACGGACTGGCAGGCGTCGAGCAGGAACGGCACCCCGGCGGACTCGGCCAGCGCGCCGACCGCCGCCGCCGGGTTGATCAGGCCGCCCTGTGTCGGGATGTGCGTCATCGACACGAGCTTGACGCGGTCGTCGCCCAGTTCCTTCTCCAGCCGGTCGAGGTCGATCTGCCCGCTGAGATCGTTGCCGATGGCCGTGGTCTCGACGCCGAAGCGCCTCGCCTGCTGCAGGTAGGCGATCGCGTTGCTCCCGTACTCCGACTGGCAGGTGAGAATCCGGTCCCCGGGCGTGAACCGCATGCCGTAGAACACCATGTCCCAGGCGCGCGTCGCGTTGTCGGCCAGCGCGATCTCCGACGGCCTCGCGCCGATCAGGGAGGCGAGCGAGGTGTAGGTCGCCTCGATCTGCTCGGCTCGGTCCCTCTGGACCTCGTATCCGCCCAGCGACGCCTCGTCCCGCAGGTAGTCCGTCATCGTGTCGACGACGCCCCTGGGAGGCAGGGAGCAGCCGGCGTTGTTCAGATGGACGAGATCCCGGCATCCCGGGGTCTCGTCACGTGCCCGCTCGACGTCGATGCGGTTGTCCACTGTTGTGTCAGCCTCGCTTCAGAAATTCTCGTGCCCGTGCCGTACGCGGATCGGTGAGCACGGTGTCGGGGTGGCCTTCCTCGACGATGACGCCGTCGTCCATGAAGCACACGTGATCGGCGACGTCACGGGCGAAGCCCATCTCATGGGTGACGACGATCATCGTCATCCCCTCGGCGGCGAGGTCGCGCATGACCGAGAGCACCTCGTTCACGAGCTCGGGGTCCAGCGCGGACGTCGGCTCGTCGAAGAGCATGACCTTGGGCTTCATCGCCAGCGCCCGGGCGATGGCGACGCGTTGCTGCTGCCCGCCCGACAGCTCGTTGGGGTAGTGATCGGCGCGCGCGGCGAGGCCCACCCGGTCCAGCAGTCCCATGGCCAGGTCCCGGGTCCGCTCCTTGTCCGCGCGGTTGACGCGGAGCGGCCCGGACATGACGTTCTCCAGCGCGGTCATGTGCGGGAAGAGGTTGAAGCGTTGGAAGACCATGCCGATCTGGCGTCGCTGGTCGGCGATCTCCTTCTCCGGCAGCGGGACCACGTGGTCCCCGTCGATCCGCAGGCCGATCAGCTCGCCGTCGACCCAGACCTCGCCCTCGTCCGCCGGCTGCAACCCGTTGATGCAGCGGAGCAGGGTGGACTTGCCCGAGCCGGAGGGGCCGATCAGGCAGCTGACCGATCCCCTGGACACGGAATAGTCGACTCCCTTGAGGACGTGCACGGAGTCGAACCGCTTCCGGATCCCCCTCAGGACGATCATGGGAGTCTCCACTAGGCCTCCTTGAGCGCGACGGCGTCGCTCGTCCCGGTCGCGGACTGTGGGCGCGACCTCGGCACATAGCCCTTCGAGTACCTGCGTTCCAGCAGCGACTGGAAGTAGCTGAGGAGCGAGGTGAGGAGGAGATACCAGAAGGCCGCGACGATGAGGAGCGGGATCGTCTGGTAGTTCAGCGCGTAGACGACCTGGGCACTGTGGAGGAGATCCGCCAGGCCGATGACGCTGACCAGCGCGGTGTTCTTGAACGTGGTCACCAACTGGTTGGCGGTGGGCGGGATGATGGTGCGCACGGCCTGCGGCAGGATGATCCCGAAGACCTTGATCGGCCGCATGCCGAGCGCCTGAGCCGCTTCGTACTGGCCCCGGTCGACTCCGAGCAGGCCGCCGCGCACGATCTCGGCCATGTACGCGGCCTCGTTCAGCGACAGCGCGAGCACCGCGGCGGTCCACGGCGTGACGAGGGCGTTGGCGTCGATGCCCGGCAGTGTCGGGCCGAACGGCACGCCCAGCGTGATCCGCGGGAAGAGGGCCGCGATGTTGAACCAGAAAATGACCTGGATCAGCAGGGGCGTGCCGCGGAAGAACCAGATGTAGGCCCACGCGCCCCGCGCGACGAACGTGTTCGTGGACGTCCGCATGACCGCCAGGATCACGCCCAGCACACATCCGACGACCATCACGACCGCGGTCAGCTCCAGCGTCAGCAGGAGCCCTTCGAGGATGACGGCGCTGAAGAGGTACTGCCCGACGACCGGCCAGCCGAAGTTCGGGTTGGTCAGAACCACGTCGGCCAGCGCGAGCACCAGGAAGAGCATCACGGCGACGACGACGTACCGCCATGGGCTTCCCTTGGGGTTGCGACGGGGCCTCGGACCGGGCCCTACGGTGGCGCTCATGGGTTCGATCACCTAGCCCTTGAGCTGGCCGAGCTCGTCGGCCGGGAGGACATAGCCGTCCATCCCCCACTTCTCATAGATCTTCCGGTACTCGGGGAGCCCGTGGAGGACCTCCATCGCCTTGACGACCGCCGGCGTCAGTTCGGAGCCCTTGACGACGGCCATGCCGCCGGTCGAGGTGAGCTTGGACTCGTCCTGCAGCACCTCGAACTTGGTCTCCTGCGCCTTCTGCGCGTAGCCCAGGACCGGGCCGTCGGCCATGACCGCGTCGATGCGGCCGCTCGACAGGGCCAGCAGCACCTGGCTCTGGTCGGGTAGTTCCACGGCCTTGATGGCCGGCTTGCCCTGGCTCGTGCACTCCTCCTCGCTGAGCTTCGGCAGCCGGGTCGTGGCCTGGAAGGATCCGACGCCGACGCCCACCTGGAGGCCGCAGAGCGTCTTCGAGCTGAGGCCCTTCGGATTTCCGCTGGGCACGGCGATCGCGGAGCCGCCCTTGGTGAAGGCGACCATGTCGAGGACCTGGAGCCGCTCCGGGCTCGGCGACATGGAGGCCAGGGCCATGTCGTACTTCTTCGACTGCAGTCCGGGGATGATGCCGTCGAGCGGGATGGACACGAGCGTGGGCTCGACCCCCATCGTCCTGGCGAGCGCGCGCCCGATGTCGGCGTTCAGTCCGAGGCTCGTCTTCCCGTCGGGAGAGATGAACGACGTCGGCGGAGCGCCCGCGGAGAGAACAATCGTGATCTTCTTCGACTGCTTCATCCCCGCGGGAAGCAGGGCTTCGACCTCAGGGTTCGGCTGGATCTGGGGGAAGGTGTCGGCTTGTTCGACGGCCGATCCGCCGCTCTTCCCCTGATCACCCTGAGGGGCATCGGTGGGCGTCGAGCAGCTGACGAGCGCGACTGCGGACACCAACGTCGCCGCGGCAACCTGCACCCTCTTCACGGGCCTTCACATCCCTCAGACAGTCTCTTTGAGAGAGACAACGTATCGCGGGGAGAGACGCTATTGGAGCCGGCTCAGCATGGTCAAGAGCCCGGCCGCACACTGGGACGAAAACGGCTGATCCGCCGCATCCGCGGCTGCCTGACTCACCCCGCGCCGACGACCACAGCGGAACGGTCCGCTCACCGACGCCGATCACCGCAGCAGGCGGTGGTTCCGGTCGAAGAACCGGCCGACGCCGAAGCCGTGTGATGCAGCGGATCGGCAGCGCAAACCGTTGCTAGGGCATGGACAGTGAAACTCTCCCGCGCGTGTCCGTGCCTCCCGGAGCCGAGCCGACACTCGCGGGCCTCTACCGCGAGCACCGGCTCGCGCTGGTACGCCTGGCCGTGCTGCTCGTCGGCGACCGGGAGAGCGCCGAGGACGTCGTGCAGGACGTCTTCGCCAGATTGCACGGCAGACCGCCGGACGTGCTCACCTTGCCGTACATCCGAACCTGCGTACTCAATGCCGCGCGCTCGGTACTGCGCAGGCGCGGGGTGATGGCCCGGGGATCTCTGAAACTCGGGCCGGCCGACGACCGGCCCGTCGATTCGGCGGAGACGGCGACGCTGCTCGGAGAGTCGCGGCAGGAGGTCCTGGCCGCGCTCGGCCGGCTGCCCAGGCGGCAGCGCGAGGTCCTGGTGCTGCGGTACTACGTCGACCTGTCCGATGCCGACATCGCGCAGATGACGCGCGTCAGGCAGAGCACTGTACGGTCCACGGTCGCCCGAGCACTGGCCCGGCTCGAGCGGGAACTGGGAGGCAGGACATGAGCAGCATCGAAGACCGGCTCAAAGACGCGATGGCCGCCAAGGCCGAGACCGTGCGCGACGACGGGCGGCCTCGTGCGCTTCCCGCGCCACAGCCGTGGCATCCGCTCCGGAGCAGGTGGGGGGTACCGGCGCTGGTGGCGGCCGCGATCGTGACCGTCGTGGCGGGGACCGCCGTGGGGGTGCGCGGGGCCTCCTCCCCCGCGCCCGCCGTGCGGCCCACGCCGTCCGGGCCCGGCGCCGACTTGCCGCCGATCGAAGACGTATGGCCCGACGCCGTACACGAGATCCCTGTCAAAGCGCCGGGCGGGCGCACGTTCACACCCGACGTGTTCGTCAACGATCGGGTCGTCGTGGGCCGCGGCCTCACCAGGAACCGCCTCGACGGGATCTGGTCGTACGACCTCGACAAGCGGACCTTCGCCAGGATCGCGCCGCTCAAGGACTGGAGCGTGGGGAACGACCCGCTCGTCTTCGGCGACGGGGCCGTGGCCTGGTCGGCTTTCCGCGATGGGATGACAGAGATCTGGACAGTGCCGGTCATGGGCGGCATCCCGCGGCGGATCGCCTCGTTCCGCGGCGTACTGGGCCCTCAGAACACCTACGAGGGGATCACGCTGGCCATCGCGGACGGGATGGCGGTGTGGTCTCCCGCGAACGGCGGTGTCTACCGGGTGCCGTTGAAGGGCGGCAGGCCTACGCTGATCAAGGAAACGAAGGGCTACCGACTCCTCACGTGGCCCTGGGCCGGTCGCCCCTACAGCGTCTCCGATGCGAAAGAACGCGTTCATCGCCCCATGGAGCAGCTGATCGACGTACGTACCGGCGAGCGCGTGGACGCCGTCCCTCCACCGGGGAGAGTGGGGTGGTCTTACTGCGGGGTCAGGTGGTGCATCAACGAGGGCGAGGTCTGGCGGCGTGACGGCACAGGGCTACAGAGGCTGCCGGGAAACGGCGGCACGCGACTCTACTCCGAGCGCTTCACCCTGATCAGCCGGCACCGGCCTGACGGCACGTCGGCGATAGCGGTCCACGACATCTCCACGCGCCGCACGGGCGTGCTGGGGATACACACGATCGGCATGAACGTCGAACCTTTTCCCACCCTTCACCTGGAGGACGGGCTGTTCTGGTACCGGCGCGGGAGCAAGCAGGTGCTGGTGAACCTCTCCGGGATCAGGTGACGACGGGGTCGTGGCTACCGGTGGGGAGGTTGCGCAGGAGGCGGCCTCCCCTGTCCGGATCTGACTGACACGCTCGATGACCGCTTGCCCGCCAGTAGGTCGCCGGCGCGCTGCGGGCTGAACCCGATAGGCGCGCACGCCGTACATGAAGAACGGAGCTGGGGATCGGTGACCGCCTCGGGTCACCACGCAATGACGAAACCGTCCACCTCCGGTCGGCAGCTCCTGCCGCTGTCGGTCTGGCTCTGCGTCGACGAGCAGCCCACACGCGACCAGGCCATCACAGGGTGTCCGCGCCGCAACACGCTGGTCGGCATCGAGCTCGCCCGCCAAGCCGCCGAAGACGCGGCAGCCTTGCTCCCTCTCCGCCGGAGAGCCTTCTCCTCCTCGGGTGGTCCGTCAGTCGAACCAGGCGACCAGTCGCACGCCGTCAGGTCCGAACCGCTGTGCCAGCGCCCGCATCACCTCGAAGACGTGTTCCCAGCCGGTACCCGGGCCCAGCACGTCCAGTCGTGTCACCGGGCCGTACTCGAGCACCGCCCCGGCAGCCTCCCAGCGACCCGCAGGCGCCTCGACGGGCGAGGCGCCCAGCGGAGGTATGCCGTACTGCTCGACAACCTCATCGGGCCACTGGTCATCGATGCGATACCGCTCGATCAGCCAAGGTCTTGGGTGGATCTCAAGCATCCCCCGCGCGGCCGGACGGACCGACATGTCCAGGTCGCGAAGCTCCGCCCACGAAACCCACGTACAGCCATGTATGACGTCATCGAACCGTGCGTCATTCTCGTAGTCGGTGCGAACGGACTCTGAAGCGTCTGCCGGAAGGCCGCGCTCTGCCGCTATCGGCGCCCAGCCGAGCCAGTCACGGACGCCGAAGAGACAGCCGAACGCCGCGTAGTCACTGCCCTCATGAAGCAGGTCGAGGGACATGGCCATGGCCCACGGCTCCCCCTCAAACCAGTCCTCACCGGCGGTCGGGTGACGAACCTCGATGAAGCCGTAGATGTCGGTGCCCACAGCGACAGGGTAAATCGATCCAGATCGCTGCCGCCTGCCCAGATGATCACAATCACGGATACGCATTGATCATTACGCGAACAAGATCACGACAGCCGAGCAACCATCGAGCAACCGCCCATGCCCACCACGCGCCCTTCTTCCGTCGGCATCGAGGTCAGCGGCGCTGAAACACGCGACGGGTCACGGCCAGCGCACCTCCGGGATGCGCTCCACGAACTTCGCGTACTGCTCGAACGCCCGCTCAACCTCCGCCCGGTCGCTTCTGTGGAGCGGCACGAGCGGCTGAACGGCGATCCGTACCCGGCTCTTCGCGAGGATGCGTTTCCAGACGGCCACGACACGGCCGGCGCGTACCACGGTGGACTGGAAGACCCCGTTGTTACCGGGGATGATGGCCGCCTTGTGCTCGTCGGCGATCATGAGCGAGCGGTCCTTGTAGCCCAGCAGGTATTCGTCGAACCCCGGCAGCACGAGCGCCTCGTCGTCGCCAGTCGGGAGAGGGGCGGTGTCGAGGAGCGCGGCGTCGAGGTACGCCTCCACCCGTGAACGGCCACCCGGGCCAGCGCGTCGCGGCCACGGCGATGCCGCGTTTGGCGTCGGCCGCGGTCAGGCCGGTCCAGCCCGCGAAGTCGTGCCGAGTGGTCGGCCCGCGGCCGCGGAAGTAACGCAGGGCGACGGTGCCCAGCGCCTCGTCGCGCTCTGGCCGGCGCGGGTCGGGCACCCACTCGTCGAGCAGCACGAAGCTCTGCTCGTTGCCGATGTTGGGGGCGACGCACAGCAGGCCCCGCTGGCTGGCGTACCACAGCAAGTGGTAGCCGCGCTGACCATTGGTGTCGATGCCCTTGGCGGCCAGCACGGCCAGGCATTCCGACCGGCTCAGCCGCCCGCCGCCGGCCAGGGCCGCGCCCAGCACCTCCATCAATTCGAGCATCCAGCGGGCGTCGCGGGACGGGACGAAATGGATGGTGCCACGCATCGGCCACGTGCGCAGCGCCTCACGCCGCTCCAGCGCGGCGGTGACGTCGGCGGCGGTGTATCCGGGCAGCCGCGCGCCGAACGACCACAGACCGCTGGCCAGGTCTTGCGCTTGCATCGCCCCGAGCCAGGCCACCACCTCGGCCACGCCCGTCGCCCGGCCGGCCCCGCCGGGCGACGCTCGTAGCAGCAGGCTGGACATCCGCAGGCCGAGCACCTGTTGTGTTGAGCAATGTGCCGGTTCGCAACCGGCAGACGCGCGGTCCGCGGCATGAGCGGACGTCTATTGGTCTGGACAGCCGCCGGTCAGGTGGACATGACGTAACCCCCGGCTGAAGCTCGCGACGTGACCGGCGGTGCCGTGATGCGCTTTCGAGGGGGTGAAGCGACCTTCGCTGACTGCGACGTCGTAGGCGCCGCCGTGAGGATACTCGGCCAGGATCCCGGTCACCTGATGCTCGGCTGCCCAGGCGAGTCCGGCGTCCAGGGTGTCGAACACGCCGGAGGCGTATCGGGATTGGTCACCATGGAAGATCCAGACGGCTGGCCTGAGCGGACTGCGCTGGTCGGCGCTGGGGCTGCGGCGCAGTCCCTCGGGAGTGAACGAGAAGGCACCAGGAAAAGGGCCTCGCCGATGACGTACGGCGAGCACCACTGGTTCGGGGTGGACGCCCCGCAAACCGGCCTCGGGTGGGGTGTTCGCGAAGGCATTCCACAGGTGAAGGCAAATCAAGTCGTCGTCGCGATCGGCGGTGACGTAGGCAAGGGTCTTGGAGAAGAACTCGTTGGTTCCGCCGATCCACAGCGACGGCGGCCCGAACATCTCAATGACCTCGGACAGCGTGCGGTCCTGCGTCACCCACTCACCGATGTCGGCGCTCAACTGCTGAAACTCCGCCGCCGACAACGACCGATCCAGCTCCAGCCAGCCGAGACGATGAGCGATCTCGGCGTAGATGGAGGCCGTGGCATCACGTAAGGCGTCGGCGGGAAGGATGGTGCTGTAGGCCCCCATGACGCCCGTCGCGGCGAATGCGTCGCGTTCGCGTAGTCGATCGCACTCCGTCCACCACCGCGTCAAGTTCCCGTCCACGGCGGCCATCGCCTCCAGCAGAAGCCGTTCCGCCATCTCATCTCTGCCGTACATGCCAGGGCGACGAAGCACACCGTTCACCTGATTCAGGTGGTGCCGGCGAGCCTCACCCAGAACGGGATCGGAGTCCCCTCCACTGCTCATCGCATCCGATCATGACACACCAACGCGGAAACTCCAGGAGCTGATCACGAACGGACCTGGTCACCCGCGGTTTTCACGGCCATCGCTTCTTCTCTCTCGATCGCGAGCTTTCCATCACGAAGGGTCACGCGATGGCCGTCAATCCTCTCCATCGGACAGTCCGCCCACACCAGATCTCGCACCCACGGAAAGCTCTCCGCATGGTTCCTCAACACCAGCGGACTCGGCACTTCCGGAAGATCCAGGCAAGTATCACATTAAGCACTCCGATACCCCACTCGCCATTCGGACAGCCCACGACAGCACCTCGCGTGACCCATACATCGCCGTTGACTTCGACGGAAATCCCGGCGGAGGAGAAAAGCCGATCACTCGACGAGTGGGCAACGGAAATGCGCTCAGCAGCAGCCAGCGAGACGCCATCGACATGATGTACGAGACCTGCTCGGATGCTCAGCTGATCGCTACGCAGGGGGCATCCGTCGGTCTTTTACGAAAAGGCGAGGACGCTGGTCCAGAGCATTGCGCAGCGGCGGCGTCGGGGGCGTCACTGGGTACCCTTCGGATCGACAAGCAAGCGAACCCTGAAGAGGTGGGTTTCGAGCCGGGGGCATCACTGTGCGCGGTCACCTCTACTGGACGCGTGGCCCGAGCGACCATCACGAAGATTAACTGTATCGGCATATACTCAATTCCCGCCGTTGAATTCAAGCTGACCACGTGGGTTCGCGAGTGATCGTGTGCGCTTTCCCTGATTCGGTCCTACCTCGCCCGAGGGCCGAAGCGCCCTCAATTGGCGATTCCGAGTAGCTGCAGGCCATGGACAGGTGGGCCTGCGCATACGAGTCGAAATATGCAAGGGTTTCTCCTGCCACCTATTCGCCCAGGAAGAATGACCATCTGGACAGTATCCGGATCATCAGTGACTATCGGATGGTCGTTTCATGGCCAAGATCTGCGGTTCCACGGAGACGCGCACCGGAAAACCTTGTAGGCGCCGTAGAAGATCTCCTTGCGGCGACCATCGAGGCCGCATGCCCTCGTATGGCAGACGCGGAAGCCGAACATCGACCAGTCATGCCGCGCCGCCGCTCAGCACCGCCGAAAAGACCGTCATCGCAACCGCCGCAGCTACATGCACGGACGGCTGGGCGGCGGCTGTGGTCAAGCAGGGGGTCGACCTGCTCGGCGCGGACCTCTGGGACGAGGTGGAGTACAGCCAGAACTCAGACTGTCTCCCGTTGGCACAAGCAGCGCGCCGTCTCCTCGAAGCGAAGGATCACGCACACGAATTCGTAGCCGACATTCTCGTCAGTCCGTCGCCCACAGATCGGGCCGGGCGTGTCCTCTTCGAAATCCTTCGAGAGTACGCCAAGAAGATCCGGATCCCGGGCGAGGAGATCGTGGAGTCGTCTGCCCACGCGCTCCGCATCATGGGCATCTGTATCTGCACCATCGCGACGAATCTGAGCAGCTGTTACTGCCTCGCCGATCTTGCGCAGGCCGTCGGACAAGAGAAGCTCGAAGAGGCCCTCACCACGGGCCTGAACGACTGGGCCGAGAAAGCCCCCACGCCACCAAAACGCTGATCATTCAGCCTATTCGAATGTGGATCAGTCCCGTCACTCGGACCGTCGGCCAGGCCATGGGTTCTGTCGCGGGCCACCACGCCCGCGACCGGACACGGCCGCCGATGGTAGCTCGATCCCCGGCCCTGCACCTGCCCGGACAAACGTCCTCGGGCGATACGCAACAGGGAACCCGCGAATGATTTATTGATCAGGACGAAGTCAAGATCACGACAGACGAGCAACCAACGAGCAACCAACGTGATCAACGGCGGTTGCGGGGCACCGCTGAGACGGTCGCCGAATGGAAAAACCCCAGGTCAATGGTACTGACCTGAGGTCTCTCGCTGGTGCGCCGCCAGGGACTCGAACCCCGGACCCGCTGATTAAGAGTCAGCTGCTCTAACCAACTGAGCTAGCGGCGCCCGACTCCATAAGAGTAGCGAAGGTTTGAGGTACTTCGTCCACCCCGGCCGGAGGTAACGGACCCCGGAAGGCCCGGCGGACGCGAGGCGGGGACGTTTCAGGCCGTCTCATCGGGTAGTCGGACGTGCGACGAAAGGAGACGAACACATGACACCGGATCTCTGGACGTACCGGGACAGCCTGGACAGCACCGGGCAGGACCTCGACGTCGCGGGTTACGACGTCGAGGCCACGGACGGAAAGATCGGATCCGTGGACGACGCCACCTACGAGGTCGGCGACAGCTACGTGGTAGTCGACACCGGCCCGTGGATCTTCGGTAAGAAGGTCATGCTGCCGGCGGGCGTGATCACTTTGATCGACCCCCAGGAGAAGCGGGTCTTCGTCAGCAGGACGAAGCAGGAGATCAAGAACGCCCCCGAGTTCGACGAGACGGCGTACAAGGAGTCGACGTACCGCGACCGGCTCGGCGACTACTACGGGCGCTTCCCCTACGCGCCCTGATCCCCAGGTGAGGACGGAGACGAGGGCCGTGCCGCGAAGGCACGGCCCTCGTCGTGCGCGGACGGGTCAGTCGAACCCCATGAGACCGTCGTGGTTGTAGATCACGATCCGGCCGGCGGCCGCGACGACCAGGCCCCCGCCGCGCGGCGTGAACTGCTGCCCGAAGATCGCCTTACCGGTCGCGGTGTCCACGATCTCGACGCCGTGGCCGAGGCCGAACAGCGTGCCGTCGGCGACGCCCATCGCCCGGTCGCCGTCGACGGCCTCCTCGGACTGCCTGGGCGCGAGGGTCCAGAGCTTCTTCCCGGTGAGGATGTCGTGTCCGACGAACTGGGGCTTGTGGTTGACGCTCTCGTCGACCAGCGGCAACACCCCGCCGACCGGCAGGCCGACGTGCTGCTTGTCGGGGAGCGGCCAGTCCCAGAGCGCCTTGCCGGCGCCGGCGTCGATGCCCCACACCCGCGCCGAGCTCCCGCCGCTCTGCGCCGCGACGACGATGTCCCCGCTCGTCACGATCTCGTCGACCTCGGCGAACTTGGGGAAGTCGAGCTGGTGGACGGGGGCGAGGTCCTTGCCGAGGATCGCGAGGCCGCGCACGTTGCCCTGGACGCCTTTGTTGTGCGTGAACGGGTTGGGTTTGACGATGACGGCGATCCGGTCGCCCGCCACGACCGGCCCGGCGACGGCCAGGTGCGTCTTGCTGGTACGCCGGTACTTGACCTTGCCGGTGACCAGGTCGACTCCGACGAGCTTGGGGCCGTCGCTGTAGTAGAAGACGCCGTCGAGCACGGCGCCGGCCGGCGGGCCGGGCAGGCTGAGGTTGTCGCGCATCAGCGCCCGCTGCGTGACCTTGACCCGCCACCGCTCGGCCCCGGTGGCCGAGTCGAGGGCGACGTACTCCATCGGGTCCTTGACGTCGGCGGTCGAGTCTCCCCCGGACGGGATGACGACGGTCTGGCCAGCCGCCACCGGCGTGTTGCTCCCCACCCACTGGAGGCGCCGGGTCCACAGCTTCTTCCCGTCGGCGCCGTCGTACCCGCTGATGTCCGCGTCCGAGGCCTCGCCGATCTCCCGCCGGAGGGCGATGACGCGGGTGCCGTCGGAGGCGAGGGCGTAGTGTCGCGGGTCCTCGTCCACCTGCGTCACCTGCCACGCCTGGCGCAGCGCCACCCGTCGCTGCGCGGCGGTTTCCGGACTGTCCGCCGTGCCGTCACCGGCGTCCGCCGGGGTCTCTGGGGCGGCGGTCACGCGATGCGGCCCCGTGGCCTCGGGCGGATCGCCGTCCGCGCCGGGCCGGCCGGATAAGGTGCCGCACCCCGCGACGAGCGCGAGGCAGAGCGCGACCGCGGCGGACGCCCGGCCGGCTCTCGGGGAGCCTCCTGTGTCGATGTGAACCATGGGTAAAGACTCTCAAGCAAAGGCCACATCGACGAAAAGCCAAAGGGAGTTCAGGGCCAGGGCTCGCCCGCCGAGGGCGTGACCGGGCGGATGACGTCCAGCCGTTCGAGCAGCGTCACGAACGTCGACGCGTACGGCGACGGCGCGGCGACCGCGGCCACCCGGTCCCAGTCGACCTGCTCGCGCATCGCCCGGACCATCGGCAACATCGCCCCGTAGTCGCAACTGTGCTCCGACATCGGCATGATCCACGAGATCACGAGGTCGGTCGCCTCCAGGACCTTCAGGTTGAGCGCCGCGACGTTGATCAGGTCGGCGCGGGCGATCATCTCCTCGGTCACCGGCCGGTTGGCCAGCGAGAAGATCAGATCCACCAGCACGCCGCTCTCGTCGTACGCCTTGACCAGCCAGTCCTCCGGGGGCCTGACGGTGCGGAACCCCAGGTCCTCCAGGGTCTTGAGCGCGAGGCCGACGTCTTCCTCGACGAGCGCGAAGTCGACGTCGTGCAGGGAGGGCGCGGCCCCCCTGGCGTATCCGGCGCAGCCGCCGGCCAGCGCGAAGCGCACCCCCGCGTCGCGCAGGCCCGCGCCCGCGCGCTTGAGGGTGTCGAGGATGGCGTCGGTGACCGCGTGAGTGTGACTGCCCACTCACCTCGTCTGCCCCTGCGAGTTCGCCGCAAACAATCCCGGGTAGGCGGTTTCGATGACCGAAACTCTCAAGGAAATCGCACAGGCATACGAAGGCTCGGCCCGCCGCCCACTGGCGTCGTACGGCCGGATCATGCTCGTGTACGGGTGCGTCGTGGGCGCGGTGGCCGCCGTCGCCCGGCTGACCGGTCGCCGGGCGCCCGAGAAGATCGGCCTGCTCGACCTGGGATTGATGGGGATGTTCACCCATCGCCTGTCCCGCACACTCGCCAAGGACCCCGTGGTGAGCCCCCTGCGCGCGCCCTTTACAAAGTATGTCGGAGTCGCCGGCCCGTCCGAGCTGCACGAGGAGGTGCGCGGCTCCGGGATGCGCCACGCCCTCGGCGAGCTGGTGAGCTGCCCGTTCTGCCTCTCCCAGTGGGTCGCCACGGCGTACGCGGCGGGCATGGTCTTCGCCCCGCGCGCGACCCGGCTGGCGGGGGCGACGATGACGGCCGTCGCGGCCTCCGACTGGCTCCAGCTCGCCTACAGCCGGATGATGAAGGACACCGGCGAGGACGGCTCCGGCTGAGCACCCGCGTCATCCGTCACCGGACCGCGTGGGCGGTCCGGCAGCGGGGCAGGACCTCTTCGGCGTAGAAGGAGAAGAAGCCGTCCTGCTCGGGGCCGATCTGCTGGATGTAGATCTCGTCGTACCCGGCCTCGACGTACTCGCGGATGACCGCGATGTGGTCCTCGGCCGAGGGTCCGCAGGCGAGCTTGCCGGCCACCGCCTCCTCGGTGACGAGCTGGGAGAGCTGCTCGAAGTGCCGGGGCAGCGGCAGCAACTGGGACGCCTCTCCGGGGATCCCGTTCGTCGGCCACAACCGGTGGGCGTTGTGGCGGGCCCGTGCCGCGTCCGCGGACCAGCACACCTTCACCCCGGCCGCGCTGGGCTTGCCCTCGCCCCCGGCGGCGTGGAACGCCCGGATCAGGTCGGGAGTGGGCGCGGTGGAGATGTACCCGTCGCCGATCCGCCCGGCCAGCTCGACGGACTTCGGCCCGAAGCCCGAGATGTAGATCGGCGGCGGCGTGTCCGGCAGCGTGTACAGGCGGGCGGTGTCCACGTCGTAGAACTCGCCGCGGAAGCTGACCAGCTTGCCCGTCCACAGCTCGCGGATGACCTCGATCGCCTCCTCCAGCATCCGCCGCCGCTCCGACGCCGGTGGCCACTGGTCGCCGAGGATGTGCTCGTTGAGGTTCTCGCCGGTGCCGACGCCCAGCCGGAACCGGCCGTCGAGCATCACCTGGGCGGTGGCCGCGGCCTGCGCGATGATCGCCGGATGGATGCGGATGATCGGGCACGTCACGGCGGTCGTCACCGGCAGCGACGTCACCTGCGACAGCGCGCCGATGACCGACCAGACGAACGCGCTCTGCCCCTGCTCGTCCAGCCAGGGGTGATAGTGGTCGGAGATCCACAGCCCCTCGAATCCGGACTGCTCGGCGAGTTTCGCCTGCCGTACGAGTTCCTTCGGGTCGTGTTCCTCGCATGAGAGGAAATATCCGAACTTGGTCATAGCCGCCACCTGCCCGAACAGGGCGGACCAAACGCCACCCCTTCCAAATGGCGACGCAAATTCACCGAAGACCGGGAGTTATCCAGACAATCGCCAGGGCAGGGGAGGTCCATGGCTACTTTGCTCTGGATCATCGCCGTAGTGCTGGTCATCTCCGGGATCTATGTGATCCTCGCGCGCCGGGACATCCTCTGGGGAATCGTCCTCATCGTCATCGGGTTCCTCGTCGGTCCCGGCGGCGTCAGCATCTTCCATCCATAGCCGGGGCGAGCATGGGACAACGGCGGCCGGCGGGAGTCCGGCCGCCGTCCCGTGCCCGGGGACGCGTACGAAAGCCGTGTACGGAAACGCGGCGGGGATCGCGCGGAACCGGGGAACCGCGGGGGTCACGCGCCGTTGAGGCAGTAGACCGTGTACGCGCTGCCGATCACGGGGACGGCGACGTTCCGCACCTGGATCCCGCCCGGCGTGAGCCCCTTCTCCGTCCCGAGGTGCGCGTGGCCGTGGACGATCAGGTCGGCGCCCTCCTCGTCGGCCGCCTCGGCGAGCAGGTAGCTGCCCAGGAACGGATAGATCTCGGTGGGCTCCCCCATCAGGGTGTCCTTGACCGGCGAATAGTGGCTCAGGACGATCCGGTGGTCGGTGTCCAGCTCCTTCAGCGCCCGCCGCCAGCGGTCGGCGATCTGCCGGGTGTGCCGGACGAACGCCTTGGTCTCCGGCTCGCCGAACTCGCTCGCGCACTTCCCGGCGAACCCTCCCCCGAAGCCCTTGCCGCCCACCACCCCCAGGGTCGTGCCGTCCAGGGAGAGGATGGTCGCCTCGTCGTCGAGCACGGTCACCCCGGCGTCGCGCAGGATCGCGGTGATCGCCTGCTCCGCGTCGGAGTGGTAGTCGTGGTTGCCGAGCACCGCGATCACCGGGATCGGCAGGTCGCGCAGCTCGTCGGCGACGACCCTGCCCTCGGCCACGGTCCCGTGCCGGGTCAGGTCGCCGCCCACCAGCAGGACCTCGGCCCGGTTCTCGATGCCGTGCAGTTTGGGGCGGAAGTGCCCCCGCAGATCCTCTCCCATGTGGATGTCCGCCACGGCCGCGATTCGCGTCTCCGTCACAGATGCTCCTCCTCTCCCGGTTCGCGGACCTCCACCAGGGTGATCTCGTTGTGCACGGAAAGGCCCGGCGCGGCCTCACGGGCGACGTCCTCGATCAGGAGCCGGCGCTCCGGAGCGCTGACCCGGCCCCGGAGAAAGATCTGATTTCCCCGCACGTCGACCCGGATGCCCAGCTCGACGGTCCGCTCGTCCTCCGCCAGCGCCCGTTGCACGCGGGCCGCGACATAGTGCGGCGCGTCCATGGATTCCCCCTCCGATCGGACTCTCCAGCGCCTGCCCGCCCAATCCGCCGCGAAACTCAGGGTTTGCGGCCATCACCCCCCGAGCCCTCGTCGATCATCACGGCGGCCGGCCGTCACGCGAGGGGCGCGGCGGTGTCTGGACCGAGGGACGCCCGCAGCGACGAAGGAGCGAGGAGCGTGACGAAGGCAAACCCGACAACACGAGCGAGTGAGCCGAGGAACGTGAGGGGCGCGGCGGTGAAGTAACCGAGGAACGCCCGCAGCGACGAAGGAGCGAGGACGTGACGAGGGCACGAGCCGACTTCGGGCGCCCCGAACCGCCGAGCGGAGCGAGGCAATCAAACGCAGTCCGAGCGACGAGGGAAGACATCGCCTGAGGGCGCCCCGAGCCCGCCGAGCGAAGCGAGGCAATCAGACACCGCGCAGCAGCGTGATGACGGCCTTCTCCGCCGCGCCGTGGGTGGCCAGCCCGCCCTCCTCGATGTCCGCGCCGAGCCGTTCGAGCGGGATGAACCGCCCCCGCTCGTACAACTCGATGAGCCGGGGGTCCACGTACGACGCGCGGGCCACGGCGGGGGTGTTGCCGAGATATTCGGCGACCTCGGCCATGACGCGGGAGACCGCCCGGCGCCTGCCCATGGTGCCGCGCACCCGGCGGGACACCGACAGGCCGACCGCGGCCAGCACGGTGGCGTGCCAGGTGCGGAAGTCCTTGGCGGAGACGTCGGTGCCGAACGCCTCCTTGAGGTACGCGTTGATGTCGTCGCTGCGCACGTCCACCCAGTCCCCGTCGGAGCGGTAGCGCAGCAGCTCGCCTTTGTGGCCGAGCAGGGACTGGATCACCTCGCACACCTCGGCGTCGGCCAGCACCTGCTCGCGCCGCTTGCCGCCCTTGGCGGTGTACGCGCAGAGGACCCGGCCTCCGGCGCATCGGACGTGGGAGGTGCGCAGCGTGGCCAGGCCGTAGGAGTCGGTGTACTCCTCGCCGCCGACCCGGAAGAAGCCCGTGTCGAGCATCCGGGCCGCCGCGGCGAGGACCCGCTCGCGGGTCAGCCCCTCGCCGCGCAGGTCCTCGGCCACGCGGCGGCGGAAGGCGGCGAGCCGCTCGGCGACCTCCAGGACGTGGTCGAACTTGGCCCGGTCCTGCTGGGCCCGCCACGCCTCGTGGTAGCGGTACTGCCGCCGCCCGGCCGAGTCGGTGCCGACCGCCTGGATGTGCCCGCGGGGGTCGGCGCAGATCCACACGTCGATCCACGCGGGCGGGATGGCGAGCGACCTGATCCGCCGCAGCGCGGCCGCGTCCTTCACCGGACGGCCGGAGGCCCAGGTGTACCGGAAGCCCCGCCCGCGCCGCCGCCTCCGGATCCCGGGCTCGTCGGGATGGCTGGTCCGCAGTTCGAGCTCCAGCAGCTTCGCGAGGTCGGTCTCCCCCGCCACCTCAGCGCCATCCCAGGAGGTCGCGGGCCTGGTCGAGCACGTCGTCCACGGTCACGTCGCCCACCCATGAAACGCGGTGCCCGCAGGGCTCGCCGTACGGGTCGGTCCCGTCGGCGCCGCAGACGGGGCAGGCGGTGGTCCACGAGATCAGCGGCCGGTGGTGGCTGCGGGAGAGCGGCCCGGCGTTGACCAGGTTCCCGCACAGGAAGACGGCGACGGTGGGCGTGCCGGTGGCGGCGGCCAGGTGGCGCGGTCCGGTGTCGTTGGCGATCAGCAGGTCGCAGGCGGCGTACAGCGCGGCGAGCCCGCCGAGCGACAACTCGCCGACGACGGGGACGGCGGGGCGGCGCATCTCGCGCACGACCCGTTCGACGATGCCGCGTTCCGGCCCGGTGCCGGTGACGACGACGGGACGGCCGAGCCGGTCGGCGACGGCGGCGAAGCGCTCGGGAGGCCACCGGCGGCGCGCGTCGTTCGCGCCCGGGTGGACGGCGACCACGCCGCGCGGCAGCGGGCCGACCACCCTGCTCAGCTCGGCCCAGTCGGCCCGGGTGACCGCCACCCGGGGCTCCAGGGAGCAGCCGTCCGCGCCGACCAGCCGGGCCACCTCCAGATAGCGGAGCGTCTCGTGCTGGTAGTGGACGTACGGCACCCAGCGGTCGAGCGGCTCGGCGTCCGGCGTGCGGAGTCCCACGGTCAGCCGGGCGCCCAGCCGCCGCAGGAACGGGTTGGAGTTGCGGCCTCCGCCGTGCATCTGGACGGCGAGGTCGAAGCGTCCGCGCAGCTCGTCGTAGACGTGGCCGGGGGCGGCTCCCTCGCCGGGCGGGGCGGAGACGCCGGAGATCGGCGGCAGCGCGACGACGTCGTCAACGGGTCCGGGACGGCCGCGCAGGAACCGGGCGTGCCAGTCGCGGCCGAGCAGGGTCAGCCGCGCCGCCGGATAGGCCCGCTTCAGCGCCTCCAGGGCGGGCAGCGTGAGGAGGAAGTCGCCGAGGGCGTTGGCCCGGAGCACCGCGATCCGGTCGACGCCGTCGACGAGGAGGCTGGTCATGGGGACATTCCGGGCTGGGACACGGGGAGGCGGCTACCCGGACCACAAAGGGACAAACCATCCCGCTTTCCCCTGTTTTATCCCGGTTTCACGCTGTTTTCACTCCACTTCGCGGGGTAGCCGCTTCTCATGACGGAAGACATCGTGGCCCGATTCGGTGATCTGACCGCCGTGGTGGTCGGGGACGTCATGCTCGACTCCTGGCTCCGGGGAAGCAGCACCCGGATGGCCCAGGAGGCACCGGTTCCCGTCGTGACCCTGGAGGCGATCGACGACCAGCCCGGCGGCGCGGCGAACGCCGCGGTGAACCTCGCCGCCCTCGGCGCCCACGTCCACATGCTGGGCGTCACCGGCGCGGACCCGGCGGGCGCCACACTCAACGCGTCCCTCATGAGCCACGGCGTGGACGGCCTGGCGATCTGCCGGAACCGGCGGACGGCCGTCAAGCGCCGCGTCGTGACCGGAAGCCAGATCGTCGCCCGCTACGACGAGGAGGACAGGTCCCCGATCCCCGAAAGCGCGGAACGCGAGCTCATCGAGCGGATTCGCGAGCTGGGGCCCGGCGCGGACGTGGTCGTCGTCTGCGACTACGGCGCCGGGGTCTGCACCCCGGCCGTACGGCGGGCGCTGCTCGACCTGCGGCTCGACCTCGTGGTCGACGCCCACGAGGTCGGCCCCTGGCGCGAGTGCCGCCCCGCCGCCGTGCTGCCCAACTTCCGCGAGGTGCTGCGGCTGCTCGGGGAGCCGGAGCAGGAGGGGGACCGTGTCGCGTTTCTCACCGCCCGCTCCCAGCGGCTGCTCGACGAGACCGGCGCCCGGCGCGTCGTCACGACCCTCGACGGCGAGGGCGCGCTGCTGCACCGGAGGGGGCGGGAGCCGTACCGGACCCGGGCGACGCCGGCGCCCGACCAGATGAGCACCGGCGCCGGGGACACGTTCACGGCGGCGTTCGCCCTCGCCCTCGCCGCGGGGGCGGGCGAGGAGATCGCCGCCGACCTCGCGCAGGCCGCGGCCGGGGTCGTGGTGCGCCGCCCCGGCACGGCGGTCTGCTGCCGGGACGACCTGCTCCGCGCCCTGCGGCGGCGCGGCGCGGTGTCCGCCGCGCGGCTGGCCGAGCTGGTCGCCGAGGAGCGGGCGCTCGGCCGGCGGGTCGTCTTCACCAACGGCTGCTTCGACGTGCTGCACCGGGGGCACGTGGCCTGCCTGGAGGAGGCGGCGGGGCTCGGCGACGTGCTGGTCGTGGCCGTCAACGGCGACGACAGCGTGGCCCGTCTGAAGGGGCCCGACCGGCCGATCAACTCGTGCGAGGACCGGGTGGCGGTGCTGGCCGCGCTCGGCTGCGTCGACCACATCACGGTCTTCGACGGCGACACGCCCGAGGAGCTGCTGCGCCTGGTCCGCCCGGACGTCTACGTGAAGGGCGGCGACTACCACCCCGACCTGCTGCCGGAGGCGGAGCTGGTCAGGGAGCTGGGCGGCGAGGTGCGGGTGCTCGGCTACGTCCAGGACCGCTCCACGACCGCGATAGTCAACCGGATCCGAGGGTAGGTGGGCCGCATGTCCGAGGAACCCCGCAGCAGCTATCCCAAGGAACCCCGCTTCACCCCGGAACAGGAGTCCGAGAAGGGGATCACCCGCGTGCCCGCGACGCCGCGCGACGTCATCCACATCCTGATCGGCGCGTTTCTCCTGGTGCTGTGCTTCGGCGTCGCGCTCACCGGTGCGCTGACCCGTGTCTGGTGGGTGTTCGGCGCGGCCGGCTTCGTCGCGATCATCGTCGTCGCCGACATCGCCCTCGCACTGCGCCGCCAGCGGCGGCTCGGCGTCGGCCCGGAGTCGCGGGGGTGACCTTCACGCCCATGAGGGAGCCCGGGCGGAGCGCGCCGCCCGGGCTCCCGCGCGCCGGGGCCGGCGCGGGTCAGCGTTCCCGGGCCCGCGCGGTGGCCCGGCGGTTGGCCTTCTCGATCGCGTCGACCAGCTCGCCCTTCGACATCGAGGATCTGCCCTTGACGTCCAGACGGGCGGCGGTCTCGTAAAGGTGCCGCTTGGACGCGTTGGCGTCCACTCCCTCGGCGGTCTTCCCCGGCTTGGGCGTGCCCTTGCGCGCCTGCGCGTCGGACGGGCCGCGCTTGGCCTTCTTCTCCCAGTGGTCGCCCACCTTCTCGAACGAGTGCTTCAGCGCGGCGTACGCGGTCCGGTGGGCCCGCTGGCCCTCGCCATACGTCTCGACGGCGGAGTCGTGGGCCTTGATCCACGTCTCCTGCGCGTCCTTGGCCGAGCGCTCCAGCGTGGACGGGAGTTCCTCGCGACCTGGCATGCGTGCGGCTCTCCTTTCTCGGGCTCCTGCCTCTCGGGCTCCTGCCTCTCGGGCTCCTGCCTCTCGGGTTCCCGCGGATCGGGACCCACAGATCACTCCTATCCCCCGGGCGGAGCCCAAACGTGGGAGACCCGGCTCAGGGGAGCCCGAGCGCGCGGGGGCGGGTCCGGTCGGCCAGCGGGAAACGGTCCCGCAGGACCGGGTGACCCGGGGCGGGGTCGGCGTCGCCGACGACGAACCACACCGTCTTCCCGTAGCGGCCCGGCCTGACGCCCCAGTCGAGGGCGAGGCCGCCGACGATGAGCAACCCACGCCCGCCGGTCGCGTCGGGGCCGCAGGCCCGCGGCCGGGGGACGCCCTCGCCCGGGTCGAAGACCTCGCCGCGGACCAGGCGGCCGTCGCCGGCCAGGCGCAGGGTGAACGCGGAGCCGCCGTGCCGTACGACGTTGGCGGCGAGCTCGCCGACGATGAGCTCGCAGTCGTCGACCAGCGACCGGGCTCCCCACAGGGGAAGCTCGCGCCGGACGAGCGCGCGGGCGGCGGCGACGCCGGGGCCCGTCGCGGGTAGCAGGCACTCCGCCGTGCGCGGCGACGCCGCTTCCAGCGGCTCCATCACGAAGGGAAGGACCACGTCCGCCTCCTTAGCAGCTGTGGGAGCGCTCCCACAACCACCATACGGCAGCGCCACGCGCACGTGAATTGTCGGCCACACTGCGCGATGCGGCTATTACCCCGGAAATCACACGAAAATTCACACCATCCCGGGACCAAGGGACATTCCCCCAGTTCGGGCAGCGGATCACCCGTCCCGCCCGGCCGAGACGGGCGTCCCGGGCCGGGCGCCCGCCGCCTGAAACTAGCTGAAACACAGGGGACACGCCGCGCCCTTCCCGCGCCCCGGCGTCACCCCGGAGGACCCTGCGGTCACAAACACCTCAGAAACACCATCGACCTCGCTGGAAATCCGCTGGAATCCATCCGGACTTAAATGCATAAATCGGAATTCGGGGGAAGTAGCGGACTTAGAATGGAAGGTGTTCGTCTCATCCCCGGAGGGGGTGCGCAACATGTCGCACAGTACGGACATCGGGCAGCATCCTGACATCATGCAGATGCGCGCCCGATACGAGGCAGCCGCCGCGAATCCGACGGCCCAGCTGACGGACGGGCTCACGCTGCTCGCCGGCATATACCTGGCGGTGTCGCCATGGATCGTCGGCTTCAGGACCCTCACCGACATCACGGTCAACAACCTGATCACGGGGATCCTGGTCGCGCTCCTGGCGCTGGGCTACAGCTCCGCGTACGGCCGGACCTACGGTCTGGCCTGGGTCGCCCCCGTCGTCGGGGTGTGGACGATCATCTCTCCGTGGGTGGTCAGCGGCCCGAACAACCGTCCCGGAGTCATCATCAGCAACGTGGTCGTCGGCGCGATCATCCTGCTGCTGGGCCTCGCCAACATGTCGACCGGCATGACCGCCGCGAAGCGGCACACGCCGCGGTTCGGCACCGAGACCCACGCCCACCGCTGACCGATCCGACCGCCGAAGGCGCCCGCCCGTACGGCCCCACCCGGAAAACCACCGGTCGTCAACCGACCTTCCGCCGGGTACGCGGGCACGGGAGGGCGCCTCGGCGCCGGGGCGACGGCAGTGAGACCCGGCGGGCCGGCGGGTAGGTCGTGTCCCATGACCACCACCGACCCGCTCCGGGATCTCGACCCGTTCGACATCTTCGACACCGAGGCCGCCCGGCTGGACCGCTTCTTCTCCTCGCTCGACGACGAGGGATGGCACAGGCCGTCCCGGTGCGCGGGCTGGTCCGTACGCGACGTCCTCGGCCACCTCGCCGGGGAGGAGCTGTACAACCATGCCTGCCTGGACGGGGACCTCGACCGGCTCTTCGCCGCGCTGGAACGGGAAGGCGTCGGCGGGGGCTACAACGGCTTCAACGAATGGTGCGTACGGCGGCGCCGCGACCTGCCGGTCGGCGATGTGCTCGCCGAGTGGCGCGACAAGAACGCCGAGACGCGCGAGCGGATGCGGGCGCTCGGCCGCGACGCGACGCTCACCACCTCCGCCGGGCCGTACCCGGTGGGCCTGCAGACCTTCCACTACGACTCCGAGTACGCCACACACGGCGACGACGTCGGCGCCCCGGTCTCCGAGAAGGAGGCCGGGGCGCGCACGCTGTGGCGGGTCCGGGTCGGGCTGTTCGTGCTCGGCGAGCAGGGGTCCGGGGCGCGGGCCGAGCGCTCCGGCGACCACGTGGACGTCCGGGTCGGTGACCGCTCCGCGCGCGTGCCGTACGCGGAGTTCGTCGAGGCCACGGTCGGCAGGCTGCCGGACGGCCACCCGCTCGATCCCGAGATCGCGGCCGCCCTGCGGTGCCTCGCCTGACGCCGCCCCCGACCGGCCGGGCGTCAGCACAGGATCTGGCCGTCGGCCAGGCCGCCGTCGATCGCCCAGGCCGCGTTGACCAGGCCGATGTGGCTGAACGCCTGGGGGAAGTTGCCCAGGTGCTCGCCGGTGGCCGGATCGATCTCCTCCGCGAGCAGGCCGACGTCGTTGACGTAGGAGACGGCGTTCTCGAACACCTCGCACGCCCGCTCCACGCGGCCCGCCAGCGCGAGCGTCTGCGCCAGCCAGAACGTGCAGAGCACGAACGCGCCCTCCCCGCCCTCCAGGCCGTCGTCGGCGCGGTACCGGTACACGAGGCCGTTCTCCCCGGTGAGCCGCTCGACGACCGCGTCGACGGTCGCCAGCATCCGCGGGTCGTCGGCGGGCAGGAACCCGACGATCGGCATCATCAGCACGGACGCGTCCAGGTCCGGCGAGCCGAACGCCTGGGTGAAGGCGCCCGCCTCCTCGTTCCACCCGTCGCGGAGCACCGCCCGGCGGATCTCGTCCCTGGCCCGGCGCCAGCGCGGCACGCGGTCGGCCGCGTCCAGCCGGTCGGCGAGCGCGATCGCCCGGTCCAGCGCCACCCAGCACATCACCTTCGAGTACACGTAGTGGCGGGGGTCGCCGCGGATCTCCCAGATCCCGTGGTCGGGGCGGCTCCACTGGCGGGCGGCGGCGTCGGCCAGCGCGGCCAGGAAGGCCCGTTCGTCCGGGTCGGCCCACGGGAGCTGGTCGGCGAGCCGGGAGGCCGCGCCGAGCAGGGCGCCGTAGACGTCGATCTGCGGCTGGCGCCAGGCGCCGTTCCCCGTGCGGACCGGCCAACTGTCCCGCCAGCCGCGCAGGTGCGGCAGCTCCCGCTCGGTGAGATCGCGCTCGCCGCCCACGCCGAACATGATCTGCAGCGCCCGCTCCGGCTCGTACGTCGCCGCGGCCGTCGTCATGAACGAGAAGAACTCCTCGGCCTCGTCGGGGCAGGCCGCCACCCACAGCGCGTCCATGGTGAAGCTCGCGTCCCGGATCCAGGCGTACCGGTAGTCCCAGTTGCGCTTCCCGCCCGCCGCCTCCGGCAGCGCGGCCGTGGCCGCCGCGACGATCGCGCCCGTCGGCTGGTAGCTCAGGCCCTGCAGGACCCGCCCGGAGTGCCGCACCAGGCCGAGGTACGGCCCCTCGTACGCCTGGTGCGCCCTCGACCAGGCCCGCCACGAGGTCAGGGTCGCCTCCAGGTCGGCCGCGATCTTCTCAGGGGAGCGGAACCCGGGCTCGGGCTGGTCCAGCGCCGCCCAGCACAGGGCGAAGCGCAGCACCTCGCCGCCCCCCAGCGTGACCGTGGCCGCGGCCTCCTCCCGGGCGATCTCCAGATCCACCGGGGACGACAGGACGATCCGGCCGGAGCCGCCGCGCGCCCTGATCCCGCCGTCCACCCGGGAGAGCAGCGGCGTGACCAGGCCGTACTCGGGCCTCGGCCGGAAGCGGATCTCCACCTCGGCCGAGCCGCGTACGCAGGTGACCGAGCGCAGCAGCGTGTGCGGGGCGGCGGCGCCGAGCCGGTGCGGGTCCGGGTCTCCCCCAGTAGCCAGCGCGTCGGTGAGGACCAGCGCGCCGCTCGCGGTCTCGAAGGTCGTCTGGAGCACCAGCGTGGCGTCCATGTAGTGCCGCGAGACCCGGTACTGCCCGACCGGGCGGATCGACCACGACCCGGCGTCGTCGTCGAGCATCGCGGCGAACACCGAGGGACTGTCGAAGCGCGGCAGGCACAACCAGTCGACGGCGCCGTCCTTGGACACCAGCGCCGCGGAGTGCCGGTCGGAGAGCATCGCGTAGTCGGCGATCGGGGTCGTCGTCATCGAGAACCTCCGGGTCCACTCGGCGCGTGTGCCCTTCCCTCCACTGTGGACCAGGCGGGGACGGGCCCGGCCGCGCGCCCCTCGCTCCCGCTGCGGCATGATGGGGAACCGTGGAGAGATCGTTAATCATCTATGACGGGGACTGCGGTTTCTGCACCACGGCCGCCGGTTTCATCGAGCGGCGGATGGACGTCCCCGCCGACGTCGCGGCCTGGCAGTTCACCGACCTCGCCGCGCTGGGCACCACCCCTGAGCGCGCCGAGTACGAGCTGCTCTGGGTGGACACGCGGGGCCGCGTCTTCGGCGGGGCGCAGGCGGTCGCCAAGATCCTGCTCGCGGCGGGCCTGCCCTGGTCACCGCTGGGGCTGCTCCTGCGCGTCCCGCCCTTCCGCTGGGCCGCCCACGGCCTCTACCGGCTGATCGCCGCCAACCGGCACCGGCTCCCCGGCGGCACCCCCATGTGCGTCCTGCCCGCCGACCGGCGCGGCGGCTGAGCGCACCAGCCGCTCCGTGGGCAGGAAGGCGAGCAGCAGGCACAACACGTGCGGCCAGAACATGATCGAGATGGTGGCGTAGACGGCCACGTGGAACCCGGCGAGCCCGCCGACCGCGAGCCGCTGCCATCGGCCGCGCAGGAACAGGACCACGGGCGAGAGCAGCTCCATCAGCATGATCCCCCACTGGGACCAGTGCAGGAGCCACGGATAGTCGAGCAGCAGCCGGCCGAACCCGGTGCCGCGGCGCATCACCGCGCGCACCAGCGTCGCGCTGTTCACCCACTCGACGCCGCCGAACCGCAGCTTGGCGAAGGCCGACAGGAAGTACGTCGCGATGACGGCGATCTGGACGCAGCGCAGCGCCCACGCGGCCGACTCGGCGTGGCCGCGTTCCCGCAGCCGCGCCCCCGCCACGGTCGGCAGCACGGCGAGGGCCACCACGTACGCGATGCGGTCGTGGTCGACCTTCCCGAAGGAGAAGCTGATGACGAGCTGCTCGAAGTACAGCAGGAAGATCGCGGCGCCGAGCGTCCGCTGCCACCGGCCGGACGGCGCGAGGGCGGCGGCGACGACCGCGAGCGGGACCAGCGTCCAGGTGACCGCCGCGATGAGGCCGGGGGTCGGCCGCGGCAGGTGCAGCAGGTCGGCGACGATCAGCGGCCGGTAGAGCGCGGTCGCCGACGCGTGGTGCGAGCCGAGCGGCCGCAGCAGCAGCAGGTCGAGCGGGATGAACAGGTACGCGGCGATCCGGAAGACCGCCACCCGCGCCAGGGGCACCGGGCCGAAGAACCAGCGGGTCGTGACGTGGGCTAGCGCAGCCACTCGGCCACCACCTTCTCCTCGGTTCCGACGAACCTGCGCTCGCGCAGCTTGAGATATCGCATGACCAGGCGGGCGCCGGTCCAGCGGGGCTCGGCGGGCCGGAGCTTGTCGTGCGCCTCGACCAGCCGGCCGACCAGCTCCGGCTGCGCCTGGAAGCTCGGGATCCGGCCCTCGACCTCGGCGCGGTTCACCCCGACCACGACCGATTCGAGGGGGACCTCGCGCCAGCTCCCGTCGGGCATCCGCGCCTTGAGGACCATCACGTGGATGTTCCCGTTGGGCGGGGTGCTGGTGGAGTACATCCGGAACGGGCCGAACGGGAAGGCGTCGTCGTCTCCCCAGAACGTGCCGACGACGAGAAGCGCCGCGCACAGGGCCGCCGCGACGAGCCGTACCGCGCGGCCCCCGCCGGAGAGCGCGGCGGCGGGCGGCACGGGCGGGTCGGAGGGCGCCTGCTCGGCGGGCGGCACGGGCGGCGCACCGGGCGTGATCATGGGCGGCAAGTCTAGCGAGGCGATGTGGTGTTCGTCCGGTTTTCCCGGGTGTCACCCGGTCGGCGCAACGCGGACTCGTGTGAGGCGATTTCCCCCCAACCCCATTGACTTCCACATCTTGGAGGGATAAATACAGACGAAACAACATCGAAACGGCGGTGAATCAACATCATGTACGCCGAGGAGCGGCAGCAGGAGATCCTGCGCCGTGCGCGGTCCATCGGCCGGGTGGACGTGGTGACGCTGGCGGAGGAGTTCGCCGTCACCACCGAGACCATCCGCCGCGACCTGACCGTCCTGGAACGGGCCGGCGTGCTGCGACGCGTGCACGGCGGCGCCATCCCGGTCGAGCGCCTGGGCTTCGAGCCGGCGCTCGCCGCCAGGGACGAGGTGATGACCGAGGAGAAGGAGCGCATCGCCAAGGCCGCGCTCGCCGAGCTTCCCGACGACGGCGCGGTGATCGTCGATGCGGGCTCGACGACCGGCCGCCTGGCGCGGGCGCTCCCCGCCGACCGCGAGCTGACCGTCATCGTCAACTCGCCGCCGCTCGCGACGATGCTCGCGACCCGGGCCAACCTCAGTGTGATCATGCTCGGTGGCCGGGTGCGCGGCCGTACGCTCGCCACGGTGGACGACTGGGCGCTGCGCCCGCTCGCCGACCTGCACGTGGACGTGGCGTTCATGGGCGCGAACGGCTGCTCGGTCGCCAGGGGCCTGACCACGCCCGACCCGGCCGAGGCTGCGATCAAGCGGGCCATGATCGGCGCGGCGGAGCGCAGCGTGCTGCTGGCCGACCACACGAAGTTCTCCGGGGTCTACCTCACCCGGTTCGCCACGCTGTCCGACATCGACATGGTGATCAGCGACGACGGACTCGATCCGGCGCTGGCCGCCGAGATCTCCGCCGCCGGGCCCGAGGTGGTGCGCGCGTGATCCTTACGCTGACCCTCAACCCCAGCCTGGACCGCACGATCGAGATCGCGGCGCTCGCGCGGGGGGCCGTCATCCGGGCGGCGACCGCGCGGCTCGACCCCGGCGGCAAGGGCGTCAACGTGTCCCGCGCCCTGCTCGCCAACCGGATCAGGTCCCGCGCGGTCGTCCCGTACGGCGGGCACGAGGGGCGCCGGCTCGTGGACCTGCTGTCGGCCGAGGGCATCGACATGGTCACGGTCCCGATCGCGGGCACGACCCGGTCCAACGTGACGCTCGCCGAACCCGACGGCACCAGCACGAAGGTGAACGAGCCGGGCACGCCGCTGTCCGCGGCCGAGCTGGAGACGGTGGCCGAGGCGGTCCTCGGCGCGGCGCACGACGCGGACTGGGTGGTCACGTCCGGCAGCCTGCCCCCGGGCCTGCCCGCGGGTGTCTACGCCGGGTTGTGCCGCAGGTTCGCGGGCGCCGGCATCAACGTGGCCGTCGACACGAGCGGACCGGCGCTGCCCGCCGCCGCCGCGGCCGGCCCGGCCCTCGTCAAGCCGAACCGGGAGGAGCTCGCCGAGGCGACCGGCACCGCCATCGGCCGCCTCGGCGACGCGATCGACGCGGCGGAGAAGCTGCGCGCGATGGGCGCCGGCACGGTCCTGGCCAGCATCGGAGCGGACGGGGCGCTCCTCCTGCAGGACGGCCGGATCTGGCACGGCGAGTGCCCGGTGGCCGAGCCCCGCAGCACGGTCGGCGCGGGCGACGCCATGCTGGCCGGCTTCCTCGCGGCGGGGGCGCGGGGCGAGCGGGCGCTGGTCGAGGCGCTGGCCTGGGGGACGGCCGCCGTCGCGATGCCGGGCAGCCGCATGCCCGGCCCCGCGGACATCCGGCGCGATCTCGTACGCGTCGGCCCGCCCGACCCGAGACGACCGCTGCGGCCGGGGCACTGAGGCCGGCCCGCACGCGGCACCTTCACCCCCCATCGGAAGGAGCACCCCCAATGACCGAATACACCCCCGCGGTCTACGGAACCGGGTTGAAGGCCACCATCCAACGCGTCGGAGGCCACCTGGCCGCGATGATCATGCCGAACATCGGCGCGTTCATCGCCTGGGGCCTGATCACCGCGCTGTTCATCCCCGTCGGATGGCTGCCCAACGAGGACTTCGCCAAGCTCGTCGATCCGATCATCAAGGTCCTGCTGCCGGTGCTCATCGGCTACACCGGGGGCAGGATGGTCCACGGCCAGCGCGGCGCGGTCGTCGGCGCGGTGGCCACCATGGGCGTCGTCGTCGGCGCCGACATCCCCATGTTCCTCGGCGCGATGATCATCGGCCCGCTGGCCGCCTTCGTGATCAAGCTGGTGGACGGCGTCGTCCAGCAGCGCACCCGCGCCGGTTTCGAGATGCTGGTGGACAACTTCACCGCCGGCATCGCGGGCGCGGGGATGGCCCTGCTCGGCATGTGGGGCATCGGGCCGATCGTCCAGGTGGTCACCGAGGCGGCGGGCGACGCGGTCGAGTGGCTGGTGAACGCGAACCTGCTGCCGCTCGCCTCGATCCTCATCGAGCCCGCCAAGGTGCTGTTCCTCAACAACGCCATCAACCACGGCGTCCTCGGGCCGCTCGGCGTGGCGGAGGCGGTCAGGGACGGCAAGTCGATCCTGTTCATGCTGGAGTCCAACCCGGGTCCCGGTCTCGGGCTGCTCCTCGCGTACCTGTTCTTCGGGCCGCGCTCGCTGCGGCCGTCCACCCCCGCCGCGATGATCATCCAGTTCTTCGGCGGCATCCACGAGATCTACTTCCCGTACGTGCTGATGAAGCCGCGGCTGATCCTCGCGGTCATCGCCGGCGGCGCGGCCGGAGTCTTCACCTTCATCGTCACCGGCGCCGGCCTGGTGGCCACCCCGTCGCCCGGCAGCATCTTCGCCTACCTCGCGGTGACGCCCAAGGGCGGCTGGTTCGGCGTGCTCGCGGGCATCGTCGTCGCGGCCGGGATCTCCTTCGCCGTCGCCGCCGCGCTGCTCGGTTTCGGCCGGAAGACCGGCGAGGAGACCCCGGCCCCCACCTCCGAGCCCGAGACCACCCCCGCCCCCCAGGAGGCATGACGACATGGCCGACATCCAGAGCACCGACATCCGCAAGATCGTCGTCGCCTGCGACGCGGGGATGGGCAGCAGCGTGATGCTGGCGAGCCAGCTCCGCAAGCAACTCAAGGGCCTCGGGATCGAGGTCGAGCACACCCCGGTCAACTCGATCCCCGCCGACGCCGACGTGGTGGTCTGCCACTCCGGGCTCGCCGACCGGGCCAGAAAGACCGCGCCGGGCACCGTCCTCGTCCCCATCACGATCTTCATCGGGGACCCGGCGGTCACCACGCTCGTCACCGCCATCAAGAACGGCGGGACCGTGCATGGCTGACCCGGCGCCGCTCCCTCTCGACCCGCGCGCCGTACTGCTCGACGCCTCGGCGGCGGACCGCGACGACGCGATCCGCCAGTGCGGCCGGGCCCTCGTCGCCGTCGGCGCGGCCGGGGAGCCGTACGTCGAGAGCATGATCGAGCGGGAGCGCTCGATCTCCACCTACGTGGGCGAGGGGGTGGCCATCCCGCACGGCACCCTCGCCGCCAAGGACGCGGTCCACCACGACGCGATCTGCGTCCTGCGCTTCCCCGGCGGCGTCGACTGGGACGGCGAGCGGGTCACCGTCTGCGTCGGCATCGCCGCGCGGGGCGACGGGCACGTACGGCTGCTCGCCGAGCTGGCCGAGATCCTGCTCGACCCGGACCGCGTACACGCCCTGCGGCAGGCGACCCGGGTCGAGGAGGTCGTCCACCTGCTGCGACCCGACGGACAACCCACCGAAGAGGAGATCACGTGAAGGTCGCCCGATTCCACGCGCCCGGCGACATCCGGATCGAGGACGCGCCCGAGCCGGCCGCCGGGCCGGGCGAGGTCAAGATCCGGGTACGCGCCTGCTCCACCTGCGGCACGGACGCGAAGATCCTCAGGCACGGCCACCACCACATCAGACCGCCCCGGGTGATGGGCCACGAGATCGCCGGCGAGGTCGTCGAGACCGACGTGCCCGGCTGGGCGCCCGGCGACCGCGTCCAGGTGATCGCCGCGATCCCCTGCGGAACTTGCGGGGAGTGCCGCCGCGGCCGGATGACGGTCTGCCCGAACCAGGAGTCGATGGGGTACCACTACGACGGCGGCTTCGCCGAGTACATGGTCGTCCCGGCCAAGGTCCTCGCGGTCGGCGGTCTCAACCGTGTCCCCGACGGCGTGAGCTTCGCCGAGGCGTCGGTGGCCGAGCCGCTCGCCTGCGTGCTCAACGGCCAGGAGCTGGCCCGGGTCGGCGACGGCGACGACGTGCTCGTCATCGGCTCCGGCCCGATCGGCTGCCTGCACGTGCGGCTGGCCCGCGCCAGGGGCGCCGCCCGGGTGTTCCTCGCCGACCTCAACCCCGACCGGCTCGCGCTCGCCGCCGACCGCGTGCGGCCGGACGCGGCCCTCCTGGGCGGGGACATCGCCGACGAGGTGCTCAAGCTGACCGACGGCCGGGGCGTGGATGTGGTCGTCACCGCCGCGGCGTCCGGGGCCGCCCAGGAGCTGGCGCTGCGGGTCGCGTCGCGGCAGGGGCGGATCAGCTTCTTCGGCGGCCTGCCCAAGGACGATCCGATCATCCGCTGCGACTCCAACCTCGTCCACTACCGGGAGCTGACGATCGTCGGCGCGAACGGGTCGAGCCCCGCCCACAACGCGCGGGCGCTGGAGCTGATCGCGAGCGGCTCCGTCCCGGTCGCCGACCTGATCACCCACCGGCTGCCGCTCTCCGGCGTCCTCGACGGGATCGACACCGTCATCCGCGGCGCCGCCGTCAAGGTCACCGTCGAACCCTGACCCCTCACCCCCACCCTCAGAGAAAGGTCCACGACGATGCCGGAGAGGACAGTGGTCATCGCCTCCCGCGCCGGTCTGCACGCCCGGCCGGCCAAGATCTTCGTCGAGGCGGCGGCCCGGCAGGGAACCCCCGTCCGCATCCGGGTCGGCGACGGGAAGCCCGTCCCGGCGCACAGCATCCTCGCCGTACTGGCCCTCGGCGCCGTCCACGGCACCGAGGTCACCCTCGACGCCGACGGCCCGGACGCGGACGCCGCGCTCGACTCCCTCGCCGCCCTGCTCTCCCGCGACCTCGACGCGGAGGAGAACGTCCATGAGTGAGAGCGCCGCCGGCGCGACGCTGCGCGGGCTCGGGGTCAGCCCCGGGCTGGCCGCGGGCCCGGTGTGCCGGATGGAGGACCCGTCCCACCTGCGCGGCCGCCCCTGGACCGCGGCGAGCCCCGCAGAGGAGGCCGACACCGCAGTACGCGCGCTGCTGGCCGCCTCCCTCGGCCTCGCGGCGCTCGCGGAGAAGGCCGCCGAGCCCGAGGCCAGGGCGATCCTCGAGGCGCAGTCCCTCATCGCCGCCGACCCCCTCCTCCAGGAGGCCGTGCGGGAGAACGTCCGGGACGGCATGCACGCGCTGGACGCCGTCACCGCCGCCTGCGACCACCACCGCGACGCGCTCCTGGCGGCGGGCGGCCACTTCGCCGAACGGGCGGCCGACCTGGCTGACATCGCGAACCGCGCCGTCGCCGCCGCGCTGGACGTGCCGATGTCCGCGATCCCCGACCCGGGGCACCCGTACGTCCTCGTGGCCGAGGACCTCTCGCCCGCCGACACCGTCACGCTCGACCCGGCGACCGTGCTCGCGGTGATCACGGAGAGGGGCGGGCCCACCAGCCACACGGCCATCCTCGCCCGCGCGCGGGGCGTGCCCGCCGTGGTCGCCTGCCGGGGCGCGCGGGAGCTGCGCGACGGGACGCCGGTCACCGTCGACGGCGCGCTCGGCGAGGTGCGCACCGGCGTCGGCGACGCCGAGGCGGCCGAGGTCCGGCGGCGGGAGGCCGCGCGGCGGAGCCGGCTCCGGGCGAGCACGGGACCCGGCCGCACCGCCGACGGGCATCCGGTGAAGCTGCTGCTCAACATCGGCTCGGCGGCCGACCTGGACGCGGAGGTGTCCGCGGAGGGCGTCGGGTTGTTCCGCACCGAGGTCCTCTTCCTCGACCGGCGCACCGCCCCGGACATGGACGAGCAGGTCGCCGCGTACGAGGCGGTCTTCCGGGCGCTCCCCGGCGACCGGGTGGTGGTGCGCACGCTGGACGCGGGCACGGACAAGCCGCTGCCGTTCCTCGGACTGCCCGAGGAGACCAACCCGGCGCTCGGCGTGCGCGGGTTGCGGGTGGCCCGGGCCCGGCCGGACGTGCTCGACGCGCAGCTCGACGCCGTCGCCGCCGCGGCGCGGGCGACCGGGGTGCGCCCGTGGGTGATGGCGCCGATGGTGACGACGGTGGCCGAGGCGGCGGACTTCGCCCGCCGGGCCAGGGCCCGGGGCATCGCCCACGTGGGCGCGATGGTGGAGGTGCCCGCCGCCGCGCTCCAGGCGTCCCGCCTCCTCGCCGAGCTGGACTTCCTCAGCGTCGGCACCAACGACCTGAGCCAGTACACCTGCGCGGCCGACCGGCAGCACGGCGAGCTTGCCGACCTGCTCGACCCGTGGCAGCCCGCGCTGCTGCGGCTGGTCGCCGAGTGCGGGGCGGCGGGCAGGCGGGCGGGCAAACCGGTCGGCGTGTGCGGCGAGGCGGCGGCGGACCCGCTGCTGGCCCCGGTGCTGGCCGGGCTGGGCGTCACCAGCCTGTCCATGTCCGGCCCGAGCGTCCCCGCCGTACGGGAGGCCCTCGCCGCGCGTACCCTGGCCGAGTGCGAGGAGGCCGCGCGGGCCGCCCTGGAGGCGGACGGCCCGGCCGAGGCGCGCGCCCGCGCCGGGGCCGACCGCCCGGAGCGGGATCCCGACGCCTGAATCCCCCGAGGTGCCGCATGGAACCGCCCGCACCGGCCGCGGAAGAGACGCACGAGCATCGCCGGTCCGAGGCCGGCGGGACGGGGCGGGGGCGGGCGGTCGCGGTGATCGCCGCCCTGCTCACGGTCGCCGCCGGGCTCGGGATCCGCGCCGTGGCGGACGGGCCGGTCGCGAAGTACGGCGGGGACGCGCTCTACACGCTGCTGCTGTACACGCTGGTCCTGGTGGCCGCGCCCCGGACCCGCCCCGCGTTCGCCGCCTCGGTGGCGCTGGCGGCGAGCTGGGCGGTGGAGTTCTTCCAGCTCACCGGCGTGCCGGCGGATCTCGCGGCGCGCAGCGTGCTCGCCCGCCTGGTCCTCGGCACCTCGTTCAACCCGCCGGACCTGTTCTGGTACGCCGTCGGAGCCGGGGCGGGCTGGGCGGTCCACACAGCGGTCTACACATCGGTCCACAGGGCGGTTCGCGCGTCCGGCGGGCGGCGGGCTCAGCGGTCGAGCCGCCGGTAGCGCCGCGCGGACAGCGGCAGGAAGACCAGCGTGAGCGCCACCGGCCAGGCGACCGCCAGCGGCAGCGCGTGCGCGGCGGCCCAGGAGTCGCCGCCCCACCCCGGGTTGCCGAACAGCTCACGGCAGGCCGCCACCGTCGCCGACAGGGGGTTCCACTCGGAGATCGCCCCCATCCAGCCGGGCATCAGCTCCGGGGAGACGAAGGTGTTGGCGAGCATGGTGAGCGGCATCAGCGGCATCCACGCCGCGCTCGCCGACTCCGGGGTGAGCATCAGCCCGAGATAGATGCCGACCCAGATGAGCGCGAAGCGCAGGAGCAGCAGCAGCCCCAGGGCGGTGAGGGCGTTCCCGGCGCCCCGGTGCCAGCTCCAGCCGACAGCGAGCCCGCACCCGAGCAGCACGGCCAGCTCCAGCACCGAGTTGACCATGTCCGCGCAGGCGCGGCCGAGCACCACCCCCGACCGTGAGATCGGCATCGAGCGGAACCGGTCGGTGACCCCGCGCGCCGCGTCGTTGGTGACGATGATCATGGTGGTCATCACGCCGAGCGTCATCGTCTGGGCGAACATCCCCGGCATCAGGAACTCGCGGTAGTCGCCGCCCCCGGCGACGTTCATCGCGCTGCCGAAGACGTAGCCGAACAGCAGCACCATCACGGCCGGGTACAACAGCAGGTTGAGGATCGCGGACGGGTTGCGCACGAGGTGGATCAGGTTGCCGCGGGCGATCACGCCGCCGTCCGCGAACGTCCACCGCAGCCGCTGGAGCCGGGATCGGGGGATCACCGGAGCGATGAGGGTCGTCATGCCGCCCGGTCCTCCTCGCCGTGCCCGCCTTCCTCGGCCCGCGCCGTCCGCTCGCCGGTGAGGCTGAGGAACACCTCGTCGAGGGTGGGGCGGCGCAGCGCGACGTCCTCCACCGCGATGCCGCGCTCGCCCAGCTCGCGGACGACCTCGGTCAGCGCGCCGATCCGGTCGTGTACGGGAGCGGTGAGGCGGCGGGCGCCGGGGTCGGCGACCGGATCGCGGCCCGCCGCCGCGGCCAGGACCCGGGCGGCCTCGGCGAGCCCCGCGGCGTCGCGGACGACGAGATCGATCTGGTCGCCGCCGACCATCGACTTGAGCTCGTCCGGTGAGCCGTCCGCGATCACCCGTCCCGCGTCGATGACCGCGATCTGGTGGGCGAGCTGGTCGGCCTCGAACAGGTACTGGGTGGTCATCAGCACGGTGCTGCCCGAGGCGGCGAGCTCGCGGACCGCCTGCCACACCTCGTCGCGGTTGCGCGGGTCCAGCCCCGTCGTGGGCTCGTCCAGGAACAGGACACTCGGGGCCAGGACGAAGGCGGCGGCGAGGTCGAGACGGCGGCGCATGCCGCCCGAGTAGTGCTTGACCCGCTTCTCGGCGTCGGCGGCGAGGCCGAACCGGTCCAGCAGCTCCCCGGCGCGGCGGCGGGCGGTGGCGGCGTCCAGGTGGTAGAGGCGGCCCCACATCTCCAGGTTCTCCCGGCCGGTGAGGATCTCGTCCACGGCGGCGTTCTGCCCGGCCAGGCCGATGCGGTAGCGCACCTCGGCGGGCCGGGCCGCCACGTCGAACCCGGCGACGACCGCGCGCCCGGCGTCGGCGCGCAGCAGCGTGGTCAGGACGCGCACCGCGGTGGTCTTGCCGGCGCCGTTCGGCCCGAGCAGGCCGCACACCGTCCCCTCGGGGACGGCCAGGTCGAACCCGTCGAGGGCTGGGGCGCCGCCGTAGTGCTTGCGCACCCCTTCGGCGACGACTGCTAAGGAATTCATGCGCTCCATCTTGGGACATCAATGTCCCAAAAACAAGCGCCACGATCCCATTATGGAAAGCACTGTTAGCATTCGGGCGTGAGCGCGACCCGTCAGCCCGAGACCGGCACGCCCGAGTCAGGCGCGTCCGAGTCAGGCACGGCCGAGTCAGGCACGGCCGAGACCGGCGCGTCCGAGTCAGGCACGGCCGAGACCGGCACGCCCGGAGACCCCGTGCCCGGGGCCGGCGAGTCCCGGAGGCCGGGGGCCCGGCAGCCCGAGCCCCGTGAGTCCGGAGAGCACGGGCCGGACACGCGGAAGCCGGACACGCGGAAGCCGGAGGCGCGGGAATCGGGAACCCGGGGCCGCACGCGGCGCGCCATCCTGGGCGCCGCCGCCTCGGTCCTCGCCCGCGACCGCGCCGCCACGCTGGCCGACATCGCGGAGGCGGCGCAGGTGGGCCGCAGCACGCTGCACCGCTACTTCCCCGACCGGCAGGAACTGCTCAACGCGACCGTCGTGGACTCCTTCCGGGAGGTCGAGCGGTCGATCGCCGCCGCGGCGATCGACCAGGGGCCGCCACTGGACGCCATGCGCCGCCTGATCACCGCCATGGTGAACGCCGGCGACCGGCTGGCGTTCCTGTTCGGCGATCCGCGCGTGCTGGAGGAGTTCACCGCCTGCTTCGAGCCCGACCTGTCCGTACCGACCGCGATCAGCCTCATCGAGCGTGGCCAGGCCGAGGGCGTCTTCGATGCGCGGGTCAGCGCCGAATGGATCCAGCAGATGCTCTACGCCGTCACCTACACGGGGTGGGAGGCGGCGGAGAAGGGCCTGCTTCCCCGCCACAGCGTCGCCTCGACCGTCATCCGCACGTTCGAGAACGGCGTGACCGCCCGCCCCTGACCCGGCCACGTGGGAAAGGCCGCGCGATCGCGGCGCAGGCGCTTGGCCGTGTGCGAGCCGGCCGCGGTGCGCAGGGCGGCCGACTCCCCCTGAAGACGGCAGGACGTCAGCCCATCGTCCTGGCGCCGTCCAGGGCCTCTCTGATGATGTCGGCGTGACCGGCGTGCTGGGCGGTCTCGGCGATGACGTGCAGCACGACCCGGCGCATCGACCAGCGCTCGCCCGGCTCGAACCACGGCGTCTCCGGCAGCGCGCGCGACGCGTCCAGATCCGGCAGTGTGGCCACCAGCTCGTCGGTGGCGCGCGCGGCCCGCTCGTAGTCGTCGAGCAGGCCGGCCAGGGTCTCGCCCTCCGCCATGCGGAACTGCTCGGCCCAGTCGCCCCGCCCGCTCCTCATCGCCTCGACGCCGCCGACCATGAAGCGCGCCCAGGTGCGCTCCATACTGGCCACGTGCTTGATCAGGCCGCCCAGGCACAGCTCGCTGACCGTGGTGCGCCGCGCGGCCTGCTCGTCCGTCAGGTCGCGGACCGTGTGCCGCAGGAAGCCCCGATGCTTCGCCAGCGTCCGCAGCAGGTCCGCGCGCTCCCCCGTCGGGACCCGCCCCGTCTCCGTCTCTTCTCCCGTGGTCATGCCATCCCCTCTCCACTCGATGCCGGATACGGCGGCCCGGCCAGCCTAGGACCGGACCACGCCGCGGGGATGTTCCGGGGTCAGGCGTTGCGGGCGCGGAAGGCGGCGGTCTTGACCCGGTTCTGGCAGGGCGTGGAGCAGAAGCGGCGGGTGCCGTTGCGCGAGGTGTCCACGTAGACGCGGTCGCAGTGCGGGGCGGTGCACACGCCCAGCCGGTCGCGCAGCTCGCTTCCCAGCACGACGGCGAGGCCGGTCGCGCAACTGGCCGCGTAGTCGCCGGCCAGAGTGCCGCCCCGCCCGTGGAAGTGCACGTGCCAGGGCTCGCCGTCGTGCCGGTCGAGGTGCGGCCGCGCGTCCGTTTCGGCCAGGAGGCGGTTGAGGCCGTGCGCCGCCGCGTCGATGTCGCCCTCGGCCACGGAGTCGAAGACCGCTCTCAGCGACTCCGCGACGCCGGCCAGCTCGTCCGCCTGGTCCTCGGTGACCTGGTACGGCCGGGTGGCGCCGAGCGAGACGGCCCGGGTGACGGCGGCGGCGCGCTCCTCTCCGGAGGGGGGCGTGTACGGCCGGCCCCGGGCCTCCCCCGCGGTCAGCGTGTTGACGAGGGCGACGGCGATCGTCACCACGAGATCGGTGTGACTGTTGAAATTCACTTGACCAGTTACGCCTTCGAGTCTAGGTTGTGACTGGCAAAAGCATATGTGCCAGTTACAAGGAGAGGCCATGTTGACGTTCGACACCGCCCGCAAGTGGATCGACCGGTGGGACCGGCAGCAGGAGGGATACCTCCCGGGCCGCGAGGACCGGTTCAGGGCGCTGATCGACGCGGTCGAGGCGGGGGTGGGGCGGCCCGACCCCCTCGTTATCGACCTCGGTTGCGGCCCCGGCTCGTTGTCGGCCCGCCTGCTGCGCCGGCTCCCGTGGGCGAAGGTCGTCGCGGTGGACACCGACCCGCTGCTGCTTTCGCTGGGCGAGGCGGGTTACGGCCACACCAGCGGGCTGCGGTTCGTCTCCGCCGACCTCGGCACCCCGGGGTGGAGCGAGCGGCTCGGCCTGGACCGCCCGGCCGACGCCGCCGTGAGCACCACCGCGCTGCACTGGCTGCCCGAGGAGCGCCTCCGGGTGATGTACGCGGAGCTGGCCACCGTGCTGCGCCCCGGGGGGCTCCTCCTCAACGGCGACCACCTCGACTCCGACGAGAGCACCCCGACCCTGGCCCGGCTCGAACGCGCCGTCCACCAGAACGAGGAGCACAGGGTCTTCGGCGACGCCCGCCCCGAGGACTGGCGCCAGTGGTGGGACGCCGTCCTCGCCGACCCGGCGCTCGCGGAGGCGAGCGAGGCGCGCCGCCGCAGCGCGGAGGCCATCGCGCACCAGGGATCGGAGTCCGGCCTCCTGTCCCAGCACGTGAACGCCCTCCGCGACGCGGGCTTCGGCGAGATCGGCACGCTCTGGCAGCGCGGGAACGACCGCCTGCTGTGCGCCGTACGGTCGTGAGCCGAGTGGATCAGGGTTCGCCGAGGGCCTCGGCGAACCAGCGCGTGATGCTCGCCGGATGCGTGATCGCGGTGCCCGCATCGGCCGGCGACGGGCCGTCGGGGCGGCAGCGCCCCGCGCCGCACGCCGGGCGGAGGCGGATCATCACGATTTCCCGTCATATGGCGTGACGGGACGGCTACGCTGATCGGCGATCAAGGAGGTCCCCTCCCTGAGATGAGCATGGGCAGGAAGGCGCCTACCTGTGGACAACGCTCCGGACGACGCTCCCGTTCTCGGTCTCTACGACTCGCTGCTCACCGGCCGGCTCGACGAACGCGCGTCGCGATGGCGCGCTTCCGGCCTTCGCGTCGAAACCTCGCAGATCGACAAGGAGGAGGTCGCCCACCTGCTCGGCCGCTTCGTCGGCGCGACGGCGGCCCGGGCCTTCGCCACGCTCAAGACCCCCGAAGAGCAGATCGAACTCGCCAACAGGATGCTGCGGCAGCTGGCCGCCGAGCCGGAGGTCGTGGCCGACGGCCCGAACAGGCTGCTGTCCATCGTCAAGGACGCCCCCGGCGAGGTCTCCCCCGCACGGCCGCTGACCTCGTTGTCGGAGGCGGCCCTGCTCACCAACGCCCCCGAGGACCCGAACCTCGCCCACGAACTGGCGACGGAGCTGGCCAGCGCCGACCAGGTGGACCTCCTGTGCGCGTTCGTCAAGTGGTCCGGGCTGCGCATCCTGGAGAAACCGCTGGCGGACCTGTCCCGCCGGGGTGTGCCGCTGCGGGTCATCACCACGACCTACATGGGGGCCACCGAACGGCGCGCCTTGGATCGCCTGGTCCGCGACTTCGGCGCCGAGGTCCGGATCGCCTACGAGCAGAACTCGACCCGTCTGCACGCCAAGGCGTGGCTGCTGCGCCGCCGCACCGGTTTTCACACGGCGTACGTCGGGAGCTCCAACCTCTCGCGTGCCGCGCTGCTGGACGGCCTGGAATGGAACGTGCGGCTCTCGTCCGTCACCACTCCCCGCCTGCTGGACAAGTTCGAGGGCACCTTCGACTCCTACTGGAACCGCGTCCAGTTCGAGCGCTACGACCCCGAGACGGACGGCGATCGCCTGGACGAGGCGCTGTCCCGGTCGAAGGCCGGCGAGAAGATCTTCGACATCCCGGCGCTGGTCCCCCACCCCTACCGGCACCAGCGGGAGATGCTCGAGGACCTCGACGTCGAGCGCACCGTCCACGACCGGCACCGCAACCTGCTGGTCGCCGCCACCGGGACCGGCAAGACCGTGGTCGCCGCGTTCGACTATCGCAACCTGCGGCAGCGCCTCGGCCACCGCCCCTCCCTGCTGTTCGTCGCCCATCGCCGGGAGATCCTGGTCCAGGCTCTGCGCACCTACCGCCAGGTGCTCGCCGTACCGGACTTCGGTGAGCTGCACGTCGGCGAGGAACGGGCCCGGCACTGGCAGCACGTCTTCGCGTCGGTGCAGTCGCTCACGTCGCTGGGCATCGGGACGTTCCGGCCGGACCACTTCGACGTCGTCGTCATCGACGAGTTCCACCACGCCGCCGCCCGCACGTACCGGCAGATCATCGACCATCTCAAGCCGAAGGAACTGCTCGGCCTCACCGCCACACCGGAGCGCGCCGACGGCACGTGGGTGCAGGACGAGTTCTTCGACCGGCGCATCGCCTCGGAACTGCGCCTGTGGGACGCCCTGGACGCGGACCTCCTCTGCCCCTTCCACTACTTCGGGATCAACGACGAGACCGACCTCACGTCGGTGAAATGGTCGCGCGGCTCCTACGACACGGCGGCGCTGGACAACGTGTTCACCGGCGACACCGCACGTGCCCGGCTGGTCTTCAACGCCCTGCGCGACAAGGTCGGCGATCCGGGCGCGGTCCGCGGCCTGGGCTTCTGCGTCTCCGTACGGCACGCGCGTTTCATGGCCGACTTCTTCACCCGGGCGGGGCTGCCGTCGCTGGCGGTGGACGGCTCGACCGACGGCGCGGCACGGAAGGCGGCCCTCGCGGCACTGCGGGACGGAGAGGTCACGTTCCTGTTCGCGGTCGACCTGTTCAACGAGGGTCTGGACGTGCCCGACGTCAACACCCTGCTCCTGCTGCGGCCGACCGAGAGCGCGACCGTCTTCCTGCAGCAGCTCGGCCGCGGGCTCCGGCGCACCCCGGACAAGGACGTCCTGACCGTGCTGGACTTCGTCGGCCAGCACCGCAAGGAGTACCGCTTCGCCAACCGCTTCAAGGCGCTCACCGGGTTCGCCCGCGGCCGCTTGGAGAAGCAGGTCGAGAACGATTTCCCGCTGCTGCCTTCGGGCAGCCAGATCGTGTTGGACCGGGTCACCAAGGACCGGCTGCTCGCCGAGCTCAAGGTTCATCTCGGCGCGACGGTCACCACCCTCACCCAGGAGATCCGGTCGTACGCGGAGGCTTCGCTGATCGGCTATCTCGAAGCCAGCGGGAGGGACATCGGCGACCTCTACCGCAATCGCCGGTATTGGACCGACCTGCTGCGTCGTTCCGGTCTGATCCAGCAGGCCGCCTCTCCGGCGGAAGAGGCGCTCGGCCGCCGGGTCCGCGCCCTGCTTCACGTCGACGACCGGCGCCGGGCCGACGCCTACGGCCGCCTGCTCCGGCAGGACGGCCCCGCCTATGCCGACTGCTCCCCTGCCGACCAGGTCTTCGCCCGGATGTTGTTCTTCTCCCTCTGGCGCGACGGCGGAGGTTTCCCCTCCTACGACGACGCGCTCGGCCGGCTCCGCGCCGAGTCCGCCCTGTGCGAGGAGATCCGCCAGGTGCTCGCGTACGCGGTCGAACGCCCCCGCCATGTGGCGAGGCCGCTCACGGACGAGCTGGGCCGGGTGCCGCTGGCGGTCAACGCCCGCTACTCCTCCGAAGAGATCCTCGCCGCGATCGGCTGGGCGACGCTGGGCGGCTCCCTGCCGTCGACGATGCGGGAAGGCGTCGCGTGGAGCCCGGCCACCGGATGCGACGCGCTGTTCGTCACCTTGCACAAGAACGAGAAGGAGTTCTCCCCGCAGACCATGTACCGCGACTACGCGCTCACGCCCGGTCTCTTCCACTGGGAGTCGCAGAACCGCACCAGCGCGCACTCGGCCACGGGCCGGCGCTACCAGAACCACGAGCGCGAAGGCAGCCACATCCTGCTGTTCACCAGGGAACGTAAGGAGAACGAGAACGGCCATCCCGAGCCGTTCGTCTTCCACGGCACCGCGCGCTACGTGGAGCACCAGGGCGAGCGCCCCATGGCCATCACCTGGCGACTCGACGAGGAGATGCCCGCCGACCTGTTCCGCCGAGCCGCCATCGCCGGTTGACTCGCCGGATAACTCGCCGGCTGACGTCTTTTTCCGGTTTTTCCCGCGGGGGAGGTGCTCTCTCAGATCGTTCTCACCGACCGCGCGTAAAACGGGGCCATGAACGAAGCCGTCCCCCCGAAGGTGCTGGTCGTCGACGACGAGCCGAGCATCCGCGAGCTGCTGTCCGAGGCGCTGCGGCTCGACAGCTTCGCCGTACGGACGGTCGCGAACGGGACGCGGGCGCTTGAGGCGGTGGCGCGGGAGCGTCCCGACATCGTCGTGCTCGACGTGATGCTGCCGGACCTCGACGGGTACACGATCGCCCGCAGGCTGCGCGAGCGCGGCGACGGCCCGCCGGTGCTCTTCCTGACCGGCAAGGACGCGGTGGCGGACCGGATCGCCGGGCTGACCGCGGGCGGAGACGACTACGTCACCAAGCCGTTCAGCCTGGACGAGGTCGTGCTGCGCATCCGGGCCATCCTGCGCCGGGTCCGGCCGCCGGAGGAGCGGGTCCACGACGGGGTGCTGCGATACGCCGATCTGGAGCTGGACGAGGAGGCGCGCACCGTGCGCCGGGCCGGACGGGCGATCCACCTGTCGCCGACCGAGTTCGGCCTGCTCCGGTACCTGATGCTCAACGCCGAGCGGGTGGTCAGCAAGGCGCAGATCCTCGACCGGGTGTGGGACTGCGCGTTCGAGGGCGACAGCAGGATCGTCGAGTCCTACATCAGCTACCTGCGGCGCAAGATCGACGTGGACGGGCCGCCGCTGATCCACACCTTGCGCGGCGTGGGCTATCGCCTGCTGGGGCCGTCCTGAGGACGGCGACGGCCGCCGCTTCGAGAGGAAGCGCCGTTCACCTTCCGTTCGGCCCGCGTTGGGTGACCGTTCACACATTATTCCCAGCTTTGTCCTGTCAGATGTGCTCTGACCCGGGAGGAGGGACATGCTGCAAAGATTCCGCAGGCGTGCCATCCCCGCAGCTCAGGGCGACGACCAGGCGGCGCCGTCCGTCGAGAGAGGCAGGGGCGGGGACGGGGACGGCGACGCGGGCCACCGGCTCCGCGGGCCGAGCACGCTGCACGCCTTCAACCGGTACGAGATCAAGTACCTCGTCGACACGGCGGCGGCGGCCGAGCTGCGCCGGGAGATCGAGCGGCGGCTCGACCCCGACCGCCACAACGGCGTGAGCGGGTACGGCATCTGGAGCGTCTACTACGACACCAGGCACCTGCGGTTCTACTGGGAGAAGATCGAAGGGCTGAAGTTCCGCAGGAAACTGCGGATCAGGCACTACGGCGACCGCTTCGCCGTGGGCGCGGACACGCCGGTGTTCGTCGAGATCAAGCAGCGGGTCAACCGGGTCACCCAGAAGCGCAGGGTGCGCCTGCCCTACCGGGACGCGCTGCGGCTGTGCGACCGGCGCGAGCTGGTCGAGCACGACCCCTCGCAGCGGGCGTTCCTCGAAGAGGTGCTCGACCTGGTCCTCCGGCTCGACCTGCGGCCCACCGCGATCACCGGATACCAGCGCCACGCGTACATCGGCAGGGACGCGGACGTCGGCCTGCGCGTCACCTTCGACCAGCGCGTACGCGGCCGCGACCGCGACTTCCACCTCGGCGCCGACGCCGGGAACCGGCTCATCATCCCCGCCGGGAAGACCGTCGTGGAGGTCAAGGCCGACGAGCGGGTGCCGTACTGGCTGACCGACCTGACCGCCAGGCGCGACATGCAGGTGGTGCGGGTCTCCAAGTACTGCCAGAGCGTGGAGGCCTACGGGCTGGCCCCGCGCTCGATCTTCCACGTTCCCGACCACGACCTCGACCTCGACCTCGACCGGTCGACCGTTCTCTCGGAGGCCTGACCCCCATGGACTTCACCTTCCAGGACCTGTCCGGCACCTTCAGCGTGGCCGACATCGCGATCGCCATGGCCCTGTCGTTCGTGCTCAGCGCCATGATCGGCTGGGTCTACCGGGCGACGCACCGCAACGTGTCCTACAGCCAGTCGTACGTCCAGACGCTGGTCGTCCTCGGCATGCTGATCTCGCTGATCATGCTGGTGGTCGGCTCGAACATCGCCCGTGCCTTCGCCCTGGTCGGCGCGCTGTCGGTGGTGCGCTTCCGCAACGCGATCAAGGAGACCCGGGACGTCGGGTTCATCTTCCTGGTCATGGGGATCGGCATGGCCGTCGGCACCCGCTTCTACCTGCTGGCCGTCGTGGCCGCGGTGGCGATCTCGCTGATCGTCATGGTCATGCACCGGTTCAACTGGTTCGCGCTGAACGTCCGGCGGCAGGTCGTCAAGGTGCAGGTGCCCTCCGACGAGGACCACACGCCCGCCATCCAGGACGTGCTGGTCCGGCACACGGACGAGTTCGAGCTGGTCAGCATGGAGTCGATCAGGGCGGGCGCGCTGACCGAGCTGATGTACACGGTCAAGATCAAGAAGGGCGGCGAGCCCGCCGGCCTGATCGCCGCCCTGCGCGAGCGCAACCACGGCCAGTCGGTCACCGTGCTGACCGGATACGACCAGACCGACCTGTAGACGGCGATGGCGCATCTCAAGCACCGGATCCCGGTCAGGCTCCGGCAGAACTGGAAGCTGGTCGCGACCTGCGCGGCGTTCCTCGCGATCTGCGCGGGTGTCTTCGGCAGCGGGACGATCCGCCCGTACGTGACCACCGTGCGCACCGCCTCGGCCGAGACCGCGACGCGGAACCTGACCGGGACGGTCGACCTGTTCGACACCTCGGTCCCGCACGAGGTGACGGTCACGTTCAGGGACGAGGCGTACCAGGACATGCTGAACGAGTACTTCAAGGACGGTGAGAAGAAGTACGTCGAGGCCGACGTGACCATCGACGGGACCACGATCCCGAGCGTCGGTGTCCGGCTCAAGGGCAACTCCACGCTGTCGGGGCTGACGTGGAAGGGCGAATCCCGCATGGGACGCCGCGGCGGCCAGGCGGCGGACGGGCAGCGTCCCGGGGGCGGGATGGGCGGCAGGTTCGGGGCGTCGCTGAAGGCGGAGGAGCCGGAGAACCTGCCGTGGCTGATCAGCTTCGACGAGTTCGTGGAAGGCCGCCGATACCAGGGCCACAGCCAGGTCGCCGTACGGCCGGCGGCCATGGGGTCGGCGACGCTGCTCAACGAGGCGCTGGGCATCGCGCTGGTCGGCGCGGCGGGCGAGCCCACACAGCGCTTCGCCTACAGCGCCTTCACCGTCAACGGCCGCTCCTCGACGCCCCGCCTCCTGGTCGAGTACCTCGACGAGGGATACGCCGCGGGCCTGGGCGACGGCGTCCTCTACAAGTCGCTGGCCGGCAGCACCTTCGCCTACAAGGGCGAGGACCAGACCGAGTACACCGCCGACTTCAAGCAGATCAACAAGCGCGGCGAGCGGGACCTCCAGCCGCTCATCGACCTGGTCAGGTGGGTGGAGGAGTCCTCCGACGAGGAGTTCGCCTCGGGGCTGGCCGAGCGACTGGACGTCGAGGCGTTCGGCCGCTACCTGGCGCTGCAGAACATCATGGTGAACTTCGACGACATGAGCGGGCCCGGCCGCAACTACTACATGTGGTACGACCTGGGCACGAAGAGGTTGCGGGTGATCTCCTGGGACCTCAACCTGGCCTTCAGCGGCGACGCCACCGTGGGCGTGAACGACACGGTGGGGATGGGCTTCGGCCGGGGAGGCGCACGACCGGACGGACAGCGCCCCGACGGGCGGGCGGGGCAGCAGGGACAGCCGCCCCAGGGGTTCGAACCGCCCGAAGGCTTCCAACCGCCGGGCGGGGCCGGCCCCGGCGGCGGCGATCCCGACGGTGGGGGGCCCGGCGGCGGGGGGCCCGGCGGCGGGGGGCCCGACGGGCCCGGCGGGCCGCGCACGGGCCACGCGCTGAAGGAGAGGTTCCTGAAGACACCCGCCTTCAAGAAGATCTACGAGGAGCAGTACCGCGCCCTCTTCCAGAAGCTCCTCGCCGGCGGAACCGCCTCGACGCTCCTGGACGGCATCGTGAATTCCTACAAGCTCAACGCCCGAGCCGACGCCACCGCGATCGATGCGGAAGCGGCCTCGCTCCGCACGATGCTTCGGACCCGCACCGAGACCCTGCGGTCCGACAAGGCCATCGCCGGCACCTGACCCGGCCGGACACGGCACTCGTCAGTAGCGGGTGCCCGCTCCGCTCAGCCCTCCTGGGGGATGTCGGGGGCACGGCCGCCTTCGGCCAGGTCGGCGAAGGGCAACGGGCAGTCGGGGCAGGTGCAGTGGGTCAGGCTGTCGCAGCCGGCGTCGACCACCTGTCCCAGTGCCGCACGGATGGTGGTCAGGTCGGTGATCTTCGCCTCCACTTCGGCGATCTTGACTTGGGCGCGGGCGCGCAGGTCCGGGGTGGGATGGCCGCGCCGTCCGGTGTCGAGGAGCTCCGCCACCTCCTCCAGGGTGAAGCCGAGCCGCTGGGCGGCTTTGATCACCGTCAACAGGGTGACGGTCTCGGGCGGGTAGGCGCGGTGCCCGCCCGGGCTGCGCGCCGGTTCGGCGATCAGCCCGCGGCGTTCGTAGTAGCGCAGGGTCTGCGGGTTGACTCCGGCCCGCGCGGCCACCTGCCCGCTGCGCAGGTACGGCCCGTCGATGTCCTTTCTCACGCCTGGCATCGTCCCGCCGCGGCGACCGGGCCGTTGAGGTCACCGCGCGTCGACCGCTCGGCCAGTGCGTCCAGCACTTCGATGTACTGCGGCGGAACCGCCACCTCCAGCGCCAGAGCGCCGTCGGCGACGGTGAGGGTGAAGGTGAAGAACGAGCAGCAGCCGTTCTCCCGCGCCGCCAGCTCGGCGGCCCGCGCGGCGGTGTCCGGGCTGAAGACGAGCTCCAGCCGCAGCCGCCCACGCTCGGGGCGCCGCACCGCCCGGACCGCCTCGGCGAACAAGGCGTCGAACTCGGCCACCCGAAGCGGCTGCTCGGCCGTGGGCAGGGTGCACGCCGCAGGAGCCCATCCCTGGTCAAGGGCGATGTCTTGGGTCACATCCCGACGGTAAGCCTGTACCCGGGTACCGGATGCAAGTCCTGACACCCCGGAGTCGTCGTGCGCTGTGTCCGCGGAGGTGCTCTCTCCGCGGGACGGGCGCGGTTCGTGCCGGTCGACCGCGGCCGGCGGCAGAGGCGGTCAGCGGGCGTCGACCACCGTCACCAGACGGCAAGGTCGCGATAGGCGCGGGACATGAAAAAAGACCAGCTCACATGGCATGTGGCTGGTCTCGTTGTGGTGCCCCCTGCAAGATTCGAACTTGCGCTCCCGGCTCCGGAGGCCGGTGCTCTATCCCCTGAGCTAAGGGGGCTCAACGAGAGATAAGGCTACCAGTTCGAGAGAGTGCTCGCGCACAACGATCTGGGCCGTCTTTGCGACGATCCGGGGAAATCCACGCGTGAACCCCCGGAGAGGGGTTAGCTTTGCGCCCGTGAACGACGTTCTGGGCCGTGTACTCGTGGTGGACGACGACGAGGTCATCAGGCAGCTCATCGCGGTCAACCTGACCCTGGAGGGGTTCGAGGTCGAGACGGCGTACGACGGGCAGGACTGCCTCGACCGCGTCCACGAGGTGGATCCCGACATCATCACCCTGGACGTGATGATGCCGCGCCTGGACGGGTGGGAGACCGCCACCCGGTTGCGTACCGATCGGAGCACCAGCCACATCAAGGTCGTGCTCATCACGGCCCGCGCCCAGGAGGACGACAAGCGGCGGGGCCTCGGCATCGGGGTGGACGCCTACCTGACCAAGCCGTTCGACCCGGCGGAGCTGATCGACGTCGTCCGCGAGCTCGCCGACGGGAACGCCCTATCGTCGTAGGTATGAAGCTGGCGGTATGGCGCGAATCGGGACCTGTTTCACGTGAACAGGCCCGTGAGCGTTTCCTCGAGGGCCCACCGGAGCCGGACGACGACTTCACCGACGCGTTCGCCGCGCTCTTCCCCGGTGAGCGGATGGACGACTTCCCTCCGGAGCGGATGGACGAGATCTCCAACGGCGTCTTCGCGCTCGCCCGGCAGCACGGTCTGGTCTGCTACGACCCCCAGCGCGACCTCGTGCTCAACCTCGATCCGCGCGGCGTGTATCCCCAGATGCAGATGCACACCGGCGACGGGATGACCGTGACGGACCCGGATCTGCGGCTGATCTCCGATGTGCTGGAGACGTTGTCGCCGCAGAACCCGTTCGTCGCGCTCGTCTGCTTCGGACAGCACTTCATGCAGGTGTCCCCCGGCTACGAGCTGGAGTTCAAGGAGGGCGGGGAGATGCGCGGCACCGTGACGTCCGACCTCGCCGAGGTGCGCCGCGCGATGCTGGAGTACGCCACCGGCGACCGGGCGTTCCTCCAGCGCCACGAATGGAAGCCGGTCTAGGCCCGGCGGCTAACCGGCGCGTACGGCGTCGGCCGCCCGGTCGAGGAACGCGGCCATCCGGTCGGGGGCGGCGAGCACGGTCAGGTGGCCGCGCCCCGAGATCCGGATGAGGCTGCCGTTCCGGCAGGCCCGCAGGAAGTCGCGTTCGTTCACCCGGAAGTGGTCGCGTTCCCCGTTGACCAGCCACACCCTCCCCGGATAGGCCGCCAGGGACGCCACCGGGTCCTCGGACGTCACGGCGTCGACCACCGACGGGACGACCTCGCACGATACGCCGCCCGCGACCATCGCCTCCCCCGCGGGCCCGGGCAGGGAGCGGCGGAGCATGTACGCGCTGACGCGGTCGGCCACGCGCGGGCCGGCGGCGGCGAGCCGGCCGACCAGCCGGTAGCCGTGGACGAAGGCGGCCGAGGGGCGGGCGGTGCATCCCATCGCGACCAGCCCGGCCACCATCGAGGGGTGCCGGGCGGCGGTCGCGATGGCGACGTAGCCGCCGAGGGACAGCCCGGCGACGAGCGCCCGCCCGCCCAGCTCGGCCACGCATTCCGCGACCACGTCGCAGGCCGCGTCCATGTCGAACGGCAGGCCGCGCCGGGAGCCGTGGCCGGGCAGGTCGGGCGCGGCGGACGGGCTCCGCAGCAGCGATCTCACGGGTGACCACATCGACCCGGAGACCCGGATCCCGTGGACGAGGACGACGGGCAGATCCGCCATGACACGACCTCCTGGTCACAAGAGCGAGCGAGAAACACAACGCAACGTTGCGTCGCAAGCCCCATCAAATCACAACGCAACGGTGCGTTGCGATGGCGATAGGGTGACGGGTATGGCACCGCGCAAGAAGGACGACATTCTCAACGCGACCCTGGAACTGCTGGCCGAGAAGGGCTACGAGGGCCTGACGATCGAGGGCGTGGCCGAACGGTCAGGGGTCAACAAGACGACGATCTACCGGTGGTGGCCCTCCAAGGCCACCCTGCTCGGCGCGGCGCTGATCGAGGCGCGGGCGCTCGACTTCGAGGTGCCGGACACCGGCTCCCTGCGCGGCGACCTCCAGGCTCTGATCGGGGGGACGGCGCGACTCCTCACCACCCCGCCCGCCTGCGACATCGCGGTCGCCGCGCTCGGGGCGGCCGTCGGCAATCCCGACCTGGCCGGGGCGACCCGCGCCTTCTTCGCCGACCGGTACGCCAGGGAGGCTCCCGTCTTCGAGCGCGCCCGGGCTCGCGGCGAGATCGGCGAGCACGTCGATCCCATGCTGGTCATGGACCTGCTGGCCGGGGCGGTCTGGCTGCGCGTGGTGTTCCGCGGGTTGCCGCTGGACGAGAGCTTTACCGGCGACGCGGTCAGGGTCGTACTCGGCGGGGTAGCAGCGGAGCCAGGCGCCCGCCGCGGATGATCGACGACGAACCACCGCGGGCCGTGGGCGCCCCGTCCGTGCCGCACGATCGCATGGCCGGACGAGCCCGAGCGCAGCCGGAGAACGACAACCCGAGCGCAGCGGAGACCCGAAAGGAGGGAGGGGCGACCTTCCCCGCCCCACACCGGTCAGGGAACGCCCGCCCCGGAATCCCGATGATCGATCACGAGTTCAGCCCGTCCCATCTGCCGTCCGAGTCACCGCCGCGACGCCGGCTCCGCCGCGGCCTCCTTCTCGGGGCCGCCGCCCTGATGGTCGCCGCCGGTACGGGCGCGGCCGCCACCGGGGCGCAGGCGAGCTCCCCCGCCGGGGCCGCGCACGGCTCGGCGCACGCGTCCGTCGCGTACCCGAGCTCCGCCCAGGCCGGCACACTCGGCCCGCTCGGCGCCGTGGGCACGGTCGCCGCCTTCGCCCAGCCGTCGCCGTCCCCGACCGGGCCCGCCGGACCTCCTGGACACGGCATGGAGGGCCCGCTCGGCTCCGTCCACGGCGAGCTGGTCGTCCCGAAGCGCGGCGGCGGCTACCAGACCGTCATCACGCAGACCGGGAAGGTGACCGCGATCAAGCAGGACTCCGTCTCGGTCAAGAGCACCGACGGTTACGCCCACACGTACGCGATCGACGACTCGACCCGCGTCTGCGCCGACCGCAAGGGGCTCAAGGACATCACCATCGGCGACACCGTCTGGGTGATCAGCCCGGGCAAGGAGAACAACTCTCCCGCCGCGCTGATCGTGAACCTCAGCCGTCCGCAGTGGCCGAGCAGGCAGGGGGGCGCGGGCTCCCCGGCCGCTCCTACGCCGTCGGAGTCGCCGTCCTGACCGACCCTCTGGCTCGATGAGGGATCCGGGCGGCCGCCGGAGGAGGTGTCCCTCCGGCGGCCGCCCGCCCCTGTTCCCCACCCCGGAGAACATTCGAGGGAGCGCTCTCACCGCCTCTCGCTACCCGGCCAGATAACGGAGATCGTTAGCGATCCAGCCCTTGACGCGTGCATGGAAGCGGCAGAACCTTGTCTGAGAGCGCTCTCTTCATGATCGTTTAATCAGGACCCGAGGAGGGTTCGTGGGCATCCCCCGCACGGGCCGCCGGATCCCCCGGCCGCTCGCCCCCATGCTCGCCGCCGCGCTGTTCGCCCTCACCGCGTGCGGTGGCGGCTCCTCCCCCGCGACCGGCGGCTCCGCCGCGCCCGCCGAGAAGATCAAGCTCACCGTCGGCCTGTTCGGCGACTTCGGCTTCAAACCCTTGTACGAGGAGTTCAGGAAGACCCATCCGAACATCGAGATCGAGGAGCGCCAGGCCGCCTACGCCGACCACCACACCAACCTCGCGGCGCACCTCGCCACCGGGGCGGGCGCCGCCGACGTCGAGGGCATCGAGGTCGGCTTCGTCAGCCAGTTCACCGCGCAGCCCGACCGGTTCCAGGACCTGCGTCAGTACGGGCTCGACAAGCGCCAGGGCGACTACCTCGACTGGAAGTGGCAGCAGGGCGTCGCGCCGAACGGCGCCGTCGTCGGCCTCGGCACCGACATCGGCGGCCTGGCCATGTGTTATCGCACCGACCTGTTCAAGAAGGCCGGGCTCCCGACCGGGCGCGACGAGGTGTCCGCGCTGTGGCCCACCTGGGACGGGTACATCGAGACGGGCAAGAAGTTCAGCGCCGCCTCCCCCGCGGGCACGAAGTTCTTCGACAGCCCCGGCGAGATCATGCGGGCGATCATCGCCCAGGCTCCCGTCGGCGTGTACGACGCGCAGGACAAGGTCGTCGTCGCCACCAACCCGGACGTGAAGAGGGCCTGGGACCTGTCGGTCCGGATGATCCAGGAGGGCCTCAGCGCCAAGATCGGCGCCTGGACGCCCGAGTGGAACACGGGCTTCGCCAAGGGGTCCTTCGCCACGATCATCTGCCCCGCCTGGATGACCGCGTACATCCAGGACCAGGCCAAGAACGCGGCCGGCAAGTGGGACATCGCCACCGTTCCGGGCGGCGCGGGCAACGCCGGAGGCACGCACCTGACCGTGCCCAAGCAGAGCAAGCACCCGAAGGAGGCGGCCGAGCTGGTCGACTTCCTGACCTCGGCCGACAGCCAGGCCGCCGTCTTCAAGGCGATCGGCAACTTCCCGTCGATCCCGGCGCTGTACGACCAGCCGGACATCCGGGACTTCACCAAGGACTTCTTCAACGGCGCGCCCGTCGGCAAGATCTACTCCGACGCCGCGAAGAACCTCAAGCCGCAACACCTCGGCCCCAAGGAGGGCGACGTGCGCACGGCGATCGGCAACGGCCTCGGCCGGGTGGAGCAGGGCAAGCAGGCACCCGAGCAGGCGTGGGCCCAGGTCCTCAAGGACGTCGAGAACGTCGGGTGACGGGGGCCGTCCCGGGGGTCCGCGACACCCCCGGGACGTTCCACCCCCGGCGGCCGCCCGAGCGGCCCCGGACCGACCCGTACGGACGGAACGAAAGGAGTCCCGATGCCCGTCGCCCATCGGGCGCCGAAACCCGAGAGCCCGCCCCGCGCACGACCGGCGGCGCCGTCCTCCCCGTGGCGGCACCGGCTGGACCGGACGGTCTCGCCCTACGCCTACGTCGCCCCCTTCTTCCTGCTCTTCGCCGCCTTCGGCGTCTTCCCGCTGATCTACACCGCGTGGGTCTCGCTCCACGACTGGAACCTGCTGAGCAGCGCCAACCCGTTCGTGGGCCTGGACAACTACGGGCGGCTGTTCTCCGACGGCTACTTCTGGAACGCGGCGTTCAACACGCTGTCGATCGGCGTCCTGTCCGCGGTGCCCCAGCTCGCGCTCGCGCTGGTGCTCGCCCACCTCCTCAACCGGCCGCTGCGGGCGCAGACGTTGTTCCGCATCACCCTGCTGCTGCCGAACGTCACCAGCGTCGTCGCCGTCGTGGTCATCTTCAGCCAGCTCTTCGGGCGCGACTTCGGCCTGGTCAACGCGCTACTGGACCTCGTCGGGATCGACCGCGTGTACTGGCAGGCCGACGTGGCCAGCTCCCACGTCGCCATCGCCATCATGATCATGTGGCGCTGGACGGGCTACAACGCGCTCATCTACCTGGCCGCGATGCAGGCCGTGCCGCGGGAGATCTACGAGGCGGCGACCATCGACGGCGCCTCGGCGGCGCGGCAGCTCTGGAGCGTCACGATCCCGATGATCCGCCCGACCGTCATCTTCACGGTCATCGTCACGACGATCGGCTCCATGCAGATCATCGCCGAGCCGCTGCTGTTCGGCGCGCAGGTGAGCAACGGCGCGGCGACCACGGGCGGCACCGACCGCCAGTTCCAGACGCTCGCCCTCTACCTGTACGAGAAGGGCTTCCGGAGCTTCGAGTTCGGCTACGCCTCGGCCGCCGCGTGGGTGATGTTCCTGCTCGTGGTGGTGGTCGTCGGGTTCAACTACCTGCTGGTCCGGAGGATGCGCGGAGGGCTCGATGTGTGACGGAACCGGCTCGGCGTGCTGGGGAACCGGGAGACGCGGATGAGATCCCGCCCCAAGCACCCCCTCGCCTATCTCACGCTGCTGGCGGTGGCGTTCTTCTCCGCCTTCCCCGTCTATTGGAGCGTGATCGTCGCCTCGCACGACAACGCGGCGATGGCCGAGATGCCGCCGCCGCTGCTGCCCGGCGGCAACTTCCTCGCCAACGTGTCCCGGGTCTTCGACACCGCGCCGTTCGCGCTCGCGCTGGTCAACTCGTTCGTCGTGGCGGGCACGATCACCGTGTCGGTGACGTTCTTCTCCACGCTGGCCGGCTTCGCGTTCGCGAAGCTGCGCTTCCGGGGGCGCGGCGCGCTCCTGCTGCTGACCGTGGTGACCATGATGGTCCCGACGCAGCTCGGCATCATCCCCCTCTACATGCTGATGATCAAGCTGGAGTGGACGGGGAAGCTGTACGCGGTGATCGTGCCCGCGCTGGTCAACGCGTTCGGCGTCTTCTTCATGACCCAGTACCTCGGCCGCGCGCTGCCGACCGAGCTGCTCGAAGCCGGCCGGATCGACGGGTGCGGCACCTGGCGGCTGTTCCGGCACATCGTCGTCCCCGCCGCGCGGCCCGCCGCCGCGGTGCTCGGGATGCTGACCTTCATGACGGCCTGGAACGACTACTTCTGGCCGCTGGTCGTCCTCACGCCCGACGACCCGACGGTGCAGGTCGCGCTGTCCCAGCTCGCCAGCGGGTACGTCCGCGACTTCACACTCGGGCTGACCGGGACGGCGGTCGCGACCCTCCCGCTCGTGCTCGTCTTCGTCCTTCTCGGCAAGCAGATCATCGGAGGAATCATGCAGGGGGCCGTCAAAGGATGAGCACCACGACCAGTGCGAACGGCGGGGAGCCCGGGCGGCTCGTGTTCCCGGACGGCTTCGTCTGGGGCGCCGCGACCGCGGCGTACCAGATCGAGGGCGCCTGCGACGAGGACGGCAGGGGGAGCTCCATCTGGGACGGCTTCTCCCGCCTGCCCGGCAAGGTGGCGGACGGCCACACCGGGGACGTCGCCTGCGACCACTACCACCGGTACGCCGACGACGTGCGGCTCATGGCCGGGCTCGGCCTGCGCGCCTACCGGTTCTCCGTCGCCTGGCCGCGCGTGCTGCCCACCGGCTCCGGCCCGGTCAATCCGCTCGGCCTCGACTTCTACGACCGGCTGGTGGACGAGCTCCTCGCGCACGGCGTCACGCCGTACCCGACGCTGTACCACTGGGACCTCCCCCAGGCGCTCGAGGACATGGGCGGCTGGACGAGCAGGGACGTCGCGTACCGGTTCGCCGACTACGCGACAGCCGTACACGCTCGGCTCGGCGACCGGGTCCGCACCTGGACGACGCTGAACGAGCCGTGGGTGGCGGCCTTCCTCGGCTACTGCTCCGGCGTGCACGCGCCGGGGCGGCGGAGCCCGGCCGCCGCCTTCCGGGCCGCGCACCACCTGCTGCTCGGGCACGGGCTGGCCGCCTCCGCCCTGCGTACGGCGGGCGCCGCCGAGATCGCGCTGGTCCTCAACCTCGCGCCGGTGATCGGACCGGACGGCGGTGAGGACGGGACGAGCGCCCCGGTAACCCTCGTGGACGGGCTGCTCAACCGGCAGTTCCTCGACCCCGCGCTGCGCGGACGCTATCCCGGCGACGTGCTGGACATCGCGGCGCGGCACGGCGGCCTCGGCCACATCGAGGACGGCGACCTGGAGATCATCCATCAGCCGATCGAGCTGCTCGGGATCAACTACTACAACCCGTCCTTCGTGTCCCCGGCGCCCGGCGCGCCCGCCTCCCGGGCCTTCCCCGGCAGCGAGGGCATCGGGTTCGACCCGCCGCCCGGGCCGACGACGGCGATGGGCTGGCCCATCGTCCCGGCGGGCCTGGAGTCCCTGCTGCTCAGGCTGTCCCGCGACTATCCCGAGGTGGGCCTGCTGGTCACCGAGAACGGCGCCGCCTTCGACGACGTCGTCCGGGACGGACGGGTGTGCGACACCGAGAGGATCGGCTACCTGGACGCGCACCTGCGGGCCGCCCACGCGGCGATGTCGGCCGGTGCGGATCTACGCGGTTATCTCGTATGGTCGCTGCTGGACAACTTCGAGTGGGCCTACGGCTACCACAAGAGGTTCGGCATCGTGTACGTCGACTACGCGACCCAGCGGCGCATCCCCAAGGACAGCGCGCTGTGGTATCGCGAGGTCATCAGCCGCAACGGCCTCTCCTACGGCGCTCAGGGGGACAGATGAAACGACCCACTCTGGAGGCGGTCGCCGCGCGTGCGGGGGTGTCGCGCGCGACCGTCTCCCGGGTCGTCAACGGCCAGGCCACCGTGACGCCGCAGATCAGGGAGGCCGTGCTCCGCGCGGTCGACGAACTGGGATACGTGCCCAACTCGGCCGCCCGCAGCCTGGTCACCCAGCGGACCGACTCGATCGCCCTGGTCGTGTCCGAGCCGCCGACCAGGGTCTTCTCCGAGGACCCGATGTTCTCCACGGTCATCAGGGCGGCCAGCCTGGAGCTCGAGGCCGCCGACCGGCAGGTCGTCCTCATGCTGGCGGGCTCGCCCAAGAGCCACGCGCGGATCGAGCGCTACATCGCGGGCGGCCACGTGGACGGCGTCATGCTGATCTCGATGCACGGCGCCGACCCGCTGCCCGCCGCGATCTGCCGCATGTCCGTCCCGATCGTCTCGTACGGCAGGCCCGCCGTGCCCGTGCCCCTGCCGTACGTGGACAACGACAACGTGGGCGGCGCGGAGAAGGCGGTGCGCCACCTGCTGGACAAGGGACGGCGGCGCATCGCGACGATCGCCGGGCCGCAGGACATGATCGGCGGCCAGGACCGGCTGGCCGGCTACCGCAACGTGCTCCGGGAGTCCGACCGCCGCTCCATCGTCGCGGTCGGCGACTTCACCCGCGAGTCGGGCGCGGTGGCCATGCGGCAGCTCCTCCGGGACGACCCCGGGCTCGACGCGGTCTTCGTGGCCAACGACCTGATGGCCGTCGGCGCGCTCCAGTCGCTGCGTCAGGCGGGCCGGCGGGTCCCCGACGACGTCGCGGTCGTGGGCTTCGACGACATAGAGGCGGCGAAGTTCACCGAGCCCCCGCTCACCACGATCAGGCATCCGTTCACGGAACAGGCGGCGGCGATGGTGAAGCTCCTGCTCGACCTCTTCCACGGCGGTCCCGCCGAGCCGGTGATCCTCCCCAACGAGCTCGTCATCCGCGAATCAGCCTGACCACGGCGCTGCGGCTTCACGCTCGACTCCTCGAACTCGGCCGCAGGTGCGGAGGAAGGCCCGATCCCGTCGGACGAGCCCGCCTCCCAGGACGCCGACCGGTAGCCGAGGTCCCCCGTCCGAGCCCGCCGCCCATCCGAGCCCGCCACCCGTCCGAGCCCGCCGCCCAGCCGAAGTCGCCTGCCGGGGCCGGTGACACGCGCCCGGCCACGGACGTACACCGGGGGACATGCGCGGACCAGGGACGTACACCGGACCGGGAGCGTGCGCCGAGCCAAACGCGTGCACCAGGCCAAGAGCATGCACCGGACCAGGGACGTACACCAGGCGGGGGGATGCCCGGACCATGGACGTACGCTCGCCGAAGCCCGGCGTGCCAGGGACGTACACCGCGCCAGGGCGCGCGTGCCGGGCCAAGAGCGTGCACCGGGTCAGGATCGTAAGAGCAGCCTCTTCGGCAGGCCGGGCATCAGTGCGGGAGCGCGCCGGGCGGCACGGCCGAACCACGAGGGCGGCTGTCTTCCGCCCCCGGCCGGCAGTACGGGGCCAAGGGGACCCGGTCAGGTGACCTCGGCCGTCGCCTCGTTCCCGGAACCCGGCGACAGAGCCGGGATAGCGCGCCGCAAAGCCCTTGGAGCGAATACGAGCGACCAATTTGCCCGATATTTCACGAAATATAATATCGATATTCTCCTCGAAATTCTTTACGAATTCGACTTGATTAGCGCCGACATCTCTGACATTATTCATACAGGCGTTCTAATCAAGGTCGGAGGTGGACATGACTCGGCTCTTCGAGTCCGCCGACTTCTTTTCGGAGAAGTCGCGCGACGATGACGAGTCCCGCCCCTGCGACACCGACTGGTGGGCCCGCGTCACCACCCTCGGCACCCCGCAAGCAGCGAAGACCTCCCAGAGGTGCGGCGCATTCACCTTCGACGACTTTCTCCCCCGCGTAGACAAAACCGGTCATCCAGCGCCGAATAACGCGCTTTCCTCAATTGCGGCACTCGCCCGCTCCCGGCGAGACGGAAACGGCTATCCGGAGTCGCATAGCGGGGTTCCCTCAAATGCGGCTCAGCCGCGTCCCGCTTCGGCCGCTTCCGCTCACGGCGCTGCGGCTTCACACTCGACTGCCTCGAACTCGGCCTCTGGCGCGGAGGGAGGCCCGGCAGCCACCGGCTATGACAGTTCCATAACCGGTGACGCGTCCGCCGGTGGTGGCTCTCCCGCCGACCGTGACGCGTCCGCCATTGGTGGTGCTTCCGTGGACGCTGACGGCGCTGGTGGTGACACTCCCGCTGGTGGCTCTTCCCCCGACCGAGACGCGTCCGCCGGTGATGGTGCGTCCATGTACGCTGACGCTTCCGTTTGTGGCGGCTCTTCCCCCAACCGTGGCGCTTCCGTGGGCGGTGACGTGTCCGCCGCCAGCGGTGGTGCTTCCCCTGACCGTGATGCTCCCGTCTGTGAGGGCTATTCCGCCGACCGGGAGGCGTCCGCCGCTGGTGGTGGTGGTAGTGGTGCTTCCTCCGGTGCGGATGCGGATGCTGGTGGGGTGTCGTGGCCGTTGGTCGCTCAGGTGCGGCAGGCCGCCTCCGCGCTTGCGGTAGCCGTGATGCCGGAGGAGGCGAGGGTGTGTCTGGCCGAGGCGGAGGACCTGCTGTACGCGCGGGATCGGCTGACCTCGGCGATCGCGGCACGGGTGGGCCGGGTGCACGCGGCCGGGGAGGCCAAGGGACACGGTCACGCCTCGACCCGATCCTGGCTGCGTTCGGCGGCGGGGATGAGTGTGGCGGGTGCGGGGCGGGTGCTGGCACTGGCGGTGGAGCTGGCCCGGCTGCCTACGGTGCGGGCGCGGTTCGCGCGGGGGAGTCT
>NZ_BBYM01000008.1 GCF_001570405.1 Microtetraspora niveoalba | reverse complement strand
CTCGTCCACCGTGTGCGCGGCGAGCGCCGCGCGCACCCGGGGCAGCGCGGGAGCGGCCATGGAGAGCGACGTCACGCCCAGGCCGACGAACACGCAGGCCAGGGCCGGGTCGGCGGCCGCCTCCCCGCACACGCCGCAGTCCCGGCCCGCTCCGGCGGCCCCGGACGCCGTCAGCGCGACGAGGTCCAGCACGGCGGGATGCCACGGGTCCTGCAGCCCCGCGAGTGCCGCCGCCTCCCGGTCCGCGGCGAGCGTGTACTGGGTGAGGTCGTTCGTCCCGATCGAGAAGAAGCCGGTGACCGAGGCGATGTCGGCGGCGCGCAGGGCCGCCGACGGGATCTCGATCATGACCCCGGCGGACGGCAGTCCCGCCGCCCGGCAGGCGTCGCCGAACCAGGCGGCCTCCTCGGCCGTGGCGACCATCGGCGCCATCACCTGCACCCGCGCCGAGGTGCCCTTGGCGGCCCTGGCGAGCGCTTCGAGCTGCGCGGCCAGGATGTCGGGGAAATGGCGGAACATCCGTACCCCCCGCTCGCCGAGAGCGGGGTTGGGCTCCGGAGCGGGCGGCGGCAGGAAGTCGAGCGGCTTGTCGGCCCCGGCGTCGAGGACCCGGACGATCACCCGGCTGCCCGAGAACGCCTCGAACACCGCGTGGTAGGCCTCCTGCTGCTCCTCCCACGTCGGAGGGTCCTCCCGGTCCAGGAAGAGGAACTCGGTCCGGAACAGGCCCACGCCCTCAGCGCCCGCCGCCAGGGCGGGCGCGATGTCGGCCGGCCCGCCCACGTTCGCGAGCAGCGGTACGGCATGGCCGTCGGCGGTGGCGCCCGCCCCGGAGGCGGTGGCGATGAGCGCCTTCTTCTCCGCCGCCCGCACCGCCCGGGCCACCTCTTCCTCGTCCGGCGACAGCCGTACGACACCGGTCGTCCCGTCGACCAGCAGCGGCGTCCCCGGCGGGATCGCGCTCGCCCCGGCGCAGCCCACCACGGCGGGAACGCCCAGCGCGCGGGCCAGGATCGCGGTGTGGCTGGTCGGCCCGCCCTCCTCGGTCACGAACGCCGCCACCGTCGCGGGGTCCAGCAGGGCGGTGTCGGCGGGGGCGAGGTCCCTGGCCACCAGCACGTACGGCTCGGCGGGGTCGGCGGGGAGGCCCGGCAGCGCCAGGCCCTCCAGCGTCGCCACGGCCCGGTCCCTGATGTCGTCGAGGTCGGCGACCCGCCCGGCCAGGTAGCCTCCCGCCCCCGCCAGCAGGTCCCGATATCTCGCGAAGGCGTCGAAGATCGCGCGGGAGGCGGCGACGCCCTGGTCGATCAGCTCGGCCACGCCGGCGGCGAGTCCGGGGTCGCGGGCCATCATGGCCTGCGCGGTCAGCACGTCCCGCGCCTCGCCGCCCGCGCGGTCGCCGCGCGCGGCGAGATCGGCGGCGACCCGTTCCAGGGCTCGCTCCGCCCGCCGCAGCTCGGCCCGCGCGTCCCCGCCGTGACGCGCCGCTCTGTGCGGCTCGGGAATGTCGCGCACCAGCCGGTGCGCCGGGCCGTAACCGGCGCCCGGGCTCACGCCCACGCCGGCCAGCCGGTCCGCGTACATGCTCAGGACGCCGAGGCGATCTCGGCGAGCCGGTCCAGGAGTTCGTCCGCGCCCTCGGCGTCGGCGCTGATGACGATGGTCTCGCCCTGGCGCACGTCCAGGGCCAGCACCGACAGGATGCTCTTCGCGTTCACCGGCGGGACGCCGAACTTGGCGACGGTGATGTCGAAGGGCGCCTGGGCCGCGGTTTGCACGAACGTCGCGGCGGGGCGGGCGTGCAGCCCGACTTCGGACATGACGGTGACCTTGCGCTCGGCCACGGTTCCTCCTCTTCTGCCGGGGGTTTCCCGGGTGTCTTCTCTCGGATTCCCCCGGATCGTCGGGGTTCTCCCACGCGGATTCTGCTCGGTGCCGGCGCTCCGCCACCACCCGGGTCCCCCGTCGGCACTCAATTACCCGGCGAACCGGCCGTTCACGACCCCCGCGCCGACGGCTGTGTTCAGGACCATTGGAACAGCTCGTCGCCCGCGCCGACGCCGCCTCTGACCTCCCCGTTGACCGCGCCGGCCGCCGCGTCCAGGGCGACCACCGGACAGATCGGCGACCGCCCGCCCGCCTCGACCGCGGCCGGGTTCCAGAAGAGCACCGGCTGGCCGGCGTCGACCCGGTCCCCCTCGGCGGCGAGCGGCCGGAAACCCTCCCCTTTGAGCTGGACGGTGTCGATGCCGAGGTGCACGAGCACGCCCCTGCCGTCGTCCCCCATGACGATGTAGGCGTGCGCGCGCAGCTTGACGATCGTCCCGCTGATCGGGGCGACGGCCTGGCCGGGCTCGCGCTGGGGATCGATCGCCGATCCCGGCCCGACCATGGCCTGGGAGAAGACCGGGTCAGGCACGGCCGCCAGACCGATCGCCGTCCCCGCCACCGGGGCGAGAACCGTCGTCACGACGCCCCCTCCTGTCCGGCCCGGCCCCGGCGTCAGCCCATGATCTCCTCGATGTCGCTGGCGATCGTGTCGGCGTCGGGGCCCACGACGACCTGTACGACGTTGCCCGCCAGCATCACGCCGTGGACACCCGCCGCCCTGAGGGCACCCTGGTCGACCTTGGAGGCGTCGTACACCTCCGTCCGCAGCCGCGTGATGCACGGCTCGATCTCGATGACGTTGTCCACGCCGCCGAGCGCAGCGATGATCGCCCGGACATCTGCCGCCATGTCGGTCCTCCTCGATATGCGTGCTGTGCGCAGGCTAATCGGTCTGCGTGACCTTGTTCAGGCCCCGCGGGGAGTCCGGGTCGATGCCGAGCCGGCGGGCGAGCGCCTCGGTGAGGAGCTGACCGGGGACGATGAGGCCCATCGGCGCCACCCATTCGGGCAGATCGGGGCCGTTCAGCGCGGCGGTGGCCGCCCCCGCGAGCGCCGCCCCGCCGCCGACGCCGAACGCGGAGGCGCCCGCGCCGGTGACCCGCTCGGCCAGCGCGACCGTGCCGGGCAGCGTCGGCCCCTCTCCGGCCGCGACCAGGATGGCCGGGGTGTCCTCGTCCACGACCGCGATCGGCCCGTGCAGCAGGTCCGCGTACGACAGGCCCATGGCGTGCAGGTAGCAGGCCTCCTTCAGCTTGAGCGCGAGTTCGAGCGCGGTGGAGAAGGCGAGCCCCCGGCCGGAGACGACCACGCCGGGCTTGTCGGCGAGCCCCTCGACAACGGCGGCCAGGTCGCCGGGGTCGTCGATCAGCTTCTCCACCGCGTCCGGCACCCGCTGCAGGTCGTCGGCGTTCACGTCGGCGCCGAGGCCCAGGGCGAGCACCGCGAGGGCGGCGAGCTGCGTGGTGTACGTCTTGGTGGCCGGGACCGCCTTCTCCTCGCCGGCCAGGGTGCACAGGGCCAGGTCGGCGACCTCGGCCAGCGGCGAGGCGGGGCCGCCGTTGGTGACCGCCACGGTCGTCGCGCCGCAGCTCTTCGCCCAGTCGAGCGTCTCGACGATCTCCTCCGTGCGTCCGGACTGGGACAGGCCCACCGCCAGCACGCCGTCCAGGTCGAGCCTGCGGCGGTAGGTGGTGGCGATCGACGGCGCGCCGAGCGCGCACATGCGGCCGGCGCGCGCCTCGATCAGATAGCGGCCGTACACCGCCGCGTTGTCCGAGGTGCCGCGCGCGACGAACAGGACCTGCCGGGTCTCCCCCGCGACCCGCCGCACCTCGTCCACCCGGGGCAGCAGGGCGTCAAGCGTGTCGCGGAGCGCGGCGGGCTGCTCGGAGATCTCGCTGCGCATCTTCGTCGTCATTTGGTGCCATCCTCAAATCCCGGCTTGGCGAGACCTTGCCGTTATCGATCCGTCTCTGGTCCGTACATTGACACACAATTCCAAGCTGTGGTCTAGTCCGGACTAGACCAGCACGAACCATAACGCAGCTGAGATGATCAGATCGAGAGGGGAGGGATCAGTGGCTCAGATCGATCCGGACAGCCCGGTGCCCAAGTATTTCCAGCTCCGGGAGATCCTTCTCGATCTCATCGAGAACGACGAACTGCCGATCGGAGCGGCGATCCCTTCCGAGCGCGAGCTGTGCCAGCGTTTCGGCCTCTCCCGCATGACGGTACGCCAGGCGGTCGACCATCTGGTGTCCGAGGGCCGCCTGCACCGCGTGCCGGGCAAGGGCACGTTCGTCGCCCGCCCGAAGATCGAGCTGGCCCTGCAGCTCACGTCGTTCAGCGACGACATGCGGGCCCGCGGCCTCACGCCCGGCTCGCGCGACCTGGACCGCCGCATCGTCCGGGCGAGCGCCCACCTCGCGCGCGAGCTCGGCATCCAGCCCGGCGACGCCGTCCACTTCATCGAGCGGCTCCGCACCGCCGACGGGGAGCCGCTCGCCATCGAGCGCGCCCACATCCCCGTCGCCCTCGCGCCGGACCTCGACTCCTACGACCTGTCGGGGCGCTCGCTGTACGCGCTGCTGGAGTCGCGGTACGGCCTGGTGCTCGACGCGGGCGAGCTCACGATCGACGGCGGCATCGCCGACCCGGGCGACGCCGACCTGCTCAAGCTGCCCCGGGGCGGGGCGGTGCTACTGCTCGCGAGGCGGTCCTTCGCCGGTGGGATGTGCGCCGAGCTGGGCGTCTCCACCTACCGGGCCGACCGTTACCAGTTGAGAACGCTTCTCGAGATCCCCGTCCGGCGTCCGTAGCGACCGCGATCCTCCCGAACCCCAGCCCTGGAGGAACACCGATGAGTTCACGCTCGGCCGAGACGGGATCGCCCGCCACGCCGTCCTCCGGTTCCGCCGTGATGGGCGTGCTGCAGCGTCTGGGCCGTTCCCTGATGCTGCCGATCGTCGTGCTGCCCGCGGCCGCGATCCTCAAGCGGTTCGGCCAGCCCGACATGCTGGGGTCGAACGGCCCCGCGCCCGGCGGCCTCGCGGACGTGGCGGGGTTCGAGTGGGTGGCCAACGTCGCCACCGTGCTGCTGAACGCCGGAGACGCGCTCTTCGACGCGCTGCCGCTGCTGTTCGCCGTCGGCGTCGCGGTCGGCTTCGCCCGCCGCTCGGACGGCTCGACGGCCGTCGCGGCGCTGGTCGGCTACCTGGTCTTCGACCGGGTGACCAAGGGCCTGTTCTTCCTGGCCCCGGCCGTGGACGCGGTGCACGAGCGGGTCGCGCACACGGTGGTCGGCCCGGACGGCGTGGCGCAGGACACGATCAACTGGTCGGCGAACAACCCGACCGGGGTGCTCGGCGGCATCGTCATGGGTGTCGTCGCGGCCCTTCTGTGGCAGCGCTACTACCGGATCAAGCTGCCCGCCTGGCTCGCCTTCTTCGGCGGCCGGCGGTTCGTCCCGATCGCGACGGCCCTGGCCGGGGTCGTGCTCGGCGTCGTCTTCGGCCTGGTCTGGGCGCCGGTCGGCGAGTGGATCAACGCCTTCGGCACGCTCCTCGCCGACAACAGCGCGATCGGCGCCGGCCTGTACGGCCTGGCCAACCGGCTGCTCATCCCGCTCGGCCTGCACCACATCATCAACTCGATCGTGTGGTTCCAGCTCCCGGGCTGCACGAACGCCGCCGGGGCGCAGTTCACCGGCGACCTGACCTGCTACCTGCAGGGCGCGGACGGCTTCGGCTCGTTCATGACCGGCTTCTTCCCGGTCATGATGTTCGGGCTGCCGGCGGCCGCGGTGGCGATCTGGCGCGCCGCGCCGGCGCACCGGCGCTCGGCCGTCGGCGGCATCATGATCTCCGCCGCGCTGGTCTCGTTCGTCACCGGCATCACCGAGCCGATCGAGTTCGCGTTCATCTTCGTCGCCCCGCTGCTGTTCGTGGTCCACGCCGTGCTCACCGGCATCTCCATGGCGCTCACCGCGTGGCTGGGGGGCCGTCTCGGGTTCGGGTTCTCCGCCGGCGCCACCGACGCGCTGCTCAACATCAGCAAGAGCAACACCCACCAGTTCTGGCTGGTCATGGGCATCGGTGTCGTCTACGCGGTGATCTACTACGTTGTCTTCAGCTTCCTGATCAAGAAGCTGAACTTCATGACCCCGGGCCGCGAACCCGAGCCGGACGTCGACTCCGGCGAGAGCGCGGAGCCGGTCCGCCCGCGCCCCTGATCCGGCCAGCCGAAACACCGCCCGGCGGGGGCCGTATCCGGGCGGGCACCGCTCCAACCGCGTGCCCCACCGGGGGGATGTCGCGCGCAAAGCGTCACATCGCCACCCCGCGCACCGGAAAGTTGGCGGCCTTCGTATCAACGCGCCGGGCCGGAATCTCTAGTAGTCGTCACTTCCGCCGACGAACCGGGGAGTTCCGATGCCCGAACCGACACCGTGCCCGATCCGCCTGCCGCGCCTCCTGCCCGTTCCCGCCGCCGATCCCGCGTACGAGGTGTCCGCCGCCGTGGACGAGCCGCCCCGGACGTACGGCTCGCTCGCGCTGGCCCGGGGCGGCGGGCCGCTCGTCCACGATCTGTCCGGCGCCGTTCCCGACGAGCGGCGGCTGCGCGGGCTCGGCCGGGCCATGGCCGAGATCCTCTGCGGACGCCGCCCGCCCGCCACCGTGCAGGACCGGCTCAGCGAGCGCGCGTACGGCGAGCTGATCCGGGCGGGGAAGATGATCGACGCCCCGCGCCCGCCGATGGTGGGCGCCCCGCACATCCAGCGGCCGGACGACGGGGTGCTGGAGATGTGCCTGCTCATCCACTGCGGGCCGCGTAGCCACGCCCTGGCCCTGCGTCTGGAGCGCCGCGGCGTCCAGTGGCTGGTCACCGACTTCGAGACCGCGTGAGGCCGCGTACGGGCGACAGGGGGCGCCCGGCGGGACGGACAGCGGTCGCCGGGCGCGAAAAGGGGAGGCCCCCGCCGTCTCCCGGCGGGGGCCTCCCCTCAGGCGCGGTCAGGCCTCGGCGCTCCTCGGGTCGCCGTGGCACCGCTTGAACTTCTTGCCGGAGCCGCACGGGCACGGCGAGTTGCGCTCCACGTTGCCGTACGCGGCACGCTGCTCGGGAGTGGACCGGACCCGGCTGACCTCCACGTCGCCGGTCTCGCCGGGCGCCGTGTAGACCATCTCGCTGGGCCGGGACGGCTGCCGCAGCGCCCGGGCGATGATCGAGCTCGCCTCGGTCACGGCGTCCCCGTGCTCGTGGTCGTGATCGTGGTCGTGCTCCTCGACGATCGGGTTGGCCTGGACCTCGACCTCGAGGTTGAACAGGTAGCCGGCCGACTCCTCCTTGATGCCGTCGAGCATCGCGGAGAACATCTCGAAGCCCTCGCGCTGGTATTCCACCAGCGGGTCCTTCTGCGCGTAGGCGCGCATGCCGATGCCCTCCTGGAGATAGTCCATCTCGTAGAGGTGCTCGCGCCACTTGCGGTCGATCACCGAGAGGATCACCCGGCGCTCCAGCTCGCGCATCGCCTCGGAGCCGAGCTCCTCCTCGCGCCGCTGGTACGCCTCGATCGCGTCGGCCTTGATCTTCTCGGCGATGAGGTCGGCGGTCAGGTCCTCGCGGTCGCCGCCCGCCTCCTGCACGAGCTGCTCGACGGTCACCGAGATCGGGTAGAGCTGCCCGAACGCCTTCCACAGCTTGTCGAGGTCCCACTCTTCGGCGAAGCCCTCGGCGGTGGCGGCCTTGACGTAGTCGTCGATCACGTCGGTGACGAACCCGCGGACCTGCTCGTGCAGGTCGGCGCCCTCGAGCACCCGGTGCCGCTCGGCGTAGATCACCTTGCGCTGCCGGTTCATGACCTCGTCGTACTTGAGGACGTTCTTGCGGATCTCGAAGTTCTGCTGCTCGACCTGGTGCTGGGCGGAGGCGATCGCCTTGGAGACGATGCCGGACTCGATCGGCACGTCGTCGGGGATGTTCAGCCGCGTCATGATCATCTCGACCCGGGCGGAGTTGAACAGCCGCATCAGGTCGTCCTCGAGCGACAGGTAGAACCGGGACTCGCCCGGGTCGCCCTGACGGCCGGAACGGCCGCGGAGCTGGTTGTCGATGCGCCGGGACTCGTGCCGCTCGGTGCCGAGGACGTAGAGGCCGCCGCTCGCGATGACCTCCTCGTGCTCGGCCTTGACGGCCTCCTTGGCCTTCTCCAGGGCCTCGGCGTACGCCTTCTCGTACTCGTCGGGGGTCTCGACCGGAGACAGCCCGCGCTGCTCGAGCTCCAGGGCGGCGCGGAACTCGGGGTTGCCGCCGAGCATGATGTCGGTGCCGCGGCCGGCCATGTTGGTGGCGACCGTGACCGCGCCCTTGCGGCCGGCCTCGGCGACGATCGTCGCCTCACGCGCGTGGTTCTTGGCGTTGAGCACCTCGTGCGGCACGCCCTGGCGCTTGAGCATCCGCGACAGCTTCTCGGACTTCTCGACGCTGGTCGTGCCGACCAGGACCGGCTGGCCCCGCTCGTAGCGGTCCTTGATGTCCTCGACGCACGCCTGGAACTTGGCGTCCTCGGTCTTGTAGACCACGTCGGCCTGGTCCTTGCGGACCATCGGCCGGTTGGTCGGGATCGGGACGACGCCCAGCTTGTACGTCTGGTGGAACTCGTTGGCCTCGGTGGCGGCGGTACCGGTCATGCCGCCGAGCTTGCTGTAGAGGCGGAAGTAGTTCTGGAGGGTGATGGTGGCGAGGGTCTGGTTCTCGTCCTTGACCTTCACACCCTCTTTGGCCTCGATGGCCTGGTGCATGCCCTCGTTGTAGCGCCGGCCGTGCAGCACGCGACCGGTGAACTCGTCGACGATCAGGACCTCGCCGTCGACGACGATGTAGTCCTTGTCCTTCTTGAACAGTTCCTTCGCCTTGAGGGCGTTGTTGAGGAACTGCACGAGGTGGGTGTGCTCGGGCTTGTAGAGGTTGTCGATGCCGAGCCAGTCCTCGACCTTCTCGACACCGGCCTCCAGAACGCCGACGGTGCGCTTCTTCTCGTCGACGACGTAGTCGCCGGTGCTCTCCTCGCCGTCCTTGCCCTCGGTGCCGCGGCGCAGCCTCGGCACGATCTTGGCGAACTCGGCGTACCACTTGCCGGACTGCTCGCCGGGGCCGGAGATGATCAGCGGGGTGCGGGCCTCGTCGATGAGGATGGAGTCGACCTCGTCGACGATCGCGAAGTTGTGGCCGCGCTGGACGCACTCCTCCATGGACCACGCCATGTTGTCGCGCAGGTAGTCGAAGCCGAACTCGTTGTTCGTGCCGTACGTGATATCGGCGTTGTACTGCTTGCGCCGCTCGTCCGGCGGCATGTTCGCGAGGATGACGCCGACCTCGAGGCCGAGGAAACGGTGGACGCGGCCCATGGTCTCGGCGTCGCGCTTGGCGAGGTAGTCGTTGACCGTGACGACGTGAACGCCTTTGCCGGAGATCGCGTTCAGATAGGCGGGGAGAGTACAGGTGAGCGTCTTGCCTTCACCGGTGCGCATCTCCGAGATGTTGCCCATGTGCAGGTTGGCGCCGCCCATGACCTGGACGTCGAAGTGGCGCTGGCCCAGGACCCGGCGGGCGGCCTCCCGTACGGTGGCGAATGCCTCCGGCAGCAGGTCGTCGAGCGACTCGCCGTCGGCATGACGCTGCTTGTACTCGTCGGTGAGGGCGCGCAGTTCGGCGTCGGACAGGCTCTTGAAGTCTTCTTCAATGGAGTTGACCTGCTCGGCGATCCGCTTGAGCTTACGCAGAGTCTTGCCCTCGCCGGCGCGAAGGATCTTGTCGAGAATGGCTGCCACTTTTAGTAAAGCTCCTCGCAGGTCTACCCCGGCGGATCCACCGGAGTGTGAGGACGAGACATACTTCCCCGCTGCCATCGTAGGCCGTTCCATCACCGGACACAGCCACCGGAGAGAGGACGGAGCGGCGTCATTACAACGGCTGAAGCCTCTCAGTCGTTCCCCGGCTCGCGTACCGACAAGGCCATCGGGTAGAAAACGGTGTATGGCAGAAAGCGCACATCAGGGCAGTCATGGCGGAAGCCCCAAGTCATGGCTCGCCGTCGTCATCATTCTCGCCGGCTTCACCGTCGGCGGTGTCGGCCTGACTCTCGGGCCGAGCTGGATCACATTCTGGGTCGGCGCGGGTCTCTGCGCGATCGGCGGTGTGGTCGCCCTTCTCGTCGACATCTTCTCCGACGTGATCATCGACGCCCCGCGGGTGATGCCTGAGCGGGAGCACCGGTCGCCGTTCGAACACCACGAGCTGACGACCCACCACTGATCCAGCCCTGCACACCGTCGTAAGCGTTTTGTCGGTCACAGCGTCTAGCATCAGCCGCTGTGACGGACCTGACAGCAGACGAGGCCCGCAGGATCATCCTCCGGGCCCAGGGTTTCCTCGGCGCCCGCTTCCGGAGTGGCGGAGTGCGCGGCATGCTCCGGCGCGTGGGCGCGGTACAACTCGACACCATCTCGGTGCTCGCACGTTCTCATGAACTCGTCGCGTACGCCCGGCTCGGCGCCATCGGCCGGGCCGAGGCCGAGCGGGCGTACTGGCACGATCCGGCGAGCACCTTCGAGTACTGGTGTCACGCGGCCTGCATCCTTCCCCTCGAACACTGGCCCCTGTACGCGTTCCGCCGTCGCGCCTACCGCGATCGGCGATACCGCTGGCACGAGGTGCCGCCCACCGTGGACAAGATCCTCGAGCAGGTGCGGCAGGACGGCCCCATCACCACGACCGACATCGGCGGCGCCCGGGTTGATCGGCGCGCCTCCGGCACGACGCAGGCGGGCGAGTGGTGGGACTGGTCCGACGCCAAGATCTCCATCGAGTACCTGCTGGACATCGGCGAGGTGGTGTGCACCCGTCGGGTCGGCTGGCGGCGCGTCTACGACCTGGCCGAGCGGGCCGTCCCCGGAGAGCTCCTCGGCCGCGACGTACCGGACGCGGAGGGCGTGGCCGCGCTCACCGCGATCGCGGGCCGTTCGCTCGGCGTGGCGACGCGGGCCGACCTCGTCGACTTCACCCGGGTCAAGGGCAGGTACGCGTCCCTCCTGGACGACGCCCTGGCCAGTGGGGCGGCGGGCCTGGTGCCGGTGCGCGTGTCCGGCTGGCCGTCGGCGCGGTCCCGGAACGGCGGCGCGGGCGACGCCTGGGCCGACCCGGCCGCCCTGGAGGGCGAGCCGCGCGGGCGGCACCGCACGACGCTCCTGTCCCCCTTCGACTCGCTCATCTGGGAGCGGGCGCGGGCCGAGCGCGTCTTCGGGCTGAGCCACCGCCTGGAGGCGTACGTCCCGAAGCACAAGCGCGTGCACGGATACTTCGCGATGCCGGTGCTGGCCGGCGGGCGCATCGTCGGCCGGGTGGACCCGGCGCGGGAGGGGTCGGTCCTCGTCGCCCGGCAGGTCGGATTCGAGCCGGGCGGCAGCCGGGCCGCGGCCGTCGAGGCGGTGCGGGCCGCGCTGTGGGAGGCCGCGAGCTGGGTCGGCTGCACGAGCGTCCGGGTCGAGCGCGTCACCTCGGCGGAGCACGAGGGCCCGCTCCGCGCCGCGCTCGCCGCTCAGGCGGAGCCGGGGGACGGCTCCGCCTGACACTCCGTCAGGTGATCTCCAGCAGGCGCTCCCGGACGGCGTAGACCACGGCCTCCATCCGGGAGTGCAGCTGGAGTTTCTCCAGGATGTTGCGTACGTGGTTCTTGACGGTGTTCTCGGAGATGAACAGGTCCTTGGCGATCTCGCGGTTGTTCATGCCCTTGGCGACGAGCCGGAGCACCTCCATCTCGCGGTCGGTCAGCCGGGGCACCGGGAGCTGCGGCGGCCGCTCGGCCTCCTTGCGGCTCATGTGCTGGAACTCGCTGATCAGCTTGGCCGCCATCGCCGGGTTGATGAGCGACTGGCCCTCGTACACGCCGCGCACGGCGTCGGGGACCTCGTCGAGCTGGACGTCCTTGAGGAGATAACCGGTGGCGCCCGCCTTGATGGCCTCGAAGAGGTCCTCCTCCTCGTCGCTCACCGTCAGCATGATGATCCGCGTGCTCGGCACCGACTCCTTGATGCTCCTCGTCGCCCCGATGCCGTCCTGCCGGGGCATCCGTACGTCCATGAGCACCACGTCGGGAAGCAACCGCCCGGCGAGCTCCACCGCCTCCTGCCCGTCGCTCGCCTCGCCGACCACCTCTATGTCGTCCTCGGCGGCCAGCGCGAGCTCCAGGCTGCGGCGGATCAGCGCGTGGTCGTCCACGATGAGGACCCGGATCGGCTCGCCGCTACGCTCCCTCACTTCTCCTCCTTGCGGGGGTCAAGGTAGCCGGATCGCCATCATTACACGGCTTCCGGCGCGAGAGAGGATCTTCGTTCGCGGGGAGGGGCCCGGCCCGTGGATTCCGCGTGCCGCGGAATCCACGGGTGGCTCCTATCGCTCGACCAGCCTGAGCACGCCGTAGTTGTAGCCGCGGCGGCGGTAGACCACGCTCGGCTGCCCGCTCTCCTTGTCACGGAAGAGATAGAAGTCGTGCCCGACGAGCTCCATCTCGAGAAGAGCCTGGTCGATGGTCATGGGGTCGGCCTCGTGGAACTTCTCCCGGACGACGAGCGGCCCCTCGCCGTCCATCTCGATCGCGACGATCGGCTCCTCGTACGCGGCCTGCTGCGGGACCTCGGTCCGGGGTTCGGCCCGTGACGACGGCTCGGTGACCTCCGGGGTGGCCTCGCCCAGTCCGGAGGTGAGCACGCCCACCGACGGCGGACAGCTCTTCCCGTGATGGATCTTGCGCCGGTCGGCCAGCTTGCGCAGGCGCGCCTCCAGCTTGCCCAGCGCGATGTCCAGCGCCGAGAAACGATCGTCCGCCGCGGCCTCGGCGCGGATCGCCGGGCCCCGGGAGCGGATGGTCAGCTCCACGCGTTCCCGCTGATCGCTCATCCGAGGATTCCGCTCCTTGGACACTTCCACGTCCGCCCGGATGAGCCGGTTGTCCAGTCGCTCGATTCTGGCCAGCTTCGTGGTCACGTGCTCGCGGAACCGGTCACTCACACCGGTGTGCCGTCCCTTCACGATGATGTCCACGCAACAGCCCCCCTTCGCATTTCGACTGTGATGGAGAGCGCGACGCGCTCGTGGCACCCGTTCGGCCGACCTGGTCTTCGTCCCCACATCCGCCTGCTGAGGGGTTCGCAGCTCTTTGCCACTAATGCCCTTCTCTCCTTGCGGGGGACATCTGGACCCCCGGGAAGGCAGGACTTACCTCTAAGCCGCACCGTGATCGGACGACCAAGAGTCGCCTTACGTGGACCGTTTCGCCTGCGGCTGGCATCGGCTAGCAGAACCGGCCCCCTCAAGGGGGTCGATCCGGCGCAACCACGGACCCGAACGGGTGCCATGTCCTGAACGCTAGTCGCTGCCGGGCCGAATGTCAGCCGCGCGACTCGTCGGTCGATCACAACCGGTGACCTCCAGGGGGATGGGCGCTGTGCGCCACCGGCCCGGCACGGACGGTTCGCCCTGCCGCACAGGGGTATCAATGCCCCCCGAACAGGACCTCCAGTCCATCGCGGACCAAAGATGTGGCATCGGACACACGGGCGGTGTCGATCGTTTCTTTACCGTCCGTCATCGGCGTGATCTCCGTCTCCCGGGCGTGTCGCTCCGCGGGAGACGGTCCTTTTCCCCGCGCCTTCCCCGGTCCTTTTCCCGGCGCCGCGCCGTGGCGGCGACCGTGATCGCCAGCGGCACCTCGGCCCCGGTCTCCCGTACGGCGCGGGCCGCCTCCGCGAGCGTCGCTCCCGTCGTGACGATGTCGTCGACCAGCAGGACGGTGGCCGCCCGGCTCCCAGAGGGCCCTGCCGCGCCTGTGCGGCGGCGCACGACCGTGAACGCCTCGCGCAGGTTGGCGGCCCGCTGCGTGGAGCTGAGGCCCGCCTGGTCCGCCACCCGGCGGCCCTGCCGCAGCACGGGCGCGGCGACGGCGGGCAGCCCGCGCCGCCGCAGCAGCTCCGCCGCCCCGGCCGCGATCACGCCGACCGGGTCGTGTCCGCGTCGGCGGGACGCGGCGCGGGCGCTCGGCACGGGCACCAGCGCGACCGGGCCGGGCGAGCCGCCCTCCCGACACGCGCGGCTCGCCAGCGCGGCCTCGGCGACCTCGGCCAGGATGGCGGACAACATCGGGGCCAGGGCCGTACGGCCGCGCTCCTTGTAGGCCAGGAGGACGCGGCGGGCGGCGCCGTCGTAGCGGGTCGCGGACCAGCACTCGGGCAGGCCGGGAGGCGGCGGGTCGGGCGGGCGCGCGGCCGGCTCGCGGAGGATCTCCTCCAGGCAGAGCGGGCAGACGAGCGCGCCGGGCTCGCCGCACCCGGCGCACCGGGGCGGCAGGACGAGGTCGAGCAGGGCCGAGAGCATCCGGTCACCCTGCCAGGCCGCGCCGACAGTCCCGGCCGCCCGTGTCCACAGCCGGTCGCGTCTCCCCCGCGAGCCCCACCACCGGGCCCGCCGCCCAGCCCCCGCGGGGCAACGGGGCCGCCGGGTGGCCGGGTCCCGGCCATGGTCCCAGGGCCCGCCGTCCAGCCCCCGCGGGGCAACGGGGCCGCCGGGTGGTCAGGTCGAGGCCACGGGGGCCTGGGGACCGGTGAGGCGGTCAGCCGAGGGGGTAGACGGGGGCGCTCGCGCCGTCCTTGGCCTCGGTCACCCACTCGCTCTTCTTGCCGTCCCAGGACAGGACCTCGTCGGCGTCGCCGTCACCGGCGTCGCCGCCGCCGGCGAGCAGGGAGTCCCCGGCCGCGCTGATGGTGGACACGTGGGCGGCGGACTTGGGTTCCTCGGAGCGCCCGTCGGTCACCGAGTACGTGGTGTAGACCCGGTCGCCCTTCCTGCTCTCGTACAGGACGACGACGTGCTGCGCGTCCTTCCAGGCGACGTCGAGGATGGTCTGGCCCTCCTTGGCCTCCAGCAGCGTCCGCAGCTCGCCGATCCGCAGGTTGCCCTCGTCCCTGAGGATCGGGCCGGTGCGCAGCTCGGGCCCGTGGCCGCTGTCGACGATCATCGCCACGCGGGCGCCGTCGCGCGCGACCCTGAGGACCTCGACGTTGGCCGAGGCGACGTCCGCCGGGATCATGACCCGCTGCGGGGCCGCGCCGTACGCGGTCCAGACGCGCAGCTCACCGGCGATGTTCTCGGCCGTCCACACGGCGCCGTACCGGTCCCAGGAGGGCGGGGTGAGGGTGCTGCCCTTCGTCCCGCCGATCCACTTGTCCCATCGGCTGTCCTCGCTCATGGAGGCGACGTACACCGCGCCGTCGTCGCCGAGCGCGGCCACCTTGGCCTTCCGCTCGGTGCCGGAGACCGCCGGGGAGGTGAAGGCCATGGTCTTCTGGCCGGGCGCGCCCTCGACCACGGGGTCGCCCGCGTCGTGGTCCATCCGGTGCAGCACGCCGTCCTTCATGAAGTACGCGGCCTGGTCCCCGGTGAGGACGGCGGGGTTGAACTCGGGGTAGTTCTGCCACTTGATGCTCCGGCCGTCCCCCGGGAGCGGCTCCCCGTTCACCTGGATCTGGATGCTCTGCCCGGGGATGACCTGGTTGAGCGTCCAGGCGAGCTGCGCGCAGACCGCCCTGAGCTGGTCCAGCCGGTCGCCGATGACGGCCATCGAGGAGGTGAAGTCGAGGATCACGCTGTCGCCGTCCGCGGCGACGCGGATCAGGCGCGTGCCGCCGGGGAGCACGTTCCCCACCGCCCCGCGCAGCGACCGCCCCGGGCCGCGCAGCAGCCACCTGACCAGGGTCTCCACCTGGCTCTCGCTCGGGTCGATCGGGATCGCGACGTGGTCCGCGACGAGCCATCGGCCGCTGATGTCGGGGTAGTACAGGTCGAACGCCCCGTACGCGCGTTTGATGTCGGCGGACGAGAGCAGCAGCCCGGGCGGGGCCGAGGAGATGCGCCACTCCGCGCCGACCTTCGTCAGCCCGAACGTCATGTCCCGCTCGACCCCGGACAGCGTGAGGTCGTGGTAGCGCCCCTCGCCGTCGATCGTCGCGGCGACCGTGCCGTGGAAGATCATGGTCATGCCGGTCGCGTCGTTCGTCTCCTTGGGCGTCTCCTTGGGACCGGCGGAGTCGAAGACGGTGACGCCACTCTCGGGGTCCCATCCGGCGAGCGCGTCGCCGGTGAGGTACTGCCTGGCGATCTTCCAGTCGGGGTCGTCCACGCTCGCCATGGCGGCGCGGAAGCCCGCCACGATGTCGCGCGGCTGCGCGCCCGGCTTCGGCGTCGACGCGATCATGCGCACGTACGCCGCGTTCAGGGGGTCGCTGTTGCTCTCCTCCTTGGCCGGGATGGGGCTCGCGCTGGTCGGGATGATCGCGCACCCCGCCCCGCCGCCCGCGAGCGTGAGCGCGGCCACCGCCGCCGCGGCGTACCGGACCGGGCCGGATCTAGTCCACATCGAAGACGCCCCCGTCCCCCATCCCCGCCGGCAGCGCGGGCACGTGCCCGCGCCAGCTCCGCCGCATCTCGACCTCGGGCGGGACGAGCGGGAGCGGCGACCCCTTCAGCTCCGTCCCCGCCTGGCGCGGGAGCGAGAGCCGGAACTGCGTGCCCTCTCCGGGCGCCCCCCACGCCTGGAGCCAGCCCCCGTGCAGCAGCGCGTCCTCGCGCGAGATCGCGAGGCCGAGGCCCGTCCCGCCGATGGTGCGCGCCCGCGAGGGGTCGGCGCGCCAGAACCGGTCGAAGACCAGGTTCTCCTCCCCCGCCTTCAGTCCCACGCCGTGGTCGCGTACGGCGACGGCCACGGCGTCCCTGTCGCCGCCCAGGGTGACGACGATGTCCTTGCCCTCGCCGTGCTCGATCGCGTTGAACAGCAGGTTGCGCAGGATGCGCTCGACCCGGCGGCTGTCCACCTCGGCCATGCAGGGCTCGCTCGGCAGCCGCAGCTCGAAGCGGGTGGCGTGCTGCTCGGCCAGCGCCTCGGAGTCGCCGATCGCGCTCAGCACCACGTCGCGCATGTCCACGGGGTCCAGGTCGAGCGTCGCGGCTCCGGCGTCGTACCTGCTGATCTCCAGCAGGTCGGCGAGCATCGACTCGAAGCGTTCGAGCTGGTTCTGCATGAGCTCGGCCGAGCGGCGGGCGGCCGGCTCGAAGTCGTCGCGGCTCTCGTAGAGCAGGTCGGCGGCCATCCTGACCGTGGTCAGCGGGGTGCGAAGCTCGTGCGACACGTCGGAGACGAACTGCCGCTGGACCTGGGACAACTCCTCAAGCTGGTGGATCTTGACCGCGAGGTTGGAGGCCATCTCGTTGAACGAGGTGGCGAGCCGGGCCAGGTCGTCCTCGCCGCGCACCTTGAGCCGCTCCTCCAGGCGGCCGGCGGCGAGCCGTTCCGCCGCCTGCCTGGCGAGCCGTACGGGTGTGACGACCTGGCGGGTGACCAGGGAGGCGATGGCGGCGAGCAGCAGCACGAGCACGGCGCCGACGACGATGAGGAGCTGCCTGATGGACGAGAGGGTGCGCTCCTCCTCGCCGAGCGGGAAGAGGTGGTAGATCTCGTAGACGGTGCCGTTGTACGAGACGACCTTGGCCCCGACCACCATGCCGATCTCGGGGGCCTTGCCCAGGTAGTGCAGCGGGACGCCGACCTGGGCGTAGGGCGGGTCCAGGGGGCCGAGCTTGCGCACCTTGTCGCGCATCTTCTCCGGGACGCTGCGCCAGTCGATGTTGCCGGTCGCGCGGTCCTCGCCCACGGCCATCTCGTTGCGGATGACCACGCTGTAGCGGGACCCGGCCCGCTCGGCGAGGCTCCTGGCGACCACGTCCACGGGGTTGTCGGACGAGGTCGCGGCGCCGTCGCCGGACGCCTGCTGCTTGGTCGTCTCGCCGGCGAGGGGAGGGTTCTCCAGGTAGCCCGCGATGGTGGTGACGTTCGCGCCCGCCTCGGCGACGGCGACGTTCCTGCGGCCGTCCACCATCGACTTGACGATGGACTGCATCAGGAAGACGCCGAGGACCACAACCACGGTCATGGAGATGACCAGCGTGCTGGTCACCACCTGGAGCTGGAGCGACCTCCGCCATACGCCGCGGGCCCGGCGGACGGCGCGCCGCGCCCGCCGCCGGAGGCCGCGCGCGATCTGGCGTGGGCTCCGCCGGGCGGGCTTCTTCGCGGGGGCGGGCATGGCGGGTCGGCGGGGAGGCTAGGCGGGGCCGGCCTTGTACCCGACGCCGCGGACCGTGACCACGATCTCGGGGTGCTCGGGGTCCTTCTCGATCTTGGCGCGGAGCCGCTGGACGTGCACGTTGACCAGCCGCGTGTCCGCCGCGTGGCGGTAGCCCCAGACCTGTTCGAGCAGCACCTCGCGGGTGAAGACCTGGCGCGGCTTGCGGGCCAGGGCGACCAGCAGGTCGAACTCCAGCGGCGTGAGGTTGATGGTCTCCTCGGCGCGCTTGACCGAGTGGCCGGCGACGTCGATGGTGATGTCGCCGATCTGCAGGATCTCGGGGGTCGGCTCGTCGGTGCGGCGCAGCCGGGCGCGCACCCGGGCGACGAGCTCCTTGGGCTTGAACGGCTTGACGATGTAGTCGTCGGCCCCGGACTCCAGGCCGAGGACGACGTCGATGGTGTCGCTCTTGGCGGTCAGCATCACGATCGGGACGCCGGACTCCGCGCGGATGCGGCGGCACACGTCGATGCCGTCTGCCCCGGGAAGCATCAGGTCGAGGAGGACCAGGTCCGGCCGCGTGTCCCGGAACGCGTCCAGCGCCTTGTCGCCGTCGGAGACGAATGACGGCTCGAACCCCTCCCCGCGCAACACGATCCCGAGCATCTCGGCGAGAGCGGCGTCGTCGTCGACGACCAGCACGCGTCCTTTCATGGCCCCTCATTCGTTCTACGCAAATTTGAGAGATATGGGCGATATCACACGTTCACCGGAAGGCTACCTGTGGCCACCGCGTGAGCGATACACGACCATGACAAAGGAAGGAGTTTAGGCGCACAGGGCGGAACGCGCGATGATGTGACCAAATGCGGACAGGCCCGCACCACGCCCTTTGCCCGGCCGAAGCGAAATTCCCACCCGGATCCGCACCCGCGTCTCGTTGATCGTTTCGGCGATTTCGATCTTGCTGAGGCGCTTCACGCGGGCGGTGTCCGGCTTTCCGCCATCGCCTCGCCATGCCATGGGGGCGTACATCATGCCAGGATTGGGACATGACAGACGGCCCTGACCACGACGGCCCCGCCCCCGACGTGCCGCCCGGTTGGGCGTCCGAGCAGCCCCCGGCGTACAGCGGATCACCGGGTTCCTGGGCCGCCCCGGGCGGGTCCGGCGACACACCGCCTCCCCCTCCTCCTCCCCCGCCGCCGCACGGGCAGCCCCCGTACGGGCAGGCGGGCGGCCCCCAGCCCGGGTACGGGTCGTACGCGCCGCCGCCCGGGTACGGGCCGGGGCCCGGGTATGGGCCGGGGCCCGGGTATGGGCCGTACGGGCCGGGGCCGCAGGGGTTCAGGCCGCCGCCGCAGGCTCCGCGGCCGGGGATCATCGCGCTGCGGCCGCTGGGCCTCGGCGACATCCTCGACGGCACGATCAAGATGGTGCGGACGCACCCGAAGGCCACCCTCGGCCTGTCGGCGATCGTCGCGGCGATCACGACGCTCCCCCTGTCGGCGGGGCAGGCGCTCTATCTGCGTTCCTCCGTCGAGTTCGCCGACGCCGAGCTGGCCGACACGGCCACCCTGCTGGGCGGGCTGGCTGCGCAGGCCGTCGGCGCGCTGATCTCGATGGCGCTGACGTTCGTGGCGACCACGATCCTGACCGGCATCATGACCCGGGTACTCGGCCGCGCCGTGTTCGGCGGGCGGATCACGGTCGGCGAGGCCTGGCGGTTGACCAGGAAGCGGCTGCCCGCGCTGTTCGGCCTCGTGCTGCTCGAAGGGCTGATCCTGGTCCTGCCCGGGCTGCTCCTCTTCGGCCTGGCCATCGGGCTGATCGCGTCGGGAGCCTTCGACCCCGGGACGGACTCCTCGGGCGTGTTCGGCTCGATCGCCCTGCTCCTGCTGTGCGTCGTCGCCTACATCGTGTACACGCTGTTCTTCACCACCAAGCTCGCGCTTTCGGCGCCGGCGGTGGTGCTGGAGGGGCGCAGCCCGACGGAGGCGATGTCCCGCTCGTGGCGGCTGGTCAAGGGCGACTCGTGGCGCGTCTTCGGCATCCTGCTGCTGACCGGCCTGCTCGCCGGGCTCATCGGCTCCGTCCTGTCCTTCCCGTTCTCGCTCGCCGGCGCGCTCGTGGGCGCGCTCGGCGGCTCGTCGGCGGGGGTCGCCGTGATCGTGACCCTCCTCACGGCCCTCGGCGGCACGGTGAGCGCGATGATCACCTATCCCTTCCAGGCCGGGGTGAACGGCCTGCTGTATGCCGACCGGCGGATGCGGGCGGAGGCGTTCGACCTCGTGCTGCGGTCGGCGGCGGCGCAGAACCAGACACAGGGCTGGGTGCACGCCTCGGTGGACGACCTGTGGGACCCGTCCAACGCCGCGGCGGCCGGCGCCGGCGCCTCCGCGTACGGCCAGGGCGAGCGGGACGGGTTCGGCGCGCCGCCGTACGGTCCGCGGTCGTGACCCTGCCCGCCTCCGCCCCGGCGTGGGCCGCGAGGCTGCCCGTGTACGCGCCCGCGACCGCCCTGGCGGCGCTCGGCCCGCCCCTGGACCTCGGCCGCGACGAGGCCCGGGACGAGGCCGCGCGGGAGCTGCTGCGCTCGGGATACCAGCAGGAGCCGCTGGCCGACCGGGTGTGGCGCCACATCTCGCAGTTCATCGGCGACCTGCTCGACGGCGCGTCCGGAGGGCCGGGCGGCGGGCTCGCGCTGGTCGTCATCGTGACGGTGCTCGTGCTGCTGGCGCTGCTGCTGCTCTGGTCGCTGCGCCGCATGTCCCGCTCCCGCCGGGTCGTGGAGGAGGGTGTCCTCGGCGGCGGCGTACGCACGGCCGCCGAGCACCGCGCCGAGGCCGAACGGCTGGCCGCCGCCGGAAACTGGGCCGAGGCGATCCGGGAGCGGCTCCGGGCGATCGCCCGCGACCTGGAGGAGCGGGCGATCCTCAGCCCCGTGCCGGGCCGTACCGCCGCCGAGCTGGCCGCCGACGCGGGGCGGGCGCTGCCCGAGCACGCCTCCGGGCTGGCCGCCGCGGCACGGCTCTTCGACGACGTCACGTACGGCGAGGCGCGGGGCACGCCGGCGGGCTACGTGAGCGTGGCCGGGCTGGACAAGCGCCTTGCGGCGGCCCGGACGCGGCTGGGAGCGGGCGCGTGAGCGCCGTGGCCGCGCCGTCGTCGGTCTCCACCGCGCCGACGGCCAGGGGCGTGTGGCGGAGCGGGCGCGGCGTCCTCGTGGTGGCCCTGCTGGTGCTGGTGACCGCGCTGGCCCCCGTGCTGCTGTCGTCGCCGGGGACGGCGGGCCGCCCGCTCGACCCGGCCGACCCCTCCCTCTCGGGCGGCAAGGCCCTCGCGGAGCTGCTCACGCGCCGCGGCGTGTCCGTCGAGCGGGTCGAGAGCGTCGCCGCGATGCTCGCCGCCGCGCGCCCCGACAGCCAGCTCCTCATCGGCGACACGGTCGCCATGACCGAGGACGAGGCACGTGAGATCGCCGCTTCGGGCCGGGACCGGCTGATCGTCGGCAACGCGGCCCACCTCGGCGTCCTGGCCCCCGGCGTGCTGGCCGACGACGACGCGCGCTCCAGGTCCCGCGAGCCGCGCTGCTCCCTGCGCGAGGCGGCGGGCGCGGGCAGCGCCTTCATCGGCGGTCTGTCGTTCACCGCCCCCGCCGGCGCCACCGGCTGCTATCCGGCGGACGGGCGGCCCACGCTGGTGCGGTACTCCCCGGACGGGGCGACGGTCACCGTGACCGGCGGCGGCGCGTTCATGACGAACCTGCGCCTCGCCGAGGACGGCAACGCCGCGCTCGCGCTGAACCTGGCCGGGGCCAGGCCCCGGCTGATCTGGCTGGCCGCCCCCGAGAAGCCGGGCCCCGGCGCGGCCGGCCCCTCGGGCACGTCCCTGGGCGACCTCATCCCGGACGCCGTCCCCTGGGCGATCCTGCAACTGGCCGTCGCGGTGGTCGTGGTGGCGCTGTGGCGGGGGCGCCGCCTCGGCCCGGTCGTCGCCGAGCGGCTGCCGGTGGTCGTCCGGGCGTCCGAGACCGTGGAGGGGCGGGGCCGCCTCTATCGGGCGCGGCGGGCCAGGGACCGCGCCGCGCAGGCGCTGCGCGCCGCCGCGATCGACCGGCTGGCCCCGCGGCTGGGGCTGCCGCCCACCGCCGCGGCGGAGGAGGTCGTCGCCGCGGCCGCCGTACGGACCGGGCGGGAGGCGGCCGAGGTGCGGTCCGCGCTGTACGGGCCCGTGCCCGCGGACGACGCCGCCCTGGTGGCCCTGGCCGCACAGCTCGACACACTCGAAAGGCAGGTACGAGACTCTTGACCACATCTTCACCCGGGTCCCCGGGGGCGGACGCGGCCCGCGAGGCGCTCGCCACGTTGCGCGCCGAGGTCGCCAAGGCGGTGGTGGGGCAGGACTCGGTCGTCACCGGGCTGGTGATCGCGCTGCTGTGCCGGGGGCACGTGCTGCTCGAGGGCGTCCCCGGCGTGGCCAAGACGCTGCTGGTCCGCTCGCTCGCCGCGACGTTGTCGCTCGACTTCAAGCGGGTGCAGTTCACGCCCGACCTGATGCCCGGCGACGTGACCGGCTCGCTCGTGTACGACGCCAGGACGGCGGAGTTCGAGTTCCGCGAGGGGCCGGTCTTCACCAACCTGCTGCTCGCCGACGAGGTGAACCGCACCCCGCCGAAGACCCAGGCCGCTCTGCTCGAGGCGATGGAGGAGCGCCAGGTCAGCGTGGACGGCGCGGCGCGCAAGCTGCCCGACCCGTTCATCGTCGTGGCGACGCAGAACCCGATCGAGTACGAGGGCACCTACCAGCTTCCCGAGGCCCAGCTCGACCGGTTCCTGCTCAAGCTGACCGTGCCGCTGCCGCCGCGCGACCAGGAGATCGCGGTGCTGGAGCGGCACGCACGCGGTTTCGACCCGCGCGACCTCTCCTCTGTCGCCTCGGTCGCGTCCGCCGCCGACCTGGAGGCGGGACGCGAGGCGGTGAAGCAGGTCCACGTGGGGCCGGAGGTGCTCGGCTACATCGTCGACCTGGCCCGCGCCACCCGCAGCTCGCCCTCGCTGCAGCTCGGGGTGTCCCCGCGCGGGGCGACGGCGCTGCTGGCCGCCGCACGGGCGTGGGCGTGGCTGTCCGGCCGCTCGTACGTGACTCCGGACGACGTCAAGGCGCTCGCCCGGCCCGCGCTCCGGCATCGCGTCCAGCTCCGTCCCGAGGCCGAACTGGAGGGCGCCACCCCGGACGGCGTCCTGGACGGTCTCCTCGCCGGCGTCCCCGTTCCCCGCTGATGGCGCGCGGAACCGTGATTGGAGGGACGGGGCGGTGGCGCTGACGGGACGCGCGGGTCTGCTCGCGGCCCTCGGCACGCTCGTGGTGCTGGTGGCGCCCGACCCTGCCATGGCCGTGCTGGGCGTCGCGCTGCTGCTCGCCGCGCTCGTCCTGTTCGACCTGCTGTTCGCGGGGGGCGTGCGCGACCTGCGCCTCCACCGCGACGGCGAACGGCTGGTACGGCTCGGCGAGTCGGTCACCGTGGGACTGGTCGTGGAGAATCCGGGCCGCCGCCGGGTCAGGGGCGTGGTGCGCGACGCGTGGCCTCCGTCGGCGGGGGCCGCGCCGCGCCGCCTGCGGCTGGACGTCCCGGCGGGGCAGCGCCGCCGCCTGGTCACCACGCTGACGCCGACGCGCAGGGGCGACCGCGAGGCGGTCTCGGTCACCGTGCGGTCGCTCGGCCCGCTGGGCCTGGCCGCCCGGCAGGGTTCGCACCTGGTCCCGTGGTCGGTGCGCGTGCTGCCGCCGTTTCTCAGCCGCAAGCACCTGCCCGCCAAGCTGGCCCGGCTCCGCGAGCTGGACGGCCGCCACCCGGCGCTCGTGCGGGGCCAGGGCACAGAGTTCGACTCGCTCCGCGAGTACGTGGTCGGCGACGACGTCCGGTCCATCGACTGGCGGGCCAGCGCCCGGCGCAGCGACGTCGTGGTGCGCACCTGGCGTCCCGAGCGCGACCGGCGGGTGCTGATCGTCCTGGACACTGGCCGTACGTCGGCCGGGCGGGTCGGCGTGGCGCCCCACCCCGGGGAACCGTCCGGGTGGCCCAGGCTCGACTGGTCGATGGACGCCGCACTGCTCCTCGCCGCGCTCGCGTCCCGCGCGGGCGACCGGGTGGACTTCCTCGCCCACGACCGTACGGTGCGGGCCTGGCTGTCCGGCGCGTCCCGCAACGACCTGCTGTCGTCGCTGGTCAACGCGATGGCGCCGATCGAGGCGGAGTTGGTGGAGGCCGACGGGCCGGGGATGGTCGCCGCCGTGCTGGCACGGGCGAAGCGCCGCTGCCTGGTGGTGCTGCTGACCGACCTGAACGCGGCCGCGATGGAGGAGGGCCTGCTGCCGGTCCTGCCGCGGTTGTCGTCCCGCCACACGGTGCTGGTCGCCGCGGTCGCCGACCCTCGGGTGGCCGCCATGGCCTCCGGCCGGGGTACGGCGGAGCTGGTCTACGACGCCGCCGCGGCCGAACGGCTGCGCGGCGAGCGGCGCAGGATCACGGCACGGCTGCGCGGCCAGGGGGTCGAGGTGGTCGACGCGCCTCCGGAAGGGCTCGCCCCGGCGCTCGCTGACGCCTACCTGGCACTGAAGGCCGCCGGCCGCCTATAGCTGTGCTTATTTGCGCTCGCTTCGCTCGCGCGGGCTCGGGGCGCCTTAGGCCGTGGGGGCGAGGTCGGGGGCGTGTTCGATGTCGCCGGTCTCGCCCGCCCGGGCGGCCCGGCGGCCGAACACGACCACGTACACCAGGAAGAGGACCTCGGCCAGCGCCCCGATGCCGATGCGTGCCCACGTCGGCAGGCCGGACGGCGTGACGCCCGCCTCGATCAGGCCGGAGACCAGCAGCACGACGACGAGGCCGAGTGCGACGCTCATCACCGCCCGCCCCTGCTCGGCGAGCGCCTCGCCGCGGCGTCGCGGGCCCGGGTCGATGACCGTCCAGCCGAGCCGCAGCCCCACCCCGGCGGCGAGGAACACCGCGGTCAGCTCGAGCATGCCGTGCGGGAGGATCAGCCCCCAGAAGACGTCGGCCTTGTCGTACGCCGTCATCAGCCCGCCGAGGAGGCCGACGTTGGCCGCGTTCTGCAGCAGGATGTAGGGGATCGGCAGCCCGAGGAGGACGGCCGAGATGATGACCTGCGCCGACACCCACGCGTTGTTGACCCACACCTGCCCGGCGAACGAGGCCGCCGGGTTCGCGGAGTAGTAGTCCGCGAAGTCGTGCTCGACGATCTGCCTGATCTCCTCCGGGGTGCCGATGGCCGCGCGCACGTCCGGGTCGCCCGCCACCCAGGCGCCCACCACGTACGCGATCGCGAGCGAGGCGAGGGTGGCGCCGAGCCACCAGCGGCGGGCGCGGTAGGCGACCACGGGGAACGACACGGTGAAGAAGCGGGCGACCTCCCGCCAGGCGGGCGTGTGCGCCCCCGTGACGGCGGAGCGGGCCCGCGCGACCAGCGAGGAGAGGCGGCCGACCAGGACGGCGTCGGTCGAGGCCGAGCGGACGGCGGACAGGTGGGTGGCGGTCCGCTGGTACAGGTCGACGAGCTCGTCCACCTCGGCCCCGGCGAGCCTGCGGCGTCGCCGCACCAGGTCCTCCAGCCGGTCCCATGCGGGCCGGTGGGCCGCGACGAACGCATCGATGTCCACGTGGGGAACTCTATCGATCGGTAATGCCCCAGTAGGGTGCGGTATGTGGCCGATGTTGTGACCGGCGAGGCCGTCGTCGTCGAGGTGCGGATCGCGCAGCTCCCCAGCCGGGGCGTCGCGCTTCTCATCGACTGGGTCGTCCAGTGGGCCGCCCTCATCGTGATGTACATCCTGATCGGCAGCGCGTCGCTGATCACGGACCCGGCGCTGGCGGCGGGCCTGATGATCCTGCTGACGGTGCTCGTGCTCGTGGGCTACCCCGTCGTCTTCGAGACGGTCGGCAGGGGGCGCAGCCTCGGCAAGCTGGCGATGGGCCTCCGTGTGGTGGGCGACGACGGCGGGCCCGAGCGGTTCCGGCAGGCGCTTTTCCGGGGGCTCGCGGGCTTCCTGGAGTTCTGGATGTTCTTCGGCGCGCCCGCGCTCATCACGTCGCTGGTCAACCAGCGGGGCAAGCGGCTCGGGGACGTCTTCGCCGGCACGATCGTCATCGCCGAGCGCGGGCCGCGCCAGGAGCCGCCGCCCGAGATGCCGCCGGGGCTCGCGCCGTGGGCCGCCTCCCTGGAGTTGTCGCAGCTCTCCGCCGATCTGGCCGACACCGCGCGGCAGTACCTGAGCCGGTGGCACCAGCTCGGCCCGGACGCGCGGCACCAGATGGGCGTCCGGATCGCGGGCCAGGTGGCCGCCCGGGTCGCCCCCGCGCCGCCGCCCGGCCTGCCGCCGCACGTCTATCTCGCGGCCGTCCTGGCGGAGCGCCGCCGCCGCGAGGAACTGCGGCTCGCCCGGGCCAGGGCCTCCGCGCCGTACGGCGGGGCCCCGGTTCCCGGCAACCCGCCGCCACCCGCGACCCCGTATTCCGCCGCCGCGCCGTACGCGAGCCCACCGCCACCCGTGAACCCCTATTCCGCCGGGCCTCAGGGGAGCCCCCAGCCACCGGCGCCCCCGTATTCCGCCGGGGCTCCTTACGTGAGCCCGCCGCCTCCCGCCGGCGCGCCTCCTGAGAATCCCGCCGGGCCCACACCGGGCGGTTTCGTGCCACCAAATTAATGTGTATAAGCCGCAAAGCGGGGCACAAGAGACAACCTGCAGGCTAGGGGCAGCCTGCAAGGGGGCAGGGTGGAGACGGCCGGCCGCAGAGGGACAGAGTCAGCCGGCCGTCTCCACCCGACACACGGCGGGGCGACCCCGCCCGATTCCGCGGCTCCGGACTTCCCCGAACCCGCGGGCCGCATGGCGGGAGACCCAGCTCCGGCGGTCCGCTTCGCCGGTTTCCCCCGGCCGCGCATTCCCTCAGGCCCGGCGCCCGGCTTCCAGCCGCTCCGTCGGCTCCCTCCGGACCCACCTTCAGCGGGCCGCATGGCGGGAGACCCCAGCTCCGGCGGTCGGGTTTCCGTGCGTCCGGCCCGCTCGTGGGCGGTGTCAGGAGCCGGCGCGCCAGGAGTGGAGGTAGTCCTCCTGCTCCGCGGTGAGCTCGTCGATCGTGATGCCGGTCGCGGCGAGCTTGAGCCTGGCCACCTCGGCGTCGATGTCGGCGGGCACGTCGTACACGCCGGGCGCCAGCCGTACGGACTCGGAGGCGAGCCAGCCGACGGCGAGGGCCTGGGCGGAGAACGACATGTCCATGACGGCGGCCGGGTGCCCCTCGGCGGCGGCCAGGTTGACGAGGCGGCCCTCGGCGATCAGGAGGAGCCGCCTGCCGTCGGCCAGCACGTACTCGTCGACGTTGGGGCGGACTCCGAAGTTGACCGACTCGGCCAGCCCCTCAAGGGCGCGGACGTCGATCTCGACGTCGAAATGTCCGGCGTTGGCGAGGATGACGCCGTCCTTCATCCGCGACAGATGCTCGCCCCGGATGACGTCGCGGTTGCCGGTGACGGTGACGAACACGTCGCCCACCCGGGCCGCCCGCTCCATCGGCAGGATCTCGTAGCCCTGGAGGGCGGCGTCGAGGGCCTTCACCGGGTCGATCTCGGTCACGATCACCCGCGCGCCGAGCCCCTTGGCCCGTTCGGCCACGCCGCGTCCGCAGAACCCGAACCCGGCGACGACGACGGTGCGGCCCGCGAGCAGCGCGTTGGTGGCGCGCATGATCCCGTCGAGCGTGGACTGCCCGGTGCCGTACCGGTTGTCGAACATGCGCTTGGTGCGGGTGTCGTTGACCGCCACCGCGGGGAACTTCAGCGCCCCCTCCGCGGCCATCTGGCGCAGCCGGATGATCCCGGTCGTGGTCGCCTCGCAGCCGCCCCGCACGGCGAGCTCCGTGCGCTCCGTGTGCAGGATGTTGACCAGGTCGCCCCCGTCGTCGAGCACGATGTCCGGGGAGATGTCCAGCGCCTCGTGGATGTGCCGGTAGTACGTCTCCACGTCCACCCCGGCGCGGGCGCGTACGGCGATGCCGTACGCGCCGAGCGCGGCGGCCACGTCGTCCTGTGTGGACAGCGGGTTGGAGGCGGCCAGCGCGATCTCCGCGCCGCCCGCCCTGAGCGCACCCATCAGGACGGCCGTCTCCGCCGTCACGTGCAGGCACGCGGCGACGCGCAGGCCGTCCAGGGGCCGTTCCTCCGCGAAGCGCGCGGCGATCGCGGTGAGCACCGGCATCGACCGCCGTGCCCACCCGATCCGCCGCTCGCCCGCCTCGACCAGGTCGGTCAGCTCGTGCGCCGTCATCGTCGTTCCCGCCCGCCGGCCGTGGCGCCAGGGGTGCCGTCGATCAGTAGCGGTAGTGGTCCGGCTTGTACGGACCCTCGACGTCGACGCCGATGTACTCCGCCTGCTTCTTGGTCAGCGTGGTCAGCTTGACGCCGAGCGCGTCGAGGTGGAGCCGGGCGACCTTCTCGTCCAGGTGCTTGGGCAGCACGTACACGCCGACCGGGTACTGCTCGGTCTTGGTGAACAGCTCGATCTGCGCGATCACCTGGTTGGTGAAGGAGTTCGACATCACGAAGGACGGGTGGCCCGTCGCGCAGCCGAGGTTCATCAGGCGGCCCTCGGCCAGCACGATGATCGAGTGGCCGTCGGGGAAGATCCACTCGTCGACCTGCGGCTTGATGTTGTTCTTCACGATGCCGGGGATGCGGCCCAGCCCGGCCATGTCGATCTCGTTGTCGAAGTGGCCGATGTTGGACACGATCGCCTGGTGCTTCATCCGCGACATGTGCTCGGCGGTGATGATGCCGAAGTTGCCGGTCGTCGTGACGAAGATGTCCGCGATGCCGACGACGTCCTCCAGGGTGGTCACCTGGAAGCCGTCCATGGCCGCCTGCAGCGCGCAGATCGGGTCGATCTCGGTGACGATCACCCGGGCGCCCTGGCCGCGCAGCGCGTCGGCGCAGCCCTTGCCCACATCGCCGTAGCCGCAGACCACGGCCACCTTGCCGCCGATCAGCACGTCGGTGGCGCGGTTGAGGCCGTCGATGACGGAGTGGCGGCAGCCGTACTTGTTGTCGAACTTCGACTTGGTGACCGAGTCGTTGACGTTGATCGCCGGGAAGAGCAGCCGGCCCGCCTTGTGCATCTCGTACAGGCGGTGCACGCCGGTGGTGGTCTCCTCGGTGACGCCCTTGATCTCCTCGGCGATCCGGGTCCACCGCTTGTCGTCGGAGACCGTACGGCGCAGCGTCTCCAGGATGACGCCCCACTCCTCGGGGTCGTCCTCACCGGCGACCGGGACGGCGCCGGCCTGCTCGAACTCGGCGCCCTTGTGGACCAGGAGCGTGGCGTCGCCGCCGTCGTCGAGGATCATGTTCGGGCCGGAGCCGTCGGGCCACATGAGCGCCTGCTCCGTGCACCACCAGTACTCCTCCAGGGTCTCGCCCTTCCAGGCGAAGACCGGCACACCGGAGGGGTTGTCGACCGTGCCCTCGGGGCCGACGACGACGGCGGCGGCCGCGTGGTCCTGCGTGGAGAAGATGTTGCAGCTCACCCAGCGCACGTCGGCGCCGAGCGCGACCAGCGTCTCGATGAGCACGGCCGTCTGGATCGTCATGTGCAGCGAGCCCATGATCTTCGCGCCCTTGAGCGGCTGCGCGGCGGCGTACTCCCTGCGGGTCGCCATCAGCCCGGGCATCTCGTGCTCGGCGAGTCGGATCTCCTTGCGGCCGAACTCCGCAAGTGAAAGGTCGGCGACCTTGAAGTCCATGTCGTGTGTCCCTCCGGTATCGGTCGCCTGCGAGTTTAGGCGTCCCGTCCGGCGCGGCGCACGCCAGGACGCGCGAACCTGACACAAGAATGTAAGGTTCCGCCGCTCAGAGGTGCGAAAGGGGCGTCGCGGTGTCTACCGTTGCCAGAAGGACGCCGGGAGGACACGGCCAGGAGGACGGCCGGGGACCGGGGACGGAGCGGAGAGACCTCGATGCGGATCACGGAGGCGGCCAGGCGGCTCGGCATGTCGCCTCGCATGCTGCGGTACCGGGAGGCGCTGGGATTGCTGCCGCCCGTCCGCGACCGGGGCGCGCACCGCAGGTTCGGCCCCGAGGAGCTCGCGGCCGTCGGCCAGGCCCTGGAGCTGGAGCGCCGGTTCGACGTCTCCCCCGCCGAGCTGGCCTTCGCCCTGCGGACCCTGACCGACCCCGTGGTGGCCCAGGCCGTACGGGACCTGGGGGTGCGGATCGGCCGCATCCAGGCCCCGCGCCGGGCGCTCGACTTCGAGAAGGAGAAGGCCCTGCGCCTGCTCAGGAACCGCTGACCGGGCCATGGCCCCGCGTCGACGGGCCGCCCGAAGCGGCCCCGCTCTCCCCGGAGGCCCGGGCCGATCGGGCCGCCGGGCGCATGCGGACGCTCTGGGGGCGAGGTCAGGGCCGGGCGCCGTCCGCGGGGTCGGTCGACCAGAACCGCCGCCACGACTCCCACCGCTCCGGCAGGTCGGCCTCGCGGATGAAGGGGTTGCCCGGGAAGTTGAACCGCCCCGGCACGCGCAGCGGGTTCTCCCCGACGTCGGCGGCGTAGAACACGTGGGTGCTGCGGGAGGCGAAGTACCAGTGCCCGTCCCGCCGCTCGTAGCGGTCCCAGTACTGCATGGGCATGACCACCCACAGGTCGCCGACCTCGTGCTCGGGACGGCAGTAGACGACGCCGGTGGCGCGGTCCTCGTCCACGAAGTCGATCACGTGGTTGCCCACCAGGTGGAACGTCGTCGTGAAGGGCCGCAGGATCTCGCCGAACCACTCCGCCAGCGCCTCGCGGCCCACGCCGCCGCCGTGAGTTCGCACGTCCTCGACGAAGAGCGCCGCCATCGCGGTGACGTCCCTGCCGTCGAGGGCCAGCGCGTACCGGGAGACGAGCTGCCGGATCTCCTCGACGGCTTCGAGCCGTCGCACACGGGCTTCCAGGTCGTTCACTTTCAACCTCATCGATGTGCGCGGCCGCGGTTCCCCCGGAGGCCGCACGGTGGCGGAGGTCCTCCCGCCCGCGACGGGCGGGAGGACCTCCCGGGCACGACCGGCTCGCCGCTCAGCGGGGCAACGGAGCCGGTTCGCCGAAGCGGGACTCCGGGACCAGGCCCGCGCGCACCGCCTCGTCGATCGAGGCGCGCAACGCCCCGCAGGTCGGCACGAACGCGCTGTCGGCTCCCGCCTCCGCCAGCCCCGCGAACTCGGCGCAGTCGGTCCGGGCGTCTCCGAGCCACTGCACGCTCGTGTGGATCGGGCTGTACTTCTCGACGAGCACCCGGTTGGCGCATCGCCGGCACGTCAACGGTCGCATCGCGTCGCCGCCTCCCGCCTCAGCCGAACGTGGCGAGGGGCTCGGAGCCGGACCAGTCGTGCCCCCAGTAGCTGTCCGCGGTGATCTCCTCGGCCGTGTAGTACGTCTCGTCGACGAGCATGCCCTCGCAGCCGTACTCGACGTCCCAGCCTCCGGGGGCGCGGACGTAGAACGACACCATCTTGTCGTTGGTGTGCCGGCCCAGCGTGGACGACAACGAGAAGCCGTGCGCGGCGCACCGGTCGAGCGCCCGGCCGACGTCGTCGAGGGCCTCCACCTCGACCATGATGTGCACGAGGGCGGGGTCGTTGACCTTCACCGCCGGGCACAGCGCCAGGCTGTGGTGCCGCCGGTTCACGCCGATGAACCGCACCCGCTGCGCCGGAACGCCGGGAGGCGTCACGCGGAAGGCCCCGCGCGGCAGGAAGCCGAGGGTCTCCAGGTAGAGCTTCTCGGACGCGGCCATGTCGGCGGTCGGCAGGACCACGTGGCCGAGGCCCTGGGCGCCGGTGACGAAGCGGTTGCCGTGCCGGGTGACCACCGGGGAGTGGTCGAGCACCGCGCTGTGGAACACCTCGACCCGCAGCCCGGAGGGGTCGTCGAACGCGATGGCCGCCTCGACCCGGCGCTCGTCCGCCTCCTCGTCCGAGAGCCGCGTGACGGGGTGTCCCGCGCGCTCCAGGGTATCCGCGACACGGTCCAGCGCGAAGCCGTCCCGCACCTCCCAGCCCACGGTCCTGACCGCGTCCACATCGCCCGGCCGGACGATGACGCGCGCCGCCCGCTCGTCCATCCGCAGGTAGAGCGCGTCCGGGTCCGGCCCGCTGCCCTCGGCGAAGCTCAGGACGTCGAACGCGAACTCCCGCCAGCGGTCGATGTCCGCCGTCTGGACGGTCACGTACCCGAGGGCACGGATGTCCTTCACGATCGTTCTCTCCTCTCGTCTCGTGTGGTCTCGTGTCGTCTCGTGCTCAGATCAGGGCGCGCAGCGGGCCCTGCGGGTCGACGCCCATCTTGGTGAGGGCCGCCGCGTGGTAGGTCGGGCCGGGGATGTTGATCGCGTGGTTCAGCCCGGCGTGCGCGTCGCGCCAGAAGCGCTGCAGCGGCTTGTCCATGCGCAGCGCGTTCCCGCCCGACCGGGCGAACACCTCGTCCACCGCGCGTACGGCGCGCCACGCGGCGCGCACCTGGGTGAGCCGTCCCAGCGCCCGGATCTCGAACGGCACCTCCGCGCCGGAGTCGACGATGTCCCAGATCCGGTTGAGGTTGCCCAGGACCTCCATGCGGGCGGCCTGGATGTCGGCGGCGGCCTCGCCGAGCGCCGACAGGGTGTACGGATCCTCGCGGACCCTGGTGCCCTGGGCGTTGATCCGGTCGCGCTGGTAGCCGAGCGCGGTCTCCAGGGCGCCCTCGGCGATCCCGATGATCGCGGAGATGATGCCGGCGGGGAACGCGCACGACCACGGGATGCGGTACAGCGTCTCCTCCCGGCCGAACTCCTTGACGGCCGTGCCGTCCAGGACCTTGTCGCCGTCCATCACGCGGTACTCGGGGACGAACGCGTCGCGGACGACGATGTCCTTGCTGCCGGTGCCCTTCAGCCCCACGACGTTCCACGAGTCCTCGACGATCTCGTAGTCGGACCGGGGCAGGATGACGTGGACCTGCCGCGGCGGGCTGACCGGCACGCCCTCCCGGTCCGCGAGCAGGCCGCCGAGGAAGATCCACCGGCAGTGGTCGGTCCCGGAGGAGAACTGCCAGCGGCCCGAGAAGCGGTAGCCGCCGTCCACCGGCTTCAGCACGCCGGCCGGCATGTACGGCGAGGCCATCCAGGTGTCGTGGTCCTCGCCCCAGACCTCCTCCTGCACCCGGCGGTCGGCGAAGGCGAGCTGCCAGGGGTGGACCCCGACGATGCCGTGGACCCAACCGGCCGACCCGAAGATGCGGGCGGTCTCCATCACCGTCTCGGCGAACTCGACGATGTGGGTCTCGGCCCCGCCGTACTCCTTGGGCTGGAGCATGCGGATCGAGCCCGCCTGCCGCATGAGGGCGGCGGTCTCGTCGGTGAGCCGGCCGAGTTCCTCGGCCTCCTCGGCCTGGGCCCGGAGCTTGTCCGCGTTGATGATGATCTGGTCGCGAACGGTGTTCATCGGTCCTCCACTGTGAAAGGGAAAGGTGGCGTCAGGCCGGCGCGTTCGCGGCGCGGGCGGCGGCCTCGCGGGACTCGGCCTCCCAGGTGGCGATGGCGTGGTCGCAGTCGACCTCGAACTCGAACCGCCGCACCATCTCGGGGGTGACGTCCTCGACGTCCACGTAGAACTGCTGGTACCAGCGGCGGAGCTGGTAGACCGGCCCGTCCTCCTCGGTGAGGAGCGGGTTGTCGATCCGGGACTTGTGCTTCCAGATCTCGACGTCCTGCAGGAACTGCACTTCGAGGCCGTCGATGAACGTCTGGGCCATCACCTGGGCCTGCTCGTCCGGCATGCCCGGCTTCTTCTCGACGACGATCCCGTACTGGAGCAGGAAGGAGTCGGGCGTGATCGGGTAGTGGCAGTTGACGAGCTTCGCCTCGACGACGTCGCCGTCCGACTCGGTCCAGATGGTGTCCAGCATGAACGAGGGGCCGTAGTAGCTCGCCTCCGAGCGGGTGACGGCGTCGGGCAGGTCCATCTGCACGCCCGTCTTGATGTCGTCCCTGCCGGTGGAGCGCATGTACTGCGAGGCGACGTGCCCCTCGAAGACGTTCTTGAAATAGCGCGGGATCTGGTAGTGGACGTAGAAGAAGTGCGCCATGTCCACGACGTTGTCGACGATCTCGCGGCAGTGCGCGCCCTCGACCAGGTAGGACTTCCACGACCACTCGCTCCACCGGTCGGTGCCGTAGCCCTCGATCTCGGGGATCGTCACGTCGGGCGGGGGCGGGTTGCCCTGCGGGTCGTTCCAGGCGAAGAGCAGCCCGTTGCGCTCCATCGTGATCCACGCCGTGGTCCTGGCCCGCAGCGGCACCCGCCGCGCGTACGGCACGCCGACGCAGCGGCCCTCGCCGTTCCAGCGCCAGTCGTGGAAGGGGCAGGCGATCTCGTCGCCCTTGACGGCGCCCCTGGCGAGGTTGCCGCCCATGTGCCGGCAGAAGGCGTCGATCATGTGGATGGTTCCGTCCCGGCGGGCGAAGACGACGGCCGTCTGGCCGAACGCCTTGACCTCGTGCGGCCGGCCGTCGCGGAACGTGTCCGCGAGCCCGAGGCAGTGCCAGCCGCGGGCGAACCTGGTGGGGTTGCTCCCCGTCTCGATCATTCGGACCTCGTCCTGCTCAGGCGTAGTGCCGCCCATGCTTGCCTCCTCGCTCCAGGCGTCTCGCCGCTTGGGCGGTCATCCTCAGGCAAGCGGCGGGAAATCCCCGAAGGGCCGCTCCCGCTCATCGGGAGTGCCCTGCGAGCGCGGCGTGCGCCCGCGTCCCGGGCCGGTGCGCGCGGCCGCGGGCCGGTCTCTCACCACCAGTGGTCCCGCCAGCCCCACTCCGCGGGCGGAAGCGCCGCCTCCGACGCGGCGTCCCCCACGCCGAACCGGCCGCGGAAGAACAGGAGCGGCGCCTCCTCGCCGACCCATTCGAGTTCGAGCACGCGGCCGACGACGATGTCGTGGTCGCCGGCGACGTGGGCGGTCTCGACGTCGCAGTGCACGCGGACGAGGACGCCGGGGAGCGACGGGGTGTCCCACCGGGACGGCGTCCAGTCGAGCCCCTCGAACCGGGCGCCGCGGCTGCTGCCGAACCGGGCGCAGAGGTCGCCCTGCCGCTCGGCCAGCACGTTGACGGTGAAGCGGCCGCTCTCCCGGATCCGCGGCCAGGTCCGGCCGCGGTGGTCGGCGCAGAAGAGCACGAGCGGGGGTTCGAGGGAGACCGAGGCGAACGACTGGCACGCGAAGCCCACGGGCTCGCCCCGGTCCAGGCCGGTGACGATGGTGACGCCCGTGGCGAACTGCCCCATCACGCGCCGCATGTCCGCGGCCGTGGGGGCGCACGGACCGCGTCCGCCGGACGTTCTGAGTGCGGCGATCGACATGGAGGACCTCCAGGCTGCGCGGCCGAACGTGGATCGGCCGCAGGTCGTGTCCTGGGAGGCTAGGCACGGTGCGGGCCGTACGTGTGCGCGCACTCTCACTGACCGGGAGCCGCCGCTGTGCGGAACTATGGACGTACGAGAGGAACCGCCCTTATAGTCACGATTCTAGCAATCATTTGTTTGGTAGAGCTGGCGAATGGTGACACGGAGGGCGTCGTGACGCTCACGATGGGCACGGCGGACCGGCAGGAGCAGGACCTTCCCTCCTCCATGGTCGGGCGGATGACCTTGATCCTCGACGCGTTCGAGCGCCGCGGGGCACGGCTCACGCTGGAGGAGGTCGAGCGGTCCACCGGGCTGCCCCGCTCGACGGCGCACCGGATCCTCGGCCAGCTCGTCCATCTCGGCTGGATCGAGCACGGGACCTTCGGCTACACCCTGGGCAGGCGCGCGCTCCGGCTCGCCGCCTCCCGGGGGAGCTGGGACGACCTGCGCAAGGCGGCCACGCCCCTGCTCCACGACCTCCACGTGCTGACCGGCTTCGTCGGCCATCTCTGCGTCCTCGACGGGCCGGAGATCGTGTTCCTCGACAAGATCGGCGGCGCGTACGCGTCCACCCTTCCATCGGACGTCGGCAGCCGCTGGTGGGCGACGAACGCCGCGATCGGCAAGGTGATCCTCGCGTCCCTCTCCCCCGAGCGGGTCGACGACCTGCTGCGCTCCTGCCCCGAGTTCTCCAGGAGCGCCGACGACGGCTTCTGCTCGATCCACCGGGAGCTGAACACCATCCGCAGGGCGGGCGGCCTCGCGTTCGAACGCGGCGAGGGGATGCCCGGCGTCGGCGCGGTGGCCTGCGCCGTCCAGGGCCCCGACGGCCCCGCGGGAGCGATCTCGCTGGCCGGCGACGTCGCCCAGATGCACTTCGAACGGCTCGTGCCGATGGTGCGGGCGGCGGCCCGGCAGGCGTCCGAGGCGCTCGCGACAAGTCCGGACGGCACGGCGTGGCCGCAGGACCCGCCCGCGTCGGCGTCGCCCGGCACGGCGGGCGCGGCGGGCGCGGCGGGTACGGGCGCCCCCGGGACCGCCACCGCCCGCCCGTCCGCGATCGTCGGCGCGGCGAGCGCGGGCACGGGCATCAGCACGGGCGCGGACGGCGAGGTCAAGGGGCCGCGCCTCCAGGGCTCGCGCGCCCGGCTCGCCCGCGCCTACCCCCGCGGGTGTTGCGGGCACATCCACACCTGACAGGAGCCGGGACCCCGCCCCGGACCGGTTCCCGGGGCCGCACGGCCGGGCCCGCGTGACGGGCACCGGACCGGGCCGGGCGATGCCCGGGAGTGATCGGCGGGGTCAGCTCACCGGAGCGCCGCTTGAGCGGTAGAGGTCGGGCTCCAGGTAGATGACCCGGGCGATCGGCACGGCCTCGCGGATGCGCCGCTCCGCCTCGTCGATCCCCTGGGCCACCTGCGCCGCCGTGTCGTCGTGCTCGACCGCGATCTTGGCCGCGACCAGGAGCTCCTCGGGGCCGAGGTGCAGCGTACGCATGTGGATGACCCTCGCGACCTCCGGCGCGCCTTCGAGCGCCGCGCAGATCCGCTCCTCGATCTCCGGCGTCGCGCTCTCGCCGATCAGCAGCGACTTGGTCTCCAGGGCGAGGATGATCGCGATGGCGGCCAGCAGCACGCCGATCATCAGCGTGCCGACGCCGTCCCAGACGCCGTCGCCGGTGACGACGGCCATGGAGACGCCGAACAGCGCGAAGATCAGGCCGAGCAGCGCGCCGAAGTCCTCAAGCAGGACGACCGGCAGCTCGGGGGCCTTCGCCCTGCGGATGAACGAGAACCAGGAGTGGTCGCCCTTGAGCTGGCGCGACTCCCTGATGGCGGTGCGGAACGAGAGACCTTCGGCGATGATCGCGAAGACGAGCACCGCGAACGCCCACTGGGGCGCCTCCACCGGGTGCGGGTCGGAGATCTTGTGCCATCCCTCGTAGATGGAGAACAGGGCGCCGATCGTGAACAGCACGACCGCCACCACGAAGGCGTAGAAGTAGCGCTCGCGCCCGAATCCGAACGGGTGCTTACGGGTGCGCGACCGCTCCGCCCGCTTGCCTCCGATCAGCAGAAGCGCCTGGTTGCCCGAGTCGGCCACCGAGTGAACCGACTCGGCGAGCATGGAGGACGACCCCGTGAAGAGGAACGCCACGAACTTCGCAGCCGCGATCGCCATGTTGGCGCCCAGCGCCGCGACGATCGCCTTTGTACCGCCACCCGCGCTCACAGAACTCTCCTCACGAATCGACCAGAGGGATCCTATTGGGAAATCCTGGCCCGGAGTTCAGTGATGACCGACATCGGCGCGGGATCGAGACCGTAGCCGAGCGCGAGATAGGCGGCGGCGAAGTCGCCCAGGCAGACGAGCGAGGCCAGCCGTTCGAACGGGTGAACGCCCTCGGACGCGATCTCCGAGGCCGGGACGCCGCGATCCTGCGCGAGCCGCAGGGACGCCTGGCGGCGTTCGGTCACCTGGGCGTGCTCGTCGGAGTCGCGGAGCAGGAACAGCCGCAGCCGTGCCCGGGGGCCGGACGACTCGTCGTCGCCGAAGTCCTCGAAGATGTCCCGGGCGGCGAGGGGGCCGTCGAGGACGCCCGCCTGGTCGTGCGCGGCCTCCGGCAGCTCGCCCCACAGCGCGGGCCAACCGGCGTGCTCGGCGAGCTGCGCCGCCAGCCGGTGCGCGGCCACCGCCGCGAGCGGCGAGGACCCCCAGATCACCGGGACGCCGTCGGCGAGCTCCATGGCGAGGGTCTTGCCGGGGTTGATGAAGGAGTCGCTCGCCGGACGGCACCGGTGCGCGATGTCCTCAAGACGCTCCGCCGCCGACTCGAAGACCGCCTCCCCGGCGTCGGTCAGGCCGAGCGCGGACGCGGCGACCAGCAGCGGCACCGCGAGGCCCCACATGGTGGCCCGGGGCTGGCCCGCCACCGTCTCCACCGGCACGAAAGGCGCGCCGGCCTGGGCCGCGAGGGCGCTGAGCGGGGTGTCGGCCGGGCCCACCGCCAGCAGCGAGCACCCGCGGCGCACCGCCTCGGCCCCTGCCGCCAGCGCCTCGTCGCCCCGTCCGGTGAACGACAGCACCATCACCAGGTCGGCCGCGCCGATCCACCCGGGAAGCCGGTAGCCCCGCACGGCCACGACCGGGACGGGCGTTCCCGGCCCGCACACCGCGTCTAGGACGTCGCCCGCGATCCCCGCGGCGCCCACGCCCGCCACCACGAGGGCGCGCGGCCTGCCCTGAGCGCTCACCCGTGCCGCCCCCGCCTCCACCGCCGCGCGGTACGCGGTGCGCACCTGGGCGGCCGAGGACGCCACGCTCCGCAGCACCCCCGAGGGATCCGCCTCGGACAGGTACGCCTGGTCGTCGAGCCTGCTCGGGTCGAACCGCGGGATGGACGCCCCGCCCGGGAGGCTCATGCCTTGCGGGCCTCGTCCACGAGCAGGACGGGGATGTCGTCGCGCACGGGGTAGATCAGCCCGCACGACTCCGAGGTGCAGGCCAGCTCGTCGGCGTCCGCCGAGGCGTGCAGCGGGGACTTGCACGCCGGGCAGGCGAGGACGTCCAGCAGCCAGTCGTCGATCTTCAAATCCTGTCAGCTCCTTAGGGCGGCGAGGACCTCGTCCCGCACGGCCGCCATCTTCTCCTCGTCGGCCGCCTCGGCGTTCAGGCGCAGCAGCGGCTCGGTGTTGGACGGGCGCAGGTTGAACCACCAGTCGCGGCCGCTCACCGTGAGGCCGTCCAACTCGTCGAAGGTAACACCCTCGCGACCCGCGAACGCCGCGCGCACCGTCTCCAGGGCGGCCGCCTGGTCGGCGACCGTGCTGTTGATCTCGCCGGACGCGGCGTACCTGGAGTATCGCCCGAGGAGCTCCGACAACGGCCGGTCCTGGCCGCCGAGCGCGGCGAGCACGTGGAGCGCCGCGAGCATCCCGGAGTCGGCGAACCAGAAGTCGCGGAAGTAGTAGTGCGCGGAGTGCTCGCCGCCGAAGACGGCGCCGGTGCGGGCCATCTCCGCCTTGATGAACGAGTGGCCGACCCGGGTGCGGACCGGGACGCCCCCGTGCTCGCGCACGATCTCCGGCACGCCCTTGGAGGTGATCAGGTTGTGGATGATCGTGGCGCCCGGGTGCCGGGCCAGCTCGCGCACGGCGACCAGGGCGGTGATCGCGGACGGGGAGACGGACTCGCCGCGCTCGTCGATCACCCAGCACCGGTCGGCGTCGCCGTCGAAGGCGATGCCGATGTCGGCGCCCCGCTCGACGACGGCCTTCTGCAGGTCCACCAGGTTCGCCGGCTCGATCGGGTTGGCCTCGTGGTTGGGGAAGCTGCCGTCGAGCTCGAAGTAGAGCGGCGTCAGCTCGACCGGCAGGCCGTCGAACACCTCGGGAACGGTGTATCCGCCCATGCCGTTGCCCGCGTCGACCACCACCTTGAGCGGCCGGATGCCGGAGAGGTCCACGAGCGTCTTGAGGTGGGCGGCGTACCCCGGCAGCAGGTCTCGGGCGGTGACGCTCCCCGCGCCCGGCGTTCCGCCGACGCCCGCCTCCAGCAGCTCGGCGGCGCGGTCGCGGATCTCGGCGAGCCCGAACTCGCTGCCGACGGGCACCGCTCCGGCTCGGCACATCTTCATGCCGTTGTACCGGGCGGGGTTGTGGCTGGCGGTGAACATCACGCCCGGCAGGCCGAGGCTGCCGCTGGCGTAGTAGAGCATGTCGGTCGAGCCGAGCCCGGCGTTCAGCACGTCGGCGCCGCGCGAGGTCGCACCGCGTGCGAAGGCGGCGGCCAGCGGGCCGGACGACTCCCGCATGTCGTGCGCGATCACCAGGGACCGCGCCCCCGTCACCTCGGCGAAGGCCGCCCCGACCGCCTCGGCGATCCGCTCGTCGAACTCCAGCGGCACCACGCCGCGCACGTCGTACGCCTTGAAGATCCTGGTGAGGTCGCCCACCGCAGCCCCCCGATCGTTTGGTTTGCCGCGCCCGAGCCTACAAGGCGCCACCGGCGGGGCGCGTACGATCCACCGGCGGTCGGCCCGCCGTCACCGGTCCCGGTTGGGCTGGGCGGACTTGAGCACCCTCAGGTGTCCGCGGCGGCCGACCTCGACGGCCTGGCCGACGGGTTCGCCCGCGGCGGGCGTGGGACGGGCCGCCTCGCGGACCGCGTTGGCGAGAGCTTCCAGATCGTCGCCGCTCGGGGATCCGGCCTCGGACGGGAGCCGCACGACCTCCCACCCACGGGGGGCGGTGAGCCGTTCCGCGTGCTCGGCGCACAGGTCGTAGCAGTGCGGCTCGACGTACGTCGCGAGAGGGCCGAGAACCGCGGTCGAGTCGGCGTAGACATACGTGAGTGTGAAGACGGCAGGCTGCCTGCAGGCGGTACGGGAACAGCTGCGGACGGGGCTCACGGAGGGACCGTATCCGGTCCGCGTTCACATTGCCACCACCCTGCCGCTCTTAACGAGCGTGTCGCCACAATCCGGACACCGCCTCGCCCTCGGTACGGCGGGCGTCCGCTCCTTTAAGCTGGCCGCGTGAGCGAGCGAAGCGGAGATTCCCGGCGCCGTGTACGGCGGCGCGACCGGCACGGTCGCGGGATGCGCGGTCCCCTGGCGCCGTCGCACGTCCCGATCGCGAAGTCGCGCGGCGAACGCTTCGACGACCTGGTCCTCGACGCGGTGGACCGGCTCAAGCCCCGATGGGGCAGGCAGCTCGCGACGATGGAGTTCTCGGTGGAGGAGGTGCCGCCGCCGAGCGAGCTGATCGACGGCCCGGGGCGGCTCGACACCGACCCGATCCCGTTCGGCAGGGCGGAGACGGCGGCCGGCTCCGAGCCGGCGATGGTGGTGATCTACCGCCGCCCCCTTGAGGCCAGGGCGCGCGACCGCGACCAGTTGGGGGCGTTGGTGAGCGACGTCGTCGTGGAGCAGGTCGCCAGCCTGCTCGGCCTCACCCCGGAGACGATCGACCCCGGCTACGACGACCGGCACTGAGCCCCCGCCGACCCCCGGACGCGGACGCGTCTAGGGGAGGACGACGCCCGGCCATTCGGAGGTGGCGGGCACCAGCGCCCACGTCCGCGCCTGCGCGAGCGGCTGCGCGGTGAGCAGCACTCCCTCGCCGGTCTCCTCGCTCAGCACGCGCCCGCCGTACACCGGGCCCGATCCGGGGACCGGCACGATGTGGACGGCGAAGCCGGAGCCCGCGCCCGCGGGCGCCTTGAGCTTGATCTCCTTGCTCCGGGCGGCGGGCAGCCGCACCTCGACCGGCGCGGCCGGGGCGCCGTCCTGCGGCAGGATCCGGACCCGCACGGTCGCGGCGCCGAAGGGCGCGGACAGCACCAGCCGCGACTCCTGCTTGCCGCCTCCCTTGGCGGACTTCTTGCCGGGACCGCCGTCGGCGACCACGCTGCCGAGGTCGATCGGCGCCGCGCCCGCCGTGAACGCGGCGTCCTGCCGCGAGCCGGTGCCGGTCATCCTCATCCCGGCGACGATGGGCTCGTCCGAGGTCAGCACGAGCGCGCCGGCCTGGCCGCCGACGCCGGTGGTCAGGTCGAGCGTCGTCGTGGAGCCGGCCGGCACCTCGACGGTCTCCTTGTTCTTCAGCGCGTACGAACCGTCCTTCAGCACCGCCTTCACCTGGACGACGGTGTCCCGTTCGCCCGGGGTCGCGACGTACAGCTCGCGCTGGCCCGCGCTGCCCGGAAGTCCGGGCACGACGACCCGGGTGGACGGCGGGGTGGCGACGGGAAGCCAGTCCACCCCCTTGCCCTCGCCCAGGGACGCCCTGATCGCGGCGGCCACCCGGCCGCCGTCGGTGGTCACCTGGACGGCCATCACCAGCGGCGACGGCGCGAGGTCGCGCAGCTTGACCTCGCGGTACTCGCCCGGCTTGATCACCATCCCGTTGCCGCGGTCGGAGAGCACCGGCCCCTCGCCCGCGTAGATCATGACGGCGACGTCGGCCGGGGCGACGTCGGCGTTGGCGACGTGGAGGGTGACGTCGGCGGCGGCCGGGCCCGGCCCGATGAACCACGCCTCCGCGCCGGGCTCGACGCAGCGCACGCCGGACAGCCCCCGCTGCGCGCCCGAGGCGACGCGGGTGGTCTGCGCCGCCTCCAGGCCGGCCGCCATCGTGCCCATCCCGGCGACCGTGACCGGCCGGGTGCGCAGCGGGACGTCCTGCCGCCACAGCCCGCCCACCCGGTCGAGCGTGGCCAGCGGCTTGCCGCCCTTCATCTGGGCGACCGTGGCCGCCCCGCCGCCCTGAGCGCTCTGACCGCCCTGGCCGGTCTGCTCGACCGGCGGCGTGACCACGTTCAGCCGGCCGCCACCGGGGTCGGGGCACACCATGGACACCGACTCGACCGCGGCCCTGACCTTCTGGGCCGGCTTCTCCTGCACCGGCGCGGGCCGGCTCACGAACGCCACGCCGTACAGGGCTCCGAGCGCGACCAGCACCAGAGTGAGCAGGCCGAAACGGTTCTCGATCAGGGCCTTCACGCCGCCACCTGCTCCCCGGGGTTCTTCGAACGCCTCCGGGACTGCCGGGGCGGTTCCGGCGCGTCGCCGTAGTCCTCGATCTGCTCCGCCGTACGGGCGCCGGGCGAGGCCAGGACCAGGATGAGCGCGACGAGGGCCCCCTGCGCCCACAGCCAGGTCCGGTGCCAGGCGTCGCCGCCGGCCGGGGTCGGCGGCACGGTGACGGTCCCGGCCACCCGCCACAACCCTCCGGTCTCAGAGAGGTTCACCCGCACCAGGGCGGGCTCGGAGTCGAGGGCGCGCCGCAGCTCGGTGTCGACGGGGCCGGGCACGGTGACGAACTGGACGCCCTCGGCGGCGAGCGTACGCACGTCGTCGCCGCCCCTGCCGGAGGCCAGGCCCGCGACGGCGGCGCCGACGCGCCGGGCGTTCGCGTCCGGAGCACGCAGGTCGGCCTCGCCGATCAGCGGCGCGCGTCCCGGCAGGATCGTGTACGCGAGGCGTCCGCCCTCGGGGCGCATGAGCAGGGTGCGCTCGCCGTTCGGCGACCAGACGGCCGCGAGCGGCGGCACGGGGTCGGTCAGGTCGCCGCGCAGCGGGCCGCCCGCTCCGCCGGCGATCCAGAGGCCGGCCGCCGCCGCCGGCGTGGCGAACGCGACGAGGACGATCAGCAGGGCGCCCGCCCTTCGCAGCCCGCCCGCCGCGCGGAACTCGGTGATCCGGTGCGCGGTGAGCGCGGTGGCGACGAGCAGGCCGGTGGCGGCGAACGCGAGCGGGACGCCGGGCCACTCACCCAGCCTGCCCACGACGACCGCGAGCAGCACGCCGAACAGGGTGACGGCCCAGCCGACCGCGACGACCGTCTGGTGGCGGCGCAGCAGCAGCGCGCCGAGGGCGACGGCGACCAGGCCGCCGGTGACCCAGACGGGCGGGGTGCCGGGCCCGCCCGGGTTGAGCATGAGGATCGCGTCGGCGCTCAGCCGGGGGTCGGCGAGCGCGGGGTCGGCCAGGCCCGATTCGAGCAGGATCCGGCGCGGCTCCCGCACGATCCCGGCCAGCCAGGGGGCCAGCAGGACGAGCGGCGTGCCGAGGCCGATCGCCAGGGAGACGCCGACGCCGCGCCGGACGCCGCCGAAGGACACGGCGGCGAGCCCGCCGAGGATGGCGACGACGATGTAGACGAGCGGGGCGAACGCCGTGCCGACCGCGAGGAGCAGGCCGAACCCCCACGCGGCGCGGCGCGACCCGGCGACGACCCGGGTGGCGAGCGCGGCGTAGACGGGGATCAGGACGAGGATCAGCGCGGTGCCGACCCGGCCGCCCGCGACCACGCCGGTCGCGACCGGCAGCAGGGCGTAGGTGGCGCCCAGCCACACCCGGGCCGGGGTGTAGGAGATCATCCGCCTCGTCGCGACGTACGCGGAGAGCCCGGCGAGGGGCACGCAGCCCAGCAGCAGGACGGACACGGCCAGCGAGGTCTTGCCGAGGAAGAGCGTGGACAGCGCGGCGAGCACCGCCACGTACGGCGGGGCCCAGGTGTCCGAGCCGAGCCCGGCGGAGTGGTGGTCCTCGACGTAGAGCCGCCACAGGTCGGAGGCTCCGCCGGTGACCGGCACGAGCGCGCCTCCGCCGAGCAGCCCGCCTCCGGTGAGCAGCGGCCACTCGGCGGCCACGGTGATCCCGGCGAGCAGGAGGCAGAGCAGCACCGCGGGGCTGGAGGACATCCGCTGGAACAGCCCGGAGTCCGTGAGCAGCTCGTCGCCCTCCTCCTCGGCGGCCGCCCCGGCGGCGTGGTGCCGTCCGGCCGAGTCGACCGGCCCCTCCCCCGCGAGGTAGCGCTGGACCATGTCGGTGAGCCGCCGCCAGGTGGCCCCGGGCGGGGTGAGCAGCCGCGCGACGGCGGGATAGCCCTGTTTCCTGCCCTTCCTGCGCGCCCGGCGTGCTGTGATGAGCCGCCCCGGGCGGCCGATCACGGAGCCGAGCGCGGCGAGCTCGTCCAGCGCGTTGGCCGGCTGCTTGGCGAGGAGGAACAGGACCGTGCGGGCCAGAGACCCGGCGACGTTGCGGAAGACGGAGCGGACCAGCGCCAGGAACGGCAGGTTCGCCATGACGACGAGCAGGCCGTTGCGCCGGTCGAGGCGGCGGGGGTGGTCGTCGCTGACGGCGATACGCCTGCGGCGCCGGGACGCCGCCTCGGCGTGCCAGGCGACGGCGTCGGTCACGTTGAGCACGCGGTGCCCGGCGACCCGGGCGCGCCAGCACAGGTCGAGGTCGTCGCGGAACATCGGGAGCAGCGGGTCGAGCCCGGCCAGTTCCTCCCAGACGTCGCGGCGGATCAGCATGCCGGCGGTCGAGACGGACAGGACGTCGAGCACGCCGTGGGCGCCGTCGTGCTGGCCCTGGTCGTACTCACGCGGTTCGAGGCCGGTGTCCCTGCGACCGGAGCGGCCCACGGTGACGCCGATCTCGAGCAGGACGCGCCGGTCGAGCCAGTCGCGGAGCTTCGGGCCGAGGATCGCGGCCTTGGGGTTCTCGTCGGCGGCGCGGAGCAGCGCCCGCAGCGCGTGCGCGTCGGGGGCGCAGTCGTCGTGGAGCAGCCACAGCCACTCCTGGCCCTGGGCGCGCGGAAGTCTCCGTACGACCTCGTGGACCGCCTCGCCGAACCCGGTGGCCCTGGACATGCTCAGCACGCTGTTCGGACCGAAAGCCGCGGTGAGGAGCCGGCCGCTGCCGTCACGGCTGCCGTTGTCGACGCCCGCGACGCGGTCGAGTGGCCGTGACTGGCGGAGCACCGCGTCGAGCGTCTCCTGGAGCCAGCGGGCGCCGTCGTGAGCGACGACTATCGCGGTGACGGAGTGCACGTGGTTGAGTCCTCGGGGGTCGTCCCGCAATCTCAGCACATCTCACGAAATCGCGGGGGATTTCGGGTCAAGCGCGACAACCCTACGGCACCCCCGGCTCAACCGATCACAGGAGAGCCGAATCGGCAGACGGGGGTCGCGCGCCGCCCGCGCGACCCCCGCCGCCTCACACCGCCTGGCGCTTGATCCTGCGCCGTTCACGCTCTGACAGTCCACCCCAGATGCCGAACCGCTCGTCGTGTTCGAGCGCGTACTCAAGGCACTCCGCTCTCACCTCACACGAGCGGCAGACCTTCTTGGCCTCCCGGGTGGAACCGCCCTTCTCCGGAAAGAACGCCTCCGGATCGGTCTGAGCACACAATGCGCGCTCTTGCCAACCAAGATCCTCACCGTCGAGCGCCTGTGCCATGACCAGATCGGCCATTGCACACCTCCCTGTCGCTCGCCAGCCCACAATGGAGCCCCCCATGGAACGCCTTCCTGGTTACCCAGCTATTGGAAGGCGTAACAACATGTCTGTAATTACACGCGCGTGCCGCGTGTGGCGTCAAGCGGCATACCGATACCCGGGGAAAGACCAGCTTGCCCCGGTTTCGCGACCCTTGTGTTCAGCCGTATCAGCGTTGGGAACCGTACCAGGGGGCCTGCGGGTCAGATCCGTGACCTGCCTGCTCTGTGCTCACACCTTCCTCAAGCTTTGCCTGCGACCGCTCGGGAGTGTAGATCGCGGTCGGATCGATGGTGTCCTCGCGACGCGACGGCCCGCTGAGCGGGTCGCCCTGATAGAGGTTGGCGTCGAAGCGCATGGTCTGGTCGCTCGGAGCGGGGTAACGGGCGGGCTCGGGCGTCTGGGCGTGGCCGAGCGGGTTGTCGTAGTAGTCGGGGTAGTCCTGGGGCGCGGTCTGCGATCCGGCGTAGTCGGCAGGCTGCGCGTGCTGCTGGTAGTTCTGCGCCTGCTGGTACGCGGCGGCGAGCTGCTGCTCCCTCGGGTCCACGGCCTGCTCGTACGGCCGGGACGGGTCGAACGCGGCCGGCTGCTGCTCGAACGAGGAGCCCTGGTCGGCCGGCTGCCCGCCGAACTGGCCGCCGCCGTAGCCGGGGAACGACGCCGGGGCCTGCTGGCCGTACGGCTGCTCGGCCTGCTGGCCGTACGGCTGCTCGGCCGGCCGGCCGTACTGGTCCGCCGCCCGGCCGTAGGGCTCCTGCTGCCCGTACTGCTGGCCCTGCTGAGCCTGCTCGTACGGCTGGGCCTGCTCGTACGGCTGAGCCTGCTCGGTGGCGGCGGGGTAGCCGGCCTGGCCGAAGCCCTGGTCCGCGTGGCCCTGCTGGCCGAAGCCCTGGTCCGCGTGGCCCTGCTGGCCGAAGCCCTGGTCGGCGTGGCCCTGCTGGCCGAAGCCCTGCTGGCCGTAGCCGGGCGCCTCGATCTGGGGCACCGGCGGGAACTGGGCGCCGTCCTGGCGGCCGCCGAAGGCGCCGTAGCCCGCCCCCTCGCCCTGCTGGCCGGCGTAGCCGTGCTGGTCGAACATCGGGCCCTGCGGAGGCTGGGCGTAGCCGCCGGTCTGCGGGAACGCCTGCGGGGCGGGCTGCGCCGGGGGTTGCTGCGCCTGCTGGCCGGGCTGGGAGGACTGCGCCGGCTGGACGGGCTGGGCCGGAGGCGCGGGCTGTGCGGCGGGCTGGGCCGGCCCGGCCTGCTGGGGCTGCGGGGTGGGCTGCTGGGCGCCGTACGGCACGATCGCGCCCGGCTGGGACTCGGGAGCGTACGCCGGGGAGTCGGGGGCGTAGCCCTGGCCGCCGAAGTGACCGGAGGGCTGCGGCTCCTGCTGGGGGAAGCCCTGGCCGCCCGGCGCGTACCCGTCCTGGAAGCCATGCCCCGGCGTGTACTGCTCGGCGGGCTGGGGGCTCTGGGCCGGGGTGGTGGGGGCCGGGCCGCCGTGCGCTCCGGCCGGGGCGGCGTACGGCTGCTCGTGCTGGGGCCGCCCGTACGGGGGCTCCTGCTGGCCGAAGGGCGCGTCCTGCCCCTGCCCGAACGCGGGCTCCTGGGCCTGGCCGAACGCGGGCTCCTGGGCCTGTGCGAAGGGCGCATCCTGGGCCTGGCCGAACCCGGGCCCCTGGGCCTGCGCGAAGGGCGCGTCCTGCCCCTGCCCGAACGCGGGCTCCTGGGCCTGGCCGAACGCGGGCTCCTGGGCCTGGCCGAAGGGCGCGTCCTGGCCGGGGACGTACGCCTGCTCCATCTGGGAGGGCGCGTAGGCGGGGCTCCCCTGCGCGGCCCCCTGCATCGGCTGCACGGGCTGCACGGGCTGGATCGGCTGCACGGGCGGGACCTGCGACGGCTGCTGGGGGTCGTAGCCGCCGAAGCCCTCCTGGGGGAAGCCCAGGAAGCGCTCCCCTGCCGCGGCGGGCCGACTGCGCGGCACGTCGGCGCCGATGGAGCTCCTGGCGAGCAGCATCCCGGCCGCGGTGAGCGCGACCTGGGGCAGCGCCACGATCACGTACTCGATCCTGTCGCCGAACGACCCGTCGGCGAAGAACCCGAGGATCGTGGCGACCAGGCCGAGCAGGGTGGCCAGGCCGAGCAGCGCCATGGTGCCGAGGTTGACCAGCCGGGCCCGCGCAGTGGGGTCGCCCGCCCGAGTCACCAGCAGCACCGCGCCCGCGGCCAACGCCGTGAGCAGGGGACTCGCGAACGCCGGCAGGTAGGCCATGGCCCGGCCCGTGAACGGTCCCGAGCCGAAGAAGAGGTGGATGGCGCCGAAGAGGACGTTGGTCGCGACCACCGCCAGCATGATCCACGCGGCGGGCTCGCGCAGCCGTCCGGAATCAACCCTGAGCACCACTACCCCCAACGCCTTCCAAAAGACACTCGGGGAAGTTTCGCACAAGAGCGACTTTGGTGTCGGTAGACCCAAGAAGCTCATCCCATTACAAGTGTTTTCTACCTCACATTCCGCCTCATATGAGGCGCGTGCCGCCTCCGGCAGTCCGGGTGCGAGACTGGCGGCATGCGCATCGTTTGCCTCGCCGGCGGGATCGGCGGCGCCCGTTTCCTCCGCGGCCTCAAGGCGGCCTGTGCCGCGGCCGCCCCAGAAGAACCCGCCGAGATCACCGTCATCGGCAACACCGGGGACGACATCACCCTGTTCGGCCTCCGGGTCTGCCCGGACCTCGACACCGTGATGTACACCCTCGGCGGCGGGATCAACGAGGAGCAGGGCTGGGGCCGCACCGACGAGACCTTCACCGTCAAGGAGGAACTGGCCGCCTACGGCATGGAGCCCCAGTGGTTCGGGCTGGGCGACCGCGACTTCGCGACGCACATCATCCGCACCCAGATGCTCGCCGCGGGTTATCCGCTGTCGCAGGTCACCGAGGCGCTCTGCGCGCGCTGGCGACCCGGCGTACGGCTGCTGCCCATGTCCGACGACCGGTGCGAGACCCACGTCGTCGTCGAGGACGACCAGGGCCGGCGGGCCATGCATTTCCAGGAATGGTGGGTGCGGCTGCGCGCCTCGCTGCCGGCCCGGCAGATCGCCCTCGTGGGCGTGGACGAGGCGAGCCCCGCGCCCGGCGTGATCGACGCCATCCGCGACGCGGACTTCGTGATCCTGCCGCCGTCCAACCCGGTGGTGAGCATCGGCACGATCCTCCAGGTGCCCGGCATCAGGTCCGCCCTCTGCGAGAAGACCGTGGTCGGCGTCTCCCCGATCATCGGCGGCGCCCCCGTGCGCGGCATGGCCGACGCGTGCCTGGCCGCCATCGGGGTCGAGACGAGCGCCCAGGCCGTCCTGGAGCTGTACGGATCCGACCTCGTCGACGGCTGGCTCGTGGCCGAGGAGGACAAGGCGGTCTCCCTTTACGGCGTGACCGTCGAGGCCCGTCCCCTCCTCATGGACTCGCCCGAGGCCACCAGGGACATCGCCGCCGCCGCGGTCGCGCTCGCCCGCGGGCTCGCCTCCTCCGAAAGCGGGAGGGCCTCGTGAGCGCACGGGAGGACGGCGCGGCGGTCCGCGTCACGGTCACCGGCGTCCCCGGACTGCCCGAGATCCGGCCCGGGGACGACATCGCCGCCCTGGTGGCGGACGCCGTTCCCGATCTGGCCGACGGCGACATCCTCGTCGTGACGTCCAAGATCGTGAGCAAGGCGGAGGGCCGGGCGCGGCGGGGCGACAGCCGTACCGACGCGATCATGGAGGAGACCGCCCGGGTCGTCGCCCGGCGCGGCGACACGGTGATCAGCCAGACCCGGCACGGTTTCGTGATGGCGGCGGCCGGGGTGGACGCCTCGAACACCGAGCGCGGCACGATCCTGCTGCTGCCGGAGGACTCCGACGCCTCGGCCCGGCGGATCAGGAAGGGCGTGCGGGCACGGAGCGGCGCCGACGTCGGCGTGATCGTCTCCGACACCTTCGGGCGTCCCTGGCGGCACGGGCTGACCGACGTGGCGATCGGCGCGGCCGGGGTGCGGCCGATGGACGACTTCCGCGGCGCGACCGACGCGTACGGGAACCCGCTGCGGGCGACGGTGACCGCGCTCCTGGACGAGATCGCGGCGGCGGCGGAGCTGGCCAAGGGCAAGCTGGCCGGGGTGCCGGTCGCGGTGGTGCGCGGGCTCGCCCATCTCGTGACCAGCGAGGACGGCCCCGGGGCGCGCGTCCTGGTTCGGCCGCCCGACGAGGACCTGTTCCGGTACGGCTCCGCCGACGTGGTCTTCGCCCGCCGGACGATCCGCGAGTTCTCCGGCGCCCCGGTGGATCCGGCGGCGGTGCGGCGGGCGGTGGCGGCGGCCGTCGCCGCCCCGGCGCCGCACCACACGACCCCGTGGCGCTTCGTGCTCGTGGAGACGCCCGAGGCGCGTACGGCGCTGCTCGACGCGATGCGGGACGCCTGGATCGAGGACCTGCGCGGCGACGGCTTCTCCGAGGAGTCGATCGCCCGGCGGGTCAGGCGGGGCGACGTGCTGAGGAACGCCCCCTATCTGGCGGTTCCGTGCCTGGTGATGGACGGCTCGCACACCTATCCGGACGACCGGAGGAACGCCGCCGAGCGCGAGATGTTCGTGGTCGCCGCCGGGGCGGGCGTGCAGAACTTCCTGGTCCAGCTCGCGGTGGAGGGCCTGGGCTCCGCCTGGGTGTCGTCCACGATGTTCTGCCGCCCGGCGGTGCGGGAGGTGCTCGGCCTGCCGGAGAGCTGGGACCCCATGGGCGCGGTGGCCATCGGTCACGCCGCCGCGCCGCCGAGGGACCGGCCGCCGAGGGACGCCGCGGACTTCATCGTCACCCGCTGACGGTCCCGGCGGCTCCCGCGGTGTCGATCGAGCTCCGCACGACCTCGATCGACACCGCGGGACGCGTGGTCGATATCCCCGAGCCGGACACCGGCCCCCCGGCCGCTCCCGTCCAGGGCACCGGCCCACTACCGGGCCGGTCTCCGGCCCGCCCGGCGGGGCCGTGCCGGGACAGGGGTCAGCCTGCCGAGCCGGGGCAGGTCGGGTGGCACAGGCGCCGGGCCAGCGCCGACAGGAACACGTCGATGATCTGACCCGGCTGCTCGGCCACGTAGAGCTGGCCGTTGGTGGCCGAGACGACCTCGTTCAGGGCGTTCCGGTCGGCGCCCGCCCCGAACGCGACCACGATGATCTGCACCGGCCGTTCCGGATCCCATTCGGCGCGTAGCGCCGCGACCAGCTCCGCGCGCGAGATGCCCTTCCCGTCGTCCTTGCCCGCGGTGAGCAGGAGCAGCGAGTTGTTCATCAGCGGGTCGTAGTCCTTGGACACCGCGCGGAAGCCCGCCAGCATCGAGTCGTACAGGGAGCTGGTCCGGCCGGGGAGGGCCCGGATGCCGTCCGCGACGCGGAACAGGCTGGTCCGGCGGATCTCCTGGCCGGAGTCGGGCTTGGCGATCGAGCCGAGCCCGACCAGCTCCCGCTCGTCCGCGCGGCCGGTGAGGCGGCGGGCGAACTCCCACACGCCGATGGAGGTCTCATCCGGGAACATCCGGATGCCGATCTTGGCGGCCTCGATCGCCACGCCGAGCCGGGTCTCGCCGCCCGCCCTGATCGGCTCGGCCGTCTCCTTGGAGACGTCGGCGAGGACCAGGATGCGGGTCGGCGGCGCCAGCCTGCTCCACGCCTCCAGCGCCTCGTCGATGACCTCCGTCGTGATGGACGGGCGCGGGTCGGGCGCGTCCTCCGGGATGTCCGGGCCCACCGGGAACGGCGGCTGCCCGCCGTCGGCCGTGCGGAACCCGGCGCGGCGCATCGCCTCCTGCGTCTCCGCAGAGCGCAGCCAGCCCGCGAACAACCGCGCACCGGCCGCCCGGTCCCGGTCCGGAGAGGTCACGACGTACGGATAGTCGAGGATGATCGTGCCCTCCTTGGGGTGGAGGGCGGCCACGGGCGCGACGCCCGGCGCCTGGTTGTGCGCCCACACCGTCTGCTCGGGGACGACCACGACCGGGCGCGTCCAGAAGCCGGGGGCGTCGACGGCGGCGAGCATGCCGCGGTAGTCGGGGACCGAACCCGCCTGTGCCATCCGCACGAACGCGGTGAGCTGCTTGCCCGAGTCCGGCCCGGTCCCGACGATGTCCCGGGCGGCCGCGACCGTGGCGATGCCCGCGCCGGTGACCGAGGGGTCCGGGACGCGGACCACGTCGGGCTCGCGTTCGGTGGGCTCCAGCCGGCCGCGGGAGGTGGCGGGGAAGACCATGTCCCAGCTCATCGCCGTCCCTCCGGCGGCGAACCGCCGGGCGAGCGACCGGCTGGTGGCGAACACCAGCGGGGACGTGGCGACGACCGTCTCCCCCGTGGCGACGTCCCGCGCGCCCTGCTTGCGGGCCAGCCGCACCCAGGCCGAGGAGTCGGCGATCCAGCCGTCCGGACGCTGCGACAGGACGCCCGCGCGGTCGCCGATCAGCGTGCGCAGCACGGGCGCGGGCGGCTGCTCGGCCACCTCGACCTTGACGCACCGCCCGTCCACCGCGGCCCCGCTCTCGTTGAACCGCCGGGCCGCCTCCATGACGGGCGGCGCGATGTCCACCGCGGCCGCCACCCCGACCATGATCGGGTCGCGGGCAGAACACGTTCCCGGCGCCGCGCCCACGAAGCGGACGGCCGCTCCCGCCAGCAGGAGCACCATCGCCGCGGCCGCCATGAGAAGGCTCCTCCGCACAGGAGGGCGCGGCTGGTCAGCGGGTGTCGCGGCGCGATGACGTCCGTACGGCACGGGCATGACCCCTCTCAGGCACGGGATCACGATTGTGCCTAGTCGCCCGGGGCGGGAGGCAACCCCTCCGGCGGCGAATATGTAGAACTTGTTATAACCGGCTCACACGACGGGCAGCGGCCTCCTGACGCTCTGGCAGACGCCGTCGCTGCGTCCGGCCGCGGCGATCCGCTCCGGGCTCGGCGTGCCGTACGACGTGGTGCGCTGGCGCAGCGGCCGGCCCGTTGGGGCGACCATCGCGGCGATCTCGCTGATGGTCTTGTAGGAGCCGTTCTCGGATCCGGCCATCCGGCTGATGGTCTCCTCCATCAGCGTGCCGCCGAGGTCGTTGACGCCTCCCGCGAGGACCGAGCGGCAGAGGTCGTCGCGGAGCTTGACCCACGAGCACTGGATGTTCGGGATCGCCCCGTGCAGCATGATCCGGGCCAGGGCGTGGACGGCGCGGTTCTCGCGCGCGGTCGGCCCGGGACGCGCCACCCCGGCGAGGTAGATCGGGGCGCTGTGGTGGACGAACGGCAGCAGCACGAACTCGCGGAACCCGCCCGTCTCCTCCTGGATCCGGCGGATGAGCCGGATGTGCTTGACCCAGTGCTCGTGCGTGTCGACGTGGCCGTACATCATGGTCGAGGTCGTCGGGATGCCCACCCGGTGGGCGGTGGTGATGACCTCGATCCACTCCTTGGCCGGGAGCTTGCCCTTGGTCAGCACCCAGCGGACGTCGTCGTCGAGGATCTCGGCGGCCGTGCCCGGCAGCGAGTCCACCCCCGCCTCCTTGGCCGCGTGCAGCCACTCCTCGACGGACAGGTTCGTCCGGCTCGCGCCGTTGATGACCTCCATCGGCGAGAAGGCGTGCACGTGGATGTCCGGGCAGCGCTCCTTCACCGCGCGGGCGATGTCGAAGTAGGCGGTCCCGGGCAGGTCGGGATGGATCCCGCCCTGCATGCAGACCTCGGTGGCGCCCGCGTCCCACGCCTCCGCCGCCCGGTCGGCCACCTCCGACAACGACAGCGTGAACGCGTCGGCGTCCGTGCGCCGCTGCGCGAACGCGCAGAACCGGCACCCGGTGTAGCAGACGTTCGTGAAGTTGATGTTGCGGTTGACGACGTAGGTGACGTCGTCGCCCACCGTCTCGCGGCGCAGGCCGTCCGCGATGCGGGCCAGCTCGTCGAGGCCCGCATCGTCGGCGCCCGCGCCGTTCTGGTCCCCGGCCAGGCCGAGCAGGGCCAGCGCCTGATCGTCGGTCAGCGCCGCCGGGTCGCTCTCCGCGACCCGCAGCGCCTCCCTGACGGTCGCGGCGAGCGCACCGGTGCGGCTCGGCGTGCCGGGCAGCCGCTCGCGCAGGGCCTCCCAGTCGCCGTACACGCTGTCGAAGTCGGCCCGGCGGTCGGCCGTCCGCCCCTCGGCGTCGATCGCGACGTGCAGGTCGGCGCGGCCGGTGCTCGCCGCGTCGACGGGGAAGCCGCCGTCGGGCTCCTGCCACGGCCGCCCCTCCGGCGTCGCGCCCTCGCGGGCCAGGCCGGTACGGGGGTCGGCCAGGGCGGCGACGTGCTCGCGCAACCGGGGGTCGAGCCACGGCTCCCCGGCCACCACATATTCCGGATATATCGTGAGCCGTTCCTTGAGCTCGAAGCCGGCGGCGGCCGTACGCGCGGCGAGGTCGTCGATCTGCGGCCACGGCCGTTCGGGGTTCACGTGATCGGGGGTGAGCGGCGAGACGCCGCCCCAGTCGTCGATGCCCGCGCGGATCATCAGGGCGAACTCGGCGTCCACCAGGTTCGGCGGGGCCTGGATCCGCGCCTTCGGGCCGAGCACGAGCCGGGCCACGGCGATCGTCGCGGCCAGTTCCTCCAGGTCGGCGTCCGGCATCCCGCGCATCGCCGTGTCCGGCTTGGCGCGGAAGTTCTGGACGATCACCTCCTGGATCCCGCCGTACTCCCTGGCCACGCGCCGGATCGCGAAGATCGCCTCGGCGCGGTCCTGGACGGTCTCGCCGATGCCGATCAGGATGCCGGTGGTGAACGGCACGCTGGTCCGGCCGGCGTCCTCGAGCACGCGCAGCCGTACGGCCGGGTCCTTGTCGGGCGAGCCGTAGTGCGCCTGGCCCTTCTCGGTGAAGAGCCGCTCGGACGTGGTCTCCAGCATCATCCCCATGGACGGGGCGACCGGCTTCAGCCGCTGCAGGTCCCGCCACGTCATGACGCCGGGGTTGAGGTGCGACAGCAGCCCGGTCTCCTCCAGCACCCGCACCGCCATGGCCCGCACGTACGACAGGGTGTCGTCGTAGCCGTGCGCGTCCAGCCACTCGCGGGCCTGGTGCCAGCGGTCCTCGGGGCGGTCGCCCAGCGTGAAAAGGGCCTCCTTGCAGCCCATCGCCGCCCCCTGGCGGGCGATCTCCAGCACCTCGTCCGGCGGGAGGAAGGGGCTGTCGAGCTTGTGCGGCGCGGTCGCGAACGTGCAGTAGCCGCAGCGGTCCCGGCACAGCCGGGTCAGCGGGATGAAGACCTTCCTGCTGTACGTGATGGTCCCCGAGCGGCCCACCGCCGCCAGCCCGGCGTCCCTGACCCGTGAGGCGTGGTCGAGCAAGGTCTCCAGGTGATCGCCTCGGGCGTGCAGCAGGACGACGGCCTCCGTGACGTCGAGGGCCTTGCCGTCCCGGGCCCGAGCCAGTGCGCGCCGCAGCGCGGCGTCCGTGGGGTTCGCGCTCATGGGCTGCACATTACGTCGCGGCCGGACGCCCGCGATCGGCGGGGTCAGCTATTGATTCAGCGTTTCTTAATAGATGGCCGCAGAACATTTCACTAGACGTGAATAGATGCACGCAAACATACTTGAGATGTCACCCAAAGCGACCAAGGAGGCCCCCGATGGGCTGGTTCGTCATCACATTCACGATCGTCGTCGCGGCGCTCGCCCCGCTCCTCGGCGCCGACACCCGCGACGGCCACGACTGGACGCCCGGCGAGGCCGGCTGAAGACCCCCGAAGCCGCGGGCATGCGCACGCCGTCACTCAGAGCGGCCCGGCCGCACCGGCGCCCCGGACGCGGACCCCGCCCGCAGGAAGAGCCGAGGCCCACACACCGGCGCCCCGGACGCGGACCCAGTCCGCAGGGAGAGCAGAGGCCCACACCGGCGCCCGGGACGCGGACCCCGCCCTCAGGAAGGGCCGGGGCCATAGCGTCGCGCGGGACGCGGACCCTGTCTTTCAGAACGACCGATAGTCCCGCACCGGCATCCGAGGGCCGCGCGCGGGCGGCCGGAGCCCGCTGAGCGCGATCAGCCACGTCACGCGGTGACGCTGCCCCCGGAACGGCTCCAGGAGCTCCAGCATCGCGGCGTCGTCGACCTTCCGCCCGGTCAGCGCGTAGCCCACCAGGCCGGCCAGGTGGAAGTCCCCGACGCTCGGCGCGTCCGGATCGCCGTGGGCGCGCTGGCGGACCTCCGCGGACGTCCAGACCCCGATCCCCGGCAGCGCCCGCAGCAGCCGGTCCGCCTCGGCGCACCCTCCATCGGGCGCGACCGCGGTCGCCTCCAGCCTGGCCGCGTGCCGGGCCGCGTTGCCGATCGTCCGCGCGCGTACGGCCTCGGCTCCCGACCGGTGCCAGTCCCAGGACGGGATCCGGCGCCAGACCTCGGGAGGCGGGATGACGATCATGCCGTCGGGCGCGGGGCCGGGCGGGGCCTCGCCGTACCGGCGCAGCAGCCACCGCCAGGCTCGCCACGCCTCCATGCCGACGACCTTCTGTTCGAGCACGGCGGGGACCAGCGCCTCGAAGACGCGCAGCGATCGCCCGACACGCAGACCCGGGTGCCGGGCGGCCAGCTCCGCCACGAAGGCGGCCGTACGCGCCGCGCCCGGGGCGGCGGCCCGCGCCAGCACGTCGGCGAAGGCGGTGACGTCGTCGTCCGCCCCGAGCAGGGAGGGCAGCGTGTCGAGCAGCCACTCCGCCCCCGGGCCCCACGCCTGCCCCAGCACGTCCCCGCCCGAGGCGCTGATCCGCAGCGTGCCCGGGCCGTCCGGGGTGCGGGAGGTCCGCCAGAACGCGCCGTCGGGAGTGCGGCGCCAGGTCGGGTCGCCGCCTCCGTGCCTGTGCGGCGACAGCGTCAGGACCAGGTCGAGGTCACCCGCGGGCCGCCACCGGCGCTCCCGCAGACTCGGCGCCGTCGTCGTCATCGCTCCCGCCACCACACCGTTTCAACGTACTCGCGCCCGGCACCCGCCGGTCCCGCGATACGGTCCGCTGATCACCCGCGCCGGCGCGACACGGGTGTCCAGGGCGCGCGCCGGCCGGGGACGCGTGTCAGATGTCGCTGGAGAACCGGACCGAGCACCTGTCCAGCGTGACGCCGGGCCAGATGCGCGCGCCGGCGGCGAGCTCGTTGCCCGGGCCGATGACGGCGCCGTCGCCGACGACCACGTCGCGCAGCACCGCGCCGGTCGAGACGCGAGCCCCCGGGCCGACGATCGAGTCGATCACCGTGGCACCCGTCTCGATCACGGCCCCGTCGCCGAGGACGCTGCCCTGGACGCTGGCCCCCGCCTCGACGGTGACCCGCGCGCCCACGACCGTGCCGCCGCCGACCTTGGCCTCGGACGAGACCGTCGCGCCGTCCAGAAGGAGGAACTCTCCCACCGGGCCCGGCAGGGCGGGCGACTCCAGCCTGCCCAGCACGAGGTCGGCGGACCCCTGCACGAAGGCGGCCGGGGTGCCCACGTCCAGCCAGTACGACGTGTCCGAGTAGCCCAGGACCAGCTCGCCGTCCTCGATCAGTCCGGGGAACGTCTCCCGCTCCACCGAGACGACCTGGCCCGCCGGGATCGAGTCGATGACCGAGCGCTGGAACACGTAGCACCCGGCGTTGATCCGGTTCGTCACCGGGTTGGGGGTCTTCTCCAGGAAGGCGGTGACGCGGCCGTCGGCGTCGGTCGGCACGCAGCCGAACCGGGACGGGTCGTCCACCTCGGTCAGGTGGAGCGTGGCGGCGGCGCCGCGCTCGACGTGGACCCTGATCTGGTCGGAGATGTCGTGCCCGGAGAGGATGTCGCCGTTCAGCACCAGCACGGGGTCGTCCGGCCCGCAGGTGAGCGCCTGGGCGGCGTTGCGGATCGCACCGCCCGTGCCGAGGGGCGTCTCCTCGGTCATGTAGACGATGTCCAGCCCCAGGCCGGAACCGTCGCCGAACGCCTCGGCGAACATCGAGGCGCGGTAGGAGGTGGCGAACACGATCCGTCGCACCCCGAACGAGCGCGCCTTGGCGAGCTGGTGCGCGAGGAACGGGACCCCGGCGGTCGGCAGCAATGGCTTCGGAGTAAAAAGCGTCAAAGGCCGCAAACGCGTACCTTGACCTCCAACCAGAAGAATCGCCTCATAATGGGCCGACTCCGGCAAACAGCTCGTCCTCACATTGGCGAGGTTAGCCTAACGTCCCGCAGGACGCCGGAAGGAAACCAGATGTGCCCGACCTGAGACCCTTCCCTGGAATTCCGCTGGCCAGGTAAATGCCGCGAATCGCGCAAACCGCCGCCCACGGAAGGGTGGCCGGGATCACGTCCGCCGCCCCGACACCCGCGCGCCCCGCCCGCCCCCCAGGGAACGACGCCACCCACCGCCCTGAAGTAAAGGATTCGCTACAGGCGGAGGAGAAGAAGCGATGACCGGCTTTCCCAAGTGGAGCGACATCCGCGCCGACATCGTGGCCGACTCGGGAGGCGAGGAAGCGGTAGCCGAGGCTCGGCGCCGCGACCAGGCCTACATCGACGGCTTCCGGCCGGCCGAACGGCCCAAGAGGCTGGGCCTGTCCCAGACCGAGGACAAGGCGTCCTGAGGGCAGTGTCATCCCTTGAGCAGCCACGCCGGAGCAGCGTCCCGGGGGAGGTCAGTCCTCGGGCGGGTCGCCGTGCGCGGACACCGCGCGCGACCCGACCGGCGTGGCGGCGGCGGCCCCGCGCGCCGCTATCCCGGCGAGGGCCGCGCACACGAGGTCGCCCACCGAGACGATCAGCCGGGAGCACAGCGTCGCGGCGATCGCGGCGTCCTGGCTGAGCACGGGAGCCAGCGCGGCCACCATCGCGACCTCGCGCACTCCCACTCCCGCCGGAGCGATCACCACGACGAAGCCCAGGCACCACGCCAGGGCGAACGCGCCGAGGCTCAGCAGCGCCGCCCTCGGTCCCGGCGCCCCGAGACCCCGGACGATCAGCGCGAGATGCACGCCGTACGCCGCCCATCCGCCGAAGGCCCAGCCGCACGCGACCAGCACACCGCGCCGGGTCAGCGGCCGCTCCAAGGGCGGCCTGCGCAGCAGCCGCAGCCCGCGGTTGATGCCCCAGTTGACCACCGACGGATGCAGGACGGCCGCGAGCACCGGGATCAGCAGCAGCAGCCAGGCGAACCTGGCGACGGAGCCGCCCGCGAGCACCGGAAGCGTCACGGCCGCCGTCAGGAGCCCGCTGCCCAGATAGACGGGATAGGTCAGGAAGAAGGCCGTCGCGCTGCGCGCCCGGGGGATGCCGTGGTCGCGGCCCATCTCCATCTGCGCGAGCACCGGCCACAACGAGCCGGGGATGTACTTTCCGAGCTGGCCGACGAAGAAGATCTTCGCGGCGTGCGGGAGCGCCAGCGGCGAGCCGAGATCGGCGAGCAGCGCCCGCCACATCATCATGCCGCAGCCCAGAGCGGCGATCACGGCGAGCAGCGAGCCGCCGAGCTCCGGCCACGACAGCCGGGCGAACCCCTCGGACACCTCGGTCCACCGGCTCGCGACCGCCCATACGCCGAAACCCAACGCCACAGCCAGGAACAGCAGCCGAAAGACCTTCCGCCCGCTCACCGGACCTCCCCCCGCCGTCCCCTCGCGACCGCCCACACGCCGAAACCCGGCGCCACACCCGGGAACAGCAGCCGCACGGCCTCGCGGCAGTCGCTCCGGCCGGTCACGGCCCCGCCCCTCGCGGCCGTGCGGCCGGGGCCGGGGCCGGTCGCCGGGACGGTGCGGTCACGCGGCCCGATCACGGCGTACGTACCGGCTCTGGGGGCTGCGGGAGCAGGGGGCCGCGCGGGCGGCGGGGGCGCCGGGTGGCGACCCACAGGTACGTGGGCACGACCGGGAGCAGCGCTTTCAACGCCGCGCGCGGCGCCCGCTCCAGCGTGTCCTTCGCGGCCCGCCCGACCGCTCCCGGGAACAGCTCGCCGCCGGCGAACCGCTCGGGCGAGGCCAGCACCGGGAAGGTGTAGTCCCACACGTGGAAGTCCCTGAGCATCCGGCGCAGGCCGCCCCGGGTGCGGAAGCGCTCGTAGTAGCTGTCCGCCCGGCCGAAGGCCCGCACGTAACGGTCGGCGGCGGCGGGCGGCAGGTAGGACAGGAACGGCAACTTGTAGTGCGGCTCCATGACGCCGAGCCGGTTGCCGAGGCCGAGGTAGAGCACGCCGTCGTCGGACAGCACCCGGTGCATGTCCTTGATCACCGCGTCGGGGTCCACCACGTGCTCGTAGATGTGGTTGAACACCAGCACGTCGACCGACCCGTCCGGGAACGGCAGCGCACCGCCGTCCGCGCACACGAACTCGACGCGCTCACCGAACCGCTCGGCGGCCTTGCGCAGCCCGGGGACGTCGATGTCCACCCCGAACGTGTGGGCGGCCCCGGCGGCCGCGAGCTCGTCCGCGATGAACCCGGCGGAGCACCCGATGTCGGCGACGGTCAGCCCGGCCAGCGGGCGGGTGGGGTCCTCGGCGCCGAGGAAGTGCCCGAGCACCGCGATGATCTTCGCCGCCTTGCGGCGGCGCTTCTCCTCGTCCAGCATCGCGGACTGGAACTCGGAGTATTCAAGCTGGGCGGCCCGCTGCCTGCTCACCTGTCGCTCACCACTCCCCGGCCGCGACGCGGCCCCATCCGCTCATCGGCCCGTCCACCAGACCGTCCGTCCGCCCGCCCACCGGGCTGCCCGACGGTGTCCACCGGGCTGATCACCCTGCTGATCACCGGCCCGCTCACCGCTCCCGCGCTTCCGGCGCCGCACAACAGTCGCTTCCCACGCCGCCCAACAGTACCGGCGCGCCCGGCCCCGCTCGCCCGCCCTGTGGACAACCGACCCCTACCAAACGGTAGCTTCAGGTCGTACTCTTGGCGGATGCTGAGCCGCCTGCTGAGCCGTCTGCGGTCGAGCCGACTGCTCAGGGGCCTCCTGGCCCTGGTCGCACTCGGATTCCTGGCGTACGGCCTGGCCAGGAACTGGACGGAGACGTCGGCCGCCCTCGCCCGCCTCTCGTGGTGGTCGCTGGCCGGATGCCTCGCCGCCGTGCTGGCGGGCTTCGCCTTCATGCTGCTCGCCTGGATGACCGTCCTCGGCGGGCTCGGCTCGCGCCTGCCGTTCCGGGTGGCCGCCCGCGTGCTCTACGTCGGGCAGCTCGGCAAGTACATCCCCGGCTCGGTGTGGGCGTTCGCCGCGATGATGGAGCTCGCCCGCGACCACGGGGCCCCTCCCCGGCGCACGTTCAGCGCCACCGCGCTCGCCCTGGTCACCTCGCTCGGCTGCGCGCTCACCCTGGCGGCGGCCACCCTCTCCCACCAGATCGCCGGCCAGGCGTGGCAGTTGCTCGCGCTGATCCCGCTCATCCTCGTCGGCCTGCACCCCCGCGTGATGACCTGGGGCCTGAACCTCGCCCTCAGGATCGCCCGCAAGGAGCCTCTCGACCGGGTGCTGAGCGGAACCGACATGCTGCGGACGGCCGCCTGGACCATGGCCGGCTGGCTCTGCTACGGCGCCCACCTGTGGATCCTGGTCGCCGACATGCGGCCGGGCGGCCTCTCGCTCTACGCCGTCGCCGCCGGTTCGTACGCGCTGGCCTGGGCGACCGGCATCCTCACGGTCGTGGTCCCGGCGGGCATCGGCGTACGCGAGGGGGCCATGGTCGTCGCCCTCGCGCCCGTCCTCGACACCCCGAGGGCGCTGGTGGTCGCGGTCGTGTCGCGGGTGGCCTTCACCCTGGGGGACGCCGCCTGGGCCGGGATCGGCTTCCTGCTCGCGCGCACCGTCCCGCGTCCCGACCTGTCCGCCGGTCAGGAGAGCCCGAGCAGCGTGTCCAGGTAGGCGGTCCAGAACGGCTCGGGATCGACGGCCTTGACGCCCTCGGCCAGCCGCCGCGCCGTACCGGGCTCGTAGAAGCGCACGATCGCCTCGGCCAGCGCGTCCGCGGAGCCGGGCTCGACGAGCAGGCCGTCCACGTCGTCGGTCACGTTGTCGGGAAGCGCGCCGACCCGCGTCGCGATGACGGGGACGCCGTGCTCGTGGCCGAGCCACACGTTCTGGCTCGCCGTGGCCGACCGGTAGGGCAGCACGAGGGCGTCGGCCCGCGCGAACAGCTCCGGCACGTCCTCGGCGGGCACGTATCCGGGCCGCAGCTCGACCCGCTCGCCCAGCCCCAGCTCACCGATGAGCGTCCGGGTCTCCTCCAGGCCGCCCCAGAACTCGCCCGCGACCGTGAGGCGCACGTCCGGCACCCGGGCCAGCGCCCGCAGCAGCAGGTCCAGCCCCTTGTACGGCCGGACGATGCCGAAGAACAGCAGCTCGCGACGCGGCTCGCGCCCCCGGGCGGCGGCTCCTCCGGACGCCGGCAGGTGCGGCGCGAGCGCGGACACCGCCACCGGCGCCTTCGCCAGCCCGCGGGCCAGCTCCGCCTGCTGCTCCGAATGCGCCAGCACCGCGTCCACCCGGGACAGCAGCGCCTTGATCAGCGGCCGGTCGTACGGCTTGCGCTCGTGCGGCAGCACGTTGTGGCACAGCGCCACCACGCGGGTCCGGCGGCGCAGGCCGTACAGGATGCCGAGGTAGGCGGGCACCTGGACGGGGCTGAGCACGGCCAGGATCACGAGATCGGCGCCGCGCAGGCGCCGCCCGCAGGCGACCCACCCGTCGGGCCGCCGCCAGTCGAGCTCGCGGCGCGTCCCCGGATACGGCTCGCCCTCGGGCGTGTCGATCGTCTGCCGCCCGGGATAGAGGAAGGAGGGGTACTGCGCCCGCCACGACTCGATCACCACGTCGTGGCCGCGCGCCCGCAGCCGGTGGGCCAGCTCGGTGGTGTGCTGGGCGCCGCCTCCCTTGTAGGGATATGTCGGGCCGACGATCGCGATCCTCATCGTGCCGCCGTCACTCGGCCCTGGAGCGGACGATGAGGTCGGCGAGCAGCGCGAGCGACCCGATCAGCAGACCCGAGAGGAAGATCACGATCGTGTTGCTGGTCAGGTAGAAGCCGTGCCTGATCACGTCGACGACGCCCTTGAGCAGGCCGATGCCGACCAGCCACAGCGCGGGCGGCATCAGCACCTTCAGCGGGTTGAAGTACATGATCATCCGGAGCACCTGGAGGATGTACCGGTAGGCGTCCGACACGAAGCTGAACTTCGACTTGCCGGCCCGCTTCGCGTACTCGATCGGCAGGTAGTAGACGTCGTGCTGGTTCGACAGGAACGCCAGCGTGATCGTCGTGACGCAGGAGAACCCGGGCGGCAGCAGCCGCAGGTACGGCTTGGCGACCGACTTGCGGAACGCCCGCAGACCCGAGTTCAGGTCGGGGATGCGCTGCCCGGCGAGCCGCTCGGCGACCTTGCGGATGAACCACTTCGCCGGCACCCGCAGGAACTTGTGCGACCCCTCCTCCGTGGTCCGCGCGCCGACGACCTGGTCGATCGTCGGGTCCTTCTCCAGGATGCCGACCAGCTCGGGGATCCGCTCGTTGGGGTAGGTCATGTCGGCGTCCGTCCACACGACGATCTCGCCGCGCGCCTCCTGGGAGCCGATCCTGCGGACCGTGCCCGATCCGCCGTTGCGGTGGAACGCCTTGATCCGCATGTTCGGGAACCGCGGCGCGGCCTCCTTGAGCCGGATCAGCGTCTCGTCCGTGGAGCAGTCGTCGACGGCGAGCAGCTCGTACGTGTAGCCGCTGGAGTCCATGGCGGCGCAGATGCGCTCGACCTCGTCGATCACGTGGTCCTGCTCGTTGTAACAGGGCAGGACGATCGTCACGTACGGATTTTCGGCGGGGGTCACGGCGCTTCCAGAGGTGTCGGGCGTGCTCACGTCGGCAAAGGGTACTCTGCCGCGGCCACATCCCCGCCCCACATCACGATCTCGTACGGCTTCCGCCCGAGGTTCACCCGCCGCCGGCGGCCTCACGGCGCCGCGACCGGTGCCACGACGGCGACACCGGCCAGACCGGCGACGGACTTCTCGATCCGCGCCGCCGCGCCGGGGTCGGCGAGCTTGACGTAGAAGGTCTCGGGGAACTCGTCGAAAGGACCCTTCGCGTACGACGCCCTACCCCCGTGCCACTCCAGGTGGTCGCGCACCTTCGCCGCGTGCGCCGGGTCCTCGACGTAGATCTTCTCGATGCCGCGGACCTCGCGGATCCGGTCGAGGACGGCCTGCCGCTCGGCCTCGGTGGCCCGCCCACGCCCTTCGCATGCTCTGGCGAACCGGTCAAGCGATACCTCCGGGCACAGGGCGACCGAAACGTCCGCCTTCCCCCACCAGAAGTCGTCGCGGTAGGCGATGGGAACGCCGACCCCGGGCAGGCCCGCCAGCGTGCGGAGCAGGGCACGCCAGTCTCCCGGCCGCAGTGTGCCGCCGTAGCTTTCGCGCATCAGATCCGCGGTGAGGATGTAGCCGATCTGCCAATCCTGCCGCGCGATCGCCAGCGCCTCCTCCGACGTCATCCGGCCGTACGTCGCGACCTCGGGGAGCGAGGCGAGCGTCCCCTCGATGACCCACCTCTCCGCGTCCGTCGTGGCGCCACCGCCCTCACAGGCCTCCCAGGTCGCGGCGCTGTCGTCCCGGCAGAGATGGATGAGGAAGGTGCCGGTTGCGGGCCAGGGGCCGTCGGGCGGCGGCAACGGCCACTGGCCGCGCTCATCTCGGGCGTCGGCCGCCGCTCCGGCCAGCAGAACCGCTACGGAGACCGCCGCCGCGAACGCTTTCCCCACCCCGGAATTTCGTCGCGGAGAAGAGAACTTCCGCAGCCACGCGCTCCTCCTCGGCTCACGAGTGGCTTCCTTCCCGAAGGACAGTTCCTCGCTTTCCGGAATATCCGACGACAAATCCATGCGGCAGACCTTAGTGGCGTGATCATCGGCGCGGGCCACGAACGGCGGGCCGCCCCCTCACCGCTGGAACTCGGCAGGGGACCCTGTGCGGGTCACAGGACGATCAGGGCGGGCCTTACACCGGGCCGCGCCGCGTCGAGCAGCGCGCGCAGATCGCCGGGATCGGACGTGAGGATGGCCGCCGTCTCACGGACGGCGGTGACGACGACGGTCGCCTCCACCGCGTCGGAGGTGCCGGCGAGCCCGCACAAAACGCCCGCTTCCCGCCCCACGCTCTCCCGAACATCTCGGCGTCGGCAGCACAGGATCGGCAGCCGGAACGCCGCGGTTCGTTCGTCCTGTGGTCTCCCTACAGGTGATCCTGGTGCTCACCGGCCGACGAGAGCCGGCGCGCAGGTCAGCGGGATTCCTCCGGGACGGCCATCCAGACATCGGACGCGAAACCCCACACGGCGTCGGGGGGGCCGACGAGCGACCGCTCGTCCTGACTGCTGCGCAGCCGCAACACCTGGGTGGCCGTGCCGTACGGCGTGAGCTGGTCCTGCTCGGCGGCGAGCAGCACGGGACGGTGGCCCGCCGCCCGCACCTTGCCGATCAACCGGCGCACGTCGAGCCCCGTCGCGACGCTCGAACCCGCGGGGTTCTTGATCCGGGCGGTGGGGACGCCGCACTGGCCGCGCACCACCTGGGCGAACCTCTCCCCGGTGACCCGCTCCACGATCAGCACGGACGCGTCGCGCGGGATGGCCGCGCACATGCGGTCGAGCGCGGCCGCCTCGCCCCGCTCGACCGGTGAGAACGCGGTCCCGATCGAGATGACGACAGGGGGGACCACGAGCAGGAGGACCCCGGCGGCCACGGCGAGACGGCTGCCGTGCCCCGAACGGCGGAGGCGGTCGCACCCCCACCGCAGGCCCCAGACCGCGAGCACGATCAGCCCCGGGATCACGACCGGCACCAGCCTCCGCGCCGCGAACGGGTGGTCCGGGGTGATCGCGGGACGCCACAGCGTCGTCACGGTCGTCCAGCCGACGATCGCCAGCGGGAGCAGCCACTTCGGGCTCCGCCCCTTGGCGAGGCGCCGCGCGAGGACGGCCGCGGCGAGCGTGGCGAACACCACGACCGGCACCCCGACGTACCAGATCACCCAGTAAAGGGAGTCCTCGTAGTACAGCCGGGTGCCGTCCACCGGCAGCCGGTTGGCCATCTGGGCCTTCTCGATGAAGTCGGCGGTCAGCATGTCCTCGCGCGTCACCGCCACGCGCCGCACGGTCTGCACCCAGGGCCGTACGGCGAAGCCGGCCATGACGAGCACGACGAGCGCGGCGGCCCACCCGGGCAACGCCGACGACCGGAACAGTCCGGACGGCCGCGGCAACCGGGAAGGCCGCGGCAGCCGGGAGGACCGCGGTGACCGTCCGCCCCCGGCGCCGTCCCGCTCCGGGCTCCCCTGGGCTCGCGGCGTCCGCGGATCAGCTCCGCGGGGACGCGCGTCATCGCCCCGGTCATCCCGCACGGTCCGCGACCGGCGCGCGGCGACCCGGACGGCGATCCTCGGGGCGAGTGCCGCGCCCGCGGCGGTGACCACGACGACGACGGCGCAGATCGCGAGCAGCGGCGTCAGCGAGCCCGACAGGTACTCCAGGTAGGGGCGGGCCAGCAGGTAGCAGGCGGCGAACCCGCAGAACCCGCCCGCCGCCAGCCCGGCGAGGAGCGGCACGCCCAGCCTGCCGTCCGCGAACCGCCGCGCCGCCACCGTGTCCGCGCCCGCGCCGGCGGGCGCGGGCGGCCAGGAGATCCGGCGCAGCGCGATCAGCAGCCCCGCGTACGCCAGGACGGGGAGCACGTCGCGCAGACCGTCGATCCGTACGAGCAGGGCGAGGCCGAAGACCAGCCCGGCCAGCGCCGCCGCGGTCCTGGCGCCCACCCCGGCGCGGAGCCGGTGGCGGGCGTCGAGCAGCAGCGTCATGCCGCCGAACAGCAGGATCAGGGACGGGATCTCGCTGAACGTCGTCCGCGACGTGTAGAGGATGGGCATGCTGACCGCGAAGACCAGGGCCGCGAGCGGCGCCCAGCGGCCTCCGGCGAGGCGGGCGGCCGTCCCGGCGACGACGAGCACCGCCAGCGCCCCCAGCACCGGCGGGACCAGCAGGAGCCCGGGCACCCCGCCGAGCCAGTAGCCGATCGCGTCCAGCATGGGCGGGCCCGGCATGAACTGGGGCACGATCGCCCCGTGGAAGTCGTAGAACCCCGCGCTGTCGAAGCGCAGCGCGGGGTCGAGGCCGCCGAAGCCGCCCTCGCCGTACGGGATGGGCAGCGAGCCGTGCCGGGCCAGCCAGATCGCGTACTGCGCGTACGTCGCGGGATCGCGCCGCACGAGAAGCTGCTCGGAGCGCAGGAACCCGTTGAACAGGCCGGACCCGACGGCGATGCCGGCCACGGCGGCGGTGTGCCGCCCGAGGGCGTGCACGCTCTCGGGGAGGCGGCGCAGGCCCAGCACGCACAGGAGGACGGCCGTGCCGCCGCCGAGCAGCGCCATGGGCAGCGGCCGGAACCAGCCGAGCAGCAGCAGCGGCAGGCCCGCGAGCAGCCATCCGGCGAGCGCGAGCGTGGGCACGACGGAGCCGACGGCGAGCACCCGGCCCGCCGACGGCCATGTCCTTCGCGGCCGGAGCCGGCCGAACCGTTTCGTCGGGATGAGCCGAGCGTAACGGCCCGCCACGACTCATCGGCCCGCGCGCTCCCCGCCGGGACGGTGTACTGAGAGGGCGCGGGCCGGCGCTGCTCGATCTGTCGGCGGCGCCCGGTAGCGTACGCCGGGGAGAACGCGGGGGACGAGGAACGCCGGGGGACGGGGAGTAAGGGTGTCGTGGTTGCGGCGCATCGCGCCTTGGGCTCGCCGCCACAGATGGTTCCTGGGGGTGCTCGGGCTCGGCGCCGCGCTCCGGATCGTGACCATGCTGGGGTTCCGGCCCGCGCTGTGGTTCCCGGACTCCTACAGCTACGTGGTGACGGCGATGCGGCCGAAGCCCGACCTGGTCCGCCCGGCGGGCTACTCGATGTTCCTGCGGCTGCTGGAGCCCCTGCACGACTTCGGGTTCGTCGCGCTCACCCAGCACGCGCTCGGCCTGCTGACCGGCGTGATGATCTATGTGGCCGTGATCCGCCGTCGCAGGCCGCTGTGGGCGGGGACGCTCGCGTCCGCGCCCGTCCTGCTCGACGCGTACCAGGTGCAGCTTGAGCACCTGCTCGTCTCCGACTCGCTGTTCACGTTCCTGGTCGTGGCCGCGGTCTGCGTGGCGCTGCGCCCGCTGACCTGGCGCACGGCCGTCGCCACCGGTCTGCTCCTGGCCGCGGCGACCCTGACGCGGACGGTGGCGCTCCCGCTGATCGCCGCCTTCGCCGTCCTCCTGCTGTGGTACGGCTCACGCGCCGCCGGCCGGGCTACCGGAACCACGGGCGACGGGGCGGGCCAGGGCGGCGCGGGGGCCGCGGGCGCGTCGGGCGGGCGGGGGCGGCGCGGCCGGTTGCCGTGGCGGGTCACCGGGGCGTTCCTGGCCGCGGCGCTGGTCCCGGTCGCCGCGTACGCCGGCTGGTTCTGGGCCGCCCACCACCGGGTGGGGCTCGTCGGCTCGAACGGGGCCTTCCTGTACGCGCGGACCATGGCGTTCGCGGACTGCCGGGTGATGCGGCCCCCGGCCGACCTGGCCGTGCTCTGCGACGACCGGTCTCCGGCGCGCAGACCGCCGTCGCAGGACTACATCTGGGACCCCGACTCTCCCCTGGTCCGCCTGCCCGGCATCACGTTCCTCAGCGAGACCGACGCGCTGGCCGGCCGGTTCGCCTGGCTGGCGATCCGCAGCCAGCCGCTCGACTACGCGGCGACCACCCTGGACGAGCTGGCCCGGACGTTCACGTGGGGCCGTCCGGTCTATCCGGACGCCGAGGTCTACGGGTACTACGAGTTCCCCTCGGAGACCCCCGACCCGCCGGGCCGCCATCCCGCGATCGTGGGCACCCAGTTCGCCGAGCGTTACCAGCGCGGGCCGATCTCGACCGAGGTCGTCGAGCCGTTCGCCGGGGTGATGCGGGCCTACCAGAGCGTGGTCTTCCTGCCCGGAGCACTGCTGCTGCCCGTCCTCCTCTTCCCGCCGCTGGCGGCCGCCGCGCGCTGGGCGCGGCGGCTGGCCGCCTCGGGGCCCGGGTCGCGTACGGGTGACGGGTGGCGGCTGGCCTGGGCGGTGCCGTGGTCGATCGCGGGCCTGCTGCTGCTCGTTCCCGCCGCCACGGCCGAGTTCGACTACCGGTACGTCCTTCCGGCGACCCCGCTGGCGTTCCTCGCCGCCGCGCTCGTCCTGCGTCCGCGTCCCCGGCGCTGACTCCGGGCCGCCCACCGGCACCGCCGGGGCTGCCGCGGCTCGGGCGGCCGGGGCGTGATCTGGGTTTCGCGGATTTTCCCGTCCGGGCCGGGGGTTCCTGACCTGCCCGATCTCCGGCGCATCGGACGGATGCTCCACGCTGACCTGGAGGATTCCTGAGAGTCCGACATTCTTCAGCTATTTGACATACCCCGAAATATCCATGCTTGAGTATGCTTCCGGCTGGATCACCCCCGTCGAAGCAAAAGACAGGTCACGTCCAAAATCTGCGATCACGGCGCCCGCCCGCGCGTACGTGGCCTAGCCTTCGGCAAGAGCTGTCACGCTCTCGGTCAAATGACCGTAAAGCAAGGAGGAAGACGTGTGCGTGCGAAGCAGTAGTCGGACCGGCTGTTCGCCCACACGTCCAGCGCGCCTCACCACGAGGAGAGGCGCATGAGCGACCGCCGCCACCAGCCCCAGGGAATACCCGGGAACGACCAGCGGGTCTGGGGCCGCGAGGAGCCGGGCCCCGGTTACGGCCAGGCGGACCCGCGGGACCGCCGCCCCCTCGACGCGCGCGGGCGCGACGGCTACCCCTCCCGGCAGGAGGGGTACCAGGCCGACGCCTACCAGGACGCCCACGACGCTCCGCGAAGTCGCCGCAGGAGCGGCGGCAGGGCCGCCGAACGGCCCGCTCCGCCTCCGCAGGACCGCGGATACCGCGACCAGAGCCACCACGACCAGGGGTACGCCGACGCGGGCTACCGCGACCAGGGGTACCAGGACCCCGGTTACCAGGACCCGGCCTATCAGGAGCGGGGATACCAGGGGCAGGGGTACCGGCAGGACGAGTACGACGAGCCCGAGCGCGGCCCCTGGGGCGAGCGCGAGCCCGACGACGACTATCTCGACGACCCGCCGAAGCGGCGCTGGGGACGGCGCTCCAACGTCGACCCCTGGGACGAGCCCGACGACGAGGAACCCCGCCGCAAGCTCTGGGGCCGTCGCAAGTCCGCCGACGAGGACGTCGTCGAGGACGTTGCGGCCGCCGAGGGCTACGACGACGAACCGGACGGCGGTAAGGGCCGGGCCAGGCGCGGCAGGCGCGGAGGCCGCGGCGACGACCACTACGAGATGGGCACGGACGACACCTCCGGCGACGACGGCGCCGGGCGGCGGGGAGCCCGCCGGGCCGGGGGCGGCGGCGACCGCCCCGGCGGCCCCAACGGCGGAGGACCGGGCGGGCCCGGCTCGCGCCGCCCCGGCTCGGGCGGCGTCAAGCGCGGCCTGGGCGTGCTCGGCTGGACGAGCATCGCGCTGACCACCGTCATGGTCGCGGGCACGCTCACCGCGTACAAGGTCTACCGGGACACGTTCGGCATGATCCACGTCGGCAAATCAACCGACGACCTGGACAAGAACCGCCCGGAGAACGCGACCGGCGCGATCAACGTGCTGCTCGTCGGGTCCGACACCCGGACCGGCGACAACAAGAAGTACGGCCAGCACATGGAGAACGACGGCGAGCGCACCGACACGATCATGCTGCTGCACATCGCCCCGAACCGGGACGGCGCGACATTGATCAGCTTCCCCCGCGACTCCATGGTCCTCATCCCCGAGTGCCGCGACGTCAAGACCAAGGCCGTCATCGGGCAGCACCTGGGCATGATCAACTCAGCTTTCTCCAGCGGAGGCATGATCTGCACCCGCCGGACCATCGAGACGCTCACCAAGATCCCCATCGACCACTGGGTGAAGGTCGACTTCACCGGCTTCAAGAACATCGTGAACGCCCTGGGCGGCATCGAGATCTGTCTACCGAGGGACGTCAACGACAAGAAGGCCAAGCTGGTCCTGAGCAAGGGCAAGCACATCGTCAAGGGCGAGACCGCCCTCGCCTACGTACGGGCTCGCTACGGCCTCGGTGACGGCGGCGACATCAGCCGGATCGAACGCCAGCAGCTCTTCATCTCCCAGGTGGTGAAGAAGGCGACCAGCAGCGGGCTGCTCACCGACCTGGGCAAGCTGCAGAAGTTCGTCGCCGCCACGGCCGACTCCGTCACGATGGACGACAAGCTCAACGGCGACGCGCTCATCCAGATCGCGATGAGCGCCTCCAAGCTCAGCGCCAAGGGGTTCAAGGGCACCAAGGTGCCCTGGGAGCCGTACGTGGCGGACAAGAACCGCGTCCAGTGGAAGCAGCCGGCCGCGGAGAAGCTGTTCGCCGGCATCCGGGGCGACGTGGAGGTCACCGCCACCCCGAGCCCGGCCGCCTCCGCCTCCGGCGGCACCACCAAGCCCGCCACCCCGACCGTGACCAAGCCGGAGCAGGTCAAGATCCAGGTGTTCAACGGCACCAACACCTCCGGCAAGGCCAAGGAGGTGGCCGAGGAACTGGCCGCCGAGGGCTTCCGCGTCGTCGGCGTGGGCGACGCCCGCAAGGCGGACGGCAGTGACCAGCCGGCGACCATGATCCGCTACACCGGGCAGGGCTGGGACCAGGCCAAGATCCTCAGCGGCAAGCTGCAGACCGAGGTCAAGCCCGAGACCGGCAAGCTGGCGACCGGCCCGGTCACCCCGTTCGTCTCGACCACGACACCGGCCAAGCCGGGACGGGTGGCCGGCCCGATCATCCAGCTCGTGGTCGGCGCCGACTGGAAGGGCGTCAAGGTCGCGCTCGACGTCGGCGACGACGCCGTGACCTCCGAGACCGACATCTGCAAGGGCTGAGGTCGGCCGCTCACAGCAATTATTGATGTCCGATACAGGAGTGATCCACGAGACTTACGTTAAGGTTGGGCGAGCGGACGCATTCCGTGCTCGCACGTTCGCCTGACCGCACGGGAAGTCCGCGCTAGCGTCTTGAACGCAGGCTCCATCTCGAATGAGCCACCGGCCCCCGCTCGGCGAACCTTGAGAGTTTCCTCCCGTGACTGACACTCGCCCATCCCCTGACGTACCGGGAGCGAACCCGGGCGATCCGTACGATCCCTCCGAGGACGCGCCCACCGGAGTGATCGGCCGCATCACCGGCGAGTGGCCGCCGCAGCCCGGCGCTCCCGGTGACGGCGCGCCCGGGTCCTCCCTGGAGCCCGGAGCGTCCTCGGAGCCCGAGCCGCCCGTACGGCAGCCGTGGGCGGCGACGCCCGCCGGCGGCCACTTCGGGTCGTCCCAGGAGCCGCCGTCGACCGGGCACTTCGCGTCCTTCGGCTCCGCGCCCGCCTCCCCGGCGGGCTCGGCGAGGCCGACCGGAGCCCCGGGCCCGGCAGGCTCGGCGTCGTCGTCGGGATCCCTTGGGCCGGCCGGTCCGGCGGAGCCGACGCGCTCCCCGGGCTCGGCATCGGGGCCGTCGGGGTCGCTCGGGTCTTCGGGTTCTGCCGGGCCGACGGGGTCCCCGGGCCCGATGCATCCGGGCCCGGCGGCTTCCGCGCCTTCCGGCGCCGGCCCGTCCCGCCCCGGCGCGTCCGGGTCCGCCTTCCCGGGGACGGACGCTCCGTCCTCGTCCGGCTTCCGGCCCGGCGCACCGGGACCGGCCCCGTCGAGCTCTGCAACCTCCGGGGCCGACGTCTCGGGATCCGGGTCTTCCGGCGCTCCGTCGTCCTGGCCGGGACGGTCCGGAGCCACCCCGTCGCCTGCCGGGCCGCCCGGCCCGCCGGCCACCGGCGCCTTCTTGGCGGCCGAGCCCGAGGCATCCGACTCGCACTCGCGGGCGTCCCGGTCTTCCGCGACGACCTCGCCGGAGACCGGCACCCCGGCTCCTCCCACGACCTCGGCCGGGTCCACCCCCGCCGGCGCGGCCTCCGCCGGGTCCGCCCCCTCCGGTACGACCTCCGCCGGTTCCGCCGGTACGACCTCCGCCGAGCAGGGCGCCGAACACCGGCCACTGCCCAAGCGCCGGCCGCGCTCCCCGCGCGCGGGAGCGGCGCAGGCGATGGGAGCGCCCGACCCGGCCTCCCAGGGCTTCGACTACTTCTCCACCGGCCGCTCGGCGAGCGCGGAGTCCGCCTCCGCGTCCGACCCGGCCGCCCCGGCCGCGCAGAGCCCCTTCGGGGAGCAGGGCCCCTTCGGGGAAGCGGCACAGAGTCCCTTCGGTGAGGCCGCGCAGAGCCCGTTCGCCGCGCCCATTCCTGACGTGGCCACCGATCCCGCCGCCTCCGGGCGCGCCCCCTACGGCGCCCCCGCCCAGGACCCGTTCGCGGCGGCCCCTCAGGACCCGTTCGCTCCGCCGGCTCAGGACCCCTTCGCGGCACCCGCTCAGGACCCGTTCGCGGCATCCGCACAGGACCCGTTCGCGGCATCCGCACAGGACCCGTTCGCGGCACCCGCACAGGACCCGTTCGCACAGCCCGCGTCGCCGGAGCGCCTGCCCCAGCGCCCGCGCCGCGGCTCCGGCCACGGACAGGCGCCGACGCAGGCGATGCCCGCCGTCCCGGCGGCTCCCCCGGCCCAGCAGTGGCCCGAGCTGCCCGCGGACCCGTGGGACCCGTGGCGTCGCGCCGGTCACGACGTGCCGCAGGGCCTCGCCGTACCGAGCACCGTGGAGCAGGCCGCACTCGCGGCCCCGCCCGCGCCCGCACCTCCGGCTCCCGGCCCGGACCCGCTCCCGTTGCCCGCCTGGGCGCAGGCCCCCCAGCAGACGTCGCCGTACGGCCCCGGCCCGGGGGCGCCCGGGTTCGGCGAGGTGCGGCCGCCGGCCGGGTGGGAGGAGCAGGAGCTCGAGGAGCCCGCTCCGCGCCCCAAGCGCCGCGACCCGTACCTGGACAACGTCAAGTTCCTGCTGATCGCGCTCGTGGTGACCTCGCACGCGATCCGGCCCACGGTCGGCGCCGACGCCAACCGGGCGCTGTACATCTTCATGTTCTCGTTCCACATGCCGCTGTTCGTGATGATCAGTGGCTATCTGTCGAAGAACTTCTGGAACTCGAACGCCAAGACCAACAAGCTCGTCGACACGTTCCTCGTGCCGTATGTCATCGTCGAGTTCGGCTACAACCTGCTCCGCGTCGTCTTCGGGCACAAGTGGAGCATCTCGATCCTCGATCCCTACTGGCTGAACTGGTATCTCCTCGCCCTGTTGTTCTGGCGACTGTCCACACCCGTGTGGAAACGGATGAGATATCCGCTGCCCACCGCGGTGGTCGTGTGTCTCTTCTCCGGGCTGTCCCAGCTCAGCGGTGATTTCAGCATCGACCGCGTGTTCGGCCTGCTGCCCTTCTTCGCGATGGGCCTGGTCCTCAAGCCCGAGCACTTCGAGCTGCTCAACCGCGTCTGGGTACGGATCGTCGCCGGGGTCACCCTGCTGGTCTGGGCGGTCGCCGTCTACGTCCTCGCGCCGCGCCTCAAGCTGGGCCTGTGGTACTTCAACGCCAGCTACCACGACCTGAACATGACGTGGTGGTACGGCATGGGCTTCCGCGTGGTCTTCCTCGCCGGGGTCACGGTGATCTGCTTCAGCGTCATGGCCCTCGTGCCCCGGCGCCAGATGTGGTTCTCCGACCTCGGCACGCGCACCCTGTACGCGTACCTGCTGCACGGCGTGCCCGTGATGATCGGCAAGGAGATGGGCTGGCTGAAGGCCCCATGGCTGGAGGGCCCGCTCGGCGTCGTCGCCATCCTGAGCGGCAGCTTCCTGCTGGCCACCATCCTGTGCCTGCCGATCACCCGGACGCTGTTCAAGTGGATGCTGGAGCCGCGCCTCACCTGGCTCTACCGCAGGGCCAAGCGCCCGGTGGAGCCGCAGCCGGAAGTTCAGCGGTAGTTTCGCATGGATTAACGCGCCACATCCGGGCGCGACGGGATGAGACCGCAAAGTCGACGCATGAGGGTATGTGTCGGCACGATCGTCCACCACCCCGACGACGCCCGGATCGCGCACCGGCAGATCCGGGCCCTGCTCGACGCGGGGCACCAGGTCACCTACATCGCCCCGTTCACCCACTGCAACGTGACGCCGCCCCCGGAGATCCGGGCGCTCGACGTGCCCCGGGCGGTGGGCCTGCGGCGCGCGAGGGCGCTGCGCGCGGCGCGGTCCGCGCTGGCGGAGGGCTGCCGGGACGCCGATCTGCTCCTGGTCCACGACATCGACCTCCTGCTCGCGCTGCCCCGCCGCCGGCCGGTGACCGTCCTGGACGTCCATGAGGACACGCGGAGCGTGCTGGAGGCCGAGGCGTACCCGCCCGGGCCGCTGCGCGCGGCGCTGCCGCCGCTGGTCGCCGCCCTTGAGCGGCGCGCGGAGCGCCGCCTGCACCTCATCCTCGCCGACGAGTCGCTCCGCGGCCGTTTCCCCGGCGGCCACCCGGTGGTGCCCGATCACACGTACGTCCCCGCCGTCCCGCCCCCGCCGCCGGGCGACGACCGGCTCGTCTACGTCGGACGCCTCTCGCGGGCCCGCGGCGCGGCCGGGATGATCGAGCTGGCCCGCCGCCTCCGGCCGTACGGGATCCGGCTGGACCTGATTGGCTCGGCCGACCCCGGCGTGCGGCCGCTGCTGCGGGACGCCCAGCGGCAGGGGCTGCTCGACTGGTTCGGGCACGTCCCCAACACGCACGCGCTCCGGATGGCCGAGGGCGCGCTGGCGGGCCTGTCCCTGACGCACGACGTGCCCGGCCTCCGCGACGCCGTTCCCCCGAGGGTCATGGAGTACATGGCCCGCGGCATCCCGGTGATCACCACGCCGTCGCCGGGCGCGGCCGGGGCGGTGACCGGGGCCGGGTGCGGCCTGGTGATCCCGTTCCCCGGGAGCGCCGACCGCACGGCCGGGGACGCGGCGGACGCCGCCGTACGCGCGGTGCTCGACCTCCGCGACGACCCCGCGCGGCGCGCCGCGATGGGGGCCAGGGGACACGCCGAGGCGCTGCGCCGCTTCCACTGGCCGGTACGCGCCCCGCGGTTCGTGGCCCAGCTCGAACGGTGGGCGCGTGCCCCGCACCGCGCCCCCGTCCTGCCGCGCGGACGCGCCCTCCCCGCCTGACGCGGCCCGCGCGGCCGCCGCAGGCCCGGCTCCCACGAGCCCCGCGCCCCCAGGAGACCCGCCGCCACGGCCGGTTCACCGCTGCGAGCGGCGGGGACCCGTGCCCGCGTACGGCTACCGCCCCGGCCCCGGGCTTGCTCTACTTGGAGGCGTGAGCAGCCATCTCATCCAGGGACGCCGGATCGACATGCCCGTACGCATCAGGGACGCGTCGGCCGGCGCGGCGACCTACCTCGTGCGGGCCGACGCCGCCCGCGCCGTGATCGCGTACTCGGGACTGGACGTGACCGAGGTGCTGCCCGGCAAGGCCGCATGCACGCTGGTGTTCGTGCGGTACCGCGACGGCGATCTCGACGCCTACCACGAGTTCGGCATGGCGTTCCTGATCAGGCCTCCGGGCTCCGGCCGCCCGCCGTCCCGCGGACCGCTGGCCGGGCTGAAGGACGCCCGTACGGCCGGCTCCGGCGCCTTCGTCCACTGGTTGCCGGTCGACCAGGGGTTCACGATGGAGGCCGGCCGGCAGATCTGGGGTTTCCCGAAGGAACGGGCCGAGATCGACCTGCGGCTGGCCTCGCCGTACAAGCGGTGCGTGCTGCGCAAGGACGGGCGGCTGGTGCTCGACCTGCTGCTCCGCCCCGGCGTCCCGCTCCCGCCGGGGAGCCTGGCCCGGATGGACGCCTACTCCCACATCGACGGGGTCACCCGGCGCGTCCCCTGGGCGGCCCGGGCGAGCGGGGTGCGAGCGCGGCCCGGCGGGGCGCTGATCAGGCTGGGGAACCATCCGATCGCCAAGGAGCTGAGCGAGCTGGGCCTGCCGGGCACGGCCGTGATGACGGCGACAGCCGACCACGTGCGGATGTCCTTCGAGGACGCCGTCGTCGTGTGACCGGCGGCCCGCCCCTTCCCGCCCGCCCTCGTGTCAGGCCGTCCCGGCCTCCGGAAGGCCGGGACGGGCCAGGAGTCGCAGGCCGACGACGGCGAAGCCGACCCCTTCCAGGACCGCGCCCGCGACCTCGAACCACTCGCTGCCGGCGACGAGCCCGATCACGTGCAGCACGGGCCACGCGACGACCGCGGCGCCGGCCCAGAACGGGACGGCCCGGCTGCGGAGGAGGGCCAGCGCGAGCAGCAGCGTTCCGACCATGTTGCCGAGCACGAAGAGAAGGAACACCCACAGGGTCGACGGGTCGCTCTGGCTGCTGTCGAGGACGGCCGCGTACTCTGCGGCCGGGCCCGGGTGCTCGGCCATGGCGACGGCGACGTTGCCGCTGAAGGCGATGCCGAAGTAGCAGATGTACCCGGCGCCGGTGAGCACCGCGCCGGCGAAGCCGAGCTTCCGGCTCCGGTCGGCCACGAGGCGCCTGACGCCGAGGACCGCCGGGACCATGAGCAGGCTTCCCAGCATCGCGGCGACGGCGCTGAGGCGGTTCAGCGCGGGGTGCGCCGCCGCAAGGGCGAGCGCCTCCGCCCCGGTGCTGTCACCTCCTCCGGCGCGCGTCGCCCACGCGTACGCGCCGTTGGCGACGACGAAGCCCCACGGCGCGGCGAACAGCGCCAGGGCCGGGGCGAGGGCACGCCGCGGCGGATCCGGCGGCGCGGAGACGCCGGACGAGGGCGCGGAAGGCGGAAGGGACGTTTCCATGATTCTCCTCGTGATGAGTTCGGCGAATCGGCGGTGAGCCGGGCGCGGAGGGTCAGGCGCGTGACCGGAGCGCCGGGGCGACCAGGGCGACGCAGAGGAGGGTCAGCACCACGCCGACCGCGGCGGCGACGCGCGCCTCGGCCGGCACCCCGTCGACGAAGAACGCGGGTACGGCGGTGAGCCCGGCAAGCAGCCTGGTGACGATCACGACCACGGCTCCGGCGCGGCTGCCGCGCCAGGCGAGCACGACCCCGGCGAGGGTGGCCAGCGCGAGGACGATGCCCACGACGGTCACGGCCGCCGGTGGCTGCGCGCCATCGTCGGCCGGCAGCGGCACGAGGTCGAAGAGAGCGAAGAGTCCGGACAGGATCAGCCCGGCGACGAGGACGGGGGAGCGTTTCATACGGCCCTCCTGGAGTGGACGGAAACCCCGGCCGCGGGACCGGACGGGCGTCCCGCGCACGGATTGGGCGAATGCGCCACCGGCGGGTCCGGGCGGAAGCCCGGGCGGTGGGAGGGGACGGATGTCCCGACGTCCGAAGTGTCGGCGCGCCGGGCCCCTCGCGGATCGGTGCCGGCCCTGGTCCCGGGTCGGTGCGGGCCCGGGTTCCGATCTCCGTGCTGCCACGTATTCACGTGCCGCGTCCTCGGGCCTACCGTTGGCTCGTGCCGTCTCCCCGGATGCTCGCCTACGCCGCCGCGGTCGCGGTGTGCGCGCTCGCGGGCGCCGGGGCGGTGCTGGCCGTGCTCGCCGGCGGCGGGGGCGCGACGGTGACGTTCCTCGTGGGCGCGGCGTTCGCGCTTCCCTCCGTCGTGCTCGGGGTGGTGGTCGCCGCGCGGCGGCCGGACAGCGCGGTCGGCCTGCTGCTCGTGCTCGTCGGCGCGACGGCGGTGTGGCTCGCGCTCGGCGAGCTGTACGGGCTGGCGTTCACCCGGCGGCCGGGACTGCCGCTCTCCGAGCTGTACGCGGCCGTGTCGCAGGGCGACTGGATGCTCCTGTACGTGCCGGCCGCGATGCTCATGCTCGTGTTCCCCGACGGCCGCCTCGCGGGGCGGCGACGGCGCTGGACGGCGGCCGGGTTGCTGGTCGTTCCGGTGCTGTTCATCGTGATTGTGGCGTGCGCCCCCGCCCCGTACGCACCGCCGTTCCAGGACACTCCGCACCTCCTGCGGCTGCCCGAACCGTACGTGGGGGTGCTCGGCGTCGCGGGGCTCGCCCTGCTGCCGGTCTTCCTCGGGCTGCTGGTCGCGTCCGCCGCCGCGGTGGTGACGCGCTACCGGCGGGCGGCCGACGACGTACGGCGGGCGCAGCTCAAGTGGCTGACGCTCGGCGCCGCGTTCCTGCCGCTGACGCTGCTGCTGTGCTGGGCCGGATACCTCTTCATGGGCGGAGCCGAGCCGGCCCTGGTCGGCCTGGCGGCCACGGCCCTGGCGATCCCGGCCGCGACCGCGATCGCCGTGCTCAGGCACGACCTCTACGACGTGGACCGGGCGATCAGCGCCGCCGTCACGTACGGGCTGGTGACCGCGATCCTGCTGGCCTTCTCCACTGCCGCCTCGTTCGTGGTGGGCCTCGGCGCGGGCCGGGCCTCGCCGGTCGCGGCCGCGGCGGCGACGGCGGTGTGCGCGGCCGCGCTGTCGCCGCTGCGCGTACGGCTCCGCCGCTGGGTGGACCGGCGCTTCTACCCGCTGCGGCAGGCCGCCCTCGCCGCCGTACAGGACCTGCGCGACCGGACGCACGCCGGGCAGGCGCAGCCCGAGCAACTGGAGGAGACGCTGCGCGCGGCGCTGCGCGACCCCGAACTCCGGGTCGGCTACCGGCTGCCCGGCGAGACCGGGCTGGTGGACGCGGCGGGCGCCCCCCTCGTGCCCGGCGCGGCCCACGTGGCCCCGGTACGGCTCGGCGGGCACGAGATCGGCGCGCTCGTCCGCGGCACGGCCGGCAGCCGCGAGCTGCTGCGCGAGGTCGCCGCCGCGAGCGCGCTGCTCGTCGAGGTGGTACGGCTGCGCGTCGAGGTCAGCCGGGCGCTCGACGAGGCCGAGGCCGGCCGCGCCCGGCTGCTGCGCGCCGGATACGAGGAAAGGCGGCGGCTCGAACGCGACCTGCACGACGGCGCGCAGCAGCGGCTGGTCTCCCTCGGCATGGCGATCCGGCTGGCGCAGCGCCACCTCTCCGACGGCACCGTGAACGTGGACGACCTGCTGGACCGGTCGGTGGCCGAGCTGGCGGCGGCGGTCGCCGAGCTGCGCCAGATCGCGCACGGACTGCGCCCGAGCAGCCTCGACGACGGACTCGGGAACGCGCTCACCATGCTGGCCGGCAAGGCGCCGGTGCCGGTGACGCTCGACGTCGCCGCCGACGACCTGCCCGACGACGTGGTCGTGACCGCGTACTACGTGGCGAGCGAGGCCATGACGAACGCGGTCAAGCACGCCGGTCCCGCCGCGATCGGCGTCCGGGTCAGCCGCGCGGGCGACCGGGTGACCGTGCGGATCAGCGACGACGGCCCGGGCGGGGCCGTGATCCGCCCGGGGGCGGGACTGGCCGGACTGGCCGACCGGGTCACGGCCGCCGGGGGCTCGCTCCGGCTGACCAGCCCGGACGGCGGAGGAACCCTGGTGGAGGCGGTGCTGCCGTGCGCGTGGTGATCGGCGAGGATTCCGCGCTGTTCCGGGAGGGGCTGGCCCGCCTGCTCGAAGACGCGGGGCACGACGTCGTGGCCAAGGCCCAGGACGCCCCCGGCCTGGTCGCCGCCGTCGCCGCCACGGACCCCGACCTGGCGATCATCGACATCCGGATGCCGCCCGACCTCACCGACGACGGCGCGCGGGCGGCCCGGGAGATCCGCGCCGCCCGGCCGGAGCTGGGCATCGTCCTGCTCTCCCAGCATGTGGAGACCCGGCACTCGGTCGAGCTGGTGTCCACGGGAAAGTTCGGCTACCTGCTCAAGGACCGGGTCTTCGACGTGGACGACTTCCTCGACGCGCTGCGCCGGGTGGCGGCCGGCGGTTCCGCCCTCGACCCCGAGGTCGTCTCCCGCCTCATCGGCGGGCACCGGGCGAACGATCCGCTGCGGTCGCTGACCGCCCGGGAGCGCGAGGTGCTGGCCCTGATGGCCGAGGGCCGCACCAACGTCGGCATCGCCCGGCGGCTCTGGCTGACGGACCGTACGGTCGAGACCCACGTCAGCTCGATCCTCACCAAGCTCGGCCTGTCCGGCTCCGACGAGGACCACCGCCGCGTGCTCGCGGTCCTCGTCTACCTCAACCGGTCGTGACAGGCCCGCCCGGGGGCCCGGACGCTCCGTCCCGGATCCGCCGCCCGGAGGCCGTGAGCCGCCTGTACGGAGTCGCTAGACGATCGGCGGGCGGCCGAGGCGGAGCATCCGCCACGCCGTGCGCCACGCCATCGGCCGGCGCTCGCCCGCGGGCTCGCGCAGCCCCTCGCGGAAGCCTTTGAACCAGGCCTTCAGCGACGCCGCCGACCGCTCGCGCAGCAGGGTGAGGACGATCCAGTTGCCCAGGTACAGCACGGCGAGCGGCCAGGGGAGGTTCCTGCGCGCCAGCCACACCCGGTTGCGGGCGTTCAGCCGGAAGAAGTCGGCGTGCCGGGTCGGGAGCACCAGCGGGTGGTACATGACGGTCCGCGCGTCGTATTCGATCCGGTAGCCCTCGCCCAGCAGCCGCCAGGCCAGGTCGGTCTCCTCGTGCGCGTAGAAGAACCGCTCGGGCAGCCCGCCGACCTGCAGGTAGGCCGACCGCCTGATCGCGCAGGCGCCGCCGAGGAACGTGGTGACCGGCGAGGAACGCTCGGGGTCGCCGGCACGGAGCCGGGGGACGTGCCGCCGCTGCACCGAGCCGCCGTCGGGATCCATCACGCGGAAGGAGATCACCGCGAGGTCGGGCTCGGAGGCGAAGCGCTCGCGGACGTGCGCGACCAGCTTGTCGTCGGCGTACCATCCGTCGTCGTCGAGGAACAGCACGACGTCGCCCGAGCACTCCTGGACGCCGCGGTTGCGGCCCATGGGGATGCCCGCGTTGTGGCCGATCCGTACGGTCTTGACCGTCGCGGCGGAGCCGGGTCGCGGCCGGGCCGTGAGCTCCGGCACGTCCGCGCCGTTTCCGACGACCACCACTTCGACGTCGCCGTCGGTCTGCGAGAGCGCGGACTCGACCGCGCGGTCCAGTTCGACGACCCTGTTCCCCATGGTGAGGATGACGCACGAAATCTTCACCGCGTCATCGCCTCGACGCGTGGCTGCGGGCACACGATTTCATGATCACCGAGTCTGTACGGCCGAACCATCCCGGACCTGTCTGGTTTACTGCGCAACAAGGGTATCGGAACGGAAACCGAAGCCCCACCAAACACTCGGACGCGGCGAGCGGCCTCCGGGTTCCCCGCTTTCCCTCCCGTGGACGTCGAGAAGACCGGGATCACGACAGCCGCCGCGACGCCAGGATGCTGACGAGGTGCAGCACGAGCTGGAGACCCGCGATCACCGCGCAGGCGACGGTCAGGATCCGCGTGGCCGGGAACCAGAAGTCGAGCACCGCGGCGACCACCACGATCAGGGACAGCTCGACGGCCTGGATGACGCGGTGGAAGCGCAGCGCGGCGGCGACCTTCCGCGCCGCGCCGAGCCCGCGGGACTGGAACTGGCCCGCGGACGCCTCGGTGGCGGCCACCAGTCCGGACCGCGCCCTGGCGACGTCCACCAGGTCGGTCTCGGCCTTGATCAGGATCGCGCCGAGCGCGGCCGCGACGCCGAGCACGGTGTACCAGTCGGGCAGCACCTCCGACGCCCGGAAGCCCAGGCCGATGAGCAGCGCCGCCTCGGCGAGGTAGTGGCCCACCCGGTCGAGGTAGACCCCGGCGATCGAGGTGCGGCCGGTCCACCGGGCCAGCTCGCCGTCGGAGCAGTCGAGCAGCAGGTAGACCTGGATCAGCACCGCGGCGCCGACGGCGGCCCAGAGCCCGGGAAGCGCGAGCACGGCTCCCGCGAGCACGCCGCAAAGGATCATCAGGCCGGTGACCTGGTTGGGCGTGATCGGGGTCTTGGCCAGCACCCAGGTCGCGTAGATGGACAGTTTCCGCATGTACAGCAGGCCGGCCCAGTGCTCGCCGCTGCGGCGGTCCATGGTGGTCTGCGGCTGCGCGACCGCGCGCAGCTCAGCGACCGACGGCGCGGACATAGTCCTCCACCCTCGCCTTGACCTCGGTCTCCGACAGACGGAGGTGTTCGAGGATGGTATACCTGCCGGGCCGCGTCGACGGAGCCAACATCACCGCGTCGGTGAACTGCTCGACCGACAGGCCGAGGTCTCCGGGGGTGACGGGAAGCGCGTGCCGTCTCAGGCAGTCGGTGACCTGGTCGAGGCGGCGCGCGTCCTCCCGAAGGAAGAAGCAGAACGCCGCGCCCACACCGGCGATCTCGCCGTGGTTGGACGTTCCGGGAAAAAGCTGATCCACGGCATGAAGGATCTCATGGTCACCACCGCTCGAAGGACGGCTCGACCCCGCCACGACCATCGCCATGCCGCTGAGGATCAGCGACTCGGCGAGGACGGTGAGGAACCCGTCGGACTCGATCGAGTCGGAACGGCCGACCACCGCCTCGGCGGCCGTGCGCGCCATGGAGACGGCGACGCCGTCGATGGGCTCGCCGCGTTCGGCGTTGCCGAGCTGCCAGTCCTCGATCGCGGACAGGTTGCTCACGACGTCGCCCACCCCGGAACGGACCAGGGCCTCCGGCGCGTCGTGCACGAAGTCGAGGTCCACCATGATCGCGAGCGGCATGGGCACCCCGAAGGAGCCCTTGCCGCCGTCGTGGACGAGGGAGGCGACCGGCGAGCAGATGCCGTCGTGCGAGAGGTTCGTGGCGACCGCCACCATCGGGATGCCGGCGAGGGACGCGGCGTACTTGGTCGCGTCGATGGTCTTGCCGCCGCCGATGCCGATGACCGCTTCGTACGCCCCCTTCCGCAGGTCGGCGCCGAGGGAGACGGCGGCGTCCACCGAGCCGTCGGGCACCCGGAAGATCCGGGCCTCGCCCAGGGACGGCGTGATCACCTCCGCGATCTTGTCACCCTGGCTCACCCCGACCGCGACGGCGACGCGGCCTGAGGTGGCGACCCGGCTGTCGGACAGCAGCACACCGAGCTGCGCGATCGCGCCCCGCCGGACCTCCATCATGAGGGGGGCGGGGAGCATCCTGGCCAGAATCGGCAAGAGCGTCTCCTTAGGTCACGGGAACGTGGGCACCGGAGGGGGCGGCGTCCAGGGGGGTGCGTCGCGCGGCGGCGGGGCGCCGCTCCCGGCGGCGCGACGGCGCGGGGAACGACCCGAGGAGCGCCGGACCTAGTAGCGGCACGCGATCTCGCGCGCCCTGGCCAGGTCGTCGTGGTTGTCCACCTCGACCCAGTCGACCTTGCCGATCGGGGCGACGGAGATCTTCTCGCCCCGGGCGACCATCTCCTGGTAGCCGTCCTCGTAGTAGAGCTGCGGGTCGCGCTCGAAGGTGGCGCGCAGCGCGTCGGCCAGCCGCTCGGCCGCGCCCGGGCGGATCAGCGTGGCGCCGATGTACTCGCCGTACGCCTCGGCCGGGTCCATCAGCTTGGTGATGCGCCGGAGGCTGCCGCCGTCGAGTGTGACCTTCATCTCCTCGTCGGCCAGGACCTTCACGTCGTCGACCGCGAGGAGGACGTCGCTGGTGTGGTCCGCCGACAGCAGGGTCTCCTCGACCGAGACGGGGTGCACGGTGTCGCCGTTGACCAGCAGCGCGCCCTGCGCGAAGTGGTCGCGGGCGCACCACAGGGAGTAGGCGTTGTTCCACTCCTCGGCCTTGTCGTTGTGCACGAGGGTGAGCTTCACACCGTGCCTGCGCTCCAGGTCCGCCTGGCGCTCGTGTACGGCCTGCGCCTGGTAGCCGACGACGACGACGACATCGCGCAGGTCGACCGCGGCGAGGTTGCGCAGGGCGATGTCGAGGATCGTGGTCTCGCCGTCGACCGGCACGAGCGCCTTGGGCAGCGTGTCGGTGTACGGCCGCAGGCGGCGTCCGGCTCCGGCGGCCAGCACCATTCCCAGCAACGTGCACTCCTAGAGTCGATCGACTGACAGTAACCCCAAAGATTAGTTGCCTTTGTGCCCTGATCGTGTAATCCGTACGTGAGGCGGGGTTCATCCGCCGTGGTCCGGACCCGTTCCGGTCAGTCCCCGGCGCCGAGATCGGCCGCCTCGACGCCCGACCGCGGCGCCGCGAGCCAGCAGGTCACGCTCTCCCAGCAGAACAGGCCCCAGAGGTACAGGCAGAGCAGCGCGAACATCGCGGTGACCAGGTCGAGGGCGCCGCCGATCGCGACGGCGAGCATCCGGCCCTCCCAGCCCAGCCCGGCCGGAGCCAGCCACGGCGGCGGATAGACGTGCTGCCGCACCCGGTACACCGTGTCGTAGTGGTGGAACACGATCGCGCCGAGCAACGCGAAGATCAGCAGTGGTGGGACTCCGTGCGCGAAGCCGACGGAGGCGACGAAGCCGTACTCGGTCAGCCGCAGGATCGGCGGGACCAGCCAGTCGAGCCGTCCGTCGTGCCGGTGGGAGCTGCCCGGACCGGCGAGCAGCAGGGCCACCGCGGGGGCGAAGACCGCCAGGCCGTCGGTGGCCGCGACGCCGACGGCGAGCAGCACCCCGGTGACGAAGGCCCCGGCGACGGCGGGCGGCAGCGGCGGGAGCTGGCCCGCGACCAGCGCGCCCATCCCCCGGGACAGCGCCCCGTCGTCCCGGTAGGCGACGACCGCGCTGCGCGGCACCGGCGTCATGTGGACGAAGATCATGCCCGCTCCCCGCTCATGTGAGGGACCTGCCGACGCGGCCGGCCAGCGTGTAGGCGAGCGCCAGCGCGCCCCAGCCGATCAGGGCGAGGAACGTCACCCTGGCGTTGAACACGGCGGCGGTGACGGCGATGAGCGCCATACGCTCGCCGATGGGCAGCACGACCACCTTCTTCGCCCACCGGGTGGCCACGCCCAGGTCGAGCCGCCGGGACAGCCAGGCCACCCGGCTCGCGACGCTGCCGTCCGTCGCGGCGCCGGCCCCGCCCTTTCTGAGCCCGCCGCCCGGGTCGTCCAGGTGCGGCAGGTCCGAGGCGACGGAGAGGGGGAGCGGCGGGCGCTCGCCGTCCCGGGTCGCGTCCGCCAGGCCGCCCGCGTACGAGAAGTCGATCATGTGCCGGAGGGCCTGCAGCAGCATGGCGGCGACCGCGAGCGCCCAGATGCCGCCCGGCCCGGTCTCCCCGGCCTGGACGCTTCCGGCGTACCCGATGGCGAGCCCGGCGTAGACGAGGTACTCCTTCACCCGGTCGAAGGTGGCGTCGAGCCAGGCGCCCAGCGGCGAGAAGCTCCGTGTGTACCGGGCGAGCTGGCCGTCCACGCAGTCGAGCGCGAACGACAGCAGGAGCGCCGCCGCCCCGGCGATCTGGGCCCCCCGCTCCCCCGCCGTGAACCAGACCGCCGCGACCACGGCCAGGCCGACCGAGACGCCGGTGATCGCGTTGGGCGTCATGCGCAGCCGCGCGGCGAGCCGTACGAGATGGGGGGACCAGGTGCTCACGCAGTAGGTGGCGAACAGGCCGTCGTCGGACTTGACGGCGGCCCGCAGCCGGGCCGCGCGCTCGTCCACATCGGAGAGGCGGCGCACCGCCTCGTCGGCCGCCCCCTGGCTCGTCACCCGCGCGCAGTGCAGCCCGCCCAGCGGCGCGGCCCGTACGGGGACCCCGGCGCGGACCAGTCCGGCGAGCAGCAGGTCGGCCACCTCGGTGTCGCCCGCCCGGCCGAGCCCGCGGTTCTGGGCGAGGTCGGCGAGCTCCTCGGCCACGTCGGCGAGGCTCGCGAGGTGGGCCTCGCCGACCTGGAGGACGCCGTGGAAGGCGGCGTCGGGCGCCTCGACCCGGTGGAAGGAGTTGCCCGCCGCCGCGATGCGCCCCTTCCGGGTGCGTACGGGCGGCAGGGGCGGCGCGGCGGGGCCGGGGGCGACCAGCGCCCGCGAGCCGCGTGAGGGATGGTCGAGCACCGCCGCCAGGGCCTCGGTGTGGGCCACGAGATCGCCGTACAGCACGGCGATCGGGCCGCTGGAGGCCCGGGCCGCCTTGGCGACGGCGCGCAGGTCGTCGGCGAGGCCGCCGCCGGTGTCCTCGGTTCGGGCGACCACCTGGACCTCTCGGACGGACAGCGTGCGGAGCTGGGCGGTGAGACGGTCGAGCAGGGTGGCCTTCCCGGACGTCAGGCGCGCCGCGGGCGTCGTCGCGAAGATCACGGCGACGGCGCCCGACGCGGCCCCGGGTCTGGTGCCGGGCGCTCCCCGGGCCGCTGGTGCCTCCATCGTCTCCCACTCCGCTGTGATCACTTCGGGTCCACACCGCAACGTAACCGAGTGATCACGGGGTGGCAATGCCATTCGGCAGCGGTTCGCGAACGGCCTGCGGGTATGGTCAGTGCGGGGAGGCATCATGATCGCGAAATCGCGTCTGCGTACGGTTGGGGTCGTGCTGGCCGGCGGGGTCGGCCAGCGGGTGGGGCTGAACACCCCCAAGCAACTCATCAAGGTCGCCGGCAGGACGATCCTGGAGCACACGCTCTCCGTGTTCGACGGCCATCCGGAGATCGACGAGGTCGTCGTGCTGATGACCCCCGGTTTCACGGACGAGGTCGCCTCCCTGGTCGAGCGGAACGGCTACGGCAAGGTCACCAAGATCCTCGAAGGGGGCGCGAGCCGCACCGAGACCACGTGGCGCGCGCTCCAGGCGCTCGGCGACGAGGAGTGCGACGTGCTGCTGCACGACGCGGTCCGCCCGCTCGTCGAGCCGCGCATCATCAGCGACTGCGTGGCCGCGCTCGCCCGCTACGAGGCGGTGGACGTGGCCATCCCCTCGTCCGACACCGTCGTCGTGGCCGTCCCCGGGCCGCGCGGCGAGATCATCCGCGACATCCCCGACCGTTCGCGGCTGCGGCGCGGCCAGACCCCTCAGTGCTTCCGGCTGTCGGTCATCCGCGCCGCGTACGAGCGGGCCTTCGCCGACCCCGACTTCGACAAGCTGCCCGCGACCGACGACTGCGGCGTCGTGCTGCGCTACCTCCCCGACGTGCCGATCTACCTCGTGCCGGGCAGCGAGCACAACATGAAGGTCACCCACCCGGTCGACGTGTTCATCGCCGACAAGCTGTTCCAGCTCGCCGAGAGCACCGCCCCCGCGCCGTCCGAGGAGGGCTACCACGAGGCGCTGCGCGGCAGGTGCCTGGTCGTCTTCGGCGGCAGCTACGGCATCGGCGCCGACATCGTGCGGCTCGCCCGCGGCTACGGCGCGACCGTCCACTCCTTCTCCCGCACCGTCAACGGCGTGCGCGTCCAGGACTCCGCGGCCGTCGAGGACGCGCTCGCCGGCGTGTACGCCGAAACGGGCCGCATCGACTACGTGGTCAACACGGCGGCCGTCCTGCACATGGGCAAGCTGGGCGAGGCCGACCACTCCACCATCGAGGAGACGGTCGGCGTCAACTACCTCGGCCCGGTCAACATCGCCCGCGCCTCGTTCAAGTACCTGGCGGAGACGCGCGGCCAGCTCCTGCTCTACACCTCCTCGTCGTACACGCGGGGGCGGGCCGACTACAGCCTCTACTCCTCGACCAAGGCCGCGGTCGTCAACCTCACCCAGGCACTCGCGGACGAGTGGGCCGACCAGGGCGTGCGGGTCAACTGCGTCAATCCCGAGCGCACCGCCACGCCGATGCGGTTGCGGGCCTTCGGCGACGAACCGGCCGGAACGTTGCTCTCGTCGGCCGCGGTCGCCCGCACCAGCCTGGACGTGCTCATCTCCCGACTCACGGGACACGTCATCGACGTGCGTCTGACGAGGTGAGTGGGTAGGCAGCGGTGCATGGGGGCATCGTTCACGGGGAGAAACGCGCTGCTCGGCGGGGTGGTGCTGGCGTTCTATCCGGCGCTCACGGCGGCCGCGCTGTACCCGCTTCCGTGGGTCTTCGCGGTGCTGGCGCCGCTGTCGTACGGGGCGGAGGCGGCGCTGCCGGCCCGCGCCGCGGAACGGCTCGGCCGGCTCCAGCTCCCGGCCACGCTGCGCTTCCTGATGCGCGAGATGGCGGCCGTGCTGCTGCTCGCCAGGACGGCGGGCGCGGACTCCACGTGGTTCGCGCTCCTCGCGGGCGGGCTGTTCCTGTTCCACTGGACGCGGGCGGCGCACAGCGGGCTGGCCACGTACCTGAACCGGTGCCACAACCTGAAGCCGGTGGACACCAGGAACGTCGACGTCGCCTTCCCGCCCGCGCCGCCTGAGACGCTGGTCAACTGGCGCGGCGCGCGTCTGCTGTACCTGGACGCGCTGCCGGTGGCGACGGCCGCGTTCGGCGCGCTGACCGGGAACGACTGGCTGGGCGCGGCCGGGGCGGGGGCCGCGCTCGCACTGGAGGCCGCAGCCGTGCTGGCCCTGTCCGTCCACGTCCGGCGGGCCGCGCCGCTGGCCGACCGGCGCGGCGTCATCGCGGCCGTGGACGAGCGGGTCCGCGCGTACCGGCCCGAGGTGCTGCTGTACTTCTCCGGCCCGGCCGACTCGGCCTACCAGGCCACGATGTGGCTGGGCCCGCTGGAGCGCATCAGCGCGCGGGCGCTGGTGGTGCTGCGGGAGCGGGAGCTGCTCGGGGCGCTGGGCGAGACGACGCTCCCCGTGTTGTGCATCCCCTCCGCGGTCGACATGATGAACTTCCGCGGCCTGGACACCGCGCGGGTCGCCCTGTTCGCCTCCAACGTCGGCAACAACATCCACATGTTGCGGACGCCGGGCGTCGTCAGCGTCTTCATCGGGCACGGCGACAGCGACAAGGAGGCGTCGTTCAACCCCTTCACCAAGGTGTACGACGAGGTGTGGGTCGCCGGTCCCGCCGGGCGGGACCGCTACCGCCGCGCCGGGGTCGGCGTGCGCGACGAGGCGATCGTGGAGGTCGGCCGCCCCCAGCTCGCCGGCGTGCGGCGGACCGGCCCCGGCCTGCCGTACCCGAGCGTCCTGTACGCCCCCACATGGGAGGGATGGACGGACGACCTGTTCCACACCTCGGTGATCACGATGGGGCCGGCGCTGGTGCGCGAGCTGCTCGCCCTCGGCGTGCGGGTGATCTACAAGCCGCACCCGCTCACCGGCCACCGCTCCGCAGCCGCGCGCCGGGCGCACGCCGCGATCATGCGGACGCTGCGCGACGCCGGTGACGGAGCCGTGCCGCACCTGGCGGTGACCGGCGACGAACCGCACCTGTACGAGTGCTTCAACCGAGCCGACCTGCTGATCAGCGACATCTCCAGCGTGATCGCCGACTTCCTGGCGAGCGGCAAGCCGTACGCGGTCACGAACGTCGCCGGGCTGCCCGAGCGGGAGTTCCGGGAGCGGTATCCGACGGCGGCCGCGGCCTACCTGATCGGGCCGGACCGGGCGGAGCTGCCCGGCGTGGTGTCGCGGATCCGTCCGGAGGAGGACGTCCTGGCGGAGGCCCGGCGCGAGCTGAGGGGCCACCTGCTCGGGCCGGACCACCCGGACGCGCTCACCCGGTTCGACGAGGCCGTGACCGCCGCCCGCGCGAGGGCGGGCGGCGGCGAGGCGGCGGCCGCGGCGGGCCGCAGCCTCGCGACGGCCGGCGACGAGGTCGCCTAGGGACTATTCGCCGTAGGGGTTCCGAACGGGGGTGCCCGTTCCCTGCGGCGCGGGGCGCGGCTTGCTGAGCCGTGGCGGGCTGGTCAGGAAGCCCGTGCCCCACGAGACGTGCATCGTGGCGTAGACCAGCGGCAGCCGGGCGAGCGCGGCGGCCGACAGCCCGCGCCCGGTGAGCACGGACCCGGCCAGGATCGCCGCGAGGTACGCCCCGGGGACGAGCAGGCCGGGCCAGAAGAACGGCGACACCACGATGCCGAGCACCATGGCGAGCACCGCCGCGGGCGGCGCGAGGTAGCGCAGGTTGATGGTCCCCTGGTGGGTCCGGGAGACCACCCGCCGCCAGCGGCCGTAGTGGAAGTACTGCTTGGCCAGGGCGCGGGCGTTCGGCCGGGGGCGGTAGGACACCCGCATCCGGGGCTGGAAGTAGACCAGGCCGCCGGTCTCCCGGATGCGGTGGTTCATCTCCCAGTCCTGGGCGCGCTGGAAGTGCTCGTCGTAGCCGCCGACCCGCTCCAGCGCCTCCCTCCGGAAGACGCCGAGATAGACGGTGTCGGCGGGGCCGGCCTGGCCGCCGGTGTGGAACCGGGCGTTGCCGACGCCGATCTTGGAGGTCATCGCGCACGCGACGGCCTCCTCGAACGGGGTGACGCCCTCGGCGGCCATGATGCCGCCGACGTTGTCCGCGCCGGTCTGTTCCAGGGTCTCGACGGCGGTGGCCAGGTAGTCGGGCGGGAGCATGGCGTGCCCGTCCACCCTGGCGACGATCGGATTGCGGGACGCGGCGATGGCCGCGTTGAGCGCGTTGGGCGTGCGGCCGGTGGGGTTCGGCACGACGACGACGCGCGGGTCGGCCGCGGCGATCGCGTCCGCGACCTCCTGCGTGCGGTCGTGGGACGGGCCGACGCTGAGGACGACCTCGATCGGGCCCTCGTACTGTTGGGCGAGGACCTGCCGTACGGCTTCAGCCAGGTGCCGCTCCTCGTTGAGCACCGGCATGATGACCGAAATCGGCGGCCAGACGCGCGAGGGCGACTGGCTCATTTGTGGCGAGTCGGGGAAGGGCTTCATGGCCTGGCTCACGCTACTGTACGTGGGGGCGGAGACGGCAACCGAAAGGTGACCGCGGATGCGTGGCGACCACGAGGAGGACTCCGGCGCTCGTGAGGAGGACTCCGGCGTTCGCGTGGGGGGCGACGGCAACGGCGGGGTCAGGCTCGCGGCCAGGCGGGCCAGGCGCGGGCGCGCCGGTCTCCGGTCGCTGATCATCTCCGGCTCGCTCTCGACGGCGGTGCTGCTCGGCTCCGGGGCGTTGTGGGCGATCCCCAATTACGCGGCCAGCCAGATCAGGTCGGTGGACGCGGGCACCGAGGCGTCGGCGCCGCAGGGCGCGATGAACATCCTCCTGGTCGGCCTGGACAAGCGGGACGACCTCAGCCGGCGGCAGCAGAACGAGCTCCACCTGGGCCGCGAGGAGGGCCAGCGCACCGACACGATGATGGTCATCCACCTGTCGGAGGACCATCGGAAGATCACGGTCGTCAGCCTCCCCCGAGACAGCTGGACCGAGGTCCCCGGCTACGGCACCCACAAGATCAACTCCGCGTACCAGTACGGCGGGGCGAAGCTCGCGGTCCGCACCGTCCAGCAGGCGACCGGCCTCAAGATCAACCACTATGTCGAGGTCAACATCCTGGGCTTCATCGACGTGGTGGAGTCCCTCGGCGGCGTCACCGTCTGCACCCCGGTCGCGATCAACGACCCGAAGACCAAACTGAATCTCCAGCCCGGGACGTACGAGCTCAACGGCGCGAACGCGCTCGCGTACGCGCGCACCCGGGCGACGGCGCGTTCCGACCTCGACCGGATCGACCGCCAGCAGCAGGTGATCTCGGCGCTCATCCAGAAGGCCATGAGCGGGGGCACGCTGACCAACCCGGCCAGGCTCACCGGTCTGGTCAACTCGACGCTCAAGACGCTGACCGTGGACGACGCCCTGAAGAAGGACGTGGTCGGCCTCGCCGGTCAGCTCAAGGACGTCTCCACCGACGACGTGACCTTCGTGACCGTCCCCCTGTCCGACGTCGACTTCATGACGCCGACCAAGGAGTCCGCCGTCCTGTGGGACAAGAAGGCCGCGCGGGAGCTGTTCCAGCGGATCGACTCCGACCAGCCGCTCGCCGGCCCGACCGCCGCCGCGTCGCCCTCGGCCAAGGCGTCGCCCTCGGCCAAGCCGTCGCCGTCCGCGTCCCCGTCGCTCACCATCCCGCCGGAGCGCATCGCCGTCCGCGTGCTGAACGGCACGCTGATCACCGGGCTCGGCGCCAGGACCAAGGCCGCGCTGGTCGGGGCCGGGTTCATGGTGCCCGCCGCGCCGGGCGACACCGCCAACCGCGACTTCACCACCACCGTGGTCCGGTACGCCAAGGGCCGTGAGGACTCGGCCCGCACCGTCGCCGCCGCGATCCCCGGCGCCGAGCTGCGCGAGGCGGACGTCCAGGGCATCGAGGTCGTCGTGGGCCAGACCCACAACACGGTCAAGAAGGTGAAGGTCACCGTGCCCGCCGCCGAGCCCACCGCGGACGCGACACCCACGCCCACGCCGTCGGCGAAGACGGCCACCGAGAACATCTGCAAGAAGTGACCCGCCCGGCCGCGCTCACGCCGTCTCGGCCAGCCGGCGCTCCGGGCGCGGCTGCCGTACGGGCGTGAACACGGCGGCGACGGCGACCAGCAGGCAGGCCGTCCCCGCGGCCACGTACACCGCGGCGGCGCCGTAACGGCCGGCGGCTGCGGTGAGCACGGCCGCGCCGATCGGCCCGAGGGCCGAGTGGATGGTCCAGAACGCGGACGTGACCCGTCCGAGCAGGTGGTCGGGGGTGACCTCCTGGCGCAGCGACATGGAGCAGATCCCCGCCAGGGCCGTGGCGAACGTGACCGCCGTCAGCAACGCGACGACGGGGGCGACGTGACCCGCCACGGCCAGCCAGACCACGGCGATCCCGGCGAGCGCGTGCGCGGCGATCCAGCAGGGACCGAAGCCGAATCTCCTGCGTACGCGGGCGACCAGCGCGGACGCGGCGACGGTGCCCACGGAGGAGGTCGCGAGGACCGTCCCCACGGCGGCGTCCGTCTGGCCGAGGTCGCGTTTGAGGTGGTAGATGGTGACATCCGTCAGGCCGAGCATGACGAAGCCGAAGACGGACAGCAGCACGGTCAGCGAGCGCAACACCGGGTGCCGCCACAGGAACCCGGCGCCGTCCAGGAACCCGCGCAGGGGCGCCGCCGCCGGGCCGGGCGCCGTGGCGCTCCGGGTCCCCGGCCGCACGAAGCACAGACCGAGCGCGGAGGCGGCGAAGCTCGCCGCGTCGACGGCGATCGCGACGGAAGGACCGAAGGCCCCCGCCACCGCGCCGGCCAGCGCCAGCCCCAGCACTCCGGCGATGGAGTACGACGCGGAGAGGCGGCCGTTGGCCTCGGTGATCCGGTCCGGCTCCACGAGTGCGGGCACCACGGTCACGTAGGTGACCTGGAACGTCATGGCGAAGCACGCGCCGATGGGCACGATGACGTACAGCAGCCACACCTGCGGGCCGAAGAGCCACACGATCGGGATGAGCGCGTACAGGAGGGCCCGCGCGACATCGCAGGTGATCAGCACCGCCCGGCGGTTCAGGCGGTCGGCGACGACCCCGGCGAAGAGCCCCGTGATGATCGACGCCGTCCCGGACAGGCCGGTCAGCAGGCCCATCTGCAGTACGGAACCCGTCGCCTTGAGCGCGAGCAGCGGGATCGCGATCATCGTGAACGTGTCACCGGCCACGGACAGCGTCTGAGCGACCAGGAAGATCGTGAACCCGCGGTTCCTCCGCACGGGACGGCGCCTCCGATTACGTCTCGGCCGATGGTCATCCGGCCGTGTCGACCGGATGATCGCCGCACCACGCTAACGGCGGCGCGGTCCGGCCGTCAGCTCCTTGATCATGTCCGTCCGCGCCCGGTCGCGTCCGGACCCCGCCGACAAGGAGCCGCCGCTCGTCTTCCACAGGGCGGAGCGGCCGCTCAGCCGTCGGATTCCGGCAGCCTCGCCTCGATGCCGTCCAGCACGCGCTCAAGCCCGTACTCGAACCGCTCCTCGATGTCGGCGTACGCGCGGCCGCCCTCGGTCGCCATCCTGGCGATCATGGGATGGTCGCCGCTCGCGATGACGGCCATCATGAACGGCGCCTGGAGGGCCGTCCACTCCTTCAGGTCGAGGCCGGTGCGGCGCAGCGCCTCGGCCTCGGCCAGCTCGCTCTGCACGAACCCGTTGACGTACGCGAAGACCGCCCCGATGAGCGTCAACATCTCGTCGACGCCGAGGCCCAGGCCGTCCACCATGCGGAGGGACGCCTCCAGGAGCCGCAGTCGGTTGGGGCTCGCGCCCTGGCGGTTCGCCGCCAACGGCGCCAGCCAGGGATGTCGCAGCATGGTCCGCCGGGCCCGCCGGGCGAGCGCGCCGAGATCGGCCTTCCAGTCACCGCTGATGACGGCGTCCTCCGGGAGGTACTGCGCGACGACGGAGTCGACCATCAGCTCGATCACGTCGTCCTTGCCGGAGACGTAGCGGTAGAGCGACATGGTCCCCGCACCGATCTCGGCCGCGAGCCGCCGCATCGAGATGGCCTCCAGCCCCTCGGCGTCCGCGACGCGTACCGCCGCCTCGGTGAGCGCGGCCCGGCTGAAGCTCGGCTGCGGCCCCCGGGCCGACCGCTCCGGACGCATCCACAGGTTCTCCGGCACTTTCCACCGCCCCATTGCGTACGCCGTACCTGGTTGAGTATGGTCGAAAAGCAAGTGAGTACGCCGTACCCAGTTTTCTGGACCGCGAGGAGCGCCGGTGGCGATTCACCTGGCAGATGACGTGTTCCGGGCCCCGGGCGTGGGGCTGTTCGACTTCCCGCCGCTGTGGGAGAGCGCGCCGTTCTGGCTGACCAAACCGGTCGTGCTGGCCGTCGCCGGGGCGCTCGTGGTGTGCGCGCTCGCGTGGGCCGCCTTCGCCAGGCCGACCCTCGTCCCCGGGAGGATCCAGAACGCGGGCGAGCTCGTCTACCTCTTCGTCCGCGACCAGGTGGCCCGGCCGTTCCTCGGCAAGGACGCCGACCGCTGGATGCCGCTGCTGCTCAGCCTGTTCTGCCTGATCCTGCTCTGGAACTTCATCGGGGTGGTCCCGGGGCTCCAGTTCCCGGTCAACTCCCACATCGCGTTCCCGATCGTGTTCGCGTTCGTCGCGTACGCCACCAAGATCTATCTGGGGATCAGGCACCAGGGCCTGGTGGGCTATTTCCGGAACCTGATGTTCCCGCCGGGCCTGCCCAAGCCGCTGGCCCTGCTGCTGTACGCGCCGCTCGAACTGCTCTACACGTTCGTCACCGCGCCGTTCACGCACGCCGTACGGCTGTTCGCCAACATGTTCGCCGGGCACCTGCTGCTGGCGTTCTTCAGCGCCGCCGGATTCTGGCTCCTGTACGAGCATCCGTCCCTGGCGGGAGCGCCCGTGGGAGTCCTGAGCGTGGCCGTCGCGGTCGCGATGACGGCGTTCGAGATCTTCATCCAGTTCCTGCAGGCGTTCCTGTTCACCCTGCTCACGGCCATGTACATCGGCGCCTCCCTCCACCCCGAGCACTGATCCCCCGGCCCCGTACGGACCCGCACCCCTCGCGGCCGCCTCCTCAGCGAGCCGTTCCCCCACCCCGGCCAGTGGCCCCCGAGAGCGCCGCCCGTCCCCCACGTTCTCCGCACGGAACCCGGGGTCCTGGCCGCCACTCACTTACGCGATTCGGTAGAGACGGTCGAGATCGATCAACAGGACACGGTCGTCACCCGCCGCAACGGCCTTCATTACAGAACCGTAGTTCCCGGAAGTATGGTTCTGTATATCGAGGCGGAGGAGCAGCGGTCGCCCCGGCCAGCAGGAAGTGCCCGTTAGCGTTCGGAGTCGTGGCCGGCGTCCGTCTCGGCGATCTCGACGTGCCGCCGATGCCAGGAGACCAGCCGCTCGGCGAAGCCGTCCGCATTCCTCGGCACCGGATCCAGACCGAAATGCTCCTCAAGCTCATGCCAGAGGTATTCGCTGAGCTCCGCCACACCGGCTCCCCGGGAAAGCCTGCTGAGAATCGGTCCGATGAGGCAGTCGTACTCATCGGGGGGGAAGTCCAGCTCCTCGTCGTAGACACCGATGGGGTCCCACCGGTTGAGCAGATATCGCAACTCGTCTTGCAGATCAGGCGGGTTCACCTGACGCGGTCTCACCGACGCCGCGAATTCACGCCACCGCCCCAACGCGGCCGGGCTTACGCTTCCCGGGATCTTCTCTGTGCGCTCCCGACGAACAGGCGGTGACCGCGATGCTTCCGAAGAAGGGCTCCCGCCTCATCACTGTGAGTGATGTTCCTTACCGCTGGCGCGTCCGCCACAAGCCCACCTACTGCCAAGGGAACGGCTGGACCCCCATGACCTTCGCGGTCGAACTCGCGGAGAAGCCGGGCAACGTCCTTCTCGTCACCCTCCCCTACGCCAGACCCGACAACTGGCTCCTCGAACGATCGGTGAGCGTTCGCCCCGCCCTCGTCGCGCGGTGCGTCCGTAGAGCGATCAACGAGGGATGGGCGCCGCACGCCCCTGGCTCCGCGCACCGTCTGGAGCTCGCACGCGACGAGGTTCGCGCCCATCAGCCCTAGCTCTCGCGAGCAGGCGTCTGTTTCGCGGGAGACGCGCGGACGCGCAGGGCCTACGCCACCTGGTGGGACCGGTCATCGGACGCGAGCGACGCCCGGCCTTGTCGGAGTGGCCGGCGTCCACGGTTCGGTCGTCGTCTCCACGCTGTCTCAACCGGCCGACGGGCTCACGGCCGTCCTGACGGCGACGACATCCGACTCTGGGCTCTCGACGATCTCCGTACGGAGATGAAGCCGGAATAAATGAGAACTATCGTGACCAGCATGGAAAATCCCCCTTCGCGTAGGGAACCCCAGATGCCGCACCTGCGCGCCTCGGACAGCAACAGGGAGCAGGTCGCCGCCATGCTCGCCGATGCCCTGAGCACCGGTCAGCTGAGCCACGACGAGTACTCCGAGCGCCTGGACTCGCTCTACCAGGCCAAGACCGTGGGGGAGCTCGAGATCCTCACCCACGACCTGCAGGTCGACCGGCGCCGCCCGGCCGCGTCCCCGGTGTCCTTCTCGGCCGACGCGAGCTCCGAGCCCGAGAACGTCGTCGCCATCTTCGGCGGCGCCGACCGCAAGGGCCGCTGGCGCGTACGCCGACGGACCAGGGCGCTGGCCCTCTTCGGCGGCATGCGGTTCGACCTGACCGACGCCGAGTTCGAGGCGAAGGAGGTCGAGATCACGATCACCGCGATCTTCGGCGGGGCCGAGATCATCGTGCCCGAGGGGGTGGAGGTGCGCTGCCATGGCGTCGGCGTCTTCGGTGGCTTCGACGTGAACGGAAGCCCGGACGTCGACCCGTCGGCGCCGGTGGTCGTGGTGAAGGGTCTGGCACTGTTCGGCGGAGTGGGCGGCAAGATCCGGCACCGCCGCGAGCGCTGAGCGACGTACCTGGGCGCGCCGGGGACTCCTGCCCGGAGTCGGCGGACCCCGCCCCCCAATCGGGGAAGGCGGGGTTCTCGCATGTCGCCCCCTGCTTGAGGAGCCGGCGGGCCATGACCACGCGCCGGATCCGGTCCGACGCCGTCGCCGGATCCGCGAGCCGCAGTCGACGGTACGGCTCGGAGCGTTCAGAGCGTCCGGCTGTCAACACCAGCCCCCGCCTTCCGGGGAAGAGCTCACGTCCACGTCGTAGTCATCGGCGTGCTCCTCCCCTATCGCTTCCGGGATCCACACCGAGAGCTCGACCGTCCTCCCGCCGACGGATTTGGTGAAGCAGCCCACCCCTTCACCGTCGTCCTCGGGAGGGGGCGTCCACCCGTCCCTGATCGCGGCCTCTCTGTAGAAGGACAGCAGTTCGGCTCGCGGACCCGAGGCACGGTAGGTCTGCACGACGGTCGTTATCCGGTCATCGTTCTCACAGGAGCTACTGCGCCCCTCCTGGGGCGTCGCGCCTGCCGGATGAGCGTCGAGAATGCCAAGTGCGGCCAGGGAGGCGGCGAGCCGGTCATCCTCAGCGCCACATCCATAGGTCAATATCCAGGAGGCGAAGGGGGCGACCGCAACAACGCCGAGCACCATATAGACGGCCACGAGCACCGCAATCGTCGAGCGCTTCATGATCGGCAGATTAGCGCCGCCGCGCATTCCTCAACAATTACGCATTTGGCCGTCCTGGAATGCACCGGGGACCACTTGATTACCAAAGAACGGCGGGCTCGTCGTTTTGACTCGCCGCCCTGGCCGGGGCGGTAGCGGGGCCGGTGGCGCATGGTCGTGCGTGAGACGGTGTCGCTCCATCCATTGCTCTACAGCGGCGGACCGCCGTCGCCGATAGGATGCGGGAGAGGGCGTGTCGGCGATCGGCGTCGTACGCCGGCGCTCTCGCTGAATCCGTGATGCGGCGAAATCCGGGCCGCGTCGATGCTCTCAATAGCTGTCGCTCCAGCGGTACCACGGGCCTTGTACGTGCTCGAATAACGATGCCGCGGCGTCTTCGGGATCATCGGTCGGCGGGCTCTTCGGACTCCAGACGTAGCCGTAGGGATCGATGCCGGGCATGGAGGAGTCACCCAGCTTGAAGTACACGCGGTCTCCGTCACGGAAAACGTCCTCGAAAAGGAACATTCCGATCTCTTGGGGCTCTTCCTTTGTCCGGTCACCGGGCCCCGCGGTCCTGGCCACCTCTTCCATGCTCTCGACAGATCGCCGAAAACGTTCATCATCGGAGATTCCGCACGACGCGACGGCTGCCAGGACGACGCCCGCCAGCAACGTCGCCGTTCCTCGCCTGTACGCCGTCCACGAAGCGATCGGGTTGCTCACTTGGCGACACCACCTCCAGCCCGGTCTTCGGATCCGCCTCGTCCACCCGGCTCCGCCTTCACCCAGCGGGTGGAAAGATCGGCCGCGGACCCGCCTCCCGAACCAAGAGGCGGGATTCTCACACGTCAACCCCTGGTTGAGGAGCCGGCGGGGCCATGACCATGTGCTCAATCTGATCTCCGATGTGCGATCAGGCTATCGGCGCTACAGGAAGAGCGGATATGTCAACGCTTCCCGCCCTGCTCAGATGGTGAATGCGGATCGGCGGCCTGTGACCGCCTGCGGATCCGGAAGACCGGATACCGGTGCGCGATCGCCTCGAACTCCGACAGCGGCGCCCGCCGATCCACAATGATCTGGGGCCGCGCGCCAGGAGCGACGGCGAGATAGCGACGTATCACGGGAGCACGCCGCTCCACCGGAATCTCTTCCAGCGTGACCGCCTCACGGCCACGACGGCGCAGGACGGCGCGCCCACCTGCGGCGCGGACGTTGCGCACCCAGTTCGCGTTCGACGAACGACTGGATGAGCCGATTCATCGCGCCCCCTCGGGAGCGGGCCGCAATGAGCGATTCCCTTGCCATGACATCCCGGCTCAGCCGACGATCCGCCGTAGGCGGCCGTCGCCGGTCTCTCGCTTTGTCGGCAATGGGACGGTGGTTCAGCGGTTGCAGCAGCCGATGACTCGGGAAGGTCATGGCTCCGGGTTTTCCGCGGCGACCGTTCGCGGAGGGGCCGGTGGTCACGCATTCGGTCATGCCCGCGATGTCGGCCGCGACCTCCTCCACAGCAGCGCGACCGCCAGGAGTCCTGCCAGGGACGGCAGCATCCCGACCCAGCCGAGCAACGGCGGCAGGCCCGTGTCTCCGGAGGTGTCCCTCACGAGCAGGTCGAACAGGGCGATGCCCGAACCGAGCACGAACACCAGGGTCGCGACGCCGCGGGCCCACCGCTTGCCCGTCCCGGCCGCCCAGATGGTGCCGAACCAACACATGACGCCGAGTGCTCCGACAACCGACAGGCAGACAAGCCATGTCATGACGGCGGTGTCGATGCGCTCCTGCGTGAAGGTGGGATAGCCGGCCCGGATGTGGCCGGCCAGCACGTTGCCGGCGCCGAGGTCGATCCACGGGACGATCACGGCGACGACGGTGAGCCCGAGGCCCGCGTACATCGCGCCGATCGCTGGTCGATCATGACGGGTCTTCGTCATCGAACTGTCTCCTTCGAAGTAACCGCACGCACCGCGCACAACCGGCGAGCCAGGTGGTCGCTCCCCCGCTCTGCGCGCTACCTACACCGTAGGTATTACCTACGGTGTAGAATATAGGTCTACGGTGTAGGTTGAGCAAGGCGCGAGAGGGCGACGAGTGGCGAAACGCACGCAGGGCAAACCGGCCGGGCTGAGCCGCCGGCGGATCGCCGCCGCAGCCGTGGACCTCGTCGATCGTGAGGGTCTGGAATCATTCGGGGTGCGGCGCCTGGCATCCGAACTCGGCGTCGATCCGATGTCGATCTACAACCACATCAAGGGCAAGGCAGCGCTCCTGGACGCCATCTCCGAGGCCGTCCTGACCGAGGTCTCGGCCGCGGCCGCGCAGTGGCCGGACGACTGGATGGGCATCGCGCGCACGATGGCCCGCGCATACCGGGACATGGCGATACGCCATCCCCGGATCTCCCCGTTGCTGGCGACCCGGGCGCAGACCTCGGCGGTGGCCCTTGAGGCACTCGAGCGACTGACCGCGGCGATGCGTCGCGCCGGGATCGCGGACCAGGCGATCGCGGACGCCCCCCTGGTTCTCTTCGGATTCCTCAACGGGTATCTGCTCGCCACCTTGAGCGGGAATCCCGGCGGAACCGATGACCCCGCGACGGGCGTGGCCCAACCCGCGTTCGATCCGGCCCCGTATCCGACCCTGGCCGCCCTGGCTCCCCTGCAAGCCGGGTTCGGTGGCGAGGACGAGTTCGAGCGGATGCTGGAAACGGTCTTGGCCGGCATCGCCCAGCGTGCGGCCGGAGCGTAGGCGACGCGTTCATCGCCAGGTTCGCGGCGCGGCACGCCGCAGGGCCTGCGGCCCCAGTGATCGTTCAGCGTGGCAATCAGGAGACAGCGAACCCCGCCCCCCGAATACGGGAAGCGGAGTTTCTGCACGTCAAAGGTCTAGTCGGGAATCGGGCCAAGCCCGAGAACGGCGCGCAGAGCGTTCTCCAGGTCAGTGGCGCGATCGAACTCGCCGGCATGGCCGGTGAGGAAGGCGAAAGTGTAGCCAGCGGCGGCGCCGGCATAGTTGCCGCCCAGGCCGCCCATGCCGTAGTCGTCACCATCGATGCCGAAGCCCAGCCCCCAGGTCGCCTGTGCCCCGAAAACCGCGTCCACCCCCGAGCATTGGGCGGTGGTGGCCTCGGCGAGCAGGTCGGCTGACAGGAGCCGCGGCAACGCGGAGTAGAACCCCGCGGCTGCCCGGGCGGTGCCGTGGCCGTTGACAGCGGGGATCTCGGCGGCCCGCCAGGCGGCGGAATTGACCACAGCCGGGTCCTGGGCACCGAGCGGATTGCCGATAGCCCGGCGGTAGAGGTCGGGTTTGCCGTCCAGCGCGGCGGCCCGGTAGGCCGAGGTCAAGCCGGTCAGCTCGATCGCCCGTGCCTGTTCAGCGGGGCCGAGGCCGATGTGGAAGTCCAGCTCGTGCGGGCCGCAGACCTCCTCAGCGAGAAAGCGGCCGAGCGTCCGCCCGTCGGTGCGCCGGACCAGTTCGCCGACCAGGTGCCCGTAAAACAGCGCCGACTCTCCGTGCGCGGTGCCCGGCTCCCACGACGGCTCCTGCTCGGCAAGAAGCGCGCACATCCGATCCCAGTCGTAGAAGGTCTCGGTGGATACCGGCTGGTCCAGTGCCACCACACCCGCCTGGTGCGACAGGACATGTCGTACGGTCGCCGGCGCGGTGAACTCGGGCCAGTACCGCCGCATCGGCGCGTCCAACTCCAGCACGCCCCGGTCCACGAGGAGCAACACACAGACCGCCGCGAACGGTTTGGTCACGGAGTACGGCATGACGATGCTGTCGCGTGACCAGCCGGGCCCGCCCCACAGGTCGATGATCCATCGGCCGTCCAACTGGGCGGCAACCGCCGCCCCCGCTCCCCCGGCCTGCCGCTTCAGCACATCGGCGAAAACGTCCCGTACCTGCTCGAAACCCGGTTCCACCGTTCCGTTGACCATGGCCCTCACCTTAGGAGCGGGCAGGCGATTTCGTGCTCACTCCCGGTGCGAAGGAGTTGAAGATCAGCGCCTGCGGCGGAGCCGGAGACCCGAGTCGGTGCCGGGTCATCCATGACGAATCCCGAAAGGACGTACGGCTGGGGAAGCCGCGCGAGACCGCCCATGAGCCGTTCCTTCAACACCGGATCGCGAGCCTCTTGCCGCGGAATCCCTGCTCTCCGAAGGTCGCCAGATGAAGAGACACTCGCTGACTGAAGCGTCCAGCGTGGGCTCTTGGGGGGTGGTCACTGGACAAGGGTAGAAGCCAGAACGGGCACAGCTCACATGATCAGTCCTGCGCCAATGCCGCCGCCTCGTCGTCCAGCGGGTCCAGCAACCACGCGCTCACGTTCGCCCGCGCCGCCAGCTCCACCGCGCGCCAGGCGGCGGCCAGGATCTCGCTCGTGCGTGGTCGCCCGGCCGAGCAGCTGCTCCTCCGTCCACGGCTGGCACGGCTCCCCCGTCGCCGTACATGCCGCTCGGCGTGGTGAACACGAGGTTGTCGCGCGGCCGGCCACGTTTGAGCAGGCCCATCCCTCCAGCGTGTCGCGGGCGAGCCGTACCCCGCCGCGCTCCCACCGAGCCCCTCGCCGCGCCTTCTCCGCCGGAGTCCCCCTCGGCAACCGCTCGCCCACTGGCTCTCCTCATCGGCGGCGGAACGGTAGACGGCGAATCCAGCACCGCCGCACGGTCGGCAACCCGGTGAACGTCACGGCACGAGGGTCCCGATTCATGGTGTTCCGGCGTAGGTTGGGGGCGGGCTCGGCGTCGGGGCCAGGGTTGGTGCGGGGTGACAGGGTGGCGCTGGATGGACGTGAAGGTTCTGGTGTAGTACCGCGGGCGGAGCTTCGTCCTGATCGTGGGATGACCTTCGATTCCCCTGTGCCTCCAGTAGTCCTCTCCTGGGACGCCGACACGGGAATGCTGGTGGTGACCGACACCTCCTCGGGCCGGTCGGTGCGGGCCGCACCTGCGTCGCTGTGGAACTACGGGTACGACCGCAAGGTCCTCGACGACAAGGGCAAGGAACAGGGGCAGCGGGTCTACGGGCTGGCGGCACTGGACGCCGACGGGCTGATTCTCCTGGACATTCCCGGCGGGTGGTCGGCTGGCGGCGTGGCGGCCTTCGCGTCCGCGTCTGGCATACCCTACGTGAACGCCCTTACGGAGCCGGCGAGACCGGTGCGGACGGTCCTTGCAGGGCGTGCCCCGGGTTACAGCCGCTTCGTCTCCGGGCCGGTCTCGCGCCTGACCGCCCGGCAGCGGCAGATCATCATGTACGGCGTCGGCGCCGCGGGCCTGGTCGTGATGATCGTGCTCGTTTCAACGGTTGGCGGGGCCGGCTGGCGAGGGCTGAGCTGGCTCGGTAGGTTCCTGCTCGACCTGCTGGAGGTCAAGTGGCTGGCGATCTTCTTCGCTCCGCTGCTGGTCGTCATCCGGCCTGTGCACGGGGCGCTGCACCGCAGGCGCACCCGGCGGGGCAAGATCCTCGGCCCGCCGGGCGGCCCGAGCCTCCAGGTCAGGAAGGACCGCATCCTGCGGGTCCGGCCTGCCCGGCCACTGCCGCCCGAGGACATCCCCATCGGTGCAGACGCCGGAAAGGCGATGGCCCTGCTCGTCTACCGCTATGCCGACTTATCCGGGCTCTTCATCATGAGTGCGGGTGACCTGCCGCTGCGTCACATCCCAGGCCCGTGGTCCCCGAACGAGGCCCACGAATTCGCCGCCAAGCACGGCCTGGCGTTCTCACTTCGCACGCTAACCCGCGAGGAGTACCTCGACCTCGTCACCCGCACCAGCGATGCCCTCCCCTGAGATGGACGATCACGAGGAGACGGGACCGCCGTCGTGATAGAGGCCTGCGGTGGCACCGGGGACGCGAGCGGTTTTCAAGAGCACTATGGTTCCTCCGCCCGTACCGGTCCCGGCCTGCGGGTCAGCCTCGAACGGAGGCATGGCCAAGGAAGATCATCCCGCACATATCCCGCAACGGCCCGGCGTTGGCCGATGTACGGCAGACCGCTCCCGGTGAGGTCATGGCCGATCCGTAACCGCATTGACCGGTCCATCCGCAGGCCCGTGACCTGGTCCCGGGGGACCCACAAGCGCCGCGCCCTTGGCAAGCTGGGTGACGCCCTCGGCTGAAGCAACACAAAGCACGTCGAAGTGCCCGGGAGATTCACCCCGGCCGCTTCTGTTGATCGCCTGGCTACGTATGCCGCCATTTGGCACGTTCAGGCACGAGAGGAACGTAGTCGTAGCCCATCTCATCCAACCGAACGCGAACCCACTGCGCAGCGTGATCGTCGGGGTTCAGCTCACGCAGATGGAACTTGAGGCTCTCCAGCTGCTCCTGGGCTCTCACGGAACAGCAACGGAACAAGATCCGTTAGAGGGCTCGAATCGGACATGACGAACCCGGCCTGCCCAATAGGACAGGCGGGGTTTCCGCACGTCAAGGGCTACTTAAGGAGCTGGCGGGCCATGACCATGCGCTGGATCTGGTTGGTGCCCTCGTAGATCTGGGTGATCTTGGCGTCGCGCATCATGCGCTCGACCGGGTACTCCCGCGTGTAGCCGTACCCGCCGAGGAGCTGGACGGCGTCGGTGGTGATCTCCATGGCGGCGTCGGAGGCGGCGCACTTGGCGGCGCTGGAGAAGAACGTCAGGTCCTTGACGGGGGTGCCGCGCATGGCGAGCTCGGACTTGGCGGCGGCGGCGTAGGTGAGCTGCCTGGCGGCCTCCAGCTTCATCGCCATGTCGGCGATCATGAACTGCAGGCCCTGGAACTCGGCGATCGGCTTGCCGAACTGCTTGCGCTCCTTGACGTAGCCGATGGCGTAGTCGAGGGCGCCCTGGGCGATGCCGAGCGCCTGGGCGGCGATCGTGACGCGGGTGTGGTCGAGCGTGGCGAGCGCGGTCTTGAACCCGGTGCCGGGGGCGCCGATCATGCGCGACTCGGGGATGCGCACGTCCTCAAGGATGACCTGCCGGGTGGGCGAGCCCTTGATGCCGAGCTTCTTCTCCTTCGCGCCGAAGGAGACCCCCTCGTCGGACTTCTCCACCACGAACGCGGAAATGCCGCGCGCCCCGGCGGACGGGTCGGTCACGGCCATGACCGTGTAGTACTCCGACACCCCGGCGTTGGTGATCCACATCTTCGTGCCGTTGAGCACGTAGTGGTCGCCGTCCCTGACGGCGCGGGTCTTCATGGAGGCGGCGTCCGAGCCCGCCTCGGGCTCGCTCAGCGCGTACGAGAACATCGCCTCGCCGCGGGCGACGGGCGGGAGGTAGCGCTGCTTGAGCTCCTCGGACGCGGACAGCAGGAGCGGGACGGTGCCCAGCTTGTTGACGGCGGGGATGAGCGAGGACGAGCCGCAGGCGCGCGCGACCTCCTCGATCACGATGACGGCGGCGAGCGCGTCCGCCCCGGCCCCGCCGTACTCCTCGGGGACGTGTACGGCGTGGAAGTCGGCGGCGACGAGGTCCTTGTAGACCTCCCACGGGAACTCCTCGTTCTCGTCCGCCTCCGCGGCACGCGGTGCGATCTTCTCGTCCGCGAGGGCACGGACGGCTTCGCGGAGCATCTGGTGCTCCTCGGACGGCTGGTACAGCTCCGCGTCCACGGTTTATCCTCCTTTATGGCATCTTGTGCATCACTATAAGACACCGAGTGCCACCCGAGAAGGTGCTCTTACATGGAAGGACGGGGACACGTGGCGGTTCGACGCGACGTACGGCGGAGCCTGACCGCCGCCGCGCTCGACCTGTTCCTCGCCCAGGGGTTCGACGAGACGACGGTGGACCAGATCGCCGAGGCCGCGGGCGTGGCCAGGCGCACCTTCTTCCGGCATTTCCGGGTCAAGGAGGACGCGATCTTCCCCGACCACGACGCCATGCTGCGGGAGATCGTCGCCCATCTCGACTCGGCGTCACCGCTGGTCCCGCCGCTGACGGCGGTCACCGAGGCGGCGCTGATGGTCGTCGACACCTACGCCGCCGATCCGGAGACCTCGGTCAAGCGCTACGAGGTGACCCGGCGCGTCCCGTCCCTCCGCGAGCACGAGATCGCCGCGACCAGCCGCTACCAGCGGGCCTTCGCCGCGTTCCTCAACGAGCGCGACGGACTGGGAACGCCCGAGGGGCTCGACGAGCGCGACGGCGCGGCCGGGCAGCGGCGGCTGCGCCACGAGGTGATCGCGGCGGCCGTGGTCACCACGCACAACCACGTGCTGCGCGCCTGGCTGCGCGGGGGCGGAACCGGCGACGTGCGGGCGCACCTGTCCGAGGCGCTGTCGGGCATCCTCGCCGGGCTGGAGCCGTGGCTGGACGACCGCGCCCGGCCCGGGGACGACGAGGACGACGTGCTGGTCGTGGTGACCCGCCGCGGCACCCCCCTGTGGAGGATCGCGCAGGAGATCGAAGCCGCGAGGTGAACTCCGGATGTCCCTCAGGGGAAGGGATTTCGCACGTCAGGGGCAGGCGTCCGCGGCCGCGCCTTTGTTTGCCGAGGTGCTGACTGGGGCAGTTGACTGGCCCGATACCATGCGCACACCCCGTACAAACAGGTAGATGGGAGCATGGCCGTGCCGTACCGCCTGACAGTGCTCGGGACCGGATACCTGGGAGCCACCCATGCGGCGTGCATGGCCGAGCTTGGCTTCGAGGTGCTCGGTCTCGATGTCGACGCCGACAAAATCGAGCGCCTTCGGCGCGGCGACCTGCCCATCCACGAGCCCGGCCTTGAGGAGCTGCTCCGGCGCAACCTCGCCAGCGGCCGGCTCAGGTTCACGACGTCCTATCAGGAGGCGGCCGAGTTCGGCGACGTCCACTTCGTCTGCGTCGGCACGCCGCAGAAGAAAGGCGAGTACGCCGCGGACGTCTCCTACCTCGACGCCGTCGTGGAGTCGCTCGCCCCTTTTCTCGACCGCGAGTGCCTGGTCGTCGGCAAGTCGACCGTCCCCGTCGGCACCGCCGAGCGGCTCGCCGACAAGCTGATACGGCTCGCGCCCGCCGGGTCGCAGGTCGAGCTGGCGTGGAACCCGGAGTTCCTGCGTGAGGGCTTCGCGGTCCAGGACACCCTCAGGCCCGACCGCATCGTCCTCGGCGTGGCCTCCGAGCGCGCCGAGAAGATGTTGCGGGACGTCTACGCGCCGCTCGGCGACATCCCGATGGTCGTGACCGACTATCCGACCGCCGAGCTGGTCAAGTCGGCGGCGAACGCCTTCCTCGCCACCAAGATCTCCTTCATCAACGCGATGGCCGAGGTGTGCGAGGCCTCCCACGCGGACGTCAAGCAGCTCTCCCTGGCCCTGTCGTTCGACGAGCGGATCGGCGGCAAGTTCCTCAACCCCGGCCTGGGCTTCGGCGGCGGCTGCCTGCCCAAGGACATCCGCGCGTTCATGGCCCGGGCCGGCGAGCTGGGGGCCGACCAGGCGCTCACGTTCCTGCGCGAGGTGGACGCGATCAACATGCGCAGGAGGGCCCGCATGGTGGACCTCGCGCGCGGACTGGTCGGGGGATCCTTCCACGGCTGCACGGTCGGCGTGCTGGGCGCGGCGTTCAAGCCCAACTCCGACGACATCCGCGACTCGCCGGCCCTCGACGTGGCCGTGACGATCAGCCAGGCGGGCGGCCGGGTGACCGTCTACGACCCGGTCGCGCTGGACAACGCCCGCCGCGCCCACCCCGGGCTCGGGTACGCCGACAGCGCCACGGGCGCGGTCGGCGGCGCCGACGTGGTGCTGCTGCTGACCGAATGGCAGGAGTTCGTGGCCCTCGACCCGGAGGAGCTGGGCCAGGCGGTGCGCATCCGGAACATCGTGGACGGCCGCAACGCCCTCGACGCCGAGACCTGGCGCGCGGCCGGCTGGAACTACCGCGCCCTCGGCCGCCCCTGACCGAGCCTCCGGCGCGCGATCATCGCGAAGAGCCGCCCGGGAACGCCCCGGAGCGGCTCTTCGCGCGTCTCGGGAAAGGCCCCTGGAACGACACCGCTCGGCCGGGGAAGCCCCGGCACGTCTCCGCCGGGAACCGGCCGCGAACACTCCGGACCGCCGCGCGGCCGGGAAGGGCTCCCGGCCGCGCGGCGTGATCTCGCTTCAGGAGAGCGAGCCCAGCTCCCGCGCCTCGGCGCGCAGCCGCTCGCCCTTGGCGTACGCCTGGGCCTTCAGGTCGGTCTGGAACTCCTCCATCCGCTCCCGCAGGGCGGGGTCGGCGGCGGCGAGGATGCGTACGGCGAGCAGGCCCGCGTTGCGCGCACCACCGACGGCCACGGTCGCGACCGGCACCCCGGCCGGCATCTGGACGATCGACAGCAGCGAGTCCATGCCGTCGAGGTACTTCAGCGGCACCGGCACGCCGATCACCGGCAGCGGCGTGACCGAGGCCAGCATCCCGGGCAGGTGGGCGGCGCCGCCCGCGCCCGCGATGATCACCTTCAGGCCCCGGGAGGCCGCGCGGGTGCCGTACTCGATCATCTCGGCGGGCATCCGGTGCGCGGAGACGACGTCGGCCTCGAACGGCACGCCGAACTCCCGCAGCGCCTCGGCGGCCTGGCGCATGACCGGCCAGTCCGAGTCGCTGCCCATCACGATCCCGACGGGAGCACCAGCCTCAGACATCCCTCGGCCCCCTCAGGCAGTCGGCGGCGTGCCAGGCGCGGGCCCGGACCTCGTCGAGGTCGGTGCCCAGCGCGGTGACGTGCCCGATCTTCCGGCCCGGCCGTACGTCCTTGCCGTAGAAGTGGATCTTGATGCCGGGGTCGTTCGCCATGACGTGCTCGTACCGGGAGAAGACGTCCGGGTCGGGCCCGCCGAGCAGGTTGACCATGACCACGACCGGCGCGGTGGGCGACGGCGAGCCGAGCGGCAGGTCGAGAACGGCCCGCAGGTGCTGCTCGAACTGGGAGGTCCTGGCGCCCTCGATGGTCCAGTGGCCGCTGTTGTGGGGCCGCATGGCCAGCTCGTTGACGACCAGGCCCGTCTTGGTGGCGAACATCTCGACGGCCAGCAGGCCGGTCACGTCGAGCTGCTGCGCGATGCGCAGGGCGATCCGCTGTGCGGCGGCGGCGTCCTCGGGGGCCAGGCCGGGCGCCGGGGCGATCACCTCGACGCAGATGCCGTCCTTCTGCACGGTCTCGACCACCGGATAGCTGACGCCCTGCCCGTGCGGGGACCGGGCGACCAGCACGGCCAGCTCCCGCTCGAACGGCACGAACGCCTCGGCCAGCAGCGGCACGCCGGATCCGACGACCTCGCGGGCCTCGTCCGCCGACGCGCACACCCACACGCCCCGGCCGTCGTAACCACCGCGTACGGCCTTCAGCACGACCGGCCAGCCGTGCTCCTCTCCGAACGCCTCGACGTCGGCGAGGTCGGACACCCGCCTCCAGGCGGGGCAGGGGGCGCCGATCTCCGTGAGCCGCTCGCGCATGACCGCCTTGTCCTGGGCGTGGACGAGCGCCTCCGCCCCGGGATGTACGGCCAGGCCGTCGTCGATGAGGGCCTGGATGTGCGCGGTGGGCACGTGCTCGTGGTCGAAGGTGACCGCGTCGCACCCTTTCGCGAAGTCGCGCAGGTCGGCGAGGTCGCGGTAGTCGCCGATGCGGGTGTCCACGATGACGCGGGCGGCGCTCTCGTCACGGGAGTTCGCGAGGACCCGCAGCTCGACGCCGAGCGCGATCGCGGCCTGCTGGGTCATCCTGGCGAGTTGTCCCGCTCCCACGACGCCGACCACCGGACCGACCACCGGGCGGGGGGTATGGGGCACGTTTGGGCTGTTCACGACATGCCAGCCTACCGATCCCTCCGGACCGGGAGTCCCGCGGCGGGCCGTGACGAGGCGCACCCCACCCTGGCCCGATATCGCGGGATATTTCATGAAACTTTCCTCGGATTGGCGTAAGACCGCCCATCCTTACCAGGGAGAGGAATCGGACCGGGGTGACGGGGACCACCGCGAGCCTCGGTACCGGTAGCCTGGTGAGAACGCAGTGCAGGCCGGGAAGGATCAGCGAGTCGTGCAGCTTCTCCGAGGCGTCTACGAGCGGTTCGCCGCCATCCTCCATGAGCTGATCAAGTTCGGTCTGGTGGGCGCGCTGGCGTTCGTGATCGACTTCGGCGGGACGAACCTGCTGCGTTTCGGCGTCGAGCTCGGCCCGCTGACGTCCAAGACCATCGCGACCGTGGTCGCGGCGACGTTCGCCTACTTCGGCAACCGCTACTGGACGTTCCGGCACCGGGAGCAGAGCGGCCTCGCCCGCGAGTACCTGACGTTCTTCGTGCTCAACGCGGTCGGCCTGGCGATCTCGCTGGTCGTGATCTGGTTCGTGACCTACGCCATGGGGATGCACGACCCGGTCAGCTACATCGTCGCCCAGCTCGTCGGGCTGGTCCTGGGCACGCTGTTCCGCTTCTGGTCGTACAAGAAGTGGGTGTTCCTGGAGACGGTCCCCGACACCCCGGCCGTCGTCGTGGAGAATCAGGCCGGGCCGCTCACCACGCGGTAGCGCCCGTCGTCGTCGACGTGCCGGAGGAAGATCGCGAAGGTCGCCGGCCGCCGTTTGACCAGTTCGAGCCGCCCGCCGTCCGCCGCGACGATCGACCGGGCGAGCGTCAGGCCGAGCCCGGTGCCCCCGGCGCCGCTCACGTTGCGTTCGAAGACCCTGGTGCCGAGCTCCTCGGGGATGCCCGGCCCCTGGTCCGCCACCTCGATGACGACCGACTTCTCCGTGCTCATGGTGGTGATGGTGAGCGTGCCGCCGCCGTGCTGGAGGGAGTTCTCCAGGAGGGTCGCGACGGTCTGGCTGAGTCCGCCCGTTGTGGCGAGCGCGTGCAGGCCGCGGCTGCCCACCAGCTTGATGGAGCGTTGCGCCCGGCGGAACGCCGGCTCCCATTCCGTGACCTGCTGGTCGAGGATCTGGTCGACGTCGATCTCCTCGGCCTGGGCGTGCCGCTGCCGCCGCGCGGCGGCGAGCAGCTCGTCGATGACCGCCGTCAACCGCTCGACCTGCACGATCGCGGCCTCGCCCTCCTCGCGGACGATCGCCGGCTCGCCCGCCGCCGCAACGATCTCCTCCAGGCGCATGTTCAGGCCGGTCAGCGGCGTACGCAACTGGTGTGACGCGTCCGTGGCGAACTCGCGTTCCCTGCCGAGCAGGTCCGCGATGCGTACGGCGCTGCGGTCCAGCACCTGCGCGACGCGGTCCAGCTCGGGGATCCCGTATCTGTGCCGGCTCGGGCGGGCGTCGCCGGAGCCGAGCCGCTCCGCGATCCTTGCGAGGTCCTGGAGCGGCAGCGTCAGGCGTATCGAGGTCACGATGGCGAGCCCGACCGCCACCCCCAGGGCCGCCAGGACGAGCACGACGGTGAGCACCAGCCGCGCCCGGACGTCCTGCTGGACCTGCGCGGCGTCCCGGCTGACCCGGACGTACCCGTTCTCCGAGCGCGCCTCCTCGGTCAGTCTCCGGTGCGCGGGGGGCGCCGTCCCCGCCGCGATCGGCGCCATCCCCTGCACGAACACCTGGATGTAGCGGCCCGGATAGTTCTTCTCGAGCTGCTTGGGGTCGATGGACTGCTCCTGGCTTATGGAGTATTCGACCCCGATCAGCAGCCGTGTGGCCTCCGAATGCAGCTCCTGCGCGGCGTCCTCGCGGATCAGGCGGACGAGGACCACACCCAGGGGGACCCCGAGCAGCAGTACCGCGATGACCGCGACGAGCAGCATCGAGGAGAGCAGGCGCCGACGCACGTGCTAGTCCCTTCGCCCGTGCGGGCCTATTCGCGCTCGAATCGGAAGCCCACTCCCCGGACGGTCGTGATGTAACGCGGCTTGGCGGCGTCGTCCCCGAGCTTGCGGCGGAGCCAGGAGATGTGCATGTCCAGGGTCTTGGTGGACCCCCACCAGTTGGTGTCCCACACCTCCCGCATGATCTGCTCGCGGGTGACCACCTTGCCGGCGTCGCGTACGAGCACGCGCAGCAGGTCGAATTCCTTGGTGGTCAGATGCAGCTCCTTGTCCCCCATCCAGGCACGGCGGGAGTCGGCGTCGATCCTGACGCCCTGGACCACGGGAGTCTCGGATGTGCCCCTCCGCAGCAGCGCCCGTACGCGGGCGAGCAGCTCGGCGAGGCGGAACGGCTTGGTCACGTAGTCGTCGGCCCCGGCGTCGAGGCCCACGACGGTGTCGACTTCGTCGACGCGCGCGGTGAGAATCAGCACCGGTGTGCCGTGCCCTTCGGCGCGGATCCGGCGCGCGACCTCGAGTCCGTCCATCTCGGGCAGGCCGAGGTCGAGAACGATGAGGTCGACACCTCCCGACAGAGCCCTTTCCAGGGCCTGCGGGCCATCAGGGCTCACCTCTACCTGATAGCCCTCCCGGCGCAACGCGCGCGCGAGCGGCTCGGAAATCGAGGTGTCATCCTCGGCGAGAAGTACGCAGGTCATGGTGCGATCGTAGGACCTTAAGGGGTTGTTTCCCGGCCACAGCGCGCGGTTTGACTTGTCGTTGACCCATCAATTGACCTGGGCAAACACTGATAAATGCCCAATAGTCCCCACGCAAGGGTTCCAGCTTTTCGCGCGGCTGCCCTGTCCGCCGTACCCAGAAGGGCGAATGCCGACACGCGGGGCGCGGTTCTTCACCGGAATGGAAAGTCCGGCAAAAAAGAACGCCCGCCGGAACGGGCGGGCGTCAAATGTCCGGAAATTTCAAGAGGAGGGAGGTTCCGCGTACCGCTGGAGGTAGAGCTGCTCCCCGAGGCTCTCGAAGAGGCCCAGCTCGGTCTCCAGATAGTCGATGTGCTTCTCCTCGTCTTCCAGGATGTCCTCGAAGATGTTGGCGGAGGTGATGTCCCCGCGCTCGCGCATCAACGCGATGCCGGATCTCAGTCGCTTCACCACGCCGAGCTCGAGCGCCAGGTCCGCCTGCAACTGCTCGCGCACGGTCTGCCCGATGTGCAGCGTGTTCAGCTTCTGGTAGTTCGGCAGCCCCTCCAGGAAGAGGATGCGGTCGGTGAGCCTCTCGGCGTGCTTCATCTCGTCGAACGACTCGTGCCGGGTGTACTCGGCGAGCTTGGTGTATCCCCAGTTCTCCTGCATCTTGGCGTGCAGGAAGTACTGGTTGATCGCGGTCAGTTCGCTGGTGAGCTGCTCATTGAGCAGCGCGATGATTTCCTTGTCGCCCTGCATCCCGGGCCTCTCGATCTATGCGCTGGTGACGAGGTCGTCTGATCTCTTCAGCATCGCACAGACCTTCCGCACGCAGAGAGCACAGTCCCCTCCCGCGCCCGTCATGTCGCGCACCTGCCGGGCGGTCCTGGCGCCCTCGGCGATGCAGTCGTGCACTTCGCTCTCGGTGACGGCACGACAGACACAGACATACATGAGGGCCTCGCAGAGGGGAATGAGGTAAGGCATACCTAAGATAGCTCAGCGAGGTAAGCCTTGCCTACGTGAGGCGCCCCACATCTTCGCATGTGAGATGTGGGGCGCCCGGCCGTCTCCACGTGCTTCGGAGCCTCCGGCGCCGGCCGGCCGCTGACCGTCCGGCGCTCTCGGCGTCTGCGGGAGCGGCTACTTCACGTTGGGCACCTCGGCGCCGATCGTGGTCGAGTCGCCGTGGCCGGTGTTCACCACCGTGTCCTCCGGCAGGGTGAGCAGCCTGGTCCTGATGGACTCGACGATCGTCTCGTGCGACGAGAACGACCGGCCGGTCGCGCCGGGGCCACCCTGGAAGAGCGTGTCCCCGGTGAAGACCACGCCCAGCTCGGGCGCGTACAGGCAGACCGCGCCCGGTGAGTGGCCGGGCGTGTGCATGACCCGGAGCTCCGGCCCGCCGGTCTCGATCACCTCACCGTCCTCCAGCGGCCGGTACGGCACGGCCGTGCCGTACTGCATCTCCCAGAGGACCTGGTCGGCGGGGTGGAGCAGGATCGGCGCCCCGGTGCGCTCGGACAGCTCGGCCGCGGCGTTGATGTGGTCGTTGTGCGCGTGGGTGCAGACGATCGCCCGCAGGCGGCGCGGCCCGACGGCCTCGGCGATGGCGGCGGCGTCGTGGGCCGCGTCGATCACCACCACCTCGTCGGCGGAGCCGACCAGCCAGACGTTGTTGTCGACCTCCCAGGTTCCTCCGTCAAGGGAGAACGTGCCCGACGTGATCAGGCGGGAGACAGCGCTCATCGTTGGTTCTCTTCTCGTGTCGCAGGGGTCACCGGACGCGGGTGCGCCGTCACAGCACCACCACGGAGCGCAGCACCTCGCCGCGGTGCATCTTGGCGAACGCCTCCTCGACCTGGTCGAGCGCGATCGTCTCGGAGACGAACCCGTCCAGGTTGAGCCGCCCCTGCAGGTACAGGTCGATCAGCATCGGGAAGTCGCGGCTCGGCAGGCAGTCGCCGTACCAGGAGGACTTGAGCGAGCCGCCCCGGCCGAAGACGTCGAGCAGCGGCAGGTCGATCCGCATCTCGGGCGTGGGCACGCCCACCAGCACCACGGTCCCGGCGAGGTCGCGGGCGTAGAACGCCTGCTCGTAGGTCTCCGGGCGGCCGACGGCGTCGATCACCACGTCGGCGCCGTGGCCGCCGGTGAGCTCGCGGATCGCCTCTACGGCGTCGGTCTCCCGCGAGTTGACCGTGTGGGTGGCCCCGAAGTCCCGGGCCCAGGTGAGCTTGCGGTCGTCCACGTCCACCGCGATGACCGTGCCGGCGCCGGCGAGGTGCGCGCCGAGGACCGCCGCGTTGCCGACGCCGCCGCATCCGATGACGGCGACGGAGTCGCCGCGGGTCACGCCGCCCGTGTTGATCGCCGCGCCCAGCCCGGCCATCACGCCGCAGCCGAGCAGGCCGGCGACCGCGGGCTTCGCCCGGGGATCGACCTTGGTGCACTGCCCGGCGGCCACCAGGGTCTTCTCCGCGAAGGCGCCGATGCCGAGCGCCGGGCTCAGGACCGTTCCATCGGCGAGCGTCATCTTCTGCGTCGCGTTGTGCGTGTTGAAGCAGTACCACGGGCGTCCGCGCAGGCAGGCCCGGCACTGGCCGCAGACCGCGCGCCAGTTGAGGATCACGTAGTCGCCGGGGGCGACGTCGGTCACACCGGGGCCGACCGCCTCGACCACTCCCGCCGCCTCGTGCCCGAGCAGGAACGGGAACTCGTCGTTGATCCCGCCTTCGCGGTAGTGCAGGTCGGTGTGGCAGACACCGCACGCCTGGACGTTCACCACGGCCTCGCCCGGCCCGGGATCGGGCACATGGACGGTCTCCAACGTCACCTGCTCGCCCTTGCCCCGCGCGATCACACCCTGGACCTCGTACGGCATTACTGACACCTCATCTCGAATTGGGAAACCCTCAGGATTTCCACCGTGCCGGAGTTCGTCAAGCTTTCCGACCTGCGGAAGGCGATGTGCGACGAACGACATACGGCTGGACGAGCCCCAGGCCGCGGGCGGGCCGGCGGCGGATGCGCATCACCTCGACCCCGTCCGCGCCCTCCAGCCCGCGCGCCATCTCGGCGTCGGCGAGGATCGCCCCCGGCCTGGCGATGGCGGTCAGCCGGGCCGCCAGGTTGACCGTCGTGCCGAACACGTCGCCCATCACCGGGAGCACGGGGCCGTACGAGAGGCCGATGCGCACGTCGGGCCCCTCCTCGCCCCTGCCGGTGGACCGCTTCAGCTCGTCGACCAGGTCGAGGGCGATCCGCGCCGCCGTCACCGGGGCCGTCGTCGTGAACAGCACCTCGTCGCCGAGCGTCTTGACCAGCCGCCCGCCGTGCGAGGCGATCACGTCGGAGGTGCGCGACTCGAACCCCTCCACCAGATCGGCCAGCGCCAGCTCGTCCAGCCGCCGCGAGAACGCGGTGAACGACACCAGGTCGGCGAAGCCCACCGCCAGCGACATGCGTGACGTGGCCGGCTGCTCCTCCGCCATCTCGGTGAGGGCGAGCAGCCGGCTGGCCGTGGCCGCGAGCTGCGCCCGCCAGACGTGGACCAGCGTCTGCTCGAAATCCGGCAGGAAACGGGCGGCGATGGACATCGACCGGGCCAGCTCCTCGTCACTCGGCCGTGTGCCGGGATCGAGGATCGCCCCCATCATGATCTCGGCCTGCCACTCCGCCAGCCGCGACGTCGTACGGCCGAGGGCCCTCGCCATGCGGACGATCGCCCGCTCGTCGAGGACGCCGGTGTCGAGCATCTCGCGGATCCGGCGCAGCGCGTCCACGTCGCCGTCGCTGAACGCGACGGCGTCGTCGGCGAGTGTGGCGAAGCCCAGGGCGCGCCACACCCGGCCGGTCAACTCCAGCGGCAGCCCGGCGGCGGCGGCCACCTCGCCACGGGTGTAGCGGGGCGGCGACCCGACGAACAGCCGCCGGATGTCGTCCGCGGTGGGGCGCCGTGTGGCCACCTTGGCCCTCCTGCCGGGCTACTTGCCGTCGATGGTCCCGTCGGAGGCATCCTCCACCAGGCGGAACAGCTCCTGGCGGACGAGCTGGATCTTCGGGATGTCCAGGTAGTCGATCTCCCCCTTGTCCGAGGCCGACTCGACCCGGAGCGTCCCGCACCCCAGGATGCGCTCGACGAACCTCTGGTCGGAGCTGACGCTGTTGACCTTCGCCAGCGGGATGTCGTCGTCCGACTTGTTCAGGATGCCGGTGCTGATGGCGAACCGGTGCGACGTCAAGGTGTACGACGTGGTCTTCCACCGCAGGTAGGGGATAAACGTCCACAGCGTCAGGGCGACGAACGCGACCACGGCCACCGCGATCCGGGCGTACCCGGAATAGGTGTAGTCACCGGGGATGAAGTAGATCGCGGCGCCGGCGGCGGCCACGACGAGGACGAGCGCGAGGAAGGGGAGGATGAGCCGCTTCCAGTGAGGGTGGAACGAGAGCACGAGGCGCTCGCCCTCGGTCAAATGGTGTTCGGGGAGACCCATGCGGCAAATCGTGGCACGATCCGCCCCCGGCGCGCGACGGCCCCCGGCTTCCGTTCACGTCGCCGAGGCTCCGCCCGCACGGTGGGGCAGCGCTTCGCCCCCGGCTCAGGGGTTGGCGGGGCGCACGTGGACCACGTCGCCCGCGCTGAGCGCGTGCTCCTCGCCGTCGGCGCGTACGAGGAGGCAGCCGGAGCCGTCCACACCGGTGGCGACACCGATCAGGAGCCGGTCGCCCGGCAGCTCCACCCGCACCTCCTGCCCGATCGTCGCGCAGGAGGCGAGGTACGCGCCGCGCAGACCGCAGGCGTCCGGGTCGCCGCCCGCCGCGGTCCACTCGCGGTAGTGCGTCTCGATCTCGCGGAGCACGGCCCGCAGCAGCGGGTCGCGGTCGAGGCAGGTCGCCGTCTCGACGGCCAGCGAGGTCGCCCGCTCGACCGGCAGCTCCTCCTGCCGCATCGAGACGTTGAGGCCCATGCCGACGACGATTCCGCCCTCGACGCGCTCGGCGAGGATCCCGGCGAGCTTGCGCTCGCCGATCAGGAGGTCGTTCGGCCACTTCAGCCGGACGTCCACCTCGGCCACCCGCCGTACGGCGGCGGCGGCCGCGACGCCGACCAGCAGCGGCAACCAGCCGAGCCGGGCCGGTCGCGCCGCCGCCGGGCCCGGCCGGAAGAGCATCGAGACGGCCAGCCCCGAGCGCGGGGGCGCCGACCAGACGCGGTCCAGCCGTCCCCGCCCGGCCGTCTGCGCCTCGGCGACGAGCACCGCGCCCTCGGGAGCGCCGCCGCGCGCCGCCTCGGCGAGATCGGCGTTCGTGGAGCCCGCCCGCTCCACCACGGTGATCTCCGACCAGAGCGATCCGGGGCGGACCAGGGCCTTGCGCAGCGCATTCTCGGAAAGGGGCGGCCGATCGAGGTCGGTGAAGGGCGATTCCGGCATCCGCCCAGGCTACCGGCCGCGCGCCGGACGGAACGGGCCGGGCCGGGCCTCACCGCGGCACCGGAACGACCTCGCCACGGACTCACGCGGCGGGCGGGCGTAGCCTGAAACGCACCCGGGCATCGACAGCCGAGGGCCGCGGGCCCGACCGCTCTCCCCGCCCGCCCCCGCCACCAGCGAAGATGGGATCGTGACCTTGCGACCGGCCGACCGCCCCGCCCACCGTCCCGGACCGGTCACCAGGATCCGGGTCCGCCAGGTGTCCGGCTCCGAGGTGCGGGAACGGCGGGACGATCTGGCGACCGAGGAGCCGCTGGAGATCCGGCTGACCGCCGGGGGCGCGAGCCGTACCGTGGCGATCACCATGCGCACGCCCGGCGCGGACTTCGAGCTGGCCGCCGGGTTCCTGCACGGCGAGGGCGTCGCCGGTCCCGGGGACATCGCGGCCATCGGCTACTGCACGGACGCGGACCTCGAACCGGAGGCCCGCTACAACACCGTGACCGTCCGGCTGGACACCCCGGTGCTGCCGGACATCCCTCAGCTTGAGCGGCATTTCATGACATCGAGCGCCTGCGGGGTGTGCGGAACGGCGAGCCTGGACGCCCTCCGCGGCCGCTGCGCGCCCCTCACCGCCGCGCCCGATCTCACCGTCTCCGCCGAGGTGCTGTACGGCCTGCCGCACCGCCTGCGCCAGGCCCAGGGGGTGTTCGGGCGGACCGGCGGACTGCACGCGGCCGGCCTGTTCACCGCCGACGGCGCCCTGGTCGCCGCCCGTGAGGACGTGGGACGGCACAACGCGGTGGACAAGCTGGTCGGCTGGGCGCTGCTGAACGGCCGGCTGCCGCTCGGCGGACACGTCCTGCTGGTCAGCGGCCGGTCCAGCTACGAGATCATGCAGAAGGCCCTCGCGGCGGGCGTCCAGGTCGTCTGCGCGGTGTCGGCGCCGTCGTCCCTGGCCGTGGACCTGGCCCGCGAGTTCGGCCTGACCCTCGTCGGCTTCCTGCGCGACGAGCGGTTCAACATCTACTCCGGGGCGGAGCGGATCACCCCCTGACCCGGTGCGGCCGGAGGTGATCCGCGTCGCCGAACCGGGTGGTCAGCCGGTGTTCTGCAGGCCCGCGGCCACGCCGTTCACCGACAGGAGCAGCAGGGTGGACAGCCGGTCCCGCTCCCCCTCGGACAGGTCGCCGTCCGCCCGCAGCGCCGACAGCGCGCGGAGCTGGAGGTGGCTGAGCGCGTCCACGTACGGGTCGCGGAGCTGCACCGCCCGGGACAGGACGCGACGGTTCTCCAGCAGCCGCGTGTGCCCGGTGGTCTCCAGGACCAGCTTCCTGGTCAGGTCGTACTCGTCGAGCACCTGGGCGGCGAAGTCCTCCCTGCCGCCCAGCGCCAGATAGCGCGCGGCGATGGCCCGGTCGGTCTTGGCCAGCGACATCTCCACGTTGTCGAGCAGCGACGCGAACAGCGGCCACTCCTTGTACGCCGACCGCAGCTCGGCCAGCCCGCCTCCGGAGACGACCTCGGCCAGGCCGCTGCCCAGGCCGTACCAGCCGGGGAGGTTGACCCGGGTCTGCGCCCAGGCGAACACCCACGGGATGGCGCGCAGGTCGTCCAGGGACCGGGGCGCGCCGAGCCCGCGCCGGGCGGGACGCGAGCCGAGCCGCAGCGAGCCGATCTCCTCGAGCGGGCTGACCAGCGCGAACCACTCGGGGAAGCCCGGCGCCTCGGTCAGCGCCCGGTAGGCGCGCTCCGACGCCGACGCCACCCGCTCGGCGAGCGTGCGGAACTTCGCCGCGGCGGCGGCCGTACGCGACTCGACGGTGGGCGTGGACGCGAGCAGCACGGCGTTGGTGACCTGCTCGATGTGCCGCCGGGCGATGGCGGAGTGCCCGTAGCGGGCGAAGATGACCTCACCCTGCTCGGTGACCTTGAACCGGCCCGCGACCGAGCCGGGCGCCTGGGCGAGCACCGCCCGGTTGGCCGGGCCGCCGCCCCGGCCGAGGGCGCCGCCCCGGCCGTGGAAGAGCGTGAGCCTGATGTCGTTGGCCCTCGCCCAGTCGGCCAGCGCGGCCTGCGCGTCGTACAGGCGCAGCGTCGCGGCGGCGGGGCCGAGCTCCTTGGCGGAGTCGGAGTAGCCGAGCATGACCTCCAGCCGGCGGCCGTTGGCGGCGAGCCTGCGGCGCACCGGCTCCAGCTCCACCATGCCGGACAACACGTCGGAGGAGTTGTCCAGGTCCTCGCCCGACTCGAACAGCGGCACGACGTCGAGCACCGGGGCCCGGTCGCCGAGCGCGTGCCGGGCCAGCTCGTACACCGCCGCGATGTCGTCGGCGGAGCGGGTGAACGACACGACGTACCGGGAGCAGGCGGTCACGCCGAACCGCTCCTGGATCCAGGCGATCGTGCGGATCGTGGCGAGGACCTCCTCGCCGCGCTCGGAGAGCGTCCCGGCGGCGATCTCCTCCAGGGTGGCCGCGTGGACCTGGGAGTGCTGGCGCACCTCCAGCTCGGCCAGGTGGAAGCCGAACGTCTCCACCTGCCAGATGAGGTGCTGCAGCTCGCCGTACGCCTGGCGGACGGCTCCGGCGCCGCGCAGCGACTCCTGCACGAGCCGCAGGTCGTCGAGCAGCTCGGACGGCGAGCGGTAGGCCAGGTCGAGGTCGCGGCGGCGGGTGGCCGCGACGCGGGCGGCGACGAAGAGCAGCCACTGGCGGTGGGGCTCCTGCGGCGACCGGGTGGCCATCTCCGACACCATGTCGGGGAAGTCGCCGGTGGCGCGGGCGAGCGCGGAGCGCAGCTCGGCCGACGGCGGGGTGTCCATGGCGCCCGCCGTCATCGTGCGCCCGATGCGGACGGCGGCGTTCTCCAGCGCGGTGAGCACGTGCTCGGCCTGGATGAGCACGGCCTCGCGGGTGACCTTGGACGTCACGTTCGGGTTGCCGTCGCGGTCGCCGCCGATCCAGCTCCCGTACCGGATGTACGCCTTGGCGAGGGGCTCGCGCGTCCCGGTGCCGGGTTCGAGCGCCGCGTCGAGCGACCGGTAGATCAGCGGCACGGTGCGGAAGAGCGTCTCGTCGAAGGCGGCCATGGCGGTGCGCACCTCGTCGAGCGGGTCGAGCTTGGTCGAGCGGAGCTGGGCGGTGCGCCAGAGCAGGTCGATCTCCTCCAGCAGCCGCCGGTGGGCCTCCTCCCGCTCGCCCGCCCCCCTGCCGGGCGCGTTGTACGCGTCGAGCTGCCCGCTGACGCGCTGGATGGCCGTGACGACGGCCCGGCGGCGCGCCTCGGTCGGGTGCGCGGTGAGCACCGGGCGGTATTCGAGCCCCTCGACGAGGTCGGCGGGCGGCTCGCCGCCCTCCAGCCGTTCGTCGCCGCGCAGCTCCTGCACGGCCTCCGCGAGCGACTCCCGCAGGGGGACGTCGTCGCGGTCGCGCTGCCGCAGGATGCGGATGCGGTAGTGCTCCTCGGCGAGGTTGACCAGGTGGAAGTAGCAGGTGAACGCCCGCGCGATCTGGACCGCGCGGTCGAGGGGCCACTCGGCGACGAGGGCGGCGACCTCGTCGGCCGTCGTGTCCCCGCGCCGGGCGCCGATCACCGCTTTGCGCAGGCGTTCGACGTCGGCGAGGAGGTCGGGACCGCCGTGCTCGGCGATCACCTGACCCAGGAGTCCACCCAGGAGACGGACGTCGGCACGGAGCTCATCAGGCATCTCCGTGACGGCACTGTGTCGTTCGGCAGGAGCGATGGCGGCCATGTCTCGAAGACTAGCGACTTCGGTCACACCGCCGGATATCGGTCTCACCAATTGGACTAGACCACTTGTCCGGGGCACCCACCTGCGGAGACGGCGGGGCGCGTCAGGTCGGCCGGGACACCGCCGCGACGATCTCCGGGAGCCGGTTGTGCCCGATGACGCCGCCGAGCCTGCGCCCTCCCCACGCGGCCAGCAGCCCGTACGGCACGGCGAGCACGCTCGCCCAGGTGAGGCCGAGGAACACGGGCAGCATGACGGGGAGCGCGAGCAGCCCGGCGCCCAGCATCGCCGCCATCGAGCCGAGGAACGCCTCGCCGCCCTGCCCGGGAGCCGCTCCGCTGAACGCGTTGATGCGCTCGGGGAGGGTGTAGGGCACGAGCACGCTGGTCACCGCCCCCACACCGAGGCCCACCCCGAGCACGCCCCACGCGGTGAACACGGCGGGGGCGATCCAGGCGGGCCGGCCCATGATCAGGGACGCGGCGACGGAGAGCACCAGCAGCAGCGGCACCGCGATGATCGCGACCGCGAGCTGCCGCCCGGCGAAGTCGGTGCGCACGTCACGCTCTGTGGAGAAGGCGACGGCGTTCATCCACAGGGAGCGGCCGTCGATGCCGAAGGAGTTGGCCGCCTGGACCCCGATCATCACGGCCGCGAAGCAGGCCGGTCCGATCGCGAGCAGCGGCCCCTCCCAGCCGTCGGGCCCGCGCAGCGAGAACGTGAGGACGCCGGTCACCACGATCGGCATTAACCAGGCGATCCGCCCGCGCGGCTCGCGCCGGGCGTACTTGAGCTCCTTGGCCACGACCGCGCCGACCATGCCCTGCGGCAGGAGCCCGCCGAGACGCGAGCGGCGTACGGCCCCGCCGCTCTGGTTGGAGGAGTCGGGCGTGACGAGGGAGCGGCGCAGCGCCGCGATCCACAACCAGGTGAGCACGGCGACGGTCGCCGCGACGACCGCGAGCTCGCCGAGACCGGCGAGGCCGCCGTCGGCGATCGCGTGCGCCGCCATGCCGGGCGGGGCCCAGCGCAGCGCGGAGGCCAGCGAGTCGAGCAGCGCCGCCGGGTCGCCGGAGAGGCCCCGGTTGGCGAGCAGCCCGGGGAGCTGGAACAGGACGATGACCAGCACGGCGCCGACCGCCAGCGCGTCGCGCCCGCGGCGGCTGCGCAGCGTCGCCGACAGCGCGGTGGTGACGGCGCGCGAGGCGACCAGGCACAGCGCGAACTGCAGCAGGACGGCGAGGACGCCGATCAGGACGCCTCCGGCCCCGGAGGCGAGGCCGGCGACCGCGCCCGCGAGCGCGACCAGCGAGGCGAGCGGCCACGGCCCGGTCGCGGACGCGGCGAACAGCCCGGCCGCCATCTGCCGGGCGGTGAGCGGGAACAGCGCCAGCCGGGACGGGTCGAGCGTCTCGTCCAGGCCGAAGGCCAGCAGCGGGACCAGGATCCACCCGATCGTGAACACGGTGAACGCCACGATCGCGACGTTCGACGCGATGTCGGGGCTCGCCAGCCGCAGCAGGGCGAACAGGGCGAACCCCCCGGCGGCGCAGGCGAGGGCGATCAGCGAGGTGAGGACGAAGCCGACCTGCTTGACCGTGTCGCCGCGCAGGTTGCCGCTGATCAGCCGCAGCTTCAGGCGGACGAAGAGCCCAACCACGACAGCCCCTCCTCCCCGCCTCCGCGCACGCCGACCAGGTCGAGGAACGCCTCGTTGAGGCTGCGGCCGTTCCTGATGGAGTCGATCGGCCCCTGGGCCACGATGCTTCCGCGGCTCATCACGGACACCCAGTCGCAGAGCCGCTCGACGAGGTCCATGACGTGGCTGGAGAAGACGACCGTGGACCCGGACGAGGTGTACCGCTGGAGGACGTCGACCAGCGTGTTCGCCGAGACCGGGTCGACGCCCTCGAACGGCTCGTCGAGGAAGAGCACGTCGGGGTTGTGCAGCAGCGCGGCGGCCAGGCCGATCTTCTTGCGCATCCCGGTGGAGTAGTCCACGACCAGCTTGTCCTGCGACTCGACGAGGTCCATCACGCGCAGCAGCTCGTCGGCCCGGCGCGCGACCTCGTCGCGGGGGATGCCCCTGAGCTCGCCGTTGTACAGCAGGAGCTCGCGGCCGGAGAGCCGCTCGAACAGGCGCAGCCCCTCGGGGAGGACGCCGATGCGCGACTTGACCTTGACCGGGTCGCGCCAGACGTTGTGGCCGTTGATCTCGATCAGGCCGCCGTCCGGCCGCTGCAGGCCGGTGACCATGCTCAGGGTGGTGGTCTTGCCCGCGCCGTTGGGGCCGACCAGACCGGCGAAGCTCCCCCTCGGCACGAGGAGATCCACGCCCGCGACCGCTATCTGCGCGCCGAACCTCTTGAAGAGCCCTTGTGTCTTCACTGCCTCGGGTTTTGCCTCAACCATGCCTCAACTCTGCCAGATCGCCGCGTCCGGCGGCTCGCTCCGTCCACAGGGCCGGGGCGGGGCGCGGCACCGGGCCGGACCGGCCCTCGCACTTGACTCGTTCCATGGATAAGCCCTGACCAGAGCATTTACTGTTAGGAAACTTTCTTTTATATTGACTTCACCACCCCCCACCGGAGGAAGCACGACATGCGAAGACTGATCTCGTTCCTGGCGGCGGCGCTCGTCGCCGCCGCGACCGTGCTGTTCGTCGCGTCACCCGCCTCGGCGCACGGCTACATCTCCGACCCGCCGAGCCGGCAGGCCAACTGCGCCGAGCGCCGCGTCCCCAACTGCGGGCAGATCATCTGGGAGCCGCAGAGCGTCGAGGGGCCGAAGGGCCTGCGGACCTGCAGCGGCGGCGACCCGCGCTGGGCTCCGCTCGACGACGAGTCCAAGCCGTGGCCGGCCGCCAAGGTGGGCGACACCGTCAACTTCAAGTGGCTGATCGAGGCCCGGCACGCCACCAGCACGTGGGAGTACTACGTCGGGAACACCAGGATCGCGGTGTTCGACGACCACGGCAGGCAGCCGGGATCGACGGTGACGCACACGGTGAGCCTCGGCGGCAGGACCGGCCGCATCAAGGTGCTCGCCATCTGGAACATCGCCGACACCGAGAACGCCTTCTACAACTGCGTCGATCTCCAGGTCGGCCCCGGCGGCGGCGACCCGAGCCCGTCGCCCAGCCCCTCGCCCAGCCCGAGCGCCAGCCCGTCGCCGAGCCCGTCGCCGACGGTCAGCCCGAGCACCGGCCCGACCGGCAACTGGACCGCGGGCACCGCGTACAAGGGCGGCGACGTGGTGGTCTACAACGGCGTCACCTACCGCTGCCTCCAGCAGCACACGGCGCTGACCGGGTGGGAACCGCCCAACGTCCCCGCGCTCTGGCAGCGCGTGTGAGCCGGCCCGGCGGCCGGGGCTCCCCTCCGGCCGCCGGACGAGCACGTCTGGTTACCCTGCGAACATGACCGCGGAACGGGTACCCGACATCGATGTCCACACGACCGCAGGCAAGATCGCCGACCTGGAGCGCCGCAGGGACGAGGCGGCCCACGCCGGTTCGGCGAGAGCGGTGGAGAGACAGCACGCCAAGGGCAAGATGACCGCCAGAGAGCGGGTGCGCGCCCTGCTGGACGAGGACTCGTTCGTCGAGTTCGACGCCATGGCCCGGCACCGCTCGACGAGCTTCGGCCTCGACCGGGAGCGCCCGTACGGCGACGGCGTGGTCACCGGTCACGGCACCGTGGACGGCCGCCCGGTCGCGGTGTTCGCGCAGGACTTCACCGTCTTCGGCGGCTCGCTCGGCGAGGTCTTCGGCGAGAAGATCGTCAAGGTCATGGACCACGCGCTCAAGACGGGCTGCCCGGTGATCGGCGTCAACGACTCCGGCGGCGCGCGGATCCAGGAGGGGGTCGTCTCCCTCGGCCTGTACGCCGAGATCTTCAAGCGCAACGTGCACGCGTCGGGCGTGATCCCGCAGATCTCCCTGGTCATGGGCCCGTGCGCGGGCGGCGCCGTCTACTCCCCCGCCCTGACGGACTTCGTCCTGATGGTGCGGGAGAAGTCGCACATGTTCATCACCGGCCCGGACGTCATCAGGACCGTGACGGGCGAGGAGGTGACGTTCGAGGAGCTCGGCGGCGCGCACGCCCACGGCTCCAGGTCGGGCGTCGCCCACTACGAGGCGGCGGACGAGGAGGACTGCCTGGACTACGCCCGCGCGCTGCTGTCCTACCTGCCGTCCAACAACATGGACGACGCCCCGGCCTACGACGTCGACACGCCCATGGAGGTCACCCCCGAGGACCTCGAACTCGACACCGTCATCCCCGACTCGGCGAACCAGCCGTACGACATGCGCTCGGTGGTCGAGCACGTCCTGGACGACGGCGAGTTCCTGGAGGTCCACGCGGGCTTCGCGCCGAACATCGTGGTCGGTTTCGGCCGGGTGGACGGGCGGTCGGTCGGCGTGGTCGCGAACCAGCCGCTGAGTTTCGCCGGAACGCTGGACATCGCCGCATCCGAGAAAGCCGCGCGCTTTGTACGGACTTGTGATGCCTTTAATATTCCGGTCTTGACATTTGTTGATGTTCCGGGATTCCTGCCGGGCACCGACCAGGAATGGAACGGAATCATCCGGCGCGGCGCGAAACTCCTCTACGCGTACGCCGAGGCGACCGTTCCACTGGTCACCGTCATCACCCGCAAGGCCTACGGCGGGGCGTACGACGTCATGGGATCCAAGCACCTCGGCGCGGACGTCAACCTCGCCTGGCCCACCGCGCAGATCGCGGTGATGGGCGCGCAGGGGGCGGTCAACATCCTCTACCGCCGCGAGCTGGCCGCCGCCGAGGACCCCGAGGCCGCCCGCGCGACGTTCGTCGGCGAGTACGAGGACACGCTGGCCAACCCCTATCTCGCGGCCGAACGCGGCTATGTGGACGCCGTGATCAGGCCGTCGGAGACCAGGGTCCAGATCGTCAGGGCGCTGCGCGCGCTCCGCGACAAGCGGGCGACGCTGCCGCCCAAGAAGCACGGGAACATCCCGCTGTGACCGAACTGCGCGTCGTCAAGGGCGACCCGACCCCCGAAGAGGTGGCCGCCCTCGTGACCGCGCTCGTCTCCGTTCTCGCCGCGTCCCCTCCCGCGCCCGCCCGCCGGGCACCCGTACGTAAGAAATGGGCAAACCCCGCACATGGGATGCGGATGGGACTACCGCGCGGTCCCGGAGCTTGGCGTTCGGCCATGCTTCGGCATTAGATCAGCGGAACAGGGTGTCAACGGGCTCAAGAGTTGGGAGTATCTAGAAAAGGGGGAGATATAGTCAGCCGATCATCTAGTGACGAGTCCTGGAGGACGACATGGCCATCCCGGACCTCACCGCACACAGCATGGCTGCCAAGTACGCGGTCCTCGTGGACGTCGGTTATCTGTACGCGGCGGCCGGCGAAGTCCTGCTGGGGGCGAAGGAGCGCAAGGAGTACCGCGTCGCCGCGGACGAACTGATCCAGTCGTTGCAGAAACACGCGATGGAGCGCATTCCCGGAGAGTTGCTCCGCGTCTACTGGTACGACGCCGCGCGGGACCGGGTCCCGACCGTGGACCAGCGCGTGATCGCCCAGCTTCCCTGGGTGAAGGTACGGCTTGGCAACCTGAACGCGCGTGGCCAGCAGAAAGGCGTGGACGCCCAGATCCGCAGCGATCTGGAAGCCCTCGCCCGGCACCACGCCGTCAGCGACACCGTGCTGATCGCGGGCGACGAGGACATGGTGCCGGCGGTGGAGGCCGCGCAGGCGTACGGGGTACGCGTCCATCTTTGGGGGGTGGAGCCGCCGTTCGGCACGAACCAGGCAGAGCGGCTGGTGTGGGAGTCGGACACTGTCGAGATCTTGAGCGCCGATTTCCTGCGTCCCTACTTCAACCGGGCGCCGGTCCCGGTGCCCGTGACGCCCGCGCCGTCCCCGGCGCAGGTGTTCGCGGGCCGTACCGTCAAGCCGGTGCCGAAGGCGCCGGTCGGGCAGATCACCAAGCTGGGCCCCGGACGGCCGCACGTGGAGGAGGTCGGCGAGCACGTCGCGCAGAAGTGGATACTGACCCGGGGGCGCGACAACATCAGGGACCTGCTGCCCGGCCCCATACTGCCGACCGTGATCGACACGGAGCTGCTGATCGAGGCGGAGAAGGAGCTGGGCCACTCGCTGCGCCCCTACCCGGAGGCCCGGGTGTGGCTGCGGGACGGTTTCTGGGCCAGGGTCTACCGCGAGTTCGACCTCGGGGTCGGCATCTCCAGCAAGTGACCGGCCGCGCGCCGCGTCGGTGGTTCGCGAGAGGCCGGTCACGGTCATGACCGGCCTCGACGGTGAGGTCCGATTTCCGCCGGTCCACAGTGGCGGACAGGGCATACGGTCGAAGACGTGAGCACGCGACAGCTTGACTTCGACTCGTGCTACGCGGCGGTCTCCGCCCGTGACTCCCGCTTCGACGGGCGTTTCTACACGGCGGTCACCTCCACGGGCATCTACTGCCGGCCGGTCTGCCCGGCCCGCACCCCGGCGCGCAAGAACGTCCGGTTCTACCGGCACGCGGCCGGAGCCGAGGCGGCGGGGTTCCGGCCCTGCCGCCGGTGCCGTCCCGAGCTGAGCCCGGGCGCCCCCGGCTGGGACGTACGAGCGGACCTCGTCGGGCGGGCGCTCCGCCTCATCGGCGACGGCGAGGCCGACGACCACGGCGTCGGCGGCCTCGCGCGGCGGCTCAACGTCACCGAACGCCACCTGCACCGGCTGTTCGTCGCCGAGCTGGGGACCGGGCCGCTCGCCGTCGCCAGGACCAGGCGGCTGCTGCTGGCCAAGCAGCTGCTCACCGAGACCCGCCTGTCCATCACGGACGTCGCGTTCGCGGCGGGGTTCGGCAGCGTCCGCCAGTTCAACGCCGCCATGAAGGAGTCGTACGGCTTCGCCCCCGGCGACCTCAGGAAGGCCAACGGGCCGCTGAGCGGCGGGGCGTCGCCGCACCTGTTCCCCCACGGACTCACCCTGCGGCTGCACTACCGTCCTCCGTACGACGCGGCGCCGATGTTCCGGTATCTCGCCGCCCGCGCCATCCCGGGCACCGAGTCCGTCACCCTCCCGGAGCCGCCGGAGCAGGGCGCCGGCGGGCCGGACGGGCGTTCGCCCGGCGAGGCGACCTACCTGCGGGCCGTCCCCGGCGGGTGGATCACGCTCGTGCCCATGGCCGACCACATCCGGCTCACCGTGCGTACGGACGACACCCGGCGGCTCGCCCGGTTCGTGGCGCGCTGCCGCCGCCTGCTCGACCTGGACGCCGACCCCGAGCCGATCGCCTCGGCGCTCGGCGCCACGTCCCTCGCCCCGCTGGTCGCGGAGCGTCCCGGCCTGCGGGTGCCCGGCGCGTTCGACGGCTTCGAGCTGGCCGTACGCGCGGTCGTGGGGCAGCAGATCTCCGTCGCGGGGGCGAGGACCCTGCTGGGTCGGATCGCGGCCCGGGCGGGCACGGTCGTCGACGTGGCGGCGCCGGACCGGGACGGCCGGGAGACCGCGGCGGTGACGACGCTCTTCCCCACGGCCGACCGGCTCGCCGGGGCGGACCTCACCGGCATCGGCCTCACCGATCGCAGGGTCGCCACGCTGCGCGCCCTCGCCGAGGCCGTCGCCGAGGGGCGGATCGACCTCGACGGCGCCGAGGACGTGCCCGAGACCACGGCCAAGCTGCTGGAGATCCCGGGGATCGGGCCGTGGACCGCGAGCTACGTCGCGCTGCGCGCGCTCGGCGACCCGGACGCGTGGCCGGGCGGCGACCTGGTGCTGAAGAAGACCATGCAGTGCCTCGGCATCCCGGCCGAGCACGCCGAGCGGTGGCGGCCCTGGAGGGCGTACGCGGCGCTCCACCTGTGGAGCTCGTCCGCGCCCCCGGCCGCCGCCTGCGCCATCTGAAGAACATCTGAAGAACATCGGACAGGAACGCCAGACAGGAGGGAGCGGCGGGCCGCCTGCGCCCGCCGCGATCGACATGATCGTTGCTCAGGTGCTGCCCACCCCCGTGGGCCCGGTGAGCGTACTCGCGCGGGACGGCGTCGTCGTGGCGGCCGGGTTCTGCGCGGACCCGAAGGAGCAGTTCGACCGCCTCCCGGCGGCGCTGCGCGAGCTGCCGCTGGTCGAGGGCGACCTCGGCGACGCCGCCCAGGCCGTACGCGACTATCTGGACGGCGAGCTCGACGCCCTGGACCGGGTCCCGGTGACACAGCCGGGGACGCCGACCCGGCAGCGGCTCTACACGGCGCTGCGCAGCGTACCGGCCGGCACCACCGTGTCGTACGGGACGCTGGCGGAGATGGCGGGGCTGCCGAGGACGGCGGCCAGGGCGGCGGGCTCGGCGTGCGCGCAGAACCTGATCGCGCCGTTCGTCCCGTGCCACCGGGTCCTGCCGACGACGGGCGGGTTCGGCGGCTACTACTACGGGGTCCCGGTGAAGGAGTGGCTGCTCGCCCACGAGCGCCGAGGATGATCGGCTCCAGCGGAACTCAGCCGAGATCCGCCGAGATCACAGGACAATGAACACAGGTCCGTCCTGACCGTCTTGTCGATACCGTCTGTCAGGTGCGGAGACACGAACCATCCCCGGTCCCCATGGACGAAACGCGCGAGTCCTCCACGGGGACCGATTCCACCGTGAAGGTGGCGATCATCACCGCTGTCGGCACACTCGGTGCCGCATTCCTCGGCGGTGTGTTCTCGGTCCTCACCGGCTATCTCCAGATCAACCCTTCGGGCGGCGATCCGACGCCCGCCGCCACCGCCACCGTGACGGTCACCGCGACCGTCACGGCGGGCGCCGCGGCCCCGGGTCCGTCCTCGGAGCCCACGCGGCCGGAACCCGACACGTCATCCGACTCCCCACCCCCCGGTGAGTCGCGTCTCCACCTGGCCGACCTCACGCCGGTCGGATCCGCCTGGCTGCAGGGCACGTACGCGCTGGCCTCCAAGAGCCACGAGAAGAGCCTCGCGGTGGAGGGCGTGAGCTGCGGTCTCCCCACGCAAACCCGTTACCACCTCGACAAGCCGTACTCGCGCTTCCGGGCCACGGTCGGGGTGAGTGACGAGGTGATCGGATCCGCGCGAACCGGCACCGTCGATTTCCGCGTGTACGCGGACAGGGACCAGGACGACCGCGCGGACTCCGATGAGCAGATCGGGGCACGGGCCGCGCAGTACGCGCAGCCGAACACGATCGACATTGCGCTCGACGACACCCAGACGTTGATCCTCGAGGTCCTGGCGAACGGGTGCTCCCGGCCGACCGCGGTCTGGGGGGACCCCCACCTCATCCCGTGACGACGGACTGGACCTCGCCGACGGGCACGTCCCTGGTGACGGCGGCCCGCAGCGGGGCGTACGCGATGGGGGCGCCTCCCTGGCCGACCGCGCCGGTCACCGGCCACACGGCGGTGACGGTCATCGTGTAGACCTGGCGCGGCAGGTCGATCGAGGCTCTCAGGTAGCGGACGCCGCAGGTGAAGTCGCCGCCCTTGGCGTACGGGCGCCCGGTGGGGCCGCAGTCGTCGCGGACCTCGGCGCGGTCGGACGCGGTGCCCGAGTCGATCTCGATGTTCTTGAGCGTGGCCGTCACCGTCGCGCTCATCACGCCGGGCAGGGTGGCGGTGACGGTGCGGGTCACCGGCCCGGCGCCCTCCAGCCAGACCCAGGTGGGCAGGTTGACGAAGCTCTTCGCGTCCGGGCTCAGCTTGATCTTCGGCTCGGGCACGGTCAGCGCGGCCCTGGCGATCTGCAGCAACTCCTCGGGGGTGATGCCCGCCGGAGGGGTCTGGCCGTCCGCGACCCACACGGCGGGGGCCAGGGAGGCCACGCAGGCCACGCCGCTCTGGTCGCCGGCGTTGTAGGCGGCGCGCCACCAGCGGCCCTCCTGCCCGAGTTTGTCCCGGTACTGCCGGAGAAGGTCGTCGACCGTACCGCCGGAGACGTTGAGATCGGGGTCCGCCCCGAGGGCGTGACGCAGGGACTCGTCCTCCGCGCGCACCATCTCCTCGGCGTTCTTGTACGGCTCGTACCAGCAGGGGCGCGGCATCCGGTAGCCGTCGCCCTTCGCCCCCTTGCCTCCGAGGCCGTTGCCGGAAAGCACGATGGAGGAGTTCGCCAGCCGCACCCCCGCGGTGCGGCCCTCCTGGAACCCCTCGGCGGTCGGATTGCCCGTCCCCGGCTTCGGGTCCGCCGCCGCGGACGCGAGCGGGCCCCCGGCGGCGGTGACGGTCACGGCCACCGTCGCGCACAGGGCCAGGACGCGGGGCGAGCGCAGCGGCGCGAACGGGGATCTCATCCGGCGCACCCCCTCGTGGGCTCGGCCAAGGCGCCCACCACCCCACCGGACGAGGCTCGCGAAGGCGAACGGAGGGCATCGAGGTCGTTCATCGGGCGCACCTCTTGGCGGACGCGGACGGATAGGTGGCGATGCGGAACGTCCGGACCCGCCAGACTCCCTGCTCGTCCCGGCCGACCGCCGCGACCCACAGGTAGGTCGAGAGCGGCGGGCGGGTCCAGCCCGGCTGGTCGGCGACCGGGTTCCCCTCCTGGTCGGTCATCCGGACGCCGGACTCGTCCACGCAGCCGAGCACCTGAACGCCCATCCGGTCGCCGATCTCGACCTTCGAGTCGACCCGCAGCGCGTACAGCCGGGCCACGCCGCGGGCGGACATCCTCCGGTCGAGGAACGAACGCAGGCGGGTCGCGGCGTCGCGGAGGGCCGTCTCCTCCACGGTGTGGACATAGGCGGTGTCCCGCCCGCCGCTGGTGACGGCCCGCCAGGTGGCCGTGTAGCTCTCCGCGTACATGCGGACTCCTCCGACGACGTCGGCGTCCAGCCCCGAGGGCCACTCGATCTCGACGCGCAGCCCGTCCCCGGCGGAGACCCGCTCGACGCCCGGGGTGATGGACGGCTCGGGCGTCCCACGTACGGCGCCGGGGGTGCTCTCGGCGGCCGTCGCGGCGGGACCGCCCGCGGGCTCGAACCGCGGCTCGGCGCGGGACGGCGCGCAGGCGGCGGCCATGAGGCAGCCGGCCAGCGCGGCGGCGGCGAACCGGACGTCACGATGAACGCGCACCGCCGACCTCCCTCTGACGAATCCTGAAACAGCCGGAATGTTCAACCCCGGCGCTCCCGCCCTCGCCGATCCCGCCGGTCCCGCCCCGGTGCGCCGCTGTCGATCCCATCCGGCCGCCGTCACGCGAGACGCGGGGAGCCGAGGCCGGCGGCGTCCCCGCGCCATTCGGGGAGCAGCTCATCGATCAGCGCCTCCGTTTCGGGAGCCATGCCGCCCCCGTAGGGATGGGACGTCGCCCTCCGGCGCAGGCCGTCGGCCACGGCCCGCAGCCGGGCGCGGTCGCCGGTCGCGTGCGCGGCCCGCAGCAGGTCACGCCACAGGCCCTCGTCGTCGGCCGCGAGGAGCAGCCCGGCCCGGGCCGCCGCGACCGCCGCCTCCGCCTCGCCCCGGGCCAGCCTCAGCTCGCAGAGGCGGTGCGCGGCGTCCGCCACGCTCGCCGTGACGTCGTACTCCAGGGAGTCGGCGGCGAGCCAGGCGTACCGGCCCGCCGGACGGCCGCTCAGCAACGGCCCGCGCACCAGCCCCACCGCCTTCTCCAGGAGGAGGACCTCCGCCTCCGGATGCTGGTCACGGGACCGGCGGACCAGCTCCTGGAACAGATGCCAGTCACTCCTGATCTCGGGTCCGAGCCGCAGCCGTCCCGACTCGTCCGGCTCGACGTGGGGGCGGCCCTCGGCGTCGGCGCCGAGCCACTCGACCACGCGCGCCACGGCGGCGTCGCGGACGGCCGCCTGCACGCCGCGCGGCCACAGGACGCCGCCGAGCACGACCGGGTGGACTCCCGCCGGGTGCGTGGCCAGGTAGACGACCATCTCGTGGGCGAGCGCCGTCCTGCCCTCCTCCAGCGGGGGCACCGGGCCGATCTCGATCGGCCCGAGGATCCGGACCTCGATCGACGGGGGCTCGTCGGGCACCCGCACCTCGGGCTCGGGAAGCGGCTCCCCCTCGGTGCGCTGCGCCGTACGGAACAGGTCGACGACGGCCGCGTAGTGGCGGCGCGGGAGAAGCTGGGCGTCGACCTCGAACCCCAGGGCGTCGATCCTGGCGCGGTCGTCGTCGGTGATCTCCCAGGTCCAGGTCGCGTACGGCATGCCGCCCGCCACGACGTACCCGGTGGCCGTTCGGGTCGCCTTGCCGAGCAGGGCGAGGCGGCGCGCCTCGTCCTCGTCCGGCCGGATCGCCGAGAGCAGGTAGTGCGGCGTCCAGGCGGGATCGGCCACCCGGGAATGGATCCGCCCGGTGAGGACGTCTCCGGTCTGCCGCGCGGCGCGCTCCTCCAGCTCGGGCAGGACCTCGGCGAGGCCGCCCGCGACGCGGATCCGGTCGGGCGCGATCAGGGCGAGCTCCTCGCCGAACCCGACGAGGGTGAGCCGCATGTGGTCCGACCAGCGGTTGGTGGCCAGCTCGACGGCGAGCGCGGACATGGCCGCGACGGTCCGCGCCCCCTCCATCGCGACGACGCCCTGCGCGGCCTCCAGGTCGACGAGCACCCTGCCGCCGTCGGCGGTGCCCAGCGAGACGAGCCCCGGATAGGGCGCGGGCACCCCGGCGAGGTCCCCCTCGTCGATCCGGCGGCCGTCGTGCGCGTGGAGCCGCCAGACCTGCCCGCCGTCGCACGCCTCCCAGGGGGCGGGCGCGTCCATGTCGGCGGGGTGGATCCACAGGTCCAGCCCCCTGCTGGACAGGTGGACCGCGTAGATCGTCGGCGGGCGCCTGCCCTGCTCCGCGAGCAGCCCGCCCAGGAGGCGCAGGCCGAGGTCGAGCATCCGGCTGCCCGGCGCGTCGGCTCCGAGGCGGATCGCGACCTCGGCCCGCGCGGCGTCCCCTCGGGGCGGGACGACCCTACGGCCGAAGGCGCGCCGCCAGAGCTGCTCCCTGCGCCGGCGGCCGAGCAGGGCGAGCAGTCCCGCCGCCGCCAGCGACGCGGCGGCGAGACAGTCCACCAGGTCGAGACCGGCGTCGTCCTCCTGCGCGTGGCGTCCGGACAGGGACGGCTCCCGGCCGCCGGGCTCGGAGCGCTCCCGGCCCGGGCGGGAGGGCTCGCCGCGGGAGGCCGCGTCGCCTTCGGCGTCGCCCGTCCTGCCGTTCTCCTTGCCGTCTTCCGTGCCGTCTTCCGCCGCGGGCCGTTCGGGCTCCGCGCGCCTCTCGCGGGACGGGTCCGACACTTCCGACGGCCGGTCCGATCGCGGGTGCTCCGCGGTGGTTTCGCCGGGTCGTTCGGGGAGGGCGGGCGGCGGCAACCGGAAATCGTCCTTTCCCGACGCCGCGTCACCGCCCGCGTCCCTCCCGGTCTCCCCGTACGGGTCACGGCCGGCGGCGCCGCGGTCCAGGTCGTCGCTCAGGTCGCCGCTCGTGTCGGACGGCATCAGGGGGTGGTGTTCCAGGGTGACCGGCCGGTCCTCGTCCACCGGGACGACCAGGACGTTCCGCGCGTCGTCCGGCATGTCGAGGACCCATCCGGGCCTGATCAGGTCGGCCATCCGCAACCGGCTGCCGTCGGGCTGCTGCTTGTGCTGGTTCAGCCGGAAGATCTCGGGATAGCGGCGGCCGTCCCCGAGGCATTTGTCGGCGATCTCCCACAGGCTCTCGTGGTGCCGCCCGTGGGGCGGCTGCACGACGTAGACCTTCTTCACCTCGCGGGCCTGAAGCGGCGGGCGGTCGCCGGGCGTGACGACGGGCGCCGACAGCGTGGCCGCCTGCGGGCGGATCGACGGGGGCGCGCCCGCTCCCGTCACGGGCCCGAGCACGGGGGCGGCCACCGCGGCCGCCGTGAACAGCAGCAACACCGCCGAGACGAGCCGGTTGGCGAGCGCCTGGGTGCCGCCGGACAGGGGCACCCGCGCGGGCATCCCCACCCGGCGGATCCCGGCGTACACCTCCACGGTCACGCAGACGAAAAGCTGCAGCCAGGCCAGCCACACCAGCAGGACGAGGATCGCGATGACCGTCTCGGGGCCGACGTCGCTCGTGAGCAGGTCGAGGTCGCGCAGCTCGGGCCGCAGCGGCGGCCCGGCCAGCCGGATCAGCGCGTACGGCACACCGCCCACGAGGGCGACGAGGGCCAGCAGAGCCGCGATCCCGGCGAGGACGTCGCGCGGCGTCCGTCGCGGCGGGATGCGGACGGGACGCCGGGAGGCGGCCCGGCGTCCCGGCCGCCGATGCTGGTGGGAGTCGGGACGCCGGAACGCCACGGGCCTCCCCTGCCCACGGTCCGCTGATCGCGCGGACCACTCCCGATCCTCACTCGACGGCCGGGCGGATCGCTCCGCCTCACCGCCCGTTGACCGCGTGGACCGCTCCCGGTCGCCACCGGGTGACGGTGTGGGCCGTTCCCGGTCGCCGGCGGGCGGACGGGTGGACCGGCTCTCGGGCGGCGCGGGATCGCGGGAGGGTGGGAACGCGGGCGGCAGAGGCGTCCGCTGCCCCGGCGAACGGCCGCCGCCGGGAGGCCGCCCCCCGTGTGGCGGGCGGCCCGCTCCCCTGGGGCGGCCCGGCGAGTCCGAGCCGCGCGGCCATGAGTTGCCGTCACCTGTCATACGTCCCCCGCGTCCCCCACGTCCGGCCCGGCGGTGGCGGTGGCCGCCGCCTCCGAGCCGCCGAATCCGAGCATCGACAGGAAGACGGCGTCCCAGCGGACGCCGACCTCGACGGTCACCTCCGCCTGCCCTCCGCCGATCTCGCACCGCCTCATCCGTACGCCCCGGTCGTCGTGGGCCGCCACGATCTCGCGCGCCCGGCCGCACACTACGCCCTCGTCGGAGAGCAGCCGGACCCGGCCGTCGGCCCGCAGCGCCTCCACGTCGATCTGGTCGGCCGCCGCACGGGCCCCCTGCTCCGCCACGTCGGCCGCCCTGAGGCGGGCGTTCATGGCCGCTCCGCCGTCCACGAGCAGCCCCGCGAGCAGGAACACGGCCACGGAGAAGACGACCACGAAGACCGACATCGACCCCCGGTCGCCCGGCCCCCGGCCTCGCGCCCCTCTCGCGACCGCCGGACCGGTCCCGGCGTGTACGGACGTCCCGCCCGGCCGGGGCCCCGACCGCCCGATGGCGTCCGCCCCGGACCGCGCACGGGTGCTCATTCCACCCTCCGGAACTGCTCCAGCGGAGCGACGGAGGTCCCCTTCATCCGCCGGGACGCGCCGAAGCCGAGGAAGTCGAGGTCCAGCTCGCACATCACGGCGACGTGGACGACTCCGCCTTCCTCCCACTCCGTGCCCGCCAGGCCGACCTGGGGGTCGCACTCGCCGGAGAGCACGGCCGCGGCGGTCTCGGCCGCCGCCGACTCGGCCTCGGCCCGGGTCCGCTGTACGGAGGCGGCGCGGGCCGCGTCCCTGGCCGCGCCGTTGACCTCCCCCTGCGCCTCGACGATCCGGCCCGCCCCCACCACGAACATGAGGAAGAGCAGGAGGACGGGCGCGAGCATCACGGTCTCCGCCGTCATCGACCCGGTGTCCGGGGGGCGGCGGCGGGCCGCGCGGGGAGGCGGAAGCCGTACGGGCCGGGTCACTGGCAGCCGTCCGAACCGTCGTCGGGGCGGAAGCACTCGACCGGGCCGCCGAAGCTCGCCGTCACGGTGAAGGCCAGCTCGGGCAGCAGCGGCACCACCTGTACGGCGCTGCCGGTGACCTCCACGCCGCGCTGGTCGCCACGCTCCCAGGCACGTGCCGTCGCGCCCTGGAGGACGCGGGGCCCGACGGCCCGCACGATCTGCTCGGCCTTGGCCTCGGCGTCGCCCTGCCAGCTTTCCGACGTCCCGGCGGCGCGGGCTATCCTGGCCCCTTCCCTGGCCGCGGCGTCGGCCACCTGCCGCCCGTGGAACCAGAGCGCGACCTGCACGACCAGCAGCACCACGGCCAGCACGACCGGCATGATCATGGCCAGCTCGATGACCGTCGCCCCGCGCTCGCCCCCATGGCCGCCATGCGGGCGGCGCCGGGCGCGCCGTGGCGAAGGCGTGGAGCGGGCCGCGCGCGCGGGCGGCGTCCTTCCGGCACGAGCACGGGCGTCGCCCGTCACTGGTCGCCTCCGGTGAAGACGCCTCCCCCGTCGCCGCCACCGCCACCACCGCCACCGCCACCTCCGAAGTTGGAGGTGATGTCGGCCTCCCTCTGGGAGACCAGGTTCTTGATGAGGGTGGCCAGGCCGAGGGCGACCCCGGCGATGATCGCCGTGATGATCACCCATTCGACGGCCGAGGCCCCCTTGCTCGGCGCGTTACGGGCGCGCTCGATCCGCACGTGCAGCATCGCGATCAAATAGGTGAGCATCTACGCCCCCAACATCTTCATGGCCGCCGGGAAACTGAGAAAGACCACGAAACCGGCGCACAACAGGAGCTGGGCGACCAGCATCGACTGGGACCGCTCCCCCGCCTTGCCCTCGACCTCGGCGAGCTCCCGCCTCCGGAGCGTGGCGGCGCGCGCCGTGAGCGAGGAGCGGACCTTGGCGCCGTCGTCGGCGACCAGGCCGAGCGCGGCGGACAGGTCGCGCAGCTCGTCCACGTTGATCTCGTCGCCGAGCTGGCCGAGCGCCTGCCACGGCGTGATGCCGACGATGCGGGCGTTGCCGAGCGCCTCGCGGATGCGTTCCATCGCCCAGTTGGCGCCCGTACCGGGGGTCCCGCCGGGGCTGCCGACGGCGACCGCCATCATCAGCGCCTCGGGGACGCCGCGGCCGCCCGCGAGGTTCATCGCGACGAGGTCGAGGAACGCGCCGACCGCGTGCCGGAAGTCGCGGCGGCGCACCCCGGCGTCGCGCCGGATCTGCATGTCGGGCAGCAGGAAGAAGACCGCGGAGGCCGCCAGCGCGGACCAGAGCGGGATGCTCAGCGACAGGCCCCACCCCATCAGCGCGAGCCAGCCCACGAGGAGGGGGAACACCAGGAGCCCTGCCGCCGCGAGCAGGACCTTCGTCGCGAGGAAGCCCTCGAAGGACTTGCCGAGCAGCGCCAGGTCGGCGCGGACGGACCGCGCCTCCCACCCCCTGGCGGCGTAGAGGCGGGCGAGCCGCAGGCCGAGGTCGCGGCGGAACGCGCTGACGTGCTCGTCGGGGGCGATGAGCGGCGCCTTCTGCTGGGCCGCTCCGGCGCGGGCCAGGTCGAGGGCGGTCAGCCGGGCGAACAGGCCGGGCCGGGGCGGGAACAGCGCGCGGAAGAGCAGGAAGAGCCCCAGCCCCAGTACGGCTCCCGCCAGCGCGGGCTCGGTCATCGCACGCCTCCCGTCCGGAGCGGATGGTCGCCCCGCTCGTCCCCGTGGTCGTCCGCGTCCCGACCGCCGTCGCGCAGGCTGCCGCCCGTGGCCGACGCGTACGGCGCGAGGATCCGGGCGGGCTTGTCGAAGCGGGCCAGCCGGCGCATCCACGCGAACCCCGCGCCGAACAGTCCCGCGACCACGACGAGGACGGCCTGGCCGAGCAGGGTGCCGTACTCGGCGACGTACGAGCGGTTGAAGACCACCAGCGCGGCGGCGAAGGCGAGTGCCGTGCCGACCACGATCTGGACGCTCTTGCGGGTGGAGCGGCGCTCGGCCTCGACCCGGCGCCGCATGTCGAGCTCCTCGCGGGCGGACACGGCCAGCGCGGACAGCACGTCGCGCAGGCCGGGACCGCGCAGCCGCGAGTTGAGGATCAGCGCCGCGACGACGAGGTCGGCGGAGGGGTCGTCGAGCTCGTCGGCGAACAGGCGCAGCGCGTCGGCGAGCGGCATGCGGGAGTGCAGCCGGTCGACGAGGGCGAGCAGATGGGGCCGGAGCATGGGCGCGGCCGCCCGGATGGAGGAGGGGATGGCCTGTTCGAGCCCGGCCGCTCCGGCGATGGTGTCGCGCAGCGACTCGGTCCACGCGGCGAGCCCTTCGAGCCGCCGCATGGCCGCCCGCTCGTCGGCCGCCCCGCCGGTGAGGCCGCGCCAGGCGAGGACGAGGAGCACGGCGCCCACGCCCATGACCGGCCACCCCGTCACCAGCAGGACGACGACTCCGGTGATCACGGCGATGGCGGTGCGGGTGGAGAGGGTCCGGAGCAGCTCGCGGCGGGCCGCCTTCCGGTCGGGCCCGGCGGGCCGGGGGCGCAGGCCGTACAGGGCGAGGAAGAGGAGGAACAGGCCGCCGCCGGTCAGCGCCCCGGCCGTCAGCACCAGCGGATCGAGCAGTCCGGCGGGCATCAGCGCCACACCTCCCGGGTGGGGTCGTAGCCGTGCGCCGCCAACTCGTCCAGGCAGGAGATCGGGGCGTGCGGGACGACGCGGTCGCCGGCGGCGGTGAAGACCTCCGAGGACAACACCCGCCCGTCGCAGCCGGTGACCTCGCGGACGCTGGAGACGAAGCGCCGGAGCGTTCCGCCGCGGTGGTAGTCGTTGCGCTTCTCGATGAAGACGACGAAGTCGATCGCGCCCGCGATCAGCATGTGGGTCGCCTCGATGGGGAGCCGCTCGTCGGCCTGCAGCGCGTACGTCGCGATGCGGTTGAAGACCTCCATCGAGGAGTTGGCGTGGATCGTGGACAGCGAGCCGTCGTTGCCCTGCGTCATCGCGTTGAGCATGGTGACGATCTCGTCGCCGAGGACCTCACCGACGATCACGCGGGAAGGGTTCATGCGCAGCGACCGCCGAACCAGCTCGGCCATGGTGATCTCGCCCCGGCCCTCGGAGTTGGGCAGGCGCTGCTCGAACGCGACCACGTTGGGGTGCAGCTCGGGGAACTGGTCGAGGCCGAGTTCGAGCGCGCGCTCGACGGTGATGAGCCGCTCGCCGGTGGGGATCTCGTTGGCGAGGGCGCGCAGGAGGGTCGTCTTCCCCGCGTTCGTCGAGCCGGCGATCATGATGTTCTTGCGCGCGGCGACGGCGGCGGCGAGGAACCGGCCCAGCTCGGGGGCGAGCGTGCCGTTGCCCACCAGGTCGCTGAGGAACACCTTGCCGAGGCGGGCCCGGCGGATGGACACGGCGGGCCGTACGGTGACGTCCATGACGGCCGACAGGCGGGACCCGTCGGGCAGGCGCAGGTCGAGCTGCGGGTTCGCGGTGTCGAACGGCCGGGACGACAGGCCGGAGTACGCCGCGAGGATCTGGATGAGCTCGATCAGCTCCTCGTCGGAGTCGGCGACGGGCTCGTGGGCGACCTCCTGGCCGTCGGCGTAGCTCACGAACACCCGGTCGCAGCCGTTGATGTCGATGTTCTCGACCTCGGGGTCGTCGAGGAACGGCTGGAGGCGGCCGACGCCGAACAGCGCGGCGTGGATGCCGGCGGCGAGCGCCTCCTCCTCTTCGGCGCTGGGCGGGGTGCGGCCGACGCCGATCTCGCCCCTCGCGTACTCCTCCAGGACCTGGGCGATCAGGGCGCGGGCGAACTGCCGCTCGTCCTCGCCGCTCATCGGGGGGATGCCGCTCGCCTGGTCGAGCCGCCGCTGGTGGGCCAGCCGGTCGCCGACCTCCTGGCGGAAGCGCTTGACCAGCGCGTGGTCGACGCCAGCCCGTTGCCCGCTCATCGGCCCGCCCCGCTGCGGTCGGCTCCGCCGCGCTCCGGCCGCGCGTCCCGCTCCCGCGGATCCCACTGGTTGTCACGCGGGTCCCGGGGGTCCCGCGGGGCGAGCAGCGCGACCAGCCGTCCGGCGAGCTCGCGCGCGGTGCGGATCAGCAGGCTGCGGTCGAGCCGCCCGCCCCACTGGCCGCGCAGCAGCTCGGCGCCCTTGGGGTCGTGCGCGAGGCCGGCGACGAAGGCGACGTCCCACGGCGCGACGATGCGCCGGACCTCCTCGACCGAGGCGCGGTACGACCGGGGGTCGGCGATCACGACCACGACGGGCCGCCCGTCCATCAGGGCCAGCCGTTCGCGCAGGTGGGCGACGTGGTCGAGGCTCGGCCGGGTGAAGAGCACGACCTGGGCGGCCTCGGCGACGAGTTCGCCCATCTGCGGGTGCCCGCCGAGGCGGCCGCAGTCGGCGAGCACGTCGGCGTGCGGCAGCGCGGCCAGCGACCGGCCGAGCGGCCCCCACAACCAGGTCAGGCCCCCGGCCTGCTCACCGTGGGTCAGCCCGGTGAGGACGTCCAGGCCGCCGACGAGCTTCTGCGTGTGCTCCTGGATCTGGTCGGCGTGCAGCCCGCGCCTGGCGACGGCGCCCAGGCTGAGCAGGCCGCGTGCGGGGTTCAGCACGCCGCCGTCCTCGGCGGGCAGCCGGTAGGCGAGGTCGCCGCCGGACGGGTCGCACTCGGCCAGCAGCACCGGGCGCGGCCAGACCGCCCCGAGGGCGGTCGCCGCGGTCGTCACTCCGGGCGCCCCCTTGTCGGCGGCGAGGACGATGAGGGCCACGTCACCCGGCTCCCGGGAGCACGACCAGCGCGATCTCGCCGCTGGAGGCGTACGCGGCGACGGCGGGCGAGACGGACGCGTCCACGACCACCGAGACCAGGCCGCCGCCGGACCTCCCGGGGGCGCCGATGCTGTGGACGCGGGCGGCGGGCGCGAGCACCCGCTGCTCGGCCGCCCCCTTGCCGCTCGCCGGTACGTAGATCACCTGGACGACGTCGCCCTTGCCCATGCCGACCGGGGCCTGTCCGGCCCGGAGCGAGAGGCCCACGATGGCCTTGCCGGGGCCGAGCTCCTCGCTCGATTTCGTGACCATGGGGGTGGTCAGCAGCGTGCCGGGGAGCAGGGTGACGGCGGCGTAGGTCTTCACCACCTCGGCCCGGTAGCGCCAGGGAACGTAGTCGATGCCGGTGTCGGCGATCTCGACCTCCTTGATGGCGGAGGCCGGGACGAGCTGCCCCGCGCCCACCCGCTGCACGATGCCCACGGCCGAGACGCGGTCGCCGCTGCGCAGGACGAGGAGCGTGGTGGCCAGCGCCCCGCCGAGGATGAGGAGGACGGCGAGCGCGGCGAGCGCGGGCTTGCGCTCGCGCGGCGGCACGGGAAGCCCCCGCGAGGCCGGTCCGGACAGCCCGGGCCGCTCGTTCGCCGGTACGCGTCCGTCGGAGGCGGGCTTGTCGCTGATCCTCATGGGTGGGGGACTCCCAAGGACGATCGCTTCCGCTACTGAAATGAGGGCCGGATTAACGGTCGCGCCTTCATCCGCAGTATTGGTCAGTTCGAATTACAGAATTGACACCATTATGGACACCAACGCGCTGCCGTGTGGCCGGAAACCGGCCTTCCATGCTTATCCGTTAGGAATACCGGTGTCAATGCCCGATTGATCGATGCTTGTTTACCATTATCACTTTCCTGTGGTTGAATTTCGTGATAAGAAGCACTCTGTCCGCATAGATCGCATCGGTCCCACATGCCGGTACGCGCCTCGGCCGTACGGCGGGGAAAGGCGTCCGGTGTTTCCAGGGGAACGAGGAGATAACCGGGGACGGCCCCGCTACGTTGTCCTTGGCGCCCCGTCCTCGGCGGAGCCCTTTTCACGCGGCGCCGCCTCCGAGGGACACTCCCCGGGAAGGGGGCCCTTTCCGGTTCCGGAGCGCCGGCCGTCCGGCTCTACCGGGAGGGTGACACCGGCTCGTCGCAGGAGTTCCGGCAGGAGCGCCGCGCGGGAGTCGGCGGCGCCGTCACCGGATCCCGGCGGGGAGTCCCGGCTCGGGCCGCTCCCGCGATCTTCTCGGCCACGAGCCGGTCCGGCGGCGCCCTGAGCGAACGGGTGACGCGACGGCGACCCGCCTTCTCCCCGGAAGGCGGCCCTTGGGAGTCTGGGAATGCGGATCATGCTCACCGTCGTGGCCGAGCACGGCCACCGCGAGGTGATGGTCGAGGGCGACGAGTCCACCACGGTCGGGGCGCTGGCCGCCGCGCTCGCCGGGCCGCCCCGCCCGTCCAACGTCGTACGGCTGCCGCCCGCGCGAGCGCCGTACGACCTGGACCGGGGGCGGCGGCGCCGGGCCGAGGGGCCGAAGCTGTGGGTGGACGGGCGGCCGCTCGACCCCGCGGCGCGGGTCTTCGGGCTGCTCCGCGACGGCGACCTGGTCGCGCTCGACGGAAACGCGGCGGCGGCGACGATGGCCGAGGAGCCGGACGGCGTGATCGAGCTGCGGGTGGCCGGCGGCCCCGGCGCGGGTTCGGTCCATCGGCTCGGTCCCGGCCTCCACACCGTGGGATCCGACCCCGGGTGCGCGATCGCCGTTCCCGATCCGGCGCTGCCGCCGCACGCGGCGACGATCCGGGTCGCGCCGGACGGGGTCGGCGTCGAGCCCGCGTACCCCGCCGCCGGGCTCGAACTGGACGGCGAGCCCGTACGCGAGGCGACCCCGTGGGCCCGCCGCCGCACCCCGCCGGGCCCCGCGAAGGCGTACGGCCGGTCCACCCGGCGCGCCGCACGCAAAGCCGGGAAAGCGAAGGAAGCCGGAAACACCGGGGACGTTCGCGGGGACGGCCGCACCGGGAGATCGGGCAGAGCCGGTCGGACGGGCGACAGCGCGACAGAGCCCCGGGGCGGGAGAGGCCGCGGGGAACGAGCGGCGGGCGGGCGCGGGACGGCGGGCACGGGCGGCGGCGACGGGGAGGCACGATCGAGGGACGCCCGCCAGGCCCTCCTGACCTGCGGCGGCTCGGTGTTCTCCATCGGACCGGTCGAGCCGCCGGACGCCCACCTGGACGCGCTCCCCGACGGCGGGCTGGCCTACAACCGGCCGCCCCGGCTCCGCTCCCCCGAACGGCTCCGGCGGCTGGAGGTGCCCGCCGAGCCGAAACGCCCGGAGGGCGCCCGGCTGCACCTGCTGGCCGCGCTGCTGCCCGCGGTGTTCGGCGTGGGCATGGCCGTGGTGTTCCGCCAGGTGTACTTCCTGCTGATCGCGCTGATGAGCCCGTTGATCATGCTGGGCCAGTGGGCGAGCGACCGCAGGCACGGCAGGAAGAAGCACCGCCAGGCCGTCCGGGCGTACCGGGAGCGGCGCGCGGTGTTCGAGGCCGAGGTGGCGGAGGCGCGCGAGGAGGACGAGGCGGCCCGCAGGGACGCCGCCCCCGACCCCGCGGAGATCCTGCTGACCGCGACCGGGCCGCGCCGCCGCCTGTGGGAGCGGCGGCTGCACGACCACGACAGCCTGCGGCTCCGGGTCGGGCTGGCCGACCTCCCGGCCGACGTCGGGTTCGTCCCGGAGCGCGGGACACCCGCCGACGCCGAGCTGCCCGAGCCGCCGCTCTCCCGGAACGTGCCGGTCGCCCTCGCGATGCGCAGGCTCGGCGTGGCGGGCGTGACCGGCCCCAGGGAGGCGGCGCTCGGCTCCGCCCGCTGGCTGGTCGGGCAGGCGGCGGCCCTGCACAGCCCCAGGGACCTGGCCGTCGTCGTGCTCTGCGCGCACGCGGACGCCGCCGAACGGTGGGGCTGGGTCCGCTGGCTCCCGCACTGCGCCGCGGAGGGGGCCTCGGGCGGCCCTTCGGGGGCGGCCGGGGACGCCGCCCTCGCCCCCGGCTCGGTCGCCCTGGTCGGGGCCGACCCCGAGGCCGCCGCCCGCCGGGTCGCCGATCTCGCCGCGCTCATCGGCGAGCGGCTCGACCCGGCCGACCCCGCCGCGCCCGGCACCGGCTCGTACGGCCCCGGCTCGTACGGCACGGGCTCGCGCGGCGGGCCGCTGTCCGGCGGCCCGGCGGGCTGGGGCGACCTCGGCCGACCGGGGAGCGCCCGGCCGGAGGAGGCGGCCGAGCCCGCGTTCGCGACCTATGACGAGCGGCCCTGCGACGTGCTGGTCGTTCTCGACGGCGCCCAGGTGCTGCGCGGCCTGCCCGGGATGCCGCAGGTGCTCAGGCAGGGCCCCCGGGCCGGGGTCTACACCGTCGCGATCGACGACGACGAGCGGCTCCTGCCGGAGGAGTGCGCGACCGTCGTGTCCTGCGAGCCGGACGGCTCGCTGCGGTTGCGCGGCGGAGGGCTGGATGCGATCGGGCCGATCCGGGCCGACCGGGTGTCGGTGTCGTGGGCCGAGCGCCTGGGCCGGGCGCTGGCCCCCCTGCGCGACGTGAGCCGGGACGACCAGACGTCGGTGTTGCCGGAGTCGGTCCGGCTCCTCGACCTGGTCGACGCCGACGGCGTCGCGGGCCGGTGGGGCCGCTCCACCCGTGCCGTCATCGGCGTGGGCCCGGACGGGCCGTTCGAGATCGACATCAGCCGGGACGGCCCGCACGCGCTGATCGCGGGGACCACGGGCGCGGGCAAGTCGGAGCTGCTCCAGACGCTGATCTGCTCGCTGGCCGTCGCCAACCGGCCCGACGAGATGACGTTCGTGCTCATCGACTACAAGGGCGGAGCCGCGTTCAAGGAGTGCGTACGGCTGCCGCACACCGTGGGCATGGTGACCGACCTGGACGGCCACCTCACCCAGCGGGCCCTGGCGTCGCTCGCGGCCGAGATCCGGCGCAGGGAGCGGCTGCTCCTCGCCGCCGGGGCCAAGGACATCGAGGACTACCAGTCGTCGCGCGATGCGCCGCTGCCCCGGCTGGTGCTGGTCATCGACGAGTTCGCGGCGATGGTGTCCGAGCTGCCCGACTTCATGGACGGCCTGGTCGACATCGCGCGGCGCGGCCGTTCGCTCGGCATCCACCTGGTCCTCGCCACCCAGCGTCCCGGCGGGGTGGTGACCGCCGACATCCAGGCGAACACGTCGCTGCGGATCGCGCTGCGGGTGACCGACGCCCGCGAGTCCGCCGACGTGATCGACGCGCCCGACGCGGCGCACATCTCCAAGGCGACACCCGGGCGCTGCTACGTGCGGTCCGGCTCCGCCCAGCCGGTCGCCGTACAGGCGGCGCGGATCGGGGGGCGCACCCCCGACGGCCGTGACGGGGCCGGGAACGGGAACGGCGGCGCCCTCCGGGTGATCGACCTGCCGTGGCGGGCGCTCGGCCACCCACTGCCCGCCGCCGCCGAAGGCGCGGCGACGTCCGGCACCGACCTCGCGCTGCTGGTGGACGCGATCGACGCGGCGGCCAGGGGCATCCCGCGCCGACCGAGCCCGTGGCTGCCCCCGCTGCCGGAGACGGTGACGCTGTCGCCCGAGCGCGGCGTGGACGGGAGGCCGCCGGAGCCGGGCGGCGTCCCGTCGCTTCCCTTCGGGCTGACCGACCTGCCGTGGCGGCAGGCCAGGGGGCCGCTCGCCCTGGACCTGGAACGCGGCGGCCACCTGCTGATCGCCGGTACGGCGCGCAGCGGGCGCTCCACCGCCCTGCGCACGATCGCGGGGTCCGTCGCCGCGTGGGCCTCCCCGGAGGACGTCCACCTGCACGCGATCGACTGCGGCTCGGGGGCGCTGCTCCCGCTGGTCGGCCTGCCCCACTGCGGCGCGGTCGTCACCCGGGACCAGCTCGACCGGGTCGAGCGGCTGCTGTCCCGGCTGCGCGAGGAGGTGGGCCGCCGCCAGCAGCTCCTCGCCGAGGCCGGGTACGCGTCCCTGGCCGAGGCCCGGGCGGCCTTCGCCGCCGGCGGCGTTTCCGATGACATGTCCGGAGGCGTTTCCGGTGACATGTCCGGAGGCGCTTCCGGTGACATGTCCGGAGGCGCTTCCGGTGACATGCCCGGCGACATGTCCGTCGGCACGGGCGGGGGCGGCACGGGCGACCGGCCGAGCCGGGCCGGGGCCGCCGGATCTGGAGGAACCGCGCGGTTCGGCGGGGCGGCCGGGGCGACGCCGGTCGGCCGGCTCCCGTGGCTGGTGTTGCTGCTCGACCGGTGGGAGGGGTACGTCGCCGCGTTCGAGAACTACGACTACGGGCGGCTGCTCGACGCGCTGCTGCAACTGCTGCGGGAGGGCCCGGCCGTGGGGCTGCGCGCGGTCGTCACCTCCGACCGCTCGGGGCTGCTCGGCCAGATCTCGACGGTGTTCGACGAGCGGCTCGTGCTGCGCCTGGCCGACCCCGCCGACTACGGGCTGGCCGGGCTGCCGGTGAAGGACCTGCCGTCCTCCCTCCCGCCGGGCCGGGCGCTGTCCCTCGGCGAGCACGGGCTGGTGGAGAGCCAGATCGCGCTGCTCGCCGACGATCCGTCCGGTCCCGCGCAGGTGGCCGCCCTGCAGGCGCTGGCCCGTACGGCTCCCGCCCGGTTCGGCGGCGATCCGGAGCGGTGGGGCACGTGGGCGTGGCGGTCCGCGCCGCCGCTCCGCGTGGACGCGCTGCCGGTGCGCGTGACCGCCGCGCAGGCGGCGGAGCTGGCCCCGGCGTTCGAGGCGCCGTCGCCGCTGTGGGTGCTGCTCGGCGTGGGCGGGGACGCGCTCGAACCGCTGGGGCTGGACCTCCTCGCCCAGGGCCCGGGGGCCGTGGTCGGCGGCCCGGCCCGCTCCGGACGCTCGTCGTGCCTGGTCACGGCGGCCCGCTCGCTGACGGGGCGCGGAACGCCGGTGCTCGTGGTCACGCCCCGCCGCAGCCCGCTGCGGGAGATGAGCGGGGCTCCCGGTGTGCTCGCCGTACTGGACGGCAACGCCAGGAACGTGGCGGGAGGCGAGCCGGACGGGTTCGGAGGGCTGCCGGGCGCGCAGGATCCGCGGACCCTGCTGGAGGGCAGGCGGGAGTACGTGGTGATCGTGGACGACGCCGAGCTGATCTCTCCGGACTCGCCGCTCGGTCTGGCCCTGGAGGAGATCCTGCGCACCGCCAGGGACGGCGAGCACGCGCTGCTGATCGCGGGGGCGACGGGTGACCTGGCGACGGCCTACCGGGGGTTCACGGCGGAGGCGCGCAAGTCCAGGACCGGTCTGCTGCTGTCGGTGCAGAGCCCCGCCGACGGCGACCTCTTCGGCGTACGGCTGCCGCGCGGCGCGGTGGGCGGCCCGCCGGGGCGGGGCCTGCTGGTCACTTCGGGAACCGTGACCCCGATCCAGGCCGCGCTCCCCGCCTGACGGGGAACGCGCCGGATCGGACCCCGCGGAATGCCGGTCCGCCAAGACCGCTTGCGGATGAAACGGGGCCGGACAGGACAGGGACCAGGCGAGACAGGGCCTGGCCGGACAGGGGCCGGGCGGAACGGCGGCGGTGCGGACCGAGGGCCGGGGCAAGACGGCGGCCTCCCCGCTCCGCCCCGGAGGGGGCCGGACGGACCGGGGAGGCCGCCGTGTGGTGGGTCGCCTGGCGTCGGACGAGCCTGGGCGCCGGATTATCTGGTGGCGGACTCGATGTTGCCGCGATAGGTGTTGATCACCCGGGACGCCTCGTTCAGCTCTTCGGACATGCGCTGGAACGCCGAACGGTAGCTCTGCCACGCCTCGTTGAAACGCTGCGCGCCGGGCCCCGTCCAGGCGGTGCCGACCTTGGCCGCCTCACGGTCCAGACTCGCCATCGTGGCGCGAACCTGGTCGGCCTGCTGAGTGAACTGGGCGGCCATGCTCTGCATCTCCGCGGGGTCGCCGCCGAGCAGGCTGTTACTCATTCAGTGGCTCCTTCGTCGACAGTTCGGGCGCCCTCACCGTAGATCACTTATCGGGCTTGTAAAGGTGTTATGCCGACTGGTTATGAAGACGGTCAGGATGATTATGAAAGGATGTGGATCATGCGAAATGTGGTGATCACCGGCGGAGCAACCGGAATCGGATATGCCCTCGCCCGCCATTTCATGAATGCCGGCGACCGGGTGACCATAACCGGAAGGCGTGAGCATGTGCTGAAGGAGGCCGCCGGGCGGCTCGGCGTCGCGTACGCCGCCTTCGACGCCGCGGACCCGGACGCGGTGACCGAGGCACTCGGGCGGCTTCCCGCGACCGTCCACGTCCTGGTGAACAACGCGGGCGGCAACACGGACCGGGCCCGTCCGGCCGCGCGGGGCCTGCGTGCGGTGGCCGAGGCGTGGCGGGCCAACCTCGACGCCAACCTCATGTCCGCCGTACTCGTGACCAGCGCGCTGATCCCCCGGCTCCCCGCGGGGGCGCGGGTGGTGAACATCGGGTCGATCGCCGCGCGCGGCACCGGTTCCGGCTCGTACGGCGCGGCCAAGGCGGCGCTCGAATCCTGGACCGCCGACCTGGCCGCGGAGCTGGGCGGCTCCGGCGGGACGGCCAACCTCGTCGCGCCCGGCCTGGTCCTGGACACCGAGTTCTTCGGGGACGGCCTGGACGAGGAGGGCATCCGCAGGCGGGTGGCGAACACGCGCAACGGCCGGGCGGGCACGCCCCGCGACGTCGCCGCGGCGGTGGGCTTCCTCGCCTCGCCCGAGGCCGGGCACGTCACCGGCCAGGTGGTCCACGTCAACGGCGGCGCGTACCTCGGCCGCTGAACCATGGGTACGAGGGGCCGCCGGACATGTCGGTCTTGAGGCCACGGGTGGACGCCAATAGTGTGGCCCGCCGGATCAAACTGCCGTGGGGGTCGGTCATGCGAGGTCTAGGTGTGGTCACCCTGGCGCTGACGACGGCGGCGGCGCCCGTCGTGCTGCCGGTCGTGTTCGCGACGCCGTCCGCGTACGCCGACGCCGCGAGGCGGGACACCTGCGCGCCGTCCAGGCAGGGCACGGTCACGCTGAGCGAGCCGTGGGCGCAGCGGCGGCTCGACTTCACCTCCGTGTGGCCCCTCACCCGGGGGCGCGGCGTGACGGTCGCGATCGTGGACAGCGGCGTGGACATCCGGCACCCGCAGCTCAAGGTGGCCCGCGCGGTCGACGTGACCGGCACGGGCGCCCAGGACTGCATGGGCCACGGCACGAGCGTGGCCGGGATCATCGCCGGAAGGGAGCGCAAGGGAAGCCCCTTCTTCGGCGTCGCCCCGGACGCCCGGCTGATCTCGGTCAAGCAGACCAACGCGGAGCGGGGGGACCCGGCGCTGCTCGCCAAGGCGATCGCGAAGGCGGCGGACCTCGGCGCCCAGGTGATCAACGTCTCGGTCAAGGCCGCCGACCGGATGGACCTGAGGAAGGCGGTTGGATACGCGCTGTCGAAGGACGCCGTGATCGTGGCCGCCGCCGGGAACGTCACCAAGGAGGACGGCACCCCCTCGCCCGCGTACCCGGCCGCCTATCCGGGCGTACTCGCCGTGGGGGCCTCGACGCAGGACGACGAGCTGGCCGAGTTCTCCAACGCGAGCACGCCGGTCGCGGTCCTCGCCCCCGGCCAGGACCTGACCAGCACCTGGCCCGGAGGCACATACCAGAACGACCTGAAGGGGACGAGCCACGCGACCGCGTACGTCTCGGGGGTGGTCGCCCTGGTCCGCGCCCGCTATCCCGAGCTGGACAACGTACGGGTGCGGCGGCGGCTGGTGCTCACCTCCGACGGCACGAAGGGCACGGGGACCGGCGCGGGCGTCGTCAACCCCCGGCTTGCCGTGACGATGATCCTGCCCTCGGAGGTCGTCGCGGTCGCGCCCCAGCAGCCTCCGACGCTCGCGGACTCGGCGATCGCGAAGGCCCCTCCGCCGGACGAGCGCACCATCGGCGTGGCCGCGGCCGTGGCGGGCGGGGCGCTCGGCGCGGCGGCGCTCGTCGTCGCGGCCGCCGTCCTCACCCCGCTGGGCCGCAGCAGGAGATGGCAGCCCGGCCGGAGCTGATCGGCCGGGCCGGAAGACATATCCCGCGCCGGCGTCACCCTGCTGACATGGGCGGCGGCGCCTTCCCTGCGAGCGTTTGTCAAATAGTCACCTAAAACCACTGATATCGGAGGGCCGTCTTTGGTTGAATGTGACTTGATCATGATTGCCCTTATTGAACTGATACAGCCCGGAAGGAAGTTCGATGGGCGAGATACACCCCTTGCTTCCTGACGATCCAGAGCAGGTAGGCGGATACGCCCTCTTCGGGCGACTCGGCGAAGGGCCCCGAGGGGTCGCCTACCTGGGACGCCCCTCTCCGGAGGCGGTCGCGTCCGTCGTCAAGCTGATGCACCCTCGGCCGTCCGCCGACGCGGAGGCGCGGGACCGGCTCGTCCAGGAGCTGACCGAGGCCAAGGGCCTCTCCGGATCGCACGCCGTGCCGCCCGTCGAGGCGGGCTGGCTGGGCGACCGGCCGTACGTGGTGCGCGGATACGTCAAGGGCGCCTCCCTCCAGGAGACCGTACGCACGGACGGGACGCTGGAGGCCGAGGCCCTGGAGCGCCTCGCCCTCGGCACCCTCACCGCTCTCACCGCGATCCACGCGGCCGGCCTGGCCCACCGCGGGATCACCCCCGACAACATCCTGATCGGCACGGACGGCCCCCGGGTGTCCGACATCGGCATGGGCGGGTCGGGCGGCGCCTACCGCGCCCCCGAGCAGGTGCGCGGAGAGCCCGGCGACGCCCGCTCGGACCTCTTCTCCTGGGCGGCGTCCATCGCGTACGCGGCGACGGGGAAGACCCCCGGCGCTCCCGACGCCCCGGAGGCCGAGGCCGCCTCCGGCACCTCGGGCGCCGTCACCGGTTCGGACAAGTCCGACGCCGAGGCCGCCTCCGCCGCTCCCGACGCCGCTGCCTCGGACGGGCCCTCGCCCGAGAGCACGGTCAACCTCCGCGAGGTCGCCGCCGCCATGGCGGAGACCCGCGCCTCGGAAACCGACGCTCAGAAGCCCACGGCGCAGGACGGACCGTCGCCCGAGACGACCGTGAACATCAGGGAGGTCACCGCCGCCCTGGCCGCCGGTGGAAGCGGCACGCCCGCTCTCGACGGCGTTCCGCAGCCGCTGCGGCGGATCCTCCTCTCCTGCCTGTCGCCCGACCCGGCCGCGCGTCCCACCGCCAGGAACGCGATGTTGCGGCTGCTCGGCGAGGACGACGCGGCCGCCACCCCGTCCACGGACGTCGCGGTGGTGGGCGGTCCGATGCCCGGGGCCCCCGTGGCCGGCGTCGTCCTGCCCGCCCAGCAGCCGTTCCCCGGACCGGACGGCGGACGGCTCTGGGGGGCGCCTCCGATGCCCGGCGGCGTGCCGTCCGCGCACGGCCCGCACCAGAACGGTCCCCTCCCGGGCGGCCCGCACCAGAACGGCCCGCACGGGAACCCGATGGCCGGTCCCGGCCAGGTCTGGCAGGGCCCGCCCGCGCAGCGCCCCGCCGCGCCGGTGTGGGGAGCGCCCCCGATGCCCAACCAGGCGCCGCCCCACTCGCAGGCCGGTGGGCCGACGCTGCAGGACCAGGGCGCTCCACGGCGCAAGGGGCCCTCCGTCGGGCTGGCCGCGTCGCTTGCCGCCGTCCTCGCGCTGTCCGTCGGCGGGGTGTGGGCGGCCGGTCACTACGCCGACTCGAAGTCGTTCGACCGTACGGCGGCCGAGGGCACGGCGGAGGGCGGGCACGCGGCAGGGGCTCCGGGAGAGGCCATCCCCTCCTCCGGAACCACCGCCAAGAAGCAGCAGCCCCAGACCCAGGTGACCGTCCCGTGGGCGAGCACCCCGGATCCGGGGGCCACGGGCGTGTTCCCGCTGACGCTGCCGACCGACTGGGTGGACGAGAGCCCCACACCCGCCGTCAGCGTGGATTCGAGGGTGCCCGACATCCCGATCTCGCCGCCGGCCGTGCCGACCTGGCAGCCGACGGCGACCTCGGCGCCGACAGCGGACGAGACGCCGACGTCGCGGCCGTCGCGCACCCGCCGGCCGAGGCCGAGCCCGTCTCCCACCACGGAGCCGCCGTCGCCCACGGAGAAGCCCACCGAGACGCGGGAACCGGCTCCGGATCCCACCACGCGGGCTCCCGAGCCGTCGCCGAGCCCGACCAGGCGGGTCGAGCCGGACCCGACTCCCACCAGGCGGCCGGACCCGACACCGACGAAGCGGCCGGACCCGGAGCCGACGAAGACGGTCGCCCCGACTCCCACCAAGAAGGTCGAGCCCGAGCCGACGAAGACGCAGGCCCCTGAGCCGAAGACCGTGGCGCCGCCTCCGGAGAAGCAGCCGGAGGCCCGCAACCCGTACACGCCGCAGCAGGTCTGCAACACCGGCGGTCACGGGTCCGGCTTCTACGTCCAGCGGTCGGCGAGCTTCGACGGGGGGACGGTGTACCAGCTCTACAGCAACGCCTCCGGATACAACTGCGTGGTCGCCATGAAGACGGCGAACGTCGGCAAGGCCAGCTCGATCTGGGCCAAGCTCGAAGTGCAGGGCGGCGGCAGCTCGGGTGACAGCGGGTCGTTCGAGTACTACGCCGGTCCGGTGATGTTGGCCGGGAAGGGCAAGTGCGTGCGCTACTCCGGCGGCAGCGGCTCCAGCAGCGGCGGAGGTGACTGGGCGAACTGCGGGTGACCCGGCCGGGAACGAACCCGGGGTTCCCGGCGGCGGACCCCTCACGGTGAACCGCCGCCGGTGACGTCCCTCGGAGCCCGTCCGGCGGATGCCGTCAGAGGCGCGGCGGCCACGACGATCGTGGCCGCCGCGCCTTCGGCCGTCCTGACCGGGTTCCACTCGCGCGCCGGCGGCCCGCCCGCGTTCCCCGGGGGATCGTGTCCCGCCCTACGCCCACGCTCCACCCCCTGATCACCCCGTACCGGGAGAACGGACTGGAATGCAGACCCGAAAGGATCTCTACCAGGCGCATCGGCTGATGACGCAGCGCCTGGGCACGGCCCTGCTGCAGGCGGAGCCGGACCTGCCGGAGGCGCCGATGCGCCGGCACACCGTGGCGTCGTTCTCCGGCGTCATGGTCGCGGTCCTCGTCATGGCGGTCTTCGGGATCTGGGGGTTGCTCAAACCGGGCGGCGCGACGAGCCTGACCGAGCCCGGCCAGTTGCTCGTCGAGGAGGAGAGCGGCGCCGTCTACGTGTACAGCGAGGCCGGCAAGACGCTGCTCCCCGTCGCCAACTACGCGTCGGCGCGCCTGCTGCTCGAAACCGCCGACGTGACCGTGCGCAACGTGTCGGCCAAGTCGCTCGCGGAGTTCGACCGCGGCCCGCTCGTGGGCATCCCCGGCGCGCCGGCCTCGCTCCCCGCGCCGGAGAAGCTCATCCGCGGCCCCTGGTCCGCCTGCGTGACGGAGGTGACCGACGCCGCCGGGTCGCGCACGTCGTACGTGACCCTGGTGGGCGGCAGGGACGTCGGCGGCCGCCGGATCGGCGACGACGCCATGGTGGTCGAGGACGGGCGGCAGGAGTGGCTGATCTGGGGCGACCAGCGGATGCGCGTCGTCGGCGACGCCGCCCGCTCGCTGGTCGGGGCGAACCCCAGGAAGGTGCCGGCCGCCTGGCTGAACTCCATCCCGGAGGGGCCCGGCTTCCGCAGCCCGGACGTCCCCGACCGCGGCCGCAGGCTGCGCGGCCCGGAGGGCACGAGCGCCGTCGTGGGCCAGGTGTTCACCGTCCCGGCGATGGCTGGGACCCCGGCCCGCTGGTACGTCCTGATGAGAGACGGGCTCGCCCCGATCTCCATCACCCAGGCGAGCCTGCTGCTCCAGGACCCCGAGAGCAAGAAGAAGGCGTACCCCAAGCGGCCGGTCACGCCCATCCCGATCGACGCGGCCACCGCGAACGGCGCGCCCGTGTCGAAGACCGACATGGCGGTCCCCGGGATGCCCACCGAGATGCCGAAGATCATCACGCCGGACCCGTCCGCGCCGTTGTGCGCGGTCTACGCCGACAGCGAGTCCGGCTCGGCCCGTGCGCAGCTCACGATCGGCAGCCGGATCGAGATCCCGGTGCCTCCGGCGAGCGGCGACCAGGAGCACTTCGACCAGGTGCTGCTCCCGCCGGGGTCGGCGGCGGTGGCCGGGGTGCTGCCCGGCGACGGCCAGCTCGCGGCGGTCCACACGTACTTCCTGGTCACCGACCAGGGGCGCCGGTTCGCGGTCGCGTCCGCCGACCTGCTCGCCAACCTGGGCTACCAGGTCTCGGACGCCGCACCGGTGCCGACGCAGATCCTCCACCTGATCCCCGAAGGTCCCGCGCTCGACCCCGCCGCCGCCAGGAAGCCCCTGCAGTACGGTCAGTGACCGGCCGGCCGCCGACGGCGCCTCCGGGCCCGGCCGTGCGTCCCACCCCGGTTCGCATCAGGCGACCGTCGGCTGGGTCCACGCGGAGTGACAGGCGCCGGGCCGGCTGGGCGCGGCCGGCCCCTCCGCCCCACGATCACGCCTCGGGCCCCCGGCGACAGCCGGGCCACGCGCGACGTGCCCGAAGCGCGAGCGTGCGGGAGCGGCTCACTTCGAGAGCCGGGCCGCGTTCACAACGTGAGCTGGCCGGGGAGCGACATCTGCTGGCTCTTGACGCCCGCCTGGGAGTCGTACTGCAGTTTCTGCTGCGACAGGTCGGGGATGTTCTCGGGCACCGCCTTCATGAGCGGGAGCATGGTGGCGATGCCGTTGCTGAACATGTTGACCGCGACAAGAGCCGCCGACAACATCAGGAGGACCTTGCGCTGGCTCCCGAAGGCGGCCTTCACCACTTCCAGGAGCGCGCTGAGCCCCTTTCGGATGACCAATCTGACAGTGACCGCCGACGCCGCGTTCCACGCTGTGTATACGCTCCACATGCCGTAGAGCATCAGAGCGGTCGCGACGGAGGACGCGAGCACGGCGAGCGCGTAGTAGATCTGGGCGCTGCAGTGCAGCGAGTCGGCCGTACTGTTGCGGCACTCCTTCATCTTCTTCAACTGCGTGATGAACTCGTCCACCGCGCTGCTGTACGCGTCGAAGGCCGACCCCGACCACTGCGGGTCCTTCCCCCCGGCATTCGGCGCCGGGGCCCCGATGGCGTCCCGCGCCTGCTTCAGCTTGTTGATCACATCATCGATCGCGCCTTGATCGGCTCGCCACTCAGAGGCCGCTTTCGACATGTCGCCGGGGTTCGACACCATCGTCCCGATGGCGATGGCGATCGTCTTGGCGGCGGGCATTCCGTACAGGAGCACGGCCGCCGCGGAGGCGGTGATGAACGCCTCATGGAACAGCCACCGGCCGGCTTCGAAGCCGACCACGCTCGTCCCCGCGTTCTTGATGCCTTCCTGCGCCAGGTCCCCGGGCAGCGGCACAGGCCCGTCGTGTTGCAGTGTCATGAGTGTCCGATCGCCGGAATGATCTCGGGTTCAGGGGTCAGTCGGTGTGGGTGATGACCGCGGGCGCGACGTCGCCGCCGTCATCCCAGTCGCTCTCGTCACCGCTCAGCAGGTTCGACTTCTCCCGGTCGCGGTCCTGGCCAGCGCCGCCCGCGGCACCGCCCATCGGGGGCATGTACGGCATGCCGCCCATGCCACTCGCGCCGCCGCCCCCCGGCGAGCGTGTCCCGGCCGCGCCGCCGGAGGTGCCGTAACCACCGGACGTCCCTCCGCCGTAGGGGCCCGCTCCCGGGCCCTCTCCGGTCCACGAATTGGCGCCGCCGGGGATCTGGACGTTCCCCGGCGTGTAGCTCGCGAGTTTCGTCGCGTCGTTCAACGGCGACGTCGGGTTGGCGCCGAGCCCGCTCAGATCCGGCGTGTTCGGGGTCAGGCCGCTGCCGTCGCGATCGAGACCGGACTGCCCCGAGCTGGAAAGGTTCGGGTCCGGGATGTTCGTCGTGGGCAGGTCGGTGTTCGGCGTGCCGGAATCGGGCAGGCCCGAGCCCGAGGGGTCCGTGCCGTCGAGGTTCGGATCCGGAAGGTTCGAGTCGGGCAGCTTCGGGCCGTCGTCGAGCCTGTCTCCGGGCCCGTTCAGTCCCAAGTCGCCGGGGCCGTCCTCGCCCAACTTGCCCAGGTCGGGGCCGCCACCCGGGCCGATGTTCTTGGGGTCGAACTGAGTCTCGGTCTTTTCGATCTTGGCTTTGGCGGCCTCGTCCGCCTGGTGATAGTTGTCGGACGCCTTGGTGAGAGCGTCCTGCCAGGAAACGAGCACCTCCGCGGCCGCCCTGAGCGACTTCACGACGTTGGTACGCGCGTTCCGGTGCAGGTCGTCCAGTCCCAGGCCGACGATCCCGAATCCCGGATACGCCACATCGATCTTGCTGGTGTTCGTGGCCGTTCCCGTCATGTGCCCCTGGAGATCGCCCGCTGCCTTGCCGGTCGCCTTCACCGCGTCCTTGCTGAACGTGGTGGCCCATGGGCTGCTGACGTCCGGCATCTCGAAGCCGGACGCCGAAGGAATGTTCGTCGCCCTGCCGGTCGTGGTCGACGCGTTCGAGCCGTCGGATGAACCCGCCATAGCCTGCCGTTCTCCGTCCTGGGTGACCGAGTGTGACCCGCCTCTTGCCTGACCGCCGCTCGCCTATCCGAGCACCGGAGGGATGGTGCCGTCGCCGCCGCCCCAGACCTCGTCGTCTTCCAGGAGGCCGGTGGAGTTCTCGATCTCCTCCTGCTCCTCGCGTCCCTGTCCGCGGGCGTGCGCGGGGGGCACCATCATGCCGTTCGCGCCCATCCGCCCGGCGCCCGTGCCGCGGCCTCCCATACGTGAGGCTCCCGAGCCCCCGCCGGCGCCGCCACCCGGGATGCCGTACGTCGGAACCATCCCCGAGGATCCGGAACCGGCGCCGCCCGGTCCCGTCCCTCCCACGTTGGGGACGCCGTAGCCTCCGGGGCCGGTCAGCGTGGTGGCCGATGGGGACAGCCCCGAGCCGTCGAACCCGGCGAGTTCCGCGTTCCCCGGCCCGGTCCCCGTGAAGCCGGTCGGTGAGCCGCCGTTCCCCTGGCCTCCGGAGGAGCCCACGAGGGGCGGGGAGATCCCTCCGGTGCCGTCGACACCGCCGGCGCCGCCGCTTCCGTCCGCGCCGAACCCCAGGTCGCCCGGGTCCAGCCCGGTGCCGTTCGTGCCGTCGAGGTTCGGCAGAGTGGGGTCATAACGCGGCAGCGATCCGTTCACATCCATCAGCGGCGCGCCCGGCAGGTCGCCTCCGGGGCCACCCGGCAGCTTCGGGTCGACGTTGACGGGGTTCACGTTGGTGGGGGTGAAATCGGGCATCGGCACTTCGTTCGGATCGGGCACGTCCTGCCGGATGTCGACCGGGAGCTGGTAGTAGTCCTGCACGATCCGCTCGTTCACCCGTTTCAGGTGGTTGAGCGCCCGGTCGTCCGCGCGCTTCATCCCCCAGAAGGGAACGGCGTCGGCCCAGTCCATGTCGTGGTCCGAGCGGGAGTCCTCAAAGCGCTTGGCCACGACGTTCCGCTGCGCGTAGACGAGGGTGTCGGCATAGCTCTGGAGCGCCGTGCCCGTCTGGCCCATCTTCCCGGCGAGTTCGCGCACGCTCGCGTGCAGACTGCGGAGCTGCTTCTGCATCTCGACCGCCACCGGGCCCTTGCAGTGCTTGTCCAGCTCGGTCGCCGACCCCTTGATGTCCGCCGCGTACTTTTCCAGCAGGTCGCGGGCCGCGGAGTAATAGAGTCCGGCCCGCCGCACATTGTCCGGATTGGCGCCGTCGATCCACTTGCGGATCTTGTCCATGTTGCCGCCCTGGAACACGGACTGCCAGAAGCCGGTGGCCAGAGGGACGAACGTCTCCGGGGCCCGCCCCTCTCGCAGAGGCAGCGGTATCGGTTCCTTCTTGCTCATCGTTGCCTCCGTCAGGCCTGCTGGGCAGCGGTGGACTGGTTGGCCTGCTCCGCGCCGTCGTAACTCTTGGCCGTCTCTTCCAGCGTGTCGGCGACGCTGTCGCTCTGCTCGATGACGTTCTGGTAGAGGCCGCCGGCGCCGGCGTCGCCGATCAACATCGAGAACGCCATGCTGGTCGACCGGAAGAACGCGGACGCGGTCGGCCATTCGCCCGTGTCCGTGAGGCCCAGGGCGCACTCGCGCCGCAGGTCCGGCAGCGATCCCGCGCCGGGCGGCGGCCCCGGCAACGACCCGGCCTCCCCCTGGGCGTTCAGCGACTGACGCGGCTGGATCTGGGTCGGTGTGCTCAGGGCCTCCAGGGCCTTGCGCAGGTCACCGGCGATCCGTTTGATCTCCTTACGGTTGAGTTCCGGGACTCCGGACCCGCTCGCGTCGTTCTCCGCGGTCAGACCAGGCCAGTTCGGGTCGTACTCGAGCGCCATGCGCACCATCCTGCTCTGGTAGGGGTCAGCGGATCACCGGCGGAATGACGCGATTGCTGGTGTCCCAGGCGTCGCGTTCCTCGTTCAGCCAGGTGCTCCTCTCCTGACTTTCCCGGTCGCCGGCGGCGCCGGCCCCGCTCATCGGCATGAACGGCATCGACGACCCCGCCGGTCCCTTGGGTGCCACGAGCCCCGGCTCACCGGAGACCTGCACGCCCGATCCCGGCCCGCCCAGGATCGACGGGACGCCCGGCGCGACGGTGCCGGGTCCGGTCACCACGCCGCCGGTCACGCGCGGATCGACCGGGATGAGACGACCGGCCGTGTCGCCGATGACCGGATTCGTGGTCGGCATGTCCCGGACACCGGCCGTCTCGGTGCTCTGCCTGTCGCTTCCCGCCGGGTCGTCCTGTCCGATGACGGAGGGGGCGGTGCCGTCGCCCGTACTCGTCTCGGGGGCCGGAGCGCTGCCCGTCCCGGGATCGGAGCCGGGGTCGGAGCCGGTCCCGGGGGCGCCGGGGTCACCCGCGCCGCCTGACGGGTCGGTCGCACCGCCGCCCGTTTCCGGGGATCCGGGGTTTCCCGAGCCGTCGGAACCGCCGGTGTGACCGCCTCCCGCGCCGGAGCCGTCCGTTCCGTGGGACCCCCCGCCGCCCGAGCCCGAGCCCGCCCGCGACGAGCCGCCCGTACCGCCCGAGCCACCGGTGCCGCCCGAACCCCCGGTGCCCTCGGAACCGCCTCTCGACGTGCCGCTCCCGCCCGAGCCCGACGACCCGTCGCCGTAGTCCACCGGCCGCGGCGGGGGCGACTCGCCGGCCGGGGGCGACACCTTCGGCAGCTCGTACGTCACATCAGAAGGGATGTGCGCGGCGTAGACCTCGACGATCTTCGTGTTCAGCTCGTCGAGCACTCTCCTGGCATTGTTGTCCGCGAACGTCTTGGCCACCAGATAGGTGCCCTCGGTCTTGATGCCGTTGTAATTGGAACGCAGGAGGCTGGGGGGAGTGCCCGTCCGGCCGCCGATGACTCCGTCCGTGTTCTGCCCCGGCAGGGTCGGGCTCTGGGTGCCCGTGGTGTCCGTCAAGGACAGGCGCGTGTTGGACGGGAACTGGTTGGACGACTGGAACGGATCGGTCCCCGAGAAGACCAGAGGTGAGTCCTGCTGGGGGTAGCACCCGGGCAGTTCTTTTTGCAGGTTGCCGTGGATCTGCTCGATCTCGGTCTTCGCCTTGGGGAGATGGACCTCGCCGTACAGCCTGAGCGCCTGGCCCATCCCCCGCATCTTCATGGCGAGTTCCTCGCCCGCCGCTGTGAGGAACCGCAGCGCCTTCTGGACCTCGGCGGCGGCCGGCCCCTTCCACGCCTCGGCGAGCCGCTGTGCGCGCGACTGCATCGCGTCCGTCATCAGTTCGACGTTGGAGGCGGCGTGCGTGTAGGCGAATCCGGCGTCGCTCACCATCGCCGGCGAGCTCTTCCGCAACCACTCCGCGATCTGGTCCGTGTCGGTGGGAGAGGTCACCGGGGCGGCCGTGGGGGCCTCTCCCGTCTTGATGCTGAGAGTCTGTCTGTCGATGTCCACGGCGGCCCCCTATCAGGCGCTCCCGTCGCCCTCGTTCGCGCGGTTCGTCTTGGCGTACTCGTCGGCGTGGGCTTCCATCGCGAGCACCACGGACTTGTACGCCTCGGCGAACCGCCGGTAAGCGTCCAGGAATGCCCTGCCGCCCCTGGTCGCAGTACTGGCGAGCGCCCTCGCGTCCGCCCATTCACCGATCTGTTCGGCCCCGATCTTCTCCACGCCGCTCTGCTCGATGCTCTTCAGCGAGCCGGTCGTGTAGCCCTCGTCGAAGGCCTCACCCTCGACGCCGGCCAGGTACTCCTTCAACTCTCCGGCGATCGTCCTGATCGTGGCGACGTTGTAGTGCAGAGGGACGTCACCGTCCAGGCCCGGCCATTTCGGGTCGAGCGGGAGCGTGCCGCCTCCGTCGCCGTCCACGGCGTCCTTCTGCGTCATGTCACTCCCATCACGAGCCGGCGAGGCCCGTCACCGAGCCGTACGCGGAACCGAACGCGGAAGGGCCGTCCCGGCCGTCGAGAACGGGGACGGCCCGGGAGGACCCGTACGGGCGCCGGCTCAGCCGTTCACCCACATGCTCTTGTTCCTGTGCTCGGCGGCCCGGTAGTTCTCGGTCGCGATCTGGATGGCCCGCTGGATCTCGTCCAGCTGGCTCCTCATCTTGACGGCGGAGGCGTCCCACTTCCGCTGGTGCTCCCGGAAGAACGCCTCCGCGCCGTCGTCGCCGTCCCAGTGGCCGGCGAGGTCCTGCTGGAGCTTGGTGAGCAGGTCGGCCGTGGCCTGCTCGAAGGACTTGAGGATGTTGACGATGTCACCCTGGGCCAGTTCCATGTGGCCGAAGTTGACCTTGGTGAAGTCGAGTTCAGCGGACACAGCGCTCTCCGTTCCTGCCTGACCGGCTTTCGGTCACTTGATGTCGACGTTGATCAGCGACTCGACACGGCCCACGCCGGCCTGGACGTCCTGGTCGGCGGCGTCGTAGACGATGGCGTTGACGCCCATCGTCTGCGCGATCGACTCGAGGTCCTCCCGGACCACCCGCATGCTGTCGTCCCAGGCCGTCATCGCCCGCCTGAAGACCGCGGCCGCCGGGCCGATCCATCCCGTGGCCAGCAGGCCGTTCGCCGTTGTCTCGACACCCGCGCGAAGGCCCTCGATGTACTGGGCCGTGTCGACGACATGGCCGGACGCGATCTTGATCTGGGCGGGGCTCGCACCGAAGAACTGCGACATTCCGTCACCTCCGTGACATGTGGCCGGACTGGCCCTGGATGCTCCCGGCATCAAGGACGCGTCGTACGGATATCACCAGACCGCATCGTATGCCTCAAGATCTGCCTAGATAACATGCATGTACATTACGGATGAGTAAACTTTGATCAACATGTTCGGTCACATGCTGTCTTCGAGGCGCCGCCGGATGCGGTCGAGGTCGGCCATCACATCGTCGAACGTCTGGTTGTAGAGGCCCTCGGCTTCCTTGATCTTGTCCATCACCGCGTCGGGGTCCTTGAGAAGCCCCATCGGGTTGTCCTCCTTGCCGAAGACCTGCTCGGACGCCTCCTCCACCTGCCGCTGCATGTCCTCGGACGCCGCTTTGATCGTCTCCTTGATCTTCTCGGCGAGCTCGCCCGAGCTGAGCCGCATCGCCTTGGGGTGCAGCTCCAGCTCGCGCAGACCGTCGCCGGCGTACTCCACGGTGACCAGGCGGTCCTCGTCCTGCGCCCGGCCGACCAGGTCGGACATGACCTGCTCGAACCGCCGCATCTGCTCGATCTGCTGATCGCCGCGCCGCATGAGCTGGTCGATGTCAATGTTCGCGAAGTCGCCGAAACCCGTCATCCGTCGCCCCATCTCCGGTACCGGCGGCCGTCTGCGTGCCAGAAATCACATATGGCCGCATTTCGAGGGCAACGTACCTCATCGCCCCTCGATTTCACTGACTTTTCCGGTCATACGACGTCCCCCGAGTAGCGCGAAATCACCAGCGACCAGGCCGAACCCGGAACCGGAGAGCGCCGGGGTCGGCGGGAGCCGCCCGAATCGGAACGCGATCAGCCGGAGCCGTGGCGGAACCGCTCCAGGCGGGCCGTCCGGCCCTCCATCGAGTCGAGGAAGGAGTCCTGGATCGCCTCCAGCCTCCGCCGCGCGCGGTCGATGTCCAGCGCCCGGTCGGCGGGGCGGCCCGGGCCGCCGGACTCCCTCCCATCGCCGGACGCGTCCGCGAACGCGCCACCCAGAGGCTCCTCCAGCGCCGGGCCGAGCACCTCGGCGGTCCTTTCCCGGGCGTCCTCCTGCGCCGCCCGTACGGCGCTGACCACCGCCTCGGCCAGGCCCTCGCTGTCCTGCCGCATCACCCGGGGATCGAACCGGACGTCCCTGATCCGGCCCTCGCCGTCCACGATGGCGCGGATCATGCCGCCGGCGGCCTCTCCCTCCCCGGTCACCTCGCCCAGCCGTCCCAGGGCCTCGGTCAGATCGCGGAGGGTGCGTTCCGCCTCCCGGGAGATCCGGTCGATCTCCTCCGTACGCACCGCCGCGGGATCGAAGTCGAACATCCCTGCCCCCTCGTGATCGTGTCGCCCGCGAGTCGATCACCGAACGGTGAACCAGCCGCCAGCCCGGGGTAGCCGGGCCCCCAACCCGGCATGAACAAACACCTCCCACCTGCGCGAACGCTTCCGCCGCCGTGGCCGTCGTGACGATCACGGTGATATGGAGATCACATGTCTCCCAACGCGCCCACGCCGCCGGCACCGCCCCGACGGGCCGGCAGCGGGTCGAACTCCAACCAGGACCGGTACGTCACCTCGGACGGCATCAAGAAGCTCCGGAACCGGCTCGCCGACGACGTCATCCCCCAGTTCGAAAAGCGCAGGAGCCAGGTGGACGAGACCGCCCTCGGCCCCTGGGACCTCGGCGTCTCGGGCAGCGCGATCATCCTGCCCACGTACGAGGCCGCCGTGGTCAGGGCGCGCGGCCATCTGGACGACGCCATCGGCACGGCCCGGAAATGGATGGAGCAGCTCGGCATCGCCGCCGCCAACTGGCGCGACGCCGAGGACGCGAGCACCGTCAAGTACGTCTGACGGCCGCCCGCCACCGGGCCACGCCGCCGAGCGGCCTCCCGTACATACGGCGGGGGACGGTGGGCCGGGCCGGGGTGTCCGACAGCCACCCGCCATCGGGCCACGCCGAGCACCGTTCCCTACGTACCGGGGACGGGCGCGAAGGGCCGCCTCCGCCGCCGGCCGGATCAGGGCCGACGCGTTCCCGCTCTGGGAACCCCGGCGCCTGGGGCGAGGACCCTCCCGCAGAACCGGATTGAACACCCGATATCGACACAAAAGACGCAAGGAAGGCGGAACATGGGCAAGCACGCGGCCCCCAAGGCGGTCTCCAACCTCAGGAGGGCGCAGCTCCTCGCGGGCGGCGGCCTGCTCGCGCTGACGTTGGTGGAGACCCTCCTGGTCGACGACGAGGCGATCATCCACGCGGCCAACAACTGGCTCGCGCTCGCCCGCGAGCTGGACGGCGGTCCCAAACGGCTCATCGCGCTCATGCTGGCCGAGTCGAGGGAGACCTGGATCGCCGACGACCACACCGTGTTCGAGGACGCCGCCGTGACCTTCCAGTCGGAGCTGGAGGTGCTGCGGGGCACGCTCACCGACACCGCCGGGCTGCTCGACGAGATCGGGGCCACCTTCCGCGACTTCGGCTGGGCCGTGTTCGCGTTCTCGGTCACGCTTCTCGCCACGACGATCTCCGCGGCGGCGCTGACCTTCACCCCGGCGGGCCCCCAGGCCCGGCTCTTCCTGCGCGCGCTCATGCAGGCGGCCGACAAGATCCTCGCCGCCTGGGGCAAGGCCCTGCTCGCCTATCTCAGCGCCGCGGCGGTCATCATCGGCTACCTGTGGCGCAAGGAGATCCAGATGGGGCACGTGGAGCCCACCGGCGCCGTCGCCATCGACTTCACGCAGGCGACGATCGACGTGGACCGCGCCCCGACCTTCAAGAAGCCCGGCCCCCCGGGGACGCCGCCGCCCACCGCCGGCTTCGACTGGATCGCCCCCAAGCGCGACGTGCCCCTGCCCTACGGCCAGTGAGCCCGTACGCAGTGAGCCCGTACGCAGTGAGCCCGGACGCAGTGAGCCCGTACGCAGTGAGCCCGGACGGGGTCAGCCGGACAGGCCGCGGATCCAGGCGTAGACCTCCAGCACGCCCAGCGCGAGCGGGAACAGGCCGGCGGTCAGCACGACGTCGACGATGTCCCCGGCCCGTCCCCAGAACGGCGACGGGCGGCCGGTCGGCAACCACAGGCCGAGACCGGCCGGGATCGCCGCCGCCCACACGAGCCCGATCACGAGCGCGACCGACCAGACGCCGTCGGCCCGCGCACTCAGCGCGAGCACGAGCAGGACGAGCCCGGCCAGCGCGGGCACCGTCAGCCAGAGCCGCTGGGCGACGCCGTGGAAGACCCGCGTGCGCAGGATCAGGGTCAGCGAGAGCGCCAGCGACATCACCGGCGCGATCCACCCCTCGTCGAACACGAGCAACGCCTGGGCGGCGAGCACGGACAGGCCGATCCCCGCGACGATCCCGGTGGCGTAGCGCTGCGCCTGGCCGGTCCGCTCCAGGATGGACGCGCTGTCCACCCGCTCGTTGTCCGCGCGCAGCTCCTCGGCCGTGGTGGGCATCGAGGGCAGCGGCATCCGGGCGAGCCGGAACGACAACGACGGGACGAACGGGCTGCACGCCAGCAGGAGCGAGACGGCGACCGCGGCGACCCCCACCGCCGGCACATCGAACACCATGACGACGGCGGCGCTCACCGTCCCGGCGATCGACGCGATCGCGGTGCCGAGGAACCCGGGCACGCCGTCGGCCACCGCGGCCCCGCCCACCGCGGCGACGAACGCGGTGCAGGCGAACGCGGCGAGCAGGTGCGGCGCGCCGAGCCCCGCGAGCCCGGACGGCCCCGCCGGAGCGAGCAACCCGGCCAGGAACCCGTACGGCAGGGCCGCGTAGCCGAGCGCGGCTCCCGCGCCGGCGTGGCCGAGCGCCCGGGACATGGAGGCGGCGGCTACGAGCAGGAGGAGGGCGAGCACGCCCGCGACCACGGCGACCACGCCCGGGGCGGCTCCGGACAGCGCGAGCGTGGGAGCCCCGGCGACGAGGAGCGCGCAGGAGGCGCCCACCCCGAGCAGGCGGGTGTGCCTGCCGCTCCAGGGATGCCTGCCCTCCTTGACGCCGGTCGCGACCACGTCGGCGACGTCGTCAAACATCGCCGGGGGCAGCACGAGCTCGCGCGGGCGGAGATAGAGGACCTCCCCGTCGAGGACGCCGAGCGCCCCGAGGCTCTGCCCGATGTCGAAGGGGGTGCCGCCGAGCCGCTGCAGGATCCAGCCGGGGGCGGCGGCGTGTTCTCCGTCCACCTCGCCGAGCGCGCGCAGCAGGCCGGGCATGACGTGCGGCAGCGGGATGTCCGACGGCAGAGCGAGGTCGGCTCTCTTGTGCGGGCCGACGATCGTGACGTGGCAGAGCGCCGGCAACCGGGCGCCCGCCGCGGCCAGGGCCCCTTGCGGCATCGGCTCGTGGGCGGCCAGGGATGTCACTGCCGTACTCCCTCCGCGTGCGGAACAGCGAACAACGCGAACATAGCGCGCTTACTTTCCTCCACTCGGACGTAAACCGCATCTGGTAAGAAAAAGATCCACACGATCAGGAGGCCGTCGAGGGTGAGCATCGTCATCGTGCGCCGTCCCGAGAGGCGCCCCAGCCCGAAACCCCCGCGCGGTGAGATCCTGCTGGAGCCCCCGCCGGAGGTGCCGGAGGTGCAGCCGCAGGGCCTCGGCGGTGTACTCACCTACCTGCCGATGCTGGCGGGCGCCGCGGCCATGGGGCTGATGTTCACCGCCGGGGGCAACTCCAACCCGATCATGTACGTGTCGAGCGGCCTGTTCGCCCTGTCCATGGTGGGCATGAGCGTGGGGCAGATGGGCCGCCAGGCCGGCGAGCGCAAGAACCGGATGAACGGCCTGCGCCGCGACTACTTCCGCTACCTCTCCCAGGTGCGCAAGCGCGTACGGCGGGCCGCGAAGCAGCAGCGCGAGGCCCTCGAATGGAGCGGCCCCGCCCCGGACTCGCTGTGGTGGCTGGCGATGGGCCCGCGCCTGTGGGAGCGGCGGCCCCGTGACGACGACTTCGGCACGGTACGGCTCGGGACGGGTGTGCAGAAGCTCGCGATCCAGCTCATCCCGCCGGACTCCAAGCCGGTCGAGGACCTGGACGCGTTGTCGGCGGGCGCGCTGCGCAGGTTCGTCCGGGCGCACTCCACCGTGTCGAAGCTCCCGGTGGCCGTCGCCCTGCACTCCTTCGCGCGGATCCGGCTGACCGGCGACCCCGTCGCCGTACGCGAGCTGGTCCGGGCCATGGTCGCGCAGATGGCGGTGTTCCACTCGCCCGACGACATGCGGATCATGGTGTGCGCGGGCCCGGAGTGGATGGCCCAGTGGGAGTGGGTCAAGTGGCTGCCCCACGCGCTGCACCCGGAGGAGACCGACGCCGCCGGCCAGGTGCGGCTGATGACCGAGAACCTCGCCGATCTGGACCGGCTCGTCGGCGGCGAGCTGAAGGAGCGCGCCAGGTTCAAGCCGGGCGGCGCCGCCGACGCCCTGCCGTACCACGTCCTGATCATCGACGGCGGGCGGGTGCCGATCGACTCGCAGCTCGGGACGGACGCCATCCAGGGCGTCACGGTGATCGACCTGTCCGCCTCGGCGGGCGCCGTCGAGGAGCAGAGCACGCTGCGGCTGGACGTGCGGCCGGACGGCTTCTTCATGGTCAAGCTGGATCACGCGGGCAAGGAGAGCAGGACCCGCCTCGGCGACCCGGACGGGCTCGACTTCCTCAGGACGGAGGGACTGGCCAGGCAGCTCGCCCCGCTGCGCGCGTCCACGGCCAAGGGCAGGGAGTCGCAGGACGTCCTCGCCGCGAACACCTCGCTCACCGACCTGCTCGGCGTCGGCGACGCCGCCCACATCGACCCCGCCGTCACCTGGCGGCCCCGGGCCGGGCGCAACCGCCTCCGCGTCCCGATCGGGCTCGGCGCGGACGGTCGCGTGGTCGAGCTGGACATCAAGGAGTCGGCCCAGGGCGGCATGGGGCCGCACGGCCTGGTGATCGGCGCCACCGGATCCGGCAAGAGCGAGCTGCTGCGGACCCTGGTGCTCGGCCTGGCGCTCACCCACTCGTCGGAGATCCTCAACTTCGTGCTCGTCGACTTCAAGGGCGGCGCCACGTTCCTCGGCCTGGAGGACCTCTCCCACGTCTCCGCGGTCATCACCAACCTGGAGGACGAGCTGCCGCTCGTCGACCGTATGCACGACGCCCTGCACGGCGAGATGGTGCGCCGCCAGGAGCTGCTGCGCGCGGCGGGCAACTACGCCTCGCTGCGCGACTACGAGCGGGCCAGGGAGCAGGGGGCCGACCTCGCGCCGCTGCCCACGCTCTTCGTCGTCCTCGACGAGTTCAGCGAGCTGCTCACCGCCAAGCCCGAGTTCATCGACCTGTTCGTCATGATCGGGCGGCTCGGCCGGTCGCTCGGCGTGCACCTGCTGCTCGCCTCCCAGCGCCTGGAAGAGGGGCGGCTGCGCGGCCTCGACACCCACCTGTCGTACCGGATCGGCCTGCGCACCTTCTCCGCGATGGAGAGCCGGGTCGTGCTCGGGGTGGCCGACGCCTACGAGCTGCCGTCCGCCCCCGGCAACGGCTACCTGAAGTTCGACACCACCGGGATGACCCGGTTCAAGGCGGCCTACGTCTCCGGCGCGTACGAGGCGAGCGCCGGGCAGCCGGTCGCGGCGGACGGCAGCGCCCCGACGCCCCGGGTCGTCGAGTACGGCCCGGCGTACACACCCGGCCCGGAGGCCGAGAAGCCGCGAGAGGAGCCGGACGGCGACGCGCCCGCCGACGCCGACGCGCCGGAGGCCCCGCGGCAGCAGAGCAGCCTGCTCGACGTCGTGGTGGCCAGGATGAAGGACAAGGGGCCGGCCGCCCACCGCATCTGGCTACCGCCCCTCGGCGCCCCGCCCAGCCTCGCCCACCTGCTCCCGCCGCTGTCGGTCACCCCCGAGCTGGGGCTGTCCACGGCGGGCTGGCAGGGGCGCGGACGGCTGCACGCCGTGATCGGCGTCATCGACCGGCCGTTCGAGCAGCGCCGCGACCCGTTCTGGCTGGACCTGTCCGGCGCGGCCGGGCACGTCGGCGTCGCGGGCGGCACGCAGAGCGGCAAGAGCACCGTGCTGCGCACGCTGGTCACCAGCATGGCCCTCACCCACACCCCGCGCGAGGTCCAGTTCTACCTGCTGGACTTCGGCGGCGGCTCGCTCGCCTCGCTCGACGGGCTGCCGCACGTCGGCGGCGTGGCCAGCCGCCTCGACGCCGACCGGGTCCGCCGTACGGTGGCCGAGATCTCCACGCTCCTGCAGCAGCGGGAACGCGAGTTCGCCGAGCAGGGCATCGACTCGATCACCGCCTACCGGCGGCGGCTCGCCGAAGGCGGATTCCAGGGCGACGGGTGGGGAGACGTCTTCCTGGTGGTGGACGGCTGGCTCACCATCCGGCAGGACTTCGACTCGCTCGAACCCGTGATCACCGATCTGGCCGCGCGCGGCCTCGGGTACGGCATCCACGTCGTCGCCGCCACCAACAAGTGGTCGGAGTTCCGGCCCGGCATCAGGGACCTGTTCGGCACCCGCATCGAGCTCAAGCTGGGCGACGCGTACGAGTCCGAGATCAACCGCAAGAAGTCGCTGGCCGTCCCCGAGGGCGTGCCGGGGCGCGGCCTGACCAGGGACGGGCTGCACTTCCTGTCCGCGCTGCCCAGGATCGACGGCGGCCAGACCGCCGACGACCTGCCCGACGGCGTGCGCGCCCTCGTCCAGTCGGTGCGGGACGCCTGGAAGGGACGGCCCGCCCCCGCCGTACGGCTGCTGCCGTCCGTGCTGCCCGCCGAGACGTTGCCCACGATCGCGGAGACCGGTCTCCGGATCCCGATCGGCATCGACGAGAACACGCTCTCGCCGGTGATGCTCGACTTCGACACCGACCCGCACTTCGTCGTGGTCGGCGACACCGAGAGCGGCAAGACCAACCTGCTGCGGCTGGTGACCGAGAGCCTGGTGGCCCGGCGCACCCCGCAGGAGGCGATGATGATCGTCATCGACTATCGGCGTTCGCTGCTCGACAGCGCCGTGACCGACCACCGCATCGGCTACGCGGCGTCCGGGCCGGCGGCGGCCGAGCTGATCAACGACGCGCGGAACGCGCTGCACAAACGGCTGCCGCCCGCCGACCTCACGCCCGAGCAGCTCAGGGCGCGCAACTGGTGGCGCGGGTCCGACCTCTACATCGTGGTGGACAACTACGAGCTGGTCGCCACCTCGTCCAACCCTCTGCTGCCCCTGGCCGAGTTGCTGCCGCAGGCCCGCGACATCGGCCTGCACCTGGTGATGTCCCGGGCGATGGGCGGTCTCGGCCGCGCCATGTTCGACCCGCTCATCCAGCGGATCAAGGACATGGCCAGCCCGGCGGTCGTGCTGTCCGGCAACCGGGACGAGGGCTTCCTCTTCGGCAACGTGCGCGCGCACCCGCTGCCGCCCGGCCGCGGCTACCACGTGGACAGAAAGTACGGCAACCGCCTCATGCAGACGGCCTTCCTCCCGCCGCAGCAGCCCCCGGAGGCGGGCTGATGGCCCGCGGCGTTCGCACCCGCCCCCTGACTGGCGTCGACCTCCCCTCCGCACGGATCAGGGGCGGCCTCGGGCGGGGCCGCGCCATGAGCCCCTCCGCCCAGGCCGGGAGCGACGGCGGACGGGGCCGCACCGTGACCCCCTGTGGACGGACCTCGGGCGACGGCGGGCGGGGCCGCCGGTGAGCCTCCACCTGCCCTCCGGGCTCATCCTGGCCATGGGGCTCGTCGGCTACACCTGGCCCGCCGCGGACGAGGACAGGCTCGCCGCGTCCGGGCGCGCCTGGCTCCGCCACGCCGACATCCTGCACGGGGGTTCCCAGGCCGCCCTCGATCTCGTCCTGCGCGTCACCACCCGCAACAGCGGCCTGGACGTCGCCGCCATGGCCGACCACTGGACCTCCGCCGACGGCCCCTCGGCCCACGGCAAGAACGCCGTCACCGCCACCCGCCTCATCGGCGCCGCCTGTCTCGCCGGGGCCGCCCTCGTCGCCGCGTTCAAGTTCGGCATCATCACCGCGCTGGCCCGCCTCGCCGTACGCGTCGCCCGCGCCCTGGCGACGGCGAGCGTCAGCCTCGGGACGTCCCTGGCCACCATCCCCCTGTACGCCGCCGCCACCCGCATCGCCATCCGCGGGCTCATGCGCGCCACCGTCAACCGGTTCAAGCGCATCGTCGGCGCGCTGCTGGAACGCGCCCGCGCGCTGCTGGCGAAGATCACCCCAATGAGCCTGCGCATGCGGCTCGCCACGCGGCCGGACCCGCTCCGCGCGGCGGTCGACCGGAGCGTGAACGTCAAGGCCATCACCCCGTCCCCCGTGTGGCGGACGGACCGGCTCATCCTCCGCCGAGCGGACGACCGGCACCCGGACCAGGTCTTCGGCCCCGGCTTCCATCCGCGCAACCCGCGCAACACCGACCTGGAGTCCCATCTCAGGTTCGAGGAGTCGGCGTTCGTCAGCACCACCCGGCTGGACAACCCGATGGACATCTTCCCGACGCGATACCTGTACGACGTGGACGCGCCGGGAGGGATCGACATCGTGGAGACCATGGGCAGCGCCCTGCGCACCGCGCACCAGCGTGAGGTGGCGTTCCCGGGCGGCATCGAGGGCCGGTTCATCAAGGGGGCACGGCCGTACGACGAGGCGACCGGCACATTCGGGGACTACATCCCCAACCCCGGCTACCGGCCCTGAGTCAGACCGCCGCCACGCCGGAAGCGCCGGGAGGAGTTCCTGGAGTGTCTGGAGTGCCCGGAGCGCCGGGGCGAGGCGGGTCGGCGGGGTCACCGGGAACGTCGGGGACGGCGGCGGCAGCGGCCTGCTCGCCCGCCTCCTCCGCCACGACGTGGTTGACGGACATCGTCCGCACGACGGTCCCCGCGTCCCTGATGCCGTCGGCGAGCACCGCGTACGCCTCCAGAGCCTCCCGCGTGATCGCCCCGTAGATCGGGCCGATCATGCTGCCCAGCTCGTCCTCGCCCCAGGGATCCAGCCGCCCGGTCGCCTCGGCCCCGAAGACCTGGGTCTCCGCCGCCATCCGCTCCCCCACGTTCACGAGCCCCTCGGCCGCGGTACGCAGGTCCGTGTGCGACACCTCGATCCCGCGCCCCGTCATATCCCTTTCTCCTTTTCCTCGGTGTGGCGCCGGATCAGCGCCCTCATGAACGGGCCGTCCGCCCGGCGCTGCGCGTCGGCGAAGGCGCGCATCGCCTCGCTGACCTCCGCCGGCAGCATCCCCTCGGGCACGGGCTCGTCGGCCGTCTCCCATACAGGATGGGCGAGTGCCGAGTCCACCGGGAGAATCATCGCCAGTGAGGGGTCGGCGGGGATCCGGCTGTCGGGAGGAACGATCAGCCCGGTGGGGCCGACGGCGACGAGGACCGTCCCGTCGGACTGTCTCGCGATTATCCTGGCCATGATCTCACTCACTCCCGGTCGCGTTGAGATAGCCCCACGGAATGCCCGCGGCGTCGAGAGCCCGCTGTACGTCCTGGGGTGGCAGTCCCTCGAACATGACGTGCTCGATGTCCGTGACCGCCACACCACCATGGATCTGCGCTTCCACGTACGCCCTCTCCCAGAACGACGGGTGGGCGTAGTCGCGTCCGGTGCCCCGCAGTGTGTGGGCGATATACGGCATGTCCGCGCCACGTGGAAAGGCACCGAAGGATTCGGCACGAGGATCGGTGAGCAGGCTGGGCATCGTTCCCTCGCGCTCCTTGAGCGAGTCGCCCATGCACACGGTCGTCCGCGCCCGGACCTCGGGCCTGAGGGTGACCTGGGCATCACCGTAGTGCTCGATGCGTCCGCCCAGGACCGTGTACCTGTTGGCGCCGGCATCGGCCAGAACGTTGACGAAGCCGTAGATCGGCCGGGTCTCCGGGGGAAGATCCACAGGATATCCGAACCACATCTGCTCGAAGCCGGCCCGTATCGACGGTTCGTACACACCTCTCGATCGTCCGACCTCGAACTGCGACTTGAATCGGCCGTCTTCGAGCACCTTCAGGAGGTTCTCAGCCGAAATGCGCACCGCCACCGGCCTGTCATCCAGTAGTCGCGCCAACTCGTCCCGCATGACCTCCCTGGCCGCGGCCACCGACACTCCCTCCTCCTCCGCGACGAGTTCGATGCTCTTTCGCACCTGCGCGTGGTGCTCATAGAAAGCATGCTCCGCCTCATCGGAGACGACCCTCACCATCTGGTCGAGGAGGTCGTTGAGCTGGAACGAAAGCGCATCGGCCTCCTGGTGTCTGCCCAACTGGACGAGCCGGTCGCGGGCGGCCTCCAACTCCAGGATCTCCGCGTACTTGGCGATGATCGCCTCATCGGGCGCCTCACGCATGAGCGGTCCCGCGCGGGATTCTCCGTGGTCGGCTCGGGCGAGGCCGTCGGCAGACGGCCCCGCCGGGTCGGTGTGCGCCCCACCGGCCGTGTCGGACTCGGCGAGTCCCGCACCGGTCGCGCCGTCGGCCTGCCGGGCACCGGTGCCACCGTCGGCGCTGTCCGTGTGAGCACCGGCGGCGGCCGAATCCGCCCGCGCCGGGCCAGTGTCGGGGCGCGCGACCCCGCTCCCGGCGGGCTCCGTACGCGCCTCGCCCGCGGTTCCCCCGTCGGCGCGTCCCGCGCTCGCGGAGGGGTGCGCCCCGTCGCGCGCCGCCGTCCCCTGCTCCTTCGGCGCGGCCGGTGCGTCGCCATCGTGGAGCGGGCGATTGATCAGGGCGTCGATGCGGGATCCCGATGCGGCGGGGGCGTCCATCCGGCCGGAGGGCGGTGCGTCGGCGCTCCTCGCCGCGCCGGGCGGCGCTTCCGCACGCCCCTGCTGGCCGGCGCGACCGGTCCGCGACCCGGCTCCGCCCTCGCCCGTCGGCCGAGAGGCCCCCTCCGGCCGCGCCACGCCGTCCGCCCGTGAAGCCTCCGCCCGTGGAGCGTCGGCCCGTGGAGCGTCGGCCCGCACCGCGCCCTCCGGCCGTACCGGGTCGCGGGGTGGGATCACCGCGCCGCCGTCGAAGCGTGCGGCACCCTCGGAGCGGCCGGAGCCATCACCACGGGCGGCGCCCTCGCCGCGTGCCGCGCCCTCGGCGCCCGCCGCGTCACCGGCCCGCGCCGGCCCCCCGTCCGATACGGCGTGGGCCAGCGACGTGCCTCCCGCCCCGCCGTCCGGCGGGCGTGGAACCGGGTCCGGCGACACGCCGCCCGGCAACCCCGAGGGATCTTCCGCTCCCGTCCGTACGGAGAGGTCGGCCGGCCCGCCGGGAAGGCGGGCGGGATCGACCCCCGGCCCGGCGGGCACGTCGGCCGTCCAGGCGGAGGAGGTGGGCCCGGACGACGACGGCCTCCGCCACGATGGGTCCCAGCCGGCCCAGTGCGCGTCCGCTCCTCCCAGCAGGCCCGCGGTGCCGCCCTTGAGGACCGTCTCCCAGTCGAACTGGCCGGAGGCGGCCAGCGACACCGCCGTGGCCGCCGTGTTCGCCACGCCGGACTGCGCCATGAGCCCCCACACCGACCTGCTGGACGCCGCGAGGACCTTCTCGTACAGCGACATCTCGGCCGGGGTCAGCCCCATCCGCAGTCCGGGGGTGGAGAGCCGGGACAGGCCGCCGGGCAGGGCCGTGAGGAACGCGCCGGTCAGCGCGCCCGTTCCGGCGGACGCGAGGACCTGGTCCCAGTCCACCTCGTCGCGGCGGGACTGGCTGAGCTGCACCCCCAGGTCCATCCCGGCCACGATGGCTCCGAAGAGCCCGACGTTGATGAGGAGCCGCCGCGCGATCTGGACGACCGTCATGCGGGCCAGGGTGACCCGGGGACCGATCAGCGCGAAGGAGATCCCTCCCCACGGTCCCATCGCCGCTATCAGCAGCCATGCGAGCTGCGCGATGAAGAGGCAGATCGCGACCCGGATCATCCGCTTGGCGTACTGCACCTGCACGCCGAGCCGGTTGAAGGCGATGGCCGCGGCGACGAGCCGTTCGACGAGGTCGGCCTCACGTCCTCCGTAGACGCGTTTGACGTGCTCGGCGAACGCCTTGAGCGCGTCGCCGTCCCATCCCTCGCCCAGCCTCGCCCCGGCGCCGCCTCGGGCCTGTCCCGCCGGGCCGCCTCGGCGCAGGCGTCGGCGAGCCGGAAGCATCCAGCCTCGTCCCCTTTCGGCCAGTCCATCCCGACGACCCAGCCGACCCACGGCTTGGCCCAGTCGGGGACGATGATCCCGTCGATGTCCACGCCGCGTCACACGGTGGGGTCGCCGGCCCGCTCGGCCTCGGCGTAGTTGGCGGCGTTCGCCTTGAGGCGCTCACGCACACTCTCGACCTCGGCGATGTACGCCTCGAAGGCGTCGAAGACCCCCTTCTTCATCTGGGGGAGGTTCTTCCGCAACTCCGCGCCGTACTGGTCGTCGCCGAGGGGGTTCCCCTCGCGCTGGAACACCGCGTCGAGCGCCCTGCACACCTCACGCAGGAAGTCGCGCTCCTCTCCGACGACCTGGGCCTGCCGCTGGAGATCCGTCCAGCGGGCGTAGTAGCCGCCGCCGGGCGTCGTCACCCGTCCTCTTTCCGCGGCAGGTCGACGGGCTGGGGCAGGAACGACGAGAGGTCCACGCCCTCCCCGAACAGCTCCTCGTACGGCAGGCCCTCCGGCACGAGCGGCGCCATCAGCTCCCGGGTCCCCTCCGCGATCTCGGCGGAACCCTTCGCGATCAGCTCCATGATCGAGCGGGACAGCTCTGACGGCGACAACTTGCGGTAGACCCGGGGGTCGAACTCGATGCCGCGCACCTCGCCGCGAGAGCCGATCGTCACCGTGACCATCCCGTCCTCCGACCGGCAGGTCGCGGACAGCTCGCTCAGCCTGCCGTACGTCTCGCGGAGCCGTACGGCCTGCCTGTTGTACTCCTCGGCGAGCCCCTCGATCATCGCCTGGTACTCGTCGCTCATCGGCGATCACTTCCGGGGTGGCCGAGGCCGGTCACGGATCGTCGACACCGCACGCACCCTTCACGGATCATGAACAAAAGGTGGCATCACTCGGAAATCCCCGTCAACGACGGCCGCTGCCCGAATCTGACAGCCGAGGTCACCGAGCCGGAGACGTGCGCCAGCGGCGATGGCCTGGGGCGACCGACCGCGGAGAGCACCTCGGCCGCGACCTGCCGCCCGACGATCTCTCTACTATGCTCCGATTCATCGGCTTTGTCGCGATATCGGGAGGAGTCGACGGCATGGCGGGTCTCGATTTCCACTTCGAAGCGCTGGAGCAGTGCCGCACCGCGGTGCGCGAGGTCGCGGAGAAGTTCGGCGCTCCGGCCGTCGCCCAGGCCCCCGTCGAGACCGTACCGGCCAGGGCGTTCGGCACGCTGAGCGGCGCGAGCGGCCTGGCCGGCGCGATCAACGGCATCGACACCACGCTCTCCGCCGAACTCGGCCGGATCTCCGGCCTGCTCGACGACGTCGGCGACTCCCTGACGACCGTGAAGAACAACATCCGCCGGGTGAACACGGCGGGCGAGCGGGACGGGGAGCGGCTGCTGGAGGCGTGACGCCCTTCCCGGCGCCGGACCTCGGACTCCACGTCCCGACCAAGGAGCTTCGATGAGCACACCGCACCCCGTGAACACGTTCCCCGGCTCCCGGACGAGGAGGACCCGCCGATGAGCGCTCCGGGCGACACGCCACTGCCCCGGCTCGACTCGATATCGAGAGGCGGCGAGCTGTCGGCGCTCCTCGGCAAGGTGAGCGGGCAGCCGGACGTGATCCGGGGCGTGGCGAAGCGCTGGCGCGGCACGATGAAACTGGTGGGCGAGCAGATCGGCTCGCTCGCGGGCGCGGTGGGCAGGGTGGACGACGCGTGGCAGGGCGCGTCCGCCGACGCGTTCGTCACCTACATGGGCAAGTACGGCCCGGCCGCCACCGAGCTGAACGACGCGCTGGAGAAGGCCGTCACCGCCCTCGACAAGGCGGCGGACGAGCTGGAGAAGGCCCGCGCCGACATCCACGCGATCTGCGAAGGGGTCATCCGCGACGCGGAGCAGTACGCGAAGGACAACCCGGACGCGACCGCCGCGGACGCGGACGCCTATGAGGGCTCACTGGTCGAGACGGCGCTCCCCACGGCGAGCAAGCGCGTGGAGGACGCCGACGAGAAGGTGAACGCGGCCCTGAGGGCCGTCAACGAGCTGAGCGAGCACGGGATGACACTGCTCGCGGGCATCAAGAAGCCGGGGAACGACGAGTTCGTCCCCGTCTCCGCGACCTCCGGCACCGGATGGGTGCGCACCCCCGGCTACACCCCCTGGGCCGCGTCCGACACGCCGACGGTGCTCGCCGCCTTCGGCGGCGGCGGTTCCGGCGGCTACGGCCCGAGCGGGCCGCCGCCGGCCGGGGGAGGTCCCGCCGCCCCCGCCCAGGTCAGGGCGTGGATCGACGAGGCGGTCGCGATCCTCAAGGCGCAGGGGTACCCGGTGTCGAAGATGAACGTCGACGACATCTGGATGATCATCCAGCACGAGTCCGGTGGGAACCCGCGCGTCGTCAACACATGGGACTCCAACGCCGCCAAGGGGACGCCGTCCAAGGGCCTCATGCAGACGATCGACCCCACCTTCAACACGTGGTCGCTGCCCGGGCACAAGGACATCTACAACCCCGTGGACAACATCATCGCGGGCGTCCGGTACGCCATCGCCCGATACGGATCCGTCTCCGCCGTCCCCGGCGTGGTCGGTGTGAAGACCGGAGCCGGCTACCAGGGGTACTAGTGCCTTCCCGGCGATCCCTGCCCCATCGCCCAGGGTGGCACCTCGCGGCCGTACGCGGCCGGCCCCGGCCGATCCCCCATGGGAGCCACCCGATGACCACGTCACGGCCGCCGAGTCGGGCCGGGACCACCGCCACCGGACATGCGTGCATCGCGTTGCCCACGTCAGAACACGGCCTGACCGCCGGACACCGTCGAACCCCGGCACTACCGGGTGGCGAGATCCGCCTCGACATTGCCTGCCATGACCGACAGGATCCGTACGGTTTCCGCGTACTGCTCGGGGGTCAGGTCCTTGAGCACCGCTGCGCGGGTCGCGTCGACACGTGCCGCGATGTGCGCGTGAGCGGCGCGTCCCTCGTCGGAGAGGGCGAGGAGGTTCCTCTGGGAGCGGCCGGGCCGTGTCCAGCCGCGGGCGGTGACGTCCTCCAGAACCCTCTCCAGGTCCGGCTCACCCTGCGTCCAGAAGGGGGCGAGGGCCGCTGCCAGCTCGTCGCGGGTCGCTTCCCCACGGGCGAGGGTGTTGAGGATCTGCCAGTGCCGGCGTCCGAGACCGAGGTCGGCGAGGGTCGCGTCGAACTGCTTCTCCAGCAGGTTGTGCAGGTGCTTGAGCCAGTAGCCGATGGGCTTGGGCGCGTCCACGGACCCTCCACGTCACATGTAAAATTACATCTAGTTGTCTTTGATTATGTAGTGAGGGATTGTGGTGGGCAAGCCGAGTACCGATGTGGCAGACATCGAAACGGCCGTCGTCGCCTTGCGCCGCAGCCGGCAGCGCCGCGCGCTGGCGGGGCTGGCGAAGCATCGCGGCGAGCACGCCGGGCTGCCCGACGCGGTCTTCGAGCTACTCGACGTGGTCGAGGCGGCCGAAGGCCAGGACTCGGCACTGACCGTTACCGAGGCCGCGGCCCTGCTCGGCGTCGACCAGCCCAGGTCAAGCCGACTCGCCTCGCAGGCCCTCCAGGCCGGGCTGCTGCGACGTCAGGCCGACCAGCACGACGGCCGCAGATCGCTGCTGGCCCTCACCCCCGAGGGGCGGGACGTGCTCGCACGGATTCGGACATTCCGCTGCGGGATCATCGCCGAGGCAACGGCCGGCTGGACTGACGACGACCGAGCCGCCTTTGCCCACCTCTTGACCCGCTTTGTACGGGACTTCTCTGCGATCACACAACACTGACGCCGGCATCACCTTGTCCGCGGCGTATGTAGCGGGTGTCCCGGACCCGGTGCCGGGCAGGGGCGGTCGAGGGGCAGGGACCTTTCAGGCGGCCGCCCCGGTCGGCCGCGGTCACGCGGGCGACACGGACGGCTCGCCGCAGCCGGTGACCATTTCGATCCCGGGTTCCTCCCCGAAGTGGGGCCGGGGGCGGGCGACCGGGCGGCGCCTCGCCCGGACCGCACGCCACGGCCAGATGGCGGAACGCGGGCTGGAACGGTTTCACGAACGGATACGGTTTCGCCCGACAGGAACAATTACGCATCACGGTTCGTCCTGAAGGGCGAAGGAGGCTTACGCCGTGACCATCACCCATCCGCTGGGCCGCGTGGGGGCCGCCGTTGCGGCGGTCCTCGTCGGCCTGTTCACGCTGCTCGCCTGGAGCCCGGCAGCGTACGCCGCCGCCGCTCCGCCCGATGTCAGCGCGGTCCTCGCCCATTGGAAGGACCAGAAGGATCCGCTGTACGTTCAGGACGGATCCCCGCTGTCCTCCGGGGACCAGTCCGGCATCCGTGACGCGCTGAAGAACGCGGACAGCAAGATCTACGCGGTCGCCCTGCCCGACGGGACGATCACCACCGGCTCGGAGGCGGGCGCCTACATCACCGCCCTGGGCAACGCCCTGGCGAGGGAGGGCCGCCCGAAGGCCACCGTCGCCGTCATCGACGGGACGAACCTCTTCGCCGGGTCGAGTGCCCTCGGCAAGAGGTCCCAGGGCCTCGCCGGCGAGCTCGCCAACCGGGCCGCCGCGAACAACCAGGGCAAGCCCGTCGAGGTCATGCAGGACTTCGTCAACCGCGTCGACGCCGTGGCCAAATCCGGCAAGCCCAAGGACGGGCTCGGAGACGGCAGCGTCGCGGGCGGCACCGGCGGTGGCGGTGGCACCGGCCTGCTGGTCATTCTCGGCATCGCCGTCGTGGGAGGTGGCGCTTTGTGGGTGTTCTCTCGCCGTGCCAAGCGCAAGCGCGAGGAGAAGGAGGCGGCCGAGCTCGCCGCCGTCAAGCAGACGGTCGAGGAGGACGTCACCAAGTTCGGCGAGGAGATCACCGCGCTGGACATCGACGTCAAGATGTTGCCGCAGTCCGAGACCTCGGGTGACTGGCAGCGGGCGCTCGACTCGTACGAGCGGGCCAAGAACGAGCTGGCGGCCGTCAAGCGGGCCGACGAGCTGCGCACGGTGACCTCGACGCTGGAGGACGGGCGGTACGCCCTGGCCTGCGTCAAGGCCCGCGTGAACAACCAGCCCCTCCCCGAGCGGCTGCCCCCGTGCTTCTTCAACCCGCAGCACGGCCCGTCCGCGCGCAACGTCCGCTGGGCTCCTCCCGGCGGCGCGCCGCGCGAGGTCCCGGCCTGCGCGGCGGACGCCGAGGCGGTCGAGCGGGGCTTCGACCCGCAGATGCGCGAGGTCATGGTCGACGGGCAGCGCCGCCCCTACTGGGACGCCGGCCCCGCCTACCAGCCGTACGCCTACGGCTACTACGGCGGTTTCGGCGGCGGCGACATGCTGACCGGCATGCTGGTGGGCACCATGCTCGGCAGCGCGTTCGGCGGCTTCGGCCACGGCGGTTACGGCCACGGCTACGCGGACGGCCTCGCCGCGGGCAACGCGGACTCCGGCGGTGACTGGGGCGGCGGAGGCGACTTCGGCGGCGGCGGAGGCGACTTCGGCGGCGGTGACTGGGGTGGCGGAGGCGACTTCGGCGGCGGTGACTGGGGTGGCGGCGACTTCGGCGGCGGTGACTGGTGACGCCAGTCACCGGCCCGGCCGTTCGCTGATCACCCGCAGGTCGACGGGCCGCCCGCTTCGCGGCAGGCCACCGGAGCACCCGGAGGCCGCCCGGCAACCGGCTTGGTGACCGCCGGTGGGCGTGCCGCCCGGTCTTGATCATGGCTCCACCAGGTGACCCCGTACCTTCAGGTGCGGGGTCACCGGCTTTTCCGGCACTTTGGGGCGCTCTCGGAACAGATCAGGCGTGTGCCCTACCTTCGCCGCGAGAGACTTGAGGGCATTCTCTGGAGGTTTGCGAGGAGGCTCCGTTGCGTCGCTTTCGAGCGTTGGCCGTCGTGCTCGCCGCCGTGGCCGCCGCGCTCCCCGTCTCACTCGGCGCGGGAGCGGCCCCGGCCGAGGCGCGGTCGGCGGGCTGCACGCCGGGCAGCGGACCGGACCTGCGCGGCGAGGACTTCACCGACTCCGACGACATCCCGTACGACCTGCGCTGCGCGAACCTGACCGGCGCGTACCTCGACGGCGCCGACCTCTCCAGCCGGGACCTGCGCGGGGTGATCCTGCGCGACGCGTCGCTCAGGGACGCCGATCTGACCCTCGCCCACGCCGAGGGCACGGACCTGCGCGGAGCCGACCTCAGCGGCGCGGACCTCGGCCAGTTCCACGGCAAGCAGGCGAAGCTGCGCGGCGCGAACCTCAAGGACGCCTACGCGGGCCAGGCGGATCTGACGCGCGCCGACCTCACCGGCGCCATCCTGGCCCGGACGGAGCTGACCCAGGCCGACCTCACCGGCACCACCTTCGTCGGGGCCGACCTGAGCAAGGCGATCGTCGGGCAGGTGAAGGCGCGGACCGCCGACTTCACCCGGGCCACGATGCGCGGCGCCAAGCTCACCCAGGCGCACCTGGAGAGCGCCGTGTTCGCCGCCGCTGACCTCGGCGGGGCGTCGCTCGGCCAGGCCTGGATGGACGGCGCCGACCTGACGGGGGCGAACGTCGAGGGCGCGTCCTTCGGCCAGGCGAGGGACGTGAACCTCGCCGGCTCGCGCGGGACACCCGCCGACGCCCCCGCCACCTCTTCCTCGCCCACCCCGAGCGGCGACCGGAGCTCCGAGACCGACCGGGCCATCGCCACCGATCCCGTACGGACGACGACGGGCCTGTTCCTGGTCGTCGTCAGCGGCATCGGACTCGCGCTCACGCTGCTCTTCTGGGCGCTCGCCCACCGGCGCAGGAAGCGGGACGCCGCCGCCTTCGAGCTGGAGCGCCAGGCGGTCGCCGACGATCTCACCCGGTTCGGCGACGAGATCAGCACGATGGACGCGGAGCTGGGCCTGAGCGACGACGGGGCTCCGACCGAGCCGGGCGACCGGCGGGAGTGGCGCTCCGCGCTCGACGCGTACGAGGCGGCCAGGCACGTGCTCACGCTGGCGCGCACCCCGCACGAGTTGCAGGGCGCGGCCTCGGCCGTGGAGCACGGGAGGGCGTCGCTGCGCCGCGTCAGGACGCGGCTGTCAGATCACGGTGGTCAGCGGTGACATGAGGCGGCGGGCCGCCTCCGTGATCGACCCCGACAACGAGGGGTAGACGGCGAACGTCTGCGCGAGCTGGTCGACGGTCAGCCGGTGCTGCACCGCGACCGACAGTGCGAGGACGAGCTCGGACGCGCGGGACGCCACGATCACGCCACCGAGCACGATGCCGGTGTTGGGGCGGCAGAAGAGCTTGACGAAACCGTCGTTGAAGCCCTGCATCTTGGCCCTGGCGTTGGTGGCCAGCGGCAGCTTGACGACGTTGGCCTCGATCTCGCCGGACTCGATCTGCCGCTGCGACACACCGACGGCCGCGATCTCCGGGTCGGTGAAGATGTTGGCGGCGACGGTGGCCAGGCGGATCGGCTGCACGGCCTCGCCCAGGGCGTGCCACACGGCGATCCGGCCCTGCATGGCGGCGACGGAGGCCAGCATGAGCACGCCGGTGCAGTCGCCCGCCGCGTACACGCCGGGCGCCGAGGTCCTGGAGACCTTGTCGACCTCGATGAAGCCGCCCCGGTCGAGCCGGACGCCGGCCTCCTCCAGACCGATGCCGGAGGTGTTGGGGATCATGCCGACGGTCATCAGGCAGTGGCTGCCCTCGGCGGTCCTGCCGTCCTCCAGCGTGACGACCACGCCGTGCTCGGTGCGCTTGACGGAGGCGGCGCGGGACCGGCCCATGACGTTCATGCCGCGGCGCCGGTAGACCTCTTCGAGCACCTCGGCGGCGTCCGCGTCCTCGTTCGGCATCATCCGGTCCCGGGAGGAGACCAGGGTCACCTCGGAGCCGAGCGAGCGGTACGCCCCGGCGAACTCGGCCCCGGTCACACCGGAGCCGACGACGATCAGGTGCTCGGGCAGATCCTGCAGCTCGTAGAGCTGCCGCCAGGTGAGGATGCGCTCGCCGTCCGGCTCGGCGCCCGGGAGCACGCGGGGGTGCGCGCCGGTCGCGACGATGACGACGTCGGCCCGGATAGTCCGGTCCCCCGCCCGTACGACCTGCGGGTCCACGAGGCGGCCCTTGGCGCGGATGACCTCCACGCCCTCGGCGGCCAGCCGCGCGGCGATGTCCGCCGACTGCGCCTGCGCCAGCTCCTTGACACGTTTGTTCACGAGCGGCATCTCGACCATGACGCCGCCGGTGTCGCCGTCCGCCCCACCGTCGAAGTGGACGCCGACCGAGGCCGCGTCCAGCAGCGCCTGCTTACGGACCGAGGTGGCGATCAGCGTCTTGGACGGCACGCAGTCGGTCAGCACGCACGCGCCACCGGGCCCGTCCTGCTCGACGACGGTGACCTGTGCTCCCAGTTGGGCGGCGACGAGGGCCGCCTCGTAGCCGCCGGGGCCGCCACCGATGATCACGATCCTTGTCACGTGGCCTATTCTCCCGCATCATCCCGCTAGTCAGGGATGAGGGGGATGCGTAAGGGTTCGACTACGCCGGGAACCCCCGTATTTCCCGGGAGTCAGCGGGTCCTGCGCCATGGCCGTCCGGCGGCGCGCCTCGTGGTTTAGGCTTCGTGCCGTGCCTGTCTACGCGGCCTACAGCAGCAACATGGATCCCAAGCAGATGGCCGAGCGCGCCCCGCATTCGCCGATGCGCGGCATCGGTTGGCTATCGGGCTGGCGGCTGACCTTCGGCGGCGAGGACGTCGCCTGGGAGGGCGCGCTCGCCACGATCGTCGAGGACTCCGGCGACCAGGTCTTCGTCGTCCTGTACGACGTCCCCGAGTGGGACGAGGCGTCGCTCGACAAGTGGACCGGCACGGAGCTGGGCTTCTACCGCAAGGTCCGGGTCCGCGTCGCGACGCTCGACGGCGACGTCCTGGCCTGGACGTACGTCCTCGACTCCTACGAGGGCGGCCTGCCGTCGGCCCGCCATCTCGGCATCATCGCGGACGCGGCGGAGAAGGCCGGGGCGCCGGACGACTACGTCACCCACCTTCGGACCCGCCCCTGCAAGTCCCTGGGCGACTGACCCGGCGGCTTCCCGTCCGATCTCGCCGGGTTTGGCAGATATCGCCAGATCTCATCGTGTTCCGGCGGGCGCGCCGGATTCTGGCGGGGATGGTTCATCCGCTTCTGTACGCTCGGTGAACGTGACCAATGACGCTTACGCGCTGGCGGCAGAGGCCGCGGCCACCCTGAAGAACCTCACCGGCATCGGCTCCTTCGACGTCGCCCTCGTCATGGGGTCGGGCTGGGTCCCGGCCGCGGACGCGATCGGCGAGACCGTCACCGAGTTCCCCGTGACGAAACTGCCCGGGTTCGCCCCTCCCGCCGTCGCCGGGCACGCGGGCACCATCCGCGCGATCAGGACGACGTCCGGGCGCAACGCCCTGGTCCTGCTCGGCCGTACGCACCTCTACGAGGGCCGGGGCGTCGAGCCGGTCGTGCACGGCGTCCGCACGGCGGTCGCCGCCGGAGTGCGCACCGTGGTGCTCACGAACGCCGCGGGCGGCCTGCGTCCCGAGACCCAGAACGTGGGCGACCCCGTCCTGATCAGCGACCACATCAACCTGACCGGGGACAACCCCATCACCGGGGCGAAGTTCGTCGACCTCACCTCCGTCTACTCCCCCCGGCTGCGCGACCTCGCCCGCGAGGTGGACCCGTCCCTCTCCGAGGGTGTCTACGTCGCCTTCCGCGGTCCGACGTACGAGACCCCGGCGGAGATCCGGATGCTGCGCGCGCTGGGCGGCGACCTGGTCGGCATGTCCACCGTCCTGGAGGCCATCGCGGCCCGCGAGGCCGGGGCCGACGTGCTCGGCATCTCCCTCGTGACCAACCCGGGCGCCGGCCTGGTGGGCGAGCCGCTCAACCACGAGGAGGTCCTGGAGGTGGGCCGCGCCACCGCCGCCCGGATGGGCGTGCTGCTGGCCAAGGTCGTCGACAAGCTGTAGGGGCATCGATGAGCGATCTCGTACGGCGGGCGCGGGAGTGGCTGGCCCAGGACCCCGACCCGGAGACCCGGGCCGAGCTGGAGGCGATCCTCGCCCGGGACGACGACGACGAACTGGCCTCGCGGTTCGGCGCGCGGCTGGAGTTCGGCACGGCGGGCCTGCGCGGCGAGCTGGGCGCGGGCCCGGCGCGGATGAACCGGGTGACCGTGATGCGCGCCGCCGCCGGCCTGGCCCGCGTCCTCGGCCCCGGCGGGCATGTCGTGATCGGCTACGACGCACGGCGTAACTCGGACGTCTTCGCCAGGGACACCGCGGCCGTACTGACCGGCGCGGGCCTTCGGGCGTCCGTCATGGACGGCAGGTGGCCGACGCCCGTCCTGGCCTTCGCCGTACGCCATCTGGGCGCGGACGCGGGCGTCATGGTCACCGCCTCGCACAACCCGCCCCGCGACAACGGCTACAAGGTCTACTGGGGGGACGGGGCGCAGATCGTGCCGCCGGTCGACGCGGAGATCTCGCGGGCGATCGACGCGGTCGGCCGGGTGGACGAGCTGCCGCTCGGCTACTCGTGGGAGGTCCTCACGCACGAGGCGATCGTCGCCCCCTATCTGCGGGCGCTGGCCGGCCACATCCCGGTGGGCGACGCCCGGGACGTCCGCGTCGCGTACACGCCGTTGCACGGGGTCGGCGCGGAGACCCTCGCCGAGGCGTTCCTGGGCCTGGGCTTCGCGGCCCCGGAGATGGTCGCCGCGCAGCGCGACCCCGACCCCGATTTCCCGACCGTCGCCTTCCCCAACCCGGAGGAGCCGGGGGCGATGGACCTCGCGCTCGGCCTCGCCGAGGAGATCGGGGCGGACATCGTCCTGGCCAACGACCCGGACGCCGACCGGTGCGCGGTCGGAGCGCGGCTCCCCGGCGGCGGTTATCGGATGCTCACCGGCGACGAGCTCGGCTGCCTGCTGGCCGAGCACGTGCTGGCCGCCACCTCGGGAGACGACCGCCTGGTCGCGACGACCATCGTCTCGTCCTCGCTCCTGGGCAAGATCGCCGCCGCGCACGGCGTCCGGTACGCGGAGACGTTGACCGGCTTCAAATGGATCATGAAGGCGGGTCCCGGCCTGGTCTTCGGCTACGAGGAGGCGCTGGGCTACAGCGTCGGCTCCGAGGCCGGCCTGCCCGTCCACGACAAGGACGGCATCGGGGCGGCGCTCGCGGTCGCCGGTCTGGCGGCGCGGGCCCGGCGGGACGGCCGGACGCTGCTCGACCTGCTCGACGACCAGGCCCGCCGGTACGGCCTGCACGCCACCGGCCAGCTCTCCGTACGGGTCGAGGATCTCGCGGTCATCGCGCGGGCGATGGCGGGCCTGCGCGCGGCGCCGCCGGCCAAGCTCGGCGGCCGCGAGGTCGAGTCCGCCGAGGACCTGGCCGCCGGCCTGTCCGGGTTGCCGCCGACCGACGGCCTGCGGTACCGGCTGGCCGGGGGCGCCCGCGTGGTCGTCCGGCCGAGCGGCACCGAGCCGAAGCTCAAGTGCTATCTGGAGGTGGTCGTCCCGGTCACGGGACCCGCGTCCGGCGACGTCGAGCGGGCACGCGCGGCCGCGGCCGCCGACCTGGCCGCCCTCAAGGCGGACCTCGCCGCGGCCGTCGGCGGCTGAGCGCGCGGCGGACCGCGGGGCCGCGCCGTCAGGCGAGCACGATGGTCACCACGACGAGGGCCACCGCGGCCGCGAGCCCGGCGATCGACACGGGCGACCAGGACACCCTGGTCGCCCCCGACGTGTCCCGCTTGCGCAGCACGGCCATCTCCGAGAGCTGCTGGGCCACCCAGTCGGCGTGGGTGCGGCCGAGCGCCGCCGCCTCGTGCGGGCGCTGCTCGGACGCCTGCTTCCTGGTCGCCCGGCGTGCGGCCTTCGCCCGCTCGCGGGCGCTCGGCTGCGGGCTCCAGCAGCGGACGGTCGTGTCACCGGCCACGATCACGATGGCGTTGGACACCTGCACCTCGTCCAGATCGCTCCACGGCACGTACGCGGTGCGGAACGGGTTGCGGATCCGGACGCCGCCCTCCTCGGGAATGATCGCCGGGCGCAGCGCGAGCAGGCCCACGAACACCGTGATGACGCCGAGCACCGCGCCCGCGATCAGCGCGGACGGCATGCTGCCGCGGACGATCAGATCCCAGGCGTTCCAGGCGGCGAAGATGATCCACGCCCACCCGAAGACCCACGCCAGCTTGGAACGGAAAACCTGTTTCATATCTGCCACTTGAGTCCGGCGAAGCCCGGCTTGATCACACCGTTGATCAGCGCGAGCCTCTCGTCGAAGGGGATGAACGCCGACTTCATCGCGTTGACCGTGAACCACTGCAGGTCGTCCCAGTCGTAGCCGAAGGCGTCCACCAGCTTGGCGAACTCCCCGGACACGCTGGTCGCGCTCATCAGCCGGTTGTCGGTGTTGACCGTGACCCGGAAGTGCAGGCGGCGCAGCAGCCCGATCGGGTGCTCCGCGATGGACGGCGCGGCGCCGGTCTGCAGGTTCGACGTCGGGCACATCTCCAGCGGGATGCGCTTGTCCCGTACGTATGCGGCCAGCCTGCCGAGCTTGGCCTCTCCGTCACCGGAGAGCGCGATGTCGTCGATGATCCGCACGCCGTGGCCGAGCCGGTCGGCTCCGCACCACTGGATCGCCTGCCAGATCGACGGCAGCCCGAACGCCTCGCCGGCGTGGATGGTGAAGTGCGCGTTCTCGCGCTGGAGGTATTCGAAGGCGTCGAGGTGGCGGGTGGGCGGGTGGCCCGCCTCGGCTCCCGCGATGTCGAACCCGACCACGCCCACGTCGCGGTAGCGGACGGCCAACTCGGCGATCTCCATGGAGCGGGCCTGGTGCCGCATCGCGGTCAGCAGCGTGCCGACCCTGATCCTCGGGGTGCCGTCGGGGCCGAGTGAGCCGAGGCGGAAGCCCTCGATGACCGCCTCGACGACCTCGTCGAGCGAGAGGCCGCCCAGAGTGTGTTGCTCGGGCGCGTACCTGACCTCGGCGTAGACGACGCCGTCGTCGGCGAGGTCCTCGGCGCACTCGGCGGCCACCCTGACCAGCGCCTCGCGGGTCTGCATGACCCCGACCGTGTGGTCGAACGTCTCCAGGTAGCGTTCGAGCGACCCCGAGTCGGACGCCTCCTGGAACCAGGTGGCGAGGTTGGCGGAGTCGGTGGAGGGCAGCCTGCCGTACCCGGTGTCGCGGGCGAGGTCGATGATCGTCTCGGTGCGCAGGCCGCCGTCGAGGTGGTCGTGGAGCAGGACCTTGGGCGCGCGGCGGATCTGCTCCGGCGTCGGCCCGTTCACGCGTGCTCTCCGCCCGGCCGCCGCGACGCCCTCGCAGGGGCCGAGCCGTGCCGCTCGCTGATCTTTCCGCTCATGCCCCGGCTCCGATCCGACCGCCGCGTCGCTCGCTCATGGCTGTTCGTCACTCCTCCGCGCCCGGCAGCGCACGGCCCGCCGGACGCTGCGTCACTCATCTCGGCATCCTATGCCACCTGCGGAAACGCCGATCATGCACTGTTTGCCGATTATGCGTCGTCGCGGTTGGCAGTCTCGGGCGAGAACGCCGGGAGGCAGACGGCGACGTACTCCGCCCCGGCGGGCCCGGAGCGGTAGCGGATCTTCTCCCCCGGCTCGCTGACGAACGCCTGACCTGCGCCGACCTCGGTGGCGCCGCCCTCGTGCTCCACGATCACCGACCCCTTGAGCACCAGCGTGTACTCGCCGAACCGCGGGGTCTGCGGCGGCTCCTCCCAGCCGGGAGGAGCCTGCATGTGCGCGATCGAGACCTGTTCGTCGCCGCTGTTGACCCGTCCCACGTACTCGTCGATGATCTTCCCGCCCGGGACCGGGATGCGGGTGGCCGCGTCGATCTTCCGTACCATGCGTCCAGTTTGTCAGTGAGCGACGTCGATCACGATCCGGGACGGTCCCGATTGCGGCAGCACCCGGAACCCGGCCTTGCGGGCGAGGACCAGGCCGACGCTCACGATGCCCTCGAAGTCGCCGTTGTTCACGATGTGACGGACGTTCGGCAGGTTCGCCGCGACCTGGCGGGCCCCCTTCCAGGTGGAGGCGCCCGCGTTGTCGTGCGCGAACGCCGGGGTGATGCGCACCTGCAGGTACGCCCCGCCGGAGAGGCCGACGGGGTCGCCGGACGCGTCGTGGATGAGCTTGTCGGTCCAGGCGACGGAGTAGCCGGTCATCGGACCGGAGAGGTCGATCACGACCCGGTCGAAGCCCGTGTGCTTCGCGAACCTGACCCCGGTCACCTTGGGCGGCTTGGCCGGATTGCGGGAGACCTTGATCGGCTTGGTGCCGGTGGGCGGGGCGGGCTCCCCCGGCTTGGCCGCGACCCCGTTGGCCGCGGGCGTCCCGCTGCCGGCGGAGGCCCCTGCGCCGGTGGAGGTCCCGCCGGTGGAGGTCCCGGTGGTGGAGGTCCCGGCGACGGGCGTCCCCTCCCGCCCGGTTCCGGTTCCGGTCCCCGAGGAGGTGACCTGGGCGACGGTGTCCCCGGCGCCGCCGCCGCTCGCCGCGCTCCCGCAGGCGATGGTGGCGGCGATCGGCACGAGGGCGAGGGCCAGGGCGCGCGACGTCTTCATGGCGGTCTCTCCTTTCGAACGTTCCACAACGATCAGGTGCGATGTGTGCCACCCCTATAGACGTGCTCTTCCGGTCCGGGGTTCGGATCTCCGTTAATCTGGCCGCCGTACCGGGTCTCACATTGCGAAATATCCGCATCTATTCGCCCAGCACAGTGGAGGGCAGCGATGAGCGCCAGGGGCGATCTGGGCAGGCTGCAGGGTTTCGACGCGTTCGTCGCCGACCATGCCCAGCCGCTGGCCCGTGCGGCCCTCCTGTTGACCGGCGACCCGGACGCCGCCCGTGCCCTCGTGGTCGGCGTCCTGACCAGGATCGTGCTCCGCTGGCCCACCGTACGCTGGGCCGACCCCGCCGGCTCGGCCCGCCAGGCGCTGTTCACGTCCTTCCTCACCCGCTACGGCGGGAAGAGTCCCACGCGCCGTAACAGTGGCGGGGGGAGAAGGCCCTCGGGCCGGGGCCCCGAGGAAATGGGCTTCGCCGTCGACGGCGGAAGGCCGCCGGGCCGGACCCCCGCCCTCCTGGCGGTCGTCGACGCCGGGACGGCGACGCTGCGGGAGGCGCTGGCCGCGCTGCCGCCGTGGCGCCGCGCACTGCTCGTCGCGCGGTTCCACGAGGGGATGTCGGAGGCCGACGCGGCGATCCTGTGCCGTACCACGCCCGACAGGGCGCGGGCCGAGATCAAGGCGGCGGGCGCGGAGTTGCGCGCCCGCGTCCCGGACCTCGCCGAGGTCCCCGCGTCGTCTCCCGGCGCGGACCCGGCGGAGCCCTCCACGCCCTCACCCGCGGACCCGCCTGGGGAGCCCGAGACGGATCGGGCCACGACCTGGGCCCCTCCGACGCCGGAGCCCGAGCGGATCGGCTTCTTCCCCGAGCCCACCTGGAGCTCGGAACAGGCTTGGAGCCCGGAGCAGGCGTGGAGCCCGGAGCCGGTCTGGATCGCACCGCCGCCGGTACGCCCCTGGGCGGGCGGGCCCACCACGCGGGACACCGCCGACGACGCGCTCCGCCGGGCGCTGAACGCCCTCGCCTCGCGGATGCCGCCCGTGGGCGACGTCTTCCCCGAGGTCGCCGGAATCGCGCGGCGGCGGCGCTCCAGCCGCGGCGCCCTCATCGCCAGTGTGTGCGTGACGCTGGCCGCCCTCGTGATCGTGCCCGTCGTCGTCGGGGCGACCATCCTCGTCGGCGCGATCGACGAGGCGTCGGGCCGCGGCCTCCCGGACCGCGTCACAGAGGATCCGTACGGCACGGCGCCCGAGGACGACCCGGCCGGAGGCGGCCCGTCCACGCTCCCGTCCACCGTGGACGCGCCCATCCGCTACGCCTACCGGGCACGCTGCGCGGAGGGCTCGACGGAGGAGGGCCCGTGCTACGAGTGGCGCGTGGTCACCGTCGAGGGACAGCAGTACGTGATCTTCGACGCGGGAGGCGCCGGCGGCCCGGGCGGCGACCGGTTGCTCGCGATCACGCCGGACGGGAACCACATCGCGTACTACAACTCCAGCTGGTCGGACTTCGTCGTCATCGATCGGCGGCACTCGGTGCCGGAGAGCGGCGACCTCGTCGACGTCGGGCAGCGGCTCACCAAGGACACGTCGCTGGCGGTGTCGCCGTCGGGCCGGTGGGTGGCGGCGGGTTTCGGCACGCGCGGGCGGGCCGCGCCGACCCGGGTGCGCGACTTCGACACCCGGCGCAAGTGGACGTTGCCGCGCAGGCTCCACGTCCTCGCGGTCGCGGACGACGGCACGGTCACCGGGACGACCAGTGGCAACGTCCGGAACACGGGCACGGAGCTGGTGCGGATGCGCCCGAACGGCCGGATCGTGAGCCGGATGCGGCTGGACGACCGGCTGCTCGCGTCCGACGGACCGGTGGCCGCCGTCTCGTCCCCGGACGGGCGCACCCTGGCGGTGATCATCGAGATCGAGCGCCCCGGGAAGGCCGCCGCCGTACTGGTGGAGACCGTGGACGCGGTCGCGGGCCGGGCCCCGGAGCGCTGCACGGCGTCCCTCCCCCGGGGCGTCGGCATCGTCTACGTCCACGGCTGGGGAAGCGACCACGAGGTGGTCATGGACGTCGGCGCCTCGTCCGGAGAGGGGGCGCGGCTCTCCTCCACCCGTGCGGTCGATGTGCGCTCGTGCCGCCACCGTGAGATCACGCTCGACGAGCGAACCGGCATCCGTTACTCCTGGACCCCCGGCGCGCTCGACTAGAGCCTTCGTGGTTCGGAGCACGACGAGCGGCGCCTCCCCTATACTCCCCGGATGCTGAGACGGCTCTCCCTGCCGACGGCCACCGCGGCGATCGCCCTGGCGCTGGCGGGATGCGCCCCACTCCGGACGGAGCCCACGGGGCCGCACGCGGGCGGGCCGACGGGTACGCCGGGCGCCTCGGCACGCGCCGGAACCGCCCCGGCTCACGGCACCCCGAGCGCGACGCCGGTCCGGGCACGGCCGACCGCGACCGCCGTGGGCCCCCCATGGAGCACGACGGTCGGCGACAGCGGCTGGGGCGGCTCCCTGGCCGACGTCGTGGCGACCACGGCGCGGGACGCCTGGGCGGTCGGCTCCCGCAACGAGGGGGACCCCATAGTCATGCGGTGGAACGGCGACCGGTGGCGCGAGGTGCGGGCGCCGGACGACGCCGAGTCCTTCAACGCGGTCGCCGCCGCGTCCCCCGGCGAGGTGTGGGTGTTCGACTACACGACCCGCGCCTGGCGGTGGAACGGCTCCGGCTGGACGAGCATGGGCGGGCCGGGCGGTCGGCACTGGCTCGGCTCGGCCACGGCGGCGGGGCCGGGCGAGGTGTGGGTGGCGGGCTCCACGACCTCCGAACCGCGCCGCGCGTACGCCGCGAGATGGTCGGGCGGGCGGTGGTCGGAGACCGAGGTGCCCGCGGGTGTCTCCGGGATCAGCGCGATCAGCGCGGCCTCGCCGGACGACGTGTGGGCGGTCGGGGGCGCCGCCGTCCTGCACTGGGACGGCCGCGCCTGGACCGCGCTGACCATGGGCGACCCGGGGTTTCCTTCGCTGGGCGTGCCCGGCCCGCCCTGGCCGGGCGACGGCACGCCGCCCCTTTCGCTGGGGGACGTGGACGCGGTGTCCCCGGAGGAGGTCTGGGCGGTGGGGACGCTGCGGATCGGGGACCGTGAGGAGGCCGTGGTGCTGCGCTTCGACGGCGAACGCTGGACCGCGCCGGACGTCCCCGCCCACCCGGACCACCCGGACAGGCCCGTCGCGGGCACGTTCAGCGCCGTCACCGGTGACGGGCGGGGCGGTTTCCTGGCCGCTGGCGGGCGGGCGTCGATCCTCCACTACAAGCGCGACGGCGGCTGGACGGACGAGGGCACCCCGTCGGAATCCGCCGGAAGCGTCTATGTGGACGCCCTCGCGCGGGTCCCCGGCGGCGATCGGGCGTTCGCGGTGGGCGGCCGGCCCGACTACGACGAGGACAGCTCCGGCTGGATCTGGACGCGCACTCCCTGACACGCGCCCCGCGAGTCCCCGGCGCGGGTCCCCGCCCGCGCCTCGCAGGTTCCCCCGGCTTCATCGGCGTATGAGCCGCCCGTCCCGCGAAGGCCCGGCGGGTTCGGTTCGGGAGCCCCCGCCCGAAACGGATCCGCCGGACCGAGCCGCGCCGTGTCGCCGGGCCTCAGACGGTCTCGAGGACCTTCTCCGTCGCGGCGGCGCCGGCCGTACGGGAGCGGGAGCGGAAGCGCAGGCCGCTCACCGCGACGGCCAGGCCGAGCAGGGCGAACAGGACCGAGACGACGATCGCCGCGCGGAACGCGCCGATCGGGTCGGAGGCCGAGCCCGAGGTCAGGACCGCCGTGACGATGGCCAGCACCACCGCGCCGCCGACCTGGCCGGACGTGTTGAGCAGGCCGGAGGCGAGCCCCTGCTCGTCGTCGGACACCCCGTTGGTGGCCTGGATGTTGAGCGACGGGAAGGAGAGCCCGAAGGCGATCCCGAGCAGCGCCATCCCGGGCAGGACCAGGGTGGCGAGGCTGGGGTGCGCGTCCAGCCGCAGGAACATCACGTAGCCCGCCAGCAGCGCGATCGAGCCGAGCACGATGAGCCGCGCCGTGCCGAACCGGTCGGCGAGGTCGCCCATCTTGGTCGAGCTGACCGCGACCAGCAGCCCGGCGGGCAGGAACGCCAGGGCGGTCTCCAGCGCCGACCATCCGAGCAGGTTCTGGAAGTACTGCATGGCCACGAACTGGAAGCCGACGTACGAGCCGAACAGGATCACCAGCCCGATGTTGGCCCGGACCAGCGGCGCGGACCGCAGGATGCCCAGGCGGACCAGCGGGTGCCTGACGCGGCGCTCCACCCGTACGAACAGGGCGAGCAGCGCGGCCACGGCGGCCGCGGACAGCACGGTGCGCCAGAGGGCCACGTCGGGCGCCTGGACCACGGTGAAGACCAGGAGCAGCATCGCCGCGGTGATGAGGACCGCGCCGAGGATGTCGTGGCCGCCCTCCCCGCGCTCCTCGCCGCGCGGCAGCAGGCGCAGGCCGGCGGCCAGGGCCAGGATCGCGACCGGGACGGGCATGATGAAGGTCCACCGCCAGCCGAGCTGGGTCAGCAGGCCGGAGAGCACCAGCCCGAGGGAGAAGCCGCTCGCGCCGCAGGCGGTGAAGATGCTCAGCGCCCGGTTGCGCGCGGGTCCCTCGGCGAAGGTGGTGGTGATGATCGACAGTGCCGCCGGCGCGGTGAAGGCCGCGCTCATGCCCTTGACGAAACGCGCGGCGATCAGCATGCCGCCGTCGTTCATCAGCCCGCCGAGCAGGGACGCGACGGCGAAGACGGCCAGCGCGAGGAGGAAGACCCGGCGGCGGCCGAGCAGGTCGGCGGTGCGGCCGCCGAGCAGGAGCAGGCCGCCGTATCCCAGCACGTACCCGCTGACGACCCACTGGAGGGCGCCGGTGGACATGCCGAGCTCGGCCTGGATGGAGGGCAGGGCCACGCCCACCATCGACACGTCGAGGGCGTCGAGGAAGACGACGGCGCAAAGGACGCTGAGCGCACCCCACAGGGGAGCCCCCCAGCGCTCGTCCGTTGTGGAGGAGGTCATGGCGGAGGACATTACATGCACCTGCATCCAATGCACAAGCAATTAATGCTTTTGCATGTAATCTGGGTCCGTGCTAGGCTCCGCGCGTGAAGGAGGCTGGGATGACTCGCCACAAAACCGGCAACGACGTCATCGACAGGTGGCGCGAGCTGCTTGCGCTACATGCCGGCGTCTCCTGCGCCCTGGAGCGCGAGCTGAGCGAGCGGCACGGGCTCGGCGTGAGCGAGTTCGAGGTGCTCGACCGCATGGCGGAGAACCTCGCCGCCTGCGACGAGGGCGGCAAGGAGAAGTTCCGCGTGCAGGAGCTCGCCGACGAGGTCCACCTGAGCCAGAGCGCCCTGTCCCGGCTGATCGCCCGCCTGGAGCGCGAGGGGCTCGTCAGCCGCGCCATCTGTGAGGCCGACCGCCGCGGCGTGTTCGTGATGCTCACGGACGAGGGCAGGAAGCGGCACACGGAGGCCGCCCCCACCCATCTCGCCGTCCTCACGGCCCATCTCGGCTGAACGCGCGGCCCGAGCCCGGCCGCGAGAGGTCAGCCCCGCGGAAGGTCCCGCTCGGTGATCCGGTCGATCACCAGCGGGAGCAGGCCCGGGTCGGCGGCCTCGCCGATCTCGTAGCCGCCCTCAAGCGCCGCCAGCGCCCGCTCGAAGCGTCCCGCCTCGTCCGCGTGCAGGGTCATCAACGGCTGCCCGGCCCGTACGGCGTCGCCCGGCCTGGCGTGCAGCGTGATCCCCGCGCCGAACGAGACCGCGTCCTCCTTGCGCTCGCGCCCCGCGCCGAGCCGCCAGGCGGCCACCCCCACGCTGAGGGCGTCCAGCTTCCGCAGCACTCCCGACGACGGCGCGACGACGTCCATCGTCTCGGCCGCCACGGGCAGCGGCGCGTCCGGGTCCCCGCCCTGCGCGACGATCATCCGCCGCCAGGCGTCCATGGCCGAGCCGTCCTTCAGCGCCTGCTCGGGGTCCTTCGCCCCGGGCACCGCGGCGGCCTCCAGCATCTCCCTGGCGAGCCGTACGGTCAGCTCGACGACGTCGGACGGCCCGCCTCCGGCGAGCACCTCGACCGACTCCGCGACCTCCAGGGCGTTGCCGACGGCCCGGCCCAGCGGCCGGTCCATCGCGGTGATCAGGGCGACCGTGCGGACCCCGGCGTCGTTCCCGAGCGCGACCATGGTCTCGGCGAGCTCGCGGGCGTCGGCCACGTTCTTCATGAACGCGCCGGAGCCGGCCTTGACGTCGAGGACGAGCGAGCCCGTGCCCTCGGCGATCTTCTTGGACATGATGGACGAGGCGATCAGCGGGATCGACTCGACCGTCCCGGTGACGTCCCGCAGCGCGTACAGCTTCTTGTCGGCCGGGGCGAGGCCGGTGCCGGCCGCGCACACGACGGCGCCGGCGGTCCGGATGACGCCCAGCATCTCCTCGTTGGACAACGAGGCGCGCCAGCCGGGGATGGACTCCAGCTTGTCCAGCGTGCCGCCGGTGTGGCCGAGCCCGCGCCCGGAGAGCTGCGGCACGTACGCGCCGCACGCGGCGACCAGCGGGGCGAGCGGCAGGGTGATCTTGTCGCCCACGCCTCCGGTGGAGTGCTTGTCGGCGGTGGGCCGGTCGAGCGCCGACCAGTCCATCCGCTCCCCGCTCCTGATCATGGCGAGGGTCCAGTCGGCGATCTCCCTGCGGTTCATGCCGTTGATCAGGATGGCCATCGCCAGCGCCGACATCTGCTCGTCGGCCACGCCGCCCCGGGTGTACGCGTCGATCACCCAGTCGATCTGGGCGGTGGACAGCTCACGCCGGTCCCGCTTCGCGGTGATGATCTCGATCGCGTCGAACCCCATGGTCCCCCTCTTTCCCGTACGGCTCGCGCGGGCCGCACATCGATTCAGCGCGACAGGTCCTGCGGCCCGAAGGCGAACGGCAGGACGTCCGCCAGCCGCCACGGGCCTTCCGGGGTCTCGACCAGCAGCTCGGGCCCACCGTGCTCCAGCAGGAGCTGGCGGCAGCGCCCGCACGGCATCAGCAGCTCGCCGTGCCCGTCCACGCACGTGAACGCCACCAGCCGCCCGCCCCCGCTCGAATGCAGCGCCGACACGAGGCCGCACTCGGCGCACAGCCCGACGCCGTAGGAGGCGTTCTCGACGTTGCAGCCGGTCACGACACGGCCGTCGTCCACCAGGGCGGCGGCGCCCACCGGGAACTTGGAGTACGGCGCGTACGCGTGGGCCATCGCCTCGGTCGCCCGGGCGCGCAGCGCCTCCCAGTCGATGGTCGGCTCGGTCATTTCGCTTGTCCTCTGCGATAGGGAACGCCGTCGGCGGCCGGCATGCGCAGCCGCTGCGAGGCGAGTGAGAGCACCAGCAGCGTAGTCAGGTGCGGGGTGAACGACGTGAACGCCTCCGGCACCGTGTCGGTCAGCGCGAACAGCGCGAACACCGCCATGGCGGCGATGCCGGCGACCAGGGCGGCCTTGTTCCTGCGCTGCCGTACGAGCTGGTAGACCGCGACGGCGGCGAGCAGCAGGGCGACGACGAGCAGCAGCGCGTGGACGGAGACGCCGCCCTGCCTGAGCTGGAGCGCGTCGGTGTACCCGAACAGGGCCGCGCCGCCGGCCAGGCCGCCCGGCCGCCAGTTACCGAAGATCATCGCGGCCAGGCCGATGTAGCCGCGGCCACCCGTCTGCCCGTCGCGGTAGATCCCGGCGGCGACCAGCGACAGGAACGCCCCGCCCAGCCCGGCCAGCCCGCCGGAGATGATCACCGCGATCCACTTGTAGAGGTAGACGTTCACGCCGAGCGACTCGGCCGCGACCGGACGCTCGCCGCACGACCTGATCCGCAGGCCGAACGCGGTACGCCACAGGACGTAGAACGACAGCGGCACCAGCACGATCGCGAGGACCGTGAAGAGCGAGACGTTCTGCGTGATGCCGTGGAGGACGCCGGCCAGGTCCGACACCAGGAACCAGCGCTTGTTCTGCAGGTCCAGCAGCGGCTGGCCGATGCCCGGGATGCTGATCTTGCCCATCATCGGCACGCGCGGCGACTGCTTCGCGCCGCCGCCCTTCATGGTGGAGAAGACCAGCTTGGAGAGGTACTGCGTGAAGCCGAGGCCGACGATGTTGATCGCGACACCGGAGATGATCTGGTCCACGCCGAACGTCACCGTCGCCAGCGCGTGGATGGCCCCGCCGATCGCGCCGCCCAGCGCCCCGGCGAGCACCCCGGCCCACGGGTTGTCGAACTGGATCGCGCCCCAGGCGCCGAACCAGGTGCCGAGGATCATCATGCCTTCGAGGCCGATGTTGACCACGCCGGCCCGCTCCGACCAGAGGCCGCCGAGCCCGGCCAGCCCGATCGGCACGGCGAGGCCGAGCGCCGCGCTGATGGTGCCGCCCGACGTGATGTCGTTCGCCCCGGTCGCCAGCCGGGCCACCGACAGCAGGACGACCAGCCCGGCCAGCCCGAGCAGCAGCACGGGGAAGGTCAGCTTGAACCGGCGGGCCGGCGGCGCGGCCGCCGGCTTCTCCGCCGCGACGTCGGTGGCGGTCATGCGGCGGCCCCTTCCGTCTCGGCCGGGGCGGCGAGCTCACGGCTGACCTTGCGCTGCGCGGCCACGATCCGATACCGGTGCACCAGCTCGTACGCGATGATCACCGAGAGCACGATCACGCCCTTCATGATGTCGACGAGCTCCTTGGAGATCTCCATGAGCTGGAGGGCGTCGGAGGAGCTGTCCAGGAAGCCCCACAGCAGCGCGCCGACCGCCATGCCGACCGCGTTGTTGCGGCCGAGGAGGGCGATGGCGATGCCGGTGAAGCCGAGCCCCGTCGGGAAGTTCAGGCTGTACTCGAAGGAGCTGCCGAGAAGCTCGGGCATGCCGATCAGACCGGCCGACGCGCCCGAGATGACCATCGCGGCGACGACCATCCGCTTCACGTTCACGCCGCTCGCCACCGCGGCCGGCTCCGACCGGCCGGTGGCCCGCAGGTTGAACCCGAACCGGGTGCGGTTGAGCAGCACGGCGTACCCGATGCCGACGATGATCGCCACGATCAGGAAGCCGTTGACCTTCATCGGCGTGCCCGGGATCAGCGCCATGCCGGGCATGTGCGCGTCCTCGGGGATCGGCGGCGTGCCGATCGCGTTGCCGCTGAGCACGCCGAGCCGGTCGGCGGTGAGCAGCCAACCGGTCAGGCCGGTCGCGATCGCGTTCAGCATGATCGTGGAGATGACCTCGCTGACACCCCGGGTCACCTTGAGCACCGCGGCGATCGACGCCCACAGGGCGCCCACGAGCATGGCCACGAGCACGACCAGCACGATGTTGAGCGGCCCCGGCACGAGCGCGGCCCCGCCGACGGACGCGGCGATGAGCGCGGCGAGCCGGTACTGGCCGTCGACGCCGATGTTGAACAGGTTCATCCGGAACCCGACCGCCACCGCGACCGCCGACAGGAAGTAGGTGGTGGCGAGGTTGAGGATCAGGACCAGCACGCGGGGCTGCGAGCCGTACTCGACCAGGGAGGTGAACGCCTCGACCGGGGGGTGCCCGGCGATCAGCAGGACCACCGAGGTCACCAGCGCGGCGAAGACGACGGCGAGCGCGGGCGCGACGAGCGCCATCACGCCGCCGAACCCGACCCGCCCGAAAACGCGATCAAGGAACGTACTCATGCGCCCTCCCCGGCGCCGGTCATCGCCGAGCCGAGCTGCTCGGGGGTCACGGATCCGGGATCGACGTCGCCGACGATCCGGCCGCGCAGGATGACCTTGAGCGAGTCGGACAGGCCGATGAGCTCGTCGAGGTCGGCGGAGATCAGCAGTACGGCGAGGCCGGCGGCCCGCGCGTTCCGCAGGTGGTCCCAGATGGCGGCCTGCGCGCCCACGTCCACGCCCCGCGTGGGGTGCGAGGCGATCAGCAGCACCGGCTCGCCGCTCATCTCCCGGCCGACGATCAGCTTCTGCTGGTTGCCGCCGGACAGCGCGGCGGCGTCCACGTCGATGCCGGGGGTGCGGACGTCGTACTCCTCGACGATCCGCTGGGTGTCCTTGCGCGCCCCGGCCCGGTCGATCCAGATGCCCTTGACGTTCGGCTCGCGCGTCTGGTGGCCGAGGACGCGGTTCTCCCAGAGCGGCGCCTCCAGCAGCAGGCCGTGCCGGTGGCGGTCCTCGGGGATGAAGCCGATGCCGCCCTCGCGCCGCTTCAGCGTGGACCAGCCGGTGATGTCGGCCCCGCCCAGGCTGATCGTCCCGGCGGTGATCGGCCGCATGCCCATGATGGCCTCGACCAGCTCGGCCTGGCCGTTGCCCTCGACTCCGGCGACGCCGAGGACCTCGCCCTTGTGGATGGTGAAGGAGATGTCGTCCAGCAGGAGGCGCACGCCCTCCGCCTTCAACTGGTCGGCGGTGGCGCCCTTCTGGACCGGCCCGTGCCCGGAGGCGGCCATCGTGAGGCCGGAGACCTCCAGCGTGACGACGTCGGTGACGGTCGACTCACGGGTCTCCGGGCTGGGCAGCTCGCTGCCGACCATCAGCTCGGCGAGCTTGCGCGCGGTCACCTCGCGCGGTTCGACGCTGGCCACGGTCGTGCCCCGGCGGATCACCGTGATCGCGTCGGCCACCTTGAGGACCTCGTCGAGCTTGTGCGAGATGAACAGGATGGTGAGCCCCTCGCGGACCAGCACCCGGAGGTTGTCGAAGAGCTCGTCGACCTCGTGCGGCACGAGCACCGCGGTCGGCTCGTCCAGGATGAGGATCCGCGCGCCGCGGTAGAGGACCTTGAGGATCTCCACCCGCTGGCGGTCGCCGACCCCCAGGTCCTCGACCAGCGCGTCCGGCTCGACGCCGAGGCCGTACGCGTCGGAGATCTCCTTGATCTTCCTGCGCGCGGCGGCGAAGTCGACGGCCAGGCCGCCCTTGCGCGGCTCGCTGCCGAGGATCACGTTCTCCAGGACGGTGAAGTTGTCGGCCAGCATGAAGTGCTGGTGGACCATCCCGATCCCGGCGGCGATGGCGTCGCCGGGCGTGTGGAAGCTCACGGCCGCCCCGTCGATCCGGATCTCGCCCTCGTCCGGGCGCTGCATGCCGTACAGGATCTTCATGAGCGTGGACTTGCCCGCGCCGTTCTCTCCGACGATGGCGTGGATGTGACCCTTGGCGACGCTCAGACGGATGTCCCGGTTCGCGACGACTCCGGGAAACCTCTTGGTGATCCCCTTCAGCTCAACGGCGGGTTCTGTGGCGATTGCGGTGGTTATGGCGGCCTCCCCCACACGAGGTGCCTGTGTTCAGGCACGGTAGGCCGAGGAGCCCGGAGCGGATCGGCGCCCGGGCCCCTCGGAGGACAGCGGTCAGGGGGTCGCGGGGACCGTGATCTCGCCGCTGCTGATCTTGTTCTTGTACTCGTCGAGCTGCGACTTGATGTCGTCGACCTTGCCGCCGGTGGTGGAGAAGTCCACGCCGCCCGCCTTCAGGTCGTACCGGGTCTCGCCGCCCTTGACGGTGCCGGCCGTGAAGTTCTTGAGGAAGTCGTAGACCGCGACGTCGACCTTCTTCAGCATCGAGGTGATGACGACGTCGGAGACGGCCTTGTCCGCGGTCAGGGCCTGGTCGGAGTCGACGCCGATCGCCATCGCGTTCGCGGCCTTGGCGGCCTCGAACACGCCGCCGCCGGAACCGCCCGCCGCGTGGTAGATCACGTCCGCGCCGGCGTCCAGCATGCCCTGGGCGGTGGTCTTGCCCTTGGCCGGGTCGTTGAAGCCGGTGAACTCCGGCGGCTCGCTCAGGTACTTGACCTGGATCTTGATGTCCGACTTGACGGCCTTGGCGCCGGCCACGTAGCCCGCCTCGAACTTCTGGATCAGCGGGACCTTGACGCCGCCGACGAAGCCGATGCTGTTCTTCGTGGACTTCAGCGCGGCGGCCACGCCGACCAGGTAGGAGCCCTGCTCCTCGGCGAAGACCAGGTTGCTGACGTTGGGGCCGGTGGCGTCCGCGTCGTCGATGATGGCGAACTTGACGTCGGGGAACTCGGCGGCGACCTTCTTCACCGGGCCGGAGTAGGCGAAGCCGACCGCGATGACGGGGTTGAACCCGCCGGAGGCGAGCAGGCGCAGCCGCTCCTCCTTCTGGGCGTCGGTCTCGCCGGGAGCGGCCTCCAGCTCCTTGGCCTCCAGGCCGAACTCCGTCTTGGCCTTGTCGAGACCGACGGCGGCGGAGTCGTTGAACGACTGGTCGCCGCGACCGCCGATGTCGTACGCGAGGCCGACCTTGCCGCCCTTCCCACCACCCTGGGCGGAGGGCTCCGAGGAGGCGCTCGCGCCCGTCTCGGCCTTGTCGTCGCTACCTCCACACGCGGCGGCGGCCATGAGCATGGCGCCCGCAGCAGTGGCGGCAGCCAGCTTGCTTACTCGATTGCGGAGCAAGGTGTTACTCCCCTTCCGTGTCCCCGCCGTCCAACCGGCGCAACGCGCACAACGCGCGCGACCCTGCACGGAAGATAGTTGTTTGACCTGCATGGACCAAATGGGGACACGGGTCCGCAACCTGTCCGTTATGTACCCCTCGCCACCTTGTGACCAGCGAGTAAGTTCGATCTATCGGAAGGGGCGTCCGCGGAGGTCCGCGCCCGGAGATCACCGGGGCGCGCGTGTGAGATCCCGCACACGAGTGCGACGGCCGGGATCCGGAGCCGGAGAGGGAGGCGCGGGCGTGCCCCGTGCCGATCGGCCATGACGACGACGGCGCCCCCGCGGGCGCCCTCGGCGAGGGACACCTGCGGGGACGCCGTGAAACGGATGGGCGCCCAGGCCCGGCGAGCGGAGCGGTGTCGCCTTCCACAGACGGCCGCGTGTCAGTGGACGCCGTCCCTGTTCACCGGCGCGTACGCGTAAGTGGAGGCCGTCGCCGTCCACAGACGCCGGGCGTCAGCGGGCGCCGTCGCCCCAGAGCGCGGTGAGCGCGGTCGCGGCCAGCGTCTTGACGCCGACGCCGATCGCCCGCTCGTCCACGTCGAACTCCGGACGGTGGATGTCGACCTCGTTGACCGTGCCGGGGACGCGGGTGCCGAGCCGGGCCAGCGCGCCGGGCACGGACTCGACGTACCAGGAGAAGTCCTCGCCGCCGAGGCTCTGCGGGGTCGGCACCGCCGCGGTCTCGCCGACCATCTGGACCACCGCGTCGTGCAGCATCTGGATGCTGGTCGCCTCGTTGACCGTGGGCGGCGTGCCGCGACGGTAGTCGATCTCCGCCTCGACGCCGTACGCCGAGGCGACCGACTCCACCAGCGACGCGATCAGATCGGGCGCCTGGTGCCACGCCTCCTCGTCGAGGGAGCGGACCGTGCCCTTCGCCAGGCCGACGTCGGGGATGGCGTTGAACGCCGAACCGGCCGTGATCTGCCCCCACACCAGGCTGAGGCTGGAGCGCGGGTCCACGCGGCGGGACAACGCGGCCGGCAGCTCGGTGACGATCTTGCTGAGCGCGTACACGAGGTCGACCGTCAGGTGCGGGCGGGCGGTGTGCCCGCCGGGGCCGGAGACGCGGATGCCGAGGCTGTCGCACGAGCCGGTGATCGGGCCGGTGCGCAGGCCCACGTGGCCGACGTCGATCCTGGGGTCGCAGTGGAGCGCGAAGATGCGGTCCACGTCGCTCAGCCCGCCGTCGCGCATGACCTCCAGCGCGCCGCTGGCCGTCTCCTCGGCGGGCTGGAAGATCAGCCGGACCCGCCCGGGGAGCGCGCCCGCCTCGGCCTGGGCGGCGAGGAACAGCCCCGCGCCGAGGACGGTGGCGGTGTGGACGTCGTGCCCGCACGCGTGGCAGGCGCCGGGGACGGTCGAGCGGTACGGCACGTCCTTCTCGTCGTCCATCGGCAGCGCGTCGATGTCGGCGCGCAGCGCGACGGTGGGGCCGCTGTCCCGGCCGAGGTCCACCCACAGGCCGGTGCCGCGCGTGAGGGTGCGCGGCTTCAGGTCGGCCTCCAGCAGCCGCTGGGCGATCTTCTCGGTGGTGCGGTGCTCGTTGAAGGCGGTCTCCGGGTGGGCGTGGAGGTCACGCCGGAACTCGATGAGCTCATCGCCGTGCTCGCGCAGGAAGTCGGTCAACTGCCCGGCGAGGTCGCCGCCCTGGGGAACCTCCGCGTTGCCGGGGGGCGCGAGCCTCGATGAGATCGTCACAACTCTGTCCTTCCTCGGGCGAACCGCGGTCCACGGGCGTGGAGGGTGCCGGCCCTCTACCCGGCGCGGTCCGCCGGTTATCGTGATGGCGCTCAGCAGGGCGCGACCGGCTCGCGCCGTGCGCCGGACAGCCGGGGTCCGGAGATCGGCTGAGCGTCGCCGTCGTACCCGCCCTCGCCCAGGTTCCGTGTCAAACGCCCGAGCGGATCTCTGTGGAGCCCGCTCCACCCGGCGGGCCGCGATGTCAGGCCACGCCGAAGAGCGAAAGGGTCGCGTAGGCATGTCCGCCACGACCGACCCTTCGTTCACAATCTTTCCACGGTTACGCCGGGCAAGATGGGCGATTGACACAGTATTTACGACGACAACTCGATCACGCCGCCGGTTTCACGTTCCCGAGTGGCCCGGCCCGCCGTTCGAGAACCCCGGTGGCGAGGTGACGAACCTGTCCTCCGCGAGCTCCATGATCGTCGCGTCCACGACGTCCTCGAGCGAGCCGCCCGCCGCGAGGATCCCCCGCTGCCGCTCGCAGGAGCTGCCCTTGTCGAGGACCTCGGTCACGACGGCGAGCTCGTCCGCGCAGCCGAGCCGCTCGGCGACCGGCTCCAGCTCGCGCTGCAGCTCGTACAGCACGTCGCGGACCGGCGCGGTGGACCCCTGGTCGTCGGTGATGACGTCGGCGTCGAGGCCGTACCGGGTGGCCCGCCACTTGTTGTCCCGCACCACCCAGGCGGGCGGCCGGGGCAGCTTGTACCCCCGGTCGAGCTGCTGGTCGAACTGCTGGACCAGGCACTGGGAGAGGGCGGTCACCATGCCGACCTCGCGGAGCGTGGGAATGCCGTCGAACATCCGGATCTCGATGGTCCCGAAATCAGGATGTGGCCGGATATCCCACCATACCTCCTTAATACTCCTAATTGTCCCGGCACGTACCAAGGTGTCCATATACTCCTCGAACTCCGCCCAGTCGGCGAGGAGATGCGGCGGGCCGGCCGTCGGCAGCGCGCCGAAGACGATCGCCCTGCTGGACGCGAGCCCGGTGTCCTGCCCGCCCCAGCACGGGCTCGACGAGGTGAGCGCGAGGAAGTGCGGCAGGTACGCGGCGAGGGCGTTGACGATCGGGATGACCTTGTCCTTGTCCCGGACGCCGACGTGGACGTGCACGCCGAAGGTCTGGATGCGCCAGGCCAGCCACTGCATCTCCTCGACCAGCTCGGTGTACCGCTGGACGGGGGCGTAGACCGCGTCGCGCCAGTCGCTGATCGCGTGCGTGCCGGTGCAGGCCAGGGACATCCCGCGCGGCTCGACCGCGTCCCGGAGCCGATCGATGCTCTTGCTCAGATCGGCCACCGCCTCGGCCGCCGTGTGGCACACGTCGGTGACGATCTCGATCTGCGACTGCATCAGCTCGTGCATGGCCTTGGGCCGGGCGCTCTCACTCAGCTCGGGGACCGCCGCCAGCACGTCCTTCGCGTCCTGGCGCAGGCGCCTGGTGTGCCGGTCGACGAGCTGCAGCTCCCACTCCACCCCCAGAGTCGCCCCACGCGAAGGATTGAACTGAATCGCCACCGCGGACCTCCCTGCTCGGAAACGGCGTCCCCCTAGGCCGTACCCGATTTATCCGCCCGATTTACCCCCTTCTATTGCTGGTTTTCCAGGATCGGATGACGACCACACCGAGCACGAGGGCCAGGATGATGTTGACCGCGATGAGGATGCCGTGCACGACGTAGAAGCTCGTCGGGTGCCCGTCGGCCAGGTTGAACCCCAGGTTGATCCATTCAAAGATCATGAAAGCGGCGAGGGCGAGGAGGAAGCCCGATACACGTCTCGTCATGCTCTCAGTATCGGCATTGCCACCGAGTGCGTACGCCCGTGATCTTCGGGGGATCTGTCACGTCATGGGTAGAGACTCGAAGCTAGGCTGACATCCCTATGAGGACCAGGCTGCGCGCCCTCGGGGCGGCCTTCACAGCGGCGACCACCGCGGCGACGCTCGCCGGCGTCACGCTCTGCACCCCCGCCGTCGCCCGGGCCGAGCCCGTCATGAGCGGCGCCATCGGCGGCGACCTTCTCGCGGGGCACGGCGTGATCGCCCCCGAAGGGATCAAGGCGCCTCCGAAGACGACCGCCTCGTCCTACGTCATCGCCGACGCGGAGACCGGCCAGGTGCTGGCCGCCAAGGACCCGCACGGCCACTACCTCCCGGCGAGCACGCTGAAGACCCTGACCGCGGTCACGCTCATCCCCAGGCTGGACAAGGACAAGACCGTCAAGCCGAGCCAGGAGGCGTGCAACGAGGAGGGCAGCGCCGTCGGCCTGGTGCCCAAGCCGATCTACAAGGTCGACGACCTCATGCGCGCGCTGCTGATGGTCTCGGGCAACGACGCCGCCAACGCGCTCGCCGAGGCGCACGGCGGCCTCTCGGTCACCCTCGCCGACATGAACAAGGAGGCCCGCAGGCTCCAGGCGTACGACACGGTGGCCAAGACGCCGAGCGGCCTGGACCGCCCCGGGCAGCGCAGCTCCGCCTACGACCTCGCGCTGATCGCCAGGGCCGGCCTGGCGCTGCCCGCGTTCCGCAAGTACGTGAGCACGAAGACGGCGAAGTTCCCCGCGCCCAAGGGCTACTACGAGATCGGCAACCACAACAAGCTGCTCTGGCGCTATCCCGGCATGATCGGGGTGAAGAACGGCTGGACCTCGAAGGCCCTCGGCAGCTTCGTCGGCGCCGCCTCCAGGAACGGCCACACGATCATCGTCTCGATCATGCACTACGAGGGCTCGTTCTGGGACGACGTCGCCAAGATGCTCGACTGGGGCTTCGCGGCGAGCGGCCGGGCCACCCCGGTGGGCGTCCTGGTCGACCCGGTCCCGGACAAGCCCGCGGAGCGGAAGGCGCACCCGCGCTCCGGAGGCCCGGCACTCGCCGACGGCACCACCCCGCTCGCATCGCGCACGCCGGTCGCGGCCGTGGGCGGCGGCGACGGCAGCGTTACCATCGCCGCGATGATCGCGGCCGGCGTCGGCCTGCTGGGCGGCCTCGTCTGGCTCGGGTTCGGCATCCGCCGCCGCCGGGCGAAGCGCGCCTGACCGGGCACCACACGGAAGCCGCGGGGACCCCGCACGCGGGAACCTCCGCCGGGATGCCCTCTTCGCCCTGGCCTTCGGGGATCCGCTCAGGCGGGGAGGGCGGTGGACGGCACGGGCGTCGGCTCGGGCGGCGGCCCCATCCCGGAGGTGGCCGTCCACGCGGCGGCGTAGAGGACGACGCGGGCCGACCAGTTGATCCAGACCAGCAGGCCCACGACGACGGCGAACGTGCCGTACACCGGGTTCTGCAGCGTGTGGGACAGGATCAGCGCGGCGAGCTGCTTGAGCACCCCGAACACGAACGCACCGAGCAGGGCGCCCCCGAGCACGACCCGGAACGGCTGCCGCGCCCGCGCCAGCCAGACGAACATGATCAGGAAGAGGAGGAGGTCGGCGGCGAGGGCGGCGAGGAAGCCGGTGAGCCAGACGGCCGCGCCGACCGGCCCGGAGCGGCCCAGGCCGAGCCACTCCGCGACCGTGCTCGTCGCCCCGACGGCGAAGGCGCCGATCACCGCGGACACGATGAGCGTCACCCCGGTGAGGAGCAGCGCGACCAGGTCCCTGAGCTTGGCCCGCAGGAAGTCGAGCGGCGGCTCGCACCCCATCCAGATCTCGCGGAGCGCGAAGCGCAGGGCGTCGACGGCGCCGAGCCCCGCGTACAGCAGGCCGACCAGGCCGACCACGCCCGCGCCCGCCCGTGCCTCGGCGATGCGGCCGATCTCCAGGCGGTCGGCGAGACCGGGGAGCTGCTGGTTGATCGCGTCGGTGAGCGCGGTCCGCGCGTCGGGGCTGGCGGCCAGGACGAAGCCCAGCACCGCGAACGCCAGCGCGATCAGCGGGAAGAACGACAGGAACGCGAAGTAGGTGAGCGCTCCCGCCAGCCGGCTCCCCGACTGCACCTGGTAGCGGTGGACGGTGCGGACGAGATGGTCCACCCAGGGGAACCTGACGCGTTCCCGCTCAAGCAGGAGCCGGCCGCGGGCCCTGACCCTCTCGACGAGCCGCGTGATCCTCCCGAACATGACCACCCCCGTCCGAGGACTACCCCGGACCGCGTCCCGGACCTGTCAGGAGGAGGCGGGCAGGAACCCCATGCGGTCGCGCACCTGGGCCATGGTCTCGCGGGCCACCGCGCGGGCACGCTCGGCGCCGGCGGCGAGCAGCTTGTCCAGCTCGGCCTCGTCGGCCAGCAGCTTCTCGGTGCGCTCGCGGATCGGCGCGAAGGAGTCGACGACCAGCTCGGCCACGTCCTTCTTGAACGTGCCGTAGCCCTGGCCGGCGTACCGCGCCTCCAGCTCGGGGATCGGGGTGCCGCTCAGCGCCGACTGGATGCGCAGCAGGTTGGTGACGCCGGGCTTGTTCTCCTCGTCGGCGAGAACCTCGGTGCCGGTGTCGGTGACCGCGCGCATGATCTTCTTGCGCAGCGGGCCCGGCTGCTCCAGCAGGTCGAGGATGCCCTGCGGGCTGGAGGACGACTTCGACATCTTGGCCGTCGGCTCCTGGAGGTCGGTGATCTTCTCGACCTCCTTCAGGATGTACGGGTTGGGCACCTTGAACGTCTGCCCGAAGCGGGTGTTGAACCGCTGCGCGAGGTCGCGGCTGAGCTCCAGGTGCTGCTTCTGGTCGACGCCCACCGGCACCTGGTCGGCCTGGTAGAGCAGGATGTCGGCGGCCATCAGGATCGGGTAGGTGAACAGGCCGACGCTGGCCGCGCTCTCGCCGTACTTGGCCGCCTTGTCCTTGAACTGGGTCATCCGGGCGGCCTCGCCCATGCCGGTCTGGCAGCTCAGCATCCAGGCCAGCTCGGTGTGCTCGCGCACGTGGCTCTGCACGAAGACCGTGCAGCGGTCGGGGTCGAGCCCGACCGCGAAAAGCTGGGCGGCGGCGATCCGGATGCGGCGGCGCAGCTCCTCAGGGGCCGGGTTGACGGTGATCGCGTGCAGGTCGACCACGCAGTAGAACGCCTCGTGGGTCTCCTGCATCGCCACCCACTGCCGGACCGCGCCGAGATAGTTCCCGAGGTGGAAGGAGTCAGCGGTGGGCTGGATTCCGGAGAGCACGCGAGGACGATCCATAGCACCTCATTCTGTCAGCAGAACGACCGTGCCCGTGACACGCGCACCCGCCCGCGCCGGCCCCTCGCGCGCGCATCGGAAGCGGCGGCCGGACGTGCCGGCTCGGCGGTTCGGGGCCCGACGGTTCGGGGCTGGACGGATCAGGGGCTCGGCGGTTCAGGGCCCGACGGTTCAGGGCCCGACGGTTCAGGGCCCGACGGTTCAGGGGCTCGGCGGTTCAGGGCCCGACGGTTCAGGGCCCGACGGTTCGGGGCCCGACGGTTCAGGGCTCGTGGTTCAGGGCGTCTCGGGCGCCTCGGGGGCGGCGGGCGCGCGCTGCACACGGACGCGCGCGACCCGGCGCCCGTCCATCTCGGTGACGGTCAGCCGTGCCCCCGGCGCCTCCGCCGTCTCCCCGACCTGGGGCAGGTGCCCGAGCGCGGCCATGACGAAGCCGCCGAGGGTCTCGTACGGGCCGCCCGGGAGGCGGATGCCGGTCTCGGAGGCGAAGTCGTTCAGGTTCACCAGGCCGTCCACCTCGATGACCCCGGCGACGACGCGGACCGACCCGCCGGCCGCGTCGTACTCGTCGCGGATGTCGCCGACGAGCTCCTCGACCAGGTCCTCCAGGGTGACGATGCCCCGGGTGCCGCCGTACTCGTCGACGACGATCGCCAGGTGGTGGCCCTCGTCCCGCATCTCGGCGAGTGTCGGCAGCACACGCTTGCTGGCCGGCACGAGCTTGACCGGCCTGATCGGCACCAGCTCGCTGATGGGCTCGATGCGCCCCGTCAGGACGGGGTCGAGCAGGTCGCGTACATGGACGAATCCGACGATGTCGTCATACGAATCGCGATAGACGGGAAAGCGGGAGTGCGGCATGGTCGCCGCGAGCACCGCCGCCTCGGCCAGCGGCGTGTCCGCCGCCATGAACTCCACCTCTGTGCGCGGCAGCAGGACCTCCCTGAGCTGCCGCTTGCCCGCCGTGAACACATCGGCGATCACGTTGCGCTCGTCCTGCGTGAGCTCCTTGTGGCCCACGATGATGTCGCGCAGCTCCTCGGTGGTCATCGCGGCCCGGTCGGCGGAGGGGTTGCCGCCGAGCAGGCGGACGACGCCGTTGGTCGAGACGGACAGCAGCCAGATCACCGGCCGGGACAGGGTCGCGATCAGGTCGAGCAGCGGCGCGACCATGAGCGACATCCCCTCGGCGCGTTGCCGGGCGAAACGTTTGGGCGCGAGCTCGCCGAACACTAGCGTGACGTACGAGATGGCCAGGGTGACCAGGGCGAACGCGAGCGGCGCGGCGACCCCCGCGGACAGCCCCCAGCCCTCCATGACGGGTTCGAGCCGCTCGGCGAGCGTGTCGGCGCCGAGCGCGGCGGACAGCACGGTGGCGACGGTCACGCCGACCTGGACGGAGGACAGGAAGCGGTTCGGGTCGCGAGCGAGCTTCTGCACGCGGGCGCCCCTGCGCCCCTGCTGGCTCAGCCTGCGTATCTGGCTGTCGCGCAGGGAGACCATCGCCATCTCCGCCGCCGCGAAGAAGCCGCAGATCAGGATGAACATCAGGACGAGAGGGATGCTCACCGCGACGCTCACGGCCGCCCCTCGTGGGCACGAGCACGGCACCCGTGCTCGTCGGCCCGATCGCTACTCTCGCTCACGCCTTCGATCCGTTCGCACGGTGCTGATCGGTTCAGCCTACTGCCTGGCATTCCGCCCGCGTCTAATCTCGACGGCGTAAGCTGGGAAATGACGTACATAATCCAACAAAATCAATCAGGAGCGAACAGTGCGGCTGATGGTCACGGGTGGCGCGGGATACGTCGGCAGCGTCGTTGCGGCGCAGCTCGTCGAGGCGGGACACGACGTCACCGTGCTCGACGACCTCTCGACCGGCCACGCCGACGCCGTGCCCGACGGCGCGCGGTTCGTCAAGGGATCGATCACCGAGGCCGCGGACGTGCTCGCCGAGGGGTTCGACGGCGTGCTGCACTTCGCCGCCAAGTCCCTCGTCGGCGAGTCCGTCGAGCGGCCGGAGCTGTACTGGTCGCACAACCTCGGCGGCACCCTCGCGCTCCTCGACGCGATGCGGCGGACGGGCGTCGGCCGCATCGTCTTCTCCTCGACCGCGGCGACGTACGGCGAGCCGGAGAGCACGCCGATCCCGGAGACCGCGCCGACCCGGCCGACCAACCCCTACGGCGCGTCCAAGCTCGCCGTGGACACCGCGCTGACCGCCTACGCCGGCCTGTACGGCCTGGCCGCGGTGAGCCTGCGCTACTTCAACGTCGCCGGCGCGTACGGGCGGTTCCGCGAGCGCCACGCGGTCGAGACCCACCTGATCCCGAACGTCCTGAAGGTGGCGCTCGGCGAGCGGGAGTCGGTGAGCGTGTTCGGCGAGGACTACCCCACGGCGGACGGCACCTGCGTCCGCGACTACGTCCACGTCGCCGACCTGGCCCGCGCGCACCTGCTCGCCCTGGACGCCTGCGCTCCCGCCGCGCACGCCGTCTACAACCTCGGCAACGGCACCGGTTTCTCGGTGCGCGAGGTCATCGACGTGTGCCGCGAGGTCACCGGGCACGAGATCCCCGCCGTGTTCGGCCCGCGGCGGCCGGGAGACCCGGCCGTCCTGGTCGCGTCGTCGGAGAAGATCCGGCGCGAGCTCGGCTGGGAGCCCGACCACACGACGCTGCACTCGATCGTGCGCGACGCCTGGACCGCTCTCCAGGCGTAAAACCCAGATTCGCGGGGGGAAATGTGGTGGGATCTCATATGTGAGAGTGGACGGGCTTTCTCCGCTGGTCATCCGGGCCGCGCTGGTGGCCCTGGTCCTGCTCGGCAGCATGGCGGCGGCCGCCGGCGTGGTGTTCGCCACCGGCGGTCCCCCGTCGGGTGTCACCCCCGAGCGCATGGCCAGGACCGCCGACCCGTTCTGCTCCGCCCACTGAGCCGGCGGGCGCCGCGAGACCCGGCGGGCGGCCGCCCGGCTCCGTCCCGCGCGCCACCCCGCCCGTCGTCCCGCCCGTCGTCCCGCCCGTCGTCCCGCCCGTCGTCCCGCGCGCCACCCCGCCCGTCGTCCCGCCCGTCGTCCCGCGCGCCACCCCGCCCGTCGTCCCGTACGGAATCGGGTGTGGGATCGCGTGCGCCGTCGGATGGAGCCCGGGGGACGCCATGGTGATCCGGGTGAACGCCGCGTTGTTGTCCGGCCGCCGGTCGCCCACCGCGCCCGAGTAGACCGTGGCCCGGGCGCCGACCGCGCGGGCGGCCCGGCGTGGCACCTGGAACATCAGCTCGACCAGGCTCTTGGCCCCCGCCCTGATCGGCCTGAGCGCGCATCCGACGAAACCCGCCGCCCCCTGGCAGCGCGCGCCCGCCGCCGACAGGAAACGGGCCTGGGCCGGCTCCAGGAACACGTAGGCGTCCCGCACCACCTCGGGCCCCCGGTTGCGCACGGTCGCCTTCAGGGCGATCCGCCTGCCCGGCACGGCCGTACGAGCTCCGGGAGCGAGGCGGACCGCGAGGTCGGCCCCGGCGGCGACCGGGGTGACCGCCTCGGCGGTGTTGTCCTCCTGGTGCGGGTCGGCGATCTCGGAGGTCAGGTCCACCTGGGCGCGGAGCGGGCCGCGGGCGGCGGGCCGCACCAGGCCGGTGACGGTGACCTGGCCGGTGCCGGACGCGAGCACGTCGCCGGGCGACCGGCAGACGATCTCGTTCGCGCCCCGCCCTGGACCGCATTCGGCCACGTTGACGTTGATGATCTTCACGTCTCTCGGGAGCCGGATGGTGAGCACGGGGAGCACCGCGTCCCCCGGCCCGTTGTTGTGGACGCGCACGTCGTAGACCACCGGCTGGCCGGGCTGGGCGACCGCCGGCGACGCGGAGATCTCGACTCCGAGATCGGCTCCGCCGTACGTGTCCGACGCGAGCGCGGCGGACGGCGCTCCGGCGGCGACCAGGCAGGCGAGACCCGCGACGACCATGACGACCCGACGACCCATGCGTGCTCCCCCGAAACGTTGGAGATCAATTCAAGGGGGTCGCGCCGAGGCGCCGCTCCCCGACACGCCGTCCCGGCCGCAGGTCGCCGCTCATCCGGCCTGGGCGAGGACCGCCTCCTCGCCCTCGCGCGCGAGGTCGTCGCGGGTGAGCCTGCGGTCGGGCATCAGGGCGAGCACGACGAGGGCGACGACCGCGCCCGCGACCCCCAGCCAGGGGATGACGGTCGCGCTCGCGGCGGCGTGCGCGGCGGGCAGCCCGTGCGACGGCGCCTCGCGGGCCACCACGCTGCCGTACGCGGTGCCGGCGACGGCGAGGGCGACCGACCCGCCGATCTGGCGGAAGAAGGTCAGGTTGGCGCTGGCGGTCCCGATGAACCGAGGAGGCACGGCCGTGTGGATGGCCACGGTGAGCCCGGACAACATCGGCCCCATGCCGAGGCCGATGAGGGCCATCCACCCGACGAGCGCGGGCGTCGAGGTGCCGACGGCCAGGTTCGCGCAGAGCAGGGTGCCCGCGACGAGGAAGACCGGCGCGACCACCAGCCACGGCTTGTAGCGGCCGCTGCGGGAGATGAGCGCGCCGGTGACGGCGCTGCCCGCGACCATGGCCAGCATCAGCGGATAGATGCGCAGGCCGGAGGAGGTGGCGGTCTGCCCCTGGGCCTCCTGGAAGTAGCGCGGCAGGAAGACCACCCCGGCGTACATGCAGAACGCGGTGGCGAAGGAGGCGACGTTGACCAGCGTGTACGTCCGGTTGGCGAACAGGTGCAGCGGCACGATCGGCTGCGCGGCCCGCCGCTCCACCAGCACGAACACGGCGATCAGGACGGCGGACGCGGCGATGGGGCCGAGGACGGGGGCGCTGGTCCAGGAGTTGCCGTCCACGCCCTTCTCGGTCAGGCCGATGAGCAACGTGCTGATGGCGGCGGTGAAGACCGCGATGCCGAGGTAGTCGGGCCGCGCCCCGCCGGCGTCGCCGGGGCGGTGCGGCAGCCGGAACCAGATGATCGCGAGCAGCACGACCCCGATCGGGACGTTGACGTAGAACGCCCAGCGCCAGCTCGCGTGGTCGGTGAACAGCCCGCCGAGGAACGGCCCGGCGATGTAGCTCAGCGCCATCACGCCGCCGAGCGCGCCCTGCACCTGGCCGCTGCGCTCCCGCGGGAAGAGGTCGACGACCAACGCGAGGGAGAGCGGCAGCAGCGCCCCCGCCCCGAGGCCCTGAAGGCCGCGGAACGCGATGAGCTGGCCCATGTCCTGGGCGACGCCGCTCAGGGCGGAGCCGACGAGGAAGATCGTCACGCCGACCAGCATGAGGGGCTTCCTGCCGTACGCGTCGGAAAGCCGGCCGTACAGGGGGACGGTTACGGTGGACGTGAGCAGGTACGCGGTCACGACCCAGGTGTAGAGCCGGGCGCCGCCCAGCTCCGTGGTGATCCGGGGCAACGCGGTGCCGACGATCGTCTGGTCGAGCATCGCCAGGAACATGCCGCCGAGCACGGCGAACAGGAGCAATCCGTTCTTGTTCGTGTCTGTCTTCACATGTTGAAGATGACATGTAAGCCTTGACATGTCAACGCGCAGCTATAGTGAGGGCATGTCCCTGCGCATCGCGCTCCTCGGCCTGCTGTCGGCCTCCGGCCCGGCCAGCGGGTACGACCTGACCAAGAAGTTCGAGACGTCACTCGCCCACGTGTGGCAGGCCGGGCACAGCCAGATCTATCCCGAGCTGGCCAAGATGGCCGCCGACGGGCTGATCACGGTCGAGGCCGAGGGATCGCGCGGCCGCAAGATCTACACGATCACCGCCGACGGGCGGGGTGAGCTGCACCGCTGGCTCACCGGGCACACCCCCTCGTCGTCGCCGCGCAGCGAGATCGCGCTCCAGGCGTTCCTGACCCCGCTGCTGGACACGTCGGAGGCGCTCGCCCTGCTGGAACGCATGAAGGCGAACTTCGAGGCCCGGCTCGCGGAACTGCTGGCCCTGGAGGGCCCCAGGAGAAAGCCCGGGTACGGCCGGTACGCCCTCGATCTGGGCATCCGTCAGGCCCGCATGGCCGTGGAGTGGGCCACCGACAGCATCGCCGACCTCAAGGAGTCGGCCGCGCACGCCGAAGAACCCGCCACCGGAGATCACGAAGCACAGCCACATGGCGGCCCGGAAGCGGAGTGCGCCGGTAAATGAGAGCCGCGGGGAAACGCGGACAGGCCGGAACAGCATCGGCTGTTCCGGCCTGCGTGCTTTCCGCGCCGGACCTCCCCGGGCTTTCCTGAGCTTCCCGGACTTTCCCGGACTTTCCCGGGCTTTCCTCGGGGCTTTCCCGGTGCGGTCGGCGCGTCGTCACTTCGGACGGCTGTCTCCGCGCCCCGGCCCGGAATCGGTTCCGGGGCCGCCGGCCGGAACGTTCACCCGGCCGCGGGCCGGACGGGCCCGGCGGCCCTACAGAGCGTCCGGTGGATCGTCACTTCGGGTACTGGCAGATGGTTCCCCCGCAGTTGGTGCTGCCTCCTCCTCCGCCGGGAGCGGGAACGAAGCTGCTGTACGGCATCACGGTGCCGTTGGGCATGACGATGTCGGTGGCGGCCGCGTCGTCGTTGCTGGAGGCGATGGCCCGGTAGATCTCCCAGATCTTCTTCGCGAACGCGAAGACCTGACCCCAGTCGATGCCGTTGTTCCAGTGGACGATCTGCACGGCGTACGTCCGGGACGCGATGTCCCGCGACACCTGGCCGCTCCAGTTCTCGGTGCGCTTCGAATAGCCGAAGGCGGTGCCGTTCACACCCCAGCAGTCGCCTCCCACCTCGGCGAGCGCGCCGCCGTCGCGGTCCATGAGCACGGCCTTGGCGCACAGGCGCACGCCGGTGAGCCAGACGCCCGACTCCACCGTGGACGTGCCCTGGACGGTGCCGTCGTCGTAGACCTTCACCGTCGTGTCGATGGTCTTGTTCCTGTTGTTGTTGTGCCAGGAATGCTGGCTGTTCTCCGCGACGACGGTGGCCGCGTGCGCCGCCGGCGCGACCAGGCACAGCCCGGCCACCGCCGTCACCGTCGCCAGTAAGCCGCCGAGCAGCCTCCTGACCATGGCGGCCATGCCCGGACGAGGGTCCGGGACGTTTCGGGGAGTGGGGGATCGCATGGCTTCCTCCCTTGGTCTGGGATCAACTCCCCCACTATCGAGTTTCGTTTTCCGTCGGCGCGATGGGGGAAATTGCGTATGGCCCGCACCTACCATGATCTTGTGACGGGCCTGCGCGCATCTGATCTCAAACGTCTGCTGGACGCGCTGCGCGACTGCGAACGTGTTCCCGCCGGAGAGGCGTTCCCGCAATTGCTGGAAGTCGTCTCCAGCGTGGTGCCCGCCGACGTCGTCGCGATCAAAACGGTGAACCCGCGCGGCCGTCACTTCGACCACCATCTGCATCCCCGGGTGGAGGTCACCTCCGACCTGGAAAACGCCCTGTCCCGCCTGTTCTTCCAGCACCCTCTACTGGGCCACGTACGCGAAGCCGTCGGCGACGGCGGCCCGATCAGGCTCAGCGACGTGCTGTCCACCCGCGCCTGGCGCGGCCAGCCGCTCTACCAGGAGTTCTACCGTCCGCAGGGCATCGAGCATCAGATGATGTGCGTGCTGAACACCTATCACGGCACGATCACCTGCCTGGGACTCAACCGCACCGGCGGCGACTTCAGCGACACCGACCGCGAGCTGCTGGAGCTGGCCCAGCCCTATCTCGCCGCCTTCCTCCGCGCGAGGCACGCCACGGCGTGGCTGGAGGCGGCGCTGGCCACCCTCGACGGCGCCGACGGCGGTGCCCACGGGCTGGTGCTCCTCGGCCCGCACTCGACGATCAAGACCATCAACCGCACCGCCCGCATGCTGCTGGCCGCCTACTTCACCAGCCCCACGCACGAGGACCGGGCGCTGCCCGGCGAGCTCGTCGCCTGGCTGGCCGACCGACGCCGGCTGCCCGACCCGGCGGTGCCCCGCCTCACCGGCGACTACGTGGCCGAGCGGGGCGGGCGACGCCTGACCGTCCGGCTGTTCCCCCACGGCGCCTGCGGAGCGCTGCTGCTCACCGAGTCCAGCCCCCGTCCCGCCGCCCCGCTGACCGCCCGCGAGTCCGAGGTGCTCTGGCTCGTCGCCCACGGCCGCACCAGCGTCCAGACCGCGCGTACGCTGCGGATCAGCCCGCGAACCGTGGAGAAGCACCTCGCCAACATCTACACCAAGCTCGGCGTCGTCAGCCGTACGGAAGCGGCACTCCACCTGTTCGGCCAGGCCGGCGCTCCGTCCGGGGCCGACACCCACGCACCCGGCCCCGGCCCCCTGGCAGGTCCCTAGCCGTATCGACCGCGGGGTTGTCGACACGGGTGATCGGCGGCCGGCCTCCGTATGGTGTGCGGAGCCCGGGTGCCTCCACCGCACCGGAGGACTTCCCGCCGATCAGGAGGAACCGTCGCTCCTGGTCAACACACCTAGCCGCAGGTGAGCGGCGCGGGCAGGTCGTCCTCGGGGTCGAAGTCGACGTTCCCGAAATGCCGCTTGAGAAGGTCCTTCAGGGAGCCGCCGGCGTACATGCGGGAGATCGCGGACTGGACGGCCGCGCACGTGCGGGCGTCCCCCTTCGGCACGCCGACGACGTAACGCTGGTCGGTCAGTTTGAGGCCGACGACCGTGAGCCGGAGGTCGCGCACCCGGTTCGCGAACCCGGCCAGGATGAGATCGTCACCCGGGACGGCGTCCACCTGGCCGCTGACGAGCTTGTCCATGCAGGTGGCGTAGTTGTCGGCGGCGACCGGCTCCACGTCCACCTTGTCCTGGATGAGGGCGATCGCCTGACCGCCCGCGGGAGCGCACACACGCCTGCCCTTCAGGTCGGCGAGCCGCCGGATCGACGACCCCTTCGGCACCAGCACGTCGGTGTGCGCCACGTAGTACGGCCCGGCGAAGCCGACCGGATCCTCGCTGTTGTCGTCGTACGCGTAGGTGGCGACGACGAGGTCGACGTCGCGTCCGGCCAGCACATCGGCCCGCTCGGCCCTGCCGATCCTCTTGTACGTGAGGCCGCCCGCCCGGACCCCGAGCTCGGCCGCGATGTACGCCGCGACGTCCACGTCGAATCCGGTGAAGGACCCGTCGCCGGCGGCGAGCGCGACGCCGGGCAGGTCGCCCTTCACCCCGACGGTCAGCCTGCCGGTCCGCAGCGCCTTGTCCACCACGGAGGAGAAGGCCGGGGCGTCCGGTGAGCGGGCCGGCGTGCCGGTGCCGCCCGTCGTGGTCCGGTCCGTGGTCTCCGCGTCGCCTCCGAACCGCGCGGCCACCAGCGTCCCGCCCGCCGCCAGGGCGGCGACCGCGGCCAGCGCGGCCACGATCACCCGGCCCCTGCGGCGCGGCCGCCCGGCGCCGTCGCGCGTCCCCTCCACCGAGTTCGCGCCGGGGTACGTGGCCTCCTGCCCCCTCGTGTCCCGGAGCCCGACGTCCTGATATCCGCCGCCCTGATATGCGGCGTGCTGATATCCGGCGTCCTCGCGCCCCGCGTCCCGATACCCAGCGCCCTGATACCCGCCGTCCTGATATGCGGCGTGCTGATATCCGGCGTCCTCGCGCCCCGCGTCCCGATACCCAGCGCCTCGATGTCCGGCGTCCTGGTAATCGGCGCCCTGATGCCCCGCCTCCTGGTACCCGGTGTTCCCGCCCCACTCGTCCCGGTCGCCGGTGGGCGCGGCCGGGGCGGGTCGTGCGGACCCTCGCGTCCCGGCGGCCCACTCCCGGACCTCCCGCACGTGGATGTCCCGGGTGAGGTCTCCCTGGGCGGGAACACCCCCGGCGTACGCGTCCCCGGGCCGGGCCTGAGGCGTCGTGCCCCCTCGCCCCGGGCCCGCTCGCCCCGGGACCTCGCCGCTGTGGTCGCCTCCCACGGGGACCTCCCGCCCCCGACCGTCGGCGGCGTACGAATCCGGGGCGGGGGCAGCGGGGGCAGCGGGAGCCGGGGATCGGGGATCCCCGGCGGCCGGCTCCTGGGGCGGCGCCACCCGGGGCAGTCGCATGGCCTGGGTGGCCTCCCCCGCGTCCGGGATGGCCGCGTGCGCTCCTTCGGACAACACGACCGTGGAGGCGTCCTCCGACTCGGAACGGCCGAGCAGGCGCAGCAGGACCCGGTCCGCGGTCGGCCGGGCGGCGGGGGCCTTGTTCAGGCAGGAACGCACCACGCCCCGCAGCGGCTCGGGCAACATGCTCACGTCGATGTCGTGGTTGAGCACCCGGTTGAGCACGACCGCGATCGAGGTCCCGCCGAACGCCGCCGTCCCCGTGGCGGCGTACGCGATGGTCGCCGCCCAGGCGAACACATCGGAGGGCGGGCCCACCGTGTCGCCCGAGATCTGCTCCGGCGACATGTACGCCGGCGTGCCGATGGCCCGGCTGGTGATCGTCCCCGTCGAGTCGATGATCCGCGCGATGCCGAAGTCGACCACGCGCGGCCCGTCGGGGGCGAGCAGCACGTTGTCCGGTTTGAGGTCCCGGTGCACGATGCCCGCGTGGTGGATCGCCGTCAGCGCGGTCGCCGTGCCGACCGCGAGCCGCTCAAGCGCGGAGCCGCTGATCGGCCCGCTCTCCTCCACGACCTCCCGCAGGGACCGCCCGTCGATGTACTCGCTCGCGATGTACGGCGCGTCGCCTTCGAGGTCGGCCGCGATCACGCGCGCGGTGCAGAAGCTCGCGACCCGCTGGGCGGCGCGCAACTCCCGCCCGAACCTGGAGCGCGCCATCGCGTCGCCGCTGAACTTGACGTGCAGCAGCTTGACCGCGGCCGGCTCCCCGGACTCGCCGCGCCCCAGATAGACGACGCCCTGGCCGCCCTCGCCGATGCGCCCGGACAGCACGAACGGCCCGAGCCGGACCGGGTCCCCCGGGCCGAGCGGCGCGACGTTCGGCATCCCACGCCCCCAAGATTCGGCAAAGTATCGACCATCAGAACTTTACGGCTCCGATGACCGGTTCCCGGCCTCACGAGACCGTGCCGTGACCGGGGCCCGGCCACGCAGCGCCGCCATACCGCCGAAAAACCGCCGTGCCGCCCAAAAACCGCCGTGCGGCCGGAAACCGCCGGACGGCCGGAAAAGGAAACGGGCCGCACGCCGGGAAGGCGAGCGGCCCGTGAACGGACGGCGTGATCAGCCGGCCATCTTCTTCTTCAGGTTCTCGTCCAGAGCGGCGAGGAAGTCCTGGGTGGTCAGCCACTCGGCGTCGCCGCCGACCAGCAGCGCCAGGTCCTTGGTCATCTGGCCGCCCTCGACGGTCTCGACGCAGACCTGCTCCAGCTTGGTCGCGAAGTCGATGACCTCGGGCTGGTTGTCGAGCTTGCCGCGGTGCTGCAGGCCCCGGGTCCACGCGAAGATCGACGCGATCGGGTTGGTGGACGTCGGCTTGCCCTGCTGGTGCTGGCGGTAGTGCCGGGTCACCGTGCCGTGCGCGGCCTCGGCCTCGACCGTGCGGCCGTCAGGGGACATCAGCACGCTGGTCATCAGGCCGAGCGAGCCGAAGCCCTGCGCCACCGTGTCCGACTGGACGTCACCGTCGTAGTTCTTGCACGCCCAGACGTAGCCGCCCTCCCACTTCAGCGCGGAGGCGACCATGTCGTCGATCAGGCGGTGCTCGTAGGTGAGGCCCGCGGCGTCGAACTCCGCCTTGAACTCGGTCTCGTAGACCTCGGCGAAGATGTCCTTGAACCGGCCGTCGTACGCCTTGAGGATCGTGTTCTTCGTCGAGAGGTAGACCGGGTAGTTCCGGGACAGGCCGTACCGCATGGAGGCGCGGGCGAAGTCCCGGATCGACTCGTCCAGGTTGTACATCGCCATCGCGACGCCGGCGCCGGGGAAGTCGAAGACGTTCAGCTCGACCGGCTCGCTGCCGTCCTTCGGGGTGAAGGTCAGGGTCAGCGTGCCCTCGCCCGGCACCTTGATGTCGGTCGCGCGGTACTGGTCGCCGAACGCGTGACGGCCGACCACGATCGGCTTGGTCCAGCTCGGTACGAGCCTCGGCACGTTGGACATGATGATCGGCTCGCGGAAGATGACGCCGCCGAGGATGTTGCGGATCGTCCCGTTCGGGGACTTCCACATCTTCTTCAGGCCGAACTCCTCGACCCGGGCCTCGTCCGGCGTGATCGTCGCACACTTGACGCCGACGCCGTACTGCTTGATGGCGTTCGCGGCGTCGATCGTGACCTGGTCGTCGGTGGCGTCGCGGTGCTCGATGCCGAGGTCGTAGTACTTCAGGTCGACGTCGAGGTAGGGAAGGATCAGCTGGTCCTTGATGAACTGCCAGATGATCCGGGTCATCTCGTCGCCGTCAAGCTCGACGACCGGACCCGCTACCTTGATCTTGGGCATGCGTGTGGTTCCCCTTCTGAACTAACACTGGCCAGACAGTCCGTTTTGAGGCTCACTGGCCGTTGAGGCTATCGGACGGGCGTGATGCGCCCGTTGCTAGGTGCTGTGCAAACGCAGCAGCAGGCTCAGCGAGCCCGCCGCCAGGGCCGCGCCGAGCACCAGGAGCACGAGGACGTCCGTCCGCCGTGTGCGGACCCCCAGCAACCCGGCCCGGTCGTCCGGCACGATCAACCGCAGCGCCGCCCCTGCGATGAAGGCGAAACCCATGACCGCGCCGCCCACCCAGATGGCGACGCCGTAGGCGATCAGGCCCAGCCCGGCGACCGCACCCGCCACAACCAGCAGGTACGGCCCCCAGGGCTTACCGCTCACACTCACCAGCGCCTATGGACCCTCACTCCTCGTTCCGGCGCGACGTCCGCCCGCCGCCGACCACTCCGGCTCTCACCGCACGGGCTCACGATCGCGTTCACTTGCTCACTCGCTACGCTCGCTACGCCGCTCACCGCACGTGCTCACGATCGCGTTCACTTGCTCGCTCGCTACGCTCCCCGCGCCGCTCACCGCTCGTCGATCGGCGTCCACTTCTGGTCGCGCTCCCCGATGTACTCGCTGTCCGGGCGGATCAGGCGGTTGTCGGCGTGCTGCTCGATCACGTGCGCGGTCCACCCGGACATCCTGCTGACCGAGAACACCGGGGTGAACAGGTCGGTCGGGATGCCGAGGTAGTGGTAGACCGTCGCGGCGTAGAAGTCCACGTTCGGATAAAGGCCCTTCTCCGCGAAGACGACCTCCTCCATCTCCTTGGACATCCGGTAGAACGTGTCGTCGCCGGACGCCTCACCCAGCTCCCGCGACATCTTCCGCAGATGTGTCGCCCGCGGGTCCTCCGTCTTGTAGACCCGGTGCCCGAAGCCCATGATCTTCTCACCCGCCGCGAGCCTGTCCCGTACCGCCTGCGCCACCCCGGAGGGGTCGATCGCTTCCAGCGTACGCATGACCTGCTCGTTCGCGCCTCCGTGCAACGGGCCCTTCAGCGTGCCGATCGCCGCGACGATGGCCGAGTGCATGTCGGAGAGGGTCGCGGCGCAGACGCGGGCGGCGAACGTGGAGGCGTTCATCGTGTGGTCGGCGTGCAGCACCAGGCAGGTGTCGAAGATCTCGACCTCGCGCCGGGACGGCGTCCGCCCCGTGATCTGCAGCAGGAAGTTCGCCGCGATGCTCAGCTCGGGATCCGGGTCGGGGATCGCGGCCCCGGTGCGCGCCGCGTGATAGCGGGCGACCAGGATCGGCTGCTGCGCGGTGAGGCGGGCGGCCTTGCGCAGGTTGGCGTCCGCGGCGTTGGAATCCTTGTCGGGGTCGTCGGCCCCGGCGAGGGAGACCAGCGTGCGCAGCGCCTCCATGGGAGCCTGCTTCCCGGCGATCTCCGGGATGTTGCTCTCGACCAGCCCTCCGAGGGCCCGCCCCTGGACGAGCTCCGCCCCGTACGCGGCGAGCTGGTCGCGGCTCGGCAGCGAGCCGTGCTGGAGCAGATGCGCGGTCTCTTCGAAGGTGGTGCGGCCGGCCAGGTCGTGGATGTCGTAGCCACGATAGAAAAGCCGGCCGGCTTTCCCGTCGATGTCGCTGAGCGCTGTGGACGCGGCGACGACATCGGCGAGGCCTTTGGTGGGCTTGTCCGCCATGAGTGTTTCCTCCGCTTATCTTCGCTCGAAGTCTACCCGTGAGCAGGCAAAGCACCTCGCAGAGGTCCAGACCAATTTCAAGCCCGATTCTCCTTGCGGCAAAGGAGATTCCCGATCCCCACGTCTGGGTAAGCCGGATCTGTAGCGAAAGTAACGGCGGGCTACCTGGGGAGGAACTGCCGTGGAGGGGCCGTTCATACGGATCGAGGACAGCGGCGAGGTCATCGCCCTGCGCCCCGAGATCACCACGATCGGTCGGGGCAGGGGCGTCGACATCCGGCTGACGGATCCGAGCGTGTCTCGGCTGCACGCCGAATTCGTCCGGCGCGGGCCCTACCTGTACGTCGTCGACCTGGGTCTGTCGCGCAACGGCACCCGGGTGAACGGCAGGCCGATCGCCAGGAGGGTGCTCGACGACGGCGACGTGGTCTCCTTCGGCGCCGCGAGGGCCCGGGTGGGCGGCATCCCCCGCGAGGACTTCGCCCCCGAGGTCGAGCTGCGCCGAGCCGCCGCGCCCGAGCTGACCCGCCGCGAGGTCGACGTGCTGACCTCGCTGTGCCGGCCCGCGCTGTCGGACGAGGCGTTCGTCGCCCCGGCGACGGCGCGGGAGATCGCCGACGACCTCGTGGTGACGGAGGCCGCGGTCAAGCAGCACCTGCTGCGGCTCTACCAGAAGTTCCGCATCCCGGAGGGAACCAACCGGCGCACCCGCCTGGCCAACGAGGTCGTGGCGCTCGGCCTGGTGCAGCCGAGCCCGGTGGTCCCGACGCAGCGGGCCACCGACCCGGCGCGCCACCACCACACCCCGCCGACGTCGAGCCGCCGCGCGAGCTGACCGCCGTACGGGCCCGATCCGGCGAACGGCGCGGGCCCGCGTGGCGGCGGCTCCACCCTCTCGGGGGGCGGGTCCGCCCCCGGCTCAGCCGGCCGCGCGCTCGGCCGCCTCGACCACGTTGGTGAGCAGCATCGCGCGGGTCATCGGGCCGACCCCGCCCGGGTTGGGCGCGACGAACCCGGCCACGTCGCGCACGTCGAGCGCGACGTCTCCCGCGATCTTGCCGTCCACCCGGGAGACACCCACGTCGAGCACGGCCGCGCCGGGCTTGACCATCTCCGCCGTGATCAGGTTGGGCACGCCGGCCGCCGCGACGATCACGTCCGCCTTGCGGGTGTGCCAGGCCAGGTCCTGCGTGCCGGTGTGGCAGGTGGTCACCGTCGCGTTCTCCGACCGGCGGGTCAGCAGCAGGCCGAGCGAGCGGCCGACCGTGATGCCGCGCCCGACCACGACGACCTCCGCGCCCTTGAGCGGCACGCCGTACTCGTGCAGCAGGTGGACGATGCCACGCGGCGTGCACGGCAGCGGGGCGTCGACCATGTGGACGAGACGGCCGAGGTTGACCGGGTGCAGGCCGTCCGCGTCCTTGGCCGGGTCCATCCGCTCCAGCAGCGCCATCGTGTCGAGGTGGCGCGGCAGGGGGAGCTGCACGATGTACCCCGTGCACTCCGCGGAGCCGTTGAGCTCGTCGATCGCCGCCTCGACGTCCGCCTGCGTCGCCGTGTCCGGCAGGTCCACCCGGATGGACGCGATGCCGACCTCGGCGCAGTCCCGGTGCTTGCCCCCGACGTAGATCTGGCTGCCGGGGTCGTCACCGACGAGGATCGTGCCGAGCCCCGGCCTGATCCCCTTGGCGGCCAGCGCCGACACCCGCTCGGCGAGATCGGACTTGATCTTGGCGGCGGTCGCCTTGCCGTCCAGAATCCGCGCGCTCATTGCTCTCCTAACGGTGTTGGCGGTGCCGGTCAGTGGAAGAAGTGGCGGGTGCCGGTGAAGTAGAGGCTGATCCCGGCCGCCTCGGCGGCGGCGATGACCTCGTCGTCCCTGATCGAGCCGCCCGGCTCGACGATCGCCTTCACCCCCGCCTCCGCGAGCACCTGGAGGCCGTCGGCGAACGGGAAGAACGCGTCGGAGGCCCCGACCGAGCCCGCGGCGCGCTCGCCCGCCCGCGACACCGCGAGGCGGGCCGAGTCGACCCGGTTGACCTGGCCCATGCCGACGCCGACCGTGGCGCCGTCCGCGGCGAGCAGGATCGCGTTCGACTTCACCGAGCGGCACGCCCTCCAGGCGAAGGCGAGGTCGGCCAGCACCTCGTCCGGAACGGCCGCGCCCGCCTTGAGCTGCCACGTCGCCGGGTCGTCGCCGGCGGCGTCCACCCGGTCCGCGGTCTGCACGAGCAGGCCGCCGTCGATCCGGCGGAACTCCGCCGCGTTCGAGGGGCCGGTCGGGCAGACGAGCAGCCGCAGGTTCTTCTTCCCCTTGAGGACGTCGAGGGCCTCGGGAGCGAACGAGGGCGCGACCAGGACCTCGGTGAAGATCGGCGCGACCTGCTCGGCCAGCTCCCGGGTGACCTCGCGGTTCACCGCGATCACGCCGCCGTACGCGGAGACGGGGTCGCACGCGTGGGCCTTGCGGTGGGCCTCGGCCACGTCCGCGCCGACCGCCACGCCGCAGGGGTTGGCGTGCTTGATGATCGCCACGCACGGCTGGTCGAAGTCCCACGCGGCGCGCCACGCCGCGTCCGCGTCCACGTAGTTGTTGTAGGACATCTCCTTGCCGTGGAGCTGCTCGGCGTTCGCCAGGCCGGCCTCCCGGCCCGCGTAGAGCGCGGCGCCCTGGTGCGGGTTCTCGCCGTAGCGCAGCGGGGTCCGCAGCTTCCACGCCGCGCCCATGAAGGACGGCCAGTCACCCTCCGGCGCGTACACGTCGGCGAACCAGGAGGCGACGGCCACGTCGTAGGCGGCGGTGTGCGCGTACGCCGCGGCGGCGAGCCGCCGCCGCTCGGTGACGGTGAAGCCGCCCTCGGCCACCGCCGCCAGCACGCTGTCGTACGAGCGGGGGTCGACGACGACCGCGACGGTGCCGTGGTTCTTGGCGGCGGCGCGGATCATGGCGGGGCCGCCGATGTCGATCTGCTCGACGCACTCGGCGTCGGACGCGCCGGAGGCGACCGTCTCGGCGAACGGATAGAGGTTGACCACCGCGAGCTGGAACGGCTCGATCTCCAGCTCGTCGAGCTGCTTGACGTGCGAGGGGTTCGCGCCGTCGGCGAGCAGCCCCGCGTGGACCCTCGGGTGCAGCGTCTTCACCCGGCCGTCCAGGCACTCGGGGAAGCCCGTCAGCGACTCGACCTTCGTCACGGGCACGCCGTACGAGGCGATGGCGGCGGCGGTGCCGCCCGTTGAGACGATCTCGACGCCCGCCGCCTCAAGACCCCGGGCCAGATCTTCGAGCCCGGTCTTGTCGTATACCGCGATCAGCGCGCGCCGGATGGCGATGCGGGTCACTTCGTGATCCTCTCTTTTCGGTTTTCGCCCAGCTCATCCGCTGGGTCGTCATGCCCGGAAACCGGGGTCAGGCACGCCCGAGCCGTACCCGCCGGCCGGAAAGCGTCCAACCCTCGCGGGCCATGCGTCCGACGACCTCGACGAGCAGACCGCGCTCGACGGTCTTGATGCGCTCGTGCAGCGCGTCCTCGTCGTCGTCCTCGCGTACCGCGACCGCCTCCTGCGCGATCACCGGGCCGGTGTCCACCCCGGCGTCGACCAGGTGCACCGTGCAGCCGGTGACGCGCACGCCGTACGCCAGGGCGTCCCGTACGGCGTGGGCGCCCGGGAAGGCGGGCAGCAGCGCCGGATGCGTGTTGACCACCGGGAAGGAACCGAGGACGCGGCGGCCGAGGATCTTCATGAAACCGGCGGACACCACGAGGTCCGGCTTGTACGCGGCGATCCTCCCGGCGAGCGCCTCGTCCCACGCGTCGCGGTCGGCGTGGTCGCCCACTCGCTCGACGAACGTGGGCACCCCGGCGCGCTCGGCCCGGGCCAGCCCCTCGATGCCGTCGCGGTCCGCTCCCACGGCGACGATCGCGGCGCCGAAAGACGGGGCCGCCGCGGCGTCGAGAAGGGCTTGTAGGTTGGTCCCGGAACCGGAGACGAGAACCACGAGCCGGGCGGCCTCTGCTGGATGGTGAGGTCCGGATGGCACCGGGCTGACTCCTTCGGGAAGGCTGGTGAGGAGGGCGCAGGCAGCGGGCCCTCGCCGGTAGAAAGGTTATCGGGCTCCGGCCACCGGACTCGAAGGCGACCCGGCGGAAAGCCGGGACGCCGCGGCAAGGGATAGCGCGGAAAGCAAAGGTGGAGATCGTGACGGCACCACTGCAGACGCCGGCCTCCGAGCTGAGGGGCCGCCGGGCGTTGTTGCTCGCCCTCGCGGCGCTGATCTGCACATTCATGCTGCCCGCCGCCGGGCTCGCGCTGGCGGTCTTCGGTCTCGTGGTCGCGTTCCGCGACACCCGGGCGTTGAGCCGGGACCGCGCCCCGGTCGGCATGGCGGTCGCGGCGCTCGTGGTCTCGGCGGTCGCGTTCATGTTCGGCGGCCTCCTGATGGCCACCCAGCTCCTCTTCTCCGCGGAGCTGAACGCGTACGTGGAGTGCGGCAAGGGAGCGGGGACCGTCACCGCCGAGCACGACTGCATGAACGAGCTCAAGGGCGCCGTGGAGCGGCGGCTCGGCGTCCCCTGGCCCGCCGACCTCCCCTTCCCCAACTAGCCGGCCGCGTCGAGGACTCCCGCGGAGCGGTGGTCACGGCGCGTATACGAACACACCGGCGCGCGCCGCGGCCACGGCCGCCGCGGCCGCACGGTCGGCGGCCTCGGCGTCAAGCCGTTCACCCGAGTTGAGGAGTGCGTAGTAGAGGGGCGCGGACACGGCGGCGATGACCCGGCGGGGGTCGGTGGCGTCAGGGAGCTCGCCCCGCCGGACCGCGTCCGTCACGCATCCCGCCCACTCGTCGATGCGTACGGCGTAGAAGTGGCGGAGGGCTCGGGCCGCCTGGTCGTCGCAGAGGGACGCGGCGATGAGCGCGGTGAACAGACGCCCCTGGCGGGGATCCGTGAGGGTTCTGACGACCAGCCGGGCGTTGGCGCGCAGGTCCTCGTCGATCGATCCCGTGTCGGCCCGCGGGAGTGACCGGACCGCCATGTCCTCCAGGAGATCGGCCGCGACCGCGCCGGGGGTGCCCCAACGGCGGTAGACGGTGGTCTTCCCGACACCGGCGCGGCGAGCGACCTCCGCCAGGTCGAGGGAGTCGAAGCCTTCCTCGGCGAGCACGTCTCCGGCCGTCTGGAGGACCGCCTCGCGGACGCGGGCGGTGCGCCCGCCGGGACGGACGGTGCCGGGGGCAGGGGTCTCTGACACGGTGTTCTCCCTCTCGGTTCCGAAGACAGCGTATCGGAACCACAGTTCCTTTAATCCCATCTCCGATGCTACAGTGCCGGGCGTAATGGAACGGCGGACCCGTTAGGCGTGAACGGGCGCTGCCCGAACTTCGCGCCCTCCTGGAATCCGCCTCGAAGGAGGGTGGGCCCGAAAGGAAACTCGGTCATGTCCAGACCTGGATCAGGTGCGTCCGGCACGATTCGCGCGGTCGCTCCCACCGGTGCCCCGCAGCGGCTGACCGGTCGCCTGCGGCTGGTGCTCGCGGTCCTTCTCGTCGCACAGTTCATGCTGGCCGTCGACTTCTCGATCCTGAACGTGGGGCTGCCCGCGATCGGCGACGGTCTCGGCTTCTCCCTCGCCGACCTCCAGTGGGTCTCCACCGCCTTCGCGCTCTGCGCGGCGGGCTTCACGCTCTTCTTCGGCCGCATCGGGGACCTGGTCGGCCGCAAGCGGATCTTCCTGCTGGGCCTGGCCGTGCTCGGCCTGGCGTCGCTGGCGGGCGGTCTGGCCACCGGCCCGGGCGTGCTGCTCGCCGCGCGTGTGGCACAGGGCCTGGCCACCGCGGCGGTCACCCCGGCCGGCCTGTCCCTGCTCACCACCTCCTTCCCCGAAGGGCCGCTGCGGCAGAAGGCGCTCGGGCTCAACGGCGCGCTGATGTCCGCCGGATTCACCACCGGCGCGATCCTCGGCGGCGTCCTGACCGACCTGCTGTCCTGGCGGTGGGCCTTCTTCATCAACGTCCCCGTCGCGCTGGCCGTCCTGCTGATCGCCCCCGCGGTGATCAACGAGTCGCGCCCCGGGGACCGCCCCAAGCTGGACCTTCCCGGCGCCCTCTCGGTCACCCTCGGACTGCTCGGCCTCGTCTACGGGCTCACGCAGGCCGGCGAGTACGGCTGGACCGACCCGCACGCCCTGGCCGGGCTGCTCACCGGCGTCGTCCTGCTGGCCGTCTTCTCCGCCGTGGAGCGGAAGGTCGCCCAGCCGCTGGTCCCGCTGCGCGTACTGCGCCGCCGGAACGTGGCCTGGGGGAACGTGCTGGGACTGCTCGCCTTCGTCACCGAGACGTCCCTGGTCTACCTGCTCACCCTGTATCTGCAGAAGACGCTCGGCTTCTCACCGCTGGCGGCCGGGATCTCCTTCGGCGTCCTGGGCCTGGGCACCGTCGCCGGCGGCCTGCTGGCGCCGAAGGTGATCGCGAGGACCTCGACGCTGACCGCGCTGGTGGCGGGCGGCCTGATCCAGGCCGTCTTCACCGCCGCCCTGCTCCTCCTCGGCACGAGCACGGCCGCGTCGATGGCACTGCTGCTGCCCGCCACGTTCTTCGGCGGCGTCGGGAACATGCTCGTCATCGTCGGCTTCATGGTCACCGCCACCAGCGGACTTCCCGACCACGAGCAGGGCCTCGCCACCGGGCTGGCCACCATGTCCCAGCAGGTCGGCATCACGATGGGCACCCCGATCATGTCCGCCGTCGTCACCGCCGCCACCGCCGGCGCCGCGACCGCGGGTGCGATCCTGCACGGCGTCACCGTGGCCATAGTGGTCAACGCCGCCCTCGTCCTCCTCGGCGTCCTCGTCGCCGCCCTCACCCTCCGCACCAGGCAGCGCGAGGTCTAGGGAGTGTTTCGTGGATCTTTGCCGTAGCGAGGATCGGCCAGATGGATGCCTCGCAAGGCGGAGGAGGAGGCCGTAGCGGAGCCTACGGCCGACGACGACAACGCCGCGAGGGGCCATCTGGGCGACCGCAGTAGGCCAAGAAGATCCGCGAAACACGACCTAGCGGTCGGAGTCGCGTTCCCAGGCGTAGGGGTCGACGTAGATGACGTGGCCGCCGCGGTCGTCGGACTCGTCCACGATGTCGTTGCGCGGCGGCCGTACCGGCTCGGACCGGGCCGCCCGGATCTTGGCGAACGTCTCGGCCGCGGCGGCGGCGTGGTCGTCGGTCCAGTCATCCTTGATCACGGGGATGGGCTGGGTGTCGGCCTCGGTGGCGTCCAGCCAGTGGCCGGGAAGCGCTCGTGTGGCCTGGTCCTTCTCCCCGCGGCGGACCCGCCCGGCCGCCTTGGCGATCACCGCGCCGGCCTTGCGCACCGGGTCCGGGGCCGCCGGACGGCGTGAGATCAGCAGCCAGTTCGTGATGCCGGCGGAGATGCCGGCGGCCACGCCGACCTCCAGCGCGACCGACAGCGCCACCTCCCAGGGCGAGGGGCCCACGGCGGACAGGCGGGCTCCGCCGAGCGGGCCGCCCGAGAGCGCCGCGAGCAGGCCCGCCGCCGCCCCGGAGGTCAGGCCGCAGCCGAACCCCCACAGCGGGGCCGCCTCGATCGTCGGGGTGGGGGCGACGCGGGCCACGACGACCCCGGCGACCGCTCCGGCCAGGAACGGCAGCGCGATCACCCCCATGACCCAGGTGGGGGGGACGCCGGACTCCGGCAACGCCCCGAGCAGCGGAACGGTGGGGACGGCGCTCAGCTTCACCCCCGTGGGCGCGACCAGGGTGCCGGTGCCGATGGCGAACCCCGGCCCCGCGATGTACGCCATGCCCCAGATCGCGGCGTTGACCAGATAGAGGGCCTCGACGAGCAGCAGCAGGAGCCCGCCGACGAACCCGGGGTTGAGCATCTCCGACAGCCGCTGGATCTCGGGGAACTTCACCGCGACCGCCACGAGGACCAGCAGCAGCCCGGCCGTCAGCATGATCGACAGGGCGACGGCCGTACCGGCGACGACGGAGCGGGTGCGGTCCGGGAGCAGCCGGAGCATCGACTTCCACGGGCCGATCGTGCGGGCGGTGGCCAGGGATCCGGCCAGGAACGCCAGCACGAGGTGGCTGGCCAGCGCCTCGCCGAGGAACGGCTGGGTGACCTCGTTCTGCGCGACGAGGGAGATCATCCCGGCGAGCAGCGCGTACGGCGCGGCCAGCGAGATGCCGGCCTGGGCGACGAGCATGAGCTGGGCCCGTCGCCGGGCGTTCTCGACGTCGCGGGGCGTCCCCTTGGGCAGGCGGGCGGGCAGCCGGAGCCGCAGGTCGGCGTCGCGGGCCATCCACAGCCCGGCCCGGTACAGCAGGACGCCCGGCAGGATGGTCAGGCCGAGCGGCAGCAGGCCTACCCGGCCGCCGGGCATGGCGAACCCGGCGTGGTGGGCGGCCAGCCAGAGCTGGCAGGCGGCGCGGAAGACCCCCGGCAGCCCCTGCCCGAACGCACCGCGTGGGGCGGCGGCCCAGCCGATCAGGGTGAGAGTGGTCAGCACCGCGAGGCCGACGCCGAGCGTGCCCGCGCCGGCGAGCATGCCCGACACAGGGAGCGGCCTGCGGGTCTCGTCGTCGTCGCCTTTGGGAAGGCGGCTGAGAACGGCACGGGGGGCTGTCCGTAGCTGATCGAAGAGAGCCGTCACGCTACCCCATGGTCCCAGCCGGCATGGGTTTCGCGACGTCGCCACGCCCAGACCCGCCCGATTTGCCATGATCATCCCTGCGATGGGCGGCTGCGCCGGCACACCCGGGGCCCGGCCGCCGCCCGCGCTCGTGCGGGCCGGTGAACGACCGTGACCCCGCACTCACATGGAGTGCGGGGTCACGATGGGCGATCCGGTGCCCGGTCCCGCGCGACGACGTCGGCGGCGTCCGGGCGATCGGCCCGATCCGGCGCTCACGCGCCCGGATCGGGCAGGGGGATCAACGGGACTGCATGATCTCGCGCATGAGACGGGCGGTCTCGCTGGGGGTCTTGCCGACGCGGACGCCGACCTTCTCCAGCGCTTCCTTCTTGGCCTGCGCGGTGCCGGCGGAACCGGAGACGATCGCGCCCGCGTGGCCCATGGTCTTGCCCTCGGGAGCGGTGAAGCCCGCGACGTAGGCGACGACCGGCTTGGTGACGTGCTCCTCGATGTAGGCCGCGGCCCGCTCCTCGGCGTCGCCGCCGATCTCGCCGATCATCACGATCGCCTCGGTGTCGGGGTCGTCCTGGAACGCCTGGAGAGCGTCGATGTGCGTGGTGCCGATGACCGGGTCGCCGCCGATGCCGACGCAGGTGGAGAAGCCGAAGTCACGCAGCTCGTACATGAGCTGGTACGTCAGCGTGCCGGACTTCGAGACCAGGCCGACGCGGCCGGGGGTGGTGATGTCCGCCGGGATGATGCCCGCGTTGGAGGCGCCGGGCGAGGCGATGCCGGGGCAGTTCGGCCCGATGATGCGGGTCTTGTTGCCCTTGGCGCCCGCGTAGGCCCAGAACTCGGTGGTGTCGTGGACCGGGACACCCTCGGTGATGACCACGCAGAGCGGGATCTCGGCGTCGATGGCCTCCTTGACGGCGTCCTTGGTGAACGCCGGGGGCACGAAGACGACCGACACGTCGGCGCCGGTCTGCTCCATGGCCTCCTTGACCGTGCCGAACACGGGCAGGCCCTCGTGAACGGTGCCGGCCTTGCGGGCGTTGACGCCGCCGACGACCTTGGCACCGGCGGCGAGCATGCGGCGGGTGTGTTTGGTGCCCTCCCCGCCGGTCATGCCCTGCACGATGATCTTGCTGTTCTCGGTCAGCCAGATAGCCATTACGCACCTACCGCAGCGAGCTCGGCGGCGCGCTTGGCCGCGTCGTCCATGGTGTCCACCAGCTCGACGCGCGGCAGCGCGGCGTCGGCCAGGATCTGCCGCCCCAGGGCGGCGTTGTTGCCGTCCAGGCGCACCACCAGCGGGTGGGTCACGGCCTCGCCGCGGCTCTCCAGGAGCTGGAACGCGGAGACGATGCCGTTCGCGACCGCGTCGCACGCGGTGATGCCGCCGAAGACGTTCACGAAGACCGACTTCACCGACGGGTCGGAGAGGATGATCTCCAGGCCGTTCGCCATGACCTCGGCCGAGGCGCCGCCGCCGATGTCGAGGAAGTTGGCCGGCTTCGGCTGGCCGGGGAACGCCTCGCCGGCGTAGGCGACGACGTCGAGCGTGGACATGACCAGGCCCGCGCCGTTGCCGATGATGCCGACCGTTCCGTCGAGCTTGACGTAGTTGAGGTGCTTCTCCTTGGCCCGCGCCTCCAGCGGGTCCTCGGCGGCCTTGTCGACGTACGCCGCGTGCTCCGCCTGGCGGAAGTTCGCGTTGTCGTCGAGGGTGACCTTGCCGTCGAGGGCCTTCACCTGGCCGTCGGCCGACAGGATCATGGGGTTGACCTCGACGAGCGTGGCGTCCTCGTCGACGAAAACGGCCCAGAGCTTCTCCACGAGGGCGGCGGCGCCGTCCAGCGCCTTCTCGGGGAGGCCGCCGGCCTGCGCGATCTCACGCGCCTTGGCGAGGTCGACGCCGTCGATCGGGTTGACCGGAACCTTGGCCACCTTCTCGGGCGCCGTGTGCGCGACCTCTTCGATGTCCATGCCGCCCGCGGCCGAGCAGATGGCCAGGAACGTACGGTTCGCACGGTCGAGGAGGAAGGAGAAGTAGTACTCCTCGGCGATCTGGCTGGCCTCCTCGATCAGGACCTTGTGGACCGTGTGGCCCTTGATGTCCATCCCGAGGATCTGCGTCGCCTTGTCGTGAGCGTCACTCGCGTCGTCGGCCACCTTGACGCCGCCGGCCTTGCCGCGGCCCCCGGTCTTGACCTGGGCCTTGACGACGACGCGGCCGGTGAGCTGCTCGGCAGCCGCGCGCGCCTCCTCCGCGGTGTGCGCGACGACGCCGCGCGGCACCGGGATGCCGTACTCCGCGAAGAGCTCCTTCGCCTGATGTTCGAACAGGTCCACGAGGGTCCGTCCTTCGGCTGATCTTCTAAATGTCGAGGGCCAGGCGGATTGACCTGCCTGGCATTTCCGCGCATGAAGCCTAGCCCTAGCGAGGACGTGAACACGTCGTGGGGTGCCGATAAGCCCTTGCCAAGGACCACGAGATACGGCAAAGTTACGCAAAAGATCCTAAATCCCTGTCGGGATCCGGGAGCGCACCCAATCGACGATCTCCTCCGTCGTCGCCCCCGGAGTGAAGATCCCGGCCACGCCCATTTCCTTGAGTTCGGGAATGTCGGCCTCGGGGATGATGCCGCCGCCGAAAACCACGATGTCCTCGGCGTCCTGCTCCTTGAGGACCTCCATCACCCGAGCGAAGAGGGTCATGTGCGCGCCGGAGAGGATCGACAACCCGATCGCCCCGGCGTCCTCCTGGATCGCGGTCTGCACGATCTGCTCGGGGGTCTGGTGCAGGCCGGTGTAGACGACCTCCATGCCCGCGTCGCGCAGCGCCCGCGCGACCACCTTGATCCCGCGGTCGTGCCCGTCCAGCCCCGGCTTGGCAAGAACGATCCGAATCGCCCCCATGGCGACCTCCTCGCAACGCGACCGGTTTCACATCCTCTCCGACTCGCGCCCCGCCGTCCACGAGGCAGAAGCGCGCCCTCTCAAGGATCTCCCCGCTCGTACGGCCGCCGGCCGCGGCCTACCTCCACCGGTCCCGCAGTCCCGCAGTCCCGCAGTCCCGCAGTCCCGCAGTCCTGCAGTCCCGCAGCGAGGAACGATCCACGACGCTCCCGAAAACCACTGAGGAAATCCACAGGAAATGTCGAATTTCGTGACTTTCCCGTGATCATCAGGCGGGAGGATGCACCATGATCACCTCTTTTTGATCACCTTCTCCGCGAGAGGGGAAGGCAGCTAACAGGAGGAACCCCCCTTATGAGGCGAATTATCGCCACTGTGGCGACCGCGGGCACCGCGGCCCTACTGGCCCCCGCGATCGCCGCTCCCGCGTACGCCCAGGCGCCCGCCGCGAACCCCGTATCGGCGCTCGCCAAGCAGATCAAGCCCATGCGCGGCGTCCACGTGACCTCGGCCGCCAAGGTCTCCGCCGAGGGCATGTCCCTCTTCAAGTTCCGCTCCGAAGGCGACCTCCAGTTCGGCAGGTCGGGCGTCGCCGCCTCCGACCTGACCTCCAAGTCCGACTTCGACGGGCTGTTCGGCGGCGACGACGACCTCGCCGGCATGAAGAACCCGCTCCGGACGATCAACATCAACGGGACCTCCTACCTGTCGGGCGGCGTCTACGACGACATGCTCCCCGCGGGCAAGAGCTGGCTCCGCATGCCCGGAGGCAACCCGGCCAGCCTGGACGGCACCCTCGGGATCAACCCGTTCGACACCGGAACCCTCAAGGCCGTGCTCGCGACCGCCAAGGGCAAGAGCAACGGCGGCACCGTGGACGGGATCCGTACGACGGTCTACCGCGGGTCGATCACGCTCCGGCAGCTCTACGCGTCGTCCCCGGCGACGAAGAAGCAGCTCAAGAACCTGAAGCCGGCCGACGCCAAGACGACGATCAACTGGAAGCTCTGGATCGGCGCCGACCAGCTCATCCGCCGCCTGACGACGTCGACGACCACGACGTTCAAGTACAAGAAGACGAGCATGGACATGTCCATGACCGGGGACACGAAGTTCAGCAAGTGGGGGCAGAAGACCTCCATCACCGCTCCCCCGGCCCGCGACGTGGCCTCGATGGCCGACATCGTCGGCGAGCTCCCCGAGGTCCCGGACGTCATCAACCTGGGCGACTGATCGGCACGCCGACCGGGCGCGGTGTCCGGGTCACCACGCCCGGCCGGCTCCGCCAGGCCCCGCCGAACGGCGGCGACCCGACGGAGCCGGCAGGTCAGATCTTCTCGACCTTGGCGTAGGCCAGCATCAGCGTCTTCTCACCGCCGGAGCCGAAGTCGATCTTGGCGCGGGTCTTCTCCGCCTGGCCCTCCACCGCGACGACCGTGCCGAGGCCGAAGCTGTCGTGGGTGACCCGGTCGCCCGGGGACAGGCTCGGGATCGCCTGGCCCGTCTTCTTGGGCGCGGAAGCCGTACGGGAGTCGCGGGATGTGGCCGCGCCCCAGGCGGACTTGGCCGGGTCGCTGCGCCAGTCGACGAGGTCGTTCGGCACCTCGGACAGGAACCGCGACGCCGGGTTGAACGACGGCGCCCCCCACGCCGAGCGCACCGCCGCGCGGGACAGGTACAGCCGCCGCTGCGCCCGCGTGATGCCGACGTAGGCGAGCCGGCGCTCCTCCTCCAGCTCCTTGGGGTCGCCCATGGAGCGCATGTGCGGGAAGACGCCGTCCTCCATCGCGGTGAGGAACACCACGGGGAACTCGAGGCCCTTCGCGGTGTGCAGGGTCATCAGCGTGACGACCCCGCCGTGGTCCTCGCCCTCGGGGATCTGGTCGGCGTCGGCGACCAGCGAGACCTGCTCAAGGAAGTCGACCAGCGTGCCCTCGGGGTTGCTCTCCTCGAACTCCGCGGCCACCGAGATCAGCTCGTTGAGGTTCTCCAGGCGGCTCTCGTCCTGCGGGTCGCCCGACGTCTCCAGCTCTGTGCGGTATCCGGTGGCGGTCAGCACCTCCTCGGCGAGCTCGGACAGCGGCAGCTCCTTGGCCCGCAGGTCGTCGAGCAGGGCGGTGAACTCCCTGATCGCGTTGAGTGAGCGGGTGGCCAGGCCGGGGGCCTCGTCGGCCCGCCGCAGGCCCTCCCAGAAGCTGATCCGCTCGCGGCTCGCGAACGCCTCGACCATCGCCTCGGCCCGGTCGCCGATGCCGCGCTTGGGCACGTTCAGCACCCGGCGCAGGGAGACCGTGTCGTGCGGGTTGGCCAGGACCCTCAGATACGCGAGCAGGTCCTTGACCTCCTTGCGCTCGTAGAAGCGCACCCCGCCGACCACCTTGTACGGCAGGCCGGTCCGGATGAAGACCTCCTCGAAGACCCGCGAGGCCGCGTTGGTGCGGTAGAAGACGGCCACCTGGCCGGGGGTGACGCCCTCCTCGTCGGCGAGCCGGTCGACCTCCTGCGCGACGAACATGGCCTCGTCGTGCTCGTTGTCCGCGACGTACCCGGTGATCTTGGAGCCGGCGCCCTGGTCGGACCAGAGGTTCTTGGGCTTGCGGCTCTCGTTGCGCGAGATCACCGCGTTCGCCGCGTTGAGGATGGTCTGGGTGGAGCGGTAGTTCTGCTCCAGCAGGATGGTCTTCGCGTCGGGGTAGTCCCGCTCGAACTCGAGGATGTTGCGGATCGACGCGCCGCGGAAGGCGTAGATCGACTGGTCGGCGTCGCCCACCACGACCAGCTCGGCGGGCTCGACCCGCTCCTCGCCCCCCTCGGACGGGCGGACCAGGTCGCCGTCGGCCGTCCGGAGCGCGGGCCGCCCGACCAGCTCGCGGACCAGCACGTACTGCGCGTGGTTGGTGTCCTGGTACTCGTCGACCATCACGTGCCGGAACCGGCGGCGGTAGTGTTCGGCGACCTCGGGGAAGAGCTGGAACAACGTGACCGTCAGCATGATCAGGTCGTCGAAGTCCATCGCGCCGGCCTCGGTCAGCCGCGTCTGGTAGGTGCGGTACGCCTCGGCGAGCGTGCGCTCCAGATGCGTCTGCGCCTGCTCCGCCGCCGTCTCGTAGTCGATCAGCTCGTTCTTGAAGTTGCTGACCTGCGCCGAGAACGTCTTGGGCGGGTAACGCTTGGGGTCCAGGTCGAGCTCGCGGCAGACCATCGCCATGAGGCGCTGCGCGTCGGCCTGGTCGTAGATCGAGAAGTTGCTCGTGAACCCGAGCCGCTTGGCCTCGCGCCGCAGGATGCGTACGCACGCGCTGTGGAAGGTCATCACCCACATGGCCTTGGACCGGGGACCGATGAGCCGGTCGACCCGCTCCTTCATCTCCCTGGCGGCCTTGTTGGTGAAGGTGATCGCCAGGATCTCGCCCGGCTGCACGCCCCGCTCGGACAGCAGGTACGCGACGCGATGGGTGAGCACCCGCGTCTTTCCCGAGCCGGCCCCGGCGACGATGAGCAGGGGACCGCCCTGGTGGAGAACGGCCTCCCGCTGGTTGGGGTTGAGACCGTCGAGCAAAGGATGGGTGATGGCTCGGGTGGACACGTCCCTAGGGTATGGCCGCCCACCGACATCCGGCACCTCGTCCCGGATCCCGCCCACTTCCCGGGGCCCCGCGGGAAGGGGGCCGGCGACCGGACGCCGAACAGGGGCCGCGGGGTCACGCGCGGGTACCTCATGGTCGCGGGCCGCCCGGTCCGGCCGGACGGGGGCCGTGCCGGGAGCGGGGGCAGGATCGGGCGGATGAGAACCCTCCTGCCGGTCGGCACCCTGCCCGCCTGGTCGGGAGCCGTGGGAGGCAGGATCGGGCGAGTGAGAACCCTCCTGCCGGTCACTCCCCAGCTCGGCGTCGTGATGGCGCTGCTGGCCCTCGCCGCCGCCGCGGTCGCCCTGCTCGGACGCCTCGGGCACTCGGCGGCGATCCTGACCGCGTCCGTCCGCGCCGCGGTCCAGCTCGCCGTGGTGTCCTTCGCCATCGTCTGGGCGATCACGTATCTGCCCGCGGTGGCGGGGTTCCTCATCGTGATGTACCTCGTGGCGAGCGTCACCGCGGGACGGCGGATCACGAAGAGCGCGGCCGCCTGGTGGGCCGCGCTGCCCGTGGCCGCGGGGACGGCGCCGGTGCTCCTCCTGATGATCGCCGCCGGCGTGCTTCCCGTGGAGGGGATCGTGCTCGTGCCGATCACCGGGATCCTGCTCGGCGGCTGCCTCACCGCGACCTCGCTGGCCGGGCGCAGGGCGCTCGACGAGCTGCGGCAGCGACGCGGAGAGGTGGAGGCCGCGCTCTCCCTCGGCTTCTCCGCCCGCGACGCGGCCATGGAGATCTGCCGCCCCGCCGCCGCCCAGGCGCTCGTACCCGCGCTGGACCAGACCAGAACGGTGGGCCTGGTGACCCTGCCCGGCGCTTTCGTCGGCATGATGCTCGCCGGCGCGGGCCCGGTGCAGGCCGGAGCCGTCCAACTGGCCGTGCTGATCGCCCTGCTGGCCGCCGAGGCCGTGGCCGTCGTCGTGACGATCGAGCTCGCCGCGCGCGGCCGGTTCCCGCTCTGACCGTCCCTTCTCCACCCGAGGGTGGAGATCCGCTTCTCCACCCTCGCGCCGATCCGGGAGGGGCGGCTCGTCCCTAGTTTTGCGGCATGGAACCCCTGCAGATCGCCGTACTGAGCGTCGCCGTCGTCCTCTTCGTCGTCTATCGTCAGATGATGACGCGCCGCACCGAGAGGCGGGGCATCCTCGTCCTCGGCGGGTTGATGATGCTGGCCGGTCTCGCGGGCGGCGGCGTGGTCGACACCGGGCACGTGGCTCTCGGCACGCTCACGCTGGTCCTGGAACTCGCCTGCGCCGTCGCTTTCGGCTTCCTGCGCGCCGCGACCGTACGCGTGTGGCGGGACGAGACGGGCGTGACCTGGTCCAGGGGCACCGGATGGACCGCGGCGGTCTGGCTGGCCTCGCTCGCGTCGCGGATCGCGCTCCTCGGCGGCGGGTACGCCCTGGGTCTCGCCTCGGCGCCGACGTCCGTGCTGCTCTTCGTCGGCCTGACCATCGCGGTGCAGTCCGTCCTGGTGACCCGGCGCGCCCGCGCCCTGCCCGGCGTCGCCGTACGGCAGGCGGCGCACGGCCCGCTGACGTCGTGACGGGTGCCCCGAGCCCGCGCGAGCGGAGCGAGCGCCATCGATGACCACGGCGCACGGCCATCACGCGAGGGGCGCGGCGGTGTCTGGACTGAGGAACGCCCGGAGCGACGAAGGAGTGAGGAGCGTGACGAAGCCGAACCCGAAAACAGGAACGAGCGGGCGAGGAACGAGTCCCGAGTGACGAGGGAAGACATCGCCTGCAGGCGCCCCGAGCGCGCGCGAGTGGAGCGAGCGCCATCAACAATACGGCGCTAACGTCATGACGTGGCGACCCCCGGCGAGACGACGTCCTCCCCCGCTTTCTCCCCCGTTGTCCTGCGTGTGGGGCTGATCGTGCTGTTCGTCATCGGGCAGGCCGCGAGCCGGCCCGGGTTCGGCCTGTCGGGGCAGGGGCTCGCCGTCACCGGCCTCACGTTGGCCGTCGCCGCCACGGTGGCCGCCGGGATCCTTCCCCTTCCGAGAACCGGAACTCCGGGAAGGACCGTCCTCCGGGCTCCCATCAAGATCATCTTCCTCTGCCTCGCCGCCGTGGCGTCGATCCTCCTGATCGAGACGACGAACGCGAGCGGCCCGGCCGTCGCCTCGCTCCTCTTCGTCGTCGGAGCCGCCGCGGCGCGCCACCCGCCACGGCACTCGGCCCCGGTCGCGATCGTCGCGCTGGCGGCGCTGCTCCTGGGCGGGGTCGTGAACGATGACGTGGAGCGGGATCTGGGCCTCTGCCTCAGCGTCTGCTTCGCGTTCCTCCTCATGAACACGGTCGCGCTGCGCCGGGCCGCCAGGAGGGCCGAGGCGCGCGAGGCGGTGCTGGCCGAGCGCGCCCGGATCGCGAGGGAGATCCACGACATCCTCGCCCACTCACTGTCCGCTCAGATCGTGCATCTGGAGGGCGCGCGGCTGCTGCTTCGCGCCGACCGGGCCCACGACGCCCTCGAACGCGTGGAACGCGCCAGAGAGCTGGCCAAGAACGGGCTCGAAGAGGCCCGCAGGGCCGTCGCCGCACTGCGCGAGGACCTGCCGCCGCTGCCCGTCGCGTTGCGCGCCCTGGCCGACGAGTTCCGTACGGCGACGGGCCACGAGTGCGAGGTCGAGGTGTCCGGCCCGGAACGGCGGCTGCCTTCCGAGACCGAGCTCGCGGTGGTCCGCACCGCGCAGGAGGCGATCACGAACGTGCGCAGCCACGCGCCCGGCTCTCCCGCCCGCGTACGGCTCCGCTTCCAGGACGGCGCCTGCGAGCTGGAGGTGGCCAACCCCGCATCGGAGGTCCCGGGTACGCCTGGGGGAGGATACGGCCTCGTGGGAATGCGCGAACGGGCCGAACTCCTCGGCGGCACGCTGGAGGCGGGCGAGGCGGGCGACGGTTTCCTGGTGCGGCTGCGGGTGCCGTCGTGACCGTCCGTATGTCCCGCACGCCGGCCCGCGTCCGCGTCTCCCGGTCCTCGGCTCGAGCGAAGGAGGGCCGCGCATGACGGCGCGCGTTCTGGTGGCGGACGACCAGTCGGTGGTCCGCGAAGGGCTGGTGCTCCTGCTCGGCCTCCTGCCCGGGATCGAGGTCGTCGGGTCCGCGGGCGACGGGGAGGCCGCGCTGCGGCTGGTCGCCGAGCGGCGCCCGGACGTGGTGCTGATGGACCTGCGCATGCCCCGGATGGACGGCGTCGAGGCCACACGACGGATCCGCGCCGAGTTCCCGGGCACCCAGGTCGTCGTCCTGACCACGTACGCGGACGACGAGTCGGTCTTCGCCGCGCTCCGGGCGGGGGCGCGCGGCTTCCTGACCAAGAGCGCCGACGCAGACGAGATCGCCCGGGCCGTGGCCGCGGTCATGAACGGCGACGCCCAGCTCGATCCGGGCGTGCAGCGGCGCCTGATCAGCACGGTGACGTCCCTTCAGGCCGACCCCGCGCCGTCCCCGTCCGCGCCGTCCCCGGCTGTGCCTTCCCCGTCCGCGGCTTCCACGCCCACGCCGTCCCCGTCCGCGGCTTCCATGCCCTCGGCGTCCGTCCGGCCTCCCGCGTCCGCCGCGCCTCCTGTACGCGCCGTGCCTCCTGCGCCCGCCGGCCTGACACCGCGCGAGCTGGAGGTGCTGCGGCTCATCGCGGGCGGCCTGTCGAACGCGGAGATCGCGGCCGCGCTGTATGTCAGCGAGGCGACCGTGAAGACCCACATCAACAACCTCTTCGCGAAGGCCGGACTCCGGGATCGGGCGCAGGCGGTGGCCTACGCCTATCGCAACGGGATCGCCGACCCCGCCACGGACGTCTGACCACGGCTTTCGCCGCCCACCCCGCCGGACGGCGAACTCCCGGCGGAACCGGACGGGCGTCCGGCGAACACGGACGCTCACCGGCCCACGTAAGCGGGAAGCCCCAAGTGGGCGGCCGCCCGGCCCGGTCAGCAGGCATCGACTCCCTTGTCGAAGCCCGTCGCGAACGCCTCCTGGCGCTTCTCGGGCGTGCCGTGGGCATCCGGCTCCCACCAGGCGTCCGTGGGGTCGCCCACCGCTTCGAGGTTGGCGAACAGCTCCTCGTCGTCGCCCTCCTCGGCCTGGATCTGCTCGTCCGCGATCAGGCCCCCGAGCGTCGCGCCCGCGTAGCAGTCGGCCTGGAGCTCCTGCTCCACGTTGTACTCGAACCCGCTCTCAAGCTGCGCCTGTACAGCATGGCCGAACTCATGGGGGATGACGACGTAGACCGCGCCGTCCCCCATCTGGTCGTACATCGAACGCATCCACTCGGCGTCGTAGGCGATGAAGTGCCCGTCCGAGCAGTAGAACGCGTTCTCCGGCTCGGCCTTCTCACCCCCGCAGGACGGACCGTTCGTCCCGTCGTACGCGACGAAGCGCTTGATCGGTTGGTACGTTCCACCGGCCGCCGTGAACTGCTTCGCCCAGAACCGCTCCGTGAGGCATCGGGCCAGCTTGACGTCACTAGCGAAGTCGTTCCCGGCCTCGTCGCAGCCCGGCGGGACGGCCTTCGCGGTGGCTTTCTTCTGCTCCTTCCCCGGGGCCTCGGCGGAGTCATCCGTCGCGCCGCAGCCCGCGACGAGGGCCGCGGAGAGCGTGAGGGCGAGCAACATTCGGGGGGAAATCATTACTTGTCCACCTAAAACGTGAATGATCGACGAGGTCGATCATCGCGCAAGCGGTGGCGTGTTCCGAAGCCGGGGCGGCCCGTGATTACGCGATCACAACCCCGTCGGATCCCCCGGCCCTTCCTCCCTCCCGGCCCCGGGTCACGGCCCGGTCGCATCCCCCGGCCATGCCTCCCTCCGGGTCCCGGTCACGGCGTCGGACGAGAGGAGCGTGCGCGCCGGGCCTCGTCGAGACGGCGGGCGGCACGCGCGGCGACATAACCGAAGGAATTGGTCGCCACATGGGTCAGCGCGGGGGCGAGCAGACCGCCCCGGCGGCGCAACTCCTGGAAGAGCAGGCCGGCCAGCGTGGTGGACACCACGGTTCCCGCCACCACGCGGCCCGCCGACACCACCGGGGAGCCGGACGCCAGATGGCCGAGCGCCGGGTTGGCCCGCGCCATGTCCATCGCCGGAAGCACATGCCACAGCCCGAAGAGCAGCGCCGCCGCGCCCTCGGCCGTACGCGCCGGGAGGGAGCGGCCGAGCAACTCGGGCAGGACGCCGCGGAAGGCGACCTCCTCCAGCAGGACAGTCCCCACCGGCACCTGGACGAGCGCCTCCTCCAGGAGCCGGGCGCGGGACAGGGCGAGCGAGCGCTCGTCGAGGAAGACCGGGCGGGTACGGGGGCAGGCGACCCCGGCGGCGTACACGGCGGCCACACCGGCGGCGAGCGCCCCTCCGAGGCGGGCGCCGCGCCCCTCGCCGGAGAAGCCCAGCTCCGCCCAGGCCAGGCCCTCACGGCGGGCGACGGCGAGCAGGGCGGCGGTCGCGGCGGCCGACGTGAGCGGCGCCCAGCGCCGCGCGATCCGGTTGTTCGACACGTTGGCCAGCGCCAGCACACCGAGCGCGCCGGCCAGCGGGCCCACACGTGATCTCGCACGCCCCATAGGGAGTCTCCACCGCCCTCTCGAAGCCGTCCGGACCCGGTCCCGGGTAGCGGTTACCGGTTGCCGGTCTCCCCGCTTCCCATGCTCCGGCCGGCCCCGCCGGGGCCGGAGCGAGCCGGCCCCATCCTGCCCCTCTCAGCCGGCTCCGAACATCTTGACCGCCTCGCGGCCGTGCCGCTGGTTGGCGGCGACGTAGGGGCGTACACCGTGCTCGTACGCGCCACGCGCTGGTCCAGGCCGTCGCGGATCACGGCCCGGGTCGCGCCTGAAGGCCAGTACGGGCTCTAGTCCCAGATATGGACCGGCTCGTTGGCGTGCATGTGCTCGATGTAGCGCAGGGTCATCCGGCGCAGCGCCTCGTGGTCCCCGCCGAGTGCCCGCGCGGTCTCCACCTGCCAGGTCGCGCCGTTGCGCGAGGTCAGGCAGCGCTGCTCGATGATCCCGAGCAGCCGGTCCCGGTACGACGCGCCGACGCCGGAGAGTTCGAGCCCCTGGTCGGCGAGCGGCAGCAGGCGGCGGCAGATGAGCTCGGCGGCGGACACCTCGCCGAGGTCCGGCCAGTACAGGCGGGCGTCGAGGCCGTACCTGGCGGCGTTGCGGAAGTTCTCCTCGGCGGCGGCGAAGGACATCCGGGTCCACACGGGCCGCTCGGCGGCGGTCAACACCCGCAGCAGGCCGTAGTAGAAGGCGGCGTTCGCCGTGATGTCCGCGACCGAGGGCCCGGCGGGCAGCACCCGGTTCTCCACCCGCAGGTGCGGCGTGCCGTCCACGACCGCGTAGACGGGCCGGTTCCAGCGGTAGATCGTGCCGTTGTGCAGGGTCAACTCGCCCAGCTCGGGCACGCCGCCGACTTCGAGCACCTCGCGCGGGTCCTCCTCGTCGCAGATCGGCAGCAGCGCCGGAAAGTAGCGGACGTTCTCCTCGAACAGGTCGAAGACCGAGGTGATCCAGCGTTCGCCGAACCACACGCGCGGCCGTACGCCCTGGGCCTTCAGCTCGTCGGACCTGGTGTCCGTCGCCTGTTCGAACAGACTGATCCGCGTCTCACGCCACAGCTCCTTGCCGAAGAGGAACGGCGAGTTCGCCGCGACGGCGACCTGCGGCCCGGCGATGGCCTGCGCCGCGTTCCAGTGTGCCGCGAACTCGGCGGGGCCGACGTCCACGTGGAGCTGCAGGCTGGTGCAGGCCGCCTCCGGCGTGACGCTCGTGGCGTACGTGTCGAGCCGTTCGACACCCTCGATCTCGATGTGCAGGTCCTCACCGCGGGCGGCCAGGATCTGCTCGTTGAGCAGGCGGTAGCGGGCGTTCGACGACAGGGCCGACTCGCCGACGTCGCTCTCCCGCAGCGTCGGGAGGATGCCGACGAGCACCAGATGGCCTCCGACGGTCCTCGCCCGCTCCTCCGCCCGGTTGAGCCGCTCGCGGATGGTCTCCTCCAGCCGGAGGGACCCGTCCCGGTAGAGCCCCTGCGGCTGGATGTTCATCTCGACGTTGAACCGGCCCAGCTCGGTGCCCCAGTCGGGCTCCGCGATGGCGGCGAGGACCTCGTCGTTCTTCATCGCCGGCTCGCCCCGGGAGTCGACGAGATTCAGCTCGATCTCCAGGCCCGCGCGCGGGCGGCGCGGCTCGAAGTCCGACTCGCGCAACATCCGGGCGAGGACGTCGAGCGACCGCCGGATCTTGTCGCGGTACCGGCGGCGATCCTCCCGGGTGAACGCCATGGCGGGTACGTCACGCCCCATCGACCCAGCGTACGCACCCGGGAGCCGGTCAGACCAACCTGCGGGCGGTGGCCCAGCGGGACAGCTCGTGCCGGTTGGAGAGCTGGAGCTTGCGCAGCACGCTCGACACGTGCGTCTCCACCGTCTTCACCGAGATGAACAGCTCCTTGGCGATCTCCTTGTACGCGTACCCGCGCGCGATCAGGCGCAGCACCTCGCGCTCCCGCTGGGTGAGCGAGTCGAGCTCGGGGTCGATGGGCGGAGCCTCGGTGGAGGCGAACGCGTCCAGCACGAACCCGGCGAGCCGCGGCGAGAAGACCGCGTCCCCCTCCGACACGCGGACGATCGCGTCGGTCAGCTCGGCGCCGCTGATCGTCTTGGTGACGTAGCCGCGCGCTCCGCCGCGGATCACGCCGATGACGTCCTCCGCGGCGTCGGACACCGACAGCGCCAGGAACCGCACCTGCGACCCGGCGCCGAGGACCCGCCTGAGGACCTCCTGACCGCCGCCTCCGGGCATGTGCACGTCGAGCAGCACGACATCCGGCTTCAGCTCCGCGATGGACGCGACCGCGCTCTCGACGTCCTCGGCCTCGCCGACCACCTGGATGGACGGCCCCAGCTCCGCGCGGACGCCGGACCGGAACAACCGATGGTCGTCGACGATCAGCACGCGTACGGTCTTCATCTGCTCTCCACCATTCCTCGCTCGTCCCGCGCGGCCGGGCACCGCGCGGATTCGTTCGCCGCTCCCGGCGGCGTCGTTCAGGACGCCCTCTTCATCGTCAGCATGACCTCGGTCCCGTCGCCGGGCTCGGTCCTGATCCGGGCGCCGCCTCCGTTGCGCTCCATCCTGCCGATGATCGACTGGCGGATGCCCATGCGGTCGGCGGGAACGGCGTCCATGTCGAAGCCCTTGCCCCGGTCCCGGATGAACACGGTGACCTCGTCGGGCTCCACCTCGGCGTACACGGAGATCACCGGGGCGCCGGAGTATCGGGCCGCGTTGACCATCGCCTGCCGGGCGGCCTGCAGCAGCGCCCCCAGGCTCTCGTCCAGGTCGCAGTCGCCCACGCAGACGATCTCGATCGGCACGCCGTGGGCATCCTCCTCCTCGGCGGCGACCCTGCGCACGGCCGCGGCCAAAGTGGCGTCGGCATCCTGTTTGGGCTGGTAGAGCCAGTTGCGTAGCTCCCGCTCCTGGGAGCGGGCCAGCCGCGTCACCTCGCGGGAGTCGTGGGCGTTGCGCTGGATCAGCGTCAGCGTGTGCAGCACGGAGTCGTGGACGTGCGCGGCCACCTCGGCCCGCTCCTCCTGGCGGATGCGCTCGGTGCGCTCCCGCTGGAGCTCCTTGACCAGGGTGGCGAGCCACGGGGCGGCGATCATCAGCATGCCGCCCACGACGACGGCGGTGAACACCAGGCCGGTCTTGGCCTTGGCCAGCTCGCCGCTCGCGGCGAGGAACCCGATGGCGCCGACCACGATGAGCAACGCGCCGATGAGCGTCCTGACCCAGCTCGCGCTGACCTTGCGGACCGCGCCGGTCATCCAGCGCTGCCGCCTCCCGGGGTCGGCCTGCTGCCAGAGGATCAGCGCGCCGATCCCTCCGGCGGCGATCGGCCAGGTGCCGATGCCCCCGTCGGAAGCCCCGGTGATCCAGCCGAACCCGGCGACAGCCATCCAGAGCACGCCGTACGCGGCGAACTGCCCCCAGTCGCGGGCCGGCTCCGGACCTTTGACCTGCTCCTTGGGGGTGAACATCCACAGTGCCGCGTAGGCGACGACACCGAGGCCGTTGACGACGGTGAGCAGCACGAAGCTCAGGCGCAGCACGACGGGGTCGAGCCGCAACTGGGCGGCGGCGCCCTGCGCGACACCCGCGACGACACGGCCGGCGGCCGGCCGGACGAGGCGGGGAGCGGCATCGGGGACAGTAGGCGTTTCAGACATCTCGCGCAGCATCGTCACACGACACGCGCCATGGTCGCATCAGGGCGTGCCCTGAGGACACCCCTGAGGGGTCGGGGGCGAGTCAGGGGTTCCCCCGATGGCCGCAGGTACCGCGACCCGCCACGATGGGACCATGACCGAAGCACCGCCCACCTCCACCGAAGAACCCGCACCCGCCGACGAGCGGGTGCTGCAGCGATCCGGCGAGGGCCGGATGATCACCGGTGTGTGCGCGGGCCTCGGCCGCTACACCGGCATGGACCCCGTCCTGTTCCGGGTGGGTTTCGCGGTGCTCGTCCTTGGATCCGGCATCGGCGTCATGCTGTACATCGCCGCCTTCCTGCTGATGAAGGACGGCGAGGGCCGGCCCGGATACGTGGAGCAGTGGACCCGGCGCATCTTCGACACCGAGACCGTGCTGGCGCTGCTCGCCGCGGTCTTCGCGTTCGGCCTGATCATCAACGTCGCGTCGGGCGGCATCGGCATGGGCACGATCGTCGTCGGCACGCTGCTCGCGGTCGCGCTGCTCGCCGCGCACGCCCGGGGCGTCGATCTGCTCGCGCTGGCCAAGTCGCTCCCGGAGCGGATCCTCGGCCGGCGCGGCATGACCCCGGCCCACGAGAACGCCTTCCCCTGGCCCGGCACCCACGCCACCCCGTCCGGCCCGTACGGCATGCCGCCGCGGGCGCCGCACGGTGCGGGCCCGCACTCGCCCGGCCCGTACGCGGAGCCCCTGCACACGCCCTCGCCGTACGCGGGGAACCCGTACGGCGGGCCGCCGCACGCCCCGGCTCCGCAACCGCAGCCCCCGTACGGCCAGGCCGCGTTCGCCGGGCCGCCCGCCCCGGCCGCGGGACCCACGGCCGGCGCAACCGGGACG
>NZ_BBYM01000007.1 GCF_001570405.1 Microtetraspora niveoalba | reverse complement strand
TTTCCGGTGTATGTCAAACCTTGGTAAGGTTCTTCGCGTTGCGTCGAATTAAGCAACATGCTCCGCCGCTTGTGCGGGCCCCCGTCAATTCCTTTGAGTTTTAGCCTTGCGGCCGTACTCCCCAGGCGGGGCGCTTAATGCGTTAGCTACGGCACGGGACACGTGGAAGCACCCCACACCTAGCGCCCAACGTTTACAGCGTGGACTACCAGGGTATCTAATCCTGTTCGCTCCCCACGCTTTCGCTCCTCAGCGTCAGAACTGGCCCAGCAAGCCGCCTTCGCCACCGGTGTTCCTCCTGATATCTGCGCATTTCACCGCTACACCAGGAATTCCGCTTGCCCCTACCAGCCTCTAGCCTGCCCGTATCCACCGCAGACCTAGGGTTAAGCCCTAAGCTTTCACGGCAGACGCGACAAGCCACCTACGAGCTCTTTACGCCCAATAATTCCGGACAACGCTTGCGCCCTACGTATTACCGCGGCTGCTGGCACGTAGTTAGCCGGCGCTTCTTCTACAGGTACACGTCAACTTCGTCCCTGCTGAAAGAGGTTTACAACCCGAAGGCCGTCATCCCCCACGCGGCGTCGCTGCGTCAGGCTTTCGCCCATTGCGCAATATTCCCCACTGCTGCCTCCCGTAGGAGTCTGGGCCGTGTCTCAGTCCCAGTGTGGCCGGTCGCCCTCTCAGGCCGGCTACCCGTCGTCGCCTTGGTAGGCCACTACCCCACCAACAAGCTGATAGGCCGCGAGTCCATCCCCAACCGAAAAAACTTTCCACCACCATCGGATGCCCGAAATGGTCGTATCCGGTATTAGACCCGGTTTCCCAGGCTTATCCCAGAGTCAGGGGCAGGTTACTCACGTGTTACTCACCCGTTCGCCGCTCGAGTACCCCGAAGGGCCTTTCCGCTCGACTTGCATGTGTTAAGCACGCCGCCAGCGTTCGTCCTGAGCCAGGATCAAACTCTCCAAACAATGTCTTCGAGTTGTTTCCTGGCCAACATTCACATGAATGTCAACCAAAGGAATCCATCCCCCCACACCACACAATGAGTGCAGGTAAGGACGGGGTTGTGCATCATGCACTGGCTTTTAGCACACTGTTGAGTTCTCAAGAAACGGACGCGTCCACCATCGCGACCGGCCATGACGACCGACCCCTCAGGGGCGTGATCTCGTTTTTTGCTGATCCCGAGAGGTCTTGCCGATCACCGGCCGAACCTCACCGTAGAATCCGATCCCTGTCTCCAGGGCAACCCCTCCAGACTACCTCACCGCCCGCTCTCTGTCCAACCAGCCTGGCGGGCTGAGATCTGGACACATCGCGAACCGACCGGAGCCGGCACGTGGCCGAGTCCATCTGGCTTGTCGGAAGTGGCTGGCCCCTGGAAGACCGTCCGCCTCGCGGCGTCCCTGTCTCTCGGGGCGAAGAGAACATTAGGCAAGACCGGGCACATCGTCAAATCCGCACCACTCCCGCAAAAGCCCAGGTCAGCCCACTGATCGCGACACGCTGGGCTACTTCGCCACAAGACTGTTACCGCCGTCACAGACACTTTTGACTCGTGTTTCGCGATCTTCGCCGACTTGCGTTCATGCAGGTGAGGCGGCCGTTTCGACGTCAGCCGCACGATGCGGCACAGCCCCGTGGGGAGACCGTGGGACCGTGCCGTACTGAGGCGATGCGGGCTCGGACGCCCAGCTCCCGCCGACAGCGAGAGTGCTCGGGAGCGCCTGACGCGTGGAGGTCATCCGGCCGCGCTACCTCGTCGGCGGCCGTCGGGCCCTTGGCAGGTTGATCGGCTGAAAACCCGGGCCGGCCTCTCACGCGAGGAGTGCGGCGGGCCGCCGTTCCAAGGCGCGGGCGCGGATCACGTCCGTTGCCATCCAGGAGCTTGGCCATCTGCGAGACCTCCCTCGTGGAGATTCCCTGCCGGTGGTGGGGGCAGCGAGGCCGGCGAGATACAGGCCCGCCACCTGCGCCGCGCCGAAAGCATCGAGGCCGGCAGTTTTGTTCGCCCACCTATACGCCGCGCTCCTGACGGGCGGACCCGAAGGCGAGTCGTACGAGGAGATCGTCGACCATGGACACGGTCGTACAACAGTTGAGCGGGAGTCCGAAGTGGCCCAGCCGCCCACCCGATGGAGCAGCGTCCCATCAGGGAACGACGCCTTGGCGAGGCGCTCACTTACGCCCCATCATCGCCCGATCACCACACCATCGATGGCGCCGGCGAAGACGGCCGAGCCGCCGACCCGATGAGACATCGCCCCACCAGGGGACGGCACCATTCGAGGCGCTCACTTGTGCCTCAGGGTCGCCCGGTGCCCCGGCACCGCCGACAACGCTCGGAGAAGGCGGGGCCGCCCACCCGATGGAACGGTGTCCTATCGGGGGACGGCCCCTCGTGAGGCGCTCATCCACGCCTCATCGTCAACCGACCTCGACACCCCCGATGGAGCGCTTGCCCCGGCGGAGTACGAGGAAGCGGCCATGGAGCAGGTCGTCCTGGCCCGGCACGTACTCCTCGTCGGTGATCTTCACGTTGTTGAGGTACGCCCCGCCCTCCTTGACGGCACGTCTCGCAGCCGACTTGGAGTCGACCAGGCCGCTCTCGGCGAGCAGATCGACGTAGGGCATCCCGAGCGCCGGAACGACCGCCTTGGGCACCTCGGCCAGCGCCGACTCCAGAGTCCTCGCGTCGAGCTCCTCCAGCGCCCCCTGTCCGAAGAGGGCCCGCGAAGCGGCGATCACCCTGGCCAGCTCGGCCTCGCCGTGGACCATGGCGGTCAGATCCTCCGCCAGCGTCCGCTGCGCGGCGCGGGCGGCGGGCCGCTCGGCGACGGCCTTCTCCAGCTCGGCGATCTCATCCTGAGTCCGGAACGTGAAGACCTTCAGGAAGCGCACCACGTCCCGGTCGTCGGCGTTCAGCCAGTACTGGTAGAACGCGTACGGCGAGGTGAGCGCCGGATCGAGCCAGACCGCTCCCCCGGCGGTCTTGCCGAACTTCGTGCCGTCGGCCTTGGTGATCAGCTTGCCGGTGAGCGCGTGCACGTGGGCACTCTCGACGCGGCGGATCAGGTCCACTCCGGCCGTGATGTTGCCCCACTGGTCGCTGCCGCCGAGCTGCAGCGTGCAGCCGTGCCGGCGGTACAGCTCCAGGTAGTCGTTGGCCTGGAGGATCTGGTAGCTGAACTCGGTGTAGCTGAGCCCCTCACCGCCGAGCCGCGCGGCCACCGACTCCCGGGCCAGCATGCGGTTCACCGGGAAGTGCTTGCCGACGTCGCGCAGGAAGTCGATGGCGGACAGCTTCCCGGTCCAGTCGAGGTTGCTGACCATCGTCGCGGAGATCGGCCCGTCGTCGAACGAGAGGAACCTCTCCACCTGGCCTCGGATCCGGCTGACCCAGTCGGCGACGACATCCGAGGAGTTCAGCGAGCGCTCGGTGCTGCGGCCGCTGGGGTCGCCGATGAGACCGGTGGCACCGCCGACAAGCGCGATCGGCCGGTGGCCCGCCCGCTGGAACCGGGTGAGGATCAGCAGGGTGGCGAGGTTTCCGACGTGGATGGACGGCGCGGTGGGGTCGAAGCCGGCATAGACCGTGATCGGACCCTCGGCCAGTGCCTTGCGCAGCGCGTCGGCATCGGTGGTCTGCGCGATGACATCGCGCCATTCGAGCTCATCGAGGATGTCGGTCACGATCCTTGGCCTTCAGTGTCGATGGATGTGTATCGATGGATGTACGGCTTTCGCCCCCGTACCAGCCTGCCTGATCACAAAACCCTATCGCCACTCGATACGTGGCCGGGCCGTACGGCGGGCCGGAACGTGCCGGTGAGGTCGGCGGGGCAAGGGTTTCGCGGCCGACCCGGGCCTTGCGACAAGGACCACGTCGCCTCGCCGGACGCCGACTCGGGGTGAGACCGGTGTCCCGTCGAGATCCGGTGGCGGGCTGTCCGTGTGGGTTCCCACACACCGCCACGGCTCCGGCGGAAGAATTGCGCCATGGAAATCTGGATCAACCCGGCCTGCTCCAAGTGCCGTTCCGCGCTGTCCCTCCTGGACGAGGAGGGCGCCCAGTACACGATTCGCCACTATCTGGAGGACCCGCCGACCGCCGCGGAACTCGAAGACGTGCTCCGGCGGCTCGGCCTGGAGCCCTGGGACATCGCCCGCGTCGGCGAGCCGGTGGCGGCCGAACTCGGCATGGCGTCGTGGCCGTGCGACGCGGAGAACCGCGGCCGGTGGATCGAGGCCATGGCCGCCCATCCGATCCTGATCCAGCGTCCGATCATCACGGCGGACGACGGGAGCGCGGTCGTGGGCCGGTCGCCGGAGTCGGTCCGGTCGGCCCTTCCTCCCGATGGTCACGCGACGGGCTGAGGTGCCGGCGACATTCCGGCTCAGCGCACGTCGGGCTGAGGTCCCCGCGACGTTCCGGCTCAGCGCACGTCGGGCTGAGGCCCCTCGGTCCGGCCCCGCCGGCGCGGCACGTGCGGACGGTACGGCGAGACCGTGGGGTCCGCGTCGATCCAGAACCGCCACGGCGTCTCGGCCCCCGAGGAGACGCCCGTGCGGGGACCGGTCCGGATGAGACCGGGGTCGGCGGGCGTGCCCGCGAAGACGCGGACCGGTCCGTCCGCGCAGCAGTCGAGGCCGTTGTGCCGCCGTTCGAAGCCGAGGGCGACGGCCAGCCGGGCCGGCCCCCGGGCCAGGTCCCGGTCGGGGATGCTCCGGCGTCCCCCCGGCCGGGTACGGCTCTCGCCCGCAGCGGCGCCGCCCGGCGGACCGGCGGAGCCGGGAGCGGTCGCGCCGGGCGAACCGTCGGAGCCGGAACCCGTCGCGCCGGGCAGGCCGGCGGAGCCGGAACCCGTCGCGCCGGGCAGGCCGGCGGAGCCGGAACCGGTCGCGCCCGGCTGACCGGCAGAACCGGGGCCGGCCGCGCCCGGCTGGGACGCGGAAGCGGAGCGGCCTCCGGAGGACAGGCGGCGGGCCCGGACGAGTTCGGCTCCCGCGATCACCTCGCCCGCCCGCATGAGCACCGCCGAGCCGCGCCCCTCCGGCAGGCAGACGAGGTTGGCGCAGAAGTGCATCCCGTACGTGAAGTACACGTACAGGTGGCCGGGCTCACCGAACATGACCTCATTGCGCGGCGTCCGGCCGCGATAGGTGTGCGAGGCCGGGTCCTGGCCCGGCCCGCCGTACGCCTCGACCTCGGTGAGGCGCACGGCCACGGGGCCGTGCGCGATCAAGCGCCCGAGCAGGTCGGCCGCGACCTCCGGGGAGGGCCGGTCGAAGAACTCCCGGGGCAACGGCGCACCCGCGCCCGGCGCGAGGGCGGCGGAACCTCGGAGATCGGCCGGATCGACGTGCCCGTACGGACCGTCGGCCGCGGGGCGCCGCCCGTGGAAAGCCGGACCTGAGCCCATGCTCAGCTTCCGCTCGCCCACGCCGCCTGGACGTCGACGGTCTCGCGCAGGGCGGCGAGCTGGTCCAGCACGCGGTCGGGGGCGGTGCCGCCGTGGGCCTTGCGGGCGGCGAGGGCGCCGGCCACGTTGAGCACGTCCCTGACGTCCGGGGTGAAGTGCGGCGAGACCTTGGCCAGCTCGTCGTCGGTGAGGTCGCCGAGGTCCTTGTCGTTGACCTGGCACCAGACGACCAGGTGGCCAACCGCCTCGTGCGCCTCGCGGAACGGGACGCCCTTGCGGACGAGCAGCTCCGCCAGGTCCGTCGCCAGGGCGAAGCCGTCGGGGGCGCTCGCTTCGAGCTTGGCCGTGTTGACCCGCATGGTGGACACCAGGCCGGACACGGCGGGCAGCACGAGGAGCAGCGTGTCGACGGCGTCGAACACCGGCTCCTTGTCCTCCTGCAGGTCCCGGTTGTAGGTGAGCGGCAGGCCCTTGAGCGTCGTCAGCATGGACATGAGGCCCCCGATGAGGCGGCCGCTCTTGCCCCTGGCCAGCTCGGCGACGTCCGGGTTCTTCTTCTGCGGCATGATCGACGAGCCGGTGGAGTAGGCGTCGTCCATCTCGATCCAGCGGAACTCCTGCGAGGCCCACAGGACGATCTCCTCGCCCAGCCGCGACAGGTGGACGCCGATCATCGCGGCGCAGAACAGGAACTCGGCGGCGAAGTCGCGGTCGGCGACCGCGTCCATCGAGTTGGGCGCGGCGGAGTCGAACCCGAGCTCGGCCGCGACCGCCGCCGGGTCGAGCGGCAGGGACGACCCGGCGAGGGCGCCGGAGCCGAGCGGGGAGACGGCGGCGCGCCGGTCCCAGTCCCGCAGCCGGTCGACGTCGCGGGTCAGCGGGTGGACGTGGGCGAGCAACTGGTGGCCGAACGACACCGGCTGGGCGTGCTGCAGGTGGGTCATGCCGGGGGCCGCCGTCGAGGCGTGCGCCTCGGCCTGGCTCATCAGCGCGGTCTCCAGCTCGACCAGGCGCGAGACGATCGTGCGGACGTGGTCGCGCAGATAGAGACGCAGGTCGGTGGCCACCTGGTCGTTGCGGCTGCGGCCGGCCCGCAGCTTGCCGCCGAGCGTGCCGAGCCGTTCGAGCAGGCCGCGCTCAAGGGCGGTGTGCACGTCCTCGTCGGCGACCGTCGGCCGGAACTCGCCGGCCTTGCAGGCCCGCTCCAGGTCGTCGAGCGCGCCGAGCATGCGCCCGAGCTCGTCCTCCGTCAGCAAACCGGCGCGGTGCAGCACGCGGGCGTGCGCGCGCGAGGCCAGCAGATCGTACGGCGCGAGCCGCCAGTCGAACTGCACGCTCACCGACAGACGGGTGAGCGCGTCCGCCGGTCCTCCTTCGAACCTGCCGCCCCACAGCCGCATCGGCTTGTTGTCCGCCACCGTCGTTCTCCCTCCGAGTTTCATCCGCGACCTTAACCGACGTGCGCCCCGGGTCCGGACCGGAGCCGGGACGCACGCGAACCCCGTCAGCCCTGGCGGGCGTCCCGGGCCGCTGCGATCTTGCTGGGCAGCGACCAGAGCTGGACGAAGCCCTTGGCCAGCGACTGGTCGAACGCGTCGCCGGTGTCGTAGGTCGCCAGCGAGAAGTCGTACAGCGAGGCGTCCGAACGCCGGCCGGTGACGACGGCGCGGCCGCCGTGCATGACGAGCCGGATGTCGCCGGACACGTGCCGCTGGGCGTCGGCGATGAACGCGTCGAGCGCCTGCTTGAGCGGCGAGAACCAGAGGCCGTCGTAGACGAGCTCGCCCCAGCGCTGGTCGACGGAGCGCTTGAACCGGGCGAGGTCGCGCTCGACGGTGACGTTCTCCAGCTCCATGTGGGCGGTGATCAGCACGATCGCGCCGGGGGCCTCGTAGACCTCGCGGGACTTGATGCCGACGAGCCGGTCCTCGACCATGTCCAGTCGGCCGACGCCCTGCGCGCCCGCCCGCCTGTTCAGCTCGGCGATGATCTGGAACGGCGACAGGGCGCGGCCGTCGAGGGCCACCGGGACGCCTTCGGCGAAGGTGATGACGACCTCGTCGGCCTCGCGCGGCACGGTCGGGTCGGAGGTGTAGTCGTACACGTCCTCGATCGGCGCGTTCCAGATGTCCTCGAGGAAGCCGGTCTCGACGGCGCGGCCCCACAGGTTCTGGTCGATCGAGTACGGCGACTTCTTGGTGACGTCGATCGGCAGGCCCTTCTCCTCGGCGAAGGCGATGGCCCTGTCGCGGGTCCAGGCGTAGTCGCGGGCCGGGGCGATGACCTTCAGGTCCGGGTTCAGCGCGGCGAGGCCGGCCTCGAAACGGACCTGGTCGTTGCCCTTGCCGGTGCAGCCGTGCGAGACGTGGGTGCCGCCGAACCGCTCCGCCGCCTCCGCGAGGTGCTTGACGATCAGCGGCCGGGAGAGGGCGCTGACCAGCGGGTAGCGGTCCATGTAGAGCGCGTTGGCCTGGAGCGCGGGGACGCAGAAGTCCCGGGCGAACTCCTCGCGGGCGTCGACGACGACGGCCTCGACCGCGCCGCACTCGATCGCGCGCTTCCGGATGATCTCCATGTCCTCGCCGCCCTGGCCGACGTCCACCGCGACGGCGACGACCTCGGCGCCGGTCTTCTCGGCGAGGAACGGAATGGCCACGGAGGTGTCGAGACCGCCTGAATAGGCGAGTACGACCCTGTCACTCATGATCTTGCTCCAATTGCATGGTCACGTTTCATGTTTTCACAGGTCAGAACGCGTTCCGGGTGCTTCTCTTCCGGATCGGCGGCGCGGCGGCCGTCCCGCTCCGCCACCGTCCCATCGCCGACCGTGATCGCCGCTCGCCCGCCTCGCGGGCCCTCGCGCTCTTCGTCCCGTGATCGCCGCCGCGACGTCCTCAGCCTCGGCGGTCCGCCAGTTTGAGCAGGGCGGCCGCCAGGGCCTCTCCCCCCAGCGGGTCGCGGCTGATCACGAGGATCGTGTCGTCGCCCGCGACCGTGCCGAGGATCGTCTCCCAGTCGGCGTGGTCGATGGCCGAGGCCAGGAACTGCGCCGCCCCCGGCGGGGTGCGCAGGATGACCAGGTTCGCCGACGCCTCCGCGGACACCAGGAGCTCCTCGGCGATGCCGCGGAGCCTGGCGTAGGGGTTCTCCCCGGTGCCCGTCCGGTAAAGCGGGATCCGGCCGCCTCCCTCTCCGGGCACCGCGTACACCAGCGTCCCGTCGTCGGCGCGCAGCTTGAGCGCGCCCAGCTCGTCCAGGTCGCGGGAGAGCGTCCCCTGGGTCACCTCGACGCCGCTCTCGGCCAGCAGACGGGCCAGCTCGGGCTGCGACCGGATCTTGTGCCGGGTGAGCAGGTCGACGATCCTGGCGTGCCGCGCCGCCTTGGTGAGCGGGATGGTCACGGCGCCTCCCGTCCCGCCGGCCCCTCGGCGCCCGCTCCGGGCGCCTGCCCGCCGTACGTCACCAGCCAGTGCAGGAGCGCCTTCTGGGCGTGCAGCCGGTTCTCCGCCTGGTCCCAGACCACGCTGTGCGGACCGTCGAGCACCTCGCCGCTGATCTCCAGCCCCCGGTACGCCGGGAGGCAGTGCAGCACGATCGCGTCCGGCGCGGCCTGGGCGAGCAGGCCCGCGTCGAGCCGGTACGGCGTGAACGCCGCCACGCGCTCCTCCTTGCCGTCCTGCCCCATGGACACCCACGTGTCCGTGGCGAGCACGTGGGCTCCGGCCGCGGCGGCCGCCGGGTCGGTGAGCGCCGTGACGGATCCGCCGGTGGCGGCGGCGATCTCGGCCGCCCGGTCGAGGATCACCGCGTCCGGCAGGTATCCGGCCGGGGCCCCGATCCGCACGTGCATCCCGGCGGTCGCGCCGCCGAGCAGATAGGAGTGGGCCATGTTGTTGGCGCCGTCGCCCAGGTACGCCAGGGTGAGGCCCTTGAGCATGCCCCTGTGCTCGCGGATCGTCTGCAGGTCGGCCAGGATCTGGCACGGGTGGAACTCGTCGGTCAGCGCGTTCACCACGGGTACGGACGACACCGACGCCATGGCCTCGACGCGCTCCTGCCCGGACGTCCGCCACACGATGGCCGCCACCTGGCGCTCCAGGACCCGGGCGGTGTCCTCGATCGGCTCGCCCCGCCCCATCTGGGAGGAGCCGCCATCGATGACGAGCGGCAGGCCGCCGAGCTCGCCGACGCCGACCGCGAACGAGACGCGGGTGCGCGTGGACGGCTTGTCGAACAGCACCGCCACCGTGCGCGGGCCGGCGAAGGGCCGGTAGCCGAAGCGGTCCTTCTTCATCGCGTCGGCGAGGTCGAGCACCTGCGCCTGCTCCTCCGGCGTCAGGTCGTCGTCCCGCAGGAAGTGCCTGACCCGCTTCGGATCCGTGGCGGGTCCCTGACTAGTCATTCGCGGCCTCCAGGATGCCGGGAAGCGCGTCCACGAAGGACCGCACCTCGGGGGACGTGACGACGAGCGGGGGCGCGAGCCGTACGGCGTCGGGCTGGAGGGCGTTGACCAGGAAACCCGCCTCCTGGGCCGCCTCCTGCACCCGCGCCGACCTGTCGGCGGTGAGCACGAGGGCCAGCCAGAGGCCCCGGCCGCGCACGCCCTTGAGCAGCGGGTGGCGGATCGCCTCGATCCCGTCCCGCAGCTCCCGGGCGACGGCCCCGACGTGTGTGAGCAGGTCGTCGCGCTCGATCGTGTCCAGCACGGCGAGGGCCGCCGCGCACGAGACCGGGTTGCCGCCGAACGTCGAGCCGTGGTCGCCCTTGTCGAAGACCGTGCCGGCCGGGCCGAGGCCCACGCAGGCGCCGATGGGCATGCCGCCGCCGAGGCCCTTGGCCAGGGTCAGCACGTCGGGGAGCACGCCGTCCGCCTGGTGGGCGAACCAGTGGCCGGTGCGGCCGATCGCGGACTGGATCTCGTCGGCCACCAGGAGCGCGCCGGTCGCGGAGCAGATCTCCCTGGCCGCCCGGAGGTAGCCCTCCGGCGGCGGCACGACGCCGGCCTCGCCCTGGGTCGGCTCCAGGAAGACCGCGGCGCAGTCCTCGGTCACCGCGTTCTTGAGCGCGTCGGCGTCGCCGTACGGGACGAACCTGACGTCGATCGGGAACGGGCCGAACTGATCGCGGATCGCCGGCTTGCCGGTCAGCGACAGGGCGCCGAGCGTGCGGCCGTGGAAGCCCATCTCGGCGGCGACGAAGTAGGTTCTGCCGTTGGCCTTGCCGTACTTGATGGCGAGCTTGAGGGCGGCCTCGTTGGCCTCGGTGCCGGAGTTGGCCAGGAAGACCCGGGCGGGCGCGCCGATCAGGCCGCCGAGCCGCTCGGCGAGCAGCACCTCGGGCTCGTGGAGGTACAGGTTCGAGGTGTGCGCCAGCGTCGCGACCTGCCGGGACACCGCCTCGACCAGCGCCGGGTGGGCGTGGCCGAGGGAGCTGACCGCGATGCCTCCGATGAAGTCGAGATAGCGCCGGCCGTCCACGTCCCAGACGGCGGTGCCCTCGCCGCGCGCGAGCGCGACCGGCGGCACGCCGTAGTTGGGCATGAACGCCGCCTCGAAGCGCTTCCTGAGCGCCTCTGCCGCCGGGTTCCGGTCCGGCTTCGTCTCCTCGCTCACGCGTCCTCCTTGGTCGGAACGGCGACCGGCGCGGGCTCGGCCGGGGCGGATGCGGAGTCGGGCAGGACCATCGTGCCGATGCCCTCGTCCGTGAAGATCTCCAGCAGCAGCGCGTGCGGCACCCGGCCGTCGAGCACGTGCGCCTGCGGGACGCCGCCGCGCACCGCGGTCAGGCACGCCTCCATCTTGGGGACCATGCCGCTGGACAGCGTCGGCAGCAACTCGGCCAGCTCCGTCGCGGTGATCCTGCTGACGACCTCATCGCCCGAGTCCGGTTCCGCGCCTCCGGCACGAGGTGGCCAGTCGGCGTAGAGTCCCTCGACGTCGGTGAGCACGACGAGCTTGGACGCGCCGAGCGCGACCGCCAGCGCGGCGGCGGCGGTGTCGGCGTTCACGTTGTAGATCGCGCCGTCCTCGCCGCGCGCGATCGGCGCCACGACCGGGATCCGCCCGTCGTCCAGCAGGGCCTGTACGGCTCCCGCCTCCACGTCGACGATCTCGCCGACCTGACCGATGTCGACGGTGACGCCGTCGACGACGGCGTGCTTGCGCTCGGCGGTGAACAGGTGGGCGTCCTCGCCGGACATGCCGACCGCGAACGGGCCGTGCCGGTTGATCAGGCCGACCACGTCGCGGTTGACCTGGCCGACCAGGACCATCCGCACCACCTGCATCGCCTCGGGGGTGGTCACCCGCAGGCCGGCGACGAAGTGGCTCTCGATGCCCTGCAGGTCGAGCTGCCGCTGGATCTGCGGGCCGCCGCCGTGCACGATCACCGGCCGGAGCCCCGCGTACCTGAGGAAGACCACGTCGTCGGCGAACTTCTCGCGCAGGTGCTCCTCGGTCATCGCGTTGCCGCCGTACTTGATGACGACGGTCGCGCCGTGGAAGCGGGCCATCCAGGGCAGCGCCTCGATCAGCGTGTGCGTCTTGTCCAGCGCGCCGTTCAGCCGGGCCGTCATGACGAGTACGCCGAGTTCTCGTGGACGTACGCCGCCGTGAGGTCCGTGGTGTGGACGGTCGCGGAGTGCGGGCCGGCGGACAGGTCGATCGTGATCGTCACGTCCCGGGGGCGCAGGTCGACCTTGGAGCGGTCGTCGCCGACGGCGCCGCCGCGGCAGATCCAGACGCCGTTGATGGCCACGTTGAGCCGGTCGGCCTCGAAGACGGCGTCCGTCGTGCCGACCGCGGACAACACCCGGCCCCAGTTGGGGTCCTCGCCGTGGATCGCGCACTTGAGCAGGTTGTTCCTGGCCACGGCCCGGCCCACGGTGACGGCGTCCTCGACGCTGGCCGCGCCGACGACCTCGATCGCGATCGCCTTGGAGGCGCCCTCGGCGTCGACCAGGAGCTGGCGGGTGAGGTCGGCGCAGACGGCGGTGACGACCTTCTCGAACTCGGCGAGGTCGGGCCGCACCCCGGAGGCGCCGCTCGCCAGCAGCAGCACGGTGTCGTTGGTGGACATGCAGCCGTCGGCGTCGAGGCGGTCGAAGGTGACGCTCGTCGCCTTGCGCAGCACCGCGTCCAGCTCCTCGGAGGAGAGGTCGGCGTCGGTGGTGATGACGCACAGCATGGTGGCCAGCGACGGGGCGAGCATGCCCGCGCCCTTGGCCATGCCGCCGACCATGTAACCGCCCTCGCCCCTGCGGAAGGCGATCTTGCTGACCGTGTCGGTGGTCCTGATCGCGTCGGCGGCGGCCAGGCCGCCGTCCCGCGAAAGCTGGGACACGGCCGTCTCGACCCCGCCGAGCAGGGCGTCCATCGGCAGCCGCTCGCCGATCAGGCCGGTGGAGCAGACCGCGATCTCACCCGCCGAGTCGCCGATCTCCGCGGCGACCCTCTCCGCCGTGGCGTGGGTGTCCTGGAAGCCGAGCGGCCCGGTGCAGGCGTTGGCGCCGCCGGAGTTGAGGATCACCGCCTTGACCCGGCCGCCGGCGAGGACCTGCGCCGACCACAACACCGGCGCGGCCTTGACCCGGTTGGCGGTGAAGACGCCCGCCGCCGCGCGGGACGGTCCGTCGTTGACGACGAGCGCGAGGTCGCGCGCGCCGCTCGCCTTGATGCCCGCTACGACGCCCGCCGCCCGGAATCCGAGTGGAGCCGTGACGCTCATACAACCTCCTCGCCTCGCGGCCGGAGGCCGCATTCGCCTGTCGCGTGCCGTTCTTCCGTTCGCCCGCCGCGCGCCGCCCGGCGCGCCATCCCGATCACGGGGCGAGCCCGTTCAGGGGGAGGCCGAGCTCCTCGGGGAGGCCGAGCGCCAGGTTGACGCTCTGGATCGCTCCGCCCGCCGTGCCCTTGGTGAGGTTGTCGATGGCGGCGACGGCGACGACCCTGCCGGAGCGCTCGTCGAGGGCGACCTGCAGGACGGCGGTGTTGGCCCCGGCCGTCATCGCGGTCGCCGGCCACGTCCCCTCGGGGAGCAGGCGGAGGAAGGGCTCGTCCTTCACCGCCGTCTCGTACGCCTCCCGGAGCGCCGCGGCGGTGAGGCCGGGCACGGCCGGGGCCGTGCAGGTGGCGAGGATGCCCCGGCTCATCGGCGCGAGCGTCGGGGTGAAGGAGACCCGGACCGGCCCTCCCGCCACCTTCGCCAGGTTCTGCTCCATCTCCGGGGTGTGCCGGTGGACGCCGCCCACGCCGTACGCGCTGACCGAGCCCATGACCTCGCTGCCGAGGAGGTGGGTCTTGGGGGCGCGGCCGGCGCCGGAGGTGCCGCTGGCGGCGACCACGACCACGTCGGGCTCGACCAGGCCGGCGGCGAAGGCCGGGAACAGCGCGAGCGTCGCGGAGGTCGGGTAGCAGCCGGGGACCGCGATCCGGCGGGCCCCGCGCAGCGCCTCGCGCTGCCCGGGAAGCTCGGGCAGCCCGTACGGCCAGGTGCCCGCGTGGTCGCCGCCGTAGAAGTGGGCCCAGTCCTCGGCGCGTTCGAGCCGGAAGTCGGCGCCGCAGTCCACCACGACGGTGTCCTCGCCCAGCTCGGCGGCGACGGCGCCGGACTGCCCGTGCGGCAGCGCGAGGAAGACGACGTCGTGACCGGCGAGGGTCTCGGCGCCGGTCTCCTCGACGACCCGGTCGGCGAGCGCGGGGAGGTGCGGCTGGTGCGCGCCGAGCCGCGTGCCGGCGCTGGAGCCGGCGGTCAGCGCGCCGATCTCGAAGGACGGGTGCGCGAGCAGCAGCCGGAGCAGCTCGCCCCCCACGTAACCCGTCGCTCCCGCGATCGCCGCCCTCATCGTTCCCCCTGCATGTTCATGCGAACGAGCACATCTTCTTACTCTGAAGAGTATGCGATATGCGGCATGACCATGCAAGCGAGCCTACCTCCGCCAGGCCGGGGCACACCTTCCCGCACCGGCCCCTGGCCTACGTACCTACCGGTCGGTATCGTAACTTCTCCGGTTACCATCGCGGCTTGGAGCGCACTCCATGGCTATGACGCATGACCAGGTACAGGCCCAGCTCACCGCGCCCGGCCAGCTCTTCGAGATGGAAGAGGTGGAGGTCGGGGGAACGACGATCCGCGCGTGGAAGCACGCTCCCCGCACCTTCCGGGAGCTCCTGGAGAACAGCCGCTTCCACGGCGACAAGATCTTCCTCATCTACGAGGACGAGCACGTCACCTTCGAGGAGCACTTCCGCCGTGCGGCCACCCTGGCCCGCCGCCTCGTGGAGGACCACGGTGTACGCAAGGGAGACCGGGTCGCCCTCGCCATGCGCAACTATCCCGAATGGGTGGTCTCCTTCTCCGCGATCCTCGCCGCCGGGGCGGTCGCCGTCCCGCTGAACGCGTGGTGGAGCGGGCAGGAGCTGGCGTACGGCCTGGCCGACTCGGGGGCGACGCTGCTGATCGCCGACGCCGAGCGCGCCGAACGGGTCAGGGACGCGGGCGTGGCCGAGCTGCCGGTGATCGTCGCGCGCGGGCCCGGGGCGAACCTCGCCGAGGTCATGGGAGAGGTGCGGGCCGACGTGACCCTGCCCGCCGTCGATCTCGGCCCCGACGACCCCGCGACGATCTTCTACACCTCGGGCACCACCGGCCGGCCGAAGGGCGCGCTCGGCACCCACCGCAACCTCGGCCAGGCCCCGATGACCGTGGCGTACGCGATGACGCGCTCGACCCTGCTCGCCGGGCGGGACCCGTCGGAGGTGACCGGGGAGCGGCGCGTCACGCTGCTCGCGGTGCCGCTGTTCCATGTGACCGGCTGCTTCGCCGTGCTGATCACCTCGATCTTCAGCGGGGCCGGGCTGGCCCTGATGTACAAGTGGGACCCGGAACACGCCCTCCGGACGATCGAGCGCGAGAAAGTCACCGGACTCACCGGCGTGCCGACCAACGCCTGGCAGCTCCTCTCCCACCCCGCGCTCGATCGCTACGACATCTCCTCGCTGACCGGCATCTCCTACGGCGGCGCGCCGGCCCCGCCGAAGCTGCTGGAGCGGATCACCGAGCTGCTGCCCGACCGCGCGCCCTCCAACGGGTACGGCATGACCGAGACGACGGCGCTCGCCGTCTACAACGCGGGCAAGGACTACGCGACGCGGCCGGACAGCATCGGCCTCCCGCTCGCCGTGGTCGACGTCAGGATCTGCGACCCGGCCGGGGCGGAGCTGCCTCCCGGCGAGGTCGGCGAGCTGTGCGTCCGGGGGCCGATCGTCATCAGCGGCTACTGGAACCGGCCGGAGGCCACCGCGGAGACGTTCGTGGACGGCTGGTTGCACACCGGCGACCTCGCCCGCGTGGACGAGGAGGGGTTCGTCTACATCGTCGACCGGGCCAAGGACATGGTCATCAGGGGAGGCGAGAACGTGTACTGCGCCGAGGTCGAGGCCGCGCTGTTCGAGCATCCCGGGGTCGAGGACGCGGCGGTGATCGGCGTCCCCCACGACGAGCTGGGCGAGGAGGTCGGGGCCGTGGTGCGGCGCGCGCCGGGCTCCGACGTCTCGGCCGACGAGCTCAGGGACTTCGCGCGCGAGCGCCTCGCCGGATTCAAGGTGCCGGCGACGATCTGGTTCCTGGAGGAGGAGCTGCCCCGCAATCCGGGCGGCAAGATCCTCAAGACGGTGCTGCGCCGGCGCGTGCTCGGCCCCTGACGGCGTCGCGACCGGTCCCGTCCCGACCGCCGAAAACCGATTGTCCGGCGGCCCGGCGCCAGGCGAGGATGGCCGTTCGTGTCTGAACGTTCGGATCGCTCGCTGAGGGCGCTGGCCCGCCGGATGCGCGTCGATGTCACCCCGCTGCGCGAGTCGCGCGACTTCCGCCTCCTGCTCGGCTCCGGCATGATCACCATGCTCGGCACGCTGTTCACCATGGTGGCCGTGCCGTACCAGGTGAAGCAGCTCACCGGGTCGCCCGTCGCGGTCGGCCTGGTCAGCCTCGCCGAGTTCACGCCGATGGTGGTCTGCGGGTTGTGGGGCGGCGCGATCGCCGACGCGCTCGACCGGCGCAAGATCGTGATCTACTCCGAGGTCGGCCTCTGCGTCACGACCGGCCTCCTGCTGGTCAACGCCCTGCTGCCCGAGCCGCAGCTCTGGGTGCTCTACGTGGCGGGCGCCCTCTCCGCCGGGTTCGGCAGCGTACGCGGCCCGAGCGAGCAGGCGATGGTCAACCGGGTGCTCAAGCTCGACCAGATGACCGCCGCGTTCGCGCTGCAGGGGCTCATGCGCAACAGCGCCGTCATCGTCGGCCCCGCCGTCGGCGGCCTGGTCGTCAGCGGGCTCGGCCCCGCCACGTCGTACGGCGTCGACGTCGCCTCGTTCCTGGTCTCGCTGGCGCTGCTGGTGAGGGTGCGTCCGGTGCCGAGGCCGGAGGCCGCGGCCCCCGCCTCGCTCCGGTCCCTGGCCGAGGGCGTCCGCTACGCCGTCCGGCGTCCCGACCTGATGGGCACCTATCTGGTGGACATCGCCGCCATGGCGTTCGCCAGCTCGAACGCGCTGTTCCCGTTCCTCGCCGACGACCTCGGGACGCCGCAGGCGCTCGGCCTCCTGTACGCCGCCGGGGGCGTCGGCTCGGTGCTCGCCTCGCTGACCTCCGGCTGGACCGCCCACGTGCACCGGCACGGCCTCGCCGTCATCGTGTCGGCCACCCTGTGGGGTGTCTCGGTGGCGGTCGCCGCGGTCATGCCGAACGTCTGGCTGGTCGTCGTCTGCCTCGCCGTCGCCGGCGGCGCCGACATGGTCAGCGGCCTCTTCCGCGGCACGATCTGGAACCAGACCATCCCGGACGAGTACCGCGGCCGCCTCGCCGGGATCGAGCTGCTCTCGTACTCCACCGGCCCGATGCTCGGGGACGTGCGCGCGGGGGGCATGGCGGGGCTGGGCGGCAGCCGGTTCTCACTGGGGATCGGCGGCCTGCTGTGCGTGGGCGCGGTGGCCCTGATGGCGACCGCGCTGCCCCGGTTCCGCCGGTACGACGCCCGCACCGACGAGCACGCCCTCGCCGAGCGGGCCCGCCGCGCCGAGCAGACCGCGGCCACCTGACCCAACCCGGACGAACCCGCCCCTCAGCGAGACCGGCTGGTTACGATGTGCGCATGACGGCAGCGGTAGCGGAGAAAAGGACTGCGGAGACCACGGCGGAGACGGAGCCCGCGAAGACAGCGGAGACAGAGGCACGGAGCGACGTCATGAGCGAGCCATCGGACCTGCCCGGCTGGGTTTTCCCTCCCCGCGAGGGCTACACGGCCGCCGACCTCGATCACATTCCGGATTTGCCTGCGCACACGGAGTTGATTGACGGAAGCTTGGTCTTCGTGAGCCCCCAGTCCTCCTTCCATTCACGGGCCGTGTCCCTTCTGGAGAACGCCCTCCGCGGCGTCGTGCCGCGCGAGCTGCGGGTCCGGCGCGAGATGAGCCTGATTCTCGAGTCACGCCAGCGGCCGGAGCCCGACGTGAGCGTCATCCGCGCCGAGGCGGAGCAGGGGGACGAGCAGACCGCGTACCAGGCGGCCGACGCGGTCCTGGTGGTCGAGGTCGTCTCGCCGGAGTCGGAGATCCGCGACCGCAAGCGCAAGCCGGTGTTGTACGCCGAGGCGGGCATCCCACACTTCTGGCGGGTGGAGAACCAGAAGGGCCGGCCCGCCGTCTACGTCTACGAGCTCGACCCCGCGACCTCGGCGTACTTCCTCACCGGCATCCATCACGACCGGCTCAAGGTCTCGCTGCCCTTCGAGATCGACATCGACCTCTCCGAGATCGACCGCTTCTGACGATCCGCCCCCGTACGGCTCGCCGGGGGCGGGCGGCGTGATCCCGCGTCATCCGGCGCGCCGCAGGACGACGATGTCCTCCCGGTCGAAGAGCAGCCGGTAGCCGTCCCGCACGTAGTCGTCGATCACCCCGCGCAGGTCCGGGCCCGCCGACGCGATGATCCACGGGGTCCCGCGGTGGCGGTAGTCCCACCACAGCACGGTGTCGCGGCCCGACAGATGGGGGCCGAAGTCGTTGCTCGCCTCCACGAGCACCCCGTCGGGGATCAGGGCGAGCGCCTCATGCCGCGCCGCCGCCCGCGCGTCCGCCGCGTAGAAGTCCGGACGCAGGAGCTCGCCGAACGGCCGGTGCGGCACCAGGGTGAGCGCGACGGCGCAGATCGCCGCCGCCCACACGAGGCCGAGCCGTTCCGGCTCCTCGGCCCGTCCGGTCCTCCGCACCCACCGGATCAGGCGCGCCGCGCCGTCCACGCCGGCGAGGAACAGGATGGCGACCGTGAACGCGTCGTAGTGCCAGGCGGTGGACCACCAGTTGGACGCGTCGGACAACATCCGCTCGGCGACGTGCGGCAGGGCCGCGAGCGCGATCGGCGACAGCAGGCAGAGGAACAGCGTCGGCCACAGCAGCAATGCCGTCGTGTCGATCTTGGCCTGATCCTCCACCAGGACGCCGAGGACGCGCAGCGGGTCGGTGACCGCGGTGCGCAGGACGTCGGGGAGGTCCGCGCCCAGGTGCGAGAAGTACCAGCGCTCGTCGGACCGGCCGCCCGCGAGCGGGATGAGCACCTTGCGGGTGAACTCCATGGCCGCCAGGCCGCCGACGGCGACCGCCGCCCCGAGGCGCCGCCGCCGGGTGACGAACAGCCAGGCGCCGACGCCCGCGACGATCAGCCCGGCGTCCTCCTTGGTCAGCAGCAGCCCGGCCAGCGCGAGCAGGCCGGGGAGCCGCTTCCCCGCGTCCAGGCGCTCGATCGCGGCGGCGGTCAGCACGGGGACGAAGGCCACCTCGTGGAACTCCACGCTGACGGTCTGCGCGATCGGCCAGGACAGCGCGTACGCGAACGCGACCAGATAGGCGGCAGCCGTTCCGAGCCGGCGGCGGGTGAACGCCCACAGGAACGGGATGGCCAGCGCGAACAGCACGGCCTGGGCCACGATGAGCGTCGCGGGGCCGTCGTGCAGCCAGTACAGCGGGGCGAGCACGGCCAGGATCGGCGAGAAGTGGTCGGCGAGCTGGAGGTAGTCCATCCCCCGGTCCGTGGTGACGCCCAGGAGCGGGACGACGGGCGGCCGGAAGTGGGCGTACGCGCGCACGGTCTGATCGAAGATCGTCAGGTCGTAGGTGCCGGTGCGGAAGGTGCGCAGCTTGGTCAGCCCGTGGAGCGTGTACACCCCGGCGGACAGGGCGCACGCGGCCGCCAGCGCGACGGGATCGCGCGGCCACCGGTGCGGCGGCGGGACGGCCGAGAGCACACGGCGCAGCGCCGCCGGCACACGCGGCGCCGGCCGCTCCGGGGCGCCGGAGTCCACGGGACGGTCAGGGACGCGGGTCCTCCAGGCCATGGCCGGAGATTACGGGCATGTCGCGTTCCACGACCAGACCCGTTTCGTGGGACGGCGCGGGGAGCCCGGCGCCGGCGCCCCCGTCACCCGGACGCCTCCCGCGCCTGCCTGCCGGAACCGGTGACCCCGCGCCTGCCCGCACCGCCCGCACCGGGCCGGACGGCTGAAACGTTCAGGGACGTCCGCGACGCCGCCCCGGACCTGGGGGGCCCGGGGCAGCGCTCGGTCTACCGGCCGTAGACTCCGCCCCCTTTCACAGACTCGGTCTACCGGCCGATAGACCCGGACCCTTCAGACGCTCGGTCTATCGGCCATAGACCTCGAACTCGTACAGCGAGTAGCCGTAGGACGTGGCGCGCGTGACGCCCTGCATCCGGACGTAGCGCGCGTTCACCGGCGTGAAGGAGACGTTGTCCACGCCGCCGTCGCCCGCGGTCGTCGAGTGGACCGTGGTCCAGGCGCTCCCGTCGGTCGACGTCTGGATCCGGTACGCCTTGCCGTACGCCGCCTCCCAACGCAGGATCACGCGGGCCACGGACGTCGCCGACCCGAGGTCCACCTGAAACCACTGGTTGTCGCTGGACGCGCTGGACCAGCGGGTCGAGCGGTCGCCGTCGTTCGCCTTGGCGGGCGGGTAGAGGAAGTTCTCCCTGCTCGACGCGCTCGCCGCGGCCCCGGCGGCCAGGTTGGCGACGTTGTCGCCGCGCCGGGCCGGGAAGGAGACCACCTGCTGGTACGTCGGCCGGTTCTGCCAGGAGATCAGGTCCTGCTTGATCCCGCCGAGCGGCGACTGGCGCACCGCGTCCGCGCACCACTGGTCGCCGGCCGAGCAGACGTCGTCGGCCGGGTAGGTGACCGCCGCCGTCTCGGCGAGCGCGGCGGACAGGCTGTCCAGCAGGACGGTACGGCACGCCTGCACGGTGGCCCCGCAGTACCGGGCCGGGAGCGCCCCCTGGACGGTGTCGCCCAGCACGTTCCTGATGTCCTTGTCGACGTAGCCCCACCAGCCGTACTGGAACGCGGAGCCCTTGTGCGTCTGGGCCCCGTTCGCCGACGTCGCGCCGCCGGAGGTGTCGCCCTGCTGCCGCCCGGACGGCGACTCGTTGATCTGCAGGGCGTCGACCAGCGACCGGTAGAGCCCGTCACCGAGACCGGGCCGGAACTGCGCCCGCACCAGCTTGGGCCACCAGGCGTCGAAGGCGCGGATCGCGTCGGCGTGCGCGTACGTCTTGCTGCCCGGGGAGGTCTCGGCGCGGCGGGCTCCGGCGGAGGACCAGGCGGACAGCTTGGTCACGGCCGAAGCGAGCGCGGGGTCGGTCACCTCGGCGCTGTTGATCACGCGGAGCAGGTTGGGCAGGACCTTCCAGCCGCGCAGGTCCGTGATCGCGGCTTCTGCCATGATCTTCGTGGTGCCGGCCCGGTCCAGGGTGCCCGAGGCGAGGGCGGCCTTCACCGGCGCGTCCAGCAGGTCCGCCCGGTGGACGGAGCCGAAGCTGAAGTTGCCGTCGGCCGCGGCGTAGTCCTTGGCCTGCTTGTTGTTCCAGCTCACGAAGTAGTCCTGGTTGACCGCCTGCGGGTGGGTGCTCGCCGCCGTGTACGTCGCGGTGTTGGCGGCGGGGTCGTACCCGGCCCACTCGTGCGCGGCGTCCGCGGCCATGGGCAGGTTCGGGTCGGAGACGGCCGAGCGCACCGGGGTGCTCCCGGACATGAAGTACGCCGAGTCGGCCGAGTTCACATAGAACCAGTTGAACGCGAAGCCGATGTTGGCGGCGGAGTTCTGGAACGCGGCGGCCGACCCCATCTCGGCGGGGTCGTTGAACATCTGGAAGCCGATCGCCGAGTCGGGCTCGTGCCGGTAGGTCGAGCGGAGCGTGGTGAAGGCGGTCGGGACCCCGTCCACCGTGCCGCGCCACGTCACCAGGCCGTACTTCGTGCGCTTGATCACCAGCTCGTACGACCCGGCCTTGGTGGAGTCGGCCGTGCTCGGCTTCCACGAGTTCTTCTTGCGCAGCGTCTCCATGGCGGTGCAGGCGCCGCGGTACAGGTAGTGGTCGGAGGCCGTGGTCGGCGTGCCACCGTTCGGGTCGCACAGCGTGATCGCGTACGTGTCGGTGATGTCCTGCGTGCTCGACGTGGCGCTCCAGGCGTAGTCCGCGCCCCTGCCGAGCAGCACGTACAGGTTGATCCCGGCGAAAGCCGCGCCGCGCGCCCAGATGCCGGGGCCGTTCAGCTCCTCCAGCATGAGCAGCTGCGGGGCGAAGTAGCCGGTCTGCGGGCCGAAGACGGCGATGGGGTGGCCGGTGCCCGACTTGGCGGCCGACACCACGATCGCGTTCGACATGCCGGGCTTGGCGTTGTCGACGACGAGGCCGTCGAGCGGGCTCCGCGCCTCGGTGGTGGCCGTGGTGGCGGTTCCCGTCTCGTTCTCGGTGATGTCCACCGGCGCGGTCGAGGGGTCGGGGAGCACGACGCCGGTCGCCCCGGCCGGTGCGGCGCCGGAGGGGAAACTCTGTCCGTCGTGGAGGGTGAGCACGGTCTCCGGGTCGTTCTGGCCGCGGAACGCCGCCCAGACCCGGTCGCCCTCGGCGGCGCCGTACTTGGCCCGCGCGGCCACCCGGACGAGGGCGGACTGCGTCTCGTTTCCGCCTCCGCCGCCGAACAGGCCGCCGATCACCCCGGAGATCGCGACCAGGTCGGTCATGGTGAAGTCGACCGGGCCGCCCTTGTTGGTGATCGCGTCCAGGTGCCCGGTCAGCACGTACTCGCCGGGGCAGTTGCGCTTGGCCATGCAGACGTCGATGTACGCGTTGATGCCGTCGATGTAGTTGCGCACGTCGGCGTAAAGCTGGGCGCCCCTGGGACCGGAGTCGCGCAGCCGGTCGATCTGGGCCTGCAGATCGGCCTCGGTGTACGGGGAGTTGCGCCAGACGCTCTGCTCGAGCTCCCGGTTGCCCTTCGCGCCGCCGGCGAACGGGGTGAGGTCGCCCCGGCCGACGTGCCGCATCAGGTCCATGACCCAGAGGCGGTCCTGCGCGCCCGCGTAGCCGGCGCCGAACATGGTGCCCTCGCGGGTGGTGCCGGTGATGTGCGGCACCCCGGTGGCCTTGTCGCGGACGATCGTGACGTCCGAGCGGGGGCTGACCGTGCTCTCGACCTGGCCGGGCGGCACGCCGAACGAGGCGTCGTTGAAGAACGACGAGATCTGGTCCTCCGTCAGGCCGGTGTAGCCGGAGATGAGCCCGGCGTACCGGCCGAGCTGGTCGGAGCTGTGCGCCGGGCGGGTGCCGACGGACTGGTTCCCGAGGATGTCGACCAGCGTGGCGTTGCCGTTCTGGCCCGGGGGGAGGATGTCGGCGCACTGGCCGACGCAGTAGTCGTCGGAGACCGCGGCGGACGCCGCGGCGGATGACGACGCCGAGGACAACGCTGAGGACAACGCCGGGGACGACGCGGCCGAGGCCGCGGGTAAGCCGGTGATCACGAGGGCGAGCACGGCGGAGACCGTGAGCGCCCCTCGAAGGCGCGCGTGCATACGAACTTCCCTTCGCGAGAAGCCGGGGGTAGAGGGGGGTTCGATTCGCGCGCGAATATGAGGGCTGCTCGCCTCCGGACGATACTCGTTGGTAACCGATGGATCAATGGGTGATTTCGACCGCGGCGGCGAGCCCCGGACACGGCGATGCCCGCCCGGCACACGGCCGGACGGGCATCCCCTTCAGACGATCGGCGCGGGTCAGACGCCGCGCAGCCGGGCCCCGGTCCGCTCGTGGGCGAGCGCCACGGCCGCGTCACGGGCCGCCGTGGTCTCCTCGACCGTGAGCGTGCGGTCCGGCGCGCGGAACCGCAGCGTGTACGCCAGGGACGCGTGGCCCTCCTCCACCTGCTCGCCCGTGTACACGTCGAACAGCCGGACGGACTCCAGCAGCTCGCCCGCCCCCTCGCGCAGCGCGGCCTCGACCTCCGCGACGGTCACCTCGGACCGGACGACCAGCGCCACGTCCTGGGTCGCCACCGGGTACGCCGAGACGGCCGGCGCCTGCACCGGCCCCGGCGGGGTGAGGAGCGACAGCTCCAGCTCCATCGCGGCGGTGCGCGGCGGCAGGCCGCACGCCTCGACGACGCGCGGGTGCAGCTCGCCGGCGTGCCCGATCAGGACGTCGCCCGCGTACAGCGCGGCGCAGCGGCCCGGGTGCCACGGCTCGTGCCGGTCGGCGCGGACCTCCAGCTCGACGCCCGCCTCGCGGGCGACGGTCCGAGCGGCCTCGATCGCGTCCGCCCAGGTCGCCTGACGGCCCTGGCCCCACCAGCCGGACCGGTCGAACTCACCGGCCAGCACCGCGGCGACCCGCTGCGGCTGCCGCGGCAGCGCGCTCTCGATCTCCGCGAGCTCTCCGTCGGTCGGCCTGCGCTCGACCGTGAGCACCGGCGCGGCCGCCGGGGCGTCCGGCTCCGGCCGGTAGACCAGGCCGGTCTCGAACAGCGCCACGTCGCCGAAGCCGCGGCCCACGTTGCGTACCAGCGTCTTCAGCAGGCCCGGCAGGAGGGTGGTCCGCATGAGCGGCTCGTCCTCGCTGAGCGGGTTGAGCAGCCGGGTCGCCCGGCGGCGCGGGTCGTCCTTGGAAAGCTGCAGGTTGTCCAGGTCGCGTACGCCGATGAACGGGTAGCAGAGCACCTCGACGTAGCCGGAGTAGGCCAGCGCGCGGCCGACCCTGCGGCGCAGCCGCTGCTCCTCGGTCAGCCCGGCCCCGGCGGGGGCGGCGGGCAGCACCGAGGGCAGGTGCTCGTACCCCTCCAGCCGGATGACCTCCTCCGCCAGGTCGTTCGGGTCGGTCAGGTCCGGCCTCCACGACGGCGGGGTGACGGTGAGCGGGTCGTCGCCGCGAACGGCGAGCTTCTCGCGCAGGTCGCCCGCCGACCCCGCGCCGGAGACGACGCCGGTCGCGGCCACGCCCCCGCCGCCGGACACGGCGGTCTCGTCGGCGGCGACGCCTTCGACGACCGCGCAGCCCACCTGCTCCAGGCGGCGGATCACGGTCTCCCGCGTGTACGGCAGGCCCGCGACGCGGCCCGGGTAATCGGACGGGATGACGACCCGGACCGGAGCGACGTCCACCTGGGCGTGCGTGACGCCCGGGTCGGCGGTGCCGGAGCCCAGCTCGACCAGGAGCCGCACGGCGCGCCAGGAGGCGGCCAGCGGCAGCTCGCGGTCCACGCCGCGCTCGAACCGCTTGGACGCCTCGCTGACCAGGCCGTGGCGGCGCGACGCCCGGGCGATGCCGGTGGCGGAGAAGTGCGCCGCCTCGATCACGATGTCGGTCGAGGAGTCGGAGATCTCCGTGTGCAGGCCGCCCATGGTGCCGGCGATCGAGATCGGCCCCGAGGCGTCGGTGATGAGGATGTCCTCCTCGTGGAGCTTCCTCGTCACGTGGTCGAGCGTCTCCAGGGTCTCCCCCGCGCCGGCCCGCCGTACGACGATCTCGCCGGACAGGCGGGACCGGTCGAACGCGTGCAGCGGCTGGCCGAGCTCCAGCATGACGTAGTTCGTGACGTCCACCGCGAGCGAGACCGGCCGCACCCCGGCGCGGATCAGCCGCACCCGCATCCACAGCGGGCTCTCGGCGGCCGGGTCGAACCCGGACACCGAACGCAGCACGAACCGGTCGCAGGCGGTCGGGTCGGCGATCGACGCCGGGTGGGACGGGCCGGACGCGGCCGGGAGCTCGATCGCCGCCGGGTCGTGGAACGCCACGCCGAACGCGGTCGCCGCCTCGCGGGCGACGCCCCGGATCGACAGCGCGTAGCCGCAGTCGGGCGTGATCTCCAGCTCCAGCACGTCGTCGCGCAGGCCGAGAAGCTCGACGACGTCCGCCCCGATGGGCGTGTCCTCCGGGAGCAGCAGGATGCCCGGGGAGGACTCGGCGATGCCGAGCTCGGCCTCGGAGCAGATCATGCCGTCGGACTGCCGCCCGTACGTCTTGCGGGACCCGATCTCGAACCCGCCGGGCAGGACGGCGCCGGGCAGCGCGACCGGTACGATCGCGCCCTCGGTGAAGTTGGTGGCGCCGCACACGATCTCGCGCGGCGCGGCCTCCCCCACCTCGACGAGGCAGTGCCTGATCGGCTTCTTGAAGCCGGCGAGCTCCTCGATGACGACGACCTGGCCGACGACCACGTTCTTGATCTCGTGGCCGTGGGAGGTGATCGCCTCGAGCTTGAGACCGGCGGAGGTGAGCTTGTCGGCCACCTCCTGGGCCGTGACGGCCGGGAGATCGACGTACTCCCGCAGCCAGGAGAGCGGGACCTTCATCAGACCTCCATTCCGAACGGCAGGGTGAAGCGGATGTCGCCCTCGACCATGTCGCGCATGTCCTCGACGTTGTTTCGGAACATCAGGGTGCGCTCGATGCCCATGCCGAACGCGAAGCCGGAGTAGACCGACGGGTCGACGCCGCACGCGATCAGCACGCGCGGGTTGACCATGCCGCAGCCGCCCCACTCGATCCAGCCCTCCGACTTGCACGTACGGCACGGCGGGTTGCCCGGGGAGGCCGACGCGCCGCGGCAGACGAAGCAGCGCAGGTCCATCTCGGCGGACGGCTCGGTGAACGGGAAGTAGTTGGGCCGGAACCGGGTGCTGATGCCCTCGCCGAACATCACCTCGGCGAACCGGTCGAGCGTGCCCTTCAGATGGGCCATGGTCAGGCCCTTGTCGACCGCGAGCCCCTCGACCTGGTGGAAGACCGGCGTGTGGGTGGCGTCCAGCTCGTCGGTGCGGAAGACCTTGCCCGGGGAGACGACGTACACCGGCAGGTCGCGCGAGAGCAGCGCGCGGATCTGCACCGGCGACGTCTGGGTGCGCAGCACCTTGCCGGACGCGGCGCTCTCGACGAAGAACGTGTCGTGCTCGGAGCGCGCGGGGTGGTCCGTCGCGATGTTCAGCGCGTCGAAGTTGAACCACTCGCCTTCGAGCTCGGGCCCCTCGGCCACCTCGTACCCCATCGCGACGAACGCGTCGGCGACGCGCTCCTGGAGCGTGGTCAGCGGGTGGCGGGCGCCGCGGGGCCGCCGGTCCCAGGGCAGGGTGACGTCGACGGTCTCCTCCACGAGGACCCGCGCGTCACGCTCGGCCTCCAGCTCGGCCTGGCGCGCGGCGAGCGCCTGCCCGATCGCCTTGCGCGCGCCGCCGATGCGCTTGCCCGCCTCGGATCGCGCCTGGGGCGGCAGCGCGCCGATCTCGCGGTTGGCCAGCGCGATCGGCGAGCGGTCGCCGACGTGCGCGAGCCGTACCTGCTTCAGTTCGTCGAGGTCGCGCGCCGCCGCGATCGCGGCGAGGGCGTCGGCCTGTGCCCGCGCGACCTCGTCGGCGTGCAGTGGCGTCACCTCGACCGGGTCATAGGTGTTCGACAAGAGAGAGCTCCGTATCCAGGGCTTAAGCGTGCACGAGTCTAGTGCCGGATGGGTCAAGATACGCCCCCGCCAAGATCGGCGAAGGGCCTCCGGCACCGGCCCGCCGGCCGTGGGGCCGACCGGCTCCGGGGCGCCCACCGGGCTGAGATCGGCTCCGACGCCGGCGGTGGGATCGGCCGGTGAGGTCAGGCGAAGTCAGGGGCCCCGGTGGGCACGGTAAATCGGAACTCGGCGCCGCCGCCGGGCGCGCGCTGCACGCTGATCGTGCCGCCGTGGGCCTCGACCAGGCCCTTGACGATGAACAGGCCGAGGCCGGTGCCGCCCCGCCGGCGACCGTTGCCGCGCCAGAACTGCCGGAAGACGCGCGTGACCAGTTCGGGCGCGACGCCCTCACCCTGATCGCGCACGGACACGGTCACTCCCAGATCGACGGCTTCGACCACTGTCGTCACGGTACCGCGCCCGTGGCGTACCCCGTTCTCCAGCAGGTTGCCGAGGATCTGATCGATCTTGTCCTGGTCGAGCCAGGTCTCGGGCAGCTCGCCGCGCACCTCCAGGTGGAACCGGTCGGCCGGCTCCCCCGCCGCGACCCGGCCCTCGATGAGCCGGCGGGCGCGGGCGGGGATGTCCACGACCTGGCGGTGGACCTCCAGGCGGCCGGACTCGATCCTGGACACGTCGAGCAGGTCGGTGATCAGCCGGGTGACGCGGTCGGCGTCGGCGTTGACGGTCTGGAGCATCACGAGCTTCTGCGCGTCCGTGAAGCGCTCCCATTTGGCCAGCAGCGTGGCGGTGAAGCCCTTCACGCTGGTCAGCGGCGACCTGAGCTCGTGCGCGACGGTGGAGACGAGGTCGGCCCTGCTGCGCTCCAGCCGGGCCCGGGCCGAGGCGTCCCGCAGCGTGACGACGACGCGGACCACGGGCCCGCCGCGCTCGGGGCGGCGGACCAGGCGGGCGGCGAGGAGCACCTCCGGCCGCCCCGGCAGGTGCACCGGCCGCTCGGGCTGCCGGGTCCGGGTGGGCAGGCCTCCGTGCGGGTCGAGGCACTTCCACCAGTCGCGGCCCTCGGGGTCGCGGAACGGCAGCGCGTCGGTGATGTGCCGGCCGATCGCCGCCCCGCGGGCCACTCCGGTCAGCCGCTCGGCGGCTCGGTTGACGAGCAGGACGACGCCTTCGGGGTCGGCCACGACCAGGCCGTCGGGGAGATCGTCGGCACAGACGTCCGCGCTCCCGTCCGCGACCGGTCTTCGGGCGCCCCGGGGAGTGCCCTCACCTCGCACGAGACCGCCTCCCTCGATCCGGTGAAAGCGCGCCGGATGGGGGCCCGCACGCGCTTCAAGGCCGACAATAGCGGGTTTCCCGCTCCGGTCGGCCTTCTCAGACCGCGGGGGTGGACGGATCTTCCACGCGATGTAAGGTCTGCCGCTGCGCCCGCGCCGAGGCGTACAGGCAGACCGCGGCGGCGGTGGCCAGGTTGAGGCTCTCCGCCCGCCCGTAGATCGGCACCCGCACCACCTCGTCGGCGAGTTCGAGCAGCGCCGGGGGCAGCCCCCACGCCTCGTTGCCGAACAGCCACGCGGTCGGGACGCCGAGATCGACGTCGTCGAGGGTCGCCTCGCCCGAGCCGTCCGCCGCGAGGACGCGCAGCCCGGCGGCGCGCACGTGCCGCACCGCCTCGGCCACCGGTGAGCCGGTGGCGACGGGAAGGTGGAACAGGCTGCCCGCGCTGGCCCGGACGCACTTGCCGTTGTACGGATCGACGGAGGCGTCGGTGAAGACGACGGCGTCGGCGCCGGCGGCGTCGGCGGTGCGCAGGACGGTGCCGGCGTTGCCGGGGTCGCGGACGTGGGCCAGGAGGGCGACCAGCCGCGTGCCGGACGGCACCGCCTCGGCGAGCGGGACGTGGACGAACCGGCAGACGCCCATCAACCCCTGCGGGGTGACGGTCTGGGCCAGCTCGGCCATGACCTCGCCGCTGACCCGGAACACGGGGACCCCGGCGGCGGCCGCCACGCCGACGATGTCGGCGTGCCGGATCTCGGCCTCGGCCGTGGCGAACAGCTCGACCGTCACGCCGTCGAGCGTGAGGGCCTCGCGTACGGCCTGCGGCCCCTCGGCCAGGAAGGCCCGGTCGCGGTCCCGGAAGGCGCGCTTGGCGAGCCGCCGTGCGGCCTTCACCCGCGGGGACCTGATGTTGGTGAGCTCGGTTCCGGCCATGCCTTCCCTCGTCAAAAGGGGCCCACCGGATGCCGGTGAGCCCCTATGAATGCTGAATCCGCGTACGGCTCAGGCGACCGGCGCGTTCACGTCGGCCGGCAGGGCCTTCTTCGCCGCCTCGGCCAGCGTGGCGAACGTCTGGGCGTCGTTCACGGCGAGGTCGGCGAGGATCTTGCGGTCCACCTCGATGCCGGCGAGACGCAGGCCCTGGATGAACCGGTTGTACGTGATGCCGTTCGCGCGGGCCGCGGCGTTGATGCGCTGGATCCAAAGGCGCCGGAAGGTGCCCTTCTTGTCCTTGCGGTCCCGGTAGGCGTACGTCATCGAGTGGAGCATCTGCTCCTTGGCCTTGCGGTACAGCCTGGACCGCTGCCCCCGATAGCCGCTCGCCCGCTCGAGGACGACCCTGCGCTTCTTCTTGGCGTTGAGCGCCCGCTTCACGCGTGCCATTTTGTTCAGTCTCCCCGGGGTCGGTTACTTCGCGAGCAGCTTCTTGATCTTCTTGGCGTCGGCGTCGGAAACGATGACGTCGCCCTCGAGCCGGCGCGTACGGGTGGACGGCTTGTGCTCGAAAAGGTGCTTCCGGTTGGCCCGCCGGCGAACGATCTTGCCGGAGCCGGTCAGCCGGAACCGCTTCTTCGCACCGCTGTGCGTCTTCATCTTCGGCATCTCAGCCGTCTCTCCCTCGTTGGTCGTGCCGACGGCCCGGGCCGGTGACCCGAGCCGATGGCATGCCTGGCTCTGCGAGACCTCCCGGTCTCGGCTTCTCCATGCGTGTCTGATCCGCTCAGACGGGCGCGTCACTCCGCGGCCGTGGATTCCGGCTCCGCGGACTCCGGCTCGCGCTGCGCCTTGGCCGCGGCCTTCTCCGCCTTGGCCTCGGCCTTCTTCTTGTGCGGGCCGATGACCATGATCATGTTTCGCCCGTCCTGCTTGGGCTGTGACTCCACGAAGCCCAGCTCGGTGACGTCCTCGGCGAGCCGCTGCAACAGCCGGAAGCCCAACTCCGGCCGGGACTGCTCGCGACCCCGGAACATGATCGTGACCTTGACCTTGTCCCCCGCCTTGAGGAAGCGCACGACGTGACCCTTCTTGGTCTCGTAGTCGTGCGGGTCGATCTTCGGCCGGAGCTTGATCTCCTTGATGATCGTGTGTGCCTGGTTGCGACGGGCCTCGCGCGCCTTCATGGCCGACTCGTACTTGAACTTGCCGTAGTCCATGAGCTTGCACACGGGCGGCCTGGCCGTCGCCGCGACCTCGACCAGGTCGAGATCGCTCTCCTGGGCCAGCTTCAGTGCATCGCCGATCGAGACGATGCCGACCTGCTCGCCGTTCGGGCCGACGAGGCGAACCTCCGGCACGCGGATACGATCGTTGATGCGGGGCTCGGTGCTGATGGGACCTCCAAAGGACTTCCGCTTGATGCTCGACCGTGCGGGAAAAACACAAAACCCCGCACGTCACGCATGCGGGGTCACTGAGCTCTCTCATGGAGAGAACCCTGGTTGTGATCCTTGACCCGTCCGCCTTTCGGCCGATCAGGTGGGAGGAGGACCTCCGCTTGCGCGTCCAGCCGGCATGCCGGACCGATCGATTGACAACATTACCACAACCCGGCGGCCGCCCCGGCTATTCCGTGTTCATGGCGCTCGCTTCGCTCGCGCGGCTCGGGGCGGCTACTTCGCCGCCGCGGCGCGCCTGCGGATCTCCGCCTCGCCGGCCGCGCGCATCTCCTCGACCGGGACGTCCGTCCGGCCGGTCATCAGCTCGACCTGCCGGACCGCCTGGTGCAGGAGCATCGGGAACCCGCCGACGACGACGGCGCCCCGCTCCCGCGCGACCTCCGCGAGCGTGGTCGGCCAGGGCGCGTAGACCACGTCGAAGACCGCCTTCGCCCCCGCGGCCCTGTCCGCCACGTCGTCCGCGGCCCCGGCGGGGAGCGTGGAGACGACCAGGTCCACGTCGGCGTCGACGTCCTCGAAGGTCCGTACGGCGACCGCGACGCCGAGCCGCTCGGCCACCTCCAGCGTCTCGGCGGCCCGGGACGGCTCGCGCACGACCAGCGTCACCTCGCGCAGGCCCGTCTCGCGCAGCGCGGCGATCGCGGAGGCCGCCGTCGCGCCCCCGCCCAGGATCGAGGCGCTGGACGGCGCGGTCACCCCGGCCTCGGCCAGTGCCCGGACGATGCCGTACACGTCGGTGTTCTCGCCGTGGCGGCGACCGTCGCGGAAGACGACCGTGTTGACCGCGTTCACCTCGACCGCGAGGTCGGAGACCGTGTCGAGCAGCGGGAACACCGCACGCTTGAGCGGCATCGTCAGCGACAGCCCGGCCCACTCGGGGCCGAGCCCGGCGACCAGCTCCGCCAGGCCGTCCTCGCCGCACTCGATCGCGTCGTACCGCCAGGCCGAAAGGCCGAGGCCGGCGTACGCGGCGCGGTGCAGGATCGGCGAGAGCGAGTGGCGGATCGGGAGGCCGAGCACCGCCGCGCGGCGCGGCCCCCCTCCGGCAGTTCCGGTCATCCGTGGTTCCGGTTGAACTCTTCGCGGAGCTTCCAGAACTCCGACTCCTTGTCGGTGAACTTCGTGATCCCCTTCTTGGGATCGACGGTCACGAAGTAGAGCCAGTTGCCGTCCGCGGGCTTGAGCGCGGCCTCGATCGCGTGGTCGCCGGGGTTGGTGATGGGGCCGGGCGGCAGGCCGGTGTGCATGTACGTGTTGTACGGCGACGTGCTCCTGAGATCGGCGTCCGTCGCGGCGATGCCGTACTTGTTCAGGCCGTACATGACGGTGCTGTCCATCTGGAGCTTCATCGGCGGGTTCAGCCCGAGGCGGTTGTAGATGACGCGGGCGACCTTGGGCATGTCCGCCTGGCTGCCCGACTCGGCCTGGACGATGCTCGCGATGGTCATGATGTCGTGGGCCGAGTAGCCGAGTTGCTTGGCCTGGCGCTCCAGGTCGAGCCGCTGGGCGGTCTGGTTGAAGCGGTCGACCATCTTGATCAGGATCTGGGGCGCGGTGAGCTTGGGCGAGACCTCGTAGGTGGCGGGGAAGGCGTAGCCCTCCAGCCGTCCATTGGCGTACCGGGGGAGGCCGATGTCCTTCTTGGCGGCCTTCTTGAACTCCTCGACCGGCCTGCCGGTGGCGGTGGACAGCTTGGTGTAGATCTCGCCGAGCCGCAGGCCCTCGCGGATCGTCAGGTGATTGAGCACCCGGTTCTTGGGGTCGAGCATGGTCACCGCCGACTCCGCCGACATGCCCTTGCGCAGGGTGTACTCGCCGGGCTGGAGCGAGGAGCTCTTGCCGGCCGCGCCGATGGCGTTGACGAACGCCCGCGCGCTGGCCACCACGCCCTGCCGCTCGAGTTCCTGGGCGACGTCGGAGGCGGTGGCCCCCTCCTTGATCTCGACCACTACCTCTCCGGTGCCCTTGCCGGTGAAGTCCTTGGGCACGAGAAGGTCGCGGAACCAGTTGAAGCCGAGGTATCCCGCGCCGCCGAGCACCCCGGCGACGATGAGGATGGCGAAGAAGGAGGCCGCGAATCCCTTGCGGCGCTGCCGGGTGCGCCGGCGGCGGCTGCGGCGCCGCTGACTGCGGTTCGGACCGCGGGCACGGCGCCGGGAGGGCCCGTCATCGTCGGAGCCCAGCAGGAAGTCCATATCGAGATCATTCATAGTGCGCTGGCCAATCTCTCGGTACGGCGCGCCACGCGTCAAGCGAGTGTGCGGAACCGAGGGGGTTCCGGCGTTCGATTACGCGCCCGCCTCCTTGAGAGGCGGGCGTGGGCCCCCGGTTCCGGGCGGGCCTTCCCTCCAGGGAGGGTACGGCGGCCCGGGCCTCCGGCGGGCCAGGACGGTCCTTCCGGGCTGGGATGGTCATGTCCTAGACGGTCCCTAGGTACGCGTTCAACTGTTCCCGGTATTTCACGAACTCGCCCTCTTTGTCAGTGAATTTGATGATCCTATGGTGAAGATCGGTTCTGACAAACCGGTACCAATCGCCCGTTTTGGGGGCGAAGTTCACTAAGTATGGCATTAGTGCCGGATTAGTCGACTCAGTCGGCCGAAGAACGGGACCGCCCGCGGATCGGCCCGCGCGGCCGTAACCGCCGTCACATGGGATCACCCGTCCCGAGGCGCGCCGCGGTGGGATCACGCGGCCGAGAACGCCGGAACGAGGACGGGGAACGCGGCGGCACAGGGCCACGCGGGAGGCGTCCCGCCTCGGGAAACCGCGGACGGCGCCGCCACGACGTGGGGATCCTCGGCCGAGAACGTCGGAGTGGGGGCCGGGGTCCGGACGGCCGCACCCGGACGCGCGGGGCGGAACCTCCGCGACGTGAAAGCCGGCGGCCGCGGCCGCCGCGCGACGCGAGCGGGCCGGCGAGGCCGCCGGAGGGTGGGAGCGGGCGGCCGGGGCCGCCGCGAAGGGCATCAGCCGCCTCCGCCGCTCGCCTTCCCGTCGCCGGCGTCGCCCGGCGGCCTGAGGGGTCGGCCCGGCGGCCGCCCGGTGGCCCGCTCGGAGTCGAGCGCCGCCTGGAGCAGCACCACGGCCGCCGCCTGGTCGATGACCGAGCGCTGGTTCTTCGCCTTCACACCACTGGAGCGCAGGCGCTGCTGCGCGGTGACCGTCGTCAGCCGCTCGTCGAAAAGCCGGATCGGGATCGGCGCGAGCCGCTCGGCGAGAAGGGCGGCGAACTCGCGCGCCGCCCCGGCCGCATGACTCTCCCGCCCCGAGAGCGAGGTGGGCAGGCCCACCACCACCTCGATCGCCTCGTGCTCGGCCACGATCGCGGCGATCCGCTCCACGTCGCCCCGGCCGCGCCGTACGGTCTCGACCGGCGTGGCGAGCAACCCCGAAGGGTCGCTGCGCGCCACGCCGACGCGTACGGATCCGGCGTCCACGCCGAGTCGTACACCTTGCCTCATGGCCGGTTCTCCCCGAAAGAGCCGGCGGATCAGGTGAGGGACGAGGAGATGGTCTCCTCCACCGCGCGCAGCGCGTCGCCGATCGCCTCGGCGCGGGTCCCGCCGCCCTGCGCGACATCGTCCTTGCCGCCACCGCCACCCCCAAGCGCCTTGGCGGCGACGCCGACCAGTCGCCCGGCCTTCAGGCCGCGGTCGCGTCCCGCCTCGTTCACCGCGGCGACCACGACCGGCCGATCGGTGGGGACACCGGCGACGACGACCACCGCGGCGCGGTCGCTCGGGAATCGGCCGCGCACGTCGAGGGCGAGCTTACGCAGGTCGTCGGGGGAGGTGCCAGCGGGCGCGCGGTGCGTGACGACCGAGACGCCGCGCACGTCGGCGGCGCCGGCGGCCAGCTCGCCCGCGACCGCGAGCACCTGGGCCGAGCGCAGCTTCTCCAGCTCCTTCTCGGCGGCGCGCAGCCGGCCGACGATGCCCTCGACCCGCTCGGGAAGCTCCTCGCGGCGGGTCTTGAGCTGCTCGCTGAGCTGGGCCACCAGGACGCTCTCGCGGGCCAGGAAGCGGAAGGCGTCCAGGCCGACGAGCGCCTCGACCCGGCGCACGCCCGCGCCGATCGACGCCTCGCCGAGCACCTTGACCAGGCCGAGCTGGCCGGAGCTCGCCACGTGCGTGCCGCCGCACAGCTCACGGGAGTAGTCGCCGACCTCGACCACGCGCACCTCGTCGCCGTACTTCTCGCCGAAGAGGGCGAGCGCGCCCATGGCGCGGGCCTCCGACTGCGAGGTGTAGAACGCGTTGACCGCGAGGTCGTTGATCAGGACGGCGTTGACCTCGTCCTCGACGTCGCGCAGGACGCTCGGGGCGACCGCGCCGGCCGCGGTGAAGTCGAAGCGGAAGCGGCCGGGAGAGTTCTCCGAGCCCGCCTGGGCCGCCGACTCGCCGAGCGCGTTGCGGAAGCCGCGGTGCACGAGGTGGGTCGCGGTGTGGCTGCGGGAGATCGCGCGACGCCGCTCCAGGTCGATCTCGGCCTGCGCCTGCTCGCCGACCCGGATCTCGCCGGTGCGGACCTTGCCGCGGTGCACGATGAGGCCGCCGATCGGCGACTGCACGTCGACGATCTCGACCTCGGCGCCCCCGGTGCGGATGACGCCCTGGTCGGCGAGCTGGCCGCCGCCCTCGGCGTAGAACGGCGTCCGGTCGAGGACGATCTCGAGGGTCGTGCCCTCCCCCGCCGCCGCGACGGCGCCGCCGTCGACGATCAGGCCGATGACGTTCGCCTCGGCGGTCGTGTTGTCGTACCCGAGGAAGTCGACCCGGCCGGCCTTCTCCAGCATCCCGCTGAAGACGGAGATGTCGGCGTTGCCGGTCTTCTTGGCCGCCGCGTCCGCCTTGGCGCGGTCGCGCTGCTCCTTCATGAGGCGGCGGAAGCCCTCCTCGTCGACCTTGAGCCCCTGCTCGGCCGCCATCTCCAGCGTCAGGTCGATCGGGAAGCCGTAGGTGTCGTGGAGCTGGAACGCCTGGTCGCCGCTCAGGCTCGGCGCGCCCTTGCGCTTGGACTCCTCGACGGCCGCGTCGAAGATCGCGGTGCCGGTGCGGAGCGTGCCGAGGAAGGACGTCTCCTCCGCGTCGATGACCGTGTGGATGTTGGCCGCGTCGTTCTTCAGCTCGGGGTAGAGGTCCGCCATCACCGCGATGGTCGTCGCGGTCAGCTCGTGCATGTACCGCTCCTCGCCCGCGCCGAGCAGGCGGAGGTTGCGGATGCTGCGGCGCAGGATGCGGCGCAGGACGTACCCGCGGCCCTCGTTGGAGGGCAGGACGCCGTCGGCGACCAGCATCACGCCGGCGCGCATGTGGTCGGCCACGACGCGCAGCGACACGTCCGCACGGGCGTCCCGGCCGTACTTCGTGCGGGTGAGGTCGGCCGCCCGGTCGAGGATCTTGTACGTGGTGTCGATCTCGTAGATGTTGTCGACGCCCTGCAGGATCGCCGCCATGCGCTCCAGGCCCATGCCGGTGTCGATGTTCTTGCTCGGCAGCTCGCCCGCGACGTCGAAGTCGACCTTGCTGCGGACCGCGCTGAGCTGGAACTGCATGAAGACGTTGTTCCAGACTTCGAGGTACCGGTTCTCGTCGGCGACCGGACCGCCCTCGCGGCCGTACTCGGGGCCGCGGTCGTAGTAGATCTCCGAGCAGGGGCCGCCGGGGCCCGGCACGCCCATGTGCCAGTAGTTGTCGGCGAGGCCGCGGCGCTGGATGCGGTCGAGCGGGACGCCGACCCTGTTGTGCCAGATGTCGGCCGCCTCGTCGTCGTCCTCGTAGACGGTGACCCAGAGCCGCTCCTCGGGGAAGCCGAAGCCGCCGTCGGACTCGGACCTGGTCAGCAACTCCCAGGCGAACGGGATCGCGTTCTCCTTGAAGTAGTCGCCGAAGGAGAAGTTGCCCAGCATCTGGAAGAACGTGGCGTGCCGGGTCGTCTTGCCGACCTCGTCGATGTCCGGCGTGCGGATGCACTTCTGGACGCTCACCAGCCTCGACGCGGGCGGGGTGCGCTGGCCCAGGAAGTAGGGCTTGAAGGGCACCATTCCGGCGGGGACGAGGAGCAGCGTCGGGTCCTCGGCGACGAGGCTGGCCGAGGGCACGACGGTGTGCCCGCGCTCTTCGAAGAAGCGCAGGAAGCGGCGGGCGATCTCTGCCGACTCCATTTCAGCGGCCATCCTTTACGTCGTGGTCGTGGTTTCTGTCAACACTTTCGAGTCCCATGCGGGAGCGCAACTCGGTTTCCCGCTCCCGTGCGATGGCGCGGACGTCCCCGGCGAACTCCACGAGCTCGCCGGCGAGCCCGGCGGCCCGGCCGGCCGCGCGTCTGGCGACGCTCTCCGGCCGCATCGCCTGAAGCTTACGCATCGCCCAGACGGCGAGGAACGCGCCGACGGAGATGTAGAAGAACCGGCGGATCACGGGCGGCGCCCTCCGATCGCGCGCCGGTCCCGCCGGGCCAGCGCCTCGCGTACGCCGTAGCTCAGGGCGGACAGCTTGATCATCGGCCCGGCGAACAGCATGGCGGCGACACCGGTGATCTTCACCATGTTGCCGCTGACGTCCCTGACGTTCTCCGTGATCGCCTCGACCGCGACGAGCTGGCGGTTCGTCTCGTTGACCGTGTGGCCGACGTCCTCCAGGAGCGGCACCACCCGGTCGCTCAGCTCGGACACCGTCTTGGTGGTCTCGGTGAGCAGGCGGGCCAGCCTGACGAGCACGACGGCCATGAAGCACACCAGGATCGCCCAGAACATGGCGACGATCAGACCGGCGACCTCTCCCGCGGTCAGACCGGTGACCTCTCCCGCGGCAAGCATTTGCGAATCCGTCCCCTCGGTAGGTGGCAGGCGCGTGGCTTCGCTCGAACCCGCGCCACTCGCCTGGAGGCGCGGCGGATTCGGCTGGAATGGCAAGACCCTACCGCGAACGCCGGACACGCCGAGGCCAACCACGCCTTCACCGGGCTCTCCCCGCCCCCCGGCGGGCGCTCTCCGGCCGTCCCGCGAGGCGCTTCTCCCGCCCGGGCTCCTCCCGTACGTCTCCCGGCCGCTCGCCGCGCCCGGTCAGGCGCCGCCCTCGCCCCGCAGGAAGCCGCGGATCCGCGCCCAGCGCTCGGCGAACCTGGCCTCCGCGCCGTGCTTGGTCGGCCGATAGTAGCGGCGGTCCCTGAGCTCCTCCGGGGCATAGTCCTGCCGGACCAGGCCGTGCTCGAAGTCGTGGGGGTACTGGTAGCCCTTGCCGTGGCCGAGCTTGCTCGCCCCCGGATAGTGGGCGTCGCGCAGGTGCGAGGGGATCTGCCCGACCATGCCGCGCCGTACGTCGTCGGAGGCGGAGCCGATGGCCGACACCACCGCGTTGGACTTGGGCGCGAGCGCACAGTGGATCACCGCCTGGGCGAGGTTGATGCGCCCCTCGGGCAACCCGATGAACTCGACCGCCTGCGCGGCGGCCACGGCCACCTGGAGGCAGGTGGGATCCGCCATGCCCACGTCCTCTGAGGCGAAGATCACAATCCGGCGGGCGATGAAGCGGGGGTCCTCCCCCGCCTCGACCATTCGGGCCAGGTAGTGCAGCGCGGCGTCCGCGTCGGAGCCGCGCATGCTCTTGATGAACGCGCTGACCACGTCGTAGTGCTGGTCGCCCTGCCGGTCGTAGCGGACCGCCGCCTTGTCGACCGCGCGCTCCACCACCTCGATCGTGATCTCGTCGGACAGCAGCGCCGCCGCCTCCAGGTAGGTCAGCGACCGGCGCGCGTCGCCGCCGGCGAGCCGTACGAGCTGGTCGAGCGCGTCGGGGTGCAGCGTGGCGCGCCCGTCGAGGCCGCGCGGGTCGCGGACCGCCCGCTCCAGGACGGAGCGCACGTCGTCCTCCGCCAGCGACTCCAGGGTGAGCAGCAGCGACCGCGAAAGCAGCGGCGAGATGACGGAGAAGAACGGGTTCTCGGTGGTGGCGCCGATGAAGGTGACCCAGCGGTTCTCGACCGCGGGGAGCAGCGCGTCCTGCTGGGCCTTGTTGAACCGGTGCACCTCGTCCACGAACAGCACCGTCTGCCTGCCGCTCATGCCCAGCTCGCGGCGGGCCTGGTCGATAGCCGCGCGCACGTCCTTGACGCCGGCGGAGACGGCGGAGATCTCCACGAACCTGCGCTTGGTCGCGCCCGCGACGACGTAGGCCAGCGTGGTCTTCCCGGTGCCCGGCGGCCCCCACAGGAACAGGGACATGGGGGCCTCGCTCTCGACCAGCCGGCGCAGCGGCGTGCCGGCGCCGAGCAGGTGGCGCTGTCCGATCACCTCGTCCAGCCCGCGCGGGCGCATCCGGACGGCCAGCGGCTCGTGGCTCCTGTGGGCCTCCTCGGCCACCGAATCGAACAGACTGTCCACAAGCCCGACTCTAGCCGTTCCGGCCGATGCGTCCCGCCGCCGAGCGAAGCGAGGCAAACAAACGAGAGGGGCGCGGCGGTGTCTGGACTGAGGAACGAGCGGGCGAGGAACGAGTCCCGAGTGACGAGGGAAGACATCGCCTGAAAGCGCCCCGAGCCCGCCGAGCGCAGCGAGGCAATCAAACACAGAGGGGCGCGGCGGTGAAGTAACCGACGAGCGAGCGGGGAGCGAGGAACGAGCGAGCGGGGAGCGAGGAACGAGCGAGCGGGGAGCGAGGAACGAGCGACTCCGAGCGAGGAGGGCACGAGCCGACTTCGGGCGCCCCGAGCCCGCCGAGCGGAGCGAGGCAATCAAACGCAGTCAGCCGCCCCAGACCGCGGTCGCGCCGCTGTGCCCGGCGCGTACGACGTAGTAGCACGCCACCACGGCGAGGACGACGGAGGCGGCGGACAGGGCGGCCCCGGCGGCCTTCGGCCACCTCCTCGCGGCGAAGACGAGCAGCAGGGCGACCACGCCGAGCGCGGCGGTGCTGAACAGCAGCGGGTTCGCGAAGCCCTCGTGCGCGGAGACGGCGGGCGACGGGTGCCCGGCGAAGAGGTTCCGTTCGAAGGACTCGCCGCTCTCCTTCGCCACGTACACGGCGACGGGGGCGCCGACGGCCGCCAGGACCAGGATCCAGTCGAGCTTCGCGCGGAACCTCGGCAGCACGGCGTAGCCGACGGAGAGGAGGGCGAGCAACGGCGTGAGCACCACGGCCGCGTGGACGAGCAGGGGGTGGACGGGCAGGCCGAGGATCTCGTCGAACATGGGCGTCGCTCCTGGCTTCGTGATCGTGGCAGGGTGTTCCCTCACCCTGATGCGGACGTGATCACGGCGAGGCTTTCAGAGAGATGTGAGAACAATATGAGCGCACCGGGCGTCCGCCCCGCGTAAACGACCCGCCGTGCCCCGCCCGGCCTCCTCGCCACTGCTCACCCCCCAGGCCGGCTCCCGGTCCGCCGTGCCCCGCCGGGCCTCGTTACCAATACCGGACCCCCGGGCGATCAGGGAGCGGTCCTGCCCCGGGTGGGGCGGGTGGCGGGGTCGGGCGGTGCGGCGGCCGGAGCGGCCGCGAGCCGCTCCATCGCCAGCCGCACCGCCGTGTCGAGCTGCGGGTCGGCGCCCACCGCCCAGTCGGCGGGCGTGATCAGCACCTCCACGTCGGGGACGGCCCCCCGGTTCTCCAGGTCCCAGCCGTAGCCGCGGAGCCAGTAGGCGTACCCGGGGACGGTCAGGGACGTGCCGTCGCCGAGCCGGTGCCACTCGTCGTACCCGATGACCCCGCCCCACGTCCTGGCGCCCACCACCGGGCCCAGGCCGAGGGCCTGCGCCGCACCGGTGATCACGTCCCCGTCGGAGCACGTGGCCTCGTCGCACACCACGACGACCGGCCCGCGGGGGGCCTGCGCGGGATAGCTCGCCGGCTCGTGGTGGCGGCTCACGTCCCAGCCGACGATCCGCCGCGACAACTTCTCCAGGACGAGCTGCGAGGTGAACCCGCCGCGGTTGCCCCTGACGTCCACGACGAGCGCCTCCCGCGCCAGCTCCCGGCCGAGGTCCCGGTGGAGCTGCGCCCAGCCGGAGGCGTCCATGTCGGGGACGTGCAGGTAGCCCGCCCGGCCGCCGCTCAGCCGCCGCACCCGCTGCCTGCGTTCCGCGACCCAGGCGTGGTAGCGCAACGTGCGGTCGTCCCACAGCGGCACCACCGCCACCCGGAACACCCGGTCGCCGGACTCGACGGTGAGCTCCACCGGCCGCCCGGCCGTGTCCACGAGCAGCGGCGCGGGCCCGGTGCGCGGGTCCACCGGCCTGCCGTCCACGGCCAGTACGGCGTCGCCGGGCCGTACGCCGGACCCGGCGAGCGGGGACCTGGCGTGCGGGTCGGAGGACTCGGCCGGCAGGACGCGCCGGACCCGCCACAGCCCGTCGGTGTCGGGCGCGAGGTCGGCGCCCAGCATCCCGACGAACCGGTACGACCTCCCGGACGGGCCGGCGCCGGGCCGCACGTACGCGTGGGAGGACGCCAGCTCGCCCAGGACCTCGCCGAGCACGTCGGCGAAGTCGTCGGCGCCCGAGATCCGGTCCAGCCACGGACGGTACGCGGCGAGCGCGGACGGCCAGTCGACCCCGGCGAGGTCGGCCACCCAGAAGTGGTCGCGCACCAGCCGCCCGGCCTCCGCGTACGCCTGGCGCCAGCGGCGCGGCGGGTCGACCTCGACCCGGATCCTGCGCAGGTCCACCTCGACCGGGTCGCCGCTCCCGCCGGTGACCCTCATCGTCCGCCCCTCGACGTACGCGATGCGGGTGCCGTCGCCGCTCGCGGAGAACGCGTCGGCGGCCGCGACCTCCTCGCAGGAGCGCTTGCCGAGGTCGAACCGCTCCAGGACCGGCGGGGGAGGCGGCGCGGCCTCTCCCCCGCCCAGGGAGCCGCGCAGCGGGTGGCGGAGCCAGGCGAGCCCGTCCTTGACCGCCTGGAGGCTCGTGTACCGCCCTTCGGGCACCGGGAGGCCGATCACCCGGCCCGCCATCCCCTCGGTGTCCACCACGACGTCCCCGCCGCCGGCCTCCTCCGGCTCCGCCGGGCGGCCGTCAACCGAGGGCGCGAACGGCGAGGGCGTGCTGCGCGCGAGCGGCAGCAGGAAGGGGCGCGAGCCGGCGGGGAAGGCCAGGTCGAAGCTGTGCACGTCGAAGATCGGGTCGAATCCCCGCCTGGACAGGAACGCCAGATATCTCCCGTCGGGGGTGAAGACCGGCTCGGTGTCGGTGAACCTGCCGTCGGTGACCTCGACGACGAGCGGTTCCGGGCGTTCCGCGGGGGCCGCCGCATCCGGATGGGGCGTACGGGAGGGCATCCGGGCCATGCGGATCGCCCGCAGCGAGCCCACGCCGGGGTGCGACCACGCCAGCCAGGCCGAGTCGGGCGAGAACCTGGGCCCGCTGGGCGGGCCGCTCTCCGACCGCGCCAGCTCCGTGACCGCGGCCCCCGCGCCGCCGGCCGCCGCGCCGCGCGTCACGTCGACGAGGAGGAGCCTGCCGTCGTGGGTGACGACCGCGATCGCGGTGCCGTCCGGGGAGCCGGACAACTCCAGCACGCGTCCGAGGAGGCCGCGGGCGAGGCCGCGCACGGCGTCTCCCGGCTCCGCGAGCTCGATGCCGTCCTCGCCGCCCGCGTCGCTCACCCACGCGACCGGCCCGTTGCCGCGCCGCGCCGCCTCCTCGCCCTCCGCGGCGTATACGGCGCCGAGCACGATGGGGAGCCGGGCCCGGACCCCGGGGCGGGCGTCCAGGCAGCGCGCCGGGCCGTCCTCGTGGGTGAGCCACAACACCGCTCCCGCGACCTCGACGGCGCTGGCCCGCCCGGTGGCGTCACAGGCGAGGCCGTCGACGGACGGCGGCGCGGGGTAGGGCCGCCGTCCCGTTCCCGCGCCGCCCAGCGTCACCTCCAGGCGTTCCGGGCGGGCGTCCAGGCCGGGCAGGAGCCACAGCTCCCCCGCGCGGCTGTAGACGATCCGCCGCCCGTCGGTGCTCGCCTGGCGGGCGTAGAAGTCCTCGTACCAGGTGTGCCGCCTCAGGTCGGAGCCGTCGGGGGCGCACGAGTAGACGTTGCCGACGCCCTCGTGGTCGGACAGGAAGGCGATCCGGCCTTCGACGATCATGGGCGAGGCGATCTGGCCCTCGTGCCCGTCGAGCAGCCGCCGCCCGTTGAACCAGAGCCGGCCCGTCCCGCCTCCCCGATAGCGCTTCCAGTGCGCCGGGTCGTGCCCGGCCGTCCCGGTGAGCAGCAGCGTGTCCCCGCCCGACACGTGCAGGTCCGCCACCGGCCCGTACGGCTGCCGCGTGGCCGGCCGCCCGTCGTCGGGGACCGCGTACGCCCAGGTCCAGAACGTGAAGGGCTGCTCCCGTGCGCTGACGGCGGCGACGGTGCGGTCGTCGAGCCAGCCCCTGGCCTCGGTGCGCGGGTCGCCCCAGCAGGTGAGCCGGGTGGCCGGGCCGCCGCCGATCTCGGCCAGATGGATCTCGGGGTCGCCGTCGCGGTGGGCGGTCCAGGCGATCCTGGCGCCGTCCGGGGAGAACCTCGGGTGGCCGGCTCCGGCGTGGTCGACGGTGAGCCGCCAGGCCCTGCCTCCGTCGAGTGGAGCGATCCAGACGTCGTCCTCCGCGACGAACGTCAGGGATCGCCGGTGAACGTGGGGAAATCGGAGGTAAGACCCACTCGTCACCACGTAATCGTAACGGGATCCCCCTTTACCGCAAGATCGTGATTTTTGCTACTTGAGATACCTGTGAGTCTCCTGCTTACGCGTAGCCGACAAGAACGCCGATAAAGTGACGCATCGAAATGGCCAAAACAGGTAAAAGGGAAGGCATAACGGTGACCGACACGGATCGGCAACAGCACCCGGCTCGGCGCGGGAGCAAGGCCAGGCGCGCGCTCGGCGTCGGCCTCGGTGTGCTCGCGCTCGTAGGGAGCCTCGCGGCGTGCAGCGAGGCGAAGAACTCCGCCGAGGGCGAGCCGACGCCCACTCCCTCCGAGGTGCCTTCCGCCATCCCCTCCGAGATCGCGGCACCGACGCCCAGCATGCGGCCCACCGACCTGCGGAAGGTGACCTGCGAGTACCGCAAGGACGACACGGGCAGCCCCGCGAAGTTCGTCGGCTTCCCGCCGAAGCGGCTCCCCAGGTCGGTGATCAACGCCAAGACGATGACGGTCCGCACCAACCTCGGCAACATCGTGCTCGACATCGCCCCCGGCGACACGCCCTGCACGATCAACTCGTTCGCGTTCCTGACGAGCAAGAAGTACTTCGACAACACGGTCTGCCACCGGCTCACCACGGTCGAGACCAACGGCCTCGGCCTGCTGCAGTGCGGCGACCCGCAGGCCAAGGGCGACGGCGAGAACCCGACCGACGGCACCGGCGGCCCCGGGTACCTGTTCGCGGACGAGAACCTCGGCCCGCAGTACGCCCGCGGCGTGGTCTTCATGGCCCAGGCCGGCGACGCCTCCAACTCCAACGGCAGCCAGTTCGTGATCTCGTACACGGACGAGAACGCGCAGCTTCCCCAGGCGTACACGCCGTTCGGCATCGTGCGGTCCGGCATGGAGATCGTCGACAAGATCGTCAAGGGCGGCGTCAACACCGCCAAGGACGGCGTCGACATCACCAGCGACGAGGGCGGCTCGAACGCGCCGAAGACGAAGGTGCTGATCAAGACGATCACGATCTCCTGACCCGCGGCCCGCGCGGGCGGAGACGGCGGACGGCCCCCGGGCCCGGTTCACCACCGGGCCCGGGGGCCGTCGTCACTCCGGGCGCCTGCGCCCGATCAGGACCGCTGGGCCGCCTCGCCCTTGGGCTTGGCGTCCACACCGGCCTCCTTGCGCTGCTCGGTCGTGATCGGCGTGGGAGCGGCGGTCAGCGGGTCGAACCCGGAGGCGGTCTTCGGGAACGCGATCACGTCGCGGATCGACTCGCCGCCCGAGAGCAGCATGCAGACGCGGTCCCAGCCGTAGGCGATGCCGCCGTGCGGCGGCGGGCCGTACTTGAACGCCTCGAGCAGGAAGCCGAACTTGCTCTCCGCCTCCTCCTTGGAGATGCCGAGCACGTCGAAGACCCGCTGCTGCATCTCGGCCCGGTGGATACGGATCGAGCCGCCGCCGATCTCCATGCCGTTGCAGACCATGTCGTACGCGTACGCCAGGGCCTCGCCGGGGCTGTCCTGGAAGGTGTCGGCGTACTCGGGCTTCGGCCCGGTGAACGGGTGGTGGACGGCCGTCCAGCCCGTCTGCCGGCCGACCTCGTCGACCACCGGCTCGAACATCGGGGCGTCCACGACCCACAGGAACGACCACTGGGACTCGTCGATCAGGTCGCAGCGGCGGCCGATCTCCAGCCGGGCCGCGCCGAGCAGCTCGCGGGACGGGCCGGGCAGGCCCGCGGCGAAGAAGATCGCGTCTCCGGGCTGCGCGCCCGTGGCCTTGGTCAGGCCGGCGAGCTCCGTCTCGGACAGGTTCTTGGCGACCGGGCCGCCGAGGCCGTCCTCCTGGACCAGCACGTACGCGAGGCCGCGGGCGCCGCGCGACTTGGCCCACTCCTGCCAGCCGTCCAGCTCCTTGCGGGTCTGCCCGGCGCCGCCCGGCATGACCACGGCGCCGACGTACGGCGCCTGGAACACCCGGAAGGAGGTGTTCGCGAAGTATTCGGTCAGGTCGGTCAGCTCGACGCCGAACCGCAGGTCGGGCTTGTCGGAGCCGTACCGGGCCATCGCCTCGGCGTACGGCATCCGCGGCAGCGGCGTGGGCAGCTCGTAGCCGAGGATCTCCTTCCAGATGCGGCCGATCAGGGCCTCGCCGAGCTCGATGACGTCGTCCTGGTCGACGAACGACATCTCGATGTCGATCTGGGTGAACTCCGGCTGCCGGTCGGCGCGCAGGTCCTCGTCGCGGAAGCAGCGGGCGAGCTGGTAGTAGCGCTCCAGGCCGGAGACCATGAGGAGCTGCTTGAAGAGCTGCGGCGACTGCGGCAGCGCGTACCAGTTGCCCGGCTGGAGCCGCACCGGCACCAGGAAGTCGCGGGCGCCCTCGGGGGTGGAGCGGGTGAGGGTCGGCGTCTCGACGTAGACGAAGCCGCGCTCCTTCATGACCTCGTTGGCGAGGTAGGTCGCCCGGGAGCGCACGCGCAGCGCGTCGGCGATCTGCGCCCGGCGGATGTCGAGGTAGCGGTACTTCAGCCGCGCCTCCTCCGACACCCCGGTGCTGCCCTCGATCGGGAACGGCAGCGGAGCGGCCTCGCTCAGCACCTCCACCTCGGACGCGACGACCTCGACGGCGCCGGTCGGCAGGTCGGGGTTCTCGTTGCCCTCCGGGCGCACGCGTACCTCGCCCGTCACCTTGACGCAGTACTCCGAGCGCAGGTCGTGGGCGTGGTCCTCCTCACGGAAGACCACCTGGGCGGAGCCGGAGGCGTCGCGCAGGTCGATGAAGACGACACCGCCGTGGTCCCGGCGGCGGGCCACCCAGCCCGCCAGCGTCACCCGCTGGCCTGCATGCTCCCTACGAAGCGTCCCTGCTTCGTGACTGCGGATCACGAGAATTTCCCCTTCAGGATGTCGACGACCTCGGCGATCGGCACCGCGGTCTGCTCGGCTGTGGTCATGTCCTTGAGTTGGGCGGCGCCCGCCTCCAGATCCCGGTCGCCGAGGATCAGGGCGTACCGGGCGCCGCTGCGGTCGGCGGCCTTCATCGCGCCCTTGACGCCGCGCCCGCCGAAGGCCATGTCGACCGACAGGCCCGCCCGGCGCAGCTCGGCGACCAGCGCGAAGACCCGCCGCCGCGCCTCCTCGCCGAGGGGCACGGCGAACACGTCCATCGTGCCCGGCCGCTCGGTGAGCAGTCCTTCGGCCTCCATCGCGAGGACGGTGCGGTCGACGCCGAGCGCCCAGCCGACGCTGGGCAGCGCCGGGCCCCCGATCATCTCGCTCAGCCCGTCGTAGCGGCCTCCGCCGCCCACGGCCGACTGGGCGCCGAGGCCGTCGTGCAGGAACTCGAAGGTCGTCCTGGTGTAGTAGTCGAGGCCGCGCACCAGCCGGGGATCGTCGGTGAAGGAGACGCCCACCTCCCCGAGCAGGCCGCGCACCTCCTCGTGGTACGCCTTGCAGGCGCCGCACAGGTGGTCGGTCACCAGCGGCGCGTCCGCGAGCTGGGAGCGGACCTCGGGCCGCTTGTCGTCGAGCACCCGCAGCGGGTTGATCTCGATGCGCTGGCGGGTCGGCTCGTCCAGGTCGAGCGCGCGCAGGAACTCCTGCAGCGCGGCCCGGTACGCGGGGCGGCACTCGCGGCAGCCCAGCGAGTTGAGCAGCAGCCGCACGTTCCGCAGGCCGAGCCGGGCGTAGCCGTCCACCGCGAGCGTGATCAGCTCGGCGTCGAGCGCCGGGTCCTCCGCGCCGAGGGCCTCGGCCCCCACCTGGGAGAAGTGCCGGTACCTGCCCTTCTGGGCCCGCTCGTAGCGGTAGTAGCTGCCGGAGTACCACAGCTTGACCGGCAGCGGGCCGCCCGGCAGGCCGTGCTCGATCACCGCGCGCACCACGGACGCGGTGCCCTCGGGGCGCAACGTGATCGACCGCCCGCCCTTGTCCTCGAACGTGTACATCTCCTTGGTCACGATGTCGGTCGACTCGCCGACACCGCGCGAGAACAGCCGGGTGTCCTCGAAGGCCGGCGTCTCGATGTACCCGTAACCGGCCGCGCGCGCCGGCGCGGACAGCGCGTCGCGCACGGCGAGCGCCCACTCCGAGCGCGGCGGCATCCAGTCGAAGGTGCCCTTCGGCGCTTGAAAGCTCATCACAGTCCCCTGGTCGGGCCGGCGGGCGGCGCGTCCCCGCCCGGGGCCTGCCGTTCGAGCAGCCCGCGGAGGTAGGGGTTGGTCGCGCGCTCGCGGCCAATGGTCGTCTGCGGTCCATGGCCGGGCAGGACCGTCGTCTCGTCCGGCAGCGGCAGGCACACGCCGGCCAGGCTGCGCAGGATCGTCTCGTAGTCCCCGCCCGGAAGGTCGGTACGGCCGATGGAGCCGGCGAACAGCAGGTCGCCCGAGAACATGATCTCAGGGACCCGGAACGTCACCGACCCCCTGGTATGGCCGGGCGCGTGGTCGACCGTGATCTCCATGCCCGCGAGCTTCAGCACGGCGCCGTCGCTCAGCTCGCGGACGTCGTCGGGCTCGGTGAACTCCAGCCCGCCGAACAACATCTGCTTCGTCTGCAGGGACAATCCCTTGGCGGGATCCGACAGCAGCTCGCGGTCCTCGGGGTGGATCCACGCGGGGACGTCGCGCGCGCCGCAGACGGGCACGACCGACCACATGTGGTCGATGTGGCCGTGGGTCAGCAGCACCGCGACCGGCTTGAGCCCGTACTCGCGCACGATCTCGTCGAGGCCCTCGACAGCGTCCTGACCTGGGTCGATGACGACGCACTCCTCGCCTGCGGCGGGAGCGACGACGTAGCAGTTGGTCTGGAACGACCCTGCGGGAAACCCGGCGACGAGCACGGAATCGGCCTCTTCGTCTCAGAAGATGTATCAAGGAATGCGCGAGCGAATGTAACCGAAGGGTACCGGTGCGGGTCGGCAGGCTGCGAACGCATACCCATGTGCCGATACGATTCGCCCACCTCAATAGTCATTCTTGGACAGTCGGGAGGACGAAGTGGTCACCGGCAAGGACCGCCAGAAGCAGCTGGCCCGGGAGCATTACCAGCGGCAGACGCAGGCGAGACTTGAGCGGGAGCGCAAGGCGCGGCGCACCGCCGTCATCGGGACGACCACCGTCGCCGTTGTGGCGGTGGGGGCGATCGTCGGGGCGGTCGTCTTCATGGGCGGCGACGACGACGCCACCGCGACGGCAAAGCCGAGCGTCGCCGCGGGCGAGGAGCCGAAGGGGTACGACCCGTCGACCGGCACCTGCTCGTACGTGAAGGCCGCCGACGGCGGGCCGGTCAAGGACGTCGGCATGCCGTCGGAGAAGGTGAGCACCGCCCCCGCGGTCATGACGATCAAGACCAACTACGGGGACATCGTCGCGAACCTCGACTCGGTCAACGCCCCCTGCACGGTCAACTCGTTCAAGTACCTCGCGTCGAAGGACTACTTCGACAACAGCAGGTGCCACCGCATGGGGACGACGTTCCCGATCCTGCAGTGCGGCGACCCGCTCGCGAAGGCCGACGGCAAGAACGCCACGGACGGCCAGGGCGGCCCCGGCTACCGGTTCGTCGACGAGAACCTCGCGGGCGCCAAGTACACGCGCGGCGTGCTCGCGATGGCCAACAGCGGCCCCGCGACCAACGGCAGCCAGTTCTTCATCGTCTACGGCGACACCGGCCTGAGCGCGGACTACACGCCTTTCGGTACGGTGACGAAGGGGCTGGAAATCCTGGACAAAGTGGCCAAGCGGGGTGTGATCCCCGGGGCCCTTAACGACGGCACGGGCGCACCCAAGCGTCCCGTCGAAATCAAAGACGTGACAATAACCAGCAAGAGCTGACGTAATACAACCAAGGGCACACAGAGGCCCCGGAGGCTGATTCGAGTGCGGGAGGACACCGTGACCACCGACCCGTGGGGCCGGGTAGACGACGACGGCACCGTCTACGTGCGTACGGCCGAGGGCGAACGAGCCGTCGGGTCCTGGCAGGCCGGTGAGCCGGAGGAGGCTCTCGCCTACTACCACCGCAAGTACGAGGAACTGGCCGGCCAGGTCCAGCTTCTCGAACAGCGTGTGAGGGGCACCGACCTGCCGCCCGCGCAGGCGGAGGCGAGCATCCTCAAGCTCCGCGAGGCGGTCGCCGAAGCGCACGCCGTGGGCGACCTGGGCGCGCTCCAGGACCGCCTCGGCGCCCTGACCGAGATCGTCGGCAGGCGCAGGGAAGAGGTGAAGGCCGCGCGCGACAAGGCCCGGACCCAGGCGCGCGAGGTCAAGGAGCGGATCGTCTCCGAGGCGGAGCGGATCGCCGAGGACGCCACCCACTGGAAGTCCGGCGGCGAGCGCCTGCGTCAGCTCGTCGAGGAGTGGAAGGCCGCCGAGCGCATCGACCGCGCCACCGAGGCGGGCCTGTGGAAGCGGCTGTCCGCCGCCCGCACGGCGTTCGCCAAGCGGCGCAAGGCGTACTTCTCCTCGCTGGACGAGCAGCGCGACGCGGTGCGCGGCGCCAAGGAGCGGATCGTCTCCGAGGCGGAGGCGCTCGCGGCGTCCACCGACTGGAACGCGACCGCCGCGGCCTACCGCGAGCTGATGCGCGAGTGGAAGGCCGCCGGCCGCGCCTCGCGGGACGTCGAGGACGAGCTGTGGGGCCGGTTCAAGGCCGCGCAGGACCAGTTCTTCCACGCCCGGGCCGCCGTCTTCGCCGAGCGGGACGCCTCCTTCGCGGCGAATGCCGAGATCAAGGAGGCGCTGCTCGCGGAGGCCGGCAAGCTGCTGCCGGTCACGGACGCCAGGAGCGCCCGCGCCGCACTGCGCGGCATCCTGGAGCGCTGGGAGGCGGCAGGTCCGGTGCCGCGCGACCAGCGCGACCGGCTTGAGGGCGGCCTGCGCAAGATCGACGACGCCGTCCGCAAGGCCGAGGAGAACGAGTGGCGCCGCTCGAACCCCGAGGCCAGGGCGCGCGCCCAGGACACGGTCAACCAGCTCCGCAGGTCCATCGAGCAGCTCGAGGCCCGGCTGTCCAAGGCCCAGGCCGCGGGCCGGGACAAGGAGGTCAAGGAGACCGAGGAGTCGCTGACCGCCCGGCGCTCCTGGCTGGAGGAGGCCGAGCGCACGCTCGCCGAGTTCTCCTGACGCCCTCCGGCGGGTGAGGCCCGCCCGTGACCACGTCGTCCCCCGTCGCGACCCGCGACGGGGGACGACGCGTTTAGACAACCCAGGACGCAGTCCAGGACGCGTATAGAGAACGCAGGACGCGGTCCAGGACGCGTATAGCAGGACGCGTATGGACAGCCCGGAACGCGTATGGACGGCCCAGGACACGTATGGACGGCCCGGCGGGCGGGGTCAGTTCGTCACGCGGTAGACGTCGTAGACGCCCTGGATGTTGCGCACCGCCTTGAGCACGTGGCCGAGGTGCTTGGGATCGCCCATCTCGAAGGTGAACCTGCTCACCGCGACCCGGTCGCGGCTGGTCGCCACGGTCGCGGACAGGATGTTCACATGCTGGTCGGACAGCGTACGGGTGACGTCCGACAGCAGCCGCGGCCGGTCCAGCGCCTCGACCTGGATCGCCACCAGGAAGACGGAGTCCCCGCCGGGCGACCACGACACCTGCACCAGCCGGTCGGGCTGCGTGTTGAGCTGCTCCACGTTGGGACAGTTGGTCTGGTGGACCGAGACCCCGTGCCCGCGTGTGACGAACCCCACGATCTCGTCGCCGGGCACCGGCGTGCAGCAGCGCGACAGCCGCACCCACACGTCCGGATCGCCCGCCACGATGACGCCCGCGTTGGAAGAACCGCCCCTGGGACGCCCTCTGAGCTTCGTGGGGACCGCCGCCTCGGCGATGTCCTCCTCCGCCCCCTCGACGCCTCCGAGGGACTGTACGAGCTTCTGGACGACCGCCTGGGCGCCGGTGTGGCCCTCGCCGACCGCCGCGTAGAGGGCGGACACGTCGGGGTACCTGAGGTCGCGCGCGAGCGCGAGGAGCGCCTCCCCGGACATCAGGCGCTGCAGCGGCAGCCCCTGCTTGCGCATGGCCCGCCCGATGGCCTCCTTGCCGGCCTCGATCGCGGTCTCCCTGCGCTCCTTGGAGAACCACTGCCGGATCTTGTTGCGGGCCCGGCCGCTCTTGACGAACTTCAGCCAGTCACGCGACGGGCCGGCGTCCGGCGACTTGGAGGTGAAGATCTCCACCGTGTCGCCGTTGCCGAGCCGCGACTCCAGCGGCACCAGGCGGCCGTTCACCCGCGCGCCGATGCACCGGTGCCCCACCTCGGTGTGCACGGCGTACGCGAAGTCGACGGGGGTGGCGCCCTCGGGCAGCGCGATCACCTGGCCGCGCGGCGTGAAGACGAACACCTCCGACACCGACAGGTCGAAGCGCAGCGACTCCAGGAACTCGCCCGGGTCGGAGGTCTCCTTCTGCCAGTCGAGGAGCTGGCGCAGCCAGGCCATGTCGTTGACCTGCTTCCCCTTGGCCGCGGTGCCGGGGGCGCCGTTCATCTCCTCCTTGTACTTCCAGTGCGCGGCCACGCCGTACTCGGCGCGGTGGTGCATGGCGCGGGTGCGGATCTGCAACTCGATCGTCTTGCCCTCGGGCCCCATGACCGTCGTGTGCAACGACTGGTACATGTTGAACTTGGGCATCGCGATGTAGTCCTTGAACCGGCCGGGCACCGGCCGCCACTGCGCGTGGATCGTTCCGAGCGCGGCGTAGCAGTCACGCACCGTGTCCACCAGCACGCGGATGCCCACCAGGTCGTAGATGTCGTCGAACGCCACGCCCTTGGCGATCATCTTCTGGTAGATCGAGTAGTAGTGCTTCGGACGGCCCTTGACGGTCGCCCGGATCTTGGCCTCGCGCAGGTCGGCGGAGACCTTCTCGATCACGTCCTGGAGGAACAGGTCGCGGCGCGGCGCGCGCTCGGACACCATGCGCGCGATCTCGTCGTACCGCTTGGGGTAGAGCATGGCGAACGCGAGGTCCTCCAGCTCCCACTTGATGGTGTTCATGCCGAGCCGGTGTGCGAGCGGCGCGAAGATCTCCAGCGTCTCGCGCGACTTCTGCTGCCGCTTGTGCTCGGGGAGGTAGCGCATCGTGCGCATGTTGTGCAGCCGGTCGGCCAGCTTGATGACCAGCACCCGGATGTCGCGCGCCATGGCGACGACCATCTTCCTGACGGTCTCGGCCTGCGCCGCGTCGCCGAACTTGACCTTGTCCAGCTTGGTGACGCCGTCGACGAGCAGGGCGATGTTCTCGCCGAAGTCGGCGCGCAGCTCCTCCAGGCTGTAGGCGGTGTCCTCGACCGTGTCGTGCAGGAGCGCGGCGCAGAGCGTCTCGTCGTCGGTGCCGAGCTCGGCCAGGATCGTCGCCACGGCCAGCGGGTGCGTGATGTACGGGTCGCCGCTCTTGCGCTTCTGGTCGCGGTGATGGTGGGCGGCGACATCGTAGGCGCGCTCGATCAGGCGCAGATCCGCCTTGGGATGGGTCGCGCGAACCGTCTTGAAGAGCGGTTCCAACACCGGATTCATAGCACCCCACTGCCCCCCGAACCGCGCCCGCCGACGTCGCTGGGCAGGCGCGGGTCTTTCTTCCCCTGCCTCCGATGCGTCGCGCGCGGGCACAGCCTCCACGGCCTCGGCGGGCCGGGGTTCACTCCGGGCCCGCACGCCGTCGGGCACGACCACATCACGGGGCACACAGACTCCTCACGTCGAGTCCAGGCTCCCCAGTGTATCCGCGCCGTCTGCCCGCTTTTCGCCTGGATTCGGCGGATCAGACGACCACCAGAGAGCGGATCTCCAGGCCCGGCAGCCGGTCGCGGCCGGAGAGGAAGGACAGCTCCATCAGGACGGACACCGCCACCACCTGGGCGCCCGCTCTCCTGACCAGCTCCACGGTCGCGTTCGCGGTGCCGCCCGTGGCGAGCACGTCGTCCACGATCAACACCCGCTCGCCCGGGACGAAGGCGTCGGAGTGCACCTCCACCGTCGCGGAGCCGTACTCCAGATCATAGTTCGCCTCGAACGTCTGGGCAGGCAGTTTGCCCTTCTTGCGTACGGGGACGAACCCGGCCCCCGCCCGGTACGCCACCGGGGCCGCGAGGATGAACCCGCGCGCCTCGATGCCGACCACCTTGTCGAACGTCAGGCCGGCGCCCAGCTCGTCCACGACCTGGGTGAACGCGCTGTGGTCGGCCAGCAGCGGGGTGATGTCCTTGAACACGACGCCCGGCTTCGGGTAGTCCGGAACGTCCCTGATCAGGGAGACCCACTCAGTCATTTTCCGCTCACTTCATGAGGACGGCGCCCCCGCGTCCGCCCGCGATGCCGGGCATCGCGGGAGCGGCACAGGAGCGCCGTCGCCGTCTTTACGCGTCAACCGTACCGGTCAGCGCTTCTTGCGTTTGTCGTCCTCCGACGCCGCGGCGCCGTTCTGCGAGCTCGCGCCCACCGTCTGCTTGGACCCGCGCGCGTCGGCGGCGGCCGCCTTGGCGGCGGAGGCCTCGCGCTGGGCCACCCGCTTGGCCAGGGCCTGCCACTGCGGCTCGCGCTCCTTGAGCGTGACCAGGATCGGCGTGGCCACGCACAGCGAGGAGTAGGTGCCGACGACCATGCCGACGAACAGCGCCAGGGACAGGTCCTTCAGCGTGCCCGCGCCGAGCAGCGTGGTCCCGATGAACAGGATCGCCGCGACCGGCAGGATCGCGACCAGCGAGGTGTTCAGCGAGCGGATCAGCGTGTGGCTGAGCGCGTTGTTCGCGGCCTGCGTGTAGGTCATCTTCGCGCTTGTGCCGAGCTTGCCCGTCACTTCCTTGATCATGTCGAAGACGACGACCGCGTCGTACAGCGAGTAGCCGAGGATCGTGAGGAAGCCCAGCATGGTGGCCGGGGTGACCTCGAAGCCGGACCAGGCGTAGATGCCCGCGGTGATCACGAGGTCGTGGACGAGGGCCACGATGGCGGCGAGCGCCATCCGCCACTCGAACGCGAGGCTGAGGTACAGCATGATCGCGAGCATGAAGACCGCCAGGCCGATCCACGCCTTCTTGGCGACCTCGCCGCCCCAGGTCGCGCCGATGACCTGGGTGCTGACCTCGTCCACGTCGACGTGGTACTTCTTCGCGACCGCCTGCTGGACCTTGGGGACCTCGTTGGTGTCCAGGCTCTCGGTGGTGACACGCCAGTTCGGCCCGGCCTGCTGGACGATGACCTGGTGCACGCCCTCCTCGTGGATGGTCTCCCTGACCTCCTCGACGCTGGAGCTCGCCGCGCGCGGGAACTCGAAGACCGAGCCGCCCCGGAACTCGACGCCGAGGTTCAGGCCGTGGATGACCATGCCCAGGATGGAGACCGCCATCAGCAGGGCCGACAGGCCGTACCAGAGCTTCCGCTTGCCGACGAAGTCGATGTCGATGTCGCCGCGGTACAGGCGGCTGATAATGCCCGGCATCACGCCTCCTGCAGGGTCTGCTCGGTGCCGCTGGTACGGCCCATGCGCTCGGCGTCGAGCCCGGACAGCTTGTGGCCCTTGGAGAAGAACCTCAGCCGCGCGGCCAGCGACATGAGCGGCTTGGTGAAGAGGAAGACCACCACGATGTCGATGAGCGTGGTCAGGCCCATCGCGAACGCGAACCCGGCGACGCCGCCGACGGCGAGGAAGTAGAGCACCACCGCGGCGATGAACATGACCGCGTCCGCGACCAGGATCGTGCGCTTCGCCCTCCGCCAGGCGACCTCGACGGCGGCGCGGAGGGTGCGCCTGCCTTCCTTGATCTCGTCGCGGATGCGTTCGAAGTAGACGATGAACGAGTCCGCGGTGATGCCGATCGAGACCACGAGGCCGATGATGTGCGGCAGCGACCATCGGAAACCGACGTTCGCGCTGAGGACGGCCACCGACAGATAGGTGACGATCGTCGCGACCCCGAGGCTGGCGATGCCGATCGCGCCGAGGCCCCGGTAGTAGAGCAGCAGGTAGACCATGACGATCAGCAGGCCGATCGCGCCGGAGATGAGGCCGCCGCGGAGCTGGTCCTGGCCGAGGGTCGAGGAGACGGAGACGACGGAGCTCTGCACGAACTTGAGCGGCAGGGCGCCGTACTTGAGCTGGTCGGCGAGCTCGGTCGCGGTCTGCTGGGTGAAGCCGCCCGAGATCTCGGTCTTGCCGCCGGGGATCCGGCCGTTCGAGGCGGGGGCGGTGATCACGAGGCCGTCGAGGACGACGCCGATCTGGTTGCGCGGCGGCTGGGCGCCGAAGGCCTTGGCGGTGAGGTCGCTCCACTGCGACGCGCCCTGGCTCTTGAAGTCGAGGTTGACCACCCACTCGCCCGTGTCCTGGCGTACGCCGGCGGACGCGGTGGTGATCTGGGAGCCCTGCACGGCGGCCTTGTCGAGGATGTACCTCGCGGTGCCGTCCTGGCTGCAGGCGACGATCTGCTTGTTCGGGTCGTCCTGGGCGCCCTGGCCGCGGTTCTTCGCCGAGCAGTCGATGGTGCGGAACCGCTGCAGCGTGGCCGGGTCGATGCCGGTGAGGTCCTGCCCGGCGAGCGGGTCCTCCTCACCCGCGGGGGCCGAGGGCGTCGGTGTCGGCGACGGGGCCGCCTTGCCCCGTGTCCCCGCCTCCGACTTCTCGCCGGTCGCGGTATGCGACCTCGCCCGCCTCGTCACCGTGGGCGTCGGAGTGGGCTCGGCGAGCGCCTTGGAGACCGCGCGCCCCGCCGGCGAGGCGCCGGCGGACGGGGTGACCGCCGGCGAGTTCGGCGTGGCGGCGGTCGTGGGCAGGGTGGCCGGCGGCGTCGAGGCCGCGGCCACCGCGAGCACCTGGCGGAAGCGCATCTCCGCGGTGGTGGCGACCAGCTTGATCGCCTCGTCACGGCCGGCGCCGGGAACCGAGATGACGATGTTGTCACCGGATCTGGCGACCTCGGCGTCCGAGATGCCGGTGCCGTTCACGCGGTCCCGGATGATGCTGACGGCGCGGTCGAGGCTCTCCTGCGGAGGCGCCTTGCCGTCGGACGTCACGGGCGACAGCGTCACCGTCGTGCCGCCCGCGAGGTCGAGACCGAACTTGGGGACGAACGCCTTCTGGAAGACGACCGTCGCCCCCATGGCGAGGATGATCACCAGAAGTGCCAGGAGCGTGCGTCCCGGCTTGATCTGGCTACTGGTCGGTGGGGCCACTGGTGGTCGATTCTTTCGTCAAGGGATCTTGAGTGAGCGTACTCAGGACTGCTTGGTGCTCGAATCCTTGGCTCCCCCGTTTTCGGGGGTCTCGACCACCGGCTCGCCCTTGTCCTTCTGAATGTCCTCATGGGCGTCCTCGCGAACACCCTCTTCCGCCACGGACTGGGAAGAATCCGCCTCGTCGTCGGCCGGACCGTCGACGGGCGTCACAACGCGGCCGATCGCCGCCTTGACCCAGCGGGTCTCCACGCCCGGCGCGATCTCCAGGATGACGTCCTCGTCCTGGAGGCCCACCACGGTGCCGAACAGACCGGTGGTGGTCATGACACGCGCGCCCGGCGTGAGCGAGTTCTGCATCTGCAGCTGCTCCTGCTGCCGCTTGCGCTGCGGGCGGATCAACAGGAAGTAGAACACCACTACCAGCAAGATCAGTGGCAGAAACGTCCCAAGCGGGTTGTTGCCCACGGGGGCCACCTTCCATTACGTGATGAACCGGCTTGACGCCGGAGGTCCAGTTACGCCTTTGAGCGCGGAGGCCGCGTCGCCGAGAAGTGTCAGCGTAAGCGGCCGGTCAAGCCACGCAGTGTAGGCGAGCCGCTCGAAGAGCGGCAACGAACCCACGATATGGCACGCGGGAAAGTGCCCATTTCAGCGTCTTTGCAACCGATCTGTGACCAAGCGGGGGTGATGCGTCCTTCGTGCCTGACTTCCCGACGCCCCGATATTTCTCGCTCATTCAAGAAATACGGCTTTCCTCGCCGGCCATTCACCGCTCCGGCGCGTTCCGCTCGTCATCCAGGGGGACCGGAGGGACCGGCGCGGCGCCGAAGGCGTCGGGCGGCGGGACCAGGCCGAGGTGCGTCCAGGCCGCCGCCGTCGCCACGCGGCCCCGGGGAGTGCGGGCGAGCAGGCCCTGCCGTACGAGGAACGGCTCGGCCACCACCTCCACGGTCTCCGGCTCCTCCCCCACCGCCACCGCGAGCGTGGACAGCCCCACCGGCCCGCCGCCGAACTTGCGCAGCAGCGCCCCCAGCACGGCGCGGTCGAGCCGGTCCAGGCCCTCGCCGTCCACCTCGTACAGGTTGAGCGCGGCGGCGGCGATCTCACGGGTGATCACGCCCTCGGCGCGCACCTCGGAGAAGTCGCGGACCCGGCGCAGCAGGCGGTTCGCGATGCGGGGGGTGCCGCGCGACCGGCGCGCGATCTCGTGCGCGCCCTCGGGGGGCAGCTCGACGGACAGCAGCCGCGCCGACCTGCTCAGCACCTGCTCCAGCTCGGCCACGTCGTAGAAGTCCATGTGGGCGGTGAACCCGAAGCGGTCGCGCAGCGGCGCGGGGAGCAGTCCCGCCCGCGTGGTCGCCCCGACCAGGGTGAACGGCGCGATGTCGAGCGGGATGGAGGTGGCCCCCGGCCCCTTGCCGACGACGATGTCGACCCGGAAATCCTCCATCGCGAGGTACAACATCTCCTCGGCCGGGCGGGCCATGCGGTGGATCTCGTCGATGAAGAGGACCTCGCCCTCCGACAACGTCGAGAGGATCGCCGCCAGGTCTCCGGCGCGTTCCAGAGCCGGGCCCGAGGTCATCCGCAGCGGCGCGCCCAGCTCGGCCGCGATGATCATGGCGAGGGTGGTCTTGCCCAGGCCGGGACCGCCGCTCATCAGCACGTGGTCCGGCGGCCGGTTGCGGCGCAGGGCGCTCTCCAGCACCAGCGAGAGCTGCTCCCGCACCCGCCCCTGACCGATGAACTCCTCCAGCCTGCGGGGGCGCAGCGCCGCCTCGATGGCGTGCTCGTCCCCTTCGGCGTCGGGCGACACCAGGTCGCGCTCGATGCTCACCACTGCCTCCCCCGGGCGCGCCCGCGGCGCGTTGGAACGGTCATCCGGCCGGTCACCGTACGCTCAGCGCGCGCAGGGCCGACTTGAGCAGCACGGCCACCTGGGGGGACCGCCCGGCGGCCACCTCGGCGTCGGCCTCGGGCGCCACCGCGGCGACGGCCTCGTCGGCGTCCCTGGCGGAGTATCCGAGGCCGACCAGGCCGGAGTGGACCTGGTCCCGCCAGGGAGGGGCCGCGGCGGCGCCGCCCAGCGCGGCGTTGACCGCCTCGTCCGGCGTGCCCAGCTTGCCCTTGAGCTCCAGGACGATGCGCTGGGCGCCCTTCTGCCCGATGCCGGGGACCATGGTGAGCGCCTTGATGTCGGCGGTCGCGACGGCGGTGCGCAGCGCGGCGGGCGTGTGCACCGCCAGCATGGCGAGCGCGATGCGGGGCCCGACGCCGCTCGCCGTCTGCACCATCTCGAACACGGCCCGCTCGTCGTCGGAGGCGAAGCCGTACAGCGTGAGCGACTCCTCGCGGACGACGAGCGAGGTGGCGAGCCTGCCGGGCTCGCCCACGCGCAGGCCGGCCAGCGTGCCGGGCGTGCAGTGCACCAGCACGCCGACGCCGCCGACCTCGATCACGGCGGCCTCAGGCCCGATCCCGGTCACCCGGCCCGCCACGGATGCGATCACTGCGCGCTCCCTCCCCCAACGGCCCGCCCGGCCTCGCGGACCACAGTCCTACCAGAAGCGGCCGACATCCCGCCGTCCGGCGACCGTACGGCGGTCACCGCCCGGCCCCGGGGTGGCGGTAGCCGGGTGGGAGCGCGACTGCGGCGCCGGGCCTCCCCTTGGCCGCGAGGGCCTGGGCCAGCCGGTTCTGCACGCCGCCGCGCCAGACGTGGCAGATGGCGAGGGCCAGGGCGTCGGCGGCGTCGGCCGGCTTGGGCATCGCGTCGAGCCTGAGCACCCGGGTCACCATCGCGCCGACCTGCTTCTTGTCGGCGTTGCCGTTCCCGGTGACGGCCGCCTTGACCTCGCTCGGGGTGTGCAGGGCGACCGGCAGGCCGCGGCGCGCGGCGCAGGTGATGGCGACCGCCGACGCCTGCGCGGTGCCCATGACGGTGCGCACGTTGTGCTGGGCGAAGACGCGCTCCACGGCCACCGCGTCGGGCCGGATCTCGTCCAGCCAGCGCTCGATCTCGGCTTCGATGGCGACCAGCCGCGCGCCGATGTCGTCCTCGGCGGGCGTGCGCACGACGCCGACGGCCAGCATCCGCAGTTGCGCCCCGGGACGGCCCTCGACCGCCCCGAGGCCGCACCGGGTCAGCCCCGGATCGACCCCCATCACCCTCAGCTCGGGCAATCGCACCGGAACGCCTCCCCGGGTCGGTTCTTCGCGAACACGTGTTCGGCGCAGAACTCTACTCCCGGCGGAGGCGTGAGATCACGGGTAAGCGCGGATCAGAAGTAGTCGAGCATGTACGCGGTGCATCGGAACGCCGCGTCGAGCGCCTCGTCGTCCTCCGCCGTACCGCCCGACACGAGGCCGGTGCGCCGCAGCGTCGCCATGGAGACGCCCGCGAACAGCGCGGACAGGCCGCCGATGCCGAAGGCGGGTCCGGCCTCCGCGGCCGGCGTTCCCGTGGTGGGGGTGCCGGTGATGGGGGTGACGGCCCCCTCTCCCGAGGAGACCTCCAGCCGCCAGGATCCGCTGTTCGCCGGACGCTGCGGATCCTCGACGCGGATCGGCGTGTCCAGCGAGACCCCGGAGGGGAAGCCGCGCCGGGCGACGGCGGCGGGAAGGTCGATCACGCGGAACATCCAGCGCGTCTGGCGGATCTCGTCCTTCGACCGCTCGCGGACCAGCCAGAGCACCGGGTCGTCCGGCTCGACGACCGCCGTGACCGACTTGGCGATCGACGAGGCGGAGCCGACCAGCGACCAGAGGGCCCGCGCGGTGGTCTCCGACTCGGCCAGGCAGCTGTCGACCTCGATGTCGCCGCCGCTCCACCGGTAGATCACGAAGCCGTCGTCGGCGATGTAGCAGAAGTCGTCGTCCTCGGCCAGCCACAGCCGCCAGAGGCGCTCGTCGTAGCAGACCGGGCCCGAGGCGCGGGTCGCGGCGTTGATCCGGCCGATGGTCGCGATCAGCTCCGGCGCGTCGTCCGGGCCCATCCGGCGCAGCTTGACGCCGGGGGCGCCCGCGCCGAGCGCGCGCAGCGCCTCGGTGGGAAGGGTGACCCGGGTCAGGCCGCCCACGTGCTCCCAGCCCATGCCGCGGTAGAGCGGCGTGGTGGCCGGGTAGAGCGCGGAGACGGCGTCGCCGAGATCGGCCGCGCGCTCGATGACGGCCTGCATGAGCGCCCGCCCCACGCCGCGGCCGCGGTCCTCCGGCGCGACGGTGACGCCCGCCACGCCGCCCATCGGCATCGGGCGGCCGTGCCACCACTGGGTGAACGCGTTGATCCGGGCGGTCGCGACCAGACGGGGACCGTCGAAGGCGCCGATGTACCGCCCGGTCGGAAGCACGGGCAGCACCACCTGACGCCATGTCTCGGCGTCGGAGCCGGACAGGGGTCCGAAGGCCCGCTTACGGTTGTCGAGCACCGCGTCGAGATCGTCGGCGGTGAGATCACGGATGTCCACGATGGCACAAACTATGCGGTTCGCCGGTCCGTCGCCAACCGTATTTCCACCCGGCCCCGCGCGTCCCGGACGCCGCCGGGCCGCGGGGTCGCAAGGAGGGCCTACGCCTCCAGCTTCTCCATGATCTCGTCGGAGACGTCGAAGTTGGCCCAGACGTTCTGCACGTCGTCGCTGTCCTCGAGGGCGTCGATGAGGCGGAAGACCTTGCGCGCGCCCTCCTCGTCGAGCGGGATGTTCATGCTCGGCAGGAAGCTCTGCTCGGCCGACTCGTACTCGATGCCGGCGTCCTGGAGGGCGGAGCGGACCTCGACCAGGTTCGTGGCCTCGGACACCACCTCGAAGGACTCGCCGAGGTCGTTGACCTCCTCGGCCCCCGCGTCGAGGACGGCCATCAGCACGTCGTCCTCGGAGAGGTCGCCGGCCTTCGGCACGAGGACGACACCCTTGCGGTTGAACATGTACGCCACGGAGCCGGGGTCGGCCAGCGAGCCGCCGTTGCGGGTCAGCGCGACGCGGACCTCGGACGCCGCCCGGTTGCGGTTGTCGGTGAGGCACTCGATCAGCACGGCGACGCCGCCCGGGGCGTAGCCCTCGTACATGATGGTCTGCCAGTCGGCGCCGCCGGCCTCGAGGCCGCCGCCGCGCTTGCGCGCCCGCTCGATGTTGTCGATGGGGACGGAGTTCTTGCGCGCCTTCGTGATGGCGTCGTACAGAGTCGGGTTGCCGTCCGGGTCGGGGCCGCCGGTCCGGGCCGCGACCTCGATGTTCTTGATGAGCTTGGCGAACAGCTTGCCGCGCTTGGAGTCGAGCGCGGCCTTCTTGTGCTTCGTCGTCGCCCATTTGGAGTGGCCGGACATCGCCTAGAACTCCCTCACCATTTCGACAAAATACGAGTGGACCCGCGCGTCACCCGTCAGTTCCGGGTGGAAGGACGTCGCGAGCAGAGGCCCCTGTCGGACCGCGACGATCCTACCCCCGGGCTCGGCCCTGCCCAGCACCTCCACGTCGGCTCCGACGGACTCGACCCAGGGCGCGCGGATGAAGACCGCCCGGACGGGGCCGCTACCGGCGAAGTCGAGGTCGGCCTCGAAGGAGTCGACCTGGCGGCCGAAGGCGTTGCGGCGCACGACCATGTCGATGCCGCCCAGCGTCTCCTGGCCCTCGACGCCGCCCTCGATGCGGTCGGCCAGCATGATCATCCCGGCGCACGAGCCGTACGCGGGCAGACCTTCCTTGATCCGCAGCTTGAGCGGTTCGAGCAGGTCGAACGCGGTCGCGAGCTTCCACATCGCGGTGGACTCCCCGCCGGGGATGACCAGCGCGTCGACCGCGTCCAGTTCGCTCCTGCGGCGTACGGCCATCGCCCTCGCGCCCGCGTCCTCGAGGGCGCGGGCGTGCTCGCGTACGTCGCCCTGCAGGGCGAGCACGCCGATCAGCGGCGCAGTCGTCACGATCGTCCTTTCGTCCGGCGGTGGTTCAAGCGTAGAACCAAGGCGCAGAACGTCCCAAACCGCACGATTTATGCCTGGGCGGGCGACGCGTCGCGGAATGTGTGGTCGATGTCCACGTGGTCGAGCGCGGCCAGGTGACGCCGCCGGGCGAACAGGATCACGATGCCGACCACGCAGCAGGCCGCTCCCAGGTAGTACGGCACCGCCTCGCCGAGTTCCTCGCCCAGCTTCGTCACGATGTACGGCGCGAGCGCCCCGCCCATCCAGCGGACGAAGTTGTAGCCGGCCGAGGCGACCGGACGGGGCGCGTCCGACACCTCCATCGCGGCCTCGGTGAAGATGGTGTTGTTGAACCCGATCGGGATGCCGCACAGGATGACGAAGACCACGGTCCCGGCCTGCCCGGAGAGGGCGATGCCCACCTGGAGGACGGCCAGCAGCGCGAGGGACAGCAGCAGCACGCGGACCGATCCGAGGCGGCGCTGCAGCCACGGCGCGCCGAAGACGGACGCCAGCGCGACGCAGACGCCCCACCCGAAGAACACCGCGCCGATGCCGTACGCCGACATGCCGAGGATGAACGGCGTGAACGCCAGCACGGTGAAGAACGCGAAGTTGTAGAAGAGCGCGGTGAACGCGGTGGTGGACAGGCCCCCGTGGGCCAGCGCGCGGATCGGGTCGCTCAGCCGGGTGCGCACGGCCGGCTTCGGCGTCGCCTTGAGCATGGTCACGATCAGGACGAACCCGGCGGCCATCAGCGTCGAGGTGCCGAAGAAGGGCGCGCGCCAGTTCCAGTCGCCGAGCAGCGCCCCGACCAGCGGGCCGAGGGAGATGCCGAGGCCGAGGGCGGCCTCGTAGAGGATGATGGCCTTCTCCGCGCCTCCGGTGGCCGCGCCCACGATCACCGCGAGCGCCGTGGCCACGAACAGCGCGTTGCCGAGGCCCCATCCGGCGCGGAAGCCGACGAGCTGCTCGACCGTGCCGGAGGTGCCGGCCAGCGCGGCGAAGACGACCACGAGCGCGAGGCCGAGCAGCAGGGTGCGCTTGCCGCCGATCCGGCTGGAGAACCAGCCGGTGACCAGCATCGCGATCGCGGTGACCAGGAAGTAGCTGGTGAACAGCAGTGACACCTGGCTGGGCGTGGCGTGCAGGCCCTGCGCGATCGACGGGAGGATGGGGTCGACGAGCCCGATCCCCATGAAGGCCACCACGGCGGCGAACGCGGTGGCCCATACGGAGAGGGGCTGGCGGAGGATGCCGCCGGATTGCTGCGACAAGGTGGTGCTCCTTCAGCTTCGGCCGAGCTTGGCGAGGGCGGGGAGGGCGACGTCGATCGCGGCGCGCTCCTCGGGGGTGAGGGAGCCGAGCTGGCGGCTGAGATAGCCGATCCTGGCCTCCCGTACGGCGTGCAGGCGGGCGCGGCCCTCGCCGGTGAGCTCGACGGTGCGCACGCGGGCGTCGGACGGGTCGGCGGCGCGCGCCACGAGCCCGGCGTCCTCCAGCCGGTTGATCTGCACCGTCATCGTGGGGAGCTGCACCGCGTGCTCCTCGGCCAGCTCGGTCATCCGCCGCCCGCCGCCCTCCAGGGAGCCGAGCACGGAGTACTGCTGGGTGGTGATCGGCTGGCCCGCGGTGGTGCGGCGCAGCAGCAGCACCAGGTGGCGCAGCTCGCGGGACAGGCGCTCGGCGAGCGCCCCCGTGTCATCCGTCGTCATAGTTAGTCATACTAACTTAGTCTGTCTAACTATTTGGAGGCAGGGGTACCGGAACGTCCCCCGGATCAGGTGGCGGAATCGGGTCGTGCCGCCGCGCGACCCGCGCGCCGGCCTCCACGCCCACGGGCGCGGGTGCTCGCCGGGAGAGCCGGCGGCCGTGCCCGTCATCGCCGGCGTCGTCCGCCGACGCGTGGATCCGGGGCGCGCAAAGCCGAAACGGCGGCCCCCATGACGGGGGCCGCCGTTTCACGCCAGGCTCGGCCGCGGGGCCGAAGCGGTCACCAGCCGCGCTCGGCCAGCCGGTGCGGCACCGGGATCTCGTCGACGTTGATGCCGACCATCGCCTCGCCCAGACCGCGCGACACCTTCGCGACCACGTCCGGGTCGTCGTAGAACGTGGTGGCCTTGACGATGGCGGCGGCGCGCTTGGCCGGGTCGCCCGACTTGAAGATGCCGGAGCCGACGAAGACGCCCTCGGCGCCGAGCTGCATCATCATCGCGGCGTCGGCCGGCGTGGCGATGCCGCCCGCGGTGAACAGCACGACCGGCAGCTTGCCGGTCTTGGCCACCTCCGCGACCAGCTCGTACGGCGCCTGCAGCTCCTTGGCCGCGACGTACAGCTCGTCCTCGGCCAGCGAGGTGAGCCGCCGGATCTCGGCGCGGATGGTGCGCATGTGGGTGACGGCGTTGGAGACGTCGCCGGTGCCGGCCTCGCCCTTGGACCGGATCATCGCGGCGCCCTCGGTGATGCGGCGCAGCGCCTCGCCCAGGTTGGTGGCCCCGCACACGAACGGAACGGTGAAACGCCACTTGTCGATGTGGTTGGCGTAGTCGGCCGGGGTGAGCACCTCGGACTCGTCGATGTAGTCGACGCCGAGCGCCTGCAGCACCTGGGCCTCGACGAAGTGGCCGATGCGGGCCTTGGCCATGACCGGGATCGACACCGCGGCGACGATGCCCTCGATCATGTCGGGGTCACTCATCCGGGACACCCCGCCCTGGGCGCGGATGTCGGCGGGCACCCGCTCCAGCGCCATGACCGCGACCGCTCCCGCGTCCTCGGCGATCTTGGCCTGCTCGGGAGTGACGACGTCCATGATGACGCCGCCCTTGAGCATCTCGGCCATGCCGCGCTTCACGCGGGACGTGCCGACGGCGGTCTCGTTGACTTCGGGCGTGCTGCTGGACACGTTGCTACCTCACGACGGCTGACCAATGGAATCCCCTCCATGTTAGGTCCTGACCGAAGCTTGGCTTGACGCACCATCCTGTACGGGTTGATCCCGCTTTTTATACGCTCTGCCCACCCCCGCCGGACCGGGCCGCGAGGCATCAGGGGGCGATGGGCTTGCGCGAGGCGAGCACGACCCAGACCTGGCCGCGCGCGAACGGCATCGGCGACCCGTCGGCCATGGTGTAGGTGGTGCCCTCCTCCTCGGACGGGCGCTCCCACCTGACCTTGTACGCCATGCCGTCCCGCAGCACGACTCCGGTGCCCTTGCCCACGCTGTGGACCAGGGGCGTGTAGCTGCCGGTGAAGTCGTGGAACTCCGACCTCTCGGTCTTGACCCACTGCACCACGATCGTCGGCGCGCCCTGCTGGCCGCCCTCGGCCGCCATGTCCTTCTTGCCGTCCTGGCTGACCAGCCAGCGCTTCTGCGCCTCGGACCAGGCGAACTCGAAGTTCGCCGCGGGGTAGCGGACACGCACCTTCTTCTGCGCCACTCCCCCGGCCGGCGGCTCGTCGGAGAACACGAAGCCGATGTCGCCCGCCTTGCTCGCCTGCGACGCCTTCGCGAGCAGCTTCTTCGGCGTCCCGAACAGGTTGTACGGCGCGTACCGGCCCTGCGCCCGGAAGTAGGCGCCGGGCGCGCTGCTGTCGGACACGTCGAACAGCGACGCCTTCTGCACGTACGGGATCATCTTGGTCTGCACGCCGGAGTAGGACAGCGCGGGTTTGCCGAACTGCGGCAGGATGTGCAGGTCGGAGATCCGGGCGCTGCGCACCGGCCCCACCTCGGCGGGCAGCTTCGACGAGAAGATCGCCATGAGGCGGGTGAGGCCGCCCTCGACCTGCTCGACGTAGACGATGTCGGCGCTGCGCACGCCCATCTGCGGCTTGCCGGCGGAGGTGTTCTCGATCTTCACGGCGAGCACGGGCCGGCGCTGGGCGACCGGGCGGCCCGTGAAGGGGTGCTCGGGCGGCGGCGTGGGCGACGGGGAGGCGGTCGCCGCCTGCGGCTCCGCGACGGGCGGCGCGTCGCTGTCGGAGGAGCACGCTGCGCCGGCGAGAACCGCCCCAAGACCAAGCGTGACACCGATCACCCGTTGCGCCCGCACCCTCAGCTCCTCACTTGGAGAACCGGCCGGACCGACGGGGAACGCCGCCTCCGCACCGGCTCACGCCGCCGAAATGGCAACGAGCTTACCGGCGTCGGATAGTAGATCCCGCTTGGAACGGTCAAAACCCACTATTCCGCGGCAAGTGCCGCCGGAGGCGCGTCGTCGATCTCGAAGAACCGAGGATATTCCGTGTGACCGGCCAGCCTGAGGGTGCGCGCGAGCCATCGGCGTTGCGCCGTACGGGTGACGTCGACCGCGTTGTTGTAGAAGCGCCGGGAGTAGACGACCTTCGCGACCGCCGCGTCCAGCTCGTCGAGCAGCTCGGGCCCCGCCGGGTGCTCGGCCAGCCTCTCCCGGAACCGGTCCTGGCCGACGACCGCGCGCAGCGCCCTGGACAGGTCGCTCTCGGCGTGCTCGCGCTCGTCCGGCCCCGCCGTACGGGCCTCATGGGCGGAGGCGGCGAGCACGAGCGAGGTCGCGGGGTCGAGGATGCGCGACCCGGCGAGCTCCAGGCAGACGGCGGCCCGCATCAGGAGGGACGCGTCCAGCGCCGCCTGCGCGGTCTCCAGCCGGATGTGCAGCCGGTCGAGCCGGCCGGCCCGCCAGGAGATGTACACGGCGGTGAGCACGACGAGCACGCCCACCACGAGGATCAGGACGGTGGTCGTCACTGCGCGTCGTCCTCCACCACTCCGGCGGCCGCGTCGGTCACGGTCTCGTAGACGCGGGACACGTCGCGGGCGACGGTGGACCAGTCGTACTTGCGGACCGCCTGCCGCGCCTCGTCGGACAGCTTGGCGCGCCGCCCGGGGTCGTCGAGGAGCCGGGCCGCCTCCTTCGCCAGGGCGTCCGGGTCGCCGGTGGCGAACAGGGCTCCGGCCTGGCCGTCCCCGAGCACGCGGCGGAAGGCCGGGATGTCGCTGGCCAGGATGGGCGCCCCGGCCGACATCGCCTCGGTGAGCACGATGCCGAAGCTCTCGCCGCCCAGGTTGGGCGCGCAGAAGACGTCCACCGAGTGGTAGGCGCGCACCTTGTCGGCCTCGCTGACCATGCCGAGCAGCCCGACCCGGTCGTGCAGCCGCTCGGGCAGGCGGCCGAGCACGTCGTCCGCGTCGCCGGGGCCCGCGATCAGCAGGCGGACGCCCGGCCGCTCGTCGGCGAGGGACGCGAAGGCCGACAGCAGGACCGGCAGCCCCTTGCGCGGCTCGTCCATCCGGCCGAGGAAGCCGATGACGCCGCCGTCCGGCCCCCAGCCGGGCAGCGGCTCGGCGTCGGCGTACCGGCCGACGGTGACGCCGTTGGGGATCAGCACGGCGTCGCCGCCGAGGTGCTCGACCAGCGTCTTGCGCGCCGCGTCGGAGACCGCGATCCTCCCGGTGATCTTCTCGAGCGCGCTCTGCAGCATCGGCGCGGCCACCGACATGGCGCGGGACCGCTCGTAGGAGGCGTGGAACGTCGCCACGATCGGCCCGCGCGCCACCCAGCAGGCGAGCAGGCCGAGGGACGGCACGGCGGGCTCGTGGACGTGCAGCACGTCGAACCGGCCCTCGCGGATCCACTTGCGCACCCGGCCGGCCGACAGGAAGCCGAACGCCAGCCGCGCCACCGACCCGTTGTACGGCACCGGCACGGCCCGGCCGGCCGAGACGACGTACGGTTCGAGCGGGGCGTCGTCCCCCGCCGGGGCGATCACCGAGACGAAGTGTCCGTCGGCGATGAGCGCCTCGGCGAGGTCGCGCACATGGGCCTGCACACCGCCGGGGACCTCCCAGGTGTACGGGCAGACGATGCCGATCCTCATGCCGCGCCGGCCCTCATGCCGCGTCCGCGGGTCGGGGCTCCAGGTCGTCGAGCCACAACCGCTGGAGCATGTGCCAGTCCTCCGGGTGCTCGGCGATGCCCTTCTCGAAGACGGACGCCATGCTCTGGGTCATGGCGGCGACCTTGTCCCGGCGCGTGCCCTCCTCGGGGACCGGGATCTCCTCGTGGACCCGCAGCCCCCACCCCGACTCCTCGAACCACAGGATGGCGGGCAGCAGGGCCGCACCGGTCTGGACGGCGAGCAGCGCGGGCCCGGGGACCATGCGGGTGCGCGCGCCGAAGAAGTCGACCTCCACGCCCGAGGCGGTCAGGTCGCGGTCGGCGGGCAGGCAGACCGCGCGGCCCGCCCGCAGCCGCTGGGCGAGCGTGCCGAACGCCATGCCGCTGCCGCCGTCCTTGCCGGTGAGCGGCAGCACCTCCATGCCCAGGCTCTGGCGGTAGGCGAGGAAGCGCTCGAACAGGGACTCGGGCTTGAGGCGCTCGGCCACCGTGGTGAAGGGGTGGCCCTTGTGCACCAGCCAGGCCCCGGCGACGTCCCAGTTGCCCATGTGCGGCAGGGCGAGCACCACGCCGCGGCCCCTGGCGAGGTTGTCGAAGATCGCCTGCTCGCCGGTGGCGCGGGTGCCGGTGAGGATCCGCTCGCGGCTCATCGAGGGGAGGCGGAACGCCTCGACCCAGTAACGGAAGTAGGAGCGCAGGCCCGCCCTGCTCAGCTCGCGCACCGAGGCGGCCGAGGCGTCGGCTCCGGTGACGCGGGACAGGTTGGACTCCAGCCGGCGCACGGCCTTGCCGCGCCTGCGCCACATCACGTCGGCGATGACCTGGAAGATCCATCCGGCCAGGCGCTCGGGGAGGCGCCGGACCACCGCCCAGCCCGCGGCGTAGCTCGCCGCGACGATCCGGTCGGCTACGGGGAGACGCCCGCCGGGGGCCTTCACCTGACCACCGCCTGTCGGTAGACGTGGACCATGCGCTGGACGACCGTGACCGCGCTCGCCGCCGCGAGCAGCCACAGCCCGGCCGCCAGGATGTACGGCACGCCCAGGCCCGAGAGTCCGGTCGCGACGAGGATGACGACGAGCCGTTCGCCGCGCTCGGCGATGCCGACGTTGGCGGTCATCCCGAGCCCTTCCGCGCGGGCCTTCGCGTATGACACCAATGCTCCCGCGACGAGGCAGAAGAGCGCCAGGCCCGCGAGGACGATCTCCTGCTCGTCCTCAAGGATGAAGTGGAGGATGAGCCCGGAGAAGATGGCGGCGTCGCCGAGCCGGTCGAGCGTCGAGTCCAGGAAGGCGCCCCACCTGCTGCCCGTGCCGCCGCTCATCCGGGCGAGCACGCCGTCGAGCAGGTCGGCGAGGACGAAGACGGTGATCGCGGCCGCCCCCCAGAAGAGGTGGCCCATGGGGAAAAGGGTCAGTGCCGCGGCCACCACGCCCAGCGTGCCGACCGCGGTGACGACGTCGGGGGATATCCCGTGGCGGGCGAGCACCCGCCCCAGGGGGGTCAGCACTCGGGTGACGGCGGGGCGCAGGACGTTCAGCATCGCGCTCCGATCGTAGGCCATGGAACGCCTGGTGAGGCGAGCAAGGCCATTCCGCCGAAAGGTCTTGTGATCTGCGCCACATGGGTAAATGGTGAGAACACGCGCCTGGGATTCCCGGCGGGAGGACGGCCGGCCGGTCCGGCCCCTCCCGGTGGTTCCGCCGCCGGGCACGACCCGGGGCGAAGTGCCCCCGGCGTCCGGGGCGCGCGCAGCGACGGCAGAGCGGCCGGCGCCCCCGGCCGCTCGCAGATCCGGGAGGCGAAGTGGCGGAGAAGGCGAACGTCGGCCCAGCAGGGGCCGCGGGCAGGGCACCCTCGGCCGATCGGCCGGACATGGTGCGCAATGTCGTGCTGGTCGGCCATTCCGGAGCCGGCAAGACCACGCTGGTCGAGGCGCTGCTGGCGGCCACGGGCACCGTCCCGCGCCCCGGCCGCGTCGAGGAGGGCACCACGGTCAGCGACTTCGACGAGGTGGAGGTGCGCCAGCAGCGCTCGGTCAACCTCTCCCTCGCCCCCGCCGTCCACAACGGCATCAAGATCAATCTCCTGGACACGCCCGGGTACGCGGACTTCGTCGGCGACCTGCGCGCCGGGCTCCGGGCGGCGGACGCGGCGCTCTTCGTCGTCTCCGCCGTCGACGGCGTGGACGGGCTCACGCGGATGCTCTGGGAGGAGTGCGGCCTGGTCGGGATGCCGCGCGCGGTGGTCATCACCAAGATCGACCACCATCGCGCCGACTTCGACGAGGTGCTCGCGAGCTGTCAGGACGCGTTCGGCGACGGCGTCGCCCCGCTGTACCTGCCGGTCGACGGCAGGGGGCTGCTCGGGCTGCTGTCCCAGCGGTTCCTCGACTACTCCGGCGGCGCCCGCACCGAGCGGGAGCCCGACCAGGAGCAGCTCGCCCTGATCGAGCAGTACCGCGGCGACCTGATCGAGGGGATCATCCAGGAGAGCGAGGACGAGACCCTGATGGACCGCTACCTCTCGGGCGAGTCCATCGACACCAAGATCCTGATCGACGACCTCGAGAAGGCGGTCGCGCGGGCCAGCTTCCATCCCGTGCTGGCCACCGCCCCGGGGACGGGCATGATCGAGCTTCTCGAGATCATCACGCAGGGTTTCCCCTCACCGCTCGAGCACCCGCTGCCCGAGATCACCACGATCGACGGCAAGGCCGTGACGGATGTCACCGGCGACCCCGACGGGCCGCTGGTGGCCGAGGTCGTCAAGACCACGAGCGACCCGTACGTCGGCCGGATCAGCCTGGTCCGGGTGTTCTCCGGGACGCTGCGCCCGGACATGGCCGTCCACGTGTCGGGGCACGGCCTCGCCGACCGCGGGCACGAGGACCACGACGTGGACGAGCGCATCGGCGGGCTCAGCTCGCCGCTGGGCAAGACGCAGCGCCCGGTGCCCAAGTGCGTGGCCGGCGACATCTGCGCCATCGCGAAGTTGTCCAGGGCCGAGACCGGCGACACCCTCTCGGACCGGGAGCGTCCGCTGCTGATGAGGTCCTGGGACATGCCCGACCCGCTGCTGCCGGTCGCGATCCGCGCCCGGTCCAAGGCGGACGAGGACAAGCTCAGCCAGGCGCTGGCCCGGCTCGTGGCCGAGGACCCGACGCTCCGGCTGGAGAACAACCCCGAGACCCGCCAGCTCGTGCTCTGGTGCATGGGAGAGGCGCACGCCGACGTCCTGCTCGACCGGATGTCCCGGCGGTACGGTGTCGAGGTGGAGCGGGTGCCGCTCCGGGTGCCGCTCCGCGAGACGTTCGGCGGCCGGGCCCAGGGCATGGGACGCAACGTCAAGCAGACCGGCGGCCACGGGCAGTACGCCATCTGCCACATCGAGGTCGAGCCGCTGCCCTCCGGCGGCGGGCTGGAGTTCGTCGACAAGATCGTCGGCGGCGTCGTGCCCCGCCAGTTCATCCCGTCCGTGGAGAAGGGCGTGCGGGCGCAGATGGAGCGGGGGGTGCTGGCCGGATATCCGGTGGTGGACATCCGGGTCACCCTCTACGACGGCAAGGCCCACTCCGTCGACTCCTCGGACATGGCCTTCCAGATCGCCGGGCAGCTCGCGCTGAAGGAGGCGGCGGGCAAGGTGCCGACGCTGCTGCTCGAACCCGTGGACGAGGTCTCCGTCCTGGTGTCCGACGAGTTCGTGGGCGCCGTCATGTCCGACCTGTCCGCGCGTCGCGGCCGGGTGCTCGGCAGCGAGCCGGCCGGAGCGGGACGCACCCTCGTCAGGGCCGAGGTCCCCGAGCTGGAGATCACCCGGTACGCGGTGGACCTGCGCTCGATGTCCCACGGGACGGGGACGTTCCACCGGGACTTCCTGCGCTACGAGCCGCTCCCGGCCCACCTCGCGGACAAGGTCGCCGCGTCCGCCGAGCACTGATCCCTCACCCGGCGGCCGGGCGGCGGTCCTCCGCCGCCCGGCCGCCGGTACGGGACGATTCCCCGCGTTTTCCCCATCGGGTTTCCTCATCGGGCCGAACCATCCTCCGGTCGATGCCACACTGATGTCCCATGGCGAATCGGGAGGGCCGCCGCATGCGGGCGAGCAGTGAGGAACGCGCGCCGGAACGGCCGCGCTCGATACGTGGCCCGCTGCTGGCGAGCCTGGTCGTCGCCACGGCGAGCGCCGGGGCGGCCTACGCCTTCGGCCCCGAGCCCGCCCCCAAGAAGACCACGACGGTGCGGGCGGCCGCGGCCGCGGAGACCTGCACGGCGAGCGGCACCCGCCCCAAGCGGCAGCTCCGCGGCGTGTGGATCGCGACCGTGCACAACTCCGACTGGCCGTCCAAGCCCGGCCTCACCCCCGCCAGGCAGCGGGCCGAGTACGTCACGATCCTCGACAACGCGGTGAAGCGCCGGCTCAACGCGGTGTTCGTCCAGGTCCGCCCGGAGTCCGACGCGCTCTACCGCTCCTCGCTCGAACCGTGGTCGAAGTACCTCACCGGCAGCGCGGGCAGGGATCCGGGCTGGGACCCGCTGCCGTTCCTGATCTCCGAGGCGCACAAGCGCGGCCTGGAGTTCCACGCCTGGTTCAACCCGTACCGGGCGGCGTACGAGACGGACGTGTCGGCGCTGCCGGCCCGGCACCCGGCGCGGGTCCACCCCGACTGGACGGTCAAGCACGAGGGGCGGCTCTACTACAACCCGGGCCTGCCGCAGGTGCGCGACTGGGTGACCAAGGTCGTCACCGACGTGGTGCGCCGCTACGACGTGGACGGGGTCCACTTCGACGACTACTTCTATCCGTATCCGGGCAACGGCACGCGGTTCGCCGACGCCGCGACCCACGCGAAGTACGGCAAGGGCGTCAAGCTGGCCGACTGGCGCCGGGACAACGTCAACGAGCTCGTCGCGCAGGTGTCCCGCGCGGTGCACGGGACGAAGGCGTACGTGAAGTTCGGCATCAGCCCGTTCGGCATCTGGCGTAACAAGTCGGACGATCCCAAGGGCTCGGCCACGAACGGCATGTCGGCCTACGACGCGATCTACGCCGACGCGAAGGCGTGGATCAAGGCCGGGTCGGTGGACTACCTGATCCCGCAGCTCTACTGGCCGCGCGGGTTCGCCGCGGCGGACTACGACGCGCTGGTGCCCTGGTGGGCCGAGGCGGTGCGCGGCACCGACGTCGACCTCTACATCGGCCAGGCGCTCTACCGCGTCGGCACGAAGGACACCCCCGCCTGGACGAAGCCGGCGGAGATGCCCTCCCATCTGACCGTGAACCGGCGGTACCCCGAGGTGAAGGGCGACGTGTACTTCAGCGCGGCGGGGCTGGCCGCGAACCCGCTGGGCGTGCTGGACCGGATCGTCAAGAACCACTACGCCCAGCCCGCGCTGCTTCCGCTGATCAAGGGGCTGCCGTCCGGGCCCCCCGCCGCCCCGGCGAACCTGAAGGCCTCCTCGGGGACCCTGACCTGGGCCGCGGCGCCCGGCGCCCGGGCGTACGCCGTGTACCGGATCGGCGCCGGGAAGGGCGGCAAGAAGGACGCGGGCGGCGGGAGCGCCGGCTGCGCGACCGTGGACGCGCGGCACCTGGTGGCGGTCGTCCCCGCCGACGGCAGCCCGGCGTACGCGGCCGGCGAGAGCGGCGACTACTACGTCACCGCCCTCGACCGGCTGAACAACGAGAGTCCCGCCGCCCACCTCGCGGTCACGCTCCCCTGAGCGTGACCCGCCCCCGACGTCCCGGGGGCGGGGTTCTCGGACGCGCGGGGCCGGGCGCCCGCGAGCGGGCCGCGGGGACGCGGCATGCTCGGCGGCGCGGCGGTTCTCAGGCGGCGGGCCAGGCGTCGGCGAGCAGGTCGCGCGTGTCGCGCAGGAGCTGCGGCAGCACCTTGGTCTGCCCGACGACCGGCATGAAGTTCGTGTCGCCGCCCCATCGGGGTACCACGTGCTGGTGCAGGTGGGCGGCGATGCCCGCGCCCGCGACCTGGCCCAGGTTCATGCCGACGTTGAACCCCTGGGCGCCGCTCGCCTTGCGGAGCGCCTGCAGCGACCGCTTGGTGAAGTCGGCCAGCTCGGCGGTCTCGGCCTCGTCCAGGTCGGCGTAGTCCGCGACGTGCCGGTACGGGCACACCATCAGGTGGCCCGAGTTGTACGGATAGAGGTTGAGCACGGCGAACACGGCGGAGCCCCGGGCCACGATGAGGCCGTCCTCGTCGCTCATCGCGGGGATCTCGCAGAAGGGGCAGCCGTCCCCGGGGCCCGACCCGCTGGGCTTGTTCTCGCCCTTGATGTAGGCCATGCGGTGCGGAGTCCAGAGCCTCCCAAACGCGTCAGGCACTCCCGCTCCCGGCTGCAGCTCCGGCTCGTTCGTCATGCGGGCCAGCATATTGCGGCCCATGGCGGCGGTCGCGAACGGCTCCATCGACATCCTCAGATGCCGGATAAATCACACCATGTTCCGGCAGAATCACGTCCTGAGCGAGCCCACGGATCGTCGATTCTCCGAGGAGTGTTCACATGCCCGATGTCGCCACCGTCGAGGGACCGGTCGAGGAGTCGGCCGGGGCACCGGTCGAGGAGCGGACCGAGGAGCGGATCGAGGAGCCGCCCGGCGGCCCGGCCGATCCGAGCGATCCGGGCGATCACGCGGGTCTCGGCGAGGCGGACGACGGCGGGTCCGGTCTGCTCGGCGCGTCCGTCGTGAAGGGCCGCATCAAGGTGGCCGACGAGGTGGTCGAGAAGGTCGCCGCGCTCGCCGCGCTGGAGATCCCCGGCGTCGCCGACCTGGGCGGCGACTTCGAGCGCGCCTTCGAGGCGGTCCGGGACCGCATCGGCGTCGGCTCCAAGCGGGCGACCCAGGGGGTGCGCGCCCAGATCGAGAACCAGCAGGTGGCGGTGGACGTGACCATCGTCATCGTGTACGGGCACGTGGTCATGGACGTCGCCGCCGAGGTCAAGGTCAACGTGGCCAGGTCGGTGAGCCGGATGCTGGGGATGCGGGTCGTCGAGGTCAACGTGACCGTGGACGACGTGCGCCTGCCGGGCGAGGGGCGCGGCGGCCACCCCGCCGAGGACGACGACCGGGCCTGAGCGCCGCCGGGCGCGTCCCCTCCGGGACGCGGGAGCCCCCGCCGCCCGTGATGGGCGGCGGGGGCTCGCGACGGATGATCGGGCGTGATCAGACCTGGATCCGGCGGTCGATCGCGTCGACGATCTCGGCGATCGCCTCGTCGATCGGGACGCCGTTCTTCTGCTCGCCGTTCCGGTAGCGGAAGGAGACGGCGCCGCCGGCGATGTCGTCGTCACCGGCGAGCAGCATGAACGGCACCTTGGCCTTCTGCGCGTTGCGGATCTTCTTCTGCATCCGGTCGTCGGCCGTGTCGATCTCGACCCGGACACCCTGCTCCCGCAGCCGCTTGGCGACATCCTGCAGGTAGGGGGCGTGCGCGTCGGCGATCGGGATGCCGACGACCTGGACCGGGGCCAGCCAGGGAGGGAACGCGCCCGCGTAGTGCTCGGTGAGCACGCCCAGGAAACGCTCGACGGAGCCGAACAGCGCCCGGTGGATCATGACCGGGGTCTGCCTGCTGCCGTCCGCCGCCTGGTACTCCAGGCCGAACCGCTTGGGCTGGTTCAGGTCGAGCTGGATGGTGGACAACTGCCAGGTGCGGCCGATCGCGTCCTTGGCCTGAACGGAGATCTTCGGCCCGTAGAAGGCCGCGCCGCCCGGGTCGTCCACCAGCTCCAGCCCCGACTCGGTGGCCACCTGGCGCAGCGCCTCGGTCGCCTCGTCCCACTCGGCGGGGTCGCCGATGAACTTCTCGGAGTCGTCGCGGGTGGACAGCTCCAGGTAGAAGTCCGACAGCCCGAAATCGCGCAGCACGCTGAGCACGAACCTCAGCAGCGACTTGATCTCGTCGGCCATCTGCTCCCTGGTGGTGTAGATGTGCGCGTCGTCCTGCGTCATGCCGCGCACCCGGGTCAGCCCGTGCACCACACCCGACTTCTCGTACCGGTAGACCGAGCCGAACTCGCACAGCCGCAGCGGCAGCTCACGGTAGGAACGCCCCCGCGCCCGGAAGATCAGGTTGTGCATGGGGCAGTTCATCGGCTTGACGCGGTACTCGATGCCCTCCAGCTCGAAGGCCGGGAACATGTCGTCGGCGTACCAGGGAAGGTGGCCCGAGGTCTCGAAGAGCGACGACTTGGTGATGTGCGGGGTGTTGACGAACTCGTACCCCGCCTCCGCCTGCCGCCGGCGCATGTAGTCTTCCATCTCCTTGCGGATGATCCCGCCCTTGGGATGGAAGAGCGGGAGGCCGCTGCCCAGCTCCGGCGGGAAGCTGAACAGGTCGAGCTCCGCGCCGAGCTTGCGGTGGTCGCGCTTCTCGGCCTCTTCGAGCATGCGCAGGTAGTCGTCCTGCTTCTCGCGCGACTCCCAGGCGGTGCCGTAGATGCGCTGGAGCTGCGGGTTCTTCTCGCTGCCCCGCCAGTAGGCCCCGCCGCTGCGCATCAGCTTGAACGCCGGGATGACCCGGGTGGTCGGCAGGTGCGGGCCGCGGCACAGGTCCTTCCAGCACAGCTCGCCGGACTTCGGGTCGAGGTTGTCGTAGATGGTGAGCTGCCCGGCGCCCACCTCGACGCTCTCCTCGTCGGCGGCGCCGCCCTTGAGCCCGATCAGCTCCAGCTTGTACGGCTCGGCGGCGAGCTCCTCGCGGGCGTCCTCGTCGCTGACGGGACGCCGCTGGAAGGTCTGGCCCTGCTTGACGATCTCGCGCATGCGCTTCTCGACGCGCTTGAGGTCGTCGGGGGTGAAGGGCTCCTTGACGTCGAAGTCGTAGTAGAAGCCGTTCTCCACGGGCGGGCCGATGCCGAGCTTCGCCTCGGGGAAGATCTCCTGGACGGCCTGGGCCATCACGTGGGCGGTGGAGTGGCGCAGGATCGCCCGGCCGTCGGCGCTGTCGATGGCGACCGGCTCGACGACGTCGCCGTCGGCCACCTCGGCGGCCAGGTCACGCAACTCGCCGTTGACCCTGGCGGCGATGACCGACCGGCCGTCGGCGTCGAGCGCCTCCCCGGCCGTCGTGCCCGCCGCCACCACGCGCTCGGCTCCGGCGAGGGTGATGCGTATTTCGAGGGCGGCAGACACGGTAGCTCCTTGCTCGATTCCCGATGGCTGAGACGGCCGATGGATGCCCGCGCCGGAGTGCGACGCGCTCGCGGCACCCCACCTTCCGATGGTTACCTACCGATGCTACCGGTGCCGTCGGGGCGAATTCGCGCGCTTATCCCCCATGCCGTGGATCACGATTCGCTCTCCGGGCGGCGGGAACCGGGGCCCGGCCGCCGCCGGCTGCGGCACGGTCGACGCGTCGTGGGCGGCGGAACCCGGGCGCGGGCGGGTCGCCGGGGCGCGCCGCCCGGCTCACCCCCGCCGCGCCGCGCCGCCGCCGGGCGAGGTCCTCGAAGAGCGCCTCCCACTGCGGCGTCACGGCCTCTCTCGTGTACGGCGCGGCGCCGGCGAGCGCGGCCGAACCGAGCCGCTCGCGCAGCGCGCGGTCGCCGATGACCCGGGCGAGCGCGTCCGCGAGGGCGGGCACGTCGCCGGGCGGCACGAGCAGGCCGTCCACGCCGTCGGTCAGCACGTCGGCCGGGCCGGTCGGGCAGTCGAAGCTCACGATCGGCGTGCCGTGCGACATCGCCTCGATCATCACCATGGGCAGCCCCTCGAAACGCGAGCTGAGCACGAAGGCCGACGCCTTGGCCAGCTCGTCGTCGAGCCGGTCCGTACGTCCCATGAGGAAGACGTGGTTGTAGAGGTGCAGCTCCTCGATGAGCGCCCGCAGCCCGGCCTCGCCGGGGCCGGTCCCGAAGATCCGCAGCTGCCAGTCCGGATGCTCGGCGACCACGCGGGCGAACGCGGGGACGAGCAGGTCGAAGCCCTTCTGCTCGGTCAGCCGCCCGGCGGCGAGGACGACCTTCCCGCGCGGGCCCGGCCGTACGCCGCCGTGCTCGTGGACGGCGTTGGGGATGCGCAGCACGCGGGCGCCGGGGACGGCCCGCTCGTATTCGAGCCGGTCGCCGTGGGTGAGGACGACGACGGCGTCGAACGTCCGGTAGGTGCGGACGATCTCGGCGCGCACGTCCGGCCGGTGGCTGGCCATGTTCATGTGCTCCTGGGCGACCCGGATCGCGCCGTCGGGCGCGTACCGCGCGGCGAGCAGGTTGAGCCCGGGGCGGGTGGTGACCAGGACGCCGTCCCAGACGCCGGCCAGATAGTCGGCCACCGCGCGCTCGACGCCCCTGGTGAACCAGTCGGACTTGTACTCCCCCGGGGGCACGACCCTGCCGCGGCGGGCGGCGAGCCGGGCGCGGTAGCCGGAGGCCTGCTCGCGCTGGTCGGTCAGCGGCACCAGCCGCACCCGGGGGTCGATCGGGAACTGCGGCTCGTCCCTGCGCCGCACCGCGCTGACGAGCTCCACGTCGTGCCCCCGCGCGGCCATGGCGTTCGCCTGGTTGATCACCGTGCGGATGGTGCCGCCCATGCCGTAGGCGTGCAGCAGCATGTACCGGATCCTCATCGCGCGCCCCATTCGACGTCGACCGAGAGGTTGTTCCGGATGGTGTAGCGCGGCCGTACGAGCAGGAGGCGGTCGTCCGCCGGCACCGCCTGCGCCGGAAATATCATGACTTTGGTCTTGTCCGGGATGTCGTCGAGCACCCGGCCCATCCGCAGCCGGCGTTCCCGGCCGCCCGCGCGTACGACCAGATAGGCGTCCCAGACGCCGGTGAGGGAGCCGTGAGCGGGCACCAGGTCGCCGATGGGGACACTCGCGTCGAAGGCGTGCCCGTCGAGCGCCGCCCCGGCGTGGACCTCCTGGGCCCGGGCCTCCTCCTTGCGGCCGTCCGTCGTGCGGGACTCCTCGGGGGCTCCCGCGTGCGGCCCGGTCCGGGGGCCGGCCGGGCCCTTCGCCCGGTCCGCGCGGCCCGCTCCCGTACGGACGGGATCTTCGCGTTGCCTGAGGACCAGGACGAGCCGGCAGGCGTCCGGGCCGGGGTCCGGGTCCGGCGTGAGGTTGTGAACGCGGCCGATGATCCGGATCCGGCCGTCCCTGGGCCAGATCTGCTCCACCTCGGCGTGCGCCTTCACCGCAGGTATCCCCACGTGTGGCACTGCTTCTGGAGCACGGCGGGGATCTCGTCGGCGGTGGGGAGCGGCCGGCCCGGCTGCACGGCCCCTGTTCTGATCTTCTCCTTCCAGTCTCCGAGCCCTTTGCGGTACGACGCCTCGCCCTGCCAGGTGAGCATGGCCTCCTCCCACGGGACCTCGACGAAGTCGCAGATGAGGCGGGTCGTCCCCACGGGGTCGTCGGTCAGGTCCTCGTAGCGGACGGTGAGGCCCGACAGGGAGCGGCGCGCCCGCTCGACCGCCTTCATGTAGCGCAGGGCGTCCCTGGCCGCCTCGTCCATGTCCCTCTTGCCTGCCCCGGCCTCGTGCCAGGAGCGGGCGATGGAGAGGGGGTGGCGCAGCAGGAAGACGAACCGCGCGTCCGGCCAGCAGGCGGCGATCCGCTCCGCCGCGAACGCGTTGGCCGGGGTCTTCTCGACGATGATCCGCTTGCCGCTGCGAACCAGCTCCCGGTGGAGCACCCGGTCCCACAGGAGGTGCTCCAGGTCGCCTCTGCTGTGCCCGAGGGCCTCCATCGCCGTGCCGACCAGGGAGTTCCCGTAGCCCACGGTGAGGCGTCGTACGTGCAGCTCGTGCGGGGCGTGGATCATGGAGTGGCTGTTCAGCATCGACCGCAGCAGCGTGGACCCGGATCTCACCGGGGAGAGCAGGAAGACCGGCGCGCGCACCAGCCGGTCGTCCTCCGCCGTCGGGTGGTACGACGGCGCGGCGGCCGCCTCCTGCTCCTTCCGCGGAGCGTCCTGCCCCTTCGCCTGCTCCTTCGACGTTCCAGGAGGCCTGTCCACGGGGGTGAGGTGGTAGCCGGTGATCCCGCCGACCGCGGCGTTGACCTTGCGTTTCCAGCTCATGTAAGCGGAAGCTAACAGCGCTTCCTGAAAGCCTCCTCAGTGTGCGGGCCTCGCATCTCGGGATCTCCTGTGGTTCTTGCGACACCCACCAGATCGCCCGGGTTTAGTACGAGATAGGTACTTATATGGGGATTTATCCCGTCCCCTACGGGTGGGCTCGGGGAGAAGGTGACTCCGGGGATGGTCCACGCGGACGAGGACCAGGGGGTAGGGAGAAGCATGGGCGAGAACGCGTCACCGTCCGCGCCGGCGGACACTCTCGACCGGGAAGGCGGTCAGGGCGCCCGCCACGGGGGCGGTCACGACATCGGCCACGGTCGCCGGCACGACACCGGTGTCGATCACGGCCGCGGTCACGACACCGCTCGCGGGCCCGGTGACGACACGGGCCACGATCACGGGCACGGGCACGGGCACGGGCACGGGCACGGGCACGGGCACGGGCCTCGGCACATCCTCGAGCGCGCTTTCGGACCCGCCTTCGTGTCGGCCGCGTCCGACTGTCTCCACAAGCTGTTCTCCCTGCCGCCCGACGCTCACCGGGCCGGGGAGGGCGATCCGGACGTGGCGTCCTGGTCCCTCACCGGGCATCCGTCCTGCGCGCGCCTGGCACGGCGGCTGGTCCGCGCCCAGCTCGCCGCGTGGGGGCTGCGCGACCGGCGATGCGCCGCCGAACCGCTGGTGACCGAGCTGCTCACCGGAGCTCTGCGCCAGTGGGGCGGCCCGATGCGGCTCAGCCTGTATCTCATCGACGGCACGCTCCGCTGCGAGGTCGAGGTCGAGAACGTGTACCCGGATCCGGTCGCGAGGACCTGCCCCGGCTCGGGTGAGGAGGGGGCCGGGGACAGGCTCGCCGCCCCGGCTCCCGGGAGCGACGGCGCCGGGCGGCAACGGCTCGACCGGCTCGCCTGCTGCTGGGGACGTTTCCGTACGGCCACCGGCGACACCGTCTGGGCCGAGCTCCCGCCCTCGGGTCTCCGCCGCGGCGTCCACGACATGAGACACGTCTGACCCCCGCCGGGGCGACGCCGGATCCGGCGCCCCGACGCCCGCCCTCCGGCTCCCGGTCCATTCACCGGCGAAGTGATCCGCCGGGACCGGCTGCGGACCGGCTCCCCGCCGATCTACGCCGTGCGGAGTATCCGGGAGATACGACACGGCGGGGATGAGGAGATTCCGGTTCGCTCGTAGGGTGCGGGGGTGCGGTTCGATCCGAGAGGGCACGCGCGTGTGCCCGACGCCGTCCTCGCCGTCGCGCTGGCGGTCGTGCTCAGTGCCGGCGCCACGACCGAGCCCGGCATCGGTCCGCTGGGCTACGCGGCGATCGCCACCGGCTGTCTGGCGCTGGCCGTCCGCCGCCGTGCGCCGATCCCGGTGCTCGTCCTCACCACGGGATGCATGCTCGCCTACGCGGCGGGAGCCGACCCCACCCAGCCGGCGGCCTTCCCCGTCCTGGTCGCCGTCTACACCGTCGTCAAGGACGGTCGCCGCCTGCCCGCCGCGATCGCGGGCGCCGTGTTCCTCGCCGGATCGCTGACCGCCTGGCTGACCGCCGACGGGACCCGGCCCGTCCGGTCGCTCGTCGAACGGACGATCCTGCTGCTGGGCTGGTTCCTGGCGGCCTGGATCGGCGGAGTCGTGAGCCGGCACCGGGAGGCCTACCTGGAGCAGGCCGAGCGGCGAGCCGCCGAGGCCGAGCGCACCCGCGAGGAGACCGCCCGGCGCCGCGCCGGAGAGGAGCGGCTGCGCATCGCCCGCGAGCTGCACGACTCCCTCACCCACAGCATCTCGGTCATCAAGGTGCAGGTCGGGGTCGCCATCCACCTGGCGCGCAAACGCGGCGAAGAGGTGCCCCCCGCGCTGCTGGCCATCCAGGAGGCGGGCGCCGACGCCATGCGCGAGCTGCGGGCCACCCTGGACGTGCTGCACGACACCGGTGAACCGTCCGGCAGCGGCCTGGACCGGCTGGACGACCTGGTCGGACGGGTCATCTCGTCGGGACTGCCGACGACCGTCACGGTGACCGGCCGCCCACGGCCGCTTCCCGCGGCCGTCGACCGTGCCGCCTACCGCATCGTGCAGGAGGCGCTCACCAACGTCTCCCGCCACGCCGGACCCGCCGCCGCGACGGTGACCCTCGACTACGGGGAGCGTGATCTGACGGTCCGGATCGACGACGACGGCCTCGCCTCCCCCGATCACCGGCCCACGCCCGGCAACGGCCTGTCCGGCATGCGCGAGCGCGTCGCCGCGCTCGGCGGCCGCCTGCACGCCCGGCCCCGCCCCCAGGGCGGCTTCACCGTACGCGCCGAACTCCCCACCGAGGACCTGACGTGATCCGCATCCTTCTCGTCGACGACCAGCCCCTCATCCGCGCCGGTTTCCGCGCGCTCCTGGAGGCCGAAGACGATCTCGAGGTGGTCGGCGAGGCCGGCGACGGCGCCGGAGGCCTCGCCCTGGCCCGCGAACTGCTGCCCGACGTCGCCCTGTTCGACGTGCAGATGCCGGGCATGGACGGCATCGAGGCCACCAGGCGGATCGCCGCCGACCCCCGCCTGTCGGGCGTACATGTGGTCATCCTGACCAACTACGGCTTCGACGAGTACGTCTACGAGGCGCTGTGCGCGGGCGCCACCGGGTTCCTGATCAAGGACACGGAGCCGGACGACCTCCTGCACGGGATCCACGTGGCCGCCCGCGGGGAGGCGCTGCTGTCACCGGCCGTCACCCGCCGTCTCATCGCCGAGTTCGTCTCCCGCCGTCCGCGACCGGCGGCGGCCGGGGTGGGCCGGCTCACCGAACGCGAGCGCGAGGTGACCGCCCTGGCCGCCCAGGGGCTGTCCAACGACGAGATCGCCGCCCACCTGGTCATCAGCCCGGCCACGGCCAAGACCCACGTCAGCCGCGCCATGACCAAGCTGCACGCCCGCGACCGCGCCCAGCTCGTCGTCTTCGCCTACCAGTCCGGTCTGGTCGGCCCGGACGGCGGGCGTCCCGGGAGATGACACGGGGTGGAGACACGGGGTGGACGCCCGGGCGTCCACCCCGCCCACGTGGGCGGCCGAGCGCGACCTCACCGCTGATCGACCGGGCCCCTGGGGAAGAGCCGCGCCCACGCCCTCATCCCCCTCGTTCGTGTCGTTCCCCGGCCGCTCATTCCCCGGCCGCGTGGTCGCGTTCGCGGACCCAGACCGCGATCTGGGCGCGCGAGCTGAACCCGAGCTTGCTCAGGATGTGCTCGATGTGCCCCTCGGCCGTGCGCTGCGCGATCACCAGAGTGGCGGCGATCTCCTTGTTGCTCATGCCCTCGGCGACGAGCCGGGCGATCTCCGTCTCCCGGGGAGTCAGCGGCGAGGGCTCGGCGGAGGGTTCGGCCCGCTCCTCCTCGGAAGCCTCCTCCTCCAGGGCGTACGCGACGGCGTCGTCGTACGGGAGCCTGGCTCCGCGCCGGGCCGCGGCGCGGAACCCGGACTCCCCGAGCGCCTGGCGGGTCCGGGCCTCGCACTCCTCCCGGTAGGGCATCAGGTAGGCGTAGCTCGACAGGACGGTGCCCATCGACCTCCAGATGATCTCCAGTTCGCCGTGCAGCCGCGCGGCCCGCTCGTACCGCCGCTCGCTCGCGGCGATCCAGGAGAGCGTCTCGACGGCCAGTCCGGCGCCCAGCATGTCGTCGAGCGACCGGTTGAACCGCAGGCTCTCCTTCGCCAGGTCGGCCGCGCGGGCGGAGTCGCCCTGCCGCCAGACGTCGATCGCCATCGCCACCAGGCAGTACGCGCGGTGCCACTGCTCGCCGTAGGCGTCGCACACCGCGAGACACCGCTCCCCCTCGGCCATCGCCTCCGCCGAGTCGCCGAGGACGGAGCGCACGAGGATGAGCCGGACGTGGGCGAGCGCCTCCGCCACCGGGTCGCCGATGGCGCGGGCACGGCGCACCGCCTCCTCGTACAGCGTGATCGACTCGTCGGCCGCCCCCCGGTAGATCGCGATCTGGCCGGAGAAGATCGCGACGTACGCGAGGACCTGCTCCAGGCCGAACCGCTCGCCGAGGCCCCGGGCCTCCGCCAGCATCTCCTCGGCCGAGGCGATCTCGGCCTGGATGATCGCCAGCCAGGAGGCGCACCACAGGGCCCTGGCCCGCGTCGCGGTCGGCTCGGTCTCCGCGGCGAGGCCCTTGTCGAACCAGCCGCGGCCCTCGCCCAGGTAGTAGCCGGTGGTCCAGTGGTAGACGAGGTCGGTCGCCATCTCCAGGCCGGTGCGGGTCTCCCCCTGCGCGAAGCAGTACTCCAGGGCCGTGCGCAGGTTGGCGTTCTCCCGCTGGAGGCGGGTGAACCAGGCGACCTGGTCCGGGCCGAACAGCAGCCGGTCGGCGTCGGACGCCAGGCACCGGTAGTAGTCCCGGTGCCGCCGCCGCACCGCGGCGTCCTGGCCGGCCTCCTCCAGCCGCTCCCTGCCATACTGGCGGATCGTGTCGAGGAGCCGGTACCGCATCGCGGGAGACTGCTCGTCCGGGATCAGGATGGACTTGTCGACCAGGCCGATCACCAGGTTGAGCACGTCATCCCTGGCGATCCCGTCGCCGGAGCAGACCTCCTCGGCCGCCTCCAGGTCGAGGCTTCCGGCGAAGACCGACACCCGCGCCCACAGCAGCCGCTCCTGCTCCGTGCAGAGGCCGTAGCTCCAGTCGATCAGGGCGCGCAGCGTCCTGTGGCGCGGCAGCACGGCGCGCGACCCCGCGGTGAGCAGCCGGAACCGGTCGTCCAGGCGGTCGAGCAACTGGTCGAGGGACAGCGCCCGCAGCCGCACCGCGGCCAGTTCGAGGGCGAGCGGGATCCCGTCCAGCCGGCGGCAGATCCGCTCCACCGTCTCGTGGTTCGCCTCGGTGACGGCGAATCCGGGCACCACGGCGGAGGCCCGCTCGCTGAACAGGCGTACGGCGTCGAACTGGGTGAGCGTCTCCAGCGGCAGGGTCGCCCCGTCCACGTCCGGCAGCGACATCGCGGGCACGGCCAGCGTCTGCTCGCCCGCGACGCCCAGGGCCTGCCGGCTGGTGACGAGGATCCGCAGGTCGGTGGTGGCCCGCGCGAGGGTCTCCGCGAGTACGGCGCAGTCCTGCAGGAGGTGCTCGCAGTTGTCCAGGACCAGCAGCGCCTGCCGTTCCCTGAGGTGGTCGGCGAGCACGTCGACGCACCGGCGCGGCGACTGGTTGCGGATCTCCAGCGCCTCGGCCACGGTCTGGCACAACATGGTGGGGTCGTCCAGCGCGGCCAGCTCGACCAGCCAGACGCCGTCGGGGAAGGCCCGGTGCACGTCGGCGGCGACCCGGAGGGCGAGCCGCGTCTTGCCGACGCCGCCGGGGCCGGTGAACGTCACGATGCGGGACTGGGACAGCATCCGCTTGGCCTCGGCCACCTCGTGCCGGCGGCCGACGAAGCTCGTCACCTCGATGGGCAGCCTGTTGTGGGATCGCTTCGAGGTCTGGGATGTCATCGCCGCCATCAAACGCCTCTGCTCGCGGACCGCCGCACGAAACCGGACTCGACAGAATCCAGGTTATGCCGCAGCCGTAAGATCGCGCGCGGGTCGGGTCGCCGGTCAGCCCGGTTCCCTCACCACGTCCTCCGCCCGCCGGTCCGGCCGCAGGCCGCGCCAGCTCGGGTGGCGGAGCCGGCCGTCCCCGGTCCACTCGGCGTACCGCACCTCGCCGACGAGGACGGGCTCGGTCCAGTGCGCGTGCCGGGCGTGCTCGCGCGGCACCTCGTCCGCGAACGGGCTGGTCGCGCGGGCGAGCGGCGCGAGCCGGGCCCCCAGGTCGGCGAGCGCCGCCTCGGTGAACCCGGTCCCCACGTGCCCGGCGTAGACCAGGCGGCCCGCCGGGTCGCGCACGCCGAGCAGCAGCGAGCCGATGCCCCGGGCGCGCCTGCCCTCGCCCGGCTTCCATCCGCCGACGACGACCTCCTGGGTGCGGAAGTGCTTGACCTTCACCCAGTCGCCGCTGCGCCGTCCCGGCTGGTACGCCGAGGTCAGCCGCTTGGCGACCACGCCCTCCAGACGCAGCTCGTGGCTGGTCCGGAAGGCGGCCGCCCCGCCTCCGGGAGAGTACGGCGGCACGTCCCAGCGCTCCCCCGCCGAGATGGTGCGGTCGAGCAGGTCGCGCCGCTCGACGTACGGCAGGCGGATCGCGGTGGCGTCCCCTCGGTGGAGGATGTCGAAGATCAGGTACGTGACGGGGGTGGTCCGGGCCAGCATCCTGATCTTGGCCGGGTCGCGCTGGTGCATCCGGGGCTGCAGCGCGGCGAAGCTGGGGTGGCCGCGCGGCCCGAACGCCACGATCTCCCCGTCGAGCACGGCCGCGCCCGCGACGGCGTCCGCGAGGGGGCCGAGCTCGGGGTAGGCGACCGTGACGTCCAGCCCGTTGCGCGAGACCAGGCGCAGCCGCCCGCCCTCGACGTAGCCGAGCGCGCGCACGCCGTCCCACTTCATCTCGTAGCCGTACAGCTCGTCCCGCGACCGGGGCGGCAGCGGGCCGAGCCGGGCCGTCATCGGCGCGTACGGCGGCAGGTGCCCCATGCGGGGGCTCCTACCCGGCGGGCGGCCGCTTCGTCACCCCGGCTCGCGCGCGACCCGCCTTCGCCCACGCCGTGACCGGGGCGCGCTCGCGGAAGTCCCCGCCATCGTCCTGGCCGTCGAGGACGCGGGAAGGGTGGCGTCGGCCCCGCGCCCGGTGGGCGGCCGGTCAGTCGGGCGGGAGCACGGGGCTGAGGTGGAACAGCCCGGTCCGCACCTCGGCGGAGCCCTCCCGGCCCTCGCCGCTCCGGCCGGCGCGCCCCGCCACGGCCCGCAGGACGTCGCTGACGGTCACCAGGCCGACCAGGACGCCGGGCCCCGAGACGACGGGCACGGCGTCGCAGCCGACGTCGAGCATGACGGCGGTGATCCGCGCCAGCGTGTGCCCCGGCCCCACCTTCGGGAGCCTGCGCCGGCTCAGAAGGCTGCCCACCCGGCGGCAGGAGTGCTCGTCCGGGCCGCCGCCGCACCAGGTGGCGGCGACGTCCTCCCTGGTCAGGATGCCGAGCACGTGGCAGGAGTCGTCCACGACCGGCAGGTGGTGGACGTCGGCGCGGCGCATCAGCTCCCATGCCATCAGCGGCGACTCCTCCGCGGTGACCGTGACGAGCACGCGGGTCATGACCTGCTCCGCGGTCAGCGTTTCCACGCTCATCGCTCCTCCTCTCCCCGGCTCACCGGCCCGGACTCCCGGGCTCACCGTCCCCTGTTCACTCTCCCCGGCCCACGACGGCGACCGCGCAGTGGGCCCGATGCAGGACGCCGTGGCTGACCGATCCCAGCACGGCCAAGCCGAACCCGCCGAGCCCGCGCGACCCCACCACGAGCAGGTCGGCCCGGCGCGAGAAGTCCGACAGGACGGCGATGGGGTGCCCGCAGACGACGGACTGCTCCACCGGCACGTCCGGGTACTTCTCCCGCCACGGCGCGAGTTGCCGGCGCGCCGTCTCCCCGCTCTGCTCGAAGACCTCGTCGAGCACACGGGTGTAGCCGACCGCGAACGGCGTGAACGCGGGCATCTGCCACACGTGGACGACGCGTACGGCGGCGCCGCGCAGCCCGGCCTCCTCGAACGCGTACCGCACGGCGGCCTCGGAGTGCTCGGAGCCGTCGAAGCCGACGACGATCTCCCGAGGGCCGTCCTCTCCCTGCCCGCGCGCGTCCCTGGCGGGCCCGCGTACGATCACGACGGGGCAGGCGGCGTGGCCGGCGAGGCCCAGCCCGACCGAGCCGAGCACGAGCCCCGCGAAGCCGCCGAGGCCCCTGCTGCCGACCACCATGGCGACGGCGTGGCGGGACTCGGCCTTCAGCTTCTCGAGGACCGTTCCGGCGGACAGCTCCGCGGTGACGGCGAGCCCGGGGACGCGTCCCCTCGCCCGCTCGGCGGCGGCGCTGATCACGCCCTCGCAGTACTCGGACAGCGACTGGTCGAACCCCTCGACCGCGTGGAAGGGGTACTGGTGCGCCCACGGCTCGCGGACGTGCACGATCTTCAGCGGGACGCCGCGGCGTGCCGCGTCGTCGGCTGCCCAGTCCACCGCCGCGGTGGACTGCGGGGAGCCGTCGACTCCGACGACGATCGGTGCGGTCATGGCGCGTCTCCTTCTCGGGGTCGACTCGGGGGCCGATGCCACCATTCCACCGTCAGGCGCGCGGGCGCGCACCTGCCGAACGTCCCACTGCTCGGGGACCTCCGTCTCCCACCGGTCGCGCGGGCGGGGCCCCGTTCCGGCCGCCTACCCATCCAGACGGATGGGACGCTAGCGTGCATGTCATGATTCGCGTATTCCTCCTGGACGACCACGAGGTCGTGCGGCGCGGCGTGGCCGCCCTGCTCGAAGCCGAGGACGACATCGAGGTCGTCGGCGAGGCCGGCACCGCCGAGTCCGCGATCGCCCGCATCCCGGCGCTCAAGCCGGACGTCGCCGTCCTCGACGTGCGGCTCCCGGACGGCAGCGGCGTCGACGTCTGCCGGGAGGTGCGCTCCCGGATGCCCGAGCTGGCCTGCCTCATGCTGACGTCCTTCGCCGACGACGAGGCGCTCTTCGACGCCGTGATGGCCGGTGCCGCCGGGTACGTGCTCAAGCAGATCCACGGATCCGACCTCGTCGGGGCGGTGCGCACGGTGGCCTCGGGCCAGTCGCTGCTCGACCCGCAGACCACGGCGACCATGCTGCAGCGCCTGCGCGAGCAGGCCGAAAGGCGCGACCCGCTCGCCGCGTTGTCGGAGCAGGAGCGGCACATCCTGGAGCTGATCGGCGAGGGGCTGACCAACCGGCAGATCGGCGAGCGGCTCTACCTGGCCGAGAAGACCGTCAAGAACTACGTGTCCAACCTGCTGAGCAAGCTCAACATGCAGCGGCGCACGCAGGCGGCCGCCCTCGCCGCGCGGCTCAAGGTCGATCGCGGCGAGTGACCCGGGGCGCTCGCCGGCGGGCGTCCCCGTGCCTCGCCCCGCGCCCGTTCCCGGGGGTGTCGGCCGGCGGCGGTGGATCGCCGGCCGGGGCCGGGTGACGGGTGGCTAGCGGAGCGGCGGCACGACGAGGTCGTTCTTGGCGAACGTGATCTCGGTGGTCACGTCGATCACGCCCTCGACCGCGCGTACGGCCTCGACGATGTGGCAGATCTGCGAGCGCCTGCGCACGCGTCCCCGGATGGTCACCATGCCGGACTCGATGACGATCTCCAGGCACTCCGGGTCGGCCTCGCGCCTGATCACGTCGACGATGTCCGCGCGCAGGTCCTCGACCGGGCGGTTGAAGATCCGCAGCAGGTCGGACTGGTGCACGGTCCCGGCGATGCGCCCGCTGATCGGGTCGACCACGGGAAGCTGCTTGATCCTTCTCTCGTGCATCAGCCGCGCGGCGACGCGTACGGGCGTCCCCGGGGTCACGGTCACCGGCGGCGTGCTCATGATCTCGGCGGCGGTGACGCCGACCGCCTTGCGGTGCTCGCGCCGGCGCCCGGGGTCCAAGAACGCGCCGGGGCCACCCGGCGCGCCGGTCTCCCGGAGCAGCAGGTCGTCCTCCGAGACCACGCCGACGGGCCGGCGCTCGGCGTCGACGACCGCCACCGCGCCCACCCGGAACCGTTCCATCGCGGCGGCGATGTCGGCGAATCCCGCGTCCTCCTGGACCGCGATGGCCACACGTCCCATGACGTCCTTGACGGTGACGGACATGGCGTCCTCCCTCGCTGCCGCTCGATGCTCACTCGATCGCTCCCCGACCAGCGTCAGTCCGGGACCGGACCGCCGGGCAGCGGCATACGTCCCGCGCGCACAGGGCTTAGGTCCCAGAGTGCCCCACCTCGACCGTTATAAGCGGCCCGGGGAGGGGTATCGCGACGACGGCGACGGGCACGGCGTACCGTCGCAGTGAAGGTGTCATGACCCCCGACGGAGGAAGGGGAGCCGATGTCCCGCCGAACGGTCTCGCCCGGTGACCTTGGCCGCCGCATCGCCCATCACCGTAAGCGCCTGGGGCTCAGCCGCGAGGATCTGGCGGAACGCGCGGGCATGGCGCCCGGCTTCGTGGAGTACGTCGAGGAGGCGGCCGCCTCGATCACGGAGGAGGCGCTGCTGCGGCTGGCGGCGGCGCTGGAGACCACCCCCGACGACCTGCTCGGCGGCGGCATGGACCGCCCGCCCGGCCAGGGACCGGCCGCCGCGCACCCGGTCCTGCACGCGCTCGACCCCGAGGAGTGCATGCGCCTGATCTCCTCCGGCGGCGTCGGCAGGGTCGCGTTCAGCGGACATTCCGGGCCGACGGTCCTCCCCGTGAACTTCAAGGTCCACAAGGGGGCGATCGTCTTCCGCACCCAGCACGGCGGCCCGATGGAGGAGGCGATGCGCACCGGCATGGAGGGCGTCGAGCTGACGATCGGCTTCGAGGTCGACCACATCGACGAGGTCAACCGCGAAGGGTGGAGCGTGCTCGTACAGGGGCCCGCGCACTACGTCTCGGGGGACGAGCTCGCGGAGGCGACCGGAACCGGCGTGCAGCCCTGGGCCGGGGGTGTGCGCGAGACGTACATCAGCGTCCATCCCCACACCATCACCGGCCGCCGGATCCGCGGGTTTTGACGGTAAATTCTCCATAAAAAGTCACAAATAGCGACATACAGAGCTAAAACCCCCTTCCGTTCAGGGCCGACGGAAGGGGACGCTGAAGTGGGAGGTGTGTTCGCTATGGAGCGCAAGGAGTGGAACGTCGAGATCTTCATCGACGAGGACGACGCCGACCAGGTGACCACGGCCAGGGCGGTGCTCCGCGCGGGTGACGGCACGCGGCACGAGAGTGTGGCGCACGCCCGGCGCAACCCTCACGATCGGCCGGTTCCGCAGATCGGCGACGAGCTCGCGGCGGGGCGCGCCCTGTCCGACCTGGCCGCCAAACTGATCGAGGACGGCGCCGAGGACGTGGCGCAGTTCGCCGCCGCGGCGCGGGCCCGCTGAGCCCCTCGCCTCGCCGGCGCGGACCGGCTCGCCGCCCGATCCGCCCCGCAGCTCCCGCTCACGCGTCGCGCGACGCGGTGTGAGCGGGGCGGATCACGACCCCGGAGGCCACAAGCTCCGGGGCCACCACCCCGGCATCACGGCTCCGGCGTCACGGTTCCGGGGTGACGGCTCGGACACGGTCCGGGGTGACGGCTCGGACACGGCTCCCGGGTGACGGCTCGGGCACGGTTCCGGGGCGACGGCTCTGGGTGACCGGCTCGGACACGGCTCCCGGGTGACGGCTCGGACACGGGCTCCGACGTCACGGCTGCGGAGTCACGGCTGCCGGCTCGGCGGGACCACGGCCACCGGGCAGTCGGCGTGCTGCAGGACGGCGTTGCTGACCGAGCCGAGCACCAGCCCCGCCAGCTCGCCCCGGCCGCGGGAGCCGACCACGAGGAGCCCGGCCCCGGCCGACGCCTCCTTCATCACCTCGACCGGATGCCCGTTCACGACGTGCTCGGTGACCTTCACGTCCGGGTGGCGGCGCGACGGGCCCGCCAGCGCCTCGGTCAGCATCGCGCGCAGGCCGTCCTCCTCCTGGACGGACGCGGCGGCCTCGTAGCCGCCCCCGGCGACCAGCCCCCGCCAGGCGTGTACGGCGTGCAGTTCCGCGTCCTGCAGGGCCGCTTCGGCGAACGCGAACTCGACGGCGTCCGCGTTCGTCGGCGCCCCGTCCACGCCGACCACGATCCGGCGGCGCCCCTCGGCCGGGAGGGTGCGGACCACGACGACCGGACACGACGTCCGCCCGGCGACGCCGAGCGCCACGGAGCCCAGGAGCAATCCCCGGAATCCGCCGAGCCCGTGGTTGCCGACCACGAGAAGCTCCGCCTCCTCCGCCGCCTTGATCAGGGCCATCCTGGCGTCCCCGGGCAGCAGGGCCGTCTCGACGGCCACGTCCCCCTCCTGCTCGCCGATCCGGTCCAGCGCCTCCCCGAGGACCGAGTCGGCCCCTTCGCGCATCCACCTCGCCACATCCGCGTACGGGCCGTGGGGAGGCATCTCGGACGCCCATTTCGGCATCGCGTGGGCCACCCGCAGGGCGCTGCCGCGCAGCGCGGCCTCACGGGCCGCCCACGCCGCCGCCTCCAGACCAGCCCCGGAACCGTCGACCCCGACGATGATCATTTCTGCTCCTTCATCGTGAACCTCACAGGTCCCTGTCTACCCGGCGGATCGGAGGGAGCGTCTGAGTGAGCACGGTCTCCGGCCTTTCACCGTCCCCGTACACGGGAATGGATAGAGGGACATTCATCGCGAAGGGGGTCTCGATGGACATCATCCAGATGATCGAGCAAGCACAGGACAAATCCACGGTCAAGCGGGTGTTCGGCGAGCCGATCGTCCAGGACGGCATCACGGTCATCCCGGTCGCCCGGATCGCCGGCGGCGGAGGGGGCGGCAGCGGCAGGCAGGAGGGCGACAACCCCGGGGAGGGCGTGGGCGCCGGGTTCGGCCTCGGGGCGACCCCGTCGGGCGTGTTCGTCATCAAGGACGGCGCGGTGCGCTGGCAGCCGGTGGTCGACGTCAACAAGCTGATCATCGGCGGCCAGATCGTGATGGTGGTCGCGCTGCTGACCATCCGGACCATCGCGCGCCTCCGGGCGAGGAAGCGCTGACCGGGACGCCCCCGGCCGGTCGAGACGCCCTCCCCGCACCTCGGGACGAAAGGACCGACTTCGCGATGGACACCGGGACGCCCCTTGAGACGGGCTCGGGCAGCACCTCTCGAACGGCCCCGGGACGGAAGCCGAGATGACGGGCACCGGCGCCGGGACGTTCGCGGGAGCGGGCGCCGGGATGGACGCCTGGGTGGTCGCCAACCCGGGCCCGATGGCCACGCGCCCCCTCCGGCTCGCGCGGCTCCCGGTCCCCGCACCCGGCCCCGGCGAGCTGCTCGTACGCGTCGAGGCGTGCGCCGTCTGCCGTACGGACCTCCATCTGGCGGAGGGCGACCTGCCGCCGAGGCGGCCCCGCACCGTACCCGGCCACGAGGTCGTCGGCAGGGTGACCGCCCACGGCCCGGGCGCGGGCGGCCCGCCGGCCGGCGGCCGGGTGGGCGTGGCGTGGCTGCGCTCGACGTGCGGGCACTGCCGCTACTGCCTGCGGGGAGCGGAGAACCTGTGCCCGGCGTCCACGTACACGGGCTGGGACGCCGACGGCGGCTACGCCGAGTACGTCACCGTGCCGGCGGACTTCGCCTACCCGCTGCCGGACGAGGGCCGCGCCGAGACGCTCGCGCCGCTGCTGTGCGCGGGCATCATCGGCTATCGCGCCCTGCTGCGCGCCGACCTGCCGCCCGGCGGCCGGCTCGGGATCTACGGCTTCGGCGCCTCGGCCCATCTGACGGCCCAGGTCGCCATCGCCCAGGGCGCCGCCGTACACGTGATGACGCGGTCGGAGCAGGCGCGGGAGCTGGCCCTGGCGCTGGGAGCGCGGTCGGCGGGAGGAGCGTCGGACCCGCCGCCCGAACCCCTGGACGCGGCCATCCTGTTCGCGCCGGTGGGCGACCTCGTGCCGCCCGCCCTCGCCGCCCTGGACCGGGGCGGGACGCTGGCCGTGGCGGGGATCCACCTGACCGACATCCCGGAGCTGAACTACGAACGGCATCTGTTCCAGGAGCGGACCCTGCGCAGCGTCACCGCGAACACCCGCGCGGACGGGCGGGCGTTCCTCGAACTCGCGGCGCTCCACCCGCCCAGGGTCGCGACCACGCCCTACCCCTTCGACGCGGCCGACCGGGCCCTGGCCGACCTCGCCGCCGACCGCGTCGAGGGCGCGGCCGTGCTGGTGCCGTGAGCGCCCCGGCCCTGGGCGCCCGCGCCGCCGGCACCCGTCCAGCGGTCGCCCGTGCCGCGGACGCCCGTGCCGTGGCCCGTGCGCCCCCTCCCGAGACCGGCATGAGCTGCGCCTTATGTCCGAAGGACCTTCCGTTTCGGGACTTCCGACCTCTGCCCACCGCCAGTGCGCGCCACTTGGATGGGGGCAGGCATTCCGTACGTTTTGTGGCTGTGTTTTGGGAGGCACGTGATGCGCGTCAAAGTGGAGGACGTCATGACCACGCATGTGGTGTCGGTCGACGGAAGCACTCCGTTCAAAGACGTCGCGGAAGTGCTCATCGCGCACAGCGTCAGCGCCGTACCCGTGGTCGACGAGGAGAGCCATGTGATCGGCGTCATCTCCGAGGCCGACCTGCTGCGCAAGGAACAGTTCAAGGAGCAGTACTACGGAGAGGGCTACCAGCCGCCGTTGCGCTCCCGCCTGCGCCACCGCCTCACGGAGAAGAACCACAGTGTCAGGGACACCGCGCACGGCGAGACGGCGGCCGAGCTGATGACCTCTCCCGCGGTGACCGTCCTGCCCGGCGCGTCCGTCGTGACGGCGATCCGGCTGATGGACCGGCACGGGGTGAAGAGACTGCCCGTGGTGGACGCGCGGGGAGTGCTCATCGGCGTCGTCAGCCGCCAGGACATGCTCCGGGTGTTCGTGCGCACCGACGCCGACATCGCCGAGGAGGTACGCGAGGACGTCGTCGGGCATTCGTTGTGGGCGGAGAGCTCCCAGATCAAGGTCGACGTGGCCCAGGGCGTGGTCACGCTGCGCGGGTGGACGACCCGGCGCGGCGACGCCGCGATCGTGGTCGCCATGGCCCGCCGGGTCCACGGCGTGATCGACGTCGTCGACAAACTGGAGTGGGAGGAGGACGACGGCTCGCGGTGGAGCCGCGGGAAGTGACCGCCCTCCCCCACGGAGAACTCGCCGGGGCGCGTGGAGTCCCCTCGAACGGCGCCGTGTTCCGCCAGGCGAGGTTCCGCCGGAGGCGGGAAAGGGCGGGATCCGTTCCCACCGGCCCCGCCCTTCTCGCGTCCCGGGTCACTCCCCCATCGGCGGGCGCTCCTCGCTCGCCGTCCGCTGGATCGGGATCTTCCGCCCCTCGGCCTTCTTCTCCTTCTCCAGGCCGACGCTCACTTCCAGGACGCCGTCCTTGTACATGGCCCTGACGTCGTCCTCCCGTACGTCCGCCGGGAGCGTGACGGAACGGTAGAGCGCGCCGTAGTGGAACTCGGAGCGGTGGCGCTCCCGCGTCTCCTCGGTCTTCTCCGCGCGGATTTCGAGCACCCCGTTCGTGAGGGTGATGTCGACGTCCTTCGCGGGGTCGATGCCCGGCAGCTCGGCCCGTACGACGTACCGGTCGCCTTCCACGTAGTCCTCGATCCGGATCAGCTCAGCCGACGAGCGCATTCCCATCATGGGCGACTCCAGCCATTCCAGCAGGTCCGGGAAGGGCCAGCCGCTCTCCCTGCGTGCGATGGCACCCATCTCTGACTCCCTTCGCATGCGCTTCTCCTTCCATGACACCACCCGACGGGGCGGCGTCGTTTCCGGGGGACCGCCGGACCTCCCCCGGCCCCTTTCCCATTCCGCGTACGCGATCGGGCGGCTCCGTGTTTCGCGTTTTCCGCATCCATCGGGCCGCCGTGGGCAGGCGAGAACGGACGAAGGTCCCTTCACACCCGGGCCGATCAGCACTGTGCCGGGCGGCGAGAGCTTCCTTAGCGTCGAGTACGTGTGGAGGTATGGGATGAATACGCGGATATCAGCGAGACTTATCCGATTCCTGGGGCTGGACCGTAATCCCCTGCGCCGCACAGCCGATCATGTCGAGTCGGCGATCCTCATCACGCTGCTCGTCCTCTTCAGCGTGATCATCCCCTTAGGCACATATCTGGCCACCCGCTCCGCGTACGACACGGCGCAGGCCGAGAACGCCGGCAAGCACCGCGTGACGGCGACGCTGTACGAGCGGCCCTCCTCCACGGGCGCGACACGGCTGGGAGGCATGGCCGATCTCCGGGCCGGCGCCCGCTGGCGTTCGCCCGACGGCGCGGTCCACCAGGCGGTGATCCCCGTGAACGGCGGCGCCACCCCCGGCACGCAGGTGCGCCTGTGGGTCAACGGGGACAACCGGCCGTCCCGGGAACCGGCGAGCACCCCGGAGATCATCATGGCGACCGCGATCGTCTCGCTCGCGGCGCTGTCCGGGCTGGCCGCGGTGCTGGCGATGCTCGTCGGCCTCCTCCGAGCGGTCATGCGGCGCCGCAACCGGCGGCGCTGGGAGGAGGCCTGGACGAACGTCGAGCCTCGCTGGGCCCGCCGCTACTGACGGGCGGCCGCGGCGGAGCCGTTCACCGCGACGATGCTCTCCGGCGTCGTGATCGCCGGGAAGGTCCCGGTGTCGACGATCCCGTGCTCGTTGTACGCGGCCTCCAGCAGCGCGTGCGCCTTGGGCTCCAGCTTCCAGAGAGCGCGATATTCGCGGGCGGTCACGACCGGGATGCCGATCTCGTGCGCGATGTCGGCGGCCCTGGGCACGAACCGGCGCTCGATCTCCCGGTCCCAGTACTGCCGGGCGGCGCGCATGAGCGCGGCACGCTGGGCCGTGTCGACCGGAGGCGCCGGTTCCGCGGTCTCGATGCGTTCCTCGTCGTCGTCCTCGTCGAGGAGCACTCCGCTCGCCGCCGCCGCGGCCGTCCCGGGGTCGGAGGCGCGTGACGCGGCCAGCGCCGGGTGCACGAGGCGCCCGGCACGCTCGGGCCGCCGCGGCTCCTCCTCGTCGGGCGCCCACGGGACCGGTGGGCTCAGGTCGATCAAAGCGGACGTGTTGTAGAGCGCCCCGATCTGGGAGAGCAGCGCCTCCTGCCGCGCGGAGTCGACCGCCAGGCCCGTGTACTCCACCGCCTGGTCCATCGCCCGGTCGAGCTTCCTGAGCGCGGCGCGCATCTTCCGGTCGGACGCCCCGGCCGCGCGCAACGCGCGTGCGCGCTTGGCGGCGAGCGCCACCCGGGTGAGCCTGCGGTGCGCGTCCACGTCGCTCGCCGTGCGGTCGCCCGCCTCGGCGAGCCCGATCCGGACCATGACGCGTTCGGGGGTGATCCGCCAGTTGATGCGGGCACGTCCGGTGATGCGGTGCCGCTCGATCGCCATGCCCCGCTCCCACAGCCAGGCCGCGACGAGCGGGGCCGCGAGCCGGAAGAGGGCCTCGGGGACGCTGCGGGCGTCCATGCTGGACAGCACGGCCGACAGGGAGGTGAACACCCACACGGCGATGCCGTCGATGCCGGCCGAGTAGTTCTCCCGCATGTTCCGGCGGGCCCGTACGGCGCTGGTGATGACGGCGACTTCGATGAAGGCGAAGAGCAGGAGGCGCAGGGGGCCGTCGAAGCCCAGGACGTCGCCGGAGAAACGCCACATTCCCTGGGCGGAGACGCCGGTGGCGATGGTGGCGGCGAGGATCGTGAGGAGATCCTCCGGAGGACGCGGGGCGGCGAAACGCCGATAAAGGCCAATCACCGCCCGATACGCGGCGCGGAGCACGAAATAACCCAGAATCAGGATGATCAGGGCGACTACGCATATAACAGCGGTACCGACTGGATGGTCCGACGTGAACGAGGCGATTTGATCCATGGGGGGCATCAGTCACTGTCCGTCAGTCTCGAAGAACACGAGGTATATCCCGCGATCCTTCCAGAATGTCGGCACGGTGTTCGCGGAACGGAAGTTCACAATGTGACGAAAACAGAATCGGCGCCGTGAAGATCCCGGACCGCCGTCCGAACGGGTTCTCGCCGCGCTCCCCGGACGCTCAGCGAAGGGCGCGGCGGAGAGTGTCGAGAGTGACCTCGACGATCTCGCCGGGCCGCTCCCCGCCGCCGCCGGCCAGTCGCCGGGCGCCGGCGCGGAGCACTCCCCAGGCGAGGTGGGCGCGCAGGCCGGCGTGATCGTACCCTGCCTCCACCAGCGCCTCCCTGAGCGGCTCGACCAGCGACTCGTGCAACTCGTCCACCTTCACCCTGCACTCGCCGGGCAGGCCGATCCCCTGCAACGCCGGGACCAGCGCGTAGTCGGGGCTGCCGACGAAATCCAGCGCCGCCGCGCCGTACGCGCGGATCCTGTCGTCGAGGGTCGCGCCGTCGCCCGCGTCCCGCAGGGACTCGCGGAGGCGGACCAGCCACCGGGGGAACGCGTCCTCGACGAGCTGGGCGAGGATGTCCGCCGTCGAGGCGAAGTAGCGGTACACGCTCGAACGGGCGAGGCCGACCCGGGCCCCCACGGCCGCCGGCGTCAGCGCCTGCACCCCCTGCTCGGCCAAGATCGCACGCGCCGCGTCGAGAAGGGCGGCGTGCTGGTTCGCCCGATGGTCGGCGACGGTCGCCGCGCTGATCTTTGGCATCTCCCACCTCCAGGTGCCGGCCTCCAGTATCCCGGCCCGCCCGCGACCGGCGGCCCCGGCGGTTCACCCCGTCGCCTCGCCGCCGCTCCCGCCTCCCGGCACGCGGCTCTCCGGCACCCGCTCCGCGTACGGGGTCTCCGGGGCGGCGGGGCGCGTGTCGTCGTCCGGGTCCGGGAGATCCGAGCCGTGCGCGGCCGCGCCGCCCTTGGGGAGCAGGAGCGTGGCCCCCACTCCGGCGAGCAGGATCAGCGCCGTGAGCAGGGTGACCCCGCGGGTCGTCTCGGCCGAGGCCGCGACGGCCGCCGCGCGCATCGCCGGATCGCGCAGCGCCGTGATCGCCACGCCGCCGCTTTCCTGTACGGCGTGCGCCACCTGGGTCCGCACCTGCGCGGGGAAGTCGTCCAGACGACGCTCGACCGACGAGCCGAGCCCCGTGACCAGCACCGCGCCGAGCACCGCGACGCCGAGGGCCGCGCCGATCTGCCGGACGGTGCTCTGCATCCCGGACGCCTGGCCCGACTGCCGGGGCGGCACGTCGGCCATCAGCACACTGGTGAGCTGGGCCGACGCGAACCCGATGCCCATGCCGTAGGCCACCAGCCAGGGGACCGGCCGCCACGCGCTCATGTCGGGGGCGAGCGAGAGCGCGATGCCGAGCGCGCCGACGACTTCCAGGCCGATGCCGATCTGCACCACCGAGCGGGAGCCGGCCTTCCTGGCGATGCCCGGGACCATGCCGCCGGCCAGGAACGTGCCGAGCGCGAGCGTGGCGATCACCAGCCCGGTCTGGAACGCGCTGTACCCGAGCGCCGACTGCAGGAAGAGCGGCAGCACGAGGATCAGCCCGAACTCGCCCAGCGCCACGACCATCGCGGCCATCGCGCCGTATCGGAAGCTCGGCAGCGCGAACAGCGTCAGGTCGACCAGAACGGGGCGTCCCGCGCGTTGGCGGGCGCGTTCGACCAGCACCAGCGCGACCAGTGCCACGACTCCGATGCCGAACGCGAAGGGGACGGGGGTGACGCCCTCGAACCGCACCCCGAGGAGGTCGGCGGGCCGCAACGGGGTGAGCCAGCCGTATTTCTGGCCTTCGATCAGCGCGAAGACCACCGACGTCGTGCCGATCACGGCGAGCACGATGCCGAGCGGGTCGTATCCTCCCGCGTGCTCGTCCCGCGAGTCGGGCACACGCAGCGTGCCGAGGAGGATCAGCGCGCCGATGGGCAGGTTGACCCAGAACGCGGAGCGCCAGCCGTACTCCGTGACGAGCCAGCCGCCGAGCAGCGGGCCGACCCCGGCCATGCCGCCGATGACCGAGCCCCAGACGGCGAACCCGATCACCCGCTGCCTGCCGGTGTACGTCGAGTTGATGATCGCGAGGGTCATCGGGACGACCATCGCCGCTCCCACCCCCTGGACGACCCTGGCGCCGATGAGCGCCGGGCCGCTGCCGGCGGCGGCCGCGAGGAGGCTCGCCAGCAGGAACACGGCGACCCCCGAGGCGAAGAGGCGGCGCCGTCCCCGCAGGTCGCCCGTACGGCCGAGCGGGATGAGCAGCGCGGCGAACATCAGCGAGTAGATGGAGTTGACCCACTCCACGTCGGTCGCGGTCAGGCCCAGATCCGCGATGATCGCCGGAACGGCGACGTTCACGATCGTCGCGTCCACGACGATCATCGACGTCCCGAGCGCGAGCACGACGAGGGGCAGCCAGCCGCTACGAGAACTTTGCGACATCACGTCGCCAAGGATAGCAACGCGATGTCGCCATCTGTCGCCATGCGGAGACGCGCACCCGCGCGCTGAGAATGCGAGGAGACCGGCCCCGGCGGTCGTCACCCCCGCCGGGGGCGGGCGAAATCCCACGCCGAATGCGATGGGCCCAGTCCGGCGGAGGCACGCCGGAACGGGGGCGCCCAGGAGGGGAAACCCGATTGCGGGCCGGATGGCCGGGGAGGTCGCCGGCTCCGGCGGGGCACGCCGTCAGGAGGGGCGTCGGCCGGAGAGCCGGAAGCGTCCCCGGAAAAGCGGAAGGCCGGTCCCTGAAGGGACCGGCCTTTCTTCGCGCCTACGCCTGACCCGCACCATCGTTGGGAGCATCGGTCTCGTCATCACGCACAGGCTCGTCGGCGACACCGAGGTCCTGGCGCAGCCTCTCGAGATCCATGTTGTGATTGGCGTACTTGAGCTGGCGAGCCACCTTCGTCTGCTTCGCCTTGGCCCGACCCCGCCCCATTGATCGTCCTCCCTCACACAGGCCGTGCTTCGCCCTATTCTCTATCATTTGAAGAATTATGCAATTTCCCACACCGTCCAGCTGTGGGGCACAGGTTTGTCCATGGTGTACGGCTCGCGCCGTGTGGGACGCCTCCGGCGCGCCACGGCGCGGCGCACCCCGGCGGGCCCGCCGCGCCGTCCGTACGACGTCCGAGGCCCGGTCACCCGGGCCGCGTGTGCTCCGCCTCCCGCAGCTCCGCCAGCAGCTCCCCCTGACCCGAGAGCATGTCGGTCAGGATGCGCCTCGCCGCCCGCAGCAGATCGGCCACGTCGTTGCTGCTCAGGGCGTACACGACGGTGGATCCCTCGCGCGTCGAGGTCACGATACCCGCTCGCCGCAGCACCGCGAGCTGCTGCGACAGGTTGGACGCCTCCACCTCGATCCCGGCGAGCAGATCGCGTACCGGGAGCGGGCCGTCCTGGAGCAACTCCAGGACCCGGATCCGTACGGGATGACCGAGTGTGCGGAAGAAGTCCGCCTTCGCCTGGTAGAGGGGAACGGGCATCAGCACCCTCCCCCACGAACGTCCACCCCTGGTGGCGGGGCCACTCGGCGTGGTGCGCGCGGCCCGGCGACGTCGGACATCCACGTCTCCGTTCCCTGATGCGGAACCGGTCGACAACGAGAATTCGTCACACGTCATGATAGCCAATTGAAAACATCTTCAAGTCCCACGCGGGCGCTCGCCCTGCCCGGGCACGCGCGCCGGACCAGCCCGGAAGCCCGCCGAATCTGCACAGATCCCTCCTTCTCCCCACACATCCATGTGCTTCGCTTGATCGCAGGCGACCGGAGGAGGCCCGTGGCGGATCAGCCGGAGACCGCGCCCGGCCGCCCCTCGGGGCCCGCACAGAAGGGGGCGACCATGCCGGGATCCGGGGACGGTCGGCTCTGAGGGCCCGTGTTCGGGCGGGCGGCGCTCCCCACGGGCGCCGCCCGCGTCCCGCCGTTCTCCGGGCGCCGACGGGATGTCGGCGCCCGGATGGCGGCGTCCTCACGCGCCCCGGCTCCGTCGGGGCGGGGTGACGGGCGGCTACTCCTTGATCTCGCAGATCGTGGACCCGGCGGTCACACCCGCGCCGACCTGGGCGGACAGCCCCGTCACGGTGCCGGCCTTGTGGGCGGTGAGCGGCTGCTCCATCTTCATCGCCTCCAGCACCACGATGACGTCGCCCTCGGCCACGACCGTGCCGTCCTCGACGGCCACCTTGACGATCGTGCCCTGCATGGGCGAGGTCAGCGCGTCGCCGCTCGCCGCGGCTCCGCCCGGCTTCCGGGAGCCGCCGGCGCGCTTCGGCCGCCCGCCGTTCGACCGGGTCGGCGCGGAGGCCCCGGTGGCCGCGAGCCCGGCGGGCAGGACGACCTCCAGGCGCTTGCCGCCGACCTCGACCGTGACGCGCTCGACGTCGGCGGGCTCGGCGGTCGCCGTGTCCCCCGCGTACGGGGCGATCGTGTTGTCGAACTCGGTCTCGATCCAGCGGGTGTGGACGTCGAACCTCTTGCCCGTGCCGATGAACGCGGGATCGTCGACCACCACGCGGTGGAAGGGCAGCACGGTCGGCATGCCCTCGACGACGAACTCCGCCAGCGCCCGGCGCGAGCGCTCCAGCGCCTGGGCGCGGTCGCGCCCGGTGACGACGAGCTTCGCGACCAGCGAGTCGAACGAGCCGGGGACCGTCTCGCCCTGGTCGTACCCGGCGTCGAGCCGCACGCCGGGCCCGGAGGGGGCGTGCCAGCGGGTGATCGTGCCGGGCGCGGGCAGGAAGCCGCGGCCCGCGTCCTCGGCGTTGATCCGGAACTCGATCGAGTGCCCGCGGACCTTGGGGTCCTTGTAGCCGAGCTCCTCGCCGCAGGCGATCCGGAACATCTCCCGGACCAGGTCGATGCCGGTGACCTCCTCGCTGACCGGGTGCTCGACCTGGAGCCGCGTGTTGACCTCCAGGAACGAGATCGTGCCGTCCTGGCCGACGAGGAACTCGCAGGTCCCCGCGCCGACGTAGCCCGCCTCGCGGAGGATCGCCTTGGACGACTCGTACAGCGTGGCCATCTGCTTGCGTGAGAGGAAGGGCGCGGGGGCCTCCTCGACGAGCTTCTGGTGGCGGCGCTGCAGCGAGCAGTCGCGGGTGCTGACCACGACGACGTTGCCGTGCCGGTCGGCCAGGCACTGGGTCTCCACATGGCGCGGACGGTCCAGGTACCGCTCGACGAAGCACTCGCCGCGCCCGAACGCGGTGACCGCCTCGCGGACGGCCGACTCGTAGAGCTCGGGGATCTCCTCCAGCGTGCGGGCGACCTTCAGTCCGCGCCCGCCGCCGCCGTACGCGGCCTTGATGGCGATGGGCAGGCCGTGCTCGCGGGCGAACGCGACGACCTCGTCGGCGCCGGAGACCGGGTCGCTGGTGCCGGCGACCAGCGGCGCGCCCACCTTCTGCGCGATGTGCCGGGCCTGCACCTTGTCGCCGAGGGCGTCGATGGCGGCGGGCGGGGGGCCGATCCAGACGAGGCCGGCGTCGATGACGGCCTGCGCGAAGGCGGCGTTCTCGGCGAGGAAGCCGTACCCGGGGTGGACGCCGTCGGCGCCGGTGCGGCGGGCGACGTCGAGGATCTTCTCGATGTCGAGGTAGGTCTCGGCCGGGCTGGCCCCGCCGAGCGCGTACGCCTCGTCCGCCATCCGCACGAACAGGGCGTCGCGGTCCTGGTCGGCGTAGACGGCCACGCTGCCGATTCCGGCGTCCTTGCAGGCGCGTACGACGCGTACGGCGATCTCGCCGCGGTTGGCGACGAGCACCTTGCGCAGGACGGGAGAGTTGCTCACTGAAGTCCTCCAAGCTTCCAGCTCGAGTCGCGCCAGGCTCCGGGGCCGGCGACGACGGGCCGGCGCAGCATGTGGTGTCGGGCGGCCCAGCGACGTGGCGGGGCGGGCACGGGGGCCGGGGCGGCCGCCGCGCGGGCGGCGACCACCGTGACCAGCGCGGCGAGCTCCTCGGGGGACGGCTCGCCCTTGATGACGCGCAGCTCGCTCACAGCGGGATGTTCCCGTGCTTCTTGGGTGGCAGCCCCTCCCGCTTGCCGCGCAGCAGCCGCAGCGAGCGGACGATCTCCCGCCGGGTCTCGCGGGGGGCGATCACCGCGTCCACGTAGCCACGCTCGGCCGCCTGGTAGGGGTTGGCCAGGGTGTCCTCGTACTCCGTGACCAGTTTGGCACGCAGCGCGTCGGGATCGTCGGCCGCGGCGAGCTCCTTGCGGTACAGGATGTTCACCGCGCCCTGGGCGCCCATCACGGCGATCTGCGCGGTCGGCCAGGCGAGGTTGAGGTCGGCGCCGAGGTGCTTGGACCCCATCACGTCGTACGCCCCGCCGTACGCCTTGCGGGTGATCACGGTGATCAGCGGGACGGTGGCCTCGGCGTACGCGTAGAGGAGCTTGGCGCCGCGGCGGATGATGCCGTTCCACTCCTGGTCGGTGCCGGGCAGGAACCCGGGGACGTCGACGAGCGTGAGCACGGGGATGTTGAACGCGTCGCAGGTGCGCACGAAGCGCGCGGCCTTCTCCGAGGCGTTGATGTCGAGGGTGCCGGCGAACTGCATGGGCTGGTTGGCGACGACGCCGACCGGCCGGCCCTCCACCCGTCCGAAGCCGACGATGATGTTGGGCGCGAACAGCGCCTGCACCTCGAGGAAGTCGCCGTCGTCGAGGAGGGACTCGATGACGGTCCGCATGTCGTACGGCTGGTTGGCCGAGTCGGGGATGAGCGTATCGAGCGCCAGGTCGACCTCGTTGACCTCCAGGTCGGCCTCCTCGCCGAAGACCGGGGGCTCGTCGAGGTTGTTCTGCGGGAGGTAGGACACCAGCGCCTTGACGTACTCCAGCGCGTCGTCCTCGTCCTGGGCGAGGTAGTGCGCGTTGCCGCTCCTGGCGTTGTGCGTGTGGGCGCCGCCGAGCTCCTCGAAGGTGACGTCCTCGCCGGTGACGGTCTTGATGACCTCGGGCCCGGTGACGAACATGTGCGAGGTCTGGTCGACCATCACGGTGAAGTCGGTGAGCGCGGGCGAGTACACGTGGCCGCCCGCGCAGGCGCCCATGATCAGGGAGATCTGGGGGATCACACCGGAGGCGTGCACGTTGCGCCGGAAGATCTCGCCGTAGAGGCCGAGGGAGACGACGCCCTCCTGGATGCGCGCCCCGGCGCCCTCGTTGATGCCGATGATCGGTGATCCGGTCTTGACGGCGAGGTCCATGACCTTGCAGATCTTCTCGCCGTACACCTCTCCGAGGCTGCCGCCGAGGAAGGTGAAGTCCTGCGCGAAGACGCAGACGTTCCGGCCGTCGATCGTGCCGTAACCGGTGATGACGCCGTCGCCGGGGACGCGGTTGCGCTCCAGCCCGAAGGCGGTGCTGCGATGTTTGGCGAGCGCGTCCAACTCGACGAACGACCCCTCGTCGAGCAGCCGCTCGATCCGCTCCCTGGCGCCGATCCTGCCCTGCTCACGCCGCTTCTCGGCCGCGCGCCCGGTGGTTCCGACCCGTACGGCCTCTTCGCGGCGATCTTCAAGATGGGCGAGTTTCCCCGCCGTACTGTGCAGATCCATTGACCACCACACCTCTTGAGACTCAGTTTCAAGCGTACGATACTGAGTCTCACAGCATTCGACAAGGTTGGGGAAATCGGGAGAATGGGTCGATGGCAAGATCGCCGACCAGCCAGCGACTCGCCGAGACCGCGATTCGGCTCTTCAACGAGCGCGGTTACGACGAGACCACCGTGGACGACATCGCGGCCCGCGCGGGCGTGAGCCGCAGCACCTTCTTCCGGTACTACCGGTCGAAGGAAGAGGTGATCTTCCCCGACCACGACGCGCTGCTGGCGAAGGTCGAGGCCCGGCTGAGGGCCTCCACCGCCGACACCGCGATCGTGGCGATCTGCGACGCCGTCCGCATCGTCCTCGCCCACTACGTCGAGGACGCGGAGGTGTCGCTCCGGCGCTACCGCCTGGTCGGCCGGGTGCCCGCGCTGCGGCACCGCGAGATCGCCAGCGTCGCGCGCTACCAGCGGCTGTTCCGCGAGTACGTCGGAGACTGGCTGGCCGGGACCCCCGACGCCGCGCTGCGCGCCGAGCTGATGGCCTCCTCGGTCGTGGCGGCGCACAACCAGGTGCTGCGCGGCTGGCTGCGCGCGGGCGGCTCCTACGATCCGTTCGAGCCGCTCGACCACGCCCTGCAGTACGTCATCAGGACCTTCCGGCACCTGGAGAACCTGGAGGGGCCGGGCGACGACCAGGTCGTCGTGGCGGCCTTCCCGCGGTCGGCGTCCCCGGACGACGTCATGGACGCCATCCGGGCGCACCTCGGCTCGCGGCAGTGAACGCGCGCTCCCCGGCCGGCCCGCCGGGGAGCGCCCCATGCCGCCCGACGCGACGCGGCGTCAGGCGGGACGCTCAGGCGATGCCGTACCGCTGGGCGGCCTGCTCGGCGAGCTCCGGCTTCAGCGCCCGGAGCACCGCCACGGCGATCGCCGGCGCGTCCACGCCGAAGTGCCGCCGCGCCGCCTCCCTGGTGTCGGACAGTCCGAACCCGTCGGTGCCCAGCGACACCCACTCCTGCTCGACCCACGGCCTGATCTGGTCGGGGACCGCCCGCATCCAGTCGCTCACCGCGACGACCGGCCCGTCCGCCCCGCCCAGGGCGGCGGTGACGTACGGCACGCGCTCGTGCTCCACGGCCATCGCCTCGCGGCGCAGCTCGCTCCACGAGGTGACCGACCACACGTCGGCGCCCACTCCCCAGTCGTCGGCGAGCAGCCGCTGCGCCTCCAGGGCCCAGTGCATCGCGGTGCCGCTGGCGAGGATCTGCGCCTGGCCGCCTCCGGCGGAGTAGCGGTAGATGCCCCGCACGATGCCCTCCTCGACGCCCTCGGGCATCGCCGGCTGGGGCAGCGGCTCGTTGTAGACGGTGAGGTAGTAGAAGACGTCCTCCCCCGCCTCGCCGTACATCCTGCGCAGGCCGTCCCGGACGATCACGCCGACCTCGTACGCGAAGGCGGGGTCGTAGCCGAGACACGCCGGGTTGGCCGAGGCGAGGAGCTGCGAGTGGCCGTCGGCGTGCTGGAGCCCCTCACCGGTCATGGTGGTGCGGCCCGCGGTCGCGCCGATCAGGAACCCGCGCCCCATCTGGTCGGCGAACGCCCACATCTGGTCGGCCGTACGCTGCCAGCCGAACATCGAGTAGAAGATGTAGAACGGGATCATCGGCTCGCCGTGGGTGGCGTAGCTGGTGGCGGCGGCGGTGAAGCTCGCCATGCAGCCCGCCTCGGTGATGCCCTCGTTCAGGATCTGCCCGCTGGCGGACTCCTTGTACGACAGGAGCAGCTCCCGGTCGACCGCGTCGTACCGCTGCCCGAGCGGGGAGTAGATCCCGGCCGAGGGGAAGAGCGACTCCATGCCGAACGTGCGGGCCTCGTCGGGGACGATCGGCACCCACCGGGCGCCGGTCCCGGGCACCCGCATCAGGTCTTTGACCAGGCGGACGAACGCCATCGTGGTGGCGATCGTGCCGCCTCCCTTGGCGAGCGCCTCGAACGGCCGGTCCGGCGCGGGCGGCAGCGGGGTGTACACGGCGGTGCGCCGGGGCACCGGGCCGCCGAGCGCGTTCCGCCTCTCGGCGAGGTAGCTCCGCTCCTCCGGCCCGGGCCGCAGGTACGGCGGCAGCTCCCCGTCCAGCGCCGAGTCGGGGACCGGCAGGCCGAGCCTGTCGCGCATGGCGCGGAACTCGTCCTGGCTGAGCTTCTTCATCTGGTGGTTGGCGTTGCGGGACTCGAAGCCCGCGCCGAGCGTCCACCCCTTGACGGTCTGCACGAGGATCACCGTGGGCGCGCCGCGGTGCTCCAGGGCAGCGCGGTAGGCGGCGTAGACCTTGCGCGGCTCGTGCCCGGCCCGCGAGCCGCCGACGATGCGCTCGAGGTCCTCGTCGCCGTACGGCGCGGCCAGGTGCTCGAGCCCCTCGAACAACCGCTCGCGGATGTAGGCGCCGCTCGACGCGGCGTACGTCTGGAACTGCCCGTCGGGCACCTGGCCCAGGCGGGCGGCGAGCAGCCCGCCGACGTCGCGGGAGAGCAGGCCGTCCCATTCGGCGCCCCACAGGGCCTTGACGACGTTCCAACCCGCGCCCCGGAAGACGCCCTCCAGCTCCTGGACGACGCGGGTGTTGCCGCGTACGGGCCCGTCGAGCCGCTGGAGGTTGCAGTTGATCACGAAGGTGAGGTTGTCGAGCCCCTCTCGCGCGGCGAGGGTGAGCGCGGCGGTCGCCTCGGGCTCGTCCATCTCGCCGTCGCCGAGGAAGGCCCATACATGGCCGCGCGAGGTGTCCTTGATCCCCCGGGCGGCGAGGTAGCGGTTGAACCTGGCCTGGTAGATCGCGTTCAGCGGGCCGAGTCCCATGGACACGGTGGGGAACTGCCAGAAGTCGGGCATGGCCCGCGGGTGCGGATAGGACGGGAGCCCTCCGCCGCCGGCCTCCCTGCGGAACCGGTCGAGCTGGGCCTCGGTCAGCCGCCCCTCGAGGAACGCGCGGGCGTAGATGCCGGGCGAGGCGTGGCCCTGGAAGTAGACCTGGTCCTCGGTGCCGTGGAAGAAGTGGTTGAAGCCCACCTCGTACAGCCAGGCCGCCGAGGCGTAGGTGGAGATGTGTCCGCCGAGGCCGAGCTTGCTGCCCCTGGTCACCATGGCGGCGGCGTTCCACCGGTCATACGCGGCGATCCGCTCCTCCATCGCCAGGTCGCCGGGGTACGGCGGCTCCTTGGCGGTGGGAACGGTGTTCAGGTAGGGGACCGGCGGCGTTCCGATCGTTTCGAGCAGCCGCCCCATCAGATAGCGGGCCCGGTCGGGGCCCGCCTCCCTTACGAGGGCCTCCAGAGATTCGTGCCATTCGGCCGTCTCCTCCGGGTCGGCGTCCGGGATCTGGTCCCACAGTGTCATGGCCACCGCCTTTGCTTCCTGGGGTAACGCCATTCATCCGATGATTCCATCAGATGATAGTCCTAGATGAGCATGTTTTCCCATGCTCGAATCGGGATGTTTGAGACGTGGCCGCCTCGATGCGCCAGTGCAGGTGAATCGCCAAAGGTAGACGACCACACAGGGAACGCCGTTGAGGGTGGAAGTTCGCAGGCGTGTCGGCGGTCTCGCTGCAGGTCCCGTTGAAGCCCAGGGCGAACATCCGGCTCGGTCGGTCAGCCCCAGGGCGGCCCCGTACGGAAACCCGGGATCACTCGCTCAGCGCGACACTTCCTGGCCCACGATCACTCGTGTGATCCTTGCCCGCGCCGTCCGTCGTCGAGGGCCGGGACGCGTCCGGAACCGCCTGGGTCATTCCGAGACGCCGCTGCTCCTCCTCGACGATCTGCCGGGCGATCGTCTGGTCAGAGATGTCGACGGCGTCGGGCGTGGATTCGGCCAGGTCGCTCCGCCGGGCGTACGCGTCGAACAGCCGGGCCTTGCCGCGGAGGATCTCGAGCATGCGCTCGTCGACGCTGTCCGCCGCGAGGATGCGGTGCACCAGGACCTTGCGCACCTGCCCCATCCGGTGGACGCGCGCGACGGCCTGGCTTTCCATGGTCGGCTTCACCTGGGGTTCACACATGATCACGACGGACGCGGCCTGCAGGTTGAGACCGACACCGCCGGCCTGGATCTGGCTCAGCAACACCGCATGCCCCGGTGCCGCCGTGAAGTCGTCGACGATGCGCTGGCGGCGGGCCGCGGGGACGTCCCCGGAGATCGGCCCGTGGGCGCGGCCGTCGAGGGCGTCGCGGACGACGGCCAGGACATCCCGGAAGAAGGAGAAGACCACCACCTTGTGGCCGTTCCCGGCGGCCTCCTCGACGAGTTCCAGCAACCGGTGGAGCTTCGCCGACGCCGCCGGAGAGGCGTACGCGGCGCGGCGCATGGCCATGAAGTTCCCCTGCGCCACGGCCTCGTGGTACGCGGTGAGGTCGGTCGGGCTGAGCTCCTCCCACTCGTTCACCTGGACGAGATCGGGCAACTCGGTGAGGACGTCTTCCTGGTTCCTGCGCAGGTAAGCCGGTGCGACGGCCCGGCGGAAGGCTTCCGCTCCCGCCGCGGCGTCACTGCCCCGAATATGGGGGACGAGCTCCGGCTGGAGATAGCCCACCAGGCTTCGGAACTCCTCCACGCGGTTCTCCATCGGCGTGCCCGTCATGAAGAGCACCCGTTCGGTGCGCACGCACCATTCGGCGACCGCCTGCGACCTGCGGGCCGCCGGGTTCTTCACATAGTGCGCCTCGTCCACGACGAGCATCTCGATCGTGAATCCGTCGGGCACCTCGACCCGGTGCAGGACATCGATCGTGGTCACGGCGATGCCGCCCTCGCGTATCCAGCCCGCCATCGCCGCGAGACGATCAGGGCCGTGCAGGGGATGGGCCCTGAGAGTGCTGCGCTCCTCGATCTCGCGCACCCAGTTGATCAGGACGCTGGCCGGGCAGGCCACGAGGAAGTGCCTGCCGCCCCGGGCCTTGAGATGCGCGAGAGCCGCGATGGCCTGGATCGTCTTGCCCAGGCCCATCTCGTCGCCCAGGATCACCCGGCGTTGGACGAGCGCGAACCGGGCTCCGAACGCCTGGTATCCGCGCAGGGACACCCGGCGATGGGTGTCGTCGAGCTGCTGGGCCTTGACTTGGGAGGAGATGTCGTCGGGAACGAAGCCTTCCGCGGCGGCGCAATCCGGCTCCAGGGCCGCCACCTCGGTGAGCAGGCTGTAGTACTCGGACGCCCGCAGTTCGAAGTCGGCCCACGCCTCGAACCCGGTGCCTCGCGGGCGGAGCAGGTCGACCGTCGCCTGGTTGATCAGCAGCCGCGTGCCGCGCGCCCTCGCCGCCGGGAGGACGCTCCCTATCCCGGCGACGGCTTCCCGTGCCCGGCCGCGTCCTTCCTTGCCGGCCAGCAGCATCCGCCACCAGCCGCGAGCCGGTCGCGCGGCGGGCAGCAGCACGGTCAGCGTCTTCTCCATGTCCGTCGCCGCGTCACGCGCTCTGGCGAGATCAGGACCCGCGGTGACCAGGACGTTCAGAGCGATCAGCAGATCCGTGGTCTCCGGAGTCCGATCGTCGACGTCGATCCGGACGGCCACCGTCTGCTCCGCCGCTTCCGCGATCTGCCGGGCCGCCGCCTGCACCCGCGTCGCCGTACGTGCCCCGATCCCGGGAACGAGCTGGAGCGCGTACGGTGTGGCGTCGAGAACGTCCAGAACCGTGCGGTATCCGGCGTCCTCGAGCGCCCCCAGCCTGAGCCGCCCCTCCGTGACGTCCCTGACACGCGCTATCGGAATCGACCCCAGGTCCTTCCGCGCCGCACGTGCCCGCATGGCGGACAACGCCTGTTCGACGTCAGCGAGGGCACGCGCGTCGTCGGCGAGCAGCGTCCGCGCCTCCGCGAGGACGAGCTTCGCCTCACGGACGAGGGCCCTCGTCTCCTTGGCCGTGAGCGCCGCGGTCGTGAGAGCCGCGGTCGTGAGAGCCGCGTCTCCGCTCCCCGTCTCGTCCAAGCGTTCGCCCTTCCCCACCCGGATCGCGGGAATCTCATCGTGATCAAGCGCTGGATGAATGTCAACGCCCGACGACGCCGGATCGTGCCCCGCGGCGAAGACCATGCGGGACCGTGCGACGCGTTCGGCGGCATGCCCCCGAGTGGTGAAGCCGCCCCTGCGTTCTCCCAGGTCTTTGCCGATCCGAGGGACTGAACCCGTAGAAATACCTCGTAAGCAGAGCTAACGTCCTTTATGTGGGCGAATCGGACCGCTCGCTGCTTTCAGTTTCTCTCGCCGACGTCCTGTCCGGCATCCACCGGCTGGTTCGGCGGCGGTTGCGGCGCGGGGTGGCCGCGCCGCCGCTGCGCGGCGCGCAGGTCGAGCTGCTGCGGCTCGCGACGGACAACCCAGGAATCGGGGTGTCGGCCGCGGCCAGGGAGCTCCGTCTCGCCCCGAACTCGGTGTCCACGCTGGTCAACCAGCTCACCGCGGCCGGCCTGCTGCTCCGCGAGACCGACCCGGCCGACCGCCGTTCCGCCCGGCTGTCGGCCACCCCGGAGGCGGAGACCCGGCTGCGGGCCTGGCGGGACCGGCGCGCCGCGCTCCTCCGCGAGCACGTCGCACGGCTCGGGAAGGACGACCGGGCGGCGCTCGCCGCCGCGCTTCCGGCGCTGCGGCGGCTCGCCGAGAGCCTGCACGAGGAAGTGGAGGGACCGTGACACCCGACCCCGTGAGACCCGATCCCGCGATGCCCGGCCCCGCGACGACCGACACCGTGACGACCGACACCGTGACGACCGACACCGCGATGACCAACACCGTGCCGGCCGACACCGCGATGACCGACACCTCGACACCCGACTCCGTGACGACCGGCACCCTGACATCCGATGCCGTGGCGCCTCACCCCGCGACGACCGTTCCCGTGACAGGCGACGCTGTGACGGGCGACGCTGTGACGGGCGACGCCGTGACGGGCGACGCCGCGGCCCCGCGCGCCGTCCGCTGCCGCGGCCTGCGCTACTCCTTCGGCCGTACGAGGGCGGTGGACGGGGTCGATCTGACCGTCGCCTCCGGCGAGGTCTTCGGCCTGCTCGGCCCGAACGGCGCGGGCAAGACCACCGCGATCCGCTGCCTCACCACGCTGTTGCCGGTCCCGCCGGGGACGGTGCGGGTCTTCGGCCACGACGCGGCGAGGGAGCGGATGGCGGTCCGGCGCATGATCGGGTACGTCCCGCAGCAGCTCTCCGCGGACGCGAGCCTCACCGGCCGGGAGAACGTCGCCCTTTTCGCCCGGCTGTTCGACGTGCGCCGCCGCGAGCGGGCGGAGCGCGTCGCGCTCGCGCTGGAGGCGGTCGGTCTCGCCGACGCCGCCGACCGGATGGCGGGGACGTACTCGGGCGGCATGGTCCGCCGGCTCGAACTCGCCCAGGCACTGGTGAGCGCGCCGCGCCTGCTGATGCTCGACGAGCCGACGATCGGGCTCGACCCCATCGCGCGCACCGCCGTGTGGGAGCACATCACCGCGATCCGGGCCGCGACGGGGATGACGGTGCTGGTCACCACGCACTACATGGACGAGGCCGACCAGTACTGCGACCGCGTCGCGCTCATGCACGCCGGGCGCGTCCAGGCGCTCGGCACACCGGAACGCCTCAAGGCCGCGCTGCGCGACCGGCGCGGCGACGGCGCCGCGCCGACGCTGGAGGACGTCTTCCGCGACGTCGTCGGCGGCGATCTCGGCGCGGGCGAGGAAGGGGGAGATTTCCGTGATGTCCGTCGCACCCGCCGGACGGCCTCCCGCCTCGGCTGACCCCGCCGCGGCCCCGGGGCTCGCCCCGCTGCTCACCGCGCCGCGCGCCCGTCCCGGATGGTGGGTGCCACCCGCCAGGGTCGGCGCGATGTGCCTGGTGGAGCTGCAGAAGCTGCGCCACGACCGGGCCGAGCTGTACACGCGCGCCGTCCAGCCCGCCCTGTGGCTGCTGATCTTCGGCGAGACCTTCACCCGCATCAGGGCGATCCCGACCGGAGGCGTGCCGTACCTGGACTATCTGGCGCCGGGGATCATCGCCCAGTCGGCGATGTTCATCGCGATCTTCTACGGCATCATGATCATCTGGGAGCGCGACTCGGGCGTGCTGACCAAACTCCTGGTGACGCCGACCCCGCGGGCCGCGCTGGTGACCGGCAAGGCGTTCGCGGCCGGGATCAAGGCGTTGATACAGGCGGCGGTCGTCCTCGTGCTCGCCACCCTGCTCGGCGTCGCCCTGTCCTGGAACCCGCTGCGCCTGCTCGGCGTGGCCGTGGTCGTGCTCCTGGCCTCGGCGTTCTTCTCCTGCCTGTCGATGAGCATCGCCGGGATCGTGCTGACCCGCGACCGGTTGATGGGCGTCGGCCAGGCGATCACGATGCCGCTCTTCTTCGGGTCCAACGCGCTCTACCCGGTCGACGTCATGCCGGACTGGCTGCGGGCGGTCAGCGCGGTCAACCCGCTCAGCTACCAGGTCGACGCCCTGCGCGGCCTGCTGGTGGGCACGCCCTCCCACCTGCCGCTGGACTTCCTGGTCCTGCTCGCCGCCGCCGCGGCGGGCATCACCGCCGCGTCCTGCCTGCTCGGCCGGCTCGCCCGCTGACGTCCCGGCCGCTCCCCCGGGCCGCCGGGAGGACGCCGCGGCGAAGATCGGGCAAAGACTCCGTCACCGCGCCGCCGTCTCTCCCCAGGTTCCCGCCGGGAGGCGTTTGCGCTGGTGGGGCACCTGGTATCGGTCCCCTATCGGCCGGTCGGCCGGGCACGGGCAGGCCGACCGCCGCCCCCGTTCGCACTCCGACGGCGTACGGCCGGTGATCAGGGGCAGGACCCCGTCCCGCGCGGCGCGGGGAACGGGCGGCGCGGGGAACGGAGCGTGCGGTGGTGGGACGGCGGACGGCACGGGCGGCGCCCCGCACGGCGCCGCTGACGACGCCTCCGATGACGCCCCCCATGACGCCTCCGACAGCGTTCTCCCTCCGGCGGCGGCTCGGGCGCGCGTGCCGGGCGGCGAGCCCGGCCGCGCCGCTCATGCTGCTCGCCTCGTGCGGGGGCGACTCCCCGTCCACGCTCGCGCCGGCCGGGGCGGGGGCCAGGCGCGTCGCCGGGCTGTGGTGGCTGCTCTTCGGCATCTCGGTGGCCGTGGCCGTCGTGGTCGGGGTGCTGATCATCTGGGTGCTGGCCCGCCGCACCGGGGCGGAGGTCCGGGCGCGGACCGGATCCGGCCGCGCCTTCGTCGTGACGATGGGCGTGGCGCTGCCCGCGATCGTGCTCGCGTTCGTGTACGCCGTCGGCCTGCGCGACCTGCGCGACCTGGCCGACCCCCGCGATCCCCGGGCGCTCCTGGTCGAGGTGGTCGGCCACCGGTGGTGGTGGGAGGTGCGCTACCCCGCCTCCGGTTTCGTCACCGCCAACGAGATCCACGTGCCGACGGGGAGCACGGTGCACCTGCGGCTGACCACGGCCGACGTGAACCACAGCTTCTGGGTGCCCCGGCTCGCGGTGAAGACCGACCTCGTCGCCGGGCGGGTGAACGAGATGTGGCTGCGCGCCGAACGCGACGGCGTCTACCGGGGCCAGTGCGCGGAGTACTGCGGGCTCCAGCACGGCCACATGGCCTTCCACGTGGTCGCCCAGCCGGCCGCCGAGTTCGCGTCGTGGCTGGCCGGGCAGGCGCGCCCGGCGGCCACTCCGCCGGGTGGCGAGGCGGCGCGCGGCCTGCGGGTGCTCCAGTCGGCGTCCTGCGCCTCGTGCCACACCGTGCGCGGCACCCGGGCGGACGGGAAGGTCGGCCCCGACCTGACGCACGTGGGGAGCAGGCGCTTCCTGGCCGCCGGGGCGATCCCGAACACCCCCGGCTACCTGGGCGGCTGGATCTCGAACTCCCAGACGATCAAGCCGGGCAACGCCATGCCGCCGCAGCCGCTGACCCCCGACCAGCTTCGCTCGCTCATCGCGTACCTCGGAACGCTGCGTTAGGAGAGCCCATGAGCATCGTGGACGCGGCGGGGGCGCACCGGGCGGCGGAGGAGGCGGCCGGCGAGCGGGTGGCCCGCCACTGGCCGGAGGGCCACGGCCTGCGCGGGTGGATCACGACCGTCGACCACAAGCGGATCGGCCGGCGCTACATGGTGACCGCCGGGGTGTTCTTCACGCTCGCCGGGATCGAGGCGCTGGTCATGCGCACCCAGCTCGCCCTCCCTGAGGGCAGGGTGGTCTCGCCGGGCGTGTACGACCAGCTCTTCTCCCTGCACGGCACCGTGATGATCTTCTTCTTCGCCACGCCGATGCTGTTCGGGTTCGGCAACTTCCTGCTGCCGCTCATGGTGGGCACGCGCGACATGGCCTTCCCCCGGTTCAACGCGTTCGGCTACTGGGTGTTCGCGGCGGCCGGCCTGTTCATGTTCGCCAGCCTGCTGTTCGGGGTCGCGCCCAACGCCGGCTGGTTCGCGTACGTGCCGCTCAGCGGCGAGCGGTACAACCCCGACCTCAACCTCGACGTGTACTCGCTGGGGCTGCTGTTCCTCGGGATCTCCACGACCGGGTCCGGGATCAACTTCATCGCGACCGCGCTCAAGCTGCGCGCCCCCGGGATGACGCTCAGCCGGGTGCCGGTGTTCGTGTGGGCGCTCGTGGTGACCTCGTTCATGGTGGTCTTCGCGCTGCCGCCGCTGAACCTGGCGAACGCCATGCTGTTCCTCGACCGGCGGTTCGGCACGAAGTTCTTCGTGCCCTCGGGCGGCGGGGACGCGCTGTTGTGGCAACACCTGTTCTGGCTGTTCGGCCATCCGGACGTGTACATCATCGTGCTGCCCGCGCTCGGCATCGTCTCGGCGATCGTGCCGACGTTCTCGCGGCGGCCGATCGCCGCGTACCCGGTCATCGTGCTGGCCACGGTGGCGACGGGGATCATCAGCTTCGGCGTGTGGGTGCACCACATGTTCGCGGTGGGGCTGCCGCAGCTCGCGATGACCTTCTTCTCCGCGGCGAGCATCGTCATCACGATCCCGGCCGGGATCCAGATCTTCTCGTGGCTGGGGACGATGCTGCTGGGGCGGGTCGTGCTCGCCGTGCCCATGATGTGGGCGCTCGGCTTCGTCTTCGTGTTCGTCCTGGGCGGGGTCACCGGCGTGATGTTCGCCATCGTGCCGTTCGACCAGCAGACCACCGACTCCTACTTCGTCGTCGCGCACTTCCATTACGTGCTGTTCGGCGGCGCGGTCTTCCCCATCATCGGCGGCGTCTTCTACTGGTGGCCGAAGTTCACCGGCAGGCGGACGAACGTGCGCGCCGGGCTGTGGTCCTTCTGGCTGGTCTTCGCCGGGTTCAACCTCACCTTCTTCCCCATGCACATCGCCGGCCTGCTCGGGATGCCGCGCCGCGTCTACACCTTCTCCCCCGGCCTGGGCTGGGATCCGTGGAACCTGCTCAGCACCGTCGGCGCGTACCTGCTGGCCGTCGGCCTGCTCGTCACCCTGGTCACGCTCCTGCACAGCCTGCGGCGGGGGGCGCAGGCGCCCCCGGACCCGTGGGGCGGCGAGACCCTCGAATGGGCCACCTCGTCGCCGCCGCGCCCGCACGACTTCGCCGTCATCCCGACCGTGTACAGCCTGCACCCGCTGTGGGACCAGCTGTCGCTCGACTCGTTCGGGGAGGAGAGCCGGTCCCGGCTGCACGTGCTGGACGAGGGCCACGACGTGCTGCGCACCACGGAGCTGGACGCGGAGCCGCAGCGCTCGCTGGAGATGCCGGAGGACACCCCGATCCCGTTCGTCGCCGCGTTCGGGCTGCTCATCGCGTTCACGTCGCTGCTCCTCGGCGGATACTTCGCGGCGATCGCGGGCGCGGCCGTCTTCGGGCTCGCCCTGATGTGGTGGCTGTGGCCGAGGGAACGGCCCGGCGGCTCCGGCGACGGCGGCCCCGCGAAGGGCGGCGGCGAGGGCTCCGGCGAGGAAGGCGGCCGGGCCGGAGGAGAGCGGGAAGGGGCGTCCGCATGAGCGTCACGAGAGGCTCGAAGGCCGCGGAGAGCAAGCGGAGGGCCGCTCCGCACCGCAGGGTCCCGCCCACCGGGCGCACTCCCGCCTGGTGGGGCATGGTCCTGTTCGTCACCACCGAGGGGATGCTCTTCTCCTGCCTGCTCGCCTCGTACTTCTACATCCGGTTCTCGTCCCGGGGGCCCTGGCCGCCCGGCGGGATCGAGAACCCCGAGCTGACCAAACCGCTCGTCATGACCGCGCTGCTGGTGAGCAGCAGCCTCCCCATGCTCTGGGCCGACTGGGCGGTACGGCACGGCCGCACCGGCCAGCTCAAGGGCGGCCTGGCGCTGACCCTGCTGCTCGGAGCGACCTTCCTCGGCCTGCAGGGCAGCGAGTACAAGGAGAAGTTCGAGATGTTCTCCTGGAGCGAGAACGTGTACGGCTCGCTCTTCTACGGCATCACCGGCTTCCACGGGACGCACGTGGCCGTGGGGCTGGTGATGATCCTGTTCACGATCGTGGCGGCGCTGCGCGGCAAGTTCAGCGCCAAGCGCCACGAGAGGGTCAGGCTGGTGGCGTTCTACTGGCACTTCGTCGACGCCGTATGGGTCTTCATCCTGTTCACGATCTATCTCAGCCCGAAGCTGTGAGCGGCGGGCCGTGGCGATGAACCGGACCTCCCACCCGGACAGGGAAGCCCAGCCGTGGAAGCCGTGGCTGCGCGGGCTGGTGCTGTGGTACGGCGTGCTCGGCGGCGTCGTGGCCTGGGCGATCCACCTGGTCACCGCCTGGGGGCTGGTCGAGCTGGTCTGCGGCAGCGGCCACACGACCGTGGCCGGGATGTCGCTGCGCGCCGTGGTCGTCACCGCCACGGTGCTGCCCGCCGCGATCGCGCTCGGCGCGCTCGCCGCCGCGTGGTGGGCGTCCTCCCGCGACCTGGGCGGCAGGGCCGTGTGGAAGACCGACCGGATCCGCTTCACCGCCCAGCTCGGACTCTGGCTCGACGGCCTGTCCGCGGCGCTGATCCTCTTCGGCGGGGGCGCGGTGGCGACGTTCCAGCCGTGCGTGACATGACGGCGCTCGCGCACGGCGACGAGACCGGCTCCTGGGGATGGGACACGATCGCCGTGACCGCCTGGATCGTCCTGGCGGCGGGAGGCTACCTCGCCGGCCTGCGCGTCTTCGCCGGCCGCCGGGCCCGGGCCCTGGGTTCCCCGGACGCCGCGCACCCGGGTCCTCCGGCGCTGCGGGCGGCACGGGCCGCGGGGGCCGGCGCCCGCCGTCTCGGGCGGTGGCGGGTCGCCGCCTTCGCGACCGGCCTGCTCGCTCTCGCCGCCGCGCTGCTGCCGCCGCTCGACCACCTGGCCGACGAGCGGTTCTCCGCGCACATGGGGCAGCACATGCTGCTCATGGTCGTCGCCGCACCGCTCCTCGCCGCCGGAGCCCCCGGGCTGGTGCTCCCGCTCGTCCTGCCGCCGCGCTGGCGTGCCCGGCTCGCCGCCCTCCGGCACGTGAGCCGTACGGCGCTGCGGCCGCTCTACCTCCCGGTCACCGCGTGGGCCGTCCACTCGGCGGTGTTGTGGATCTGGCACCTGCCAGCCGCCTACGACCTCGCGCTCGACGTCGAGCCGGTGCACGTGGCCGAGCACGCCTGCTTCCTCGCCGCCGCCTGGCTGCTGTGGTGGCACGTCGTCACCCCCACGCGCCACCGCCTCTGCCCGCCCGTCGCGATGCTCTACATGTTCGTCACCGCGCTGCCCGCGGCCGCGCTCGGCGCGGTCCTCACGCTGGCGCCCGCTCCGCTGTACCCGTCGCAGGCGGCGGCCGCCGCCGCGTCCGGCGTGAACCCGCTGACCGACCAGCAGCTCGCCGGCCTGGTGATGTGGGTGCCCGCGGACGTCGTCTACTTCGCCGCGATCGTGGTCTTCTTCCTCGCCTGGATGGGGACCGCCGAAAGGGGGAACGACGCCATGACGCTGCCCTCGTCCTCGCCCGGGGAGGCCGGCCGATGAGGCGGCCGGGCGGCGCCGCCGGACGGCGTTTGGTCGTCGCGGCCGCGCTCGCCGTGCTGGCGGTCTGCGCCGCGGCCTGCGGCGTCGGCGGCGAACCGCCGCCCGAGGTGCCCGGCGGCAGCCCCGCCAAGGGGCGGCTCCTCCTCAGCCGGTACGGCTGCTCCTCCTGCCACACGGTGCCCGGCGTCGAGGGGGCCGACGCGCTCGTGGGCCCGCCGCTCACCGCGTTCGGACGGCGCGGCTACATCGCCGGCCAGCTGCCGAACAGCGGGCCGAACCTCCAGCGCTGGATCCGCAAGCCGTCCGCCGTCGAGCCGGGCACCGCCATGCCGGATCTCGGCGTGACCGAGCAGGACGCGCGCGACATCGCCGCCTATCTCTTCACCTTGGACTGACCGTGCCGCCACCGACACAGCGACGGACCACCGCGCGCCGGCTCGCCGCGCGGCGGATCCTCGCGGCCGCGCCTCTGCTCGCCGTACCGCTGCTCGCCGTACCGCTGCTCACCGTGCCGCCCGCCGCGCCGCCGGCCGGCCCGTCCGCCCCCGCCGCGTCGGCGGCGCCGTCCCCGGCGCCGATCTCGCGCGGGCGGGAGCTGTACGGCATCAGCTGCGCGAGCTGCCACGGCCAGCGGGGCGAGGGCACCCAGTACGGCCCGAGCCTGAAGGGCGTGGGAGCGGCGAGCGCCGACTTCCAGCTCTCCACCGGCCGGATGCCGCTGCCGAACCCGCGGGCGCTGCCGAGACGCCGCGAGCCCGCCTTCAGCAGGCGGGACATCGACGCGCTCGTCTCCTACGTCGCCTCGTTCGGGCCCGGCCCCGCCGTCCCGGCGGTGGGCAGAGGGAACGTGCGGCAGGGCCTGGCGATCTACCTGCGCGACTGCGCCGCCTGCCACTCCTCCACCGGCGAGGGCGGCGCCCTGCCCGCCGGGCGGTACGCGCCGTCGCTGACCGCGTCGGACCCCGTGCAGATCGCCGAGGCGGTACGGCTCGGGCCGGGGCCGATGCCGAAGTTCGGCCGGGGGACGCTGAGCGACGACGCGCTCAACTCCGTCATCGCGTACATCCGCTCGATCCCGCGCACGTCCGGGGCGGGCGGGTGGCCGCTCGGCGGCGTCGGGCCGGTCACCGAGGGCGCCATCGCCTGGGTGCTCGGCCTGGGCCTGCTGGTGCTCGTCATCCGGGCGCTCGGGAAGCGGGCCCGATGAGCGGGCGGGGCCGCCCGGGCACGGACCGCCTCGTCGCGGCGGCGTTCGCGCTCACCGTGCTCGGCGCGGTGTTCTTCGCCGCGGTCTACGTCCTCGGGAACCGGACGCAGCTCCTCGGTCTCGCGTTGTTCCTGGCCTTCGCCGGCCTCGCCGCCGGGTTCGCCGTGTGGGCCGGGCGGCTGCTCCCGCAGGGGCCGTACGTGGAGGAGCGGGAGGCGATGATCTCGCCTCCCGAGGCCCGGCGCGTCTTCGCGTCCGAGCTGGACCGGGACCAGGAGCCGGTCGTCCGGGCGGCCCTGCCGCGCCGGATGCTCATGCTCGCCCTCGGCACGCTGGCCGTGGCGTTCCTGTTCCCGATCAGGTCGCTGCTGTTCAGCGGGCCCACGCCGTGGCGCGCGCTCGGCCGTACCGCGTGGCGGGACGGGGTGCGCATCGTGGACGCGGAGGGCAGGCCGCTGCGGCCCTCCGACATCGCGCGCGGCGGGATCGTGACCGTGTTCCCCGAGGGGCGCGTCAAGGACGACCACGCCATGACGGTGCTGGTGCGCGTCGACCCGGCGCGGCTCGCGCTGCCGGGCGGGCGCGGCGCGTGGACGGTGGACGGCGTCGTCGCCTACTCCAAGATCTGCACGCACGCTGGCTGCCCGGTCGCGCTGTACGTGCAGACCGCCGAACAGCTCGTGTGCCCCTGCCACCAGTCGGTGTTCGACGTCCTGAAGGGCGCGCCGCCCGTGGCCGGGCCCGCCGCGCGGCCGCTCCCGCAACTGCCGATCGGCGTGGACGCCGAGGGGATGCTGGTCGCGCGCGGCGACTTCCCCGCCCCGGTCGGCCCGGGCTACTGGAGGACGACATGATCACCAGATGGGCCGTCCGCCGGATGTTGTGGTGGCTGGACGGCCGGCTGCGGATCGCGTCCGTCGCCAGGAAGGCGCTGGCCAAGGTCTTCCCGGACCACTGGACCTTCATGCTGGGCGAGATCGCGCTCTACGCCTTCGTGTCGCTGGTCGCCACCGGCGTGTTCCTCACGCTGTTCTTCGAGCCGAGCCCGGCCGAGACCGTCTACACCGGCGTGTACGGGCCGCTGCGCGGCGCCCGCGCCTCCGCGGCGTACACGTCGACCGTGGCGCTGAGCTGGGACGTGCGGGCGGGGCTGCTCATGCGGCAGACCCACCACTGGTCGGCGCTCGTGTTCCTCTCCGCGATCGTCGCGCACCTGTCGCGGATCTTCCTCACGGCGGCGTTCCGCAAGCCGCGCGAACCGAACTGGCTGATCGGGCTCACGATGTTCCTGCTCGGCATCGCCACCGGCTTCGCCGGGTACTCGGTGCCCGACGACCTCCTGTCCGGGACCGGGCTGCGGATCGCCTCCGCGACGCTGCTGTCGGTGCCGGTGGCCGGCCCGTGGGCGGGCTTCCTGCTCTTCGGCGGCGAGTTCCCGGGGACGTCGATCATCCCCCGGCTGTACATCCTGCACGTGCTCCTGCTCCCCGGGGCGATCGCCGCCCTGATCGGCGCGCATCTCGCGATCCTCGTACGGCAGAAGCACTCGCACTTCCCCGGGCCGGGCCGCAACCAGGACAACGTGGTGGGGTCGAAGATGTGGCCGACGTACGCGTTCCGGTCCCTGGCGCTGCTGTGCGCCGTCTTCGCGGTCACGTTCGGCCTCGGCGGCCTGGTCCAGATCAACCCGGTGTGGGTGTGGGGGCCGTTCCGGCCGTCGGCGGCCACCTCCCCGGCGCAGCCCGACTGGTTCCTCGCCTGGGTCGAGGGGGCGCTCCGGCTCTTTCCTCCCGTGGAGTTCCGGGTCTTCGGCTATCTGGTCCCGGCGCCGTTCCTGCCGGGTGTGGTCATGCCCGGGCTGACCTTCCTCGTGCTGTACCTGTGGCCGTGGCTGGACCGGCGGATCAGCGGCGGCCGGGGCCGCCACCAGGTGCTCGACCGGCCGAGGGACAGCCCGGCCCGGGTCGCGGTCTGGAGCTGGGCCGTCGCGTTCTACGGCCTGCTGCTGCTCGCGTCGTCGGACGACGTGGTGGCGCGCTACTTCGAGATCCCCGTCTTCGGGATCGTCCGCACGATGCGGGCCGTCGTGCTCGTCGTCCCCGTCCTGGTCGCGATCGTGGCGTACGCGCTGGCGAAGGCGCTGCGCGCCGATCCGGGGGCGACGCTGCTCGACCTGCGGTGGCGGCAGGTGGCCGCCGCGTTCCGCCGCCGGCGGCCGGAGGCGCGCGCGGAGCGGCCCGCCGCGTCCGGCGGGGAGGAGGCGGGCGCGTGAGGTGGGACGACCGCGTCGAGGTGTGGCGGCAGCCGGACGGCTACTGGCGCTGGGAGTACGTCCGCCCCGCCGACGGCTCGTCGGGCGAGGTCCGGCTGCTCGCCAACATGGCGTACGAGGACCGGGAGGAGGCGTGCCGGAGCGCGGCCGCCGCCTACGCCGGGGTCCCGATCCACGACGCACCGCGGCGGGGCGCGTCCGGGCGCGGGGGCGCCCGGCGGATGGCACGCGCCGTGCTGCTCGCGGCCGTCGCCGTCACCGTGTGGCGGCTCCAGCGGGCCCTCTCCCGCCGTGCCGTACGGCGAGCAGCCGGCGCACCTGCGCGACGGCGGGATGCCCGGGCGGGGCGAGCCGGAGGAACCGCCGGAGTGTGCGCCTCCCGGCGGGCGGGTCGGCGGTGAGCTCGGCGGCTCCGAGGACCAGCAGGAGCTCGTCGTCGCGCGGGGAGCGCGCGAGCAGGGGCCGCAGCAGGGAGACGGCCTCGGCCGGGCGGCCCGCCTTCAGCAGGGCGAACCCGAGGAGGCGCGGGATCCGCCGGTCTCCCGGGAGCCGGGCGGCGGCCTCTCGGAAGGCCCGGACGGCGCCCTCGGCGTCTCCCAGGGAGTCGAGGGTCCGGCCGAGGGAGACGAGGTCGGCGGGCGTGTCCGCGCGCGGCGCGGCGGGACGGGTGTCGTCCCCGCCCGTCCGGGCCGGCAGCGGCGCGAGGACGCCCGCCGTCACGGCGGCGACCGCCAGCGCGATCCCCGCGCGGACCGAGTGCCGGGGAGGGGGCCCGGGGCGGCGGCGCGGACGCGGCCTCCTGCGGAGGAGGAGCACGAGAGCGGCGGCGCACCCGGCGCCGAGCACCGCGACGGGAAGCGCCCACAGGATCGCCGACGCCCCCGACGCCGGCGGGGACAGCAGGAACGCCTCGCCGTAGCGGCCGGCGAAGAACCGCCGGATCCGCTCGGGGTCGTGCCCCTGCCGGAGCTGCCGCTCGATCTCCGCGCGCACCGCCCGCGCCATCGTCGAGGACGACTCGGCGGCGGACAGGCCCTCGCAGTCGGGGCAGCGCAGGCCGGACGCGATCTCGGCCACCCGGCCGGCGAGGTCCGGCGGCCCCTGGTGGGCCGACCGCCACATCACCAGCGCCGCGGCGGCCAGCAGTACGGCGAGTGCCACGGCCGCCAGGCGCCCCCTCCGGCCGCCGCGGCGCCGGCTTCTCCCCGGAGGCGCATCGGAGGCGAGGGCGTCGTAGGTGACGTCGTAGGGACTCCTCCCAGGAGGCGCATCGTGGGTGACGTCGTGGGCACTCGTCCCAGGAGGCGCGTCGGGCCGACGTCCGGACTCGCGGCGCGCGGTCACGCGGCCAGTTCCGGCAGAACGTTGGCGTCGATCCACTCCTCGGTGAGCGGCCCGACCCGGCGGCGGACGATCACGCCGTTCCGGTCGAGCAGGAAGGTCTCCGGCACTCCGAACGCCCCCAGCTCGACGGCGAGCCGCCCCTCGGGGTCGAAGAGGTGGGGGAAGCCGGTCGCGCCGAACTCGGCGAGGAACGCCCGCGCGGCCTCCCGCCCGTCGCGCGTGTCCACGCCGACCACGCGCAGCCCCCCGCGCGCGTGCCGCCGCGCGATGTCCAGGAGCAGCGGGAACTCGTCCCGGCACGGCCCGCACCAGGACGCCCACACGTTGACCAGCACGACGTGCCCGCGCAGCTCCGACGTCCGGAACTCCCGGCCGTCCAGGGTGGTGCCCGCCAGGTGCGGGACGCGCCGGATCACCGCCGGGTCCGTGCTCCCCTTCCCGGCCAGGCCGTACGCGAGGACGGCCGCCAGGGCCGCCGCGAGCGCGACGACGACGGCGGGGCGGACCCACCGGGCGCGGCACGGCGTTCGCTCCCCGCCTCGCGGGGCCGCCGCCCCCGGCGCTCCGGCCGGATCTCCCGTCGACGCCCCCAACGGCCCGCGTCCCGCCGGATCCCCCGATGGCGCCCGCGAGATGTCCCTCATCGGGCCTCCGGCCGGACCCTCCGATGCCGCCCGCGGCGTGTCCCTCATCGTGCCCCGGCCCCCTCTCGTGCCGCGCCGGGAGCGCCGGCCGGCGCGGCGAGGGCCGCCCTCCGACGCCGTGGCACGGCGGCCACGCCTCCCGCCACGAGCAGTGCGCCCGCCGTCCACAGGAGGGCCATCAGCGGGTTCACGGCGACGCCGATCTCCGCCGACCGCGTCGCGGGGTCGATCTCCGTCACGGTGATGTACACGTCGGCGAACGGCCCGGTCCGGACGGCGGGGTTCGCCACCGGAGGGGCGCCGGTCGCCGGATAGAGCACCAGCGACGGCCGGAACACGCCCAGCGGGCTCCCGTCCCGCGACAGGCTCACCCGGGCCGCGCCGGTCAGGCTGTCGCGGGTCCGCTCCTCCTCGGTGCCGTCCAGGCGCACCCGGTAGCCGCCGACGTCGAGGACCTGTCCCGTCGCGAGCCGGGCCCGCCCCTCCTGCGCGTACGCGGACGAGCCGGTGATCGCCACGGCGGCCAGCGCGATCCCGGCGTGGACGAGCAGGCCGCCGAGCCGCCTGCGGTCCACGCCGCGCCGCCACCGGACCGTCTCGGCGGCGCGCACGGCCACCGCGGCCAGGGTGAACGCCCCGAGGCCGAACGCGAGCAGCGGCAGCGGCCGGTGGCTCCCGGTCAGGCCGAGCACCGTGACCGTGAGCGCGCCGAGCGCGAGGGGCACGCGCAACCGCCGGGCGAGGACGCGCCGGTCCGCCCGCGCCCACGGCACCAGCGGGGCCGCCGCCATCAGCGCGAGCAGCGCCAGCGCGGGCGGGATCGTCATCCGGTCGAAGTACGGCGGGCCGACGGCCACCGGCGTCCCGCGCACCGCCTCCACGACGAGGGGGGCCAGCGTGCCGAGCACCACGGTGAAGGCGAGGGTCACCAGCAGCACGTTGTTGACGAGGAACAGCAGGTCGCGGGAGAAGCCGGGCCGCAGCCCGGGGCCCGCGCCCGGCCGGTCGGCGTGCCGGGCGAGCAGCCCGCCGGTCGCGACCAGCGCCGCCGTGAGCAGGCCGAGCAGCGCCGGCCCGATGGCCGACGTGGTGAACGAGTGGACGCTGCTCACCGCCCCGCTGCGGGTGAGGAAGGTGCCGAGCAGCACGAGGAGGAACGCGGCCACGGCGAGGGAGACGTTCCACCGCCGCAGCGCGCCACGCCGTTCCTGGACCATCAGCGAGTGCAGCAGCGCCGTGGCCACGAGCCACGGGACGAGGGAGGCGTTCTCCACCGGGTCCCACTCCCAGTAGCCGCCCCAGCCGAGCACGCCGTACGACCACCAGGCGCCGAGCACGATGCCGGCCGTCAGGGGGATCCAGGCGACCAGCGTCCAGCGCCGCATGGTGCGCACCCGGTCGCGGCCGGCGTCTCCCGCGAGCAGGCTCGCCACGCCGTACGCGAACGGCACGACCAGGCCGGTGTAGCCGAGGTAGAGCAGCGGCGGGTGGATCCCCATGAGCGGGTGGCCGCGCAGCAGCGGGTTCGGCCCCGGCCCGTCGGCCGGTACGGAGGAAGGTACGGGGGCGGCCGGCTGGAACGGGTTCGCGGCGAGCAGGGTGAGCGCGAAGAAGCACGCGCACACCAGCATGATCACCGTCATCGCGACCGGTCGTCGCGGGTCGTCCGCCCGTTCGCGGCCGGCCGCCCACGCGAACCCGGCGAGCGCGAGCAGCCACAGGACCATGGAGCCTTCGAGCCCCGACCACAGGCTCGTGAGCGTGTAGTACGGCGAGACGTCCCGGCCCCCGTGCCCGGCCACGAAGCCGACGCCGAAGTCGCGGGTGAGCAGCGCCGTCTCCAGCACGGCGAACGCGGCGGCCGCGCAGGCGAGCGCCGCCGCCGTGGCGACGCGGGCCGTACGGCGTCCGCCGGACCGGGGCCAGGCGAGCGCGGCCACCGCGGAGGCCGCCGCGCCCAGGGCGAGCGCGAGGGTTCCGAGCAGGCAGTTCACGGGGTGGCGGCCTCGGCTCGGTACTCGTTGGAGTGCTTGACCATCAACCGGTCGGAGTGGAAGAGGCCGTCGGCTCCGGCGACACCCTCGACGACCGCCCCCTGGCCCTCCCGGAAGATCGCCGGGCGCTCACCCCGGTAGGCGACCCGCAGGACGGCGGCGCCGTCGGAGAGCCGGAACCGCAGCACTCCGCCTTCGTCGTGGACGGAGCCGGGCACGACCAGCCCGCCGACCCGGGTCCGCGGTCCGGTGTCCGCCGGGCTCCCGGCGATCTCGCTGGGAGTCCGGTAGTAGACGAGCCCGTCCCCGAGCCCCGAGACCGCCAGGCAGGCGAGCACGACCCCGGCGGCGGCGACGAGCAGCAGCGGCAGCCTCGACCGCACCCGCCCCGACGACGGCCCCGACGGCCCGGACGACTCCGGCGACCCCGGCGACAACCCCGGCGACAACCCCGGCGACGGCCTCGACGACCCGGCCGTCACGACCGCCGCCTTCCCGACCAGAGCGCGTAGCCGCCCCAGGTCAGCGCGGCGAGCAGGTAGCCCGCCCACGCCCAGCCCGGCCCCGTCACGCCGCCGCCCTCAGGGGCTCCCGCTCGACGACCTCGGGCCGGGCCGGGTTCGCGGGCGCGGTGCCGAGCGCCCGGTACCGGCGCGCCACCACCCAGGCCCCGGCCAGCAGGAACGCCGCCACCCCGGCCAAAAGCGCCACGAGCATCGGCGGGTCGACCGGCACCGCCCCGGACGGCTTGAGCAGCGACGGCGGCTGGTGCAGCGTGCGCCACCACAACACGGAGAAGTGGACGACGGGCATCGCGGCGGCCACGGCCGGGCCCGCCAGCGCCGCCCGCCGCGCGGGCGCCCCCGCCTCACCCGGCCAGGCCCTTACGGCGAGGCAGCCGAGGGCCAGCAGCAGCATCGCCGCCGTGCTGACCAGGCGCGGGTCCCAGGTCCACCACACGCCCCACACGGGCCGGGCCCACAACATGCCCAGGGCGATGGTGAGGGCCGTGAGGCCCGCGCCCAGCTCGGCGGCGGCCCGGCCCAGCCGGTCCCACCGTTCGGTGCGGCGGGCCAGGTAGAGGACGTTGGCCGCGAGCATGACGGCGAAGGCCGCGTACGCGGTGAGCACCGCGGGCACGTGGACGTACATCAGGCGCTGGGCCTCGCCCTGCACCGCGTCCGCCGGAGCGGCGAAGAGGCCGAGCGGCACGGCGACGGCGGCGGCGACCGCCGCGGCCGCTCCCAGCGCGCGTACGGCGGTCGCCCCACCCGCCCTCGTCCGGTCCCCGGACGGTCTGGACGACCGGGAAGACCTGGAAGACCTGGAAGACACCGTCATCCCCCCACAGGCAGTAGTCCCCCGGAGGCTAGTGACGGGTCCGCCGCCGGGGCCGCCGCGCCTCGCCGGTACGGCCCAACCGTGGAGGTGAGATGACCTGAGCGGGAGCCACCGGCGTCCCGTGCGCGGTGTTCCCACGGGTCGGAGGGAGGGTAGATCGTTGTGCGGCGCCGCCGTTCCACCTGGCGGCCGTCGGACGCCGGGGAGGACGAGATGATCAGGGGCTATGTCGAGCAGCCGAGCCCCCGCGCCGGCGACCGGCTGACGCTGCGGGCGGCGACCGACGCGCCCGAGTTCCGGGTGCAGTTCCACCGGTGCGGCGCCGAGCTGGAGCCGTGCGGCACGTCGGAGTGGCTGCCCGGCCGGGCGGCCCCGCAGCACCTGCCGTTCCAGGACTGGGGCGTGCCCGGCGCGGGCCTCGGCGGGGAGCCGCTGGACGGGTGGGCGGGCTACCGGCTCCGCGCCCCCGACCGGCCCGGCGTGTACGTGGCGATCCTCGTCGAGGGGGACGGCGACGGGCGCGAGACGGCGGAGCCGGACCGGACGACGGCCGACGGCCGGGAGGCCAGGGCCCTGTTCGTGGTGCGTCCCCCGCGTCCCTCGGCGGACATCCTGTACAAGATCCCGCTGCTCACCTATCACGCGTACAACGTGGTGGACGGCCGGACGTACGACCCGCGGACCCGGCGCGGCCACTGGTGCCTGTACAACACCCCGGCGCCGGAGGAGCTGCCGGTGGAGCCGGTGCCGGGCGTGGGGCTGCACCGGCCGGGCGGCGGCACCGGCGGCACGCCGTGGGACATCGGGAACTTCGACCCCTTCGACCCGACGCCGCGGCAGACCTTCGTCCACTGGGACGGCCGTTTCATCGCCTGGATGGAGCGAAGGGGGTACACGGTGGACTACTGCACCGACCTGGACCTGCACCGGGAGGGGGCGGCACTGCTGCTGCCGTACCGGCTGCTGGTGAGCGCGGGGCACGACGAGTACTGGAGCGACGCGATGCGCGCGGCCGTCGAGGGGCACGTGGCGGCGGGCGGCAACGCGGCGTTCTTCGGCGGGAACACCTGCTGGTGGCGGGTCGTCTTCCACGACGACGTGACGTTCTCCCGGGTGGGGGTGTGGCACGAGACCGGGCGGCCGGAGAACGCGCTGATCGGCGTCAGCTTCCGCAACGGCGGCGAGCGGGACAGGGACGAGCATCCGATCCCCGTCGGCTACCGGGTCCAGCACGCCGGGCACTGGGTGTACGACGGCACCGGCGTCCGCGACGGCGACGTGTTCGGCGAGCGGGAGCACCTGATCGGCTACGAGTGCGACGGGGCGGAGTTCGACCGGAACCTGCTGGCGGCGGGTGTGCCGGTCGTGCCCACCGGCGCGGACGGCACCCCGCGCGACTTCACCATCCTCGCCGTCGGCGACACCCGGCCGAGCGGCTGGGGTCACGGCAACGCGGCCGCGACGATGGGCGTCACGGCGGGCCTCGACGGCCGCGGCACGGTGTTCAACGCCGCCACCACCGACTGGGCCCGCGCGCTGACCGGTTCGCCCGTCGTCGAGCGGGCCACCCGCAACGTCCTGGACCGGCTCAGCCGGGGCTGAGGGGGACGGGCGGGGCGGGGGCCTCCCAGTCCTCGCCGGGGACGGGCGGCTCCTTGCGCTTGCGGATCAGGTAGGGCGGCAGCACGAGGGCGTGCAGGTTGGTCTTGCGCAACGTCTCGATCGAGTGCTCGGGCGTCTCGGTCAGCGGGTCCCCGGGGCCGTTGAGCGAGGTGTTCACGAGCACCGGGCAGCCGGTCCGCTCGTGCCACCGGGTGAGCAGCGCGTGCAGGAAGGGGGTGGCCTCCGGCTCCACGGTCTGCAGCCGTGCGGTGCCGTCGACGTGGGTGATCGCCGGCAGCCCTTCCCGGTACGGCGGCCGCACGTCGGCGGCGTACTGCATGAACGGCGCGGGCCGGTCCACGTCGAAGATCCGCTCGGCGTGGTCGGCGAGCACGAGCGGGGCGAGCGGGCGGAACCACTCGCGCCCCTTCACCTCGAAGTTGATGTAGTCGCGCATGTCGGGGCTGCGCGGGTCGCCGATGATGCTGCGGTTGCCGAGCGCCCGGGGGCCGGACTCGCTGCGTCCCTGGTGCAGGCCCACCACGCGCCCGGTCTCCAGCAGCTCCACCGTCGCGGCGGCGAGGTCGGGGGGCCGCTCGGCGACGAGGTCGTCGGGCAGGTCCCGGACGGCCGCCTCGATCTCGGCGTCGTCGGGCTCCGGCCCGAGGAAGTCGTCGGTCCAGCGGAACCCGCTCTCCCGGCCGAGGCAGGCGATCAGCCCGTACAGCGCGCAGCCGACGGCGGTGCCGCCGTCGTGCGGGCTGGGCGGGATGAACACCTCGCGGAACGGCGACTCGCGGATGAGCAGGCCGTTGGCCGTGCAGTTGAGCGCGGTCCCCCCGGCGAAGACGAGGTCGGGCAGCCCGGTGCGGTCGTGCAGCCACTCCGCCAGCCGTGCGAGCGCCTCCTCGAACGCCCGCTGCCCGGCGGCGGCGAGGTTCGCGCAGCGGGCGAAGCGGTCCGCGCCGTCGGGCACGTAGCGGTAGGCGTCGCGGTCCCGGGTGAAGGCCCGCATCCACTCACCGGGTATGAGGACCTCGTGCCCGCGCACCTCCAGGCCGGGCAGGCCGAGCGCGTCCGGGTCGCCGTACGGCGCCAGCCCCATCACCTTGCCCTCGTTGCCCTCGCCGGTGGGCCAGAGCATCTTGGTCAGCAGCGCGTAGAAGCAGCCGAGCCCGGCCGGGCGGGCCCAGTCGCCGTCCCAGAGCTGTTTGGCCAGGCACTCGACGCGCCCCTGCTCGCAGCGGTAGAAGGAGGCCACCTCCAGCATGTCCTCGCCGGTGCCCGGGGGCAGGTCCACGTCCTCGGTGAGGTCGCGTACGCGGCTGCCCTGGGCGTCCACGACCAGGCCGGCCGCGCGGTCGAAGGGCGAGGGGGGAAAGGCGCTGTACAGGTGACTCAGGTGGTGCGAGACAAGGACGATCCGGGCGTCCGGCCTGAGGTCGAGCGTCGCGCGCAGCTCGTCGCGGTACGCGCCGAGGTTGGCGATCTCGGTGTCCGACGAGTAGCCCTCGACGACCAGATCGACGGGCTCGGTCAGGATCGGCATCCGGGGCAGGTACCGGTCGGGCAGGTCGCCGAGCCGCCCCCAGTGGTGCTTGCGGCGGCTGACGCGCTCCTTCTGCAGGCTGTACACCTCGGAGTCGCCGCGCGCGACCGCGATCGATCCGTCCTGGGTGCGGTTGACTCCGACGACGATGGGAACGTCCGCCATCCTGGGCCTCCCTGCCTGGGAATCACCCCTGCCCGTACCCGAAATCCGGATAAATCCATCCCCAGGGGATTTAAGGGAACAATCTGGGCGCGCCGTCGAGGACGCGCGCGGCGGCCTCCAGCACCTCGTCGACCGTGATCGCGAGCAGCGCCGGGTCCGGCACGTCGGTCAGCACGTCCCGCTCCCCCGTGCCGTGCCAGAGCGCCGCGTGCACGGGCTTGCGCGGCGGACCCCAGATGCGCGGCGAGGCCGGACCGAAGAGCACCACCGAGGGCCGCTCGTAGGCGCTCGCGACATGCGCCACCCCGGTGTCCCCGCTGACTACGAGCGACGCCCCGCGCACCAGCGCGAGCAGCAGCTCCAGGTCGGTCCGCCCGGCCAGGTTCGCCTCCGGCGACAGCCCGGCGGCGGCGGCGACCCGGGCCGCCGTCCCCCGTTCGGCCGCCGTCCCCGTCACCACGACGGCGTGCCCACGCGCCGCGAGCGCCCCGGCGACGGCGGCGAACCGTTCCGGCGGCCACCGCTTGCTGCCGTAGGCGGCGCCCGGATGCACGACCGCCGCCCCGGGACAGGGGCTCGGGACGGACGGAGGGGCCAGCAGCAGATCGCCCTCGTCGGCCTCCGCCCCGTCCGACCGCACCAGCCGGCACCACCGGGCCGTCTCGTGCTCCACATCCCGTACGGGAGGCCCGTCCGGGTGCCCGGCCTCGGGGCAGGAGAAGGCCACCAGGCGGCGCGGCCGGATCGCGAGCAGGGCCCGGACGCTGTCCGGCAGCACCCCGCACAGATCCACGGCCACGTCCGGCTCCCGCACGGGCGGCGGGTGCGGGCCGCGGTGCGGGACGACCTCGTCCACGACGCCGGTCAGCCGGGCCACCGGGGCGAGGGCTGCGGGGACGGCGAGCGTCAGGCGGTGACCGGGATAGCGCCGCCGCAGCCCGCGCAGCGCCGGCACGGCCACCAGCAGATCGCCCAGGTTGAGCGCGCGGAACGCCAGCAGGCGGGGAGGCGTCGAGCCGGTCGCTCTCGAGCCGGTCGCTGTCGAGCCGGTCGCTGTCGAGCCGGTCGCTGTCGAGCCGGTCGGTGTCGAGCCGGTCGGTGTCGAGCCGGTCGCTGTCGAGCCGGTCAGAAGGTGCCCCGGTAGAGGGCGCACCCGCGGCAGACCTCCGGCGGGTCGTCGCCCATGAGGCGGCGGCGGAACTCGCGGTAGGCCGCCCCCTCCCAGATCTCCGCGAAGGACTGGCTCCGCAGGTCGCCGAGCGTGGCCCGGTCGTCTCCCATGACCATGCAGCACGGCTGCACCACGCCCTCGCTGGTGACGTAGACCGCGTCCCAAGGCCAGCCGCACCCGGGCTCCCCCGGCGCCCGGGGCGAGCGCCGTCCGGACAGGTCGGGGAGCCTGAGCCGTACGCCGTACTCCTCCGCCACGGCGGCGGCCTCGGCGAAGGCGCGCGCCGAGCGGATCCGGTCCCCGCCCCGCCACAACGACTCCGCCTCGGTGAAGTCGCGGATCCCCGCGTACGCGCCGCCCGCGTCCTCGAAGGTGTGCGCGAGGTTCTGCACCCGGATCTCGTCCACGCCCCAGCCCGCGAGCAGCCGTACGGTGTCCGCCAGCTCCTCCATGTTGCGCCGCATGGCGACGAAGACGACCCGGGTCCACGGCAGCGGGGAGCCGGCGGCCTTCTTGGCGGCCCACAGGCTCCGGATGTTGGCCGCGACCGCGGCGAAGCTGCCTCCGTCGCGGATCCCCTCGTAGGTCTCGGCCGTGGCGCCGTCGAGGGAGACGCGCACCCAGTCGACGCCGAGCTCGACGAGCCGCGCGGAGCGTTCGGGGGTGAGCAGGGTCGCGTTGGTCGTGAACCCCGTCCTGACGCCCCGCCGCTTGGCCTCGGCGATCATCGGCAGCAGGTGGGGCGACAGCAGCGGCTCGCCCAGCCCCTGGAGGGTGAGCAGGCGCAGCCCCGGCAGGGCGTCCAGGAGCCGGTGGAAGAGCTCCAGCGGCATCGCTCCCCGGATCCGGTTCACCGGCGGCCGGTAGCGGACGAGGCACATCCGGCAGCGCAGGTTGCACGCCGAGGTCACCTCGAGCTGCAGGTGCGACGGCGGCGTGGGCCCCTCGCCCGGCGTGCCGCGCGCCTCCTGCTCGGCGCGCGTTCCCGGCGGCCCGGGTGAGGGCGCGGCAGGGGGCTCGGGAGGGGGCCCGGGCGCCCCCGGAGAGGTTCGGGACGCGCCGGGATCGAGGGGGGAGATCCGTCGATGGCTCTGCCGTTCCGGGTGACCGACCATGGCGACCTCCATGGGCGGGTTACCCGCCCGGATCCGGGAGTAACGCCGCTTCCAGTGATCCCGGCGGTTTCCCTGATCCCGGCGGGTCCTGTGATGCCGAAACGCCCCGGTGATCCGGGCGGGTCCGATGATCCATCCGGGTCTGGTGATCCCGGCGGTTCCGGTGATCCGGTGATCCGGGCGGGTTCCGGCGGGTGCGGCGATCAGTGCGCGGCCGGCGCGTCCACGGGCGCACCGAAAGCGCAGGTCAGACCGCCGAAACGGAAGACAGGGGCACCCCGATCGCGACCTCGACAAGGACTTAGGTTAGCCTTACCAAACCTTTACGGCTCTGTCGTTTTCGGAGGTTTTCATGGGTCGCCGTCCCTTCCGGTCCCGTTTGCTCGGCGTGCTCCTGCTACCTTTCCTGCTCCTGCTGGCGGCATGCGGGGGCGGCGCCGAGGCGGACGACACCTCGGCCGCGGCCGAGGGCGCCGCCGGTGGTGTGACCGTGACGCACGCCCAGGGCACCACCACCGTCCCCGGCACGCCGAAGAAGGCCGTCGTGTTCGACCTCGGCGCGCTCGCCACCCTCGACGAGCTCGGCGTCCCGGTGGCCGGGGTGCCCGTGGTGGAGAACCTGCCGGACAGGCTCGCCAAGTTCGGCACCGACGCCTACCCCAAGGTCGGCTCGCTGTTCGAGCCCGACTACGAGAAGGTCAACGCGCTCGCGCCCGACCTGATCGTGGTGGCCGGCCGCTCCTCCGCCGCGTACAAGGAGCTGGCCAAGATCGCCCCCACCGTCGACCTGACCGTGGACAACGCCACCTTCCTGTCCAGCCTCCGCGAGCGCACCGAGGCGCTCGGCGCCATCTTCGGCAAGCAGGCGGAGGTCGAGCGGCGCCTCGACGCCATCGACGCCTCCGTCGCCGAGGTCAAGGCCAAGGCCGGCGACCGGACCGGACTGGTCGTGCTCACCACCGGCGGCAAGCTCAGCGCGTACGGCCCGGGCTCCCGGTTCGGCCTCATCCACGACGCCCTCGGGGTGAAGCCGGCCGCCGAGGGCCTGTCCACCGACACCCACGGCAACGCGATCTCGGCCGAGTTCGTCGCCAAGACCGACCCCGACCTGCTATACGTCGTCGACCGCGACGCCGCCGTCGGCGAGAACGGCAAGGCCGCCAAGCAGGTGCTGGACAACAAGCTGGTCAACGGGACCAAGGCCGCCGAGAACGGCAAGATCGTCTACCTGGACCCCTTCTCCTGGTACCTCGCCCCGACCGCGCTCAGCTCGGTCGACGGCATGGTCAAGGCCGTCGGCGACAGCCTGTCATGACCCGCCGGCCGCTCCTCGGGCGGCTGCGCGCGTGGCATCTGGCGGCCGGGGCGGCGCTGCTCGCCGTCCTGGCCGCCGGATCGCTCTTCGTCGGCGTCGGCGACCTCACCCCGGCCGGCCTGCTCCACGGGCGGCCGGAGGACCTGCGCGTCCTGGTGGAGTCCCGGCTGCCGCGGCTGCTCGCCGTCGTCCTCGCCGGCACCGCGATGAGCGTGGCCGGCCTGGTGATGATGCACATCACCGGCAACCGCTTCGTCTCCCCGTCCACGGCCGGCACCAGCGAGTCGGCCTCCTTCGGCGTGCTGCTCGCCACGCTGCTCGCCGGTGGCGAGGCCGTCTTCGTCAAGATGGCGGTCGCCGTCGCGTTCGCGCTGCTCGGGACGTTCTTCTTCATGTGGATCCTGCGCCGGCTGACCTTCCGCGACATGATCCTCGTGCCGCTCGTCGGCATCATGTTCGGCGGTGTCATCGGGGCCGCCACCACGTTCCTCGCGTACCGGGCCGACCTCCTGCAGAGCCTCGGCGCGTGGACGTCGGGCGACTTCTCCGGGGTGCTGCGCGGACGCTACGAGCTGCTGTGGATCGCGGGCGCGGTGACCGTGCTCGGCTACCTGTACGCCGATCGGTTCACCGTCGCCGGGATGGGCCGCAGCTTCGCGGTCAACCTGGGCGTGCGCTACGACCGGGTCGTCAACACCGGACTCGTGCTCACCGGCGTCATCACGGCCGTCGTCGTGGTCACCGTCGGTGAGATCCCGTTCGTCAGCCTCATCGTGCCCAACCTCGTCACCCTGGCGCTCGGCGACAACCTGCGCCACGCGCTGCCCGCGACGGCGCTCGCCGGGGCACTGTTCGTACTGCTGTGCGACGTCGCGGGCCGGGTCGTCCGCTTCCCGTACGAGATCCCGGTCTCCACGGTCGTCGGCGTCGTCGGCAGCGTCGTCTTCCTGGGCCTGCTGCTGCGCGGCAGGCGGACGGGGCTGCGATGACGGCGGCCTCCTCCATCACGACGCCCCCGGCCGCGACCTCCTCCTCCGCAAGGGCGGCCAGGCGCCGCCGCGAGCGCCGCGTCCTCACCGCGCTCGCGCTGCTCGCCGCCGCCGCGGTCGCCGGATTCTGCCTGATCGGGCTCGCCGGCAACTGGGAGTACGCCCTGGGCATCAGGTTCCGCAAGATCGCCACGATGGTCGTCGTCGGGGTCGCGGTGGCCTTCTCCAGCGTGCTGTTCCAGACGGTGACCGGCAACCGCGTCCTGACGCCCGGCATCATGGGCTTCGACCAGCTCTTCGTGCTGATCCAGACGCTGGTCGTGTTCCTGTTCGGCGCGCTGGCGCTCAGCTCGGCCGACCCCCGGCTGCTGTTCGCCGGCCAGGTGGCGGTGATGGTGTTCTTCGCCGTCGCCCTGTACCGGTGGTTGTTCGGCCGCCGTGCGCGCGACCTGTACGTCCTGGTGCTCGCCGGCGTCGTCTTCGGCACCCTGTTCGGCAGCCTGTCGTCGCTGGCGTCCCGGTTGATCAACCCGAACGACTTCGTGGTGCTGCAGGACAGCCTGTTCGCCAGCTTCAACCAGGTCGACCCGGGCCTGCTCACCCTGTCCGCGGTGCTCGTCGCCGCGACGGCGGTGTGGATCGCACGGCTGGCGCGCCGGCTCGACGTCGTCGCCCTCGGCCGCGACCACGCGCTCAACCTGGGCGTGGACCACGCCTCGGTGGTCAACCGGTCGCTGGTCGCCGTCGCCGTGCTGGTCTCGGTGTCGACCGCGCTGGTGGGGCCCATCACCTTCCTCGGCCTGCTGGTCGCGAACCTCGCCAGGCAGCTCACCGGCACGTTCCGCCACGGCACCGTGCTGACCGCCGCCGCGCTGCTCTCGGTGACCGTGCTGGCCGGCGGGCAACTCGTGCTGGAGCGGGTGTTCACCATGAACACCGCGCTCAGCGTGATCATCAACTTCGTCGGCGGTGCCTACTTCATCGCCCTGCTCATCCGGGAGTCCCGACGATGATCGAGATCAAGGACGTCACCAAGCGGTACGGCGACACCGCCGTGGTCGACGGTGTGTCGCTGACCATCGCCCCCGGCGGCGTGACCTCCATCATCGGCGCCAACGGCGCGGGCAAGTCGACCCTGCTGTCCGTCGTCAGCCGGCTGACCCCGGCCGACGGCGGCACCGTCACCGTGGACGGCATGGACGTCGCCACCACACCCGGCGACCGGCTGGCCCGCCGCCTCGCCGTACTCCGGCAGGACAACCACATGTCGGTGCGGCTCACCGTGCGGGAGCTGGTCGCCTTCGGCCGCTTCCCGCACTCGGGCGGCCGGCTCACCGCGGCCGACCACGAACTGGTCGACGAGGCGATCGACTACTTCGAGCTGGGCGACCTCGCCGACCGGCACCTGGACCAGCTTTCCGGCGGCCAGCGGCAGCGCGCCTACGTGGCGATGGTGCTCTGCCAGGACACGGACTACGTCCTGCTGGACGAGCCCCTGAACAACCTCGACATGCGGCACTCCGTGCAGATGATGCGCAGGCTGCGACGCATGGCCGACGACTACGGCAAGACCGTGGTCATGGTCGTGCACGACATCAACTTCGCCTCCTGCCACTCCGACACGATCGTGGCGATGAAACGCGGCTCGGTGATCGCGCGGGGGACGACGGCGGAGATGATGACCCCCGAGGTGCTCAACGCCGTGTACGACCTGGACATCGACGTCCACGAGATCGGCGGCCGCCGCATCGGCGTCTACTTCTCTTGAAGATCCGCTCCGCCGTCCGCCCCGCGGCCCTACACCGGGGCGGACGGCGGACCGAAAAGCGCGTGGCCGTCGTGCTGTCCTGCCGGCCGCCGACGTGAGCACCGCGGCACGGGCGTCCTACCTGCCGCCCCGGTGACCCTTTCCGGTCACGGCACTAGAGGCGGTCGTCCCTCTCAAGCACGACGGGGACGGAGTCGTCCTCCAGGCCGGAGAGGTCGTCGAGATGCACGTGAGATCCCGAGGGGACCCCGGCCTGGGCCAGCGTGAGCAGGTGGCGGGCCAGCGTCCTCAACCCGGAGGCGTTCCCCCTCACGCGCACCTCACCGTGATCGAACGTGACGAGGATCCCCGCCTCCTCGTCCCAGACGAGGTGCAGCCCGACCTCAGGGGAGTACTCCTTCACATTCATCACAACGTCCATGGACACCCGCTCCCGATCTTCGCGAAGAGGGTGACCACGTTATCCCCCTCGCCGAGGGAGCCGAGCCCGTACGGGAGAGCGTTCTCATGCCGTTCCCTCGGTACGCCGGGCGACCGTGTTCCGGAGACAGGCCCACCAGTCGGTCCGGGTCGGCTCCACGCGGGGTTCGCGCCCGTCCAGCCACCTGGCCAGCTCCGGTTCGGACAGGCTCAGCGCGTGGTCGGCGTAGTCCGTGAACGCCTGCTCACGCCCCTGGAACGACAACCACGCGTTGCCGCTTCCGGGCCCGAGCATCTTGAGCACGGTCCCGGCCGGCTCCTCCCACTCGTCGGGGTCCGTCACCGCGAGGAGGCCCATCCGCGATGTCGGCTCCCAATATTCGACGCAGCCGTCGTTGTAGCCGGGGCGTTCTCGCAACGTGAACCCGCGAGCCTCGACGGCGGCGAGCAGGTCGCCGACGTCGAGCCGCGGCCGGAAACGGCCGTACCGGGCCACGAGGGCGCTCTCGACCTGGTCACCGTCGGCGAGCCAGGGCAGCCGGTGGGTCTGGGCCCCGAAGTAGGTGACCGCCCACTCGTCCTGGGGCCGGTCGCGCCACCAGCCGAACTCGATCAGACCGAAGTCCGAGATCATCCCTGAGGACGCCTCGAACGTCCGGTCTCGCCCGAGCACCTCCTCGACCTCCGCCGGCCCGCTGGTGTGGTCGAGCCCCAGCACGGTGCCCGTGATCATCAGATCGGCGAAGAAGTCCAGGTCGCTCACCGGGGCATTGTCCGGGGACGGACACGGCCGGCGCATCCGGATATCGGCGGCGACGCGCCCCCTGCCCGGCGCCGGAAACCGGTGGGCCGGACTCCGCCTCCGGACGTGAGCCGCGAGACCGGCTCCCGGGCCGCGCCGAGGCCCACCCCGGCGGGCCGTCCCGGACGGGCGGAAAACCATTGGCGGCACGCTGAGGGGCGCTGTTAGGCTCCCCGCGTCTTTCCGGTGAACTCTGGGCCGTCACGCCCATAGAAAGTGGTGTTTTATGCCCTGGCCTGCGCCGAGCGCGCCTTACTGTGCCCTGGGCTGCTCCCGCCACTGACGCATCACCTCTTTCCGGCCGGGTCCCGGGTGCACCGACCTTCCCGTGTGTTCGCGTGCCACGCGGACACCGTCGGCGGACGAACGCCTCCCAAGGCCCGCTCGGCGCTTCCTTGCTGCCCTCGAAGCGATATCCAGCAAGGAGTCTTTCCCGATGTCGAACGACATCCAGCGTTCCGTTCTCAGGACCGAGACCTTCGAGTGCGTGCGCTGCGGCCTCACCGTGACCGCGCTCGCCCCGGACGGCGGCCGTCGCAACCACTGCCCGCGTTGCCTGTACTCGCAGCACGTCCGCGACCACGCCGACGGTGGGCCGTCCGAGTGCCGGTCCGGCATGGCGCCGATCACCATCGCGGTGCTCCGCAACGGCGACTGGGCACTCATCCACCACTGCACCCGATGTGGCGAGTTGACGTCCAACCCCGTGCGGGGCGACGACAACCAGTTCATCCTCATGCGGATGGCCGTGCGCCCGCTCGCCCAGCCGCCGTTCCCGCTCGAGACCTTCGCCGATCTGTGAGAGGCCGGGTGACGAGAGGACGGAACACCCATGCCACGACGCAAGCCGCGGGAGCGGAGGCCGCAGCGGCGCAAGGACGTACTGCACGGGCCGGGTGGCGAGCGGGGCGACGCGTTCCGCTGCACCGGTTGCCGGCTCGACGTTCCGGTGTCCGCGCCCGGCACCGGCCACCGCAACCACTGCCCGCACTGCCTGACGAGTCTGCATGTCGACGGCCGGATCCCCGGAGACCGACGTGAGACCTGCCGCGGACGCATGGCGGCCGTCGGCGTGACGGCACGGCGTGACGGGGAGTGGCTGCTCATCCACCACTGCCTGGCCTGCGGAAAGCTCAGCGCCAACCGGGTCGCCGGGGACGACAACACGCTCGTCCTCCTGCGACTGGCGATCCGGCCGCTGGTCGCCCGCCTCCCCGTCCGCGGACCGCTCGCCCTCTGAGCCACGCGTACGGCGGAGCCCCGCCGCCGTCCTTCCGGGCGGCGGCGGGGCACGATCCGGCCACGGCCGGGAAAACGAGAGAACCGGAACCGGCCGCGGCCTGACCCGAAGCGATCGCGGTGATCCCGGCTCAGCGGGCGGTGGAGCCCAGGGCGCCGACCGCCAGTTGGTCGTGCAACGGCACAAGCACGGTGGGGATCTCGTCCTTGAGGGCCCGGCGGGCGTCTACTCCGCCTGACGCCGCCCGCCCGGGGGGCAGAACCGTCACCGAGGGTGACGGCGGCGTTCCCGCTGGATAGGAACCGCTCATGACCAGCGTGGAGCGTCGTGTGGACTCCCGGGCGTCCGGCCGGGAGCGCCGGAGCGCATGACCGGCTCCCCGCGCCCGGGCGGTCATCGGCTCACCCTCCTGGCGGTCGTCCTCACCGTCGGCACGGGAGCCGTGGACGCCGCCTGCTTCATCCGGCTCGGCGGGGTGTTCAGCAGCGTGGTCACCGGCAACCTGGTGCTGCTGGGATACGCGATCAGCGGGCTGATCAGGGATGTGGCCCTGCACTCCGTCGTCGCCGTCGCCGGGTACGTCGTCGGGGTCGCGGTCGGCACCCGCGTCACGGGCCCTCCCAAGGAGGACATGCCGATCTGGCCGGTCAGGGTGACGAGGGCGCTCGTCCTGGAGTTCGTGTGTCTGCTCGCCTTCTCCGCCGGCTGGCTGCTGACGGGAGGACGCCCCGCCGGGGCCGCCGCCTTCGTCCTCCTCGCGCTGGCCGCGGCCGCCATGGGGACGCAGAGCGCGGCGATGCGCGGGCTCGGCGGGCACGCCGCCGTGTCCACCACCTACCTGACGGGGACCCTGACCGGGATGGTCGCCACGATGCTCGTGCCGCGGCGCAGCGGCCGTCTGGACTCGCGCGGGATGGCCATCCTGGCGGCGCTCACCACCGGGGCGGCCGTCGGCTCGCTGCTCGTCGTGAACGCCCCGGCCTTCTATCCGGCCGTCCCCCTGGCCACGCTCGGATCCGTCATCGTGACCGCGCTCATCCGGCACTACCGGGAAGTCGCGTAATCCTCGTGACGGCCGTTCCGCCTGCGCGCCTTCCGGAAGAAGACGCCCCCGTCGGCGGCCGGCCGGACACACCCGTCCCGTTCATGGAGAAGGGCGAGCAGCCCTGAGAGATGAACAGGCGCCGCCGTTCCGTGGCCCGTCCGAGCGGACCGTCATTCCGTGCCGAACTGGAGGTCGGAGCCGGCGAGCTGCTCCTGCTCCGTCTCCGCCAGGCGAAGCGCCCAGTCCACGATCTTGCCGATGACGAACGTGACGACGAAGCTGTAGAACATCACCGCGAGGATCGCCAGGACCTGCCTGCCGAGCAGCGCTCCCCCGCCCCCGTAGAACAGGCCGGAGCTGCCGAGGAAGCCGGTCGAGAAGAAGCCGAGCGCGAGCAGGCCGACGATGCCGCCGGTGCCGTGCACCCCGACCACGTCAAGTGTGTCGTCGTATCCGAGCACGAACTTCCACTGGACCGCGAACGAGCAGACCAGCGCGGCGAGGATCCCGATCGCGAAGGCGCCCTCGACGTTCACGTACGCGCACGACGGCGTGATGGCGACCAGGCCCGCGACGGCGCCGGTGCCCGAGCCGAGCTTGCTGAGCCGCCGCTTGCGGGACCATTCGACGGCCAGCCAGGTGAGCATCCCGGCGCAGCCGGCGATGAACGTGTTCGCGAAGGCGTTGACCGCGACCCGTCCGTCGGCCATCGCGGATCCGCCGTTGAACCCGAACCAGCCGAACCACAGCAGGGCGAGGCCGGTCATGACCATCGGGATGTTGCTCGGTTCCGGCGGCTCCCTCCGCCGGTAGCGGACGCCGGGACCGAGCGCGATCGCGAGGGCGAGTCCGGCCATGCCGGAGTTCAGCTCGACCACCAGCCCGCCGGCGAAGTCGAGCACGCCCATCTTGTTGATCCACCCCGTACGGTCGAAGACCCAGTGCGCGACCGGGAAGTACACGAACGTCGACCACAGCAACGAGAAGACCATCCACGGCCCGACCCGGATGCGTCCGGCGACCGAGCCGCTGATCAGCGCCACCGTGATGATCGCGAAGGTGAGCTGGAAGAGCGCGAAGGCGAACGTCGGGACCTTGCCGGTCAGCTCCGCCGGCGAGACGTTCGCGAAGCGGAAGTCGCCCCAGCCGATCAGGCCGAGCCCGCCCGCGTCCCTGCCGAAGGCCAGTCCGTACCCGTAGCCGAACCAGATGATCGTCACGATGCTGATCGAGACGAAGCTCATGAAGACCATGCTGAAGACGTTCTTCGCGCGGACCATGCCGCCGTAGAAGAAGGCCAGGCCAGGGGTCATCAGGAGCACCATCGCGGTGCTCACCAGCACCCACGCGGAGTCGCCCGTGTTGAGTCCGACCGGCATTTCCGGAACCTCGCTTAGCGGAGCAGGACCACCTCCTGTTCCTTCCTCGCGCGCGGACGAGGCGAGGCACGCGGCGGGCAAAGTCTTCCCCGCGACAGGACCCGGCCGTCACCGCCGGACGAGTATCGGCCGGTGCGGACGCCCCGGGAGCGGTTCGCATATTCACCTGCATGCGCCGTTTTGCTCTTCTAGGGTTCGACGAACCGAACGAGAGCGGCGAGGGGCGAGATGAGCGCGGACGACCGGATCGAGCAGGCCAGGCTGCTCTACGAACGAGCGGTATTCGGGGGCGACACCGGCGCCGTGGCGGCGGCCGAACGGGAGCTGGACGCGGTGGAGGCGGACCTCGTCCTCGCCCGGGGCCGCATCGCGCACGCGCGCTTCCTGGACAGCGGACACGAGGACCCGCACGAGTTGAGTCTGTTCGAGCGCGCGGCCGAGCTCCGCCGGCGTCTCGGAGACGTACGCGGTGAGGCTGAGGCCCTGTTCTGGATCGGGTGCTTCCATCAGGTCGTACGGAATGACGACGCCGCCGCGGTTCCCGTGCTGGAACAGTCCCACGGGAAAGCGGTGCATGCCGGCGACGTCCTGACCGCGTCCTACGCCCTCAGGCACCTGGGCATCGCGGATCAAAGGGCGGGCCGCCCGGAGTCCGCGCGGGAACGCCTGGAGGAGTCGACACGGCTCCGCCGTGAGGTCGGGTTCCTGCCCGGTGTCGCCGCCAACTTGGTCGGACTGGCCTACGTCACCGCCGGGGAAGGCCGCCGCGACGAGGCGCTGAAACTCCTTGACGAGGCCGGCTCGATCGCGGAAACGGCGGGCGCCCACGGCATTCTGCGCCACGTCCAGGAGGCGCGGGCGCGGCTGTGAACGGCCGGCTTTCGCGACGGTCACGGCGCCGGAAAGAAAGGCGCCAAACGCGATTCAATCACCGATTGATTAGTGAACGATCCGCGGCGGCCCCTCCTGCGGAGGCGGCGCGGTCAGGCCGGCGGCGACGAAGGCGATGACGGTCGCCGTCTCCGGGAGCGGGGTCGCGACCCTCGGAGCGGCGCTGTGCGAACGTCCGTACACCTCGAGCAGCAGCGTGAACGCCAACCGCCACCGTTCGGCGACCGCACGCACCGACAGGTGCGGCAGGGCACGGCCGAGCATCGCCTCGAACGGTGCCGGACCGAACCACGTCGAGACGTTCGGCAGCCGTCCCATCGACAGCGTCGAACGGGCCAGCAGGTGGCACAACATCCGCCCCTTCTCGGTCCGCGACAGCTCCTCGAACGGCTCGACGATGGCCGTCACCAGGTCGGAGACCTCGAAGGGAGCGCCGTCATCGTCGTCGGCACGGGACCGCCGGGCCAGGACCTCCAGGCGGTCCGCCCACAGCGGCAGCAACTCCTGCTCCAGCAGGGCCGTGATCAGGCCCTCCCGCGAGCCGAAGTGATAGTGCACCGCGCCCGGGTTCAGGCCCGCCTCCGCGTTGATGGCGCGGACCGACACCTGGTCGGCGCCCTTGTCCAGGAACAGGCGCTCCGCCGCGGCCAGCAGGCGTGCACGTGTCGACGGCGCTTCCTCAGTCATACGGCCATTGCACCACATCTGTTCCATGCAGCATTCAATCAGTGATTGACTACTGTTAGGCGGTGCCTCCCGGAGGCACCGCGCAGCGAGACTCGCCCCGGAGGAGACCAGCGACATGAACACGACCTCATCGATCCCCGACGTGTTCGGGCAGGCCGAACTCGGCCCGCTGACCCTGCGCAACCGGATCATCAAAGCCGCGACGTTCGAGGGCATGACCGAAGGCGCACTGGTCAGCGACGATCTGATCGAGTTCCACCGGCGGCACGCCGCGGGCGGCGTCGCCATGACGACCGTCGCGTACTGCGCCGTGGCGCCGGAGGGCCGCACCGAGCGCGACCAGATCTGGATGCGGCCCGAGGCGCTGCCCGGACTGCGCCGCCTCACCGACGCGGTCCACGCCGAGGGCGCGGCCGCCTCGGCACAGATCGGGCACGCGGGGCCGGTCGCCAACGGCAAGTCCAACCGCGTTCCCGCGCTGGGCCCGTCGGTCTCGTTCAACGCGCAGGCCATGCAGCTCACCCGCAGCGCGACTCGCGCCGACATCGAGCGCATCACCAGGGCGCACGCCGACGCCGCGCTGCTCGCCATCGAGGCGGGCTTCGACGCCGTCGAGATCCACCTCGGGCACAACTACTTCGCCAGCTCGTTCCTCAGCCCGAAGATCAACAAGCGCCGCGACGGGTACGGCGGCACCCTGACCAACCGGGCCAAGGTCGCCCTCGGAGCGGCGAGGGCCGTACGCGACGCCGTCGGCGACCGCATCGCCGTCCTCGCCAAGCTCAACATGGACGACGGCGTGCCCGGCGGCCTCTGGCTCGACGAGAGCCTCCAGGTCGCCCAGTGGCTCGAGCGCGACGGCAGCGTCGACGCCCTGGAGCTGACCGCCGGCAGCTCACTGCTCAACCCGATGTACCTCTTCCGCGGCGACGCGCCGATCTCGGAGTTCGCCGCCACGTTCAAGCAGCCCATGCGGCTCGGCATCAAGCTCGTCGGCGACCGGTTCATCCGCAGTTACCCCTACCAGGAGGCGTACCTGCTGGACAGCGCCCGCCAGTTCCGCGCCGCGCTGAAGCTTCCGCTGGTCCTGCTGGGAGGCATCACCCAGCGCGCCACGATGGACCTGGCGATGGCCGAGGGCTTCCAGTTCGTCGCGATGGGGCGCGCCCTGCTCCGCGAGCCCGACCTGATCGACCGCGTCCGGCAGGACTCCGGCACCCGATCGTTGTGCATCCACTGCAACAAATGCATGCCGACGATCTTCAGTGGCACGCACTGCGTCATCGCCTGACCGGTGATCGGACAGTCGCCGCGCCGGGCAGCCGTCAGCTCTCACAGGTGACAGGGACCGGCAACGGAACGCGGCGCCGGTCGCAGCAGGTGGCGTAGGCGCTCGGAAGTACGACCGGCCGGTCGCGCGATGGAGGCGAGCGCGCCGACGGCCAGAGTGTCGTGCAACGGCACGATCACTGTGCGAGTCTCGTCTTCGGCGGCCTGGCGTTGCAATGGCCGCCCCTGGTGGCCATGGCGCTCCAGCCGGTTCGAGTCCGTACTGCTCTCACTCGAGTGCTGCCACGACCTCGGCGGTGGTGCTGACAGCGGCGATGCGCGGGAAGACATACTCGAACGCGAACTCGTGGGCGTGCGCGTCGAGCGCGGTGACCGCGTCCTCGGGCAGGATCACCTTGAAGCCGAACTCGTCGGCGAAACGCGCGGTCTGCTCGACGCCGAAGTTCGTGGCGATCCCGGTGATGATCAGAGTGTCGATGGCGCGCTCCCGCAATGCCTCCTCCAGCCCGGTGTTGTGAAACGCGCCCCAGGTGCGCTTCACGATCTCCAGGTCGCCGGACACCCCTTCCACCAGCTCGCTGCCCGGTGGCTGCTCCGCGACGCCCGGCCGCTCGACCCGCACTGCGACAACGAGACCTCCCGCCTTTCGCACCGCGTCGGCCAGCGCGAGGGAGCGGGCGACCACGGCAGATCCGGCATGTGGTGCCGTGGGCTGCTCGACGATGCGCGTCATCAGATCGACAAGGAGCAATGCGGTGCGGCGAGGGTCCGGTTTCTCCATGATCAGCATGGTAGTGAGCCTGCGCGCTCGAGGTGCTCATCGACGCCGAGACCCGCGAGCGCATCGACGTCCTGCCCGGCCGCACGGCCGATGTCCTTGAGGCCTGGCTCGCGGCGGGCGATCAACCGTGCTCAGCGCACGATCTCGCAGAGATGTTCCTCAACGCCGGATCAAGCGTTTGCGTCGGTCGAATCCTGAAACCGCGCCGAGGGTGTCACTATCCGTTCGACGACCTTGAGATGGCATGGTCGGTTCTCGCAAGCCATGCTGTGACCGCCAGGATCGTTACCGAGAGAGGGGCGAGCGTCGCCAGCATCGCCAGACCGCCGACCCCGGGCTTTGGCAAGAACACGCCGAGGAACGGCAGCACGGTGATCACCGCTCGGCGACCGATGGAGGAGCGCAGTGCCCTCACGGCCGCCACTACCAGCACGACAACGGGCAATACGACAAAGGGAAGTTGAGTCCCCCACGCCAAAGAGACCTGGCGGCCGGCGACCAAAGTGGCCAGCACTATGGCCGTCCAGGTCAGTAGCCGCGGAGCGCCCAACGGAGCCGGCCCTGGTGAAGGCGCGAAGGTCAGCATCGCGGCGCACACACAGTTGGGAAGCATGCTCACCCCGATGCTGACAACCATGTCGTCAGAGGACAGGTCGTTGACGCCCAGGTTGAGGAGGATCAACGCGGCCACCACCGTCCAGCCCCACGCGCAGGCGGCTGCGGCCTTCGGTCGCTTGCGCCAGGTCAGCAACAAGATCAAACCGTACGGCAGGGCGGAGGCGAGCGTTCCCAGTGCCGAATCGAAGTTGAGCCGACCGGCGAGTGCTCCGGCTCGGAAGATCGCCATAAGAAAGAGCACGAGCGGTGGGATGAATGCCGTGATGTTGAGGGCAGCACGCCAGTGCCGACGCGACCCGGGCCCGACGGCATGGCGCAGGCGGATCGCGAGGCCCCCGCGCAGCAGGTCGAGCGTGTCGCGAGCGGTCGGCCGGTCCTGGCCGGGATCCGCCCCCGCGAGCAGCACCGCGATCATCTCTTCCTCGTGCTGCTCGCGGTGCGCCTCGGGGTACCACGCCAGCAGCCTTCGGTAACGCCGTTCCAGCGGGGTCATGCGGTGCTCCCCGGCGAGGTGGCCAAGGCCGCTCCACGGCGAGGGGCGCCCAGAGCGCGCAGCCTCACAGTGAGCGCCGGGCCTAGCTGGGCACGCAGTCGCGAGGTGGCGGTTTCCGCGTTGCGGCGCAGTCGCTCGGCTTCGACGGACAGGCGGGACTCACCCTCGGAAGTCAGACGGTAATAACGCCGTGCGCGGCCGTCGACGATCTCCTCGCGGTCGGCTTCGACCAGGCCTTCCCCTTGCAGGCGGTCGAGCGCGGCGTAGAGCGTGCCGGCGCGTAGCCGTACCCGTTCAGCGGAGATCCGCAGAACGTCCGTGATGATGCCGTACCCGTGCTGAGGTCCGGCTGCCAGTGACGTCAGGATCAGGAATGTGGGCTCCTGCATCGATCTGTGTTTCATGTGATCGATATATACCGACTGATTGACTAAGGCAACTCGCTGCTTGGCCTCCGAGTTCGATCGGGGCGATGGCGACGCGCATGACGGCGTACATGACGGCGAGCGCTCCAGCGACGAGCGCTCGCGTCGGCACGGGGGGCACGAAGATCAGAATGAGAGCTCGCCGGCCACCGAAGCCAGTCCAGCGACGGCCAGGCAGGCATCAACCCGCGAGAGATCGCCAGGTGCCAGGGAAGGCGGGTCCGTGACGGTCCGAGACGGGACGTGACGTCTGATCCCGCGGTCCGACCACGGTCCAGGACGCGAAAGGCCGGATCCCCGATATCGGGGTCCGGCCTCTGAGCTGCATCTATATGGTGGGCGATACTGGGATCGAACCAGTGACCTCTTCGGTGTGAACGAAGCGCTCTCCCGCTGAGCTAATCGCCCGGGATGATCGGCCCCTCGCGGCGCCGACGGGGAAAACCATACCGCACTTGGAGGGGTCCTGGCGAAGCGAAGCGGGCACGGCCCCTCACCCGCCTCCCCGCGGCCCGGCGGCCACGTTCCGCCGACACCACACCCGGGCGACACCACCGGGCGCGCGGCCCCTCCCACGACGCGCCCTTCCGCCGGCACCCGGGGGCGGACCACGCCCGAGCCTCGGAGGGCGGCTCCCCATCGGTGCCGCGCGGGCCACCCGCCGGGCCCCCGCCACAGTGATCGGGGCCGGTCCTCACCGAATCGTTTCCACCCGGACCGGCGGGACGGCGCCGTGTTGTCATAGCATCGTGATGCCCCAGAGTCCCCCGATACGTCCCAGGCTAAGATCATTTGTACTGTGCAAGACTTCGCCACGACAGCCGGATCGACACGCAAAACCCGCGCCAACATGCGGCTGTTAGCGATGTTTGGGCAGGTAGATGCTCAAATGTCTACCTGTGAGATGCGTTACAGAAGGCCCAGGAAGCGGAATCTCTCCTACGGGTTTCTTCGTTCGCGTACATAGCTCCGCGGACGGCAGCAAGTCCGTGAGAGCAGTTGCAAGCCCCTGTGAGGGGACCCGTCACGAAAGGTTTGGCTGACGATGCACAGCACCACCGTCACTGCCGAGCTGGGCCTTCGGCTTGTGGTCCCCGACCGTACTACCGTGCCCCTGCTCGCCGGGCTCAGTTACACGGCCGAGGACCCGTACGCCATACGCATGGCATTCCACGTGGGGAACGACGAACCGGTCGAGTGGATCTTCGCCCGCGAACTCCTGACCGTCGGCATCGTCCGGCGCGTGGGAGAAGGGGACGTCCAGGTGTGGCCCGCCCGTTCCGATGGAGAGCGCACCCTGAACATCAGCCTCACGTCCCCGTTCGGACAGGCCCTGTTCGAAGTGCCCCTGGCTCCGCTGACGCAGTTCCTGCACCGCACGTTCGAGCTCGTCCCCGCCGGTCGTGAGACCGACTTCATGGACCTCGACGAAGAGCTCACCAACATGCTCTGGAGCTCCTGACCCCGGTCCCCCACTCCCCGCGCGTTCCCGATCCGGCGGTCTGCCCCCACAGGCCCCCGGTCCGATCCCGATCCGGCCCGCTCCCGCCCGGTCGGCGCTCCTAGGTGTTCTCACCGGCGCCGCCGCGGCCGAGGGTGTCCCGCCGACGCGCGGGCGTACCGGCCGCGGGACTCCTAAGCGGCGAGCATCCGCCGCATCCGGCCGATCTCGGCCCGCTGCCCGGAGACGACGTCACGGGCCATCTCCCGCATGAGGCGGTCCGCGCCGTCGCGCAGCTCCTCCTCCGCCATCCGCACCGCTCCCTCGTGATGCCTGATCATCAACCGTAGGAACAGCGTGTCGAAGGCGGTGCCCCGAGCGCCACGCAGGCGGTTCATCTCCTCCGGCGTGGCCATGCCGTACGCGTCCCGGCGAGCGTGGGCGTGTGCGGCGGGGGCGGGACGGCCGAGGGACGCGAGCCACGACGTCATCGTCGCGATCTCGGGTCCCTGGCCCTGGGCGATCCGCCCGGCCAGCGCGGCCACCTCGGCTCCGGCGTCCCTGCCGGCGACCAGTCCCGCCATCTCCAGCGCCTGCCGGTGGTGCGGGATCATCGCCTCGGCGAAGCGCACGTCCGCGGCGCCGGTCCGGGCGTCCGACTCACCGATCCGCTCCCCCGGCGTCGCCGTACGGGCGGCCCCTCCGGGAGCGCCGGGCACGACGACGGGCGCACCGGATCCCGCGACGAACGGGGCCCTCCGGTCGGCGGGGGTGTCGGCGGCGCAGCCTGCCGCGCCCGAGATCAGAACTGCCCCCACAACTGTTACAAAAGCGCCACGCACGCCATATCTGCCCGACATAACGTCCATAGTGCGGCAGTCTCCAAGATCCAGGGGGAACAGTGAAGCGTGCGGGACTGGCAGCGTGCCTGGCGATGGCGCTGTGCGCGACGGCCTGCACCTCGGGCTCCGGCGCGTCCACGGCCACACCGTCGAGGTCGTCCGCCGCGTCCGCGCCGTCATCCTCGGGGGGCGCCGCGCGGGCCAGCGCGGACCTCGGCGTCGACGAGATCCTGCACAGCGACAACATCACGCCGGTCGCCAACGTCCCCCTCGAGGCGCCGTTCGACGGCGAGCACTCCTGGAACACCGATCTGGCCTTCCAGGGGGACTACGCGTTCGCCGGGAACTACGACGGCTTCACCGTCCACGACATCTCCGACCCGGCGCACCCGAAGGTGGTCGCCCGGGTACTGTGCCCCGGCGGGCAGAACGACGTCTCCGTCTCCGGCGACCTGCTGATCGTCTCGGTGGACGACCCTCGGGCCGGCGACACCTGCGAGAGCGACCTCATGTCCCGCGCGGCCGAGTCCGGCTGGGAGGGCATCCGGATCTTCGACATCTCGGACAAGGCCCGCCCCGAGTACCTGGCCGCGGTGGCGACCGAGTGCGGCTCCCACACCAATGTGATCGTCCCCGGGCCGGACGCGGACACCCTCTACGTGTACGTCTCGGCCGGCGGGCCCGACCCCGGCGCGCCGAACTGCCCGGCACCGCACGACGGCATCTCGATCGTCGAGGTGCCGGTCCGCGACCCCAAGGCCGCGAAGGTCGTCGCCACCCCCTCCCTCTTCAAGGAGCACCAGGGCGGCGGCGGGTACGGCGGCTGCCACGACATCACGGTCTATCCGGCGAAGAAGCTGGCCGCGGCCGCGTGCTACGGCGACGGCTACCTGCTCGACATCTCCGACCCGGCCCGTCCGCAGGTCATCACCACCGTGACGGACCGGCAGAACTTCTCCCTGTGGCACTCGGCCACGTTCAACGACACCGGGACCAAGGTCGTCTTCGGCGACGAGCTGGGCGGCGGCATGGTCGCGACCTGCGACTCCTCGGGCAACGACACCAAGGGCGCGAACGCCGTGTACGAGATCACCCCCTCGCGGGAGCTCGTACGGCACGGCTACTTCAAGATCCCGCGCCCGCAGGGGCCGGAGGAGAACTGCGTGGCCCACAACGGCGCGCTGATCCCGGTGCCGGGCAAGGACATCATGGTCCAGGCGTGGTACCAGGGCGGGGTCTCCGTCTGGGACTTCACCGACTCCGACCACCCCGCGGAGATCGCGTTCTTCGAGCGCGGCCCCTTGCGGGCCGGGCTGCGCGTCGGCGGATCGTGGTCGGCGTACTACTACAACGGCCACATCTATTCGAGCGACATCACCAAGGGTCTGGACGTCCTGCGGATCGACGACCCGCGCACCGACCCCGCCAAGGCCGTCACCGTGGAGGAGTTCAACGCCCAGACCCAGTACGCCTACGGAAGCTGACCGGTCACGGGTCGAGATCGGCCGCCGAGCGCTCGGCGAACGCCTTCATCGCCGCCAGCGTGACAGGACCGGGAGCCTGCGGCAGCTCGCGGTCGTCCACCAGCCGGATCGGCTGGACGTCGCGCGTGGTCGAGGTGAGGAACGCCTCCTCGGCCTCGTACAGCGCGGACAGGGGCACGTCCTCCTCGGTGCCGCCGCACCACTCCAGGACGAGCGCCCTGGTCACCCCGGCCAGGCAGCCGGAGGCCAGCGTCGGCGTCACCAGGCGGCCGCCGGTCACGACGAAGATGTTGCTGCCGGTGCCCTCGCAGAGGTCGCCGGCCAGGTTCGCGAAGATCGCCTCGCCGCCGCCGCGCTCCTTCGCGTACGCCAGGGCCTTGGCGTTGTCGCCGTAGGAGGTGCTCTTGACCCCGGCGAGCGCGCCGCGCTCGTTGCGCGGCCACGGCACGACGGTCACCGCGGCCGTCTCCGGGAAGGGCTTCTGCTCCGCGACGATGACGACCGCGTTGGTCCCCTCCGACCCGCGGTCGGAGCCGAGCGGCCCGGGTCCGCTGGTGTACGTGATCCTGATCCGGCCCAGCGGCCAGGCGGGCGCGGCGGCGAGGCACTGCCGCACGCCGTCGGCGATGGCGCCGAGGTCGGGCTCGGGCAGGTCCATCCGCTTGGCGGAGAGCGCGAGCCGGTCCAGGTGGCGGGTGAGCGCGAACGCCCGCCCGTTCACGAACTTGACCGTCTCGAAGACGCCGTCGCCGACCATCAGCCCGTGATCGAAGACCGAGACGACGGCCTTCTCCGGGTCCAGCAATTCACCGTTGACCCACACGGGTACTGCCATCTAGATCTCCATCCCTGCTCGTGCTAGCTCCGCGAGGCGAGTCCGATGAGCCGGGACGCCTTCAACTCGGTTTCGCGCCACTCCCGCGTGGGGTCCGAACCCCACGTGATGCCCGCTCCGGTGCCGAAACGGATCATGCCCTGCTCCACCCAGAAGGTGCGGATGCCGACCGCCAGCGCGGCTTCCCGCCGGTCGGCGTCGACCCAGCCCACCGCCCCACAGTACGGCCCCCGCGGCTCCGGTTCGAGCCGATCGATGATCTGAAGCGCCGTGTATTTGGGCGCTCCCGTCACCGAGCCGGGCGGGAACGTGGCCGCGAGCAGCTCCGGCCACCCCGCGCCCCGCGCCAGCCTGGCCCGTACGGTCGAGACGAGGTGGACGAGGCCCGGGTGCTCCTCGACCTCGCATAGCGCGGGCACGGTGACGGAGCCGACCTCGGCGACCCGGCCGAGGTCGTTGCGCACCAGATCGACGATCATCACGTTCTCGGCGTGGTCCTTCTCCAGCAGGTCCGCCGCCGTGACCCCGGTGCCCTTGATCGGCCGCGACTCGACGACGTCGCCGGCCCGCGACAGATACAGCTCGGGCGAGGCCGACACGACCGTCCGGCCGGGCACGTCGATCACCGCGGCGTACGGCGCCGGGTTGCCCTCGGCGAGCCGTACGGCGAGGGCCGCGGGGTCGGCGTCCCCTGGCAGCGGGGCCGACAACACCCGGCAGAGGTTGGCCTGGTAGACATCCCCCCGCCCGATGTGCTCCCTGATCGCGCGCACGCCCCGCTCGTACGCCTCCCGGTCGAGCGAGGTCGTCCACGCGTCGCGGGCCGGGCCCGGCCAGGGGCCGCGCGGCCGGGGCAGCGGCGCGGGGCGCACGTCGTCGAAGCGCGCGCACGTGACCTTGCCCTCGTAGGTCACGACGACGGCCCACCACCCGGCGGAGTCGAGGGCGGCGGGATCGGTGGTCACGTCGCGCAGTCCGGTGGCGAGGCGACCGCCCACATGGGCGAAGGCGTCGTGCACCGCTCCATTCTCGCCCGTTCCGGCCACCGCCCTCTCCCGTCCCCCGCCCGGGCCCACCGCGGCCGCGTTCACCGTCGCCGGGCCGCTCCCCCGTCACGGACCCGCGTCACCGTGACGCCGTCTCCACCTCACCGCCCGCTCGCGGGTCCGCGGGACGGTCCACGCCCGCGCGCACCTCGGCCCGCAGCAGCCGCAGGAACGTCAGCGCGGCGGGGAGCGGGGCCGCGGACGGCAGCGCCGCGTACACCGCCCGGCGCGGCGCGAACTCCGCGAGCGGGCGGAGCACGAGGTCGGCGCGGTGGCGGACGCCGGCCGCCGCCATGGCCGGGACGAGGGTGACGCCGAGACCCGCCGCCACGTAACCGAACTTGCCCGTCCACTCCGCCACCCGGAAGCCGGTCCTCGGCGTGAAACCCGCCCGCGCGCACGAGGTCACGAGCATCGTCGTGTGCCCGCGCGGCGGCGCCTCGATCCAGCTCTCGTCCCGGAGGTCGCGCAGGTCGACCGCCGTACGCCCGGCCAGCGGGTGGCCGCTCGGCAGCGCGACCAGGAACTCGTCCTCCAGGAGCGGGGTGAGCGTGGTCTCCGCTCCCTCCTCCAGCCCCGACGGGTAGTCGCTGACCACGGCGACGTCGATGTCGCCGTCCGCGAGACGCCCCATGAGCCGGTCGCTCGGCCCCTCGACGATGCGGGTCTCCACGTCCGGGGCGTGCCGCAGGAACGCCCGCAGCGCGCCGGGGACGAGCGCGGCGTTGGCGGTGGCGAAGGCCCCGACGCGCAGCCGCCCGGCGACGCCCCGGTGGATGGCCGACAGTTCCTCCGCCGCGGAGCGCAGGCGGTCGAGCACGTCCACGGCGTGCCGGTGGAGGGCGCGCCCGGCGGGCGTGAGCCGTACGCCCCGGGGCAGCCGCTCGAACAGCGGGCCACCGGCGTGGGCCTCCAGGGTGGCGATCCGCCGGGAGACGGCGGACTGCGTGTAGTTCAGCTCGGCCGCGGCCGCGGTGAACGACCCGGTGCGGGCGACGGCGTCGAGCAGGCTGAGCGCGTCGGTGTCGAACACGATCCCTCCATCCATGACCTGAGCGCATGGATAGCATGACATTTAGTCGCTGGTGGAATGGCTCGGCGCCGACCTACAGTCGCCACCCGTGATCGCTTTTCTCGGACTGGGGCGCATGGGCGCCCCCATGGCCCGGCGCCTCGTGGACGCCGGGCACAAGGTGACCGTCTGGAACCGCACGCGCAAGGAGTTCCCCGGGGCCACGGTGGCGGCCACCCCGGCGGAGGCCGTCGCGGACGCCGGCCTGGTCCTCACGATGCTGGCCGACCCGGACGCGGTCGAGGACGTGACGCGTTCCGCGCTGCCCGGCTTGCGTCCCGACGCGCTGATCGTCGAGATGTCCACGATCGGCCCCGACGCCGTGGCCCGGCTCCGGCGGACGCTGCCGTCCGGGGCGGGCCTGGTGGACGCGCCCGTCCTCGGCAGCGTGGCCCCCGCGGAGGAGGGGCGGCTGGTCGTCCTGGCCGGCGGCTCGACCGAGGACCTCGCCCGCTGCCGCGACGTGCTCGCCGTCTTCGGGACGGTGCGCGAGGTCGGCCGCCTCGGCGCGGGCGCCGCGCTCAAGCTGGCCGTCATGAGCGCGCTCGTCCCCGCCCAGGTGATGCTCGCCGAGAACCTGGCGTACGCCGAGAGGCTGGGCGTCGGCCGCGACGTCTTCCTCGACATCCTCGCCGGCACCCCGCTCGGCGCGCTCGCCGGCCGCCTGGACGCCGCCGCGACGGGCCCCGCCGAGACCCGGTACGCGCTGGGCCTGGCGGCGAAGGACCTGCGGCTCGCGACCGGCGGGACCGGGGCGGGCCAGACGGTGGCCGCCGCGGCCCGCGACCTGCTCGCCGCGGCCGAGGCGGCGGGCCTCGGCTCCGAGGACCTCTCCGCCGTCGTCCGCTGGGCCGCCGGGGCGGCGGACGCGGCGGCCCCGGGCGGGAGCGCCCCGGCCGGGGGTGAGATCCGCGCGACCGGCCCCGTCGCGGCCTCCGGCTCGCCCGGGAGCCGGAAGGCCGCGGTGCGGATCAACCCCTCCACGGTCCCCCCGACCAACGGCCGATACTCCCACGCGGTGCGTTTCGGAGACCTGCTGTTCGTCTCCGGCCAGGTCGCGGCGGACGGGGACGGCCGCGTCGTCGGCGAGGGCGACATGGCCCGCCAGTCGGAGTACGTCTTCGAGTGCCTGGGCCGGATCCTCGCGGACCAGGGAAGCTCGTTCGACGATGTGATCCACGTCAAGACGTTCGTCACCGACATGGACCGGCTGCTCGACTACGCGAAGGCCCGGGCGCGCTATCTCACCGGGGAGCCGCCGTCGAGCACCACGGTCGAGGTGGGCCGGCTCTTCCTGCCGGACGCGCTGCTGGAGGTCGAGGTGATCGCCGCGATCCCCTGACCCCCGCCGCGCGGCGGCGCCGCGTACGGGGCGGACCGATCGGACCGGTGCGGCCGGGCGCCGGGCCGGCCCGATCGGGTGGACCGGGTGAATCAGGTGGATCGGCCGTGACGGGCCGCGGCGGTCAGCTCAGCGGCCCCGTCACCGACTCGGCGGCGGTGACCACGGCCCCCTCGTCGACGAGCCGTACGACCGCCTCGATCTCCGGCGCGAGGAACCGGTCCGTCCCGGGGCCCGCGACCGATTCCCGGATCAGCGCGGTCACCGCCCCCGTCGCCGGGGCCGGGGCGTGCGGCGCGCGCAGGTCGACCGCGCGGGCCGCCGTGAGCAGCTCGACGGCGAGCACCCGGGTCAGGCCGTCGACCGCCCGGCGCAGCTTGCGCCCCGCCGACCAGCCCATCGACACGTGGTCCTCCTGCATCGCCGAGCTGGGGATCGAGTCGACGCTGGCGGGGTTGGCCAGGCGCTTCAGCTCCGAGACGATGGCGGCCTGCGTGTACTGGGCGATCATGTGCCCGGAGTCGACGCCGGGATCGTCGGCCAGGAACGCGGGCAGCCCGTGGCTGCGGGCGACGTCGAGCATGCGGTCGGTCCGGCGCTCGGCGATCGACGCCACGTCGGCCACCGCGATGGCCAGGAAGTCCAGCACGTACGCCACGGGAGCGCCGTGGAAGTTGCCGTTCGACTCGACCCGGCCGTCGGCGAGCACCACCGGGTTGTCGATCGCGCTGGCCAGCTCGCGCCCGGCGACGGTGGCGGCGTGGGCGACGGTGTCCCTGGCGGCTCCGGCGACCTGGGGGGCGCAGCGCAGCGAGTAGGCGTCCTGCACGCGGGTGCAGGAGCCGTCCCGATGCGAGGCCATGATCCCCGAGTCGGCGAGCAGGGCGCGCATGTTGGCGGCGGCGGCCGCCTGGCCGGGGTGGGGGCGCAGCGCCTGGAGCGCCGCGTCGAAGACCCGGTCGGTGCCGAGCAGGGCCTCGACGCTCATCGCGGCGCTGATGTCCGCCGTTCTGAGCAGCCGCTCCAGGTCGTGGATGGCGAGCACGAGCATGCCGAGCATGCCGTCGGTGCCGTTGATGAGGGCGAGACCCTCCTTGGCGGCCAGCTCGACCGGCTCGACGCCGTACTCCTTGAGCGCCTCGTCGGCGGGCCGGACGCGGCCCTCGCGGTCGCGGACGACCCCCTCGCCCATGATCGTCATCGCGACGTGCGAGAGCGGGGCGAGGTCGCCGGAGCAGCCCAGGCTGCCGTACTCGTGGACCACGGGCGTGATCCCGGCGTTGAGGAGGCTCTCGAGGACCCTGGCGGTCGTGGGGCGCACGCCCGTGTGACCGGTCGCGAGGGTGTGCAGGCGCAGGAGCATCATGGCCCGGGTGACCTCGGTCTCCACCTCCGGGCCCGACCCGGCGGCGTGCGAGCGGATCAGGCTGCGCTGGAGCCGGCCGCGCAGCGCCGGGTCGATGTGCCGGGTGGCGAGGGCGCCGAACCCGGTGGAGACGCCGTAGGCGGGGGTGTCCCCCTCCGCCAGTTCCTCGATCCTGCCCCGGGACGCGGCCATCTCCGCGATCGCGTCGTCCGTGAGCCGTACGGCGGCGCCGTACCTGGCCACGCTGATCACATCGCCGAAGGCCAGGGGTTCCGGCCCGATCTCCACGACCTCGTTGTCCCGCATGGTTCCACTCTTCCCACACTTGGTAACTAGCGTCTGCAATGTTAGCTGCTTACATCTCCAGGGTCTCCCGCTTGATTTGGGGAGTCGGCGCGGATTCGCTAGAGTTCTCTGCGTGAGGCCGCCTCCAAGGGGGCGGGAAATCACGCGGAAGTGGCTCAGTGGTAGAGCATCACCTTGCCAAGGTGAGGGTCGCGGGTTCGAATCCCGTCTTCCGCTCGGAGCTTTACGTGGTGGAGTGGCCGAGAGGCGAGGCAGCGGCCTGCAAAGCCGCGTACACGGGTTCAAATCCCGTCTCCACCTCTGGCCCCACGCCAAGGACGATTAGCTCAGCGGGAGAGCGCTTCCCTGACACGGAAGAGGTCACTGGTTCAATCCCAGTATCGTCCACCATCGGAAATCCCAGGCCCCGCGGCCTGGGATTTCCTGTTTCCCGAGGCAACGGCCCCGAGCCCGGAGATCGAGCCGCGCCTCCGCTCCACAATGAGACTGTGCGGGCGAACCTTCTGGTCATCTACACCACGCGTCCCGGGGAGTGTCGCGACTTCTACTCCTCCCTGGGCATGGACTTCCGCCTCGAGCGGCACGGCGACGGGCCGGAGCACTTCGCCGCCGTCCTGCCGGACGGGACGGTCTTCGAGATCTATCCCGCGCTCAGGGGCCGTACGACCGGCGCCCTCCGGCTGGGATTCGCGACCCTCGCCGCCGCCGGGCTCCCTCCGGGGCGGCATCTGACGCGCGACCCGGACGACCGGGTGGTCGAGATCCATGTCCGGCCCGCGCCCTGATCCGGGTACGCGTCCGGATTGCGGCGTACGCGGCGGATGGGCCATCATGACGGACATGATCTATGGGAAGGGCGGCCACCGCCCCAGCCGGTGAACCCCGGCATGTGGAAGCTGGGCGACGACCCCGTCGACGATCGCCCCACCTTCCTCGCACACGCGCTCGCGATGTCCCTGCGCCACGGTCCCGGCCCCTGGCCGGAAGAGGCACACACGCTCCCCGATGATCCGCCTCCTCCGAGCGACGGCGGGCCCCTCATCAGCAGCGTCGTCAGGGACGGCATCGAGAGCCACCACTTCCGCGCCACCCCGGACGCCGGCGCGGTCACCGAGATCGCCGACCTGCTCGACAGGCTGGCCACCACCCGGAGACCCGCCCGCGAGGACCTGTCGCGACTGCACGATCGGTCCGCAGGCACGTCGGCGATCGCCGTCGCGGACGACCTCGTCGAACAGACCCGGCTGCGTCGGCTGCCCGGCGACCGGATCCGCGCACTCGGACGCCACCTGGCGGAGCACGGCACCCGCCGCGACACGGTGAAGATCGGTCTGGTGCTGGTGGGCGCGTACGGCGACCAGCGCGACCGGGACCTGCTGCTCCTGCTCGGCACCCTGGAGGAGCTCACCCTGTACGCGGTCGTCGCCCTGGTGCGCACCCAGCCGGACCGGCAGCGGGCCGTGTACGAGCTGGCCCGCCGCGTCGAGGGCTGGGGCCGGATCCACGCGGTGGAACGACTCAAGGGCTGCGACGATCCGGAGATCAAAGCGTGGCTGCTGCGGGACGGCTTCCGCAACGGAATCATGAACGAGTACCTCGCCTACATCGCCGCCACGACCGGCGGCCTCTGGCGCGCTCTCGTCGAGAGCGACGTCGACGACGCCCTGCTCGACGGCGCCGGGGACATCCTGGCCGCCCTGGCCTTGGGCGGCCCGGCCGAGGACATGAGCGACTACGACGACGCCCTGCCGGCGATGGGACGCTTCGCCGAGCTTCTCGCCGGCCGCCAGGCCACGCTCCGGAGGCTGCACGGCCTGCTGGGAGTGCTGGGCTACCTGCGCGACCCCGGCGACGGCGCCCGGTGGCCGTCCGACGACATCGCACGGCTGCGCCGGAGCTACCAGGATCGCCTCGCCGAGCCCCGATGGAGCGATCTCGTGCTGGGGCACCTCGCGGATCCGCGCGACCCCGGCTTCCACGACGCGCTTTGGGCGGCCGGGCCGCTGGAGCTGCCGGTCGTCCCGCAGGCCGTCGCCCGTCTGGAGATCGACCCGCTGGACGGGTTCGTCTGGTGGTCGGCGCTGGGCGCCGCCACGTCATCGGAGGCCGAACGGCTGTGCGTCCTCGCCGAGCGACTGCTCCCCCTGTCCGATCTGGCCAACGGCCCCGGCGACGTTTACGACCTCGGGGAGGAGTACGCCGCCGATCGGGCTCTGGAGTCCGTCGTCTCCAGGCTGGACGCCTTTCCCGGGATCGGCCTGCCGCTGATCCGGGTGGCCCTGCGCAACCGGATCACCCGGCTCAGGCGCGCGGCGACGGGGGCGTTGGCCGCCTGGCCGGCGTCGGCCGTACCGGACGAGGCCGGGGCCTGGGTCCGGCGGGCGGCGGCGATCGAGCCGGACGAGCAGACCCGGGCCGAGATGCTCGCCTTCCTCGTGTCCCGGTGACGGAGAGGCGCGACCGGTGAGGATCCCCGCGCGAGCCGGGCTGCCGTCGGCAGTGGGGCGACCCGGGCAAACCTTCGCGTGATCTCCACCACACGCCCGAAGAGCGCCGCGACTTCCTCGCGGCGCTCGACGCCCCCGCACCTGGCCACAGGACGGGCTCGCGATCCGCCGCCCGGGGCGTCACTCGTCCGAGCAGAGTCCGGCGAGGCGGGCGATCCGCAGGCCGGCGTGCAGGTCGAGCCGTACCGCGCCGTCGGAGATGTCGCAGCCGGTGACCTCACGGATCCGGTCGAGCCGGTAGTACAACGTGCTGCGGTGGATGGCCAGCCGTCGGGCGGTCCGCTGGATCTCGCCGCCGCTGTCCAGGTAGGTCTGCAGGGTCGAGACGAGTTCGGCCTTGTGCGGGGAGGCCAGCAACCGCCGCACTCCGGCGGGCAGGTGGCCGGACGTCAGCCGGTCGAGCGGCAGTTGCAGGAGGAGACGGTCCAGGCCCAGGTCGTCCCAGAAGACCTGCCTGCCATAACGCCGCGGGTCCGCGCGTGAGGCGCGGTAGGCGATCTGCGCCTCACGGTAGGACTCCACCGCCTCGGTCAGCGACCGCTTGACGCCGCCGGCCCCGGCCGTGACGTGCTCCAGGCCGGGAGAGGCGAGGACGCGGTCCAGCCTGGCCGGGTTGACCGGGCGGGGGAACAGCACGACCCCCTCCACGCCGAGGACCGCGCCGACGATCTTGACGGTCGTCGAGCGGGTGGTGAACTCCAGCGTCGCCTCGACCGCCAGTCGGGTGACGGACCGCGGGTACGGCTCGGGGGCCCGGCACACCAGCACCGAGTAGTGCTCGACGTCCTCGATCAGCCCTTCCCGCAGCAGGGACTCCGCGGCCCGCCCGCGCTCTTCCGGCGCGTCGCTCAGCAGGGCGGACAGCAGGGATCTCGCGTGCTCCACGCTGCGGCGCAGGTCCGACAGCCGCAACGCGAGGAGCATGCCGATCTCCGGACCGGCGGCCTCCAAAGCCCGCATGGCGTCGGCCGGCGTCTCCCCGCCGGGCCGGTCGTCCACGCAGTAGACATAGCCGAGGAGGTGCTGCTCGTGACGCAGCGGCATGACGACCCTTGCGTCGCACTGGGAATCGGCCGGTACGCGCACCGGGTGCGCGACGGTGCGCAGCCGGTACGCCCTGACCAGGGCCTCGGTCAGCGGCGCCAGGGATCCGGCCAGCAGCCGGGCCAGCCGGGAGCGGCGCGCGTCGGTGTCGTGGACGCTGTACGCCGCGACCTTCAGGTCGAGGTCCAGCACGACCAGCGGGGCGCCCAATCGATCAGCCAGATCCTGGAGGGTGTCATCAAGGCTCATCGGGGTGGTCCTCTCCTTCGACACTTCGTCGGATCACGTCCGACAAGCGGCGACAGAACGTCCGAAGCGCGTCCGCCTGCCGCCCGGCTACGGTGAGTCAACACCGCACAAGCTGACTTCGCCGCATGTGAAGGTGACCGAAAGCCGCTGCCGTCCATGCCGGGACGCGACGGCCGGGTCACTGGGAAAGGCCCCCTGATCTCCGAGTCCGGGTCGGCGGTCAATCACCCGGGGCCTGGACGAATGCTGGCACAGCGCGGGGCATGATTGCCAGCCGCCTGGGGCGGCGACCGACGGAACCCCGGCCGAGCAGTCCGACACGTGAGGAAAGGAACCCGATACGCGTGACCCAGGTAACCGAACATACTGTCGAGACAGACGGCTACTCCACATTCTTTCTGGAGAGCGGAGCGGAGAATTCCGAAACCGTGATCCTGCTGCACGGCGGCGGCCCGGGCGCGAACGCCTCGTCGAACTGGCGTGACTTCGTCCCGCTGCTCTCCGGCGACTACCGGGTCCTGGCGCCCGACCTGGTCGGCTACGGCCGTACCGACCACCCGGAGGACATGCCGCCCACCCTCATCGGCTGGCTGCGGCTGCGGGTGAACCAGGTGCTGGCCCTGATGGACGGGCTGGGCATCGAGCGGGCGCACCTGGTCGGCAACTCGATGGGCGGGGCCCTGGCGATGCACCTGGTGATGGCGGCGCCGGACCGCTTCGCCCGGATCTCCCTGATGGGCAGCGCGGGAGGAAGCATGCACCCGACGCCCGAGGTCATGCGGATGGTCTCCTTCTACAAGGACCCGACGATCAGCGCCCTTGAGAACCTCACCAGGTGGTTCGTCCACGACGAGGGCGCGCTGAGCGAATCGATCTCGTCGATCGTCGAGCAGCGTTACCAGGAGGTCATGCGCCCGGAGGTCCGCCGGTCCTACGAGCGGTTCTTCTCCGCGGTCTCGACCCCGGCGGAGGCGGCCGTCCCGCCGTCCGCGCTGCGCCGGATGCCGCACCCGTTCCTGATCGTGCACGGCCGCGAGGACCGGTTCGTGACGCCCGACTCCAGCGTGTACCTCCAGCAGCACCTGCCCAACGCGGAGCTGCACGTCTTCCCGCACTGCGGGCACTGGGTGCAGATCGAGCGCGCCCGCGACTACGCCGCCCTGCTCCGCCACTTCCTCGCCGACGCGAACTGACGGCCGGCCACCACCAGTCAGGTAGGAGACACATGGACATCAAGCAGCTCGGCTACCTCGGCCTCCACTCCCGGGAGCCGGAGGCGTTCGCCACCTACGCCACGGACATCCTCGGCATGCAGCGGGTCGCGGGAGAGGACGGCGCCACCCACTTCCGCATCGACGACCGGCACCACCGCGTCACCGTCGAGACGGCCGACCGCGACGGCGGCGCCTACTACGGGTGGGAACTCGCCGACGCCGACGCGCTGCGCGCCGCGATGGACGAGCTGAGCGACCACGGCGTCCGGGCGCAGTCGGCCACGCAGCGCGAACTGGAGGTCCGCCGCGTCGAGGGCATGGCGCACTTCCTCGACCCGGCGGGCAACCGGGTGGAGCTGTACCACGGCCAGGCGAGCGGCGAGGGCGAGTTCACCTCCGCCCGCGACATCGAACGGTTCATCACCGGCGACCTCGGCCTCGGGCACGTCGTCCTGGCCAGCCCGGACGTCGCCGCGCAGGAGGCGTTCTACACCGACGTGCTCGGCTTCAAGATCAGTGACACGATGCGGGCGCCGTTCCGGGCCACGTTCCTGCACACCAATCCGCGGCACCACAGCATCGCCTTCGTGGACGGCCCGTTCTTCGGCATCGAGCACCCCTTCCTCCACCACTTCATGCTCGAGGTCCCCGACATGGAGCAGGTCGGCCGCACGTACGACCTGGTGCTGGACCGCGACGTGCCGGTCACCATGACGCTCGGCCAGCACACCAACGACAAGATGTTCTCCTTCTACGCCGAGTCCCCCGTCGGGGTGCACACCGAGTTCGGCTGCGGCGGCGTGCTGATCGACGACGCCACCTGGCAGGTCACCGAGATCCCCGGGCCCGACATCTGGGGCCACCGGCACTGACCTTGCGGCGCCCTCCCGGCAACGGACCGGCCCCCGGGGCCCGCCGCAGGCCGGGCCGTCGCGACACCCCACATCTAGGAGTCACTGGCAGATGGACAACCTCACCCCCGTCCTGGAGACCGAAGTCCTCATCGTCGGCGCCGGGCCCGCCGGCGCCACCGCCGCGGCGCTGCTCGCGACGTACGGCATCCCGAACGTGATGATCAACAAGTACGCCGGGGTCTCGAACACGCCCCGCGCGCACATCACCAACCAGCGTGGCGTCGAGGTGCTGCGCGACCTCGGCGTCGAGGACCAGGTGATCAGGCAGGCGACGCCGCAACACCTGATGGGCGAGCACGTCTACGCGACCAGCCTGGCCGGCAACGAGCTGGGCCGGCTGCGCACCTGGTACACCCACCCGCACTTCAAGGCCGAGCACGACCTCGCCAGCCCCTGCTCGGTGTGCGACCTGCCGCAGCACATCCTGGAGCCGATCCTGGTGGACGCCGCGTCCACGCGTGGCTCCTCCGTACGGTTCAACACCGAACTGGTGACGTTCACCCAGGACGAGGACGGCGTGACCGCCCTGGTCCGCGACCGGCTGACCGGCCAGGAATACGGCATCCGCAGCAAGTACCTGATCGGCGCCGACGGCGGCAGGTCCGTCGTCGCCGAGAGGCTCGGCCTGCCGATGGTCGGTGAGATGGGCACCGGCGGCTCGATCAACGTGGTGTTCGAGGCGGACCTCACCCGGTTCGTGGAACACCGGCCGGGCGACATGTACTGGCTGGTACAGCCCGGGGTCGGCCATGACGGCAACGGCATCGGCGTCCTGCGCGTCGTCCGCCCGTGGACCCGGTGGGTCGGCGTGTGGGGCTACGACGAGTCGCAGGGCACGCCCACGTTCACCGAGGAGGACGGCATCCGGATCGCGCACCAGCTCATCGGCGACGACACCGTCCCGGTGAAGGTGCTGTCGATCTCCACCTGGGCCGTCAACGACGTGTACGCGACGGACAACATGCGGGGCCGGGTCATCTGCGTGGGTGACGCCGTGCACCGGCACTCGCCCATGAACGGCCTCGGCTCCAACACCTCCATGCAGGACAGCTACAACCTGTGCTGGAAGCTCGCGCTGGTCCTTCGTGGCCAGGCCGCGCCCTCGCTGCTCGAGACCTACCGCGACGAGCGGGCGCCCGTCGCCAAGCAGATCGTGCAGCGGGCCACCCGCAGCGCGCACCTCATGCCGCCGATCTTCGCCGCGCTCGAACTGCCGACCGCGCCGGACGAGAACACGATGCGTGAGGCGATCGACCGGCTGTCCGAGCCGACCGCGGAGGCGGGTCGGCGCCGCCGCACGTTCGACGACGCGCTGCACGCCACGCTCATGTGCTTCAACACGCACGGCGTCGAGACCAATCAGCACTACACGTCCGCGGCCGTCGTCCCGGACGGCACGCCCGAGGTGCCCGCGCCGCGTGACGAGGAGGTCTACTACTTCCGGACCACCCGCCCGGGACGGCACCTGCCGCATGTGTGGGTGACCCGCGACCAGCGGCGGGTGTCCACCTTCGACCTGTGCGGCAGGGGCGAGTTCACCCTGCTGACCGGGATCGGCGGCGCGGCCTGGCGCGCGGCCGCCGAAGCGGTCGCGGCGCGCTTCGGCCTGCCGATCCGGGTGCACAGCATCGGCCGGGGCTGCGACTACGAGGACAGCTACGGCGACTACCGGGCCGCTTCCGAGGTCGGCGAGGACGGCGTCCTGCTGGTCCGCCCCGACCACATGGTGGGCTGGCGGGCCGCCTCCCTGCCGTCGGACCCGGAGGCCGCGTTGGGCACGGCCGTCGCGAAGATCCTCGGCCGCGCGGACTCCGCCGTCTGACCGGAACGCCGGGCCGCGTCCGCGTGGGCGTGGCCCGGGCGTGCCGTACCTCCTGGCGTCTTCCGCCGGAGACCTCACGTCCGTACATCCAGAGAGGTTGTCAGCAGTGAAACTCGCGACGATCCGCACCACCACCACCACCGAAACCGCGGGGGTCCGTGCGGACGAGACCCGCGACGTCATGGCCGGGAAGGGCTGATCGCGATGCGTGTCGCAGTGGCGGGCGGCGGGCCGGGCGGGCTCTTCCTGGCCGCGCTGATCAGGCAGGCGGACCCCACGGCCGAGGTCACCGTGTTCGAGCGCAACCGCGCCGACGACACCTTCGGCTTCGGCGTCGTCTTCTCCGACCGCACCCTGGAGGCGATCCACCAGGCCGACCCGGTGCTGCGCCGGGCGCTGGTCGAGCACGGGCGGCACTGGGACGAGATCGAGGTACGGCTGAAGGGCGAGCGGATCCGCTGCGGCGGCAACGGCATGGCCGCCGTCTCCCGGCGCACCCTGCTCCTGCTGCTCCAGGATCGCGCCCGCGACATGGGAGCCACGCTGCGGTTCTCCACCGAGGTGACCCTGGACGACCTGACCGGCTACGACCTCGTCGTGGCCGCGGACGGCACCGGATCCAGGATCCGCGACGCCCTCGGCACCGGCCTGGGCGTGGAGGTGGAGACGGCCGGCGCCAAGTTCATCTGGTTCGGCACCGACCACCTCTTCGACGGGCTCACGTTCATCCACGAGAGCGGCCCGGACGGCGTCTTCGCGGTGCACGGCTACCCGATCTCCGACACGGTCTCGACGTTCATCGTCGAGACCGACGAGGCGTCGTGGCGGCGGGCCGGGCTCGACGCGTTCGACGTGTCCCAGCCGCCCGGGTCGAGCGACATGCGGTCCAAGAAGTACCTGGAGCGGCTCTTCTCCGACCAGATCGACGGCGGGCGACTGCTGACGAACAACTCCCGGTGGGCGAACTTCCGCACCCGCCGTACCCGCCGGTGGCACACCCTGAGCCCGGTCCCGGTCGCCCTGCTCGGCGACGCCGCGCACACCGCGCACTTCTCGGTGGGGTCCGGCACCAAGATGGCGATGGAGGACGCCGTCGCCCTCGCCGGGGCGCTGGCCGCGCACCCCGATGACCTGCCCGCCGCCCTCGCCGCCTACGAACGGGCCGCCCAGCCTCCGGTACGGCGCATCCAGGACTCCGCGCGGCCCAGCCTGGCCTGGTGGGAGAACTTCGGCGGCTACCACGACGCGTTCGAGCCGTGGCAGTTCGCCTACCACTTCCTGACCCGCAGCATCACCGACGCCCGGCTGGCCCGCCGCGCGCCGGACTACGTCGCCGGCGCGCACCGCAGGTGGCGCGAGGAGCACGGCGCCCAGCCGCTCGACACCCCGTTCCGCACGCCCCGCTGGTCCGCGCCCGGCCGCCTCGTGGACATCGTCACCGGCCCGGACGGCCTGCCCGCCGCGGTACGCGGCACCGGCGACCTGCCCCTGTCCGCGCGGCCGGCGCCCGGGGCGTGGGGGGCGCTGCTGGCCGCGCCGGACACCGAGGCGGGCCTGCCCGCGTCGTTCGACCGGCTCGCCGGGCAGGCCGGGCTGGCAGGGCAGGACGGGCAGGACGCCCCCGTGCTGGTCGCCGTACACGGGGGCACCCCGCTGACACGCGCCCTGCTCTGCGAGCGGGCCAGGCTACGGGAGCGGCTGCCCGCCCTGACGGTCGAGCCGGACCACGACCTCGACCGGGCGCTGACCACGGTGCTGTCCGGCCGCGCCGACCTGGTGGGGGTGCCCCGATGACGGCGCGGAGCCTGACCCCGATGTTCGCGCCGCGCGGCGTCGCCGTCGTCGGCGCGTCCCGCGACCCGGCCAAGCTCGGCGCGGTCATGGCGCGGTCGTTGTCGGCGTTCGCCGAGGCGGGCGGCCACCTGGCGCTCGTCAACGCCCGCGACGACACGATGCACCGGTCGATCCGCGCGGCGGCGCAGGCCGGGCCGGTGGACCTCGCGGTGATCTGCGTCCCGGCCGCGGCCTGCCCCGGCGTGCTCGCCGAGGCCGCCGCCGCCGGTGTGCGGGCCGCCGTCGTCTGCGGCGGCGGGTTCGCCGAGGCGGGCGGGCCGGGCGTGGCCCACCAGCACGCGCTGCGCGAGGTCGTCCGCGACACCGGCATCCGGCTGCTCGGCCCGAACACCAGCGGTTTCCTGGCCCCGGCCGCCGGGGTGACCGCCAGCTTCGTCCCCGGCGTCGCCCGGGTACGGCCCGGCTCCGTGGCCGTCGTCGCGGCGAGCGGCGGCGTCAACCACGCCCTGGCGTTCGCGCTGACCGAGGCCGGGTACGGCGTCAGGCTCGCGGTCGGGCTCGGCAACGGCGCGGACGTGACCGCCCCCGACGTGCTGGACCACCTGGCCGAGGACCCGGGCACGGCCGCGGTGGCGCTGCACGTCGAGTCGGTGGCGGACGGCCCCCGGCTGGTCGAGAGCGTGCGCCGGCTCTCCGCGCGCCGCCCGGTCGTCGCGCTCGTCGTCGGCCGCCACAACGTCGGCGCGTTCGCCGCCTCGCACACCGGGGCGCTGGCCACCTCCTGGCGGACCACCAGGGCGGCGCTCGCCCGGGCGGGAGCCGTACTCGTCGGCGACGAGCGTGAGCTGGTCGACGCGGTCGGCGCGCTGTCGGTGACCCGGATGCCGCCGTGCGCCGAGCCGGGCGTCGGCCTGGTCACCGCCCAGGCGGGCCCCGGGCTGCTGCTCCTGGACGATCTGCGCGGCCGCGGGGCGCGGGTGCCGGAGCTGACCCCCGGCACCCGGCGGACCCTGTCCGGGCTGCTGCCGCCGCTGACCTACCAGCTCAACCCGGTGGACACCGGCCGCCCCGGCCCCGAACTGGGCGCCGTGCTCGCCTCCGTCGGCGCCGACCCGGGCGTCGATGTGATCGCCGGTTACGTCCTGCACGAACCGGACGCCGCGGACGTCGTCGCCGCCGCCCGGCAGGGCCGTACCTCCGGGGTCCCCATGGTGCTCGGCCTCGGCGGTACGGGAGAGGAGGTCGCCCGCGACCGGGCGGCGCTGCGGGACGGCGGGATCGCCGTGGCCGCCGACCCCCGGGGCGTGGCCGCCGCCACCGCCGCGCTGCTGGCCGACGCCCGCGCCAGAGCGGCTGCCCACATGCCTTCCGCACCGCCTGCGCCCGCCGGGGTGCCCGGTGACGTCACCGGCACGTACGACGAGCACGAGGCCAAGGACCTGCTCGGCCGCCTCGGCGTGGCGACCATGCCACGCCGCGCCTGCGCCGACCGGGCCGCCGCCCACGCCGCGCTCGCCGAACTGGGCGGGCCGGTGGCGGTCAAACTGCTCGACGCCGCCGTCCTGCACAAGACCGAGATCGGCGGCGTCCACCTCGGCGTCGTGACCGGCGACGACCTCGACGCGGCGCTCGACCGGCTCGACGCGGCCGGGGCCCGCCGCTACCTGGTCGAGTCGATGGCGCCCGCCGGGATCGACCTGGTCGTCGGCGCCCGCCGCGACCCGGTCTTCGGGCCCGTCGTCCTGGTCGGGCTGGGCGGCACCGTCGCGGAGGCGCTGGCCGACGTCGCCGTCGGGCTCGCCCCGCTGACCCCGGAGGAGGCCGCCGCGATGCCCGCGGAACTCGCCGGGCACGCCCTCCTCACCGGCTGGCGCGGCGGCCCGGTCCTCGACGTCGCGGAACTGGGCCGGATCGTCGCCGCGCTCGGCGACCTGCTCGCCGCCAACCCGATCCTCGACGAGATCGAGATCAACCCCCTGCGGCTCGGCCACGAAGGTCTGGTCGCGCTCGACGCCGTCATCCTCACCAGGAAGGCCGACGATGCCCACCCCGATCAATGAGCACACCGTGCCCTGGCCCGCGCCGTACGCCGAGCGCTACGTCGCGGCGGGCCACTGGGCCGGGGTCCCGATCGGCACCCTGCTCCGCGCGGTGGCCGACCGCACCCCGGACGCCCCCGCCCTCGTCGATCCGGTGGCCCACGGCGGGGCCGGGCTCCGGCTCACCCACGCGGAACTCGCCGAACGCGCCGACGCCGCCGCCGTACGGCTGCTCCGCCTCGGCGTCGCCAGGGGCGACCGGATCGTCGTGCAACTGGGGAACTCCTGGGAGTTCGTCGTGCTCACCCTGGCCTGCCTGCGCGCCGGGATCGTGCCGGTCATGGCGCTGCCCGCGCACCGCAGGGCCGAGCTGACCCACCTGGCCGTCCACGCCGAGGCGGTCGCCATCGCCGTGCCCGACCGGATGCGCGACTTCGACCACCAGCGGCTCGGCCACGACATCGCCGCCGAGGTACGCGCGGCCACCGGCGCGGACTGGCACGTCCTGGTCGCCGGGGACGACGTCGCGCCCGGCAGCGTGGACCTGCGCGCACTGTGCGGCCCCGCCACCGAAGCGGAGGCCGACCGGGCCCGGCTCGACGCCGCCGCCCCCGCGGCCGGTGACGTGGCGGTCTTCCTGCTCTCCGGCGGCACGACCGGGCTGCCCAAGCTCATCGCGCGCACCCACGACGACTACGCCTACAACGCGCGGGCCAGCGCCGAGCTCGCCGCGGTCGGGCCCGACACCGTCTACCTGGTGAGCCTGCCCGCCGGGCACAACTTCCCGCTGGCCTGCCCGGGGATCCTGGGCACGCTGCTGGCCGGCGGCCGGGTGGTCACCCTGCCCTCCCCGGAGCCCGGCCGCGCTTTCGCCACCGTGGAGGCCGAGGGCGTCACGCACACCGCCGTCGTCCCCGCCGTCGCCGGGCGGTGGCTGGAGCACGCCGCCGAACACGGCGCGGGACGGCTCGCGACGCTGCGCGTCCTCCAGGTCGGCGGCGCCCGGCTGTCCGACGAGCTGGCGTACCGGGTGCGGCCGGTGCTCGGGGCCGCGCTCCAGCAGGTCTTCGGGATGGCCGAGGGGCTGCTGAACGTCACCCGCCTCGACGATCCGGAGGATGTCGTGTGCACCACCCAGGGCAGGCCGATCTCCCCGGACGACGAAGTGCGCGTCGTGGACGAACTGGATCAGGACCTGCCCGAAGGGGAACCCGGCCTGCTGCTCACCCGGGGCCCGTACACTCCGCGCGGCTACTACCGGGCCGCCGAGCAGAACGCCCGCGCCTTCACCGCCGACGGCTGGTACCGCTCCGGCGACATCTGCCGCCGTACGCCGGAGGGCAACCTGGTGGTCGAGGGCCGCGACAAGGACATGATCAACCGGGGCGGGGAGAAGATCTCCGCCGAGGAGGTGGAGAACCTCGTCTACCGGCTCCCCTCCGTCAGCCAGGTCGCCGCGGTGGCCATGCCGGACCCCGCCCTCGGCGAGCGGGTGTGCCTCTACGTGGTGCCGAGGCCCGGCGAGACGGTCACGCTGGAACAGGCCCGCGCGGTGATGGAACAGGTGGGCGTGGCCCGCTTCAAACTCCCCGAGCGCCTCGTGCTCGTCGAGGACCTGGTCCTGACCAAGGTCGGGAAGATCGACAAGAAGGCGCTGCGGGCGGACATCGCCGGGCGGATCGCCGCGGAGGCGAGGCCGGCGGTGGGACAGGGAGTCACGCCCGGGCGACGGTGAGCATGTGGCCGGCGACGCCGAGCAGGGTGGGTTCGCCCTCGGAGCGCCGGGCCACGTCGAGGATCATGCCGCGGCGTTCCGGGTCGTCCAGCCACTCGTCGATGTCGGCGTACAGGCCGAAGACGTTCTCGAGAGCGTACCGCCGGGCCTCCGGCAGGCCCGCGTCGGCGAACTCGCCGAGGATCTCGTCCGGGTCGTGGAAGTAGGCCGTCGTGAAGCCGATCCGCTCGTTCCCCCGGAGCAGCCCGTGGCGCGCGGAGTCGTCCACGACGGCGCGCACGCTCTCCTCGGCGTAGCGGCCCGACCTGATCATGTCGTGGACCGCGGCCCACCTGCTGATGGTCGCCGCCGCGACCACGCCGCCCGGCCGTACGACCCGGCGGGCCTCGGCGAGGGCGCGCACCCGGTCGGCACGGTCGGTCAGGTGGTACAGCGGTCCGAGCAGCAGGACGGCGTCCGCCGAGCCGTCGGCGTCCTCCAACGTCCGCGCGTCCCCCATCCGGGCGACGACGCCGGGCAGCCGGGCCGCCATTTCGACGTGCATCGGCACCGGATCGACCACCTCGACCCGGTGTCCGTCCGCGGCCAGCCACTCGGCGTGCACGCCGCTGCCCCCGCCCACGTCCAGGACGCGGGCCGGGGCGGGCGGCAGCACGCGGCGCAGCACGTCCTGCGTGCGCCAGAACTCCAGCCGTCCCCGGCCGGAGCGCAGCCGCCCGTCCTCCCTCCCCCGCAGGTAGTAGTCGAGGATCTCGGGCGGGAACTCCGGCGACCGCGTCATGCTCGCGAGGATGCCTCCCGCCCGTGCCCGGATCAACCCGATTTCCCGCCGGTCGCGGACCCGGCCGGGGTCCCAATGGGCCGGCCCGCCGCGCGGCCGGGGAGCGGCCTCCCTCATCCGGATCGCCCGCGCCGCGATGCCGGGAGCGGCCCTCCTGAACGGCACGGAGGCGTGCGGAGGAATACCGTATGGCCGCCGGCCGCCCCGCTGCGGTAGCGTCCCCGGGCATGTCCCTCGACCCGCACCCCACCCTGTACGGCACGGCCGTGACGTTGCGTCCCGCGACGGAGGCCGACATCCCGGCGCTCGTCGCCATCCGGTCCACGTCCGAGGTGTACCGGTGGTGGCGTGGCGGGGCGGACCTGGCGGCGGAGGTGGCCGGCGACCTGGACGACCCGGACACCGCCGTTCTCGCGATCGTGTACGACGGGCGGGTGGCCGGCCAGATCCAGTGGTCGGCGGAGGAGGAGCCCGACTACCGCCACGCGAGCATCGACGTGTACGTCGATCCGGCGGTGCACGGTCGCGGCGTCGGCACCGACGCGGTGCGGACGCTGGCCCGGCACCTGGTCGCCGACCGCGGCCACCACCGGCTGACCATCGACCCGGCAGCGGACAACGCGGCCGCGATCCGGTGCTACGGGAAGGTGGGCTTCCGCCCGGTCGGCGTCATGCGGCGGTACGAGCGCGGCCCGGACGGCACCTGGCACGACGGGCTCCTCATGGACCTGCTCGCCGAGGAGCTCATCGACTGACCCCGGCCGGCGTCGTCGGCTGACCACCGTTCCGGGGAACGGGCGGCTCTAACTAACAGCGTTAGTCTGGTGGCGGGTGATCGCGTCGAACGTGATCGCCAGCCCGGCGATGAGGGAGTCGAGGCCGAGGGCGAAGGCCCCCTCGTCCACCGCCTCCCGATGCCCGGGCAGCAGGTGGGCGTCGCCCAGATGCGGGTACCGCGCCTCGTCGAGCGCGTCGTCGCCGGCGAAGCCCATCGCGAACGATCCGACCGCCGACCCGACGACGAAATAGCGCATGAGCGCGCCCACGTGGGTCGCCCTCGCCGGAGGCCAGCCCGCCCGGATCAGCCCGCCGTACACCGCGTCGGCCATCGCGAGGGCGGCCGGCCTGCGGCGCGGCCCGTTCGCCAGGTACGGCACGATCCGCGGATGTTCGCGCAGCTCCCGGTGGTAGGAGTGCCCCCACAGCAGCAGCGCGGACTTCCAGTCGTGGGTCAGGAACGCGGAGACGTCCACTCTGGCGATGATCGCGTCGGCCACCGCGTCGAGGATCTCCTCCTTGTTCCTGAAGTGGTTGTAGAGCGACGGGGCGCTCACCCCCAGTTCGGCGGCGAGGCGGCGGGTGGACAACGCCTCCAGCCCCTCGGCGTCGATCAGCTCGGTCGCCGCGGCCACGATGATGCCGGGGCTGAGCATCGGGCGGCTCGGCCGTCCCATGTCGCGCCTCCCTCGTCGCTGCGGGCGCGGGCACACCGCGCGCCGGCACCCCTCACCGGATCTCACGGCCTTGCCCCCACCTGGAACCCGGGGGCACCGCCGCAGGACGCCATCGTCCCACAGGAACATCCCTGCCTGGACGGGTAAAACTTACAGTGCTAGTTTCCTCGCTACTGTAATCCATCGTGAGAGGACCCGGATGGACCTGACACTGTCGGAGGAGCAGCAGGCGGTGCGCGCCCTCGCCGCGGACTTCGTGAACCGGGAGGTGCTCCCGAACGCACGGGGCTGGGACCGCGCCGAGAAGGTGGACACGGGGATCGTCGCCAAGCTGGGCGAGATCGGGTTCCTCGGGCTGACGATCCCCGAGGAGTACGGCGGCTCCGGCGGCGACCACATGACGTACTGCCTGGTGATCGAGGAGCTCGGCCGCGGCGACTCGTCGGTGCGCGGCATCGTCTCGGTGTCCCTCGGACTGGTCGCCAAGTCGATCCTCGCCTTCGGCACGGAGGAGCAGCGGCGGGAGTGGCTGCCCCGGCTGTGCTCCGGCGAGGCGCTCGGGTGCTTCGCGCTCACCGAGCCCGGCACCGGGTCCGACGCCGGCTCGCTCACCACGCGCGCCGTACGCGACGGGGACGACTGGCTGATCAGCGGTGAGAAGGTCTTCATCACCAACGGCACCTGGGCCGACGTGGCGGTGGTGTTCGCCCGCACCGGGGAGGCGGGGCCGAAGGGCGTCACCGCGTTCCTCGTGCCGACCTCGGCCGCGGGGCTCGACCGGCGGGAGGTCCACGGGAAGCTGGGCCTGCGCGGCCAGGCGACCGCGGAGCTGAGCTTCGACCAGGTGCGCGTGCCCGGCTCCGCCCGCCTCGGCGAGGAGGGCAAGGGGTTCCGGGTCGCGATGACCGCCCTGGACAAGGGCCGCATGTCGCTCGCCGCCGGCTGCGCGGGCATCATCCAGGGCTGCCTGGACGCCGCCGTGGAGTACGCGTCGGCGCGTCAGCAGTTCGGCCGGCCGATCGCGTCGTACCAGCTCGTCCAGCAGTTGATCGCGCAGATCCGGGTGGACCTCGACGCGGCGCGGCTGCTCGCCTGGCGGGTCGCCGACCTGGTCGACCGGGGCGAGAGGTTCACCACCGAGGCGTCGATCGCCAAGTACTTCGCCAGCGAGGCGGCGGTGCGCGCGGCCAACAACGCGCTGCAGGTCTTCGGCGGCTACGGCTACGTGGACGAGTTCCCGGTCGGCAAGTACCTGCGCGACGCCCGGGTGACGACCCTGTACGAGGGGACCTCGCAGATCCAGCAGCTCCTCATCGGACGCGCGCTCACCGGCGTGAACGCGTTCTGACCCACCCGCCCCCACCCACGACGCGAGGAGAACCGATCATGACGAGATTCCGGAACCGCACCGCCATCGTGACGGGCGCGGGCCAGGGCATCGGCGCGGCGACCGCCGCGCTGCTGGCCGAGCAGGGCGCCCGGGTGGCCGTGGTGGACCTGCGGACCGACCGGGCGGAGGCCGTGGCCCGCGAGATCAGGGACGCGGGCGGCGTCGCGGCGGCCTTCGGCTGCGACGTCACCGACGAGGCGGCGGTGACCGAGACGACCGGCCGGGTCGTCGAGGAGTTCGGCGGCCTGGACATCCTGGTCAACAACGCGGGGATCACCCGCGACAACCTGCTGTTCAAGATGGGCCGCGACGACTGGGACTCCGTGCTCGCCACCAACCTCACCAGCGTCTACCTGTGCTGCCGGGCGGCGCAGAAGTACATGGTGGAGGCGCGCTACGGCAGGATCGTCAGCCTCAGCAGCCGGTCCGCCCTCGGGGCGCGCGGCCAGGCCAACTATGCCGCGGCCAAGGCCGGCATCCAGGGTCTCACCGCCACGCTGGCGATCGAGCTGGGGCCGTTCGGCATCAACGTGAACGCCGTCGCGCCCGGGTACATCGCGACCGCGATGACGGCGGCGACCGCCCTGCGGGTGGGGTCGACCGTCGAGGACCATCAGGAGCGGGCCGCGCAGGCGACGCCGCTGCGCCGGGTGGGGCAGCCGCGCGAGGTGGCCTCGGTCATCGCGTTCCTGGCCAGCGACGAGGCGTCCTACGTCAGCGGCCAGACGCTCTACGTCAACGGCGGCGCCCGCTGACCCCGCCGTCCGCCGTGGCCCCTTGTCCGCGGCGGACGGCGTTCTCACGGCCCGGGAACCACGTCCCGGGCCGCGAGGGGCGGGATCAGGCGCCGAGGAGCTTGCGCACCCGGTCCGCGCCGACCGCGAGCAGCAGCGTCGGCAGCCGGGGGCCGGTGTCGCGCCCGACCAGCAGCCGGTACAGCAGGGCGAAGAACGCGCGCTGCGCGGCCTTCAGCTCCGGAGTCGGCTTGGCGTCGGCCGCCAGACCGGCCTGGATCTTGGGCACGCTGTAGACGAGCGTGGTCAGCAGGTCCAGCGACCAGTGCTCGTCGAGCCCCTCCAGCAGCAGCTTCAGCGACTCGCGCTCGGCGTCGCCGAGGGACGCGAGCAGCTCGGCGTCGGGCTCGTCGCGCACGCGGGTGCGCTGCTCGACCGGCACCTGCGTGGTGACCCAGTGGGCGGCCCGGTCCAGGCGGGGCCGGGTCTCGTCCAGGGACACGATCGGGTCGGCCGGGTCGAGGTCCCGCAGGATGCGCAGGGTCTGCTCGGCGTCGCCCGCGGAGACGTCCACCACCGAGGCGAGCGTCCGGTACGGCACCGGCCGCGGCGTCGTCGGCAGCGGGCCGGCCGCGGTGCCGACCGCCCGGGCGTGCGCGGCGAGGTCGGCGGGCAGCGCCGTGCCGTCCGCGACCTTGCGCCCCAGCGCGTCCCACTCGTCGTAGAGGCGCTGGATCTCCTGGTCGAAAGCGATCTTGAAGGACTGGTTGGGCTTGCGCCGGGCGTACACCCAGCGCAGCAGCGGCGCCTCCATGATCTCCAGGGCGTCGGCGGGAGTGGGCACGCCGCCCTTGGAGCTGCTCATCTTGGCCATGCCGCTGATGCCGACGAAGGCGTACATCGGGCCGATCGGCTGGTCGCCGCCGAACACGTCCCTGATGATCTGTCCGCCGACGACGAACGAGGAGCCCGGCGAGGAGTGGTCGACCCCCGACGGCTCGAAGACGACCCCCTCGTACTGCCAGCGCATCGGCCAGTCGACCTTCCACACCAGCTTGCCCCGGTTGTGCTCGGACAGCCGCACGACCTCGGAGAAGCCGCAGACGCAGGTGTAGGCCAGCTCGGTCGTCTCGTCGTCGTACGACGTGACCGTGGTCAGGTCGCGCTCGCAGGCCGAGCAGTAGGGCTTGTACGGGAAGTAGCCGGCGGCGGCGCTGCCGTCGTCCTCGGTCGCCGCGCCCGAACCCTCGGCGGCGGCGGCCTCCGCCTCGTCCACCGGCGTCTGCCGCGACGCCGGGGAGGCGCCCTTGTCCTTCGTCCGGTACTGGGCGAGGATCGCGTCGATCCGCTCCCGCTCGCGCATGGCGAAGAGGATCTGCTCGCGGTAGGCGCCCGAGGTGTACCGCTCGGTCTGGCTGATGGGCCGGACCTCGATGCCCATCTCCTCCAGCGCGGCGATCATGGGCGCCTTGAAGTGCTCGGCCCAGTTCGCGTACGGGCTGCCGTGGGGCGCGGGAACGGAGGTCAGCGGCTTGCCGATGTGCTCCGACCACGCGGGGTCGATCCCGGCCGGGACCTTGCGGAACCGGTCGTAGTCGTCCCAGGACAGGACGTGGACGCACTCGTGGCCGCGGCGGCGGATCTCGTCGGCGACGAGATGCGGGGTCATGACCTCGCGCAGGTTGCCCAGGTGGATGGGCCCCGACGGACTGAGGCCAGATGCGCAGACGATGGCTTTGCCCGGCGCGCGACGCTCCGCCTCGGCGATGACCTCGTCAGCGAAACGGGAGACCCAGTCGGTCTCGGAGCTTGCAGCCACGATCGACGCACCCTTTCTGTGAAATCCCGGTCATCCATTGTCGCGGATGCCCGGGGCTCCCCGGTCCGTCCGCGGCCGGAAGGCCGGTTTCGCGCCGCGAATCCGGCGGAAACCGGGGAACGTCAGCGTCCCGGACGGTCGCCCTCCGCGACGGGCATGTCATGGTGCGGCCACGGCGACGCCGCGACGACGACCCCGTAGAGCACGTGGTCGGCCAGCAGCGTCAGCCGCTCGACCGGATCGTGGCTCTTCTCCTGGGCCAGGCCGAGGACGGGCGCGAGGCCGCCTTCGAACGCCCCCCAGGCCAGCACGCCGTACAGGGGGCCGGCCCAGGGCCGCTCCCGCACCGCGCGCGGCAGGGCGCCGAACACCGCGCCCCCGGCGGCGCCGTACGCCCAGTGGGCGAACTCGACCAGGGCGGGCCTGTGCCGGGACGGGACGCTGTGGAACAGGCCGGGGACGACGCGCCGGAGCATGGACTCCGGAGGCGTCTTCTCGACCGCGCCCAGCGCGACCACGGCCTGCCGGAGGCCGGACATGGCCATGGCGCCGATCACGCCGCGGACGGCGGCCCGCAGGATCGGCTTCCTCCGCGCCTCCTCGCGCCGGGTCTCGGCACGGGTCCTCACCGCCTCCGGCGCGGGGACTGAAGGGGTGGGGGCGCTCCTCGGTGTCGTGCGTGTCATGTCCGCGACCTCGGCCTTCGCTCGGGGTGTGGCCGGAGCCCGCCTCGGGCGGCCGTCCGGAGCGCACTCTCGGCCGTTCGGCTGCCCATACCCCCGCCGCCGCCGGAGTCACCCGGCCGCGAGGACGGCACGGGATCCTTGGCCGAAGGTTGCCGCGCCCCCGCCGCTTCCACCCGCCGCCCGCGCCGCCTCCGCCCCGCGCCCCCGCCGTATCCGCCCGCCACCCGCGCCGCCTCCGGCCGTGCACCCGCCGCTTCCGGGCCGGGCCGTGCGGTACGGCACATGATCGGCTGCCGGCCGGGAACTCCGGGGGAGACGGCCGCGGACCGGCGCGTTCCGACCGGCGGGCGGGGGGTCGGACCACTCCCGCGACGCCACGCCTTCCGGAAGCCGAGGGTTTCCAACTAAATTTGTAGGAAAACTCTGGAGAGGGGACGGCGATGGCCCTGCCGGACTTCCTGGTGATCGGGGCGCCCAAGGCCGCGACGACGGCCCTGCACAGCGCCCTGGCCCGCCATCCGAGGCTGCACATGTCGGCGGTCAAGGAGCCCAAGTTCTTCCTCACCGACGGCCCGCCGCCGAGGCGCGGCGGGCCCGGCGACGCCGAGACGTACCGGGAGCACGTGTGGCGGCGCGCGGACTACGAGGCGCTGTTCGACGGCGCTCCCCCGGGCTCGCTGCGCGGCGAGTCCACCCCGTTCTACCTGTACGACCTGGCCGCGCAGCGGCGCATCCGGGCGCTGATCCCGGCGGCGAGGCTGATCGTCGTCCTGCGCGACCCGGTCGAGCGGGCGCACTCGAACTGGACCCACCTCTGGTCCGCCGGACTGGAGCCGATCGGCGACGTGGTCCGCGCCTGCGCCGAGGAGGGCCGCCGCGTCGCCGCGGGGTGGGCGCCGTTCTGGCACTACGTCGGGCTCGGCCGGTACGGCCGGCAGTTGCGGCACCTCTACACCCTGTTCCCCCGCGAGCAGGTCCTGGTGTTCCGGTACCGCGACCTGGTGGACCGGCCGGAGGTCGCCCTCGACCGCATCTGCGGGTTCCTGGGCGTCGAGCGGGGGTTGGTGACGGAGGCGCCGCCGGAGAACGTCACCGCCCACCCGCCGAAGAGCCGCGGACACCGGCTCCTGTCCCAGCTCGTACGGCTCGGCGACCGGGTGGCGGGCCAGGCGCTGACGTCGCCGCTGGAGCGGGTGCTGCAACGCGGCGGCCGGGCGCGCGAGCCGCTGACCTGGGCGCAGCGGCAGGAGCTGCTGTCCTATTTCACGACCGACATCGCCCTCCTGCAGGACGTGACCGGGGACGACTTCGGCGACTGGCTGCGTCCGAGAGAGCGGTCGGGCGGCCTGGTGGGCGTGCGGCCCACCGGGCAGCGGCAGGCGCGGAACGGCCGCCCCCGGGCGGTCTGACCACGACACCCGCCCGGCGCGTCCCGGCGGCCGGGCCGCCGCTCCCACGGCGCCCTGGACGGCCCGCGCCGGGCGCCATGTCCCACAGCATCCCGCCAGGGCGCGGGGCGGATCCCCCTATATAGCGATATATCCGGTCAGTGCGGGCGGAGTTCGGTGCGCAGTTCGTGGGCTCCGTCGGCCCGGGTGAGCTCGTAGTAGAGCCGGTGCCCGCCGGGGACGGGGACGATGTCCAGGTAGCGCAGCCCTCCCCCGGCGTACGGCGACAGCGCGGCGGGCGCCGAGCCGCTCGCCGTCAGCACCGAGGGGTCGGGGCCGGTCGCGACGCCGGTCCGCTCCTCGTAGTTCTCCTCCGCCGACGCCCGGCCGTCGTAGTACGCCGTGACCGCGCCGTCGCCGTCGAAGCGCACCGCGCTCACCCGTACCCCGCGGGAGTCCCAGGAACCGGGGCGGCGGTCGAGGGCCGTGCCCTGCCAGGTCCACTCCAGGCCGTCGTGGCTGGTGGCGTAGTGGGTGACCATCCGGTCGGCCTGCTCGGGGTCCTCCAGCGGGTGGCAGGACGCCCACAGGTGCCACCGGCCGTCCCGGTGGACGATCACCGGGTCCTTGACGCCCGTCTTGGCGTCGCCGGGCAGCACGACGCGGGAGGTCGCGGGGTCGAAGGCCGCGGGGTCGGCGGCCTCGATCACCTCCACCCGCCAGTGCTTGGTGCCGTACGTGGCGCAGCTCAGGTAGAGCCGCCAGCCGCCGTCCGGCGTCGGGACGAGGGTGGGCCGCTCCAGCGACTCGGTGTCCATCTGCTCCTTGGTGATCGTGAGGAGCGTCTCGAACCGCTCGCCGTCCGCCGACCTGGCGACGGCGACGGCGTAGCCCCTCCCCTCGCCGAGAGGCCGCCGCAGCCGGTACGCGAGGTAGATCGAGCCGTCCCGGTGGACGGCGCTGGGCGCGCCCGCCCAGAATCCGGGGCCCTCCCCGGGCGGGGCGACGGCGACGGCGGAACGGTCCGGCTGCGGTATGAACACGTCTTTCTCTCCGTTGGTCACGTGACGACGAGGGCAGCCGGAGTCCGGCGGGCTCACGGGCACCGCCACGGCTGTACGCCACCCTTACAGCGGGAAGCCCCCGGTGGTGCGGGCGGGACGCCGCGCGATAATTACACAATACCCATCTGTTTGATTGGTTTGACTGTCTCCGCTGGTCACCAACCGGGCGCCAAGCGGTGAGACGCGACGCCGCCCGGCCGGGGTCATGGGATAAGACTGGGAACATGCGCACAGCAGACATCGGAGTGACGGGGCTGGCCACCATGGGCCGCAACCTCGCGCGGAACTTCGCCCGCCACGGCCACACGGTCGCGGTCCACAACCGCACCGAGAGCCGCACCAAGCAGCTCGTCGAGGAGCACGGCCACGAGGGCGCCTTCGTCCCGTCCTCGTCGATCGAGGAGTTCGTCTCCTCCCTCCGGCGGCCGCGCAAGGCGATCATCATGGTCAAGGCGGGCCCGGCCACGGACGCCGTGATCGAGGAGCTCGCCGCGTGCATGGAGCCGGGCGACATGATCATCGACGGCGGCAACGCGCACTTCCTCGACACCCGCCGCAGGGAGGCCGCCCTGCGGGAACGCGGCCTCCACTTCGTCGGCACCGGCATCTCCGGCGGCGAGGAGGGCGCGCTCCACGGGCCCAGCATCATGCCCGGCGGCGCCGCCGAGGCGTACGAGACGCTCGGGCCGCTGCTGGAGGACATCGCGGCGAAGGTGGACGGCACCCCCTGCTGCGTCCACGTCGGCCCGGACGGCGCCGGACACTTCGTGAAGATGGTCCACAACGGCATCGAGTACGCCGACATGCAGCTCATCGCGGAGTCCTACGACCTGCTGCGGCAGGCGCTCGGACTGTCGCCGGGCGAGCTGGCGGAGGTCTTCCGCGAGTGGAACCGGGGCGAGCTGGAGTCCTACCTCATCGAGATCACCGCCGAGGTGCTCGGGCACACCGACCCCGCCACCGGCCGGCCGTTCGTGGACGTGGTGGTCGACCAGGCGGAGCAGAAGGGCACCGGCCGCTGGACGGTGCAGAGCGCCCTCGAGCTCGGCGTCCCGGTCACCGGCATCGCCGAGGCGGTGTTCGCGCGTTCGTTGTCCGGCCATCCCGGCCAGCGCGCCGCGGCCCGCTCCCTCGCCGGGCCGGCGGCCGCCGCCGCGGCGGGCGCGGAGCTCGTGGAGGACGTGCGGCGCGCGCTCTACGCCTCGAAGATCGTCGCGTACGCGCAGGGGTTCGACCAGATCACCGCGGCCGGCGAGGAGTACGGCTGGAACGTGGACCGGGGCGCGATGGCCACGATCTGGCGGGGCGGCTGCATCATCAGGGCCAGGTTCCTGGACCGGATCCGCACCGCCTACGAGGCCGACCCGGCGCTGCCGACGCTGCTGGCGGACCCGACGTTCGCCGCCGCGCTGGCCGACGCCCAGGAGTCGTGGCGGAGGGTCGTCGCGACGGCGGCGACGATCGGCGTCCCGACCCCCGGCTTCTCCTCCGCGCTCGCGTACTACGACGCACTGCGCCGGGACCGGCTCCCGGCGGCGCTCATCCAGGGGCTGCGCGACTTCTTCGGGGCGCACACCTATCAGCGGGTGGACCGCGAGGGCGTGTTCCACACCGACTGGTCCGGCGACCGCCGGGAGCGGCCCGCCTGACCACCCCCGCCCGACCTTTCCCACCGGACCGCGCGTCCGGCCACCGGGAGAACGGGTACGGCCCGCACCCCACGCGGGGGTGCGGGCCGTACCCGTGGTGGCAGGACCGCCGGTCACTCGAAGGCCGGGACCACCTCCGCCTTCTCCCCCGCGGCGCCCGGCATGTCGGCGGCGCTGCGGAGCGGGACCTCCTTCACGAAGATCGCGATGACCGGGACGAGCACCGCGAACAGGACCGACCACCCGAAGACCCCGCTGATGGAGTCGGCGAGCGCGCCGAGGATCCCGTCCTTCATCTGCGGCGGGAGCTGGGCGAGCTGCGCCGGGTTCATCCGGCCTCCGGTGGACGAGACCTGATGGGCCAGTTCGGGGCCGAGCTTCTCGGTGAGCTGGTTCGTCAGGTTGTTGTTGAAGATCGCGCCGAACAGCGAGATGCCGAACGAGCCGCCGATGGAGCGGAAGAACGTGGAGGCGCTGCTCGCCACGCCCAGGTCCTTCTGCTCGACGCTGTTCTGGGCGATCAGCATGGTGGTCTGCATCAGGAAGCCCATGCCGAGGCCGAGCACCGCGATGAAGACGCCGGTGGTCAGCGTGCTGGTCTTCGCGTCCTGCAGGGACAGCAGCCAGGTGCCGACCGCCATGATCGCGCCGCCGACGACCGGGTAGATCTTGTACTTCCCGGTCTTCGTGATGGCGCGGCCGACGAAGAGCGAGACGACCATCGACGCGCCCATCATCGGCAGCAGGAGCAGGCCGGAGTTGGTGGCGCTCGCGCCCTGCACGGTCTGCTGGAACAGCGGCAGGAAGCTGATCGCGCCGAACATCGCGAAGCCGAGCAGGAAGCCGAGCACCGAGATCAGGGTGAAGTTGCGGTCGCGGAACACGTGCAGCGGCATGATCGGCTCCGCCGCGCGCTTCTCGATCGGCAGGAAGATCGCCAGCGAGACCACGGCCAGGGCGGTCAGGCCGAGGATCTGCCAGGAACCCCACGGGTAGCCGTGCGCCTGCCCGCCCCACGAGGTGATCAGCACGATGGCGGTGATGCCGACGGTGAGGACGGCCGCGCCCAGCCAGTCGATGCGGTGCTCGGTGCGGTGCTTGGGCAGGTGCAGCTTGAGGATCAGCCAGATGAGCGCGACGCCGCCGATGGGCAGGTTCACGTAGAACGCCCAGCGCCAGTCCAGGTGGTCGGTGATGAAGCCGCCGACCAGCGGTCCCGCGATCATGGCCAGCGACATGATCGCGGCCATGATGCCCTGGTACTGCCCGCGCTCGCGGGGCGGCACGAGGTCGCCGACGATGGCCATCGCGTTCACCAGGAGACCGCCGGCGCCGAGGCCCTGGACCGCGCGGAAGGCGATGAGCTCGATCATGCCGTCCTCGGTTCCGCCGAAGAGCGACGAACCCGCCATGCCGCAGAGCGCGGAACCCACCAGGAAGATCACGATCGAGGCGAGGAAGATGTTCTTGCGGCCGTAGAGGTCGCCCAGCTTGCCCCAGATCGGCGTCGAGACGGTCGTCCCGAGCACGTACGATGTGGTGACCCATGTGAAGTACTCGAGGCCGTTCAGCTCGCCGACGATGCGCGGCATGGCCGTCCCGACGATCATGTTGTCCAGCATCGCCAGCATGATCGCGAGCATGAGGCCCGGCAGCACCATCATGACCTCTTTGGACCTGCCTGGTGGCGCAGCGGATTCTGTCATCGACGTCCCCCTTGAATGTGTGGCTTACTTGCCGACCGGCTAGCGGCAGGGGGACACGCTAAGCTCCATGCTTACCGGCCGTCAAGTTAAATAAAGGGGTAAAGCGAGGCAATGGGTGCACAGACCGACACGCGGCGTCGGATCCAGGAGGTCGCGCTGCGACTGTTCACGGAACAGGGCTACGAGGCGACGTCCCTACGTGAGATCGCCGAAGCACTCAACGTCACCAAAGCCGCCCTTTACTACCACTTCAAAAGCAAGGACGACATCGTCGCGAGTCTCACCGAGGACCGCATCGCGTCCCTGGACTCGCTGATCTCCTGGGCCAAGGAGCAGCCGCGTACGGCGGAGACCCGCCGCGAGCTCGTCCGCCGCTACTCGCACGACATGACCCACGGACGCGACCACGAGGTCATGCGCTTCCTGGAACGCAACCAGACCGCGCTCCAGGGGCACGACAAGATCACCATGATGCGCGAGCGGATGACCACGATCCTCTCCGTCCTCTGCGAAGCCGACGATCCGGTCGACGTCAGACTGCGGCGGTCCATGGCGATCTTCACCATGCACGCGGCCTGGTTCGTGCTGCGCGACGTGAAGGTGGACGACGAGGAGCGGACGGACGCGGCGTTGCGGCTCGCGCTGGAATTGATCGACTCGGCGGAAGGTTGCCCCCGACGAGAGGACAGGTGACTCACCATGCTTTACGGCGCGGAACACGTCAGGCGCTACGTCGAGACCGACGGCGCGGAAGGCCACGACTGGCAGGGAACGACGGTCGCGATCCTCACGACCACCGGCCGCCGGTCCGGGCTCAGGCGCAGCACTCCGCTCATCTACCAGAAGTACGGCGACGCCTACCTGGTGGTGGCGTCCAAGGGCGGGGCCGACGAGCCGCCGCTCTGGTACCGGAACATCGAGGCCGACCCGAACGTGGAGTTCCAGGTCAGGGGTGACCGGTTCGCCGCGGTGGCCCGGACGGCGACGCCCGAGGAGAAGCCGGACATGTGGCGGACCATGGCCGCCACCTGGCCCCCGTACGACGACTACCAGCGCAAGACCGAGCGCGAGATCCCGGTGGTCGTCATCGAACGCGCCTGACCGGCGACGGCCCATGGCGGACCCGGCGCGCCGGAGCGGCCCGGCCCCGCCATAGGCCGGGCCGCGGTCACGCCCCGCGGGTGGCGCGCGTCCGGCCGCCGGTGGCGGCCGGGCCCGCCCGGGGATATGTTTCGGCTGCAGTGTCCGCCGGACGGGGAGGTTCGTTGAGCGACGGCCGCACCGCGGAAATCATGATCGCCGAGGCCCGGAAGGCGTTCTGGGTCATGGTCGGCCTTCTCGGCCTCATCTGGGTCGTCCAGATCGTGAACTGGGCCGCCGGATACGGCCTCAGCTACAGCTACGGGATCAAATCGTGGGAGCTGGACGGGCTGCCCGGCATCGTCTCCGCCCCGTTCCTGCACTGGAGCTGGGAGCACATCGAGGGCAACTCCGGCCCGCTCTTCATCTTCGGGTTCCTCGCGGCGTACCGGGGGGTGAAGAAGTTCTTCGGGGTGACCGCGCTGATCGCGGTGGCGAGCGGGCTCGGCGCGTGGTTCACCGCGGCCCCCTCGACGGTCGGGGCCGGAGCGAGCGGGCTGGTGTTCGGCTACTTCGGCTACATCCTGGTGCGCGGGGCGTTCGACCGGCACCTGATCGACATCGTGATCGGCCTGGTGATGGGGCTCTGCTTCGCCTACCAGTTCACCGGGCTCCTGCCCGCCGAGGGGATCGGCTGGCAGGCGCATCTGTTCGGGTTCCTGGGCGGCATCGCGGGCGGCTATCTCTTCCGCGAGCGCCGGGCCGCCGTCTCCTCCGGCCGGGGCGGCCCCCCGTCGTCATCCGGCCCGGCGTCCGGTTCCGCGGGCGACTCCCGGTCGGCGCTGCTGAAGGAGATCGAGGACCTCGGCCTCTGACATCCGCCGCCCGGCGTACGAACCGGCCCGGGCCCGGGCCGGGCCACTCGGGATGGCGGACCGCCCGGCCGACGGTCTCGGCCGGGCGGCGCGTCACGCGGCGGCGGGGAGCCTGCGGAGGATCTCCTGCAACATCTCGCCGTGCGACCGCAGGACCACCTCCACGCCGTCGAGGCGGTGCTCGACCCTGGTCAGCCGGCTCTCGACGTTCGTGAGGCGTCTCTCGAGATCGGTGAGCCGGTGCCCGACGGTGGTCAGGCGCTCCTCCAACCGGCCCATCCGTTCTTCGAACCGGTCCATGCGCTCTTCGAGCCCGGCGACGCGCTCGCCGAGCGCGTCGAATCGCTCGTTCACCTCGGCGCGCAGCTCCCGGATCTCGATCTGCACGTGGCTCACGCACTCCGCGGTGGCCTCGTAGCGCCGCTGCGCCAGTCCGGCGAAGTGGCTCACCGTCTTCACCTGCCCTTCGAGCACGGTCACCCGTCTGTCCAAGCTCTCGATGGTCACGGTCAACGTACCGATTCCTTTCGGGGGTCTGTGATGGGACAGTCGCAGACGGTAACGGAACCGGTGGTGGGCGCCGCGCGCCGCAGGGCCCTCGGGTTGGGGTTCCTCCTACCGGGAGAAAGAACCTCCTCCCGGACGGCGGGGGCCGCGGGATCTCAGGCGGGTCATCCGCGGCCGAACCGCGCCCGGCGGTCGAAGCAGCCCTCAGCCTTCGGCAGGATAAAGAGCATGAATCTCATCGCGCGCCTTCCGGCTGACAGCGACGCCGACTCGCTCTACGAGGCGTTCGCCGCGTGGAACACCGAGCGGGGGCTGACGCTGTACCCGGCGCAGGAGGAAGCGCTGATCGAGGTCGTCTCCGGAAACAACGTGATCCTGGCCACCCCGACCGGGTCCGGCAAGAGCCTGGTCGCCGCCGGGGCCCATTTCGCGGCCCTCGGGAGGGACGAGGTCAGCTTCTACACGGCGCCCATCAAGGCGCTCGTGTCGGAGAAGTTCTTCGACCTGTGCGCGATCTTCGGCACCGAGAACGTCGGCATGATGACCGGCGACGCCTCGGTCAACTCCGACGCGCCGATCATCTGCTGCACGGCGGAGATCCTGGCCCAGATCGCCCTCAGGGACGGCGAGCGCGCCGACGTCGGCACGGTGATCATGGACGAGTTCCACTTCTACGCCGAGCCCGACCGCGGCTGGGCCTGGCAGGTGCCGCTGCTGGAGCTGCCGCAGGCGCAGTTCGTACTGATGTCGGCCACACTGGGAGACGTCGAGCGGTTCGAGAAGGACCTGACGCGCCGCACCGGCCGCCCCACCGCCGTGGTGAAGAATGCCGAGCGGCCGGTGCCGCTGCTCTACTCGTACCGGCTGACGCCGCTGCACGAGACGCTGGAGGAGCTGCTGTCCACGCAGCAGGCGCCCGTCTACGTCGTGCACTTCACGCAGGCGGCCGCGATGGAGCGGGCCCAGTCGCTGATGAGCATCAACATGTGCACGAAGGCCGAGAAGGAGGCCATCGCCTCCCTCATCGGCGGCTTCCGGTTCACCACGCGGTTCGGCCGGGCCCTGTCCCGGCTCGTACGGCACGGCATCGGCGTCCACCACGCCGGCATGCTCCCGAAGTACCGCCGTCTGGTGGAGCGCCTGGCCCAGGCGGGCCTGCTCAAGGTCATCTGCGGCACCGACACGCTGGGCGTGGGGGTCAACGTCCCGATCCGCACGGTGTTGTTCACCGCGCTGTCGAAGTTCGACGGCAACCGGGTGCGGCGGCTGCGCGCCCGCGAGTTCCACCAGATCGCGGGCCGCGCCGGGCGGGCGGGCTTCGACACCGTCGGGTACGTGGTGTGCCAGGCCCCCGACCACGTCATCGAGAACGAGCGGGCGCTCGCCAAGATCGGCGACGACCCGAAGCGGCGCCGCGGCTACGCGCGCAAGAAGCCGCCGGAGGGATTCGTCGGCTGGAGCGAGGAGACCTTCGAGAAGCTGCAGACGGCCGAGCCCGAGCCGCTGACCTCGCGGTTCAAGGTCAGCAACGCGATGCTGCTCTCGGTGATCAACCGGCCGGGCGACTGCTTCCAGGCGATGAAGCGGCTGCTGACCGACAACCACGAGGACCGCAAGGCGCAGCGGCGGCACATCAGCCACGCGATCGCCATCTATCGCTCGCTGCTCGCCGGCGGCATCGTGGAGACGCTCAAGGAGCCCGACGAGCACGGCCGCAGGGCCCGGCTCACCGTGGACCTCCAGGAGGACTTCGCCCTCAACCAGGCGCTGTCCACGTTCGCGCTCGCGTCGTTCGAGCTGCTGTCCGCCGAGTCGCCCACGTACGCGCTGGACATCGTCTCGATCGTCGAGTCGACGCTGGACGATCCGCGCCAGATCCTGCACGCGCAGCTCAACAAGGCGCGCGGCGAGGCCGTGGCCGAGATGAAGGCCGACGGCGTCGAGTACGAGGAGCGCATGGAGCGCCTCGCCGAGATCACCTATCCGATGCCGCTCGCCGACCTGCTGTTCGGCGCGTACGAGACCTACCGGCGCGGCCATCCGTGGGTGGGCGACCACACGGTCAGCCCCAAGTCGATCGTGCGCGACATGTACGAGCGGGCGATGACCTTCACGGAGTACATCCAGTTCTACGAGCTGGCCCGGTCGGAGGGGACCGTCCTGCGGTACCTCGCCGACGCGTACCGCACGTTGTCGAAGACCGTGCCCGAGCACCTCAAGACCGACGACCTGATCGACCTGATCGAGTGGCTGGGCGAGCTGGTCCGGCAGGTGGACTCCAGCCTGATCGACGAGTGGGAGAAGCTGGCCAACCCGTCGGAGGCGCTGGAGTCCGAGGCCGAGCTGGAGAGCAGGATCAGGCCCGTCACGGCCAACGCCCGCGCGTTCCGGGTGCTGGTGCGCAACGCGATGTTCCGGATGGTCGAGCTGGCCGCGCTGGACCGCGAGGAGGAGCTGGTCGAGCTGGCGCCGGACGTGGACTGGGGGGCCGCGCTCGACGCGTACTACGAGGAGCACGACGAGATCGGCACCGGCGCCTCCGCGCGCGGCCCCGCGCTGCTCCAGATCGAGGAGGAGAAGGAGCTGTGGCGGGTCCGCCAGGTCATCGAGGACCCGGCGGGGCATCTCGATTGGGGCATCACCGCGCAGGTCGATCTCGCCGCCTCCGACGAGGAGGGCCACGCGGTGCTGCACGTCACCGGCATGGCCCGGATGTGACCGCTCCCCGGCCGGCGCCCTCCCAGAGCGCCGGAAGGCGCTGACCGGAGGGTGCCGGCCGGAGGGCGCGGGTCAGCCGCCGGAGGTGGCGTCCTCGGCGTCCGCGCCGGGGACGGTCATGTCGTCGGGGTCGTCGAGCCAGCCGTGCGGCAGCATGACCTTGGCCCGCTCGCCGCTCTTGCCGCGCGGGCCGTCCGCCTCGGCCGGCCACGGCTGGTCCCGGTCCAGCTCGGCGGCGCGCTCGCGCATTTCGGCGAGGCTGGAGACGGTGGTGAGCGCGCGCCGCGTCTCGGCGCCGACCACGAAGCCCTTGAGGTACCAGCCCACGTGCTTGCGGAAGTCGGCCAGCCCGTGCGGCTCGCTGCCGATGACCTCGCACAGCAGCTCGGCGTGGCGCACCATCGTGGCCGCGACCTCGCCGAGGGTCGGCCGGGTGCGCTCGGGCGACCCGCCGAAGGCGAGGTCCAGGTCGCGGAACAGCCAGGGCCGGCCCAGGCAGCCGCGGCCGACCACGACGCCGTCGCAACCGGTCTCGGCGACCATGCGCAGCGCGTCGTCGGCCGTCCAGATGTCGCCGTTGCCCAGCACGGGGATCTCCGGCACCGCGTCCTTGAGCCGCTTGACGGCGTCCCAGTCGGCGGTGCCGCCGTAGTGCTGCTTTGCCGTGCGCGCGTGGAGGGCGACCGCGGCGACCCCCTCCTCCGCGGCGATCCGGCCCGCGTCGAGGTAGGTCAGGTGGTCGTCGTCGATGCCCTTGCGCATCTTGATCGTCACCGGCAGCGGGCCGGCGTTCGCCACCGCCTCCCTCAGGATGGCCCGCAGCAGGTTCCGCTTGTACGGCAGCGCCGACCCGCCGCCGCGCCTGGTCACCTTGGGGACGGGACACCCGAAGTTCAGGTCGATGTGGTCGGCCAGGTCCTCCTCGGCCACCATGCGCGCCGCCTTGCCGACGATGGCCGGGTCCACGCCGTAGAGCTGGATGCTGCGCGGGCGCTCCTCCGGACCGAAGCGGATCATCTGGAACGTCAGCGGCACCCGCTCGACCAGCGCCCGGGAGGTGATCATCTCGGAGACGAACAGGCCCCCGCCCTGCTCGCGGCAGAGCGTGCGGAAGCCGATGTTGGTGATCCCCGCCATCGGCGCGAGCACCACGGGGGGCCACACCTCGAACGTCCCGATTTTCATGCGTTCATTCTCGCCGTCGGCCGGGTGTGGAACGTACGGCATCGGGGCCGGGCCGGGAGACCCGCGGCGAACCGGCGGGAACACGGCCGTGAACGACGCCTGTCGCGAGAGTACGCATCGGAGCCGGAAACCCGGTACAGTTACGGCGACGCCGTCAGGCGGACGCGGAAGTGGCTCAGTGGTAGAGCATCACCTTGCCAAGGTGAGGGTCGCGGGTTCGAATCCCGTCTTCCGCTCTGAGAGGTCTTCCGTACGGGCCTCCCTCGGTGGAGTGGCCGAGAGGCGAGGCAGCGGCCTGCAAAGCCGTCCACACGGGTTCAAATCCCGTCTCCACCTCTGAAACGATCCGGCCGGTGGGCCAGGCCGTCCGTGTTCCTTCGCGCCCTGTTCCGCGCGGATCAAGAGAACCTGTGTGGCGGTAGGGTGAGCGTGTACCGCGCCGGTCCTGGAACCGCGCGCATGCACCCTGCAGGAGGTCCGCATGGCTGCCGCCGAACCGGAGCACGACGCGCCGGAAGACGACGAGATGAAGCGGAAGTTCCGCGAGGCCCTGGAGCGCAAGAAGCGCGCGCAGGCCGAGCGGAACGCCTCGGGCACCGGCAAGGACCCGTCGAAGGTCCACGCCGCCCACGGCCCGGCCGGCGGCCGGCGCACCTTCCGCCGCAAGAGCGGCGGCTGATCGGGCCGCGCCGCCGTCCGGAGCACCGTCGCCCCGCGGGTTCCCCCGCGAGGCGACGGCGGTGTCCGGCCCGGCTCGCCGGGCCTTTCTCAGCGTGGGGCGGCCCTAGGAAGCGCCCCTCGCCCCGCTAGTGGCGACGGTACTGCTCGTGGTTCCGGTACTCGTGGTTCCGGTACTCGTGGCCGCGGTGGTCGCGGCTCTCCCAGTGCTCGCGACTCTCGTGGCCGCGGCGGCTGCGCTCGCAGGTGACGCGGCGCGTCTCCCCGTGCTGCTTGCAGTACTTGCAGCCCTCCCGCCACCAGCAGTCGGCGGCGTTCGTGGTCGTCGATTCGGAGCCCACCCCCTGGGACGCCGCGGCCGCGTTCGCGGGAAGCGCCGAGAAGGTGACGGGGATGACGAGGGCGGAGGCCACCAGCGCGCCGGTGGCGATTGCGTTCTTGAGCATGAGAATCACTCCGTTGGTGTCTTCTGGCTGGTGATCGCGCGCCCCTCATGGCAAGGGCCGGACCTCCGTGACCCGCTGAGCCTGCCGGTGATGCGGCCTGCCACGGGCGCGTGGTGACTGACGGAGCGTCGAATCGGTCTCCCGGGATGACGCCGAAACGGCGTGTCGACCTATCCCAACGGTAGGGACGCCCCTCGCGGGGGGTCACCCGTAAGTGGCAAAGGGCTCGGACGGGGCGGATTACCGTCTGTTCGGATGGACTGTGAAACCGTTCAGCGAACGCGGCGAACAACCAGATGTCAGGCCGTAGCGGCGCTCCTACGCTCAGATGCCGCGCGGGGACGTCGGTCGGCACGGCGAAGCGGCCCCGCGGGCCGGAGAGGCCGCTGGAGGCCGGAGAGGCCGTCCCCGCCGTCGTGGGCACGCCATGGGGCGGCCGCCCCGTGAGGTGCGCTCACGGGGCGGCCGCTTCTACCGGTGGGCGTCAGCCGTTCCGGTTGATGTTGGTGTTCCGGTTGATGTTCTCGTTCCGGTTGATGTTCTCGTTCCGGTTGAGGTTCTCGTTCCGGTTCTCGTTGAAGTTCTCGTTACCGGGATGGCGCGGGTGGTGGTAGCGGCGGTGCTTGCAGTAGACGACCTCGCCATGGCAGATCTTGCAGCCGCGCCGCCAGTGGCAGGCGGCCGAGGACGACGTCGTCGTGCTGGTGGAGGACGACGAGCTGTCCGTGCCGGTGGAGCAGGGGGTGACGCCGGCGTTGGCGGGCTGGGCCTGCATGGCCAGCGGGACGACGAAGGCGGAGGCGACGAGCGCGCCGGTTGCGAGGACTTGTCTGAGCATGAGAATCACTCCGTGTGGTGAGGTTCACGCCCGGCTCAGGGGCGGGGCGTGTTCGCAGGTGTTGCCTGGCCCGCCGAACGGGTCGGCTGGGCCGGTGGCACTCGCGGATCGACGGAGCAGTCGAATCGGCTTCCCGGGAAGGCGCCGAAACGGCGTGTGACCTGGTCGTCCCCGGAAAATGCGCCCTAGCCGCGCACGGCCCGGCGGTGCTCGCCGCGTTGTCGTCCAACTCGCCGAGAGCTCCTCGCGCGCTCGGATCTCTCGACGAGGGCGGGACGGTCGGCCGGAGGCTCGCTCCGGCCTTCACGCGCGTCGCGGCGTGTCCGTCCGGATCCGTGCCCGAGGCACGGGCGGCATTTATCGGGTACTCCCTCGCTTCACGCTAAAGGGCGCAAATCACGGTGGTCACCTATTACAGGCAAAAGGCTCCGTTGAGGCCGATTACCCGTCTCGGTGACGCGCGGCCCTGCGAAACCCCCGGCCGCGTGGGCGTTCGGGCGGGCAGCTTCCTCGAAACGCGACTTTGCCAATGCGAAAGCGGATCCGCCGCGATACCCGTGAAATCGGCGCTTTCCGCGTCCGTGGACGGGGACCCCCGGGGGCCGGTTCTTCTCAATGACGCCACCTGAGCGCACACTGGAAAGCGACATGTTGGGCGATTCGGGTGGGAGTTTCTCGTGCACGATCAGATGCCCACGGCAATGCCGCTGCTGTCACGCGGCAAGCATCGCAACCCCAGCAAGGGCGCGTGCTTCATGGAGCTGGCGTCCTTCCTGGCCGGGGAGCGCTGGAGCGACCATCCGGCCTGCACGCATCCGCTGCTGGCCGGCCTGGCGCGCCTGGTCAACGACCACACGACGGACGCGGCGCGGCCGCTGCTGGCCCCGCTGATCCCGTCCGTGATCGGGCTCACCGGCGACGACCCGCGCATCGACGCCCGCATCGCGCTCCGGTGCGCGACCTCGGCGCTGCCGGTGGTCTCGCACGAGCGCCAGCTCGCGCTGGCGGTGTCCGTGCTCTCCGCCGAGCACGTGCTGGCCACCCTCGACGGGCGGCCGCAGGGCAGTGTCGGCGAGGAGAGCGCGCGCACGCTGGCGAAGGTCCCGGACGCGGCCCGGTGGGCCTACAGGTTCCGGCGCGGCGTCCGGGTCTCCGCCAAGGGGTTCCGCAGGTACGCGGCGCCGAACACGGTCCAGCTCGCCGTCCGGGGGATCTCGGAGGCGTGCGTCGCCGATCCGGACGCGATGCTCAGGAAGCTGCTGACGGACGCGATCGGCGACTGCGCCGAGCTGATCCGTCACGAGCCGCCGGTCGATCCGCTCCGGTGGGAGGACGCCTGCCGGCTCACCCGGCGCTGAGGCCGCGGCCGGCCACGGCGCCGATCCGTAACGGTCGCCGCGCCGGTCGGTCACGGTCGCCGCGCCGGTCACACTCGCCGGCGCCCACGGGGGCGCGCGTCTTGAGCGCCCCTATCGGGTGAGCCAGATATATCCGGCGAACCTGCCGGTGTTCCGGTCCCGGCGATAGGAGTACAGGTCGGGCGTCTCGATCGTGCAGCGGTCGTCGTGCCTGATGTCGGCCACCCCGGCGCGCGTGAGCTGCGCGGCGATGCCCGCGCGGATGTCGAGGGCGGGTGTGCCGAGCCGGGTGGCGGACCGGGTCTCCGGGACCCGCGCCGCGACGCGGTCGCGCAGGTCGGCCGGCACCTCGTAGCAGAGGCCGCAGGCGGCGGGGCCGACGAGCGCGACCATCCGCTCCGGGGCCGCGCCGCGCGCGGCCATGGCCTCGACGAGCGCGGGGACCACTCCGGCCTCGGTCCCGGGGCGGCCCGAGTGCGCTCCCCCGACGACGCCCGCGACGGGGTCGGCGACCAGGACGGGTGCGCAGTCGGCGACCAGGACCGCGATCCCGAGGCCCGGCCGGTCGGTGTACACGGCGTCCAGGCCGGGCGGGTCGTCGCCGAAGGGGGCGGTGACGTAGGCGACGTCCGCGCCGTGGACCTGGCGCATGAAGACGACCTCGTCCAGGCCGAACCCCGCCGCGGTGGCGGCCCGGTTCTTCACGACGGCGGCGGGGTCGTCGCCCACCGCGCCGCCGAGGTTGCGGGTGCCGTACGGCTCGACGCTGACGCCGCCGTGGCGGTCGGTGAAGGCCATGCGGACCCGGTCGATCGCGATCATGTGTCTCCTTGTCCGTGGGGAACGGGCGGGCGCCCGGAAGGGGTCTGCCCGCCGTTCACGTGCGGGCGTCCGCGAGCGTCGTGTAGAGGCGGTGGGTCCGTTCGGCGATGCTGCGCCAGGAGAAGCGCTCGACGGCCCTGCTCCGGCCGGCCGCGCCCATGGCGGCGGCGCGGTCCGGGTCGGCGAGCAGGGCGCCGACCCGCTCGGCGATCGCGGCGGCGAACGCGCCGGGGTCATGAGGCTCGCCGTCCGGCCCCTGGTCGAGGGGGACGAGCAGGCCGGTGACGCCGTCGTCCACGACCTCGGGGATCCCGCCGGTGGCGGTGGCCACGACGGCCGTCTCGCACGCCATCGCCTCCAGGTTGACGATGCCCATGGGCTCGTAGACCGAGGGGCACACGAAGACGGCGGCGTGCGTGAGGATCTGGATCACCTCGGGCCGGGGCAGCATCTCGGAGATCCAGACGACGCCCTTCCTGGTCGCGGCCAGCTCGGAGACCAGGGTGGTGACCTCCTCGGCGATCTCGGGGGTGTCCGGCGCCCCGGCGCAGAGCACGATCTGGGCGCCCGGGTCGAAGGACCGGGCCGCGCGCAGGAGGTGGACCAGGCCCTTCTGCCGGGTGATCCGCCCGACGAAGACGACGTACGGCCGCCGCGGGTCGATGCCGTGCCGGACCAGCGCCTCGGCGCCGGGTGAGGGCGCGTATTCGGCGGTGTCGATGCCGTTGTGGATCACCCGCACCCGGTCGGGCGATATTTCGGGATACGCAGTGAGAACGTCGCGGCGCATGCCCTCGGACACGGCGATGACGGCGTCGGCCGAGGCCAGGGCGGTCCGCTCGGCCCAGGACGACAGGGCGTACCCGCCGCCGAGCTGCTCGGCCTTCCACGGGCGGAGCGGTTCCAGGCTGTGCGTGGTCACGACGTGCGGCGTGCCGTAGAGCGTCTTGGCGACCTGTCCGGCGAAGTTGGCGTACCAGGTGTGGCTGTGCACCACGTCCGCTCCGGCGCAGGCGGCGGCCATCTCCAGATCGACCCCGAGCACCTGGAGCGCCGGGTTGGCGGTCTCCAGGCCGCCCGGCACCCGGTAGGCCGCCACGCCGGTCTCCTCGCGCGGCGCGCCGAAGCACCGGACCCGGACGTCGGCGAGCCGCCGCAGCTCGCGGGCGAGGTACTCCACGTGGACGCCGGCACCGCCGTACACCTCGGGCGGGTACTCCCGGCTGAGCAGATCGACGCGCATGGCAGGAGCTTAGGTCGTGCGCGCCGGGTCGCGTCCCGCCGCCTGCCGCCCGCCCGCCACCCGGACGGCGCCGCACGGCGTCGCGGGGTCCCCCGGCACTGCATCGGATTCCGCGGTGGTTTCGCATTTCTCGTCGGCAATCGCGGTGTTTTATACGAGCTTTGGCGGGTTAGGGTCGTGGCTATGAAGGTCCTCGCGATCGTGCTCGCCGGCGGTGAGGGAAAGCGGCTGATGCCGCTGACGGCGGACCGCGCCAAGCCCGCCGTGCCGTTCGGGGGGATATACCGGCTCGTCGACTTCGTGTTGTCGAACCTGGCCAACGCGCATTACCTGCAGATCGTTGTGCTGACGCAGTACAAGAACCACAGCCTGGACCGGCACATCTCGCGGACCTGGCGGTTGTCGGCGATGCTCGGCAACTACGTGACGCCCGTGCCGGCCCAGCAGCGGCTCGGCCCCCGCTGGTTCGCCGGCTCGGCGGACGCGCTGTTCCAGAACCTCAACCTGATCTACGACGAGTTGCCGGACCACTGCATCGTCTTCGGCGCCGACCACATCTACCGCATGGACCCCCGGCAGATGGTCGAGCAGCACATCGACTCGGGCGCGGACGTGACGGTCGCCGCGATCCGCCAGCCGCTGGCGCTGGCCGACCAGTTCGGCGTCATCGAGACCGATCCGTCGGGGCGGCGCATGACGGCCTTCCGCGAGAAGCCCAAGGACGCGGTCGGCCTGCCGGACGCGCCGGACCAGATCTACGCGTCCATGGGCAACTACGTGTTCAAGACGCAGACGCTGATCGAGGCGCTGCGCGAGGACGCCCTCGACCCCTCCAGCCGCCACGACCTCGGCGGCGACATCATCCCGATGTTCGTGAAGTCGGGCGGCGCCGAGGTGTACGACTTCGCCGACAACGTCGTCCCCGGCTCGACCGAGCGCGACCGGGGCTACTGGCGGGACGTGGGGACGCTGGACGCCTACTACGCGGCGCACATGGACCTCATCTCGGTGCATCCGGTGTTCAACCTCTACAACAGCCGGTGGCCGATCTACACCGGGCACGACCCGCTCCCGCCCGCGAAGTTCGTGCACAACGAGGGCGAGCGGATGGGGCACGCCCTCGACTCGCTGGTGTCCCCGGGCGTCATCGTGTCCGGCGGGACGGCCGTCCGCTCGATCCTCTCCCCCGGCGTCGTGCTCCACTCGCACTCGCTCGTCGAGGACTCGGTGCTGATGGGTGCGGTCAAGATCGGCCGGGGCGCGGTCGTCCGGCGGGCGATCATCGACAAGAACGTGGTCGTCCCGGACGGCGCCCGGATCGGCTTCGACCTCGACTACGACCGGCAGCGGTTCGCGGTGACCCGCGGCGGTGTCGTGGTGATCGGCAAGAACGAGATCATCGACCGTTGATCCGCCACATCGGCTCGACGACGCTCCACTGCGCCTCCCACGCGCGGGTGGCCCGCCGCTGGTTGACCGTACGGGTGCCCAGGACGAGCAGGGTCAGCAGGGCGGCCGCGCCGGTGGGCAGGCCGAGCCCCACCGTCATGGCCGCGACCACGGTGGTCTCCCGATCCTGGGGACGGCGGGCCGGCGCCCCCGTGTCGTCGGTCCAGATCTGCACGACGTCGCCGGTGTGCCTGCCCGGCGGCGCCTCGATGAGTCCGGTGCGATGGGCGCCGGTGACGGAGGTCCACTCCGCCCGGCCTCGGCCGACCGCGACCCCGGAGGGAGCCAGGCCACGTGCCGGCACGTCCTGCAGCAGCGTCGCCCGGGTCAGGTGCCGCGAGTGCGCCTGGGCGGTCTCCGTGCGCACTCCGTCGCCGTACGCCCGGACGCCGAACAGGATCCCGAGCACGGCGGCGACCGCCACGCCCACGACGGCGATCAACCTCATGATCGCCTCGATCCGGTCACACCGGCGGCGTAGCGGATTCCTGTCGAATCCCAGCCATCGAGCGAGCCGGGCGAATGGATTCTGCGACATCTCACACCTCACAGGGTCATTACCGCTGCGAGTCCCGTTTATGCCTATTTTGCTCGCGAAAATAATCAGAGGGAATGCCTTTTCCGGAAAGGCTTTGACACCATTGGTCAATTCACGGCATCCCACATCGTCGCCGGCCGGAGGTGGGCGAACCCGGCCCGCATCCCCAAGCGATGCGATAATCGCCGCCAAGCGGCCGTGAACCCGGCAGGTCGAGGAGGCGGACCCGTGCGCCGACACGTCACCCGATCCGTGCTGGGCACCGCCCTGGCCGCCGTCCTGGCGGCGGGCTGCGGAGGCGGGGACGCGGGCGAGGCCCCGGCGGGCGACGTGCCGGACGGGTTCCGGCGGATCGGCGGCGCCGCCAACGGCCTGCTCATCGCCGTACCCGAGAGCTGGGCCTCGATGGACCTGGCCGCGGGCGAGCCGGAGCGGCTGGCGGAACAGAGCGGCCTGTCCGGCCCCGCGCTGGAGCAGGCGCGCAGCAGCCTCAAGGGGCTCGCGGCGAGCAAGGCGCTCTACGCGACCGACCCGAGATCGGCCGAGCGGTCGCGGAACCGCTTCGCCACGAACCTCAACGGCTTCTGCCGGCCGAGTGTGGGCGCGACCGAGCAGACGCTCATCGACGCGGCCAGGGCGCAGCTCGCCGAGGTCCACGCGGAGGTCTCGGAGGCGACCGGGGTGCCGCTGGGCGGCACGCGGGCGGTGCGGATCAGGTACGCGCTGCCGCTGCGCGGCGTCAGGGTGCGCGGCACGCAGTACCACGTGCCGACCGGCAGGGGCACGACGTGCGTCGTCACCCTGACCACCGACCTCGACGGGAACGACGCCCTGTTCGAACAGATCGCCGGGACGATCCGGGCGTTCTAGCGCTACAGTGCGTCGAGTGGGAAGATCACGGCCTTTCTGGCGGCTGAACCCGGCAGAGCGCAAGCTGTGGGACGCCTATCCCTCGGGCGCCTGGGTGGACCTGCGCGAGAGCGACCGGGACGACCCCGCCGACGGGGCGACCTGGGGCCGGGAGCGGCGGGTGCGCGCCCAGGTGATCGCGGCGCTGCTGCTGGGGATGCGCGAGGGCCGGCCGGGCGAGGTGCCCGGCGTCCGCCTCGCCGGGGCGCGGATCGTCGGCGACCTCAACCTGTCCGACGCCGTCTTCACCTCCAAGCTGCACCTGCTGAACTGCTACATCCCGGGCGCGGTCTCGCTCAACGACGCGCGCACCCGCGGCGTCCGCTTCCGCGGCTGCGACATCCGCAGGTTCAAGGCCGGCCGGGCGGTGATCGACGGGCTTTTCGATCTCGACGGCTCCACCGTCCACGCCGGGGTGCGCCTGGACAACACACACGTCACCGGCCAGTTCCGGCTGTCCCGCGCGACGATCGGCACGCCCGACGACGTCATGCGGGGCACGGAGAGCTACCTCGCGGACGCGCGGGAGCCGTTCAGCCCCCAGGAGGTGGAGGCACGGGGGTACGCCCGCAGCCACACGGCGTTGTGGGCGGGCGGCCTGACCGTGGACGGCGGGGCGTTCCTGCGCGGCATGCGGAGCACGGGGACCCTGCGCCTGATCGGCGCCCGTTTCAACAGCGGGATCTACCTGCAGCGGTCCGTCGTCACGTCCGCCGGGCCGTACGCGGTGCACGCCGACCACCTGCAGGCGACCGCGGCGGAGTTCAGCGAGGGTTTCACCGCCAAGGGCACGGTACGGCTGCGCGGGGCGCGGATCGGCGGGGTGTTGTCCTTCGACCGGTCCAGGCTCACCGCCCCGGAACGGGTGCTGCACCTGAGCCACATGCAGGTGGACGAGCTGATCCTCACCCCGGCGTCGATCGAGGGCGAGATCAACCTCGGCTACTCGCGCATCGGGGTGCTGCTCGACCGGCCCGACTGCTATCCGGGCGCGGTCCACCTGAACGAGGCCACGTACGAGTCGCTGCGCGGGCCGGCGCGGCTGTCGGATCGGCTGGCCTGGCTGCGGCGCGACCCGGACGGGTACCGGCCGCAGCCGTACGAGCAGCTCGCCGCGTACTGCCGGCGGATCGGGCACGAGTCGGACGCGCGCCGGGTGCTCCTGGCCAAGCAGCGCGGCCGGCGGCGGACGCTCCGGCTCCCCGGCATGGTCTGGGGCTGGCTGCTCGACGTGATCGTGGGCTACGGCTACCGGCCGTGGCTGGCCGGGGTGTGGGCGACCCTGCTGCTGGCGCTGGGCACGGCGGTGTTCTCGGCCCACCACCCCTCACAGATCGGCCTGGACGAGCGGCGCAGCTTCAACCCTCTGCTCTACACGCTCGACCTGCTGGTGCCGGTCAGCCTGTTCGACCAGCGCGCCGCGTGGGAGCCGGTCGGCTGGACGCAGTGGCTGGCCGGCGGGCTCATCGCGGCCGGCTGGATCCTCGCCACGGCCCTGATCGCCGGGGCCACCCGGGTGCTGCGGCCGTCCGGGCCGTCCTGAGACGTCCCGGACGGCCCCCGGTTCGTGCGGTCCAGGCGGTTTTCGCGGCTCAGAACGCCTCGTCCAGGCTGACGTCGCCCTCGACCGCCACCTGGTAGGCCGAGACCCGCCGCTCGAAGAAGTTGGCCAGCTCCTGCACGTCCTGCAGCTCCATGAACGCGAACGGGTTGGCGGTGCCGTACCGGAGGGGCAGGCCGAGCCGGGCGAGCCGCCGGTCGGCGACGTACTCCAGGTACTGCCGCATGTTGTCGGCGCTCATGCCGCGCAGGCCGTCGCCGCACAGGTCGTGGGCGAAGGCCAGCTCGGCGGCGACCGCCTCCTCCATCATGCGGGTGACCTGCTCGCCCAGCTCGTCGTCGAACAGGCCGGGCTCCTCGGCCCGGACGGTGTCCACGACGCTGAAGGCGAACTCCATGTGCATGGACTCGTCGCGGAACACCCAGTTCGTCCCGCTGGCCAGCCCGCCGAGCAGCCCGCGCGAACGCAGCCAGTACACGTACGCGAACGCGCCGTAGAAGAACAGGCCCTCGATGCAGGCGGCGAAGCAGATCAGGTTCAGCAGGAAGCGGCGCCGGTCGTCCCGGGTCTCCAGCCGGGCGAGGTCGTTGATCGAGTCGATCCACCGGAAGCAGAACTCGGCCTTGTCGCGGATCGAGGGGATGTGCTCGATCGCCGCGAACGCCTTGGCCCGCTCGTCCGGGTCGGGCAGGTACGTGTCGAGCAGCGTCAGGTAGAACTGCACGTGCACGGCCTCCTCGAACAGCTGCCTGCTGAGGTACAGCCGCGCCTCCGGCGCGTTGACGTGCTGGTAGAGGTTGAGCACGAGGTTGTTGGCCACGATCGAGTCGCCGGTGGCGAAGAACGCGACCAGCCGGTTGATCAGGTGCCGCTCCTGCGCGTCCAGCCTGGCCAGGTCGGCGAGGTCGGAGTGGAGGTCCACCTCCTCCACCGTCCACGTGTTCCTGATCGCCGCCCGGTAGCGCTCGTAGAAGCCGGGGTAGCGCATCGGCCGGAGGGTCAGGTCCATGCCGGGGTCGAGCAACATCGTCATCACGCTTTCTGGGTGGGGGCGGTCACTGGCAGGCGTCGCAGATCTCGGGGTTCTCCAGCGAGCAGGCCACCGCCTCGGCGACCGGCACGGCGGCGGGTACGGCGACCGGCACGGCGGCGGGCACGGTGGTCTGGCTGATCCTGGTGGCCGGGCGGGAGCGCAGGTAGTAGGTGGTCTTCAGGCCGGACCGCCACGCGTAGGCGTACATCGACGAGAGCTTGCCGATCGTCGGCGTCGCCATGAAGAGGTTGAGCGACTGCCCCTGGTCGACGTACGGCTGGCGCGCCGCGGCGAGGTCGATGAGCGCCTTCTGCGGCAGCTCCCACGCCGTCCGGTAGAGCGCGCGCAGTTCGTCGGGGATGCCGGGGATCTCCTGGATCGACCCGTCGGCCCGCTTGACGGCGTCGCGCATCTCCTGAGTCCACAACCCGAGCGCCCGGAGGTCGGCGACGAGATACCGGTTGACCTGGAGGAACTCCCCCGACAGGGTCTCCCGCTTGAACACGTTGGACACCTGGGGCTCGACGCACTCGTAGCACCCGGCGATCGACGCGATGGTGGCCGTCGGCGCGATCGCGATCATGAGCGAGTTCCGCAGCCCGGTCGCCGCGATCTTCTCGCGCAGGGCGGCCCACTCGGCGGCGTGCTCCGCGCGGTCCGGATAACGGTCCGGATAGTGGTCCGGGTGCAGCACGCCGCGCGCGGCGCGGGTGTCGTCGTAGGACAGGTGCCGCCCGCGCTCCACCGCGAGGTCGGCGGACGTCCCGTACGCGGCGAGCGCGATCTCCTCGGCGATCCGGGTGGAGAGGGCGAGCGCCCCGGGCGAGTCGAACGGCAGCCGCAGCGCGAAGAACACGTCCGCGAGGCCCATCACGCCGAGCCCGACGGGCCGCCACCTCCGGTTGGCCGCCTCCGCCTCCGGCGTCGGGTAGAAGCCCAGGTCGATGGTCCGGTCCAGGAACCGTACGGCGGTGCGGACGGTGGCGCGCAGACGGGGCCAGTCCACCGTCCGGGCGTGCGACGGTCCGGTGAGGTGCGCGGCGAGGTTGACCGACCCGAGGTTGCACACGGCGGTCTCGGTGTCGCTCGTCACCTCCAGGATCTCGGTGCAGAGGTTGGACAGGTGGATCACGTTCTGCGGCAGGGCCGTCTGGTTGGAGGTCCGGTTGGCGGCGTCCTTGAAGGTCATCCAGCCGTTGCCGGTCTGGGCGAGGGTGCGCATCATGCGCCCGTACAGCGTGCGCGCCGGGATCTGGCGGACATACCGCCCTTCGTGCTCGGCGGCGCGGTAGGCGGCGTCGAACTCCTCACCCCACAGGTCGGTCAGCTCCGGGACCTCCTTGGGGTCGAACAGCGACCACACGCCGTCCGCCTCGACCCGGCGCATGAACTCGTCCGGCACCCAGTTGGCCAGGTTGAGGTTGTGGGTGCGGCGGGCGTCCTCGCCGGTGTTGTCCCGCAGCTCCAGGAACTCCTCGACGTCGGCGTGCCAGGTCTCCAGGTAGACGCAGGCCGCGCCCTTGCGCCTCCCGCCCTGGTTGACCGCCGCCACGGAGGCGTCGAGCGTGCGCAGCCACGGCACGATGCCGTTCGAGTGCCCGTTGGTGCCCCTGATCAGCGAGCCGCGGGCCCGGATCCTGGTCCACGAGACGCCGATGCCGCCGGCGTACTTGGACAGGCGGGCCACCTGGCCGTACCGCTCGTAGATGCTCTCCAGCTCGTCGCGCGGCGAGTCGAGCAGGAAGCACGACGAGAGCTGCGGGCGGCGCGCCCCCGAGTTGAACAGCGTCGGCGAGCTGGGCAGGTAGGCCAGCGCGGACATCAGCCGGTACAGCTCGGCCGCCTCGGCCACCGCCGAGCCGCCCGACCGGTACGCCAGACCGCAGGCGACGCGCAGGAAGAAGTGCTGCGGGCGTTCGAGGACGCCGCGGGTGACCGGGTGCCGCAGCAGGTAGCGGTCGTAGACCGTGCGCAGGCCGAAGTACTCGAACCGCTCGTCCGCCGCGTGGTCGACGAGCGCGTCCAGCTCGTCGGCGTGCCGTGCGACGAACGCGGCCAGCTCGTCGTGGACCAGGCCCGCCTCGTGGGTCGCGGCCACCGAGCGGGAGAAGCCGGACGCGCCGGTCACGCCGTGCCCGGCCGCCTCGTCCGCGATCAGCGCCGCCAGCAGGCGGGCGGCCGCCTTCGAGTTCTCCGGGTCGGTGACGACACGCGCCGCCGCCTCCTCGATCGCCTCCCATCGGGCATCGGTCCCCGCATCCGCGATCGTGGCCAGTCCCACGTGATCTCCCTCCCGTGTCGGAACCCCGTCAGGGGCCTCGGGCGGGCGGGCGTACGCGTCGGAGCGGGCGGGCTCGCGCCAGGTCCGCGCCCGGCCGTATGCGCGGCGGGCGCGTCGCTCGTCGGCGGGCCCTCCCTCGAGGCCCGGCACAACACGCGCGGACAACGGGTCCGCGCGCAGGTCGCCGGCAGGTCTTCGGACTCGCGGGCGGGGCGCTGCCGGGCCGATGGGTACGGCTCTCGCGCGCCGGTCCTACTGGCCGTCGCTTCCCGGGCCGGAGTCCGGCCCAGTGCTCGTGTGACGGCGGTCGTTCCCGCTCACCGCTGCGGGGCAGTCCCGGATTCGCACCGGGTTCCCTCTTGCCTCACCCCGGGCATGGGGTGAACCAGCGACGTGGAGGATCCTACATCTAGTGCCGCTTCGCGCAACCACCACAAGAAATTGTGGCGATACGGGGGCGGACGCCCGATGACGCCTGCCGGCCCGAGCGGAGGCGGGGCCGGTCAGAGCAGCCCGAGGTCGCCGAGGACCGCCTTCGTGCGGCGCGTCTCGGTGCCGAGCCACTGGCGGAAGTCGTCGCCGTCCAGGTACATCGGGGCCCACCCGTGCGCGCGGCAGGCGTCCGCCCACCCGGGCAGGTCGGCGACGGCGCGGCACAGGTCGAGCAGCCGCTCCCGCTCCTGTTCGGCGGGGCGGCCGGGCGCGACCAGCCCGCTCCAGTTGGCGTACTGCAGGCGCACGCCGGACTCCCTCAGCGTGGGCACGTCCAGGCCGTCCAGGCGTTCCAGGGACGAGACGGCGAGGGGCCGGACCCGCCCGGCCCTGATGTGGCCCGCCAGCTCTCGCGGGCCGCCCAGCCCGGCGGCGGCGCTGCCTTCGGTCGTCGCGGCGACCACGTGGGAGAGGTCGGGGAGCGGCGCGTAGTTGAGGGTCCGCGCGTCGATGCCGAGCCCCTGCGCGGTCAGCCCGTAGAGCACGTGGTCGGGGCCGCCCGTGTCGCGGCCCGCCAGCCGCAGCCGTCCGGGGTCGCGGGCCAGCGCGACGGCCAGGTCGTCGAACGTGCGGAAGCGGGAGTCCCGCCCGGTGACCAGCACCAGCCACTCCCCCGCGAACCTGGCCAGCGGCGTGACCCGGTCCATCAGCCCGCCCGTGCCGTTCATCGCGGCGAGGGCGACGAGGGCGGGGCCGGTGACCATCAGGTCGCCCGAGGCGGAGTCGGCCGGGTGTCCGGCCATCGCCCGCGCGCCCGTCTCGCCGGTGCGCGTCCGCACCTCGACCTTCCCGGCCAGTCGCTGCCGCTCGATCAGGCCCTTCAGCTCCTGGGCGAACGGGCCGCCCTGGGCTCCGGCCCGGGCGGGGACGAGGAGTGAGATCGGGCGGCCGATCCGCGGCCGGTCCGTCCCGCATCCGGCCGACAGAGGGAGCAGACCCACCCCCAGAGCAAGAAACGTGCGGCGCCGCATCGGTCCCCCTCCCCCGAGAGTCCCTGGCACGCCAAGCGTACGGCTCGTCACGGTTCGTGATGAAATGTCGGGATCTGGCGAGGATCGACGCGGGACGGTCGACAGGGCGGCGCGGGGCGGCTTTCCGCAGGGAAAACGGAAGACATCGCAAAGGGAAACGCCGCTACAGGAAAAAGCGCGCCGTTCTCCGAGCCATCGGATCCTCCGAATTCTTCGCCGATTATTGACCGACCGGACCGCCCCCTGAGAACACATCCCACGATCCTTGACAGATAACTCTTTATATGTCTTGTCTGGATATGTATGGGCCGCGCTCGGGGGGCGCGGCCGTCCGGCCTGTTAGAGGGTGCGAATGGCGATTTACGAATATCTCTGCCCGGAGTGCGGGCCGTTCGACGTGTTCCTGCCGATGGGGACCGCGCCGGAGGCCCGGGGCTGCACCGCGTGCGGAGGAGCCGCCCGCCGCCGCTACTCCGGCCCGAACCTGCGCAGGGTGAACCGGGCGCTGGCCGCCGGGCTGGCGATGGAGGAGCGGAGCAGGGAGGCGCCCGAGGTCGTCCGCGCCGGATCCGGCGGCGAGCCCGACCACGGGGGCCGGGGCGGCCACGACGTGGGCCCCCGGCGGCCCTCGGGGCGGTCGGCGCGGCCGCCGCACCCGGCGCTGGCCCGCCTGCCCCGGCCCTGACCTGCGCCGGCGCCCGGCGGGCCGGGGCCCCACCGCGATCTGGACCGAGGGGCGCGCCCGCCGTCCGCCACCGGTGCCAGGAGGTGCGTCCCGATGGGAGATGTCGGACTTCTGTACGTCGGCGCGGTGCTGTTCATCAACGGACTGATGCTGCTCGGCCTGGTCGACGCGCGGGCGGCCGCCCTCTTCAACCTGTTCGTCGGAGGGCTCCAGGTGTTCACGCCCACCTATCTGATCATCAGTGCGGGCGGCGGCGCGAAGGAGATCCTTTCCGCCTCGGGACTGTATCTTTTCGCATTCACCTATCTTTATGTGGGAATCGGGCTTCTCGGGGGGTTCGACACCACCGGCGTCGGGTATTTCTCGCTGTTCGTCGCCATCATGGCGCTGGGCTATTCGTACGCGAGCTTCCAGATCCTGGACGACCCGCCGTTCGGCGTGATCTGGCTCTACTGGTCGTTCCTGTGGTTCCTCTTCTTTCTGCTGCTCGGCCTGAAACGCGGCCACCTCACCATGTACGTGGGCGCGGTGACGGCCGTCGAAGGGTGGGTCACCGGCGCGGTCCCCGCCTATCTCACGCTCGCCGGTTTCTGGAAGAGCTGGAACCAGGGCCTCGTCGCGATCGTCCTCGCCGCGTTCGGCGTGGTCGTGTTCGCGGCGCTCTGGCCGCTCACCCGGCGGGCCCCCGCCGCCCGATGACGCGCACGGAGGCGCACGGAGGCGCACGGCGGCGTACGGAGAGACCGGGCCGCGCGCCCACCCCGCAGGAGGCCGATCCACACCGATCCGCGGGAGGCCGGGGCCGCTCCCGGCTCCCTCCACAGAGAGGACCTGCAATGCCGAAAGTCGTGTTCAGCATCGACCAGTCGAAGCCCATGAGCGAGCAGGACGTGCCGGGGCACAACCGCTGGCACCCGGACATCCCCGCGGTCGCCACGGTGCGTCCCGGCGACGAGTTCCGCGTCGAGTGCCGGGACTGGACCGACTGCCAGGTGGGCAACAACGACTCGGCCAACGACGTGCGGGACATCGACCTGACCAAGGTGCACATGCTGAGCGGGCCCTTCGCGGTCGAGGGGGCCGAGCCCGGCGACCTCCTGATCGTCGACATCCTGGACATCGGCCAGGTCCAGCACCCCGAGCGGATCGGCGGCGTGCCGGGCGAGGGCTGGGGGTACACCGGCGTCTTCGCGCGGGCGAACGGCGGCGGCTTCCTGACCGACTACTTCCCCGACGCGTACAAGGCGATCTGGGACTTCCACGGCATCCACGCGACGTCCCGGCACCTGCCCGGCGTCCGCTACACGGGGATCACCCACCCCGGCCTGTTCGCCACGGCGCCCTCGGCCGAGCTGCTCTCGCAGTGGAACCGCAGGGAGCAGGCGCTGATCGACACCGACTCCGGCCGGGTGCCGCCGCTGGCCAACCCGCCGGACCCGACCAACGCGGTCACCGGCACCGCGACCGGCGAGGTCGCCCAGCGGATCGCGCGCGAGGGGGCCAGGACGGTCCCGCCGCGCGAGCACGGCGGCAACCAGGACATCAAGAACCTCACCCGGGGATCGCGGATCTTCTTCCCGGTCTTCGTCAAGGGGGCCAACCTGTCGGTCGGCGACCTGCACTTCAGCCAGGGCGACGGCGAGATCACCTTCTGCGGCGCGGTCGAGATGGGCGGGTTCATCGACCTCCACGTCGACCTGATCAAGGGCGGCATGGCGAAGTACGGGGTCACCACCAACCCGCTCTTCATGCCGGGCAACGTGGAGCCGCGCTACTCCGAGTTCCTGTCGTTCGTCGGCATCTCGGTGGACCACGACACCGACACGAACCACTACCTCGACGCGACGGTCGCCTACCGCAGGGCGTGCCTGAACGCGATCGAGTACCTGAAGACGTGGGGGTACACGGGCGAGCAGGCGTACCTGCTGCTCGGGTCGGCCCCGATCGAGGGGCGGATCAGCGGGATCGTCGACATCCCGAACGCGTGCTGCTCCCTCTACCTGCCCACCGCGATCTTCGACTTCGACGTGCGGCCGACCGCCGACGGCCCGGTCAGGAAGGACCGCGGGCAGTGCGCCGTGACGTCCTGACCCGGCGGACCTGAGCCCGGTTCGAGGCCCCGCCCACGCGGCGGGGCCTCGCGCACGCCCGGCGGGGCACGGCTCCCGGTCCGGAAACGGGTACGGCTCCCGCCCCCTTCCGGGGCGGGAGCCGTACGACGTCGTCCGTGCGGGCGGCTACTCGACGGTGACGCTCTTGGCGAGGTTGCGCGGCCGGTCCACGTCGCGGCCGAGGGCGACGGCGGCGTGGTAGGCGAAGAGCTGGAGCGGGATCGTCAGCAGGATCGGGTCCAGCTCGGTCTCGTTCTTGGGCACCACGACGCAGTCGTCGGCCGCGTCCGCCGTGCGGTGGCCGATCATCAGGATGCGCCCGCTGCGCGCCCGGATCTCGCCCAGCGTGGTCAGGTTCTTGTCCAGCAGCTCGTCGTCGGGGACGATCGCCACGGTCGGCATGTCGGGGTTGATCAGCGCGAGCGGGCCGTGCTTGAGCTCGCTCGCCGGGTACGCCTCGGCGTGGACGTAGGAGATCTCCTTGAGCTTCTGCGCGCCCTCGCGGGCCACCGGATAGCCGCGGACCCGGCCGACGAACATCATGCTCGGGGCCTGGGCGTACTTCTCGGCGAGCGTCTTGATCTGCTCGTCCAGCTTGAGGATCTGCTCGATCTGCTCGGGCAGCCGGCGCAGGCCCTCGCAGATCCGCCGCCCGTCGGCCGGGGACAGGTCCCGCACCCGGGCCAGGTGCAGCGCGAGCAGCGCGAAGGAGACCGCGGTCGAGGTGAACGCCTTCGTCGAGGCGACCGACACCTCGGGCCCGGCGTGGAGGTAGAGCCCGCCGTCGCACTCGCGCGCGATCGCGCTGCCGACCGTGTTGACGATGCCCAGCACCCGACCGCCCTTGCGCTTGAGCTCCTGGACCGCGGCGAGCGTGTCGTAGGTCTCCCCCGACTGGCTGATCGCGACGTAGAGGGTGTCCGGCTCGACGACCGGGTTGCGGTACCGGAACTCGGAGGCGGGCTCGGCGTCGGCGGGGATGCGGGCCAGCTCCTCGATGAGCTGCGCCCCGATCTGGCCGGAGTAGTACGCGGACCCGCAGCCGATGATCTTCACGCGGCGGAACGACCGGGTCTCCCTGGCGTCCATGTTGAGGCCGCCGAGGTGGGCGATGTGGAAGCGGTCGTCGATGCGGCCGCGCAGGGTCCGGGCGACCGTGTCGGGCTGCTCGGAGATCTCCTTCAGGAGGTAGTGCTCGTAGCCGCCGTTGTCGTAGTGGCCCGTGTCCCAGTCGACGGTGAAGGGCTCCTTGGCGGTCTCCCTGGCGTCGCTGGTGAACGTGTGGAAACCGTCGGCCCGCAGCACCGCCAGCTCGCCGTCCTCGAGGTGGACGACCTGCCGGGTGTAGCGCACCAGCGCGGCGACGTCGGAGGCGGCGAACATCTCCTTCTCGCCGATGCCGAGGACGATCGGGCTGCCGTTGCGGGCCACCACGATCTCGCCGGGCCGCTGCGCGTCGACGACGGCGATGCCGTACGTGCCGACGACGCTCTTGAGCGCGCGGCGCACGGCGTCGTCGAGGGAGTCGGTCTCCTTGACGGTGCGCGCGATGAGATGGCACAGGACCTCGGTGTCGGTCTCGCTCTCGAAGGTGACGCCCTCGCCTTCGAGCCGCTGGCGCAGGGCATCGGCGTTCTCGATGATCCCGTTGTGCACGACCGCGATCCGCCCCTCCCCGTCGAGGTGCGGGTGCGCGTTGACGTCGCTCGGCACGCCGTGCGTGGCCCACCGCGTGTGCCCGATGCCGCAGGCGCCCTTGAACCGGGCCGGCACGGCCTCCGCCAGGTCGGCCACCCGGCCCTTGACCTTGCGCATCTTCAGCGACTTGCCGTTGACCACGGCGAGGCCGGCGGAGTCGTACCCGCGGTACTCCAGTCGCTGGAGTCCTTCGAGCAGGATGGGGGCCGCGTCCTTCGGCCCGACATAAGCGACGATTCCGCACATATCCGCTCCTATCCGTAGACGATCCGGCGCAGTTGGCGTAGAGACAGCTCCGGTGCGGCGACGCGCCTTCCCGACAGCTCGTCCGAGATCCTCGGGAAGATCTTGTCGTTGGAGAACCCCTTCGACCTGAGCTCGCCGTGGCGGCGGCGCACGTACTCGTCCACCGGCTCTCCGAAGTAGGTGAGCACGTCGGCGACGACACGCGCCGCTTCCCCGGGCCCGAGCGCGGTCGTCCGGGTCAGGTGCACGATGAGGTCCTCGTGGGGATGCCGTTGCGTCGACACAGAGCAGGACCCTACGGACGGAAGATGTGTGACACCAAGTTTCGTGCCCGAAATCGGGCAGAAATCAGTATCTCAAAGCGCTCCGTGATCGCCGCGTCCGGGTTCTCGCTCCCCGCTCCCGTCGATCGGCGCCCCTCCCCCGACCCGCCCGGCCTCCGGCCGTACTTGCACGGGCAGTGGCCGGAAGGCGATAGAGTCTTCCGCGTGGCCGGGAGTTCTCCCGGAAGCACGCGGAAGTGGCTCAGTGGTAGAGCATCACCTTGCCAAGGTGAGGGTCGCGGGTTCGAATCCCGTCTTCCGCTCGGTTTCGCCGGCGGCACCTCGGTGCTGCCTGTGATCCTGGTGGAGTGGCCGAGAGGCGAGGCAGCGGCCTGCAAAGCCGCGTACACGGGTTCAAATCCCGTCTCCACCTCTAGCGGACGGCACGGGCACTCCGTCTGATCCGCTAAAGTAAAGAAGGCGTCGCCGAGGGAAACCTCAAGCGATCGCGCGGAAGTGGCTCAGTGGTAGAGCATCACCTTGCCAAGGTGAGGGTCGCGGGTTCGAATCCCGTCTTCCGCTCGCAGTTCCTGCACGGACGATTAGCTCAGCGGGAGAGCGCTTCCCTGACACGGAAGAGGTCACTGGTTCAATCCCAGTATCGTCCACCAGTTCGAGGACCCCGGGCCAGACAGGTTCCGGGGTCCTCGGCTTTTCAGCACCCCGGCTCTCACCCGCGGGAGCGTCTCATCACGCCGGGACGGCCTACGGCGACGACTTCGCGGATCCCCTTTCCCTGTGCCGCGACCACGGAGACGGCCGGGCCGTGGTCGGCGGCCGCGTCTTCAGGGAAAGGTTCCGCCTGGTTCTCCACCTGACTCCTTCGCCGGTCTCGGTCCGTCTCCCAGGCACACATCACCCGATGCCGCCGGGCAGGCGGCGCCGGAGACCGCGCGTGACCCGGCAAGAAACCGCATCCCGCCGCCAAGAGCGCGTCTGACCCGGCGTCCCGGGGGGCCGCGCGGGTATCTGCCCCCCCGACCGACTCTCCGAACGAACGGAGATCTCCATGGCAAGCACGCCGACGCAATACGACTCATTCCAGAGGCAGGCCGCGAACCTGACCCCGGCGGACCGCCTTCCGCTGGACTCTCCGTACGAGATCTCCAACGAGCTGTACGGCCTCCTGCGCAAGGTGCTCCACGACCTCGGCGGTCAGCCGGACACGCCCGTTCCGTTCACGGAGAAGGGTGAGGAGGACTGGGAGATGAACACCTACCTCACCTGCGAATGCCTCGGGTGGCGTGGTGTGTGGAACTCCGAGGAGCGGCGCCGCCGCGAGAACGACCTCGGCGCGACGCAGTACTTCGGGCTCCCGTACTACGCCCGCTGGATCACGACGGCGGCGAAGGCCCTCGTCGACCGCGGACTCATCACCACCGACGAGCTCGGCCGCAAGATGGACGAGGTGCGGGCGCGTCTGGAAGGGCAGCGCTCATGACCACGACACCGACGCCGCGATTCCAGGTCGGCGACCAGGTCACCGTTCGCGACGCGACGACGATGTTCCACACCCGGACCCAGGGCTACGTCCGCGGCCACACCGGCACGGTGACGGAGCACCGGCCCGCGTGGATCGTGCCCGAGGACGAGGCGTTCGGCATCATCGAGAACGGGCGGTACACGCCCTTCTACGTCGTGCGCTTCAAGCAGACCGACCTCTGGCCGGACTACACCGGCTTCGAGGTCGACACGCTCGAGACCGAGTGTTCGGAGCTGTGGCTCGAACCGGCAGGCAAGGAGAAGAAGTGAGCACGACGCACAGCCATGCTCCACTCAAGGAGTCCCCGCTCACCGAGTTCGAGGTCCTCGAACTCGCCGTACGCGAACTCGCGATCGAGAAGGGGCTGTTCTCCGCGGACGACCACCGCAGGTTCGCCGAGTGGGCGGAGTCCCGCACCTACACCGTGGGCTCCCGCATGGTCGCCAGGAGCTGGCTGGACCCGGCCTTCAAGGAGCGGCTCCTGAGGGACGGCACCGAGACCAGCAAGGAGGTGGGGGTCGACTGGCTGCAGCCGACCGGCCAGGGCACGCCGAGCGACTACACCTACTTCTACGTGCTGGAGAACACGCCGAAGCTCCACAACGTGATCGTCTGCACCCTGTGCTCCTGCTACCCGCGGCCCGTCCTCGGGATGTCGCCGGACTGGTACCGGACGCCCAACTACCGCCGCCGGATGGTCCGCTGGCCGCGCCAGGTGCTCGCCGAGTTCGGCCTGCACCTCCCGCCGGACGTCGAGGTCCGGGTGCACGACTCCAACCAGAAGTCCCGGTTCATGGTCATGCCGATGCGGCCCGAGGGGACCGAGGGCTGGAGCGAGGACCAGCTCGCCGCCATCGTCACCCGCGACTGCCTGATCGGGGTCGCGCTGCCGAGGGCGGACGTGACCGCCTCCCAGGTCCCCAAGCAGCCCAAGGGACGTAACGGGGGGAACAAGCGATGAGCCGCGGCGGAGCCCGCCCGTACGACGTGCTCATGAGCGCCCTGAGCGACGTCGAGGAACGAACCGGAAACGACCTGGTGTGCGGCGAGCGGACCCCCGCGCCGTGGGAGTCCGCCGTTCAGGCGACCTGCGAGTGCCTCTCCTCGGCCGGAACGCTGGACAACCTGGAGCGCCGCCAGGCCGAGGACCGGCTGGGCGAGACGGTCTACGCCCGCTTCCCCGTTCACACGCGATCGGCCCTGACCGTCGCTCACTCGCTGATGGACCGGGAGATCTTCACCGAAGAGGAGCTCCGAGCGAAGATGAAAGAGGTACGCGCCCGCCTGGAAGCGGTATAGGCGTGCTTCCTGATCGGGCCGGGACGATCATCGCGAATCCTCACAGGGGCATCGGCCGGCGGGATTGGACCCGTATCGGCGCGATGGTCGCGGTGATCGTCCTTCTTCACGCGGTCGCCTGGGGCACGCTGCTTCTGGGCGTGCTGCCGGGGCACTACACGATCGGCTCCCAGGTGTTCGGGCTCGGGCTCGGCGTCACCGCCTACACCCTCGGCCTGCGGCACGCGTTCGACGCGGACCATCTGGCGGCGATCGACAACACCACGTGCAAACTGATGAACGACGGCGGGCGCAAGCCCGTGTCGGTGGGCTTCTGGTTCGCGCTCGGCCACTCCAGCGTGGTCGTGATCCTGGCACTGATCATCCTGGTCGGCACCCGCGCGGTCGGGACGCTGACCTCCGACCGGTCCACGACCCACCACGTGCTGAGTTTCCTCGGCACCGGCGTCTCGGCCGGATTCCTCTACCTGATCGGCCTGCTCAACCTCGCCGCCCTGGTCGGCATCGTGAAGGTCTTCCGGAGGATGCGCCGGGGAGACTTCGACGAGGCCGAGCTTGAGGCGCGGCTCGACAGCCGCGGGTTCCTCAACCGCTTCCTCGGCGGGCTCACCCGGTCCGTCCGGAGCCCGGTGCAGATGTTCCCGCTCGGGCTGCTCTTCGGGCTGGGGTTCGACACCGCGACCGAGGTCACGATGCTGGTCCTGGCCGGAACCGGCGCGGCAGGCGGGCTGCCCTGGCACGTGGTCATCGTGCTGCCGCTGCTGTTCGCCGCCGGGATGACGCTGCTCGACACGATCGACGGCACCTTCATGAACTTCGCGTACGGCTGGGCGTTCGCCGACCCGCTCCGCAAGGTCTACTACAACATCACCGTCACCGGTCTCTCGGTCGCGGTCGCGCTGGTCGTCGGGACCATCGAGCTGGTCGCGATCCTGCGCGACGACCTCGGCCTGGACGTTCCCCTGACGGCGTGGATCGCCGGGCTCGACCTCGACAACGTCGGGTTCGTCATCGTCGGGCTGTTCGTCGCGGTCTGGGGCGTCTCAATCGGCTATTGGCACCTGTTCCGGCCGGGGGCGGCGCAAGATCTGTGAAGGGACGGGACGGCGCGCGCGTAGGGCCCGTCCGGGGTCCCCTTGGTCAGGCCCGGCCGGCGTGCGCGACGACGTGCTGGCGGCGCTGGACGAGCGGGAGCGGGCGCTGCTGCACGACCTGCTCCGCAAGGCGTTCGCCGGCGTCGAACCGCGCGCCCGCACGACGTGACCGGAGCCGGCGCCCCTCCTTGGCGATCCCGCTCCGGCCTCCTTGCCCGCCTTGCGCCGCACCACCCCGGGCACCGCTCCGTCCGGGCGAACCTCGCCGGTCGAGGCACTAGGATGCGCGAGATCGTCGATTGCGAGGTGGCAGGGTGGGCGGACGACGCTCGCGGGCGCAGGGGCGGCCGCGACTGTACGGGTGGATGATCGCGCTGGCCGCGGTCGTTCTCCTCGTGGACCAGACGTCGAAGATCTGGGCGGTTTCCGCCCTCTCGGGGGGAGAGCGCATCACGGTGCTCCCGCGGCTGCTCGAGCTGCGGCTCTGGTACAACCCCGGTGCGGCGTTCTCCTTCGGGACCGGGGCGACGCCGGTGTTCGCCGTGACCACCGCCATCGCGGTGGCCGGCATCCTGTACGCGGCGCGACGGCTGCGCTCGGCCGCCTGGACCTGGGTGCTGGGCGGGCTGCTGGGCGGCGCCGCGTCCCACCTGCTCGATCGCCTCCTGCGCTCTCCCGGGTTCGGCCGGGGGCATGTCGTCGACTTCATCGACTACGGCGGCCTCTTCATCGGCAACGTCGCCGATATCGCGCTCACCGCGGGCTGCGCTCTGCTCGCGCTGCTCACGCTGCGCGGGATCCCCCTCGGCGCCGAACCCGGCGACGAGCGTCCCTGAGGCGCACCGCGCTCTGCCGATCAAGACCGCCCTCGCGTTCGGGGGGCGCGCCACGCCGCGTGAGAGCACCGACGCCGTCGTCCCGCGCCGCGCGATCGGGGCACGGCCGGATGATGCGGATCCCGGCCGCACCGGGGGCCGCCGGGGATCACGACATACATACGACGTATTCATGATGAAGATCTGATCTGGCAAGGCCGCTGACCGGACGTTACGATCGCCGGTGAAAATCTCCTCCGGACCGGCGATCGAGAGGCGGTCTCGTGACCGAGCGGAACGCGTCCATGCCGCAATTCACCGCGAAGACCGCGAATGTCGCCCGGATGTACGACTATTTCCTGGGTGGGAAGGACAACTTCGCGGTGGACCGCGAGGCGGCCGACGCGGTCATCCGGCTCCTCCCCGAAGCCCCGGCGCTCGCGCGGGCGAACCGCGCGTTCCTGCGGCGGGCGGTGCGCTTCCTGGCGCACGGCGGGATCCGCCAGTTCATCGACCTGGGCAGCGGCCTGCCCACCGCCGGCAACGTCCACGAGGTTGCCGCGGAGGCCAGGCCGGACGCGCGGGTCGCGTACGTCGACAACGATCCCGTGGTCGCCGCGCACGCCCGCGCCCTGCTGCGGGACAGGGGCTCGACGGTGTTCGTCCACGCCGACCTCCGGCGGCCGGAGGAGATCCTCTCCTCACCCGAGCTGACCCGGGTGATCGACCTGGACCGGCCGGTCGCGGTGCTGATGGTGTCGATCCTCCACTTCATCCAGGACGCCGACGACCCGGTCGCCCTGGTGCGCCTGCTTCGGGACCGGATGGCGCCGGGCAGCTTCCTCGTCCTCACCCACGGCAGCGGCGGGCGGCGGCCCGACGCGGAGGAGGGCGTGCGCGAGGTCTACCGGGGATCGTCGTCGGCCGGTGCGGCCGATCGCAGCCCGGCCGAGATCATGGCGTTCTTCGACGGTTTCGAACTCGTGGAGCCCGGATTGGTCGAGTGCTCCCGCTGGCGGCCCGAGACGGAGGAGACGGCCTGGGAGAGCGCGCTGCCGGGCTACCTCCTCGCCGGAATGGGCCGCAAACCCGAATGACGCCGCCACCGCCTCGCGGAAGTCGGATTTTTATCCGTTCCCAGGAGATATGTACTGCTCCAGATAGGCATGATCTGTAAAGTGCCTTACGAACTGATGTCCGCGTGAACTGGTGGTGACGCGGAACGCGTCACTGCTGGGGTGGGCATGGAGGGTCGTACGGCGGGGCCGGCCGTACCGGGCGGCCTCATGCCCCTGGTCGGACGGCGAGACGCGCTGGACGCGATGCGCGGCGCGCTCGCCGCGAGCGGGCGGGACGGGTTCCGGTTCCTCACTCTGGCCGGCGATCCCGGAGCGGGCAAGACCCGCCTGCTCGGCGAGCTCGCCGCGATGGCCGCCGGGCTCGGCCGGGCCACCATGTGGGGCCGGGCCGCCGAGTTCGAACAGATGATGCCGTTCAGCCCGCTGGTCGACGCGCTCGACGACCATCTGGAGGCGCGGCACTCGGAGGTCGCCGAAGCGCTCGGGACGGACGAGAGCCGGCTGCTCTCCACCGTGTTCCCCGCGCTCGCCCAGCGCCACCACACGGAGCACGCCACCGGCCGCGCCCCGGATCCCGGAACGGAGCACGGCATCCGCCCATGGCCCGACCACGGCGCGGACCACGGCCCGGGCCACATGCCCGTCTCCGGGGGCCCCGGGCGTGCCGGGGAGCCCGCCGTACCGGGTCAGGAGCGGGGTCTCGCGCGGTACCGGCTCTACCGGGCGGTGCGGCGGGTGCTGGACACGCTGTCCGGTCCGGGCGGGCTCGTCCTGATCCTCGACGACGTCCACTGGGCCGACGAGAGCTCGCTGGAGTTCCTCGACCACCTCACGCGGCACCCGCCCGCCGGTCCGGTGCTGCTCGCGGTCGCCTTCCGCCCCGCCCAGGCCCCGCCCCGGCTGGCCGCGCTGCCGCTGGCGGCGGGCGCGCGCGCCCACGAGATCGCGGTCGGCCCGCTCAGCCCCCTCGAGGCCGAGGAGCTGCTCGGCGCGCGGGTCGGCAAGGGCCGCGGCCGGGCGCTGTACGAGGCGAGCGGCGGCAACCCCTTCTATCTGGAGGCGCTGGCCCGGATGGAGGAGGGCGGGCTGGGTGTGCCGGGGACGTTGCCGCCCACCGTGCTCGCCGCGCTGCAGGTCGAGCTGGGCGAGCTGTCGCCCGGCGCCCTGCTGGTGGCGCAGGGCGCCGCCGTCGCGGCCGACGAGTTCGACCCCGCCATCGCCGCGGTCGCGGCCGAGGTCGAGACCCCGGACGCCCTCGACGCCCTGGACGAGCTGGCGCGGCGCGACATCGTCCGCGCGCACGGCGGCCGGTTCCGCTTCCGGCACCCCCTCGTCCGGCGCGCGGTCTACGAGTCGGCGGCGGCCGGTTGGCGCGTCGCCGCGCACGCGCGGATCGCCGCCCGCCTGACCGCGCTGGGCGCGCCCGCCGTCTCGCGGGCCGGCCATCTCGAACGTTCCGGCTCGTTCGGCGACCCGGGCGCCGTCGAGGTGCTGGTCGAGGCGGCCCGCGCGGTCGCCGCGCACGCGCCCGCCACGTCGGCGCACTGGCTGCAGGCCGCGGTGCGGCTGATGCCGGACGACCCGGAGGGCCGCGACTCGCGGATGGAGCTGCTGCTGGAGCTCAGCCGGGCCCAGGGCGTCAGCGGGCGGCTGGCGGAGGGCCGGGACACCGCGCGTGAGCTGCTGCGGATGTTGCCGCTGGACGACTACGCGCGGCGGGGCAGGGCGGCGCGGTTGTGCGCGCTGATGGAGCGCCAGCTCGACCGCCCGCACGAGGCTCGCGCGCTCCTCCTGGACGAGCTGGGCCGCATGCCCAACCCGAGGGCCGCCGCCGCCGTACCCCTGCGGATGCGGCTGGTCGCCGAGAGCCTCATGCGGGTCGACTTCGACGCGGCCCAGGCCGTGCTGGACCTGATGCCCGACGCCGCGGAGGACTGGGAGCCGGGGCTCGCGGTCGCGGTGGCGGCGCTGCGGCCCATGCCGGCGTACGCGGCGGGCCGCAGCGCCGAGGCGGTGCGGTACGCGGAGGCGGCCGGGCGGCTGATGGCGGCGGCGCCCGACGACCACCTGGCCGAGTGGCTGGACGCCGTCTCGTGGTTGTGCTGGGCCGAGATGAACATGGGCAGGCACGACGAGGCGCTGCGGCATTTCGACCGGGCCGCGGCGGTGGCGGCGGCGACCGGGCAGAGCTACATCCTGACGAACCTGCTGGCCGGGAAGGCGCGGACCCTGGTCATGACCGGACGGCTGGCCGAGGCGCTGGCGACGGCGGAGGAGTCGGAGGAGGAGGCCCGGCTGCTCGACTCCGGGCAGCAGCTCGTCTTCGCGCTCACCCAACGCTGCCTGGCCGCGTCGTGGAGCGGCGACGACGACGCGGCGATCCTCGCCGGCGAGGAGGCCGTTCGGCGTGGCGTGGGCGGCGGCGAGGTCTGGGGGGCGATGGCCCGGCACGCGCGCGGCCAGGCCCTGATCAACTCCGGGCGGCTGGAGGAGGGCGCCGAGGCGGTGCTGGAGGCGTGCGACGGCTTCGCCTCGCCCCGCCTGGACCGGGGCACGCTGCTGCTGAGCTGCGAGACGCTCGCGCAGGCCGCCGCGGATCTCGGCCGCCCCGACCGCGCCGCCCGCTGGGCGGACCGGGCCGCCGCCCTGCACGACCCCGGGCTGCCCGCCTACGGGGGGCTCGTCTCGCTGGCCCGCGCGCACGCGCTGCGGGCGCGCAAGCCGTCCCGCGCCGCCGAGGCGGCCGGGGAGGCGGCGGCCCTGCTCGCGGCGGCGGGGCGGCGGCTCGACGCGGGGCGGGCGCTGCTGGCCGCCGGGCTGGCCCATCTGGACGCCGGGGAACGTGCCAGGGCGCGTACGGACCTGAAGGACGCCGCCGCCGCGTTCGACGCGTGCGGCGCGCGCGGTCTCAAGGCGCGGACCGACCGCGAGCTGCGCCGCCTGGGCGTCCGGGTGGCGGGCGCGCCCGCCGGGAAGGGGGACACGCCGTTCGGCCTCTCCCCGAGGGAGCTGGAGGTGGCCCTGCTGGTCGCCGAGGGGCTGACGAACCAGCAGGTCGCCCAGCGGCTCTTCCTCAGCGTGCGGACCGTCGAGACGCACCTGTCCCGGATCTTCGCCAAGCTCGACGTCTCGTCCCGGGTCGGCGTGGCGACCGCCCTGAGCCGCGCGACCTGATCCCCGTCCGTCCACTGATTCAGGACACCCGGATGCGTCGAAGTACGGGTTTTCCACGATGTGGCGATACGGGCGGTCTTGGGAGCATAAACGCCGTCAAGGAGGAGGACGAGATGGGCCGCAACATTCCGCGTTTCACGCTGGACGGCGTGTCCGGCGCGAAGGTGTCGGTCCACCCGTTCACGACCGAGGACGATCTGGGGCTCACGCTGACCCGGTTCCTCGACCCGGCGCCGGGATCCTCCGAGGGCGACGTCGTGCTGCTGGTCCACGGGCTGACGTCGTCCAGCGACATGTTCATCATGCCGGAGCATCGGAACCTGGTCCGGTTCCTGCACGGCAACGGGTTCGGGGACGTCTGGGCGCTCGACTTCCGCATGAGCAACCGGTTCCCGTACAACGTCGAGACGCGCGGGCACACACTGGACGACATCGCGCACTTCGACCACCCGGCCGCGCTGCGTGAGCTCCGCCGCCACGTTGGGGCGCGGCGGATCCACGTGATCGCGCACTGCCTGGGGTCGGTGTCGTTCCACATGAGCCTGTTCGGGGGCGCGCTTGACACCGATGACACGGGGGGTGTGGCCAGCCTGGTGGCGAACAGCGTGGGGCCCATCCCCCGGGTGCACCCGTGGGCGCGGCTCAAGCTCAGGTTCGGCCCGCCCATGCTGGAGCACGTGATGGGCCTGACCTGCCTGGACCCGCGGTTCGCGGACGCGCCGCCGCTGTCGCGCCGCCGCCTCCTGGCCGGGGCCGTGTCGCTGGCGCATCCGGAGTGCCGGGAGCCGGCCTGCCACATGCAGAGCTTCATGTGGGGCGACGGCAGGCCGGCGATGTACCGGCACGCCAACCTGCGGCCGGAGACGCACGTCCACGAGCGGCTGGCCGATCTGAACGGCGCCGCCGGCCTGCACTACTACCGGCACGTGGCCGCGATGGTGCGCGCGGGCCGCGCCGTGCGGCTCGACCCGTCCGACCCCCGTCACTCCGGGCTGCCCGCCGACTATCTCGCCCATCACCTGGCGAACCCGGCGCGGGCGACCACGCCGGTCCTCTACCTGACGGGCGACCACAACGACGTGTTCACCGACTCCAACATCGCGGCCCACCGCGTATTGGAGCGGGCCCTGCCGGGCCGGCACGAGCTGGAGATCGTCCCGGGTTACGGGCACATCGACACCATGATCGGGAAGAACGCGCACCTCGACGTGTTCCCCCGGATCCTCGACTTCCTGAAGCGGCACTGACGTGGCACATGGCAGAGCGGACGGCGCCGGACCGGGCGCCGAGCACGTGGACGCCGTCGTCGTCGGCTCCGGTTTCGGCGGCGCGGTCGCGGCCTACCGGCTCGCCGAGGCGGGGCTGTCGGTGGTCGTGCTGGAACGCGGGCGCGCGTACCCGCCGGGGTCGTTCCCGCGCAGCCCCTCGCAGATGGGCCGCGCCTTCTGGGACCCGGCCGAGCGCCTGTACGGCATGTTCGACGTGTGGAGCTTCCGCGACTGCGACTCGGTCGTGGCCAGCGGCCTCGGGGGCGGCTCGCTGATCTACGCCAACGTGCTGCTGCGCAAGGACGAGGACACCTTCGTCCACGAGGACCCGCTGCCGGGCGGCGGCCACGAGTGCTGGCCGGTGGGCCGGGCCGACCTCGACCCGCACTACGACGCGGTGGAGCGGATGATCGGCGTGACGCCGTACCCGTTCGACCGGCCGGCGTACTCGGGCACGCTGAAGACCGGCGCGATGCGGGACGCGGCGGCCGAGCTGGGCCTCGACTGGGGGCTGCCGCCGCTGGCGATCAGCTTCGCGCCCTCCCCCGGCGCCGAGCCGGGCCTCGGCCTGCCGGTCGCCGACCCCGAGTACGGCAACATGCACGGCGTGCTGCGCCGCACCTGCCGGCTGTGCGGCGAGTGCGACATCGGCTGCAACGACGGGGCCAAGAACAGCCTCGACCACACCTATCTCGCCGCCGCGCGGCACCACGGCGCCGACCTGCGCACCCTGCACGAGGTCAAGGGGATCGGGCCCCTGGACCGGGGCGGCTACGCGGTGGACTACGTGCGGCACGACCCGGCCGACCCGGAGCTGCGGCCGTCCGGGACGATCACCTGCGACCGTCTCGTGCTGGCCGCCGGCACGCTCGGCACGTCGTACCTGCTGCTGAAGAACCGGGGCCGGTTCCCGGGGCTCAGCGGGACGCTCGGCACCCGGTTCTCCGGCAACGGCGACATGTTGTCCTTCCTGCTGCGGGCGAGGGACCGCAGCCGCACGCTGCCGGTCAGCGCCAGCCACGGGCCGGTCATCACCAGCGCCGTCCGGCTGCCGGACGGCGAGAGCGGCCGTGGGGCCTACATCGAGGAGGGCGGCTACCCGGGGTTCGTCGACTGGCTGGTCGAGGGCGCCGACGTGCGCGGCGAGCTCGGCCGGGTCGCGCGGTTCGTCCTGGACCGGCTGCGCGCGCTGGTGGGGCACGACACGAACATGTCGGCGGAGATCGCCGCGCTGCTCGGGCCCGGCGACCTGTCCGGCAGCTCGCTGCCGCTGCTCGGCATGGGCCGGGACGTGCCCGACGGCGTGCTCCGGCTCAGGAACGGGCGGCTCGACGCCGTGTGGACGGCCGAGACCAGCGAGGCGTACGCCGACCGGGTGCGGGCGACGATGCGGCGGATCGGCCACGTGCTCGGGGCCGAGTACGCCGACGGCCCGGCCTGGCACCGGGACCGGACCATCACGGTGCACCCGCTCGGCGGGGCGCCGATGGGCCACCATCCGGGCGAGGGGGTGTGCGACGCCTACGGGGAGGTGTTCGGCTTCCCCGGACTGTACGTCGCGGACGGTGCGGCCATGCCGGGGCCGGTGGGGGCGAACCCGTCGCTCACCATCGCGGCCCTGGCGGACCGCATGTGCACGCGCCTGCTGGAGGCCGGGCCACCGGTCGTCCCCGCGGGCGTGGTGGGGGGAGACGCGGCGTGCGGCCGCGCGGACGGCCCGGCCGGTCTGGGCGGCCCGAGCCCGAAGGGCGGTCGCACGTCGCTGTCGTTCGTGGAGGAGATGCGCGGGTTCCTGGCCCCCGGCCTGAGCGACCCGCGCGAGCTGGACGGCATGCCCGAGGGGGGCCGGTTCGCCTTCCGGCTGACGATCACCGCCGACGATGTGGGCCGCTTCCTGGCCGAGCCCGAGCATCCGGCGCGGGCCGAGGGATGGATCGACGCCGCCATATGCGGGGGCCGGCGTCCGATCGAGCGGGGCTGGTTCAACCTCTTCGCGCCGGGCGACCGCCCGGACGCGAGGGAGATGCGCTACCGGTTGCAGTTCACCGACGGCGAAGGCCGGCCCCGCACCCTCGTGGGCTGGAAGGACGTACGGCCCGGACCGCCCGCCCGGCTGTGGCCGGACACGACGACGCTGCTCGTCCGGCTGCTCGACGGCCGGGTCGCGGAGGAGGACGGCGACGTGGACGGGGACGCCGGGGCGCCGGTGCTCGCGGCGGGGACGCTGCACGTGCTCCCGTCCGACCTGGTCCGGATGCTCACCACGTTCCGTACGGAGGGGCCGGACGGCGCGGCGGCGCTGGCGAGGTTCGGCCGGTTCTTCCTCGGCGAGCTGTGGGAGGTCTACCGGCCGCGCCAGGGGTCGTAGTCGACTTCGAGCGGCTCCTGCGGCGGCCGGTCCGCCTCGGGGACGTGCTGGAGGTTCACCCGGATCCGGGTCCAGGTCGAGCTGCGGCCCCGCATGGAGTCGACCAGCACGTCGGCCGGGCGCAGCAGCCGCGCGACGCCGGGGTGGCGCGCCTTCCACCGCTCGAACCCGGCCATCGCCTCGTCGGCGGTCTCGGCCCTGGCGATCTCGATCAGGGGCTTGACCGGGCGGCGGCGGCCCGCGGCGCCGTCCCCGGCCTTCGCGGACCTCTCTGTCTTCGTGGTCTTCTCTGCCTTCGTGGTCTTCGCAGTCTTCTCGGCCTTGGCGGCTTTCCCCGTCGTGCCGGCAGGGGCGGGCCGGGGGCCCTGCGACTCGGCGAGTTCGAGCAGCGCGTCCAGCGACCCGGCGGCGCCGTCCATCGGCGCCCAGGGGTCCCCCGTCTCGGCCAGCCGTACGGGGACGGTGGCGATCGTGAACGCCTCCGGGCGGCACCGCTCCACCTCGTCCCAGGCCAGCGGCGTGGAGACGCGGCCGGTCGGCCGCACCGAGTACGCCGAGGCGACGGTCCGGTCCCGGGCGTTCTGGTTGTAGTCCACGAAGACGCCCTCCCGCTCCTCCTTCCACCAGCGGCTGGTGGCGATGTCGGGAGCGCGCCGCTCCACCTCGCGGGCGACCGCCTCGGCGGCCCCGCGCACCTCGCGGAACGTCCAGCGGGCCTCGATCCGGCAGTACACGTGGAAGCCCCGCGACCCGGACGTCTTGGGCCACGCGGCCAGGCCGTGGTCCTCCAGCACGTCCCGGGCGAGCAGGGCCACCCGGACGATCTGCTCCCATCCGACGCCGGGCACCGGGTCCAGGTCGATCCGCAGCTCGTCGGGATGGTCGAGGTCCCCGGCGCGTACGGGATGGGGGTTGAGGTCGACGCAGCCGAGGTTCACCGTCCACGCCAGGTGCGCGAGGTCGCGGATGACGACCTCGTCGGCGGTCCGGCCGGAGGGGTAGGCGAACCGCGCGACCTCGACCCACCCGGGCCGCTTCGCCGGGGCGCGCTTCTGGAAGAAGGGCGCGTCGTCGACGCCGTTGACGTACCGCTTGAGGATGACCGGACGGTCCGCGACGCCGCGCAGGGCGCCCTCGGCCACCGCCCGGTAGTAGGCGATCAGGTCGCCCTTGGTGTGTCCCGTACGCGGGAAGACCACGCGGTCCGGGTTGGTGATCTCCACTTCCCTGCCGTCGAGTTCGAGCACCATGCGGCCACGATACGCCGGGGCCCGCGCCCGGTCGGGGACTGCGAACGGGGTCCGTCAGAGGGGGACGCCGACGATGACCCGGCCGCCGGGCTTCTCCGCGACGGTCCAGACCGTGCCCTTCCCCCGCCACACGGTGAGGTCCTCGGGACCCTTGGGGTACTTGCGCTCCCGCACGGCCTCCCCGGGGAGCGCGGTCAGCAGCCGGTCGTTCGCCCCGGTCAGCCCGGACTGGCTGAAGTACCAGCGCCCCTTGTAGGAGACCGCGCCCTGGATCTTGGCGCCCGGGGCGCTGTACGCGTCCACCGGCACGGCCGCCCCCTTCTCGCCCGCGGCGAGGGAGCCGTCGGGGGCGAGCGCCCAGCGGACGACGCGGCCGGTGCCCGAGGTGAGGTACTCGCCGGACACGAGCAGGACGGGGTCGGCGCTGCGGTCGAGTGACGCGAACGAGAACCTCGCGCCCAGCGCGCGGTCGCAGGACCACATGTCCGACTGCGGCAGCGTGAACGCGTAGCCGAACGGCCCGCCCACGCACAGGTTGCGCAGGTCGAACACCCGCAGGCCGCCGGTGGTGTCGGGCACGTAGAGCAGGTTCTTGTACCAGACGAGCCCGCCCGCGTGGACGTCGATCGGGGCGGGCTCGCCGGAGGCGTCCGGCTCCACCAGCAGCACGTGGGCGTACCGGAGGGTCGCGACGTTCAGGAAGCTGACCCGGACGCCGCGCTCCGGCTCGGCGGAGGGGTCGGGCTTCCAGTACCAGCTGATCGCGAACGCCGCCGGGTCGCTCAGCCCGGCGTCGGAGCCGCAGGACAACCCCTGCGGGTACCACTTCTCGGTGACGTCGTCCTTGGCGTCGAGGCGGAACCAGTCGGTCGCGGCCACGCCCTTCAGCACCCCGGCCGGCCGCCCGCGCGTCGCCACCCGGGACGCGGTCTCCAGGACCCGCTTCACGGTGGTCCTGGTGCGCGGGGCGAGGAAGGCCGCCAGGGCCTCCTCCCGCGCGGCCGCGCCGTCCGCGTTCCGTCGCAGCGTGTACGGCAGGGCCGCCGACGGCGGCAGCCGCGTCACCCGAGCCAGAGCCACCGATCGCCTCCTCGTCCGTGGATGGCTCCACCTTGCCGCGACGAAGTACGCGATGTCGCCATTTCTGGGAGGGGTCACCGATTCGTGATTGTTCTCCCGACGCGATCAGGGCCCCGGCGGGAGAGACGGCTCACGTCAGCGGATCGTGTAGCCGCCGTCCACCAGGATGTCGGCGCCGTTGATCATGTCGGACGCGTCGGACGCGAGGAAGACGGCGGTCGCCGCGATCTCCTCCGGGTAGGCGAAGCGCCCGGTCGGGATCAGCGCCTTGAGCCTGTCGCCCTTCTCTCCCGCCCACGCCTTGCGGCCGAGGTCGGTGAGCACGACGGTCGGCGAGATCGTGTTGACCGTCACGCCGCGCCCGGCCCACTCCGAGGCGAGGACCTTGGACAGCCCGACGACGCCGAACTTCGAGGCGCAGTAGGCCGCGTGCGCGTCCAGCGCGACGGTGGCCGCCTGCGACGCGAGGTTGACGATCTTTCCGCGTCCCGCCTCCAGCATGTGCCGGCCGACGGCCTGGCACATGAGGAACGTCCCCTTGAGGTTGACGTTCATCGTGGTGTCCCACATCGACTCGGTCAGCTCCTCGGCGGGGGCGAGGATGGCGACGCCGGCGCTGTTGACCAGGACGTCCACCCGGCCGTGGCGGTCGATCACCGCCCGGACCGCGCTCTCGACCGCGGCGGCGTCGGACACGTCGCAGGCCGTCGCCGAGCTGTCCGGGCCGAGGGCGGCCGCCTTGGCCGCGGCCGCGTCGCCGTCGCGGTCGAGCACCGCGACGTGCGCCCCCTTGGCCGCGAAGGCGTCGGCGACGGCCGCGCCGATCCCGGAGGCTCCTCCGGTGATCAGGGCCACCTTGCCGTCCAGGCCGAAGGAAAGGTCGAGCGTGCTCATCGTTTCTCCTTGATCGTCGAATCGGGCCGGGGGCTACTCGGCCCGGGGGTCCGAGCAGGAGACGGCGAGCGCCTCGTCTTCGGAGGCGGCGGCCCCGCCCGTCTCGTACGAGTTGAGCGCCTCGACCTTGGACGCCGAGGGCGACCTGTCGTCGAACCGGTAGCCCAGCCACTCCCTGGCCAGCCGCCGGGCCAGTTCCAGGCCGATGACCCGCTGGCCGAAGCACAGGACCTGCGCGTCGTTGCTGAGGACGGCGCGCTCGACGGAGAAGCTGTCGTGCGCGGTGACGGCCCGGATGCCGGGCACCTTGTTGGCGCTGATCGCCACGCCGAGCCCGGTGCCGCAGACCAGCAGGGCGCGGTCGGCCTCGCCCGCGGCGACGAGCCGGGCCGCCGCGACGGCCACGTGCGGGTACGCGGTGTGCTGCCCGGCGCCGACTCCGACGTCGATGACCCGGCTGACGCGGTCGTCCGCCTCCAGGTCGGCCTTGAGGACCTCCTTGTAGTCGAGCCCGGCATCGTCGCTGCCCACGACGATGCGCAGTTTGTCGGTCATTCCCCCACCTCTTTGTACATTTCGCACTTATTTGTGCCTTGAAGCAAAAGTCATTCGGCGGCGAGCACGCCGGCCACCGCGTCGAGGCACATAGCCATCGACAGGGCCCCCGCGTCGGGGGTCCCGACGCTCTTCTCGGCGAGCGGCCGCGCCCGCCCGACCCTGGGCCGCAGCGCCGCCGTACCCTCGGCCGCGCGCCCCGCGGCCCCGGCCGCCTCGGCCCATGCCTCCGCCAGCGGCCGGCCGGGCTCGACGCCCGTCTCCAGCGTCTCGGCGAACGGCGCGAGCGCGTCGAGCATGGTCTTGTCGCCGACCTCGACCTTGCCGAGGCGGCGCAGCTCGGCGACGCCGGCGCGAACCGCCGCCGCCACCCGGGCGGCCGGGACCTCCTCGCCCTGGTCGCCCAGGCCGTCGCCGACGGCGCGCAGGATCGCGCCCCACAGCACACCCGAGGTGCCCCCGGCCTTCGCGGCCCAGGCGTCGCCCGCGGCGGCGAGGACCGACCCGGCTCCCGCGCCCCGGCCCGCGGCCGCCGTCGCGGCTTCGAGCGCGGCGCTCACGCCGTTGACCATCCCCCGGCCGTGGTCGCCGTCGCCCGCGACGGCGTCGATCCGGCCGAGCTCGGCCTCGGCCGCGCGCAACCGCTCGCTCATCGCGCCCAGGGCGCGGACCACCGTCGCCGCGCACGCCCGCGAGGCGGCCGAGCCCGCGGCCTCCGTCTCCTGGCGCGCGCCGGAGGTCCCGCCCGCCCGGCGGCGGGCCCCGCCCGGGGCCGCGGGAGTCGTCGCGGTTCCCTTCCGGTACGCGGGCGTGTCGGCGGGGGCCCGCCACAGCCGTTCGAGCTCGTCGTCGAGCGGGACGACGGTGAGCGAGCAGCCGGCCATGTCGAGGCTGGTCACCAGCTCGCCGACCTCGGGCTCGACCACGGTGAACCCGCGCTCGGCCAGCAGCGTCGCCACGGAGCGCCAGACGATGAACAGCTCCTCGTGCTTGGTGGTGCCGAGGCCGTTCAGGATGACGCCGAGCCGCCGCGCGCCGTCGGCCGGGACCTCGGCGAGCACGCCGTCCACCAGTCGCCGGGCGAGCTCGTCCGCGGTCGGCAGGTCCTCCTCCGAGATGCCCGGCTCGCCGTGGATGCCGAGGCCCACGCCCATACGTCCGCCGGGGACGGTGAACAGCGGGGCCGGGTCGCCGGGCAGGGTGCAGCCGCCGAAGGCGACGCCCAGCGTGCGGGTGCGGTCGTTGGCGTGCCGCGCGACCCGCTCGACCTCGTCGAGGGAGTAGCCCTCCTCGGCGGCGGCGCCCGCGACCTTGAAGACGACGAAGTCCCCGGCGATGCCGCGCCGCCTGCCGGCCTCGTCGGCGGGCGCGCTGGCGATGTCGTCGGTGACGAACAGCACCCGCGTGTCCACACCCTCGGCCGCCAGCCGGTCGCGGGCGAGGGTGAAGTTCATGACGTCGCCGGCGTAGTTGCCGGTGATGAACAGGAGCCCGGCGTCGGAGGCGGCCTCCCGGCCGACCGACACCGCGTCCTGGGTGGAGGGCGAGGTGAAGACGTGCCCCACCACCGCGCCGTCGGCGAAACCGGCGCCGACCACGCCGCAGAAGGCCGGGTAGTGCCCGGAGCCGCCGCCGACGACCACCGCGACCTTGCCCGCCGGCGTCTCGGCGGCCCGCACCACGCCGCCGGGCACCCGCGTCACATGGCGGGAGTGGGCGTCGGCGAATCCGGCGAGCATCTCGTCGGCGAACGCGCGGGGGTCGTTGTACAGGCGCGTCATCACATCCTCCAGTCGGTAGGCCGGCGGCTGGGCCGGCGGGTCGGCGGTCGGGGCCGTCTAGGGAACGGGCGGCGCGACGACCACGTTGATCCCCTTGCCGCGGAGCCGCTCCACCTCGGCGGCCGGGGTCTGCTCGTCCACGATGACGACGTCGAAGCTGGCCAGCGGCATGAGCGCGTGCAGGGCCCGCCGGGTGAACTTCGTGTGGTCGGCGAGCAGGATCTTGCGCTCGGCGCACTCCAGGAGCGCCTGCTTCACCGTGACGATCTCCTCCATCTGGTGGTAGCAGACGTCTCCGACGATCGCGGCGGTGGACATGACGCACACGTCGGCGCGCAGTTCCCTGGCGGCGGCCACGGTGACGCGGCCGAGGAACGCGTCGGCCCACTCGTAGTACTGGCCGCCCAGCGACAGCAGCGTGATGCCGGGCTGCCGGGTCATCATCTTGATCAGGTGCAACGACGGTGTGATCACCGTCAGGGGGGCGCGTTCGACCAGCCGTTCCGCGAGCGGCACGATCGTGGTCGAGTCGTCGAGCACGACGGCCTCCCCCGGCTCGATCAGCTCGAGCGCGGCGGCCGAGAGCGCGCGTTTGCTGTCGCGGTTCCGCGACCCGCGGTAGACCGTGCTCGCCTCGACCAGGCTGGTCGCGACGGCGGTGGCCTGGCCGCGCGTCTTGCGCAGCAGCCCCTTGTTCTCCAGCTCGGTCAGGTCCCGGTGGATGGTCATGACGCTGACGCCGAGTTGCTCGCTGAGCTCCTCGATGCGGACGGAGCCGTGCTGCATCACGTACTCGGCGATCCGGTCCCACCGTGCCTGCTGGCGGTTGGGGCGTCCCTGCCCCGTGCCCTCCAGGAACTCCGTGTTGTTCCCCACCTGAACCGAACCTCGCATCCGCTCCGAGGCGGGGCCGTGCCGGTCCCGCCCTACGATGTGCGCGGGGCGGCCGTGACCGCCCCGCCCACCGGGTCATTCCTCGTTGGCGATGTTGCCGCTCTCGAGGTTCTTGTCAACAAGATCGGGAAGTTTGGCGAGGAAGGCGTCCTTGCCGGTGACCACGTGGTCGAGGAGCTTGTCGACGTTCTCCGGCGTGATGGCCGGCATCACGTACGTGTTGTCCTTCTTGACGCTCTCCTTCTTGACGACCTTGAGCGCCACGGCGAGGCCGGCGCCCATCTCGACCCGGCCGTGCTGGAGCGAGGAGCCGATCAGCTCGCCGTTCTTGACGGCCTGCAGGCCGTCCTGGATGCCGTCGATGCCGACGACGGGCAGCGTCTTGCCCGCTTCCTTCAGGGCGCGCAGCGCGCCGAGGGCCATGTCGTCGTTCTCGGCCACGATGCCGTCGAGCTGGTCGCCGAAGCTGGACAGCCAGTTCTTGGTCTTGTTGACCGCCTCTTCGCGGTTCCAGTTCGCGGTGTCCTTGGCGAGGATCTTGATGTCCGGGTACTTCGCCAGGGTCTGCATGATGCCCTTGGTCCGGTCGAGCTCCGGCGAGGAGGCGAGCGGGCCCTGCAGGACGACGATGTTGCCCTTGCCGCCCAGCTTGTCGGCCATCTGCTGCATCTCCTGCGCGCCCGCGGCGACGTCGTCGGGCAGCACGGTGGCGGCGAGCGAGCTGGTGTCCTTGAGGGACGTGTTGACCGCGATCACCGGGATGTTCTTCGCCTTGGCCTGGGCGATCTGCGGGCTGAGCGAGTCCGCCTGCACCGGCGCGATGACGATGGCGTCGACGCCCGCGTTGACGAGCTGCTCCATCTGGCTGGCCTGGGTGTTGACGTCGCCGCCGGCGTTGAGCCAGGTCAGGTTGATGTCGCGGGCCTTGGCGTACGCCTCCATGCCCTCCTTGCCCTGGGTGATGAAGGAGGTCATGTCGTAGACCGTGACACCGATCCTGACCTGGCCGTCTCCGCCTCCGGAGCCGGAGGCTCCGGCGCCGCAGCCGGCCGCGCCGAGGGCGAGCACCGCGGTGATCGCGGCGGTGGCCCGGATCTTCTTGAACATGTGACTTGCGCTCCCTTTGCTGAGGATGCGGGCGCACGGGGGCGTCCGCGTGGTTCGGTTGCGGCCCGGTGGAGGTGCGACGCCGTGAGGCGCGGCGCGGGCCGGGGGTCAGCGCGATCGGCGCCGTACGACCCAGACGTCCAGCGCGACCGCGGCGATGATGAGAACGCCCTTGATCACCTTCTGCCAGTACGAGGGGACGATCAGCAGGTCCAGGCCGTTGTTGAGGGTCTGGATCAGGAACAGGCCGAGGATGGTGCCCCAGACCGTGCCGCGACCGCCCATGAGGCTCGCGCCGCCGATGACGACGGCGGCGATGGCGTCGAGCTCGTAGCCCGAGCCGAGGCTGGGGAAGGCCGAGATGACGCGGGAGGAGAGGATCACCCCGGACAACCCGGCGAGGCCGCCGCTGATGACGTAGACGCTGAACAGCGTCCGGTTCACGTTCAGGCCGGCGATCCGGGAGGCCAGCGGGTTGCCGCCGACCGCGTACACGCGCAGGCCGTACGTGGTCCGCGACATCAGGACGATCATGACGATGAAGCCGACGATCATGATGACGACCGGAAGGTCGATGCCCAGCACCTTGGTGTTGGCGATCGTGGAGTAGTCGGCGGGCAGGCCGTTGATCGGCGCTCCGTTGCCGAGGACGTAGGCGAGCCCCGACGCGACCGTCATCATGCCCAGGGTGGCCACGAACGGCGGCACGCCGAGCCGGGAGACCGCGAAGCCGCTGATCCCGCCGACGACCACGCCGACCAGGACGGCGGCGAGGACGGCCAGCCACATCCGCTCGGGATGGTCCTTCACCACGAGGGCCGCCGTCATCGCACTTGCGGCGATGACGCTGCCGACGCTCAGGTCGATGCCGCCGGTGAGGATGACCAGCGTCTGCCCCAGGGCGATGAGCGCGAACGGCGCGGCGGCGATCGCGATCGTCTGGAGGTTGCCCACCGTGCCGAAACGGTCGCTCATGTACAGGAAGTAGAGGATCACCAGGGCCATGACGAGGACCATGGGATTGCGGATCGCCCACTCCCGTACGGCCTCGCCGGCGCGGCCGAGGGCGGGGCCGCGCCGTTCCGGCGGCTGTGCGGGCGAGTTCTTCCCAGTCGTGCTGGGCGCGGCTACGTTCACGATGGGTTCCTTGGATCAGTGGTTCTTAAGCGACGTGGAGGCCCGCGGCGTGCCGGAAGATCCGTTCCTGCACGTCCGGCGCGTCCATGGCCCGGCGGTCCAGCTCGGCGACGACTCCGCCGCCGCGCATGACCAGGAGCCGGTGGGACAGTCCGATGACCTCCGCCATGTCGGACGACGCCATCAGCACGGCGAGCCCGGACTCGGCGAGCCGGATGATCGCGCGGTAGATCTCGCTCCGCGCGCCGATGTCGACGCCGCGGGTTGGCTCGTCCAGCAGGAGGACCTTGACGTCGCCGGACAGCCAGCGGCCGAGGACGACCTTCTGCTGGTTGCCGCCGGAGAGGGTCTGCACCTCCTGGGAGAGCCCGCGGCTGCGCAGTCCCAGCGTCCGCCCCCATGAGCCGACGGCCTCGGCCCGTGCCTTGGAGCGGAGCCACCCGGCGACGGAGAAGGCTCCGAGGTGGGGAAGCGAGCCGTTGTCGAGAACGTCCATGGAGAGGACCAGCCCCGCGCCCTTGCGGTCCTCGGGGACGAGCGCCATGCCGGACGCGATCGCCTCGGTCACCCGGTTCGGCCGCAGCCGCCTCCCGCCGACCTCGATCTCGCCGCCGGTCCGGGCGCGTACGCCGAAGAGGGTCTCCAGCAGCTCGGTGCGGCCGGCGCCGATGAGGCCGGCGAGCCCCACGATCTCCCCCGCGCGCACCTCCAGGTCCACGGGCGGCGCGCCGTCACGCCGGACGCCGCCGACGCGCAGGGCGACCTCGGTGCCGGGCTCCGGCCGTTCGGGGAAGAGCTCCGACAGTTCGCGGCCGATCATGTGCTGGACGATGTCGTGCTCGGAGAGGGCGGCCAGCGGCTCGTCGGCGACGAGCCTTCCGTCGCGCAGGACCACGACCCGGTCGGCGACCGCCTGGATCTCCGCCATCTTGTGGGTGGTGTAGACGATCGCCACGCCGCGCTCGCGGAGCTGGTCGACCAGCGTGAAGAGGCGCTCGACCTCGCGGTCGGAGATCGCGGAGGTCGGCTCGTCGAGGAGCACGACGCGCGCGCCCCACGACGTGTTCTTGACGATCTCGACGAGCTGGGTCATGCCGACCGACAGCCGGCGCATCGGGGTGCGCGGGTCGAGGTCGATCCCGAAGACGGTGAGCATCTCGCGCGCCGCCCTGATCATGCCGCGGCGGTCGAGCAGGCCCGTCCTGGTGCGCTTCTCCCTGCCGACGAAGAGGTTCTCGTAGATGGACAGGTCGGGGATCGGCGCGAGCTCCTGCGGGACGATGCCGACGCCCGCGCCGCGCGCGGCGTGGACGTCGCCCGGGGCGAGCGGCTCGCCGCCGAAGAGGACCTCCCCCGTGTCGGGGCGGAGCTGGCCGGAGATGATCTTCATCAGCGTGGACTTGCCTGCCCCGTTCTCACCGGCCAGCACGGTGACCGTGCCCGGCTCCAGGCACAGGCTCACGCCGCGCAGGATGGGGAGACCTCCGAAGCTTTTCGTGAGATCCCGGCACTCGAGCGAACCGTTCACGCCGACTCCGATGTAACAAGGTAGAAGGTAGATCTAACAGCGTCGCTGCTTGATGGGACACGCTAGATGGTTAATTTCACCGAAACAAGACGTTGACAGGTATATTTTTCACATCTGATACTGGCGGATGTCACACGAAAGATGTGATGAACGTCCACGAGGCGGGCCGCGACATCTGGGCGACCCATCGCCGAACGGCCCCGCCGGGCGTACGACCGCAGCCGCGCTCACGGGGGCCCGGCCATGTCGAAACGACCGACCAAGGTGGCACGAGATATGAACCAGCCGGACCCGACCACGTCGTCCGCGCCCTCCGCCGCGTCCTCCACTGAGTCCGCGCCGTCGGCGCCGGACGGGCTGACCCGGGACACCGCCGGCACACCGGAGACCCTGCTCCGGCGGCGCGCCGACGCCCTCGCCCGGCTCGCCCGCGGCGTCGACCTCGTCGTGATCGGCGCCGGCGTCAACGGCGCGGGGATCGCCTGGGACGCGGCGGCCCGAGGGCTGCGGGTCGCCCTGCTGGACAAGGGCGACATCGGCTCCGGCACCTCGTCCTGGTCGAGCCGCATGGTCCACGGCGGTCTGAAGTACCTGGAGCAGAAGGACGTCCTGCTGGTCCGCGAGTCCCTGCGCGAGCGCGAGTGGCTGCTGCAGGCGGCGCCGCACCTGGTGAAGCCCCTGCGGTTCGTGCTGCCGTTCTACCGGGGGAACTCGCACGGAAAGGCGATCCTGCGGCTCGGCATGATCGCCTACGACCTGCTCAGCTTCGACAAGACGGTGGACCACCACCGGGCGTACTCCAAGGAGCGGCTCCTGGAGCTGTGCCCCGGCCTCAGCCCCGACGGCCTCCAGGGCGGCGCCGCCTACTACGACGCGCAGGTCGAGTTCGCCGAGCGCATGGTCCTGGAGACCGCGCTCGCCGCCACCGCCGAGGGCGCCACCGTGCTCACGTACGCGCAGGTCGACGAGATCCTCACCGAGGGCGACCGGGTGCGCGGGGTCGGCTTCACCGACCGGCTCACCGGGGAGCGCCACGAGATCGCCGCCCCCGTCGTCGTGAACGCCTCCGGCCCCTGGGTGGACCAGACGCTCGCCGCCGCGCTCGGCGCCCGCGCGGGCGCCCGCCGCATGGGCGGCACCAAGGGCAGCCACTACGTCGTCGACCCGTTCCCCGGCGCCCCCGACCAGGCGTTCTACTATGAGGCGCACCGCGACGGCCGCCCGCTCATGGTCATCCCCTGGCTCGGCCGCTATCTCATCGGCAGCACCGACCTGCGCTTCGACGGCGACCTCGACACCGTGCGCAGCGACGAGGAGGAGCTCGCCTACATCCTGGAGGAGACCAACCGGATCATCCCCATGGCCGGGCTGACCCCGGCGGACGTCCGCTACAGCTACTGCGGCGTGCGGCCCCTGCCGTACGACGCGGGCAAGCCCGAGGGCGACATCTCGCGGCGGCACCTGCTCGTGGACCACGCCCCCGAGATCATCGGCCTGATCTCCGTGATCGGGGGCAAGCTCACGACGTTCCGCGGGCTGGCCGAGGAGACCGTCGACGCCGTCATGGCCCGCCAGGCCCGGAGGCACGGCCCCCGCCCGCCGCGCCTGTCCCGCCGCTGGACCAGGCGGCGCAGCTCCACCACCCGGATGCGGCTGCCCGGCGCCCGCGCCCTCGACCTCGACGCGTTCGCCCGCGAGTTCACCGCGGCGTCCGGCCTGCCCGCCGCGACCGCCGAGCGCCTGCTGCGCGTGTACGGCACGCGCGCGGCCGACGTCGCCGCGCTCGCCGCCGCCGACCCGCGCCTGGCCGAGGTCGTGGACGAGGCGACCGGCACCATCGCGGCCCAGGTCGTCTTCGCGGTGCGCGAGGAGCTCGCGACCACGATCTCCGACGTCGTCGCCCGCCGTACCATGATCGGCCTCGAACCCGACCTCGGCGTCCCGGCGCTGGAGCGGGTCGGCGCCGTGCTGGCCGAGCACTGCGGCTGGGACGCGGGCCGGGTCGAGCGGGACATCGCCGGTTACCGCACCTACATCCGCCGGCTCGGCGAGATCGGCTGACACATGTCCGGTCACCGTCCGGGAACCGGACTTCTGCTGGGGATCGACGCCGGCACCACCGTCCTGAAGGCCGTGGCGTTCGACCGGTCCGGCGCCGAGGTCGCCCGGGGCTCCGCCCGGCTGCGCGCCGAGACCCCCGCCCCGCACCACGTCGAGCGTGACCTCACCGCCCTGCGCTCCGCGTTCGACACCGTGCTCGGTGAGATCACCGCGCGGGTGCCGGCCGGGGACATCCTCGCCGTCGGCATCACCGGGCACGGCGACGGCCTCTACCTCGTCGACGCCGCCGGCGTACCGACCCGGCCCGGCGTGTTGTCGCTGGACAGCAGGGCCCAGCCGCTGCTCGACCGCTGGGAGCGGGACGGCACGGCCGAGCGGGCCTTCGCCACCGGCGGGCAGCGGCCGTGGGCGCCCAGCCCGGCCACCGTGCTGGCCTGGCTCGCCGAGCACGAGCCCGACGTCGTCGCGCGCACCGCCGCGGTCATCGGCTGCAAGGACCTGCTGAAGTCGTGGCTCACCGGCGAGGTGAACACCGACCCCACCGAGGCCAGCCAGTCCTTCACCGACCCGCACACCCAGACCTGGTCCGACGCCGTCGTGGACGCGTACGGGCTGGGCCGGTGGCGGCACCTGCTGCCGCCGATCGTGAACAGCCACGAGGTGGCCGGCGCCGTGACCGCCGACGCCGCCCGCCGTACCGGCCTGAGGGCGGGGACGCCGGTCGTGTCGGGCCTGCACGACGTGGACGCGTGCGCGCTGGCCACCGGCGTCCACCGGCCGGGCACGCTGTCGGTCGTCGCCGGGTCGTACAGCATCAACCAGGTCGTCAGCGACGCGCCCGCGCCCAGCCGCTCGTGGTACTGCCGCACCTTCGTCGAGCCGGGCCGCTGGCTGAACATGGCGCTGTCCCCCGCCTCGGCCACGAACCTCGAATGGTTCGTCCAGACCCTGTGCGGGGCGGAGCTGAGCGCGGCCGGGCAGCCGGACGAGGTCTTCACCCGGCTGTCGCACGAGGTGGACGCCGTCCTCGACGGCCCGTCCGAGGTCACCTACCTGCCCTTCCTGTACGGTTCGCCCGACGGGGCGGCGGTCGGCGCCGGGTTCGCGGGCCTGCGCGGCTGGCACACCCGCGGCCACCTGGTGCGCGCCCTGTACGAGGGCGTGGTGCACAACCACCGCCGGCACGCCGACGCGCTGCGCTCGCACTTCACGGTGGACTCCGCCCGGATCAGCGGCGGGGCGACCAGAAGCGGCACATGGCTGCAGATGTTCGCCGACGGGCTGGACCTGCCGGTGACCACGACGTCGGCCCGGGAGGTCGGCGCGCTCGGCGCGGCGATGGTCGCGGGCGTCGGGGCCGGCGTGTACACCGGCCTGCCCGAGGCGGTCGCGGCAACCGTGCGGGACCTCGCGACCTACGAGCCCGGCGCGGCCGGGCGGCGGCGGATGGCCGACGCGTACGAGCGGTACCGGCGCATCGCGGACGGGGCGAGATCAACGTGGGGATGAACGTGGGGACGAGGGAGACAGTCATGTCCGGCAGAGAGTTCTGGATCGGCACGAGCTGGAAGATGACCAAGTCCGCGGAGGAGGCCGAGCGGTTCGCCGCGGCCCTCGCCGCGGGGTGGCCGGCCCACCACGGGCCGCTGCGGCTCTTCGTGGTTCCGCCGTACACGCACCTGAACCGGGTCGCCGGGGCGCTGCGCGGGTCGCCGGTCCTCGTCGGCGCGCAGGACACCTCCCCCTGGCCCGACGGCGCCCACACGGGGGACGTCAGCGCCGCGATGATCGCCGAGACGGGCGCCGCCCTGGTCGAGATCGGCCACGCCGAGCGGCGCCGCGACCACCACGAGACCGACGACGTGGTCGCGGCCAAGGTGGGCGCGGCGCTCGCGCGCGGCCTCCGGGTGCTGCTGTGCGTGGGCGAGACCCAGGTGGTCCGCGACGAGGGCCGGGCGCTCGAGCACGTGACCGGCCAGGTCCGCGCCGCCTTCGCCCGCGTACGGCCGGACGAGCGGGACCGGGTCCTGGTGGCGTACGAGCCGGTGTGGGCGATCGGCGAGGGCTCCCGGGCGGCGACGCTGCCCGAGGTCGAGCCGGTCCACGCGGCGGTGCGCGCGGTGCTGAAGGATCTCGGCCAGGCCGACCCGGTCATCCTGTACGGCGGCAGCGTCAACCCGGGCAACGTGGACGAGCTGTCGCGCAGCGCCGAGGTGGACGGCCTGTTCGTCGGCCGGGCCGCCTGGGACCCGGACGGGTTCCTCGGCCTCTGCGCGGCCGCCGCCCGCGCTCTCGGCACACGGGCGGAGCGCCGCTGGAGCACGGACGCGCCGTACGGCACGCCGTCCGCCGGCCCGCGCCGCACCCCGGCCGCCCCCCGCGTCCCCGCGCCGGGCGCGGGGCGACGCCGGCTCGCGGTGCAGCGGGTCCTGGACCCGTCCGGCCGGATGTTGTCGCTCGCCGTCGACCACGGCCCCGACGCCTGGCCGGTGACGCCGGTCCCGGACGCGGCCGCCCTGGCCGGTCCCAAGGCCGACATCGTCGCCGCCTTGCGCGGCCTCCCGTCGTCCGTACTCGTCGACGTCGAGCACGGCGCGCCCGCCTGCCTGTCCCGTGACCTCGTCACACCGTCCGGCCTGATCGTCGGGCTGGAGCGGCAGACCGCGCCCACCGCGCCCGTACCGGCCGCCGAACTCGTGGCGGACGGGAGGGACGCGGCCACCGTGGCGGCGGCCGGAGCGGACGCGATCAAGCTCATGTGGGTGGAGGACCTGGACGACGCCGGGTCGGCCGACCGGTTCGCGCTGCTCGAACGGGTGATCGCGGACTTCCACGCGGTGGGCCTCGCCGTCATGGCCGAGGTCCTGGTGACGCCGCGCGACCGGGAGGAGTCGGCCGAGTCGTTGCGCCGCCGTCAACTCGACGTCGTGGCGGAGGTGGCGCGTCGCGCGCCCGACTTCCTCAAGCTCGCCTTCCCCGCCGGGGTGGACGCCGTCGCCGGGCACGCCGCCGCGCGCGCGGCCTGCGACGACCTGGACGCCGCGGCCGGATCGCTCCCGTGGACGATCCTGTCCGGAGGACAGGACTTCGGGGCGGTCGTCCGCCAGGTGGCCGTCGCGTGCGCGTCCGGCGCGAGCGGCTTCGTCGTCGGCCGGTCGCTGTGGGCGGACCTGCTCGACGCCGGCTCCGCCCTGATCCCCGGCGCGGCGGACGTCCTGTCCGCCCGCTGGCACGAGCTCGCCTCCGTCACCCGCGCCCTCGCGGCGCCGACGGAGCGGTAGGCGGGCCGCCGACCAGACCCGCCCGGGCCAGCCGTTCCCGGTTGGCCACCTGGTCGGCGGCCACTCTTCCCAGGTCCGGGCCGGTCGCCGGGACGTCCTGCTCCACGACCACCCACCCCTCGTAGCCGGTCCGCGCGAGCGCGCCGACCACGGCGTCCAGGTCGAGGTCGCCCCCGCCGAGCGGCGGGAAGACGCCGCCGCGGACGGCGTCCCACAGGTCGCCGCCCGCCGCCCGTACGCGGGCGAGCGTGTCGCGGGAGGCGTCCTTGACGTGCACCTGCCGGATCCGGCCGGACCAGCGGGCGATCGCGGCGACCGGGTCGCCGCCCGCGAGCCACAGGTGCCCGGTGTCCAGGCACAGGGAGACGTCGGCGAGGTCGAGCAGCCGCTCGACCTCCTCCTCCGTCTCCACGTCGGTGCCGAGATGGTGGTGGAAGACGGGTTCGAGGCCGCGGTCGCGGCACCGGGCGGCGGCCTCCCGCACCCGGGCGGCGAACCCCGGCCACACGTCCGGGGCGAGCTGGAGCGCCCGATCGACCGGCGCGCCCGGCCGGGCGAACCTCGCCGGGTCGGCCGGGCAGGCGAGCGTCGGCCGGGGCGCGAACCGCGGGTCGTCCACCGGGACCCCGGCGAACACGTCCAGCGCGGCCTCCAGTCCGGCCAGGTCCTCCGCGAAGCCGCGGGCGTCGCCGTACCGGAGGTCCACCCAGCCGCCCGCGAGGGCGAGGCCGTGCCGGGCGAGCCGGTCCGCCAGTTCGGCGCCGGTGCCGAGGTAGCCGACGGGCCCGGAGTCCGTCCCCGCGTATCCGGCGGCGCGCATCGTGGCGAGCATGTCGTCAGGGGCGATCGACGCGCTCTCCGCGTCGTAGACACCGAAGCTGACCGGCGCGCTCGCCACCCTGACGCGGGGACCGAAGGGCGTCCGGCCCCCGGCACGATCGGGAGCACGATCGAAGGCCCGGTCGGCGGCACGATCGAACGTCCGGTCGGCGGCATGACCGAGAGCACGGTCGGCGGTGCGGTCGGGGGCTGGATCGGCGGCGGGGTCGACGGCGTCCACGGCGGGGGTCCTCTCGCGCGGGGTCTCCCCCGGCCCCTACCCCCCGCCGAGGCGCGGCACGCGGCGACTCGACGCGCTCGGCCACCGGTACGCGGTCGCCTACGGCCTGCTCGCCCCGGCCCCGCCCTGATACGCGGCCGGCCCCGGGTACGCGGCGGGGCGGGCGCTCTCCAGGACGCGGCGGGCCTGCCGCACCACGGCCTCGTCCACGAACCGGCCGTCCGGCAGGGCCACCGCCCCCTGGCCCGCCGCCGCGAGCACCTCCTGGGCGGCGGCGATCTCCGCCTCGCTGGGCCGGTACGCCTCCACGATGACCGGGAGCTGGGCCGGGTGGACCGCCGTCCGGCCGCGGAACCCGGTCGCGCGCCCCTCCAGGCAGGACGCCGCCAGCCCGGCGAGGTCCCGGACGTCCGGATAGACCGACTGCGAGGGCGCGGGCAGCCCGGCGGCACGGGCGGCGACCACGATCCTCGAGCGCGCCCAGGCGAGCCCGCCATCGGAGCTGACGCCGAGGTCGGCGCGCAGGTCGGCCTCGCCGAGCCCGACGCTCGCCACCGCGTCGCAGGCGGTGGCGATCTCGAAGGCGCGTTCCAGCCCGAGGGCGGACTCGATCAGCGGGTGCAGGGGCACGCCGGGCAGCGCCGCCGCGATCTCCCGCACCTCCGCCGCCGACTCCACCTTGGGCAGCCGGACGCCGCACGTCCCCGTGACGAGGGCGGCCAGCGCGTGCAGGTCCGCCTGCCCGTACGGCGTGCGCACGTCGTTCACCCGGATCTGCACCCGGGGCTGCGGCGTGGCGAGCAGGGCGACGGCCTCGGCCCTGGCCCGGCCCTTGTTCTCGGGCGCGACCGCGTCCTCCAGGTCGACGATGACGACGTCGGCGTCCGCGGCGAGCGCCTTGGCGACCCGGTCCGGCCGGTCGGCGGGCACGTACAACCAGGTCAGCGGCGCGGTCACGGACGCGGCTGGGGGCGCGGTCGGGGGCATGGTCGGGGGCACGGGGTCACTCCTCACGGCTTTTTCTGCCGCCTGATGATCCCCCTGACACACCGGGTCAACCGCGGAGGGGCTGTGATCCGTCACACGATCCCCTTCTCGCGCAGCTCGGCGATCCGGCCGGGCGGCAGGCCGAGCGCGGCCAGCACCTCGTCGGTGTCGGCGCCGTGCGGGCGGCCGGTCCAGCGGATCGTCCCCGGCGTCTCCGACAGCCGGAACATGACGTTCTGCATCCGCAGCGGCCCCAGCTCGGGGTCCTCGACCGTGGTGATCGCGTCGAGCGCCGCGATCTGGGGGTCGGCCATGACGTCCCGCACGTCGTAGACGGGCGCGACGGCGGCCTGCGCCTCCTCGAAGGCGGCGAGCACCTCGTCGCGGGTGTGCCGGGCCACCCAGGCGGCCACGGCCCCGTCCAGCTCGTCGGCGTGCCGGACCCGGCCCGCGCCGGTCGCGAACCACGGCTCGGCGATGAACTCGGGACGGCCGACCAGCCGCATCACGCGCTCGGCGATGTTCTGGGCCGAGGTGGAGACGGCCAGCCACGAGCCGTCCGCGCACCGGTACGTGTTGCGCGGCGCGTTGTTGACCGACCGGTTGCCGGTGCGCGGGGGCACGACGCCGAGCCGGTCGAAGACGGTGGGCTGCGCCCCGAGGACGCCCAGGATCGGCTCGATGATCGACAGGTCGACCACCTGCCCCCGGCCCGATTTGAGCGCGGTCATGACCGCGAACGCGGTCGCGAGCGCGCAGATGCCGTCGGCCAGCCCGAACGGCGGCAGCGTCGGCGGGCCGTCCGGCTCCCCCGTCATCGCCGCGAACCCGCTCATGGCCTCGGCCAGCGTGCCGAAGCCGGGCCTTCTGGCGTACGGGCCGAACTGCCCGAAGCCGGTCACCCGGGCGAGCACCAGCCCGGGATTGGCCGCGCTCAGCCGCTCGTATCCGAGATTCCACCGCTCAAGCGTGCCCGGACGGAAGTTCTCGATCACCACGTCGGCGTCCCGCGCCAGCTCGACCAACAGGTCCTGGCCGTCCGGCGTGGACAGGTCGAGCGTGATCACACGCTTGTTCCGGCCGAGCATCTTCCACCACAACCCCTCCGGCCCGTGGCCGCGCGAGGGGTCCGGCTTCGCCGGATGCTCCACCTTGATCACGTCCGCGCCGTAGTCGCCGAGCAGCATCGCGGCCATCGGCCCGGCGAACAGCGTCGCCAGGTCCAGCACGCGTACGCCCGACAGGGGCGGCGTGGCGGGGGCGGTCATTCGTTCCTCCCATGGGTTTCGCGCACCGGGGCCGCCCCCGGCGATCGCGTCGGGGCCGCACGGACGGGGCGGCAGGCCCCGCCTCGCGCGGCCCGCGGTCACGACAGAAGCGCCGCGTCGATCTCGGCGCGGCTCGGCATCGACGTGCTCGCGCCCTCCCGCTGGACGGACAGCGCCGCCGCCGTCGAGGCGAAGCGCAGCGCGTCCGCGGGGTCGCGGCCCTCGGACCTGGCGACGGCGAGCGCGCCGACGAACGTGTCGCCGGCCGCCGTCGTGTCCACCGCCTCGACCCGCACGGCCGGCACCAGCAGCCGGACCCCGGCGCGCGAGCCGTACAGCGCGCCGCGGGAGCCCAGGGTGATCACGGCCTCGGGGACGCGGTCGAGCAGGACCTTGAGCGCGTCGTCCGGGTCGGCCGCGCCGGTGATGGCGGCGGCCTCGTGCTCGTTCGGCACGATCAGGTCCACGGCGTCGAGCAGCTCGCCGGGCAGTTCCACGACGGGCGCGGGGGTCAGGACCACCGGCACCCCGGCCGCGCGCGCGGCGCGGGCGGCCTCGACGACCCCCTCAAGGGGCAGTTCGAGCTGCAGCAGCAACGCCCGCGAACGGGCGATCATCGCGACGTCCTCGGCGGAGCAGCCGGTGACGGAGCCGTTGGCGCCGGGCACGACGACGATCGAGTTGCCGCCGCTGTCCTCCACCACGATGTGGGCGATCCCGGACGGTCCGGGCACGACCCGCAGCCTGCTGGTGTCGATGCCCGCCTCGAACAACGCCCCGCGCAGCTCCGGGCCGAAGGCGTCGTCGCCGACGGCGCCGATGAACGCCACCTGGGCACCCGCCCGCGCGGCGGCGACCGCCTGGTTCGCGCCCTTGCCGCCGGGGATCGTGCGGAACGCCCGCCCCGTGACGGTCTCGCCCAGCTTGGGAGCGGACGGTACGTAGGCCACCAGGTCCATGTTGGCGCTGCCGAACACCGAGATCACGATGCTTCCTCCAGGATCGTCACCTTTATCCCGCTTACCCTGCCATCAACCGGGTGCGCCGGGCGAGCTCCCCCAGGGCGATGCCGTCGAATCCGGTGACGCTGCTGGTCAGGCGGTCTTTCATGGACCACTGCCCGGGCACGCCTCCGTTCAGCCCGCCGACGATCGAGCCGACCGTCGCGCCCGCCGAGTCGGTGTCCCAGCCGGCCGCGACCGCGGCCGCGATCGAGGCGGTGAAGTCCCCCTTCCCGTGGACCAGCGCCGCCGCGATCAGGGCCGCGTTGTTGATCGTGTGGACCCAGTGCAGGCCGCCGTGCCGGGCGTACAGGTGGTCCACGACCCGCTCGAAGTCCGGCTCGGCGCCGGCCGCCTCCACGGCGTCCCGTACGGCGCCGGCCAGCCTGGACCCGGCGGGCACCACGGACAGGCCCGCCTCGACCACCTCCGTCACGGAGGAGCCGTCCAGGGACCGCGCGCACATCGCGGCGGTGAACATCGCGCCGTAGAGGCCGTTCGCCGTGTGGCTGAGCCGGGCGTCGCGCCAGGCGAACTCGGCCGCCGTCGCCGGATCTCCCGGATTGACCCAGCCGTACACGTCGGCCCGGATGAGCGCGCCGATCCATTCCCGGAACGGGTTGCGGTAGGCGGCCGTCGTCCGCCCCGGCTCCCGCTCCGCGCCGGGCGCGGGCTCCACCGGCTCCGGTTCGATGCCCGTCAGCAGGTTCCGGTACGCGACCCGCTCGGCGGTGAACACCCGGCCGCCGGGCAGCTCGTCGAGCCACATCTGCGCGACGTCCGCCGTGGTGAAGCCCCTGCCGTACCGCTCCAGCAGGGCGAGCGCGAGCAGCGGGAAGTTGAGGTCGTCGTCCTCGGGAACGCCGTCGATGTTCTCCGCGAGGCTGTTGACGGCGCTGCGCCGGTTCCACGGCCACCTGAGCGCGACCTCCGGCGGCAGGCCCTCGGCGGTGAACCAGCCGCGGATCGGCCAGTTGCCGGTCGCCTCGGCGATCTCCCGGATGCCCTCGCGGGGGATCTTCTCCACCGGCTTGCCGAGCACGCATCCTGCCGCCCGGCCCCGCCAGGCGCCGAGCACCCGCGCCGGATCCACGCTGCCTGCCCCGCCCGCGCTTCTTCCGCCGGGCCAGTCCGGACAGGCGGCGACGATCTCCTCCCAGGCGGACGGCTCGGGCAGCGGCGAGGGGATCGCGGCCAGCTCGTCGAGCAGGTCCTCCGCCAGGCGGCGCAGCCGTACGGGAGCGGCCTGCGGCGAGGCGCCGGCCCGGGGCGGCGCGGGATGCCCCCCGGCCGCCCGCCAGCGGGCCGCGATCTCCCGCACCTCCGGCAGGTCGCCCCTGCCGTCCTCGGCGGCCTGGCGCAGCTCGTGGCCCACCAGGTCCTCCGGCTGCACCCAGGTGAGCCGCGTCACGCCCCGCCCCCGGCCAGCAGCTCGGCGAACGCGGCGTCGGCCGCGCGGCGGCGCTCCGCGTCCGCGGCGCGCACCCGGCGCGCCACGGCGGCGAGGGCGAGGCCGGGCGCGACGAGGTCGGTCCTGCTCGCCGCCGCCACCTCCTCGATCCACCCGGCCGGTACGGCGGACCGCCCGCCCAGCGCCCCGGCGATCGCGCCGCCCATGGAGGCGATCGAGTCCGCGTCCCGGCCGTAGTTCACCCCGCCCAGCACGGTCTCGCGGAAGTCGCCCTTGGCGATCAGCAGGAACGCGAGGGCGAGCGGCAGTTCCTCGATGCTGTGCACCCGGCTCGGGCGGCGCGCGCCCAGCCCCTGGTCCCGATAGGTGTCGGCCACCGTGTCGTACGGGCGCATGGCGGCGCGCAGCGTCTCGAACGAGCCCTCCCAGTGGCCGATGCCGCGCGCGGCCGAGCACACCGCCTCGATGGCCGCCCGCGTGCCGTCGCGGGCGAGCCGCAGGCAGGCCGCGACCACCGAGTCCGGCGTGGCCCCTGGCCGCATCGCCTCGGCGACGGCGGCGGCGAGCACCCCGGCCGCCTCACGGCCGTAGCTGGACTGGTGCGCCCCCGCCAGGTCGACCGCCTCGGCGTACGCGCCGTCCGGGTCGCCCGCGTTGACGACGCCCACCGGGGCCATGTACATGGCCGCGCCGCAGTTCACGATGTTGCCGACGCCCGCCTCGCGCGGGTCGGCGTGGCCGTAGTGCAGCCGCAGGACCAGCCACTTCTCGGCCAGGAACACCCGGTGCAGCGGCAGCGCCTCGGCCTCCAGCTCGGGGATCCAGCGCTTCTGGCCCATCATCTCGGGCACCAGGTGCTCGGCGGCGGAGTAGGCGTCCAGGTGCCCGCCCACCCGCTCGTACACGCGGATCAGCGCGTGGGTCATCAGCGTGTCGTCGGTCACGTGGCCGTCGCCCTTGTGGTACGGCGCGATCGGCCGGGCGTTGCGCCAGTCCGCGTGGTACGGCGGGACCACACCCTCGACCGGGCCCCCGTAGCGCGCCCGGATCTGCTCCGGCGTCCACCCCTCGGTCGCGCCGCCGAGCGCGTCGCCGACCGCCGCACCGGCCACGCAGCCGACGGCCCTGTCCTCAAGCGGCGTCATGCCGTCCCCCTCCGTGTCGAACCGCTGTCTGTCGAACCGCTGTCTGTCGAACCGCTGTCTGTCGAACCGCTGTCTGTCGAACCGCTCTGTGTCGTACCGCTGCCTGTCTGGCCGTCCTTTGCCACGCCGTGCTGTCGCGCGCCGTCCAGTGCCGCGCCCTCCTGTGCCGCGCCCTCCTGCTCCGGGGCGCTTCGGGCCGGACCTCCGGACGCCAGGGTCCGGGCGACGGCGACCAGGTCGGTGCCGGCCAGTTCGGGCAGGCAGCAGCCGGCCAGCGTGCGCGCCGACTCCCGCCACGCCTCCGGCAGCGCCGCGTACCCCGCGTACGCCCCGGCCAGCGCCCCGGTGAGCGCCGGCGCCGAGTCCGCGACCGACGCCAGGCAGGCCGCCGCGGACACGGCGGCGCCGAACGCCTCCCCCGCCCCGCGTCCCCCCGTGGAGGACCGTGTGGAGGACCGTGTGAAGGACCGTGCGGAGCCGGACGCGCCTTCGCCCGGCATCGCCGCGTCGGCGAGGGCGAGCGCGATCGGGACGGTCTCGGCGGCGGCGACGCCGTAGCTGTAGACGTGGTCGAGCAGCGCCGCGTCGAGCGCGGGGACGGCGGCGAACGGGTCGCCGTGCTTACGCGCCACCGCGACGGCCGTACGTGCGGCGTGCCCGATCGCGGTGTCCTCCGGGAGCACGGCGACGGCCGCGTCCACCGCCTCCCGCATCGGCGCGCCCCTCACCAGCGCGCCGACCGCCGTCGCGATCGCCACCGCCCCGAGGACGCCGTCCCCGGAGTTCGTGACCTCGGCGTCGGCGACCGGGTCCATCCCCGCCGCGCCGAACGCCACCGCACGCACCGCCGCCGCGTCGTCGAAGAAGTGCGGGTTGTCGTGGCCGCTCGCGGGCGGCCCCAGGCCGGCGGCGAGGTTGTCGAGCGCGGACCAGACCGAGATCCGGGCGCGCAGGTCGTCACGCCGGGCCAGCCGCCCGAACGCCTCCGCGCGGTCCTCGTGGATCGTCGTCGCCGTCCAGGCGAGCCATTCCGCGTCGTCGGACGGCCCGAGCGCCAGCGGCTCGACCGGCTGGTTCAGCGCGAACGGCACCGGCAACGTGGTCACCTGGCGCTCTTCGGCGAACGCGTCCAGCTCCCGGTGCAGCCGCCTGCTCCACGGCGCGAGCCGCAGCGACCGGTGACGCGCCGCCGGCCAGCCCGCGGCGTCGCCCACGGCGAGGCCGGCGAACGCGCCGAGAACGCGGTCCTCCTCCGGCGGCGGCATGCCGCCTCCGCCCCCCGATGACATGCTCTCTCCATCCCTTCCAGGGGTCATCCGCCGGCGGGGCCGTCCGCCTGGCGGTCCGTCAGAGCGCCGGCGAGCCGGTCGGCGGCGTCCAGGACGTGCCGGCCCGCCATCGCGGGCAGGCAGCGGCCGGTGACCGGCGCGATCCGGCGGGCCCAGCGTGTGGGCACGCCCGCCTCTCCGGCGCCCGCGCCGGCCAGCGCGCCCGCGATCGCGGCCGTCGTGTCGGCGTCCCGGCCCAGGTTGGCCGCGGTGACCACGGCCGCCTCGACCTCTCCGCCGCCCCTGATATAGGCGGAGAAGGCGAGTGCGACCGCCTCCGGGGCCAGATCCGTCCACGGGTAGTGCTTCAGCACGACGGAGTCGTGGAGGGCGCGGGCGAACTCCTCCCGCGAGGTCCGCTCCCTCCCGTCACGGGCGATCTCGACCGCCTTCCCGGCGGCGCGCGCGGTCCAGGAGTCCGCGGGGATCGCCCGCAGGCCCGCCTCGACCACCTCGTCCGGTCCGGCGCCGGTCATCGCGACCGCCACCGCCGCCGCGACCGCCCGGCCGCCCAGGACGCCCTCGCCGTCGTGGCTGACCCGCCCGTCGATCTCGGCCAGCCGCGCCGCCTCGCCGGGGTCGCCCGCCGCGAAGATCCCGTACGGCGCCGCCCGCATGGCGAGGCCGTCGGACCAGCCGTGCGGGTGCCACCGGCCGCTCAGCGGCGGCCCGAGCCCGCGGCGCAGCGCCCGCACGGTGCCGAGCTCGGAGAACCCGGCGCCGCGCATCGGCCCGTCGATCCGGTCCACGATCTCGGCGTGCCACGCCTCGGCGACGTCCCGCGACGTCAGCGCGTGGCCGTGCCGGAGGAGGAGGGACGCGGCGAACAGGCTGTACTCGGTGTCGTCCGTCCCGCCGCCCTCGATCTCCTCGAGCACGCCCCACCGCGCGGCGATGGCCTCGGGCGTCATGTTCTCCGCGGGCGCGCCGAGGGCGTCGCCGGCCGCGAGGCCGAGCAGGCAGCCCCGGGCGCGGTCGCGCGGCGGGCGGACGGGCACGAGGGAAGGCGTGGGGGGCACGGTCACCGTCCGTACCGCTCCAGCACCTTGTCGCCCTCCTCGACGAGCCGCTTCGCCGCCTCGTCAAGGCTGATCTTGTCGGCGAAGTACTCCTGGAGCGTCGGCGTGGCCACCTTGCTCTTCCACTCGTCGTAGCCGTCCACCTTGAGGTACGGCGCGACCACGAGGTCCTTGGCCGACGCGGTGGCGACGTCCCAGAAGTTCTCCTTGGCGGTCATGGCGGGGTCGGCCGCCGCCGAGGTGCTCGTCGGGAGCAGCCAGTCGCCCTTGGCGAGCTTGGCCTGGTTCGGACCGTTCAGGAAGAACGCGATGAACTTGACGGCCTCCTGCGGGTGCTTGCTGTCGGCCGCCACGGACAGGGTCTGCGACGTCGCGCCCTGCTGCGCGGTGACGCCCTTCAGCGGCGGCAGCGTGACCCACTCGAACCCGTCGGGCGCCTGCTCGGCCACCTGCTGGCGCAGGTAGACGCCCGCGGGCACCATCGCGTACTTGCCGGCGAAGAAGCCGGGCAGCGGGTCGGCGGTGCCCATGCCGAGCGCCGACGGGTCGGCCGACTTGTCCTTGTAGAGCTGGTCGTGGATGCGGCTCAGCACCTCGCGCTCCTCGGCGCCGACCTTGACCCTGGTCTTGCCGCCCTCGGTCGTGAAGAAGGTGCCGCCGAAGTTGAGCCCGAGGCTGAGCACCTTGTTGACCGGCGACTTCATCGGCCAGGCCACGCCGTACGCGCCGCCCTTGGTCATCTTCTTGGCGGCCTCGGCGAACTCGTCCCACGTCCACGGGGCGTCGGACGTCGGGACCCGGACGCCGGACGCGTCGAGGAGCTTCTTGTTGGCGTAGAGGACCTGCGACTCCTGCAGGAAAGGCACGCCGTACACGCCCTGGCCGCCCTTGCCGTCGCCGAAGGTGACGGTGTCCCACGCGGTCTGCGGGATGTCGCTCTTGAGCTCGGACGGCAGCGAGCCCGACAGGTCGAGCAGGAAGCCGCGCGAGGCGAAGCCGGACAGCGCGGGCGAGTCGTCGTGGATCACGTCCGGCGGGTCGCCCGCCTCGAACGAGGTGACGAGCTGGTCGTTGACGTTGTCCCAGCTCCCCTGGACGTACTCGACCTGGATCTTGGGATTGGCCTTGTTCCACTCGTCGACGAGCTGCTTGTTGGCGGCGATCGACTCCTTCTGCCAGGCCAGGCTGAGGAACCGCAGCTTGACCGGGCCGTCGGAGGCGGCGCCGTCGCCGTCGCCTCCCCCGTTCGAACATCCGGCCGCCAGAACGACGGCCGCCACCGCGAGCGCGGCACTCCAACGCCTCATGTGACTCTCCTATCGAAAAGCTCGGGGACGGGATCCGGGGGCGGCGTCACCCCTTGACCGCGCCCGCCATCAGTCCGGATCTGAGCCGCCGCTGGATGACCGCGAAGAACGCCAGGCTCGGGATCGTCGCCAGCAGCGAGGCCGCGGCGAGCGGGCCCAGCCGTACGACGCCCTCCGGGCCGGTGAACTTGACCAGCGTCAGCGGCAGCGTGGCCACCTCGGGGTCCTTGAGGACCACGAGCGCGAACAGGAACTCGTTCCAGGACGAGATGAAGGCGAACAGCAGGGTCGCCACGACGCCCGGGACGAGCAGCGGCGCGACGACGGCCGCGAGCGCCCGCAGCCGTCCCGCCCCGTCCACGGCCGCCGCCTCCTCCAGCTCGCGGGGCACGGCCCGCACGTAGCCCTGGAGCATCCACAGCGCGAACGGCAGCGTGAAGGTGACGTGCACGAGCGCGAGCCCGGGGAGGGTGTTCACCAGGTCGAGCCCGCGCAGCACCATGAACAGCGGGATGATGATCAGGATGACCGGGAAGACCTGGCTGACCAGCACCCACCCGATCGCGACCTTGTTCAGCGCGCCGCGGTACCGCGCCAGCGCGTACGCCGCAGGAAGGGCCACGAGCACGGTGATCACGGCGCTCGCCAGGGCGACCGCCAGGCTGCGCGTCGCGCTTCCCACGAGGTCCTGCTCGCCGAAGGCGTCGGCGAAGTTCGCCAGGGTCGGGTCGCGCGGGATCCAGGTCGGGTCCAGGCTCGCCATCTCCTGCGGCGTCTTCAGCGCGGTCGACAGCAGCCACGCGAGCGGGAACGCCAGGAAGACGACGTAGCCCAGCAGGGCGAGGTACTTCAGGGCGGTGCGCACCGTCCGGCCTCCCATCTCAGTCGACCTCCCTCATCTGGCGCCACAGGTACAGGCCGAGCACGGCGAGGACGACGATCGTGATCGCCACGCCGAGGGTCGCCGCGTACCCGAAGAAGCCGTAACGGAACGCCTCCTCGTACGCGAACAACATCGGCAGCCGGGTCCGGCCGCCCGGCCCGCCCTGCGTCAGGACGTAGACCAGGCTGAACTGGTTGATGTTCCAGACGAAGTCGAGCGAGGTGATCGCGACGATCACCGGCCGGAGCTGCGGCAGCGTGACGCTCCGGAAGCGCCGCCACACGCCCGCGCCGTCCACTCCCGCGGCCTCGTGCAGCTCCTTGGGCACGTTCTGCAGCCCGGCGAGCAGGACGACGGTCGTCTGCGGCATGCCCATCCAGACGCCGACCACGATCACGGCCGGGAGCGCCACGGAGAAGTCGTTGAGCCAGTCCACGTCGGTGCCGAGGACGGCGTTGAGAATGCCCGCGTCCGGGTGGTAGACCAGCCGCCACATCAGGCCGATGACGACGGGCGGCATCGCCCACGGCACCAGCGCGAGCACGCGGGCGAACCCGCGCAGTCGCAGGTCCTGGTTGAGCAGCAATGCGAGCCCGAGCGACGCGAGGAACTGCAGCACGGTCACCGAGACCGCCCACACCATGCCGATCCGGAACGACTCCCAGAAGTCGCCGTCCGCGAGCAGGTCGCCGAAGTTGGCCAGGCCGACGAACGACGTCTCGGTGTTCCGCCCCGACCTCGCGTCGGTGAACGCGAGCAGGATGCCGTACACGAGCGGGCCGACGCTGAGCACCAGCACGGGCACGAGGGCGGGGAGCAGCAGCAGGAACGTCTCCCGGGCCCGCGACCGGCCCTGGGCGGGCCGCCGCCGGGTCCCGGCGGCGCGTGGGGCGGTGAGCGTCATCGGAGCCCCTCCCCCGCGTCCCCGGCGACCTCTCCGGCCGGTGCCTCCGCGGCTTGTACGGCTTCCTCGGTTCGCTGGGCTCTTCCGGTTCGCGGGGCACGTCCGGTCCGCAGGGCCTCGTCGCGCTCCTCGGCCTCGCGCACGCCGACGGTCGAGGCGCGTACGGCGAGGCGCGGCTCGACGGTGACGACCCGCGGCTCGCGCTCGCCGTTCTCCAGGCGGTCGAGCAGCAGCTCGGCGGCGGCGCGGCCGCGGCGGGCCGAGCCGAGCGACACGCTGGTCAGCGACGGCCAGGCGACGGCGGCCAGGTCGGTGTCGTCCATGCCGACGACGGCGACGTCCTCGGGGACCCGCCGCCCCGCCCGGCGCAGCACGTCGAGCGCGCCGAGCGCGATCAGGTCGTTGGCGCACATGAGCGCGTCCACGTCGCCCGCGCGGTCCAGGAGCGCCTGTACGGCCCTCGCCCCGTCCTCCCGATAGAAGTCACCGACCTCGACGAGATCCTCGTCGTACGGCAGACCGAGGGCCTCGAGCGCCTCACGGTAGGCGGCGGCCCGAGCGGCGCCGGGGACGGTGTCGGCCGGGCCGTTGACGAACGCGACGCGGCGGCGGCCGAGGCCGTACAGGTGGTCGAGGGCGAGCCGGACGCCGGTGCGCGAGTCGGCCCGGACGTTGTCGACGCCGGCGCCCTCGGGCACCGAGCCGATGACGACGACGGGGGCGCGGGCGGCGGCGAGGGCGCGCAGGTGCCCCTCGGTGACCCGGAGGGGGCTCATGATCAGGCCGTCGACGTACCGCTCGCCGAGCCCGCGCAGCACGTCCAGCTCGTCGGCGACGTCGGCGTCGGTCGAGTGCAGCAGGAGGCGGTAGCCCGCGGCGCGGAGCACCGGCTGGATCTCGCGCACCATCGCGAGATAGACCGGGTTGCCGATGTCGGCCATCGCGAACGCGACCTGATTGGTGCGCCGGCTCTTCAGCGAGCGGGCCACGGAGTTGGGGACGTACCCGAGTTCCTCGGCGGCGCGCAGCACGCGGCGGACCGTCTCCTCGCGGGTCGGCAGACCGTTCAGGACCCGGGAGACCGAGGCGATCGACACCCCGGCGTGCCGGGCGATCGTGTTGATCGTGGGGCCTTCGGCCACAAGTCACCTCGTCAACGGTGGTGTAAACGTTTACGAAAGCACTGGCTCTGTAAACGTTTACGGATGGGATGTGGCAATGAAACACGCCCGCCGGGAAGAGCGTCAAGTCACGATCGCGTAAACCGATCAGGCTAAAGATCGGCATCAAGCGGTGGGTTGGTTCACTCATTCGGCCTGATTCGCCCTAGAATCCGCCGATGTGAACGAAGGTCACGACGACCCGCCGAAGCTTCCCATCCGGGAGCGGTCATTCCGGCCCGGATCCGGCCGCCACCGGCGTCCGCTGCCGGCGAACCTGCCGCCGGACGCGCCCGCCTTGGTGCTGGCCGTTCCCGGCATGGCGGGGGACGTCGCGGCCGAGATCGCCTCGATCATCCGGCTCGACAACCCCCAGGTGGACCTCCGCCTCGTCTCGCTCAGCGACGGCGGCGCCGACCTGGCGAAGGAGTTCGTCTCCGCCGCCGCCGACCGGCCGGCCGCCGAGACCGCCGCGGTTGTCGTGCCGCTGGTGACCGGGCCGCACCCGCGTGTCATGCGCGCGGTGCGCGACGCGGTCACCCAGAGCGAGACCCCGGTGGCGATCACCGACCCGCTCGGCCCGCACCCGCTGCTCGCCGAGGCGCTGCACATGCGGCTCTCCGAGGCCGGTCTGGCCAGGGTCGACCGCATGCGGCTGTTCAACGTGACCTCGCCGGTGGACGGCATCATCGTGGCGACCACCGGCGGCGACGAGGGCGCGCGCGGGGCGGACGCCACAGCGGTGCTCCTGGCCGCCCGGCTCACCCTGCCGGTCGTCCCCGCCGCACTCGACGGCGTGCCGAACGTCGCCGACGCCGCCGAGCGGCTGCGCAAGATCGGCGCCAACCGGCTGGCCCTCGTCCCGTTCGTCATCGGGCCCGAGGCGGACCACGAGCGCGCCACCGCCGCGGCCGAGGCCATCGGCGCGGGCTGCGCCGCTCCCCTCGGCGCCCACGAGGCCGTGGCCCGCCTGGTCGGCATGCGCTACGGCTCCGTCCTCGGCTCGTACGAGGAGTCCGACGAGGACTGAGGCCCTGCCGGGGCCTCGGTCGGAATCGGGCGGTCCGGCCCGCGCTCGGTGCCCTCTCCACGGCTCACGCCCGCTCCCCCGTCGATGCTCCGGGGAGCGGGCGCGGTAAGGCCGGAGAAGCGCGTCAGTCCGTCCGGTCGTACCAATGAGGCTCGGCCTCGTAGGCCGCCATGGGATCGGGCGCCGGGCCCGCTTCCGGACCGGGGACGACATAGAGATCGACGGTGTCGGAGCTGGAGTGGCGGGAGCCCTCGACGACCCAGCCGTCCTCGATCCGGTCGGCGGTGACCCGCTGGTCGAAGAAGCTCCCGTCCGGTCGCCCCGGTCCCGAAAGCGTCCAGTGCAGGCGATAGCCGACCTTCAGCCCCCGCCGGCGCAGCTCGTCCCGTACCTCCGCGACCGTCCTGCCGTGGCTGCGGTAGCCGTCCAGCGCCTCCGCCGACGAGGGGTCCACGACGTCGTCGGCGTACGGCTCGCCCGGCGCGGCGGCGCGGCCGATCCCGAACACCACCCTCCCGGAGTAATCGGCGGGCAGCCACACCTTGGCGCAGAACGCACTCGCGCACGGCTCCACGTCCTGCACGCCGATGCTCCCCGGCCCACGGAACCCGTCGGGCACGACCGGCCCGATCAGCCTGCCCACCTCGTCGGGCGGCACCGGGATCGTCTTCACCGTGACATTCAGCCCCACCGCCCGGAACGCCTCCTCGAAGCGGCCCGGGTCGGCCGCCGGATCGGTGACGGTGACGCTGAAGTAGTCCGTCGCCCTCTCGACGGAGACCGCCGCGTTGGCGTAGCGGGTGGCCGGTCCGCCGGGCAGGCCGACGCCGATCGCGACGGCGACGCCCAGCCCGACGGCGACCGCGCCGAGCGCGAGCGCCCGCCGCGTCCCGCCCCACTCGGGGAGGGGCCCCCGAAAACGGCCGCGCTGGGGAGCCCGGAGACGCCGCGCCGCCGGCGCGCGCTCCTCGGACACGATCGACTCCATCAGCGCCCGGGCCGGGGCGGTGGACACCTGTCCGGCCAGGTCCTCGTCACGCAGCCGGGCGAGGTTCGCGAGGTTCACAACGAGCTCCCTTCGAGCATGGCGGCGTGGGGGTGGTCGACTCCTGCGGTGGCGAGGGCCCGCGCGAACCTCCTGCGCGCCCGATAGAGCCGGATCCGTACGGCGTTGCGGGAGATGCCGAGCGTGGCGGCGAGCTGCCGGGTGTCCAGCCGCTCCCAGGCCACCAGGGACAGCAGTTCCCTGTCGCCGTCCGGGAGCGTGCGGAACACCCTGCCGACCGTGGAGAAGTCCTCCTCGGGCGAACGCGTGTGCGCCAGGACGGGCAGGGACGCGAGGTGCTCGCGCAACGCCTCCGTCCGGCGTTCCCTGCGCAGCTCGCCCCGCCGCTGGTTGGCGAGAACCCGTCGGGCCACGCCGTACAGCCAGAGCCTCGCCTCGTCGCCCTCCGGCAGTTCATCGATGCGCCGCCAGGCGACGGTGAACGTCTCGGCAACCACATCGGCGGCGTCCTCGGGGTCCCGGCAGCGGCGCAGGACGTACCCGAGTATCGGTTCGTAGGCGCGTTCGTAGATTTCCACGAACCGGCCGTGGGGATCGGCTCCCATCCGGCCTCCTCACTTGATCGTCGGTCACTGCGTCCATGTCCGCGCGCCTGGCGTCATTTCACGGTCGCGCCCCACCCGGCCGTCCGGAGGATCGGCGGACTCCGGATGAGCGCCCGGGAGGGGGCGGCGGCGTGCTGGATGGCCGGGGTGCCCGCGCATAGGGTCGGCGGGGTGAGCGTTCACGATCACGAGCCCGATCCCGCGTACATCGCCGGCCTGGCGCGGGTGCGAGCGGCGGCCGGTGCGCTGATCCGCGACGACAGCGGGAGGGTCATGCTCGTCCGTCCCACGTACAAGACGACCTGGGACATCCCGGGCGGCGCTCTGGAGGCTGACGAGTCGCCGCGCGCGGCGTGCGTCCGCGAGCTTCGGGAGGAGCTGTCCATCTCGCCCGAGATCGGGCCCCTGCTGTGCGTGGACTGGGTCCCGCCGCTGCCGCCGTGGGACGGGGGCTTGATGTTCGTCTTCGACGGCGGTGTCCTGCCCGCGTCCGATCTGGCGGCCGTGCGGCTCCCTCCGGACGAGCTGGAACGGTTCGCGTTCGTGGCCGCCGGCGATCTCGACGAACTGGTGCTTCCGGACATGGCCCGGCGGATCCGGGCCTGCCTGCGCACTCTGGGACGCGGCGCCGTCTATCTGGAGGGCGGCATCGGCCAGGCCGGCTCCGATCAGGACCACTGACACAGGATCCGGTCAGGACCACTGACACAGGAAGCGCCACAAAGCCGGAAATTCACGAAATACACACTGATTCACGAAAAGTCGATCTTGTGGGGGTATGTGGGGCTACGCTTGCCGTGTCCGTCCCGAGCGCAGGAGCAGTGAGCAGTGACCGACGGTTCCTCCACATCCGGACCGGCGTGGCCCTCCCGGATCGACACCGGTGCCGCGCACTCCGCTCGCGTCTGGAACTACCTGCTGGGCGGCAAGGACAATTACGCGGTCGATCGCCAGACCGGTGACATGATCCTTCGGATGTTCCCGGACATCGCCCGCATCGCGCGGGTGCAGCGTTCCTTCCTCGCCCGCGCCGTACGCCACCTGGCCGGGGAGGCGGGTGTCCGCCAGTTCCTCGACATCGGCACCGGCCTGCCGACGGCCGACAACACGCATCAGGTCGCGCAGCGGATCGCCCCCGAGTCGCGGGTGGTCTACGTCGACAACGACCCGCTCGTACTGGTGCACGCCCAAGCCCTGCTCAGCAGCGTCCCGGCGGGCGCGACCGACTACGTCGAGGCCGACGTGCGCGATCCGGACACGATCCTGGAGGCGGCGGCCAGGACGCTCGACTTCACCCGGCCGATCGGGCTCATGATGCTCGGGATCATGGGGCAGCTCCCCGACGACGACGATCCCCGGGCGATCCTCCGGCGACTGCTCGCGGCTCTGCCGTCCGGGAGCTATCTGGCCCTCAGCGACGGCGCCGACACCAGCGCGACGCTCAACGAGGCCATCCGGATCTACAACCGCAACTCGGCCGGTTCCTACCATCTGCGCAGCCCGGAGCGGATCGCCGGCTTCTTCGCGGGGCTGGAGCTGGTGGAGCCGGGTGTGGTCACGACGTCAATGTGGCGGCCGGACATCCCCGCTCTCGGCCCCTCCCCCACCGAGGTGGACGCGATCTGCGGCGTCGGTCGCAAACCCTGAACCGCCCGGCCGCTCGTCAGGTACCTGTCCACAGGGCCAGGCAACTCGGTCAGATCCATACGCCCACCAAGCGGCTCCACCGGACGCGCACACTCACACGACCCAGCCAAACCGAGAACAGAGGCCCACACGGCCAGGCAACGCCGTCAGATACGCATGCTCACACCGGCAAAGCCACATCAGGTACATACGCTCAATGGGGCAGGGGACGCCGTCCGGCGAAGCCGAGCTCGGTGCGGTGATACCAGGCGAGGTCCGTCTCGCCCTCGACCCAGCACAGCCGGACCGAGACGCCGTCGAGCACCCCTGGGAAGTCGACGAGGACGGGCGCCGCGCCCTTGAGTTCGATGCCCTGATCGCCGAACCACGTCAGGATCTCCCCGATCCGCGCCTCCAGCCCCTTCCGCTCCGGGATACCGCCGAGAGACGAGCTTCCGGTGCTCGCCAGGTCGTAGGCGAGTTCGGCGAGGTCCGCCCGTAGCGCCACCAGGTCGGCGACCTTGTCACGGACGTCGGGCATGAGCGACCTGGCCTCATCAAGGCTGAAGATCCGGTCCATCCTCGAACGCTAGCGCCTGCGGCGACGGCGGCGCGCGGGAACCACTGCCACGGCCACCTCCGATTCCCTTGGGCACCGGCATGCCCTTCACCACCGCGGGGACCCGCTCGTCTACCCGCCCGCCCACGCTCCCCCCGGCCAGCGCTTCCCTCCTGTCAGGCCCTTCCTCTCGGCGGGCGCTTCCCCTTTGCGGGCATTTCCCGCAGCCAGCACGTCCCTCCTGTCAGGCCCTTCTCCTGGACGGGCATCCCCCTTGGCGAGCGCTTCCCCTCGGCGGGCCCTTCCCCTCGGCGAGCGCTTCCCCTTTGCGGGCATTTCCCGCAGCCAGCACGTCCCTCCTGTCAGGCCCTTCTCCTGGACGGGCATCCCCCTTGGCGGGCACTTCCCTCGCCCGCGCGCGTCCGCCCTCCGGGGCTGTCTGGCGCTGCCAATCGCACCGGCGGCGGGACGTCCCGGCACCTGGGAGGGGCCCTCGCTCGACCCGAGATGTCGCCCTCACGCGGCCCCACAAGGCGGCCTCCCGAGGACAAGCCGGTATCGCTCGTCAGCCGCCGGAGCATCCGACAGAAACCGGCTGCAACAAGGAGGCCGATCAGGTGACCTCGGCTGTCGGCTCTCGTTCTCTAGAGCGGGCGACAGAGCTGGGACGGCGTGCAGTGAAGGCCTGCGGATCGAATACGAGCGACCAATTTGGCCGATATTTCACGAAATACAATACCGATATTCTCCTCGAAATTCTTTACGAATTCAACTTGATTGGCGCTGGCACCTCTGGCATTATTCATACAGGTGTTCTAATCAAGATCGGGGGTGGATATGGCTCGGCTCTTCGGGGCCGCCGGCTTCTTTTCGGAGAAGTCGCGCGACGATGACGAGTCCCACCCCTGCGACACCGACTGGTGGGCCCGCGTCACCACCTCCGGCACCCCGCAAGCAGCGGAGACCCCCCAGACGCGCGCCGCATTCACCTTCGATGACTTCCTCCCTCAGGGAGACAAAAGCGGTCACCTGGAGTCAAATGACGCGATTTCCTCAATTGCGAGACTCACCCGCTCCCGGCGAGATGGAAACGGCTATCCCGGGCTCCATGGGGCGATTCCCTCAAATACGACTCAACCGCGTCCCACTTCGACCGCTTCCGCTCACGGCGTTGCGGCTTCACACCCGACTGCTTCGAAATCGGCCCCAGGTACGGAGGCAGGCCCGGCAGTCGCCGGCTGTGACAGTCCCGTAGCCGGTGATGCTTCCACCGGCCCTGACGCTTCCGTGGGCGGTGACGAGTCCGCCGCCGGAGGTGGTGCTTCCCCCAACCGTGGCGCTTCCATGGGCGGTGACGCTTTCGCTGGTGGTGACGCTCCCGCCGGCCCTGATGCTCCCGTCCGTGAGGGCTATTCCGCCGACCGGGAGGCGTCCACTGCCGGTGGTGGTGCTTCCTCGGGTGCGGATGCTGGTGGGGTGTCGTGGCCGTTGGTCGCTCAGGTGCGGCAGGCCGCCTCCGCGCTTGCGGTAGCCGTGATGCCGGAGGAGGCGGGGGTGTGTCTGGCCGAGGCGGAGGACCTGCTGTACGCGCGGGATCGGCTGACCTCGGCGATCGCGGCACGGGTGGGCCGGGTGCACGCGGCCGGGGAGGCCAAGGGACACGGTCACGCCTCGACCCGATCCTGGCTGCGTTCGGCGGCGGGGATGAGTGTGCCGGGTGCGGGGCGGGTACTGGCGCTTGCGGTGGAGCTGGCCCGGCTGCCTACGGTGCGGGCGCGGTTCGCGCGGGGGAGTCTGGCCGAGGGGTATGTGACGGCGATCTGTGCGGCCACGGCCCGGTTGGATGATGCGCAGGCGGCGTTGGCCGAGCCGATCCTGGT
>NZ_BBYM01000006.1:73101-259565 GCF_001570405.1 Microtetraspora niveoalba | reverse complement strand
GCCGGCGCCCCGGGCGGCACCCCGGGCGGCGCCCCGGCCGGCTCCCAGGTCGGCTCCCAGGTCGGCGGCCCGTTCACCGGCGCGACCGGTCCGGCCACCGGCGCCGGTACCGCCGGCGCCGGGTCCCAGCCGGCCGCGGCCGACCTGATCGTGTTCGGCGGCACCGGCGACCTGTCCATGCGCAAGCTCATCCCCGCCCTCTACCACTGCGACCGCGACGGCCGGCTGGCCGACGAGACGCGGATCATCGCCATGTCGCGCGGCGGCCTCACCGACGCCGACTTCCGGGGCAAGGTCGACGCCGAGGCGCGCCCGGCCCTCCAGGGGGACGACGAGGAGGGCTGGCGGCGCTTCCTCCGCAGGCTGCACCACGTCTCGATCGACGTGGGCGGCTCCGACGGGAGCGGGTGGGGCACGCTGTCCCGGCTGCTCGCCGGGTACGAGGACCGCGACCGCGTCTTCTACCTGGCCAGCCCGCCGATGACGTTCGGGCCGTTCTGCCGGGAGGCGCACGCGGCCGGGCTGGTCACGCCGCGCTCCCGGGTCGTGCTGGAGAAGCCGCTCGGCCGCGACCTGGCCAGCGCCCAGGCGATCAACGACGAGGTCGGCGCCATCTTCGACGAGCGGCAGATCTTCCGGATCGACCACTACCTCGGCAAGGAGACGGTCCAGAACCTCCTGGTGCTGCGGTTCGCCAACGCCTTCCTCGAACCGGTCTGGAACTCGCTCTGGATCGACCACGTCCAGATCACCGTCGCCGAGACGGTCGGTACGCCCGGCCGCCGGGGCTACTACGACCACGCGGGCGCGCTGCGCGACATGGTGCAGAACCACCTGCTCCAGCTCCTGTGCCTCGTCGCGATGGAGCCGCCGTCCCGCAACGACCGCGAGTCCATACGCGACGAGAAGGTGAAGGTGCTGGAGTCGCTGCGCCCGATCGTCGGCTCCGAGGTCGACCGCTTCGCGGTCCGGGGTCAGTACACGGCGGGCGACGGCGTCCCCGGCTACCTGGACGAGCCCGCCAGCACCCCGCCCACCGAGATCTCGCGCCGGGTCGAGACGTACGCGGCGATCCGGGCCGAGGTGAAGAACTGGCGCTGGGCCGGCGTGCCGTTCTACCTGCGCACCGGCAAGCGGATGCCGGACCGCCGGTCGGAGATCGTGATCCAGTTCAAGGACGTCCCGCACGCGATCTTCCCGGGGACCGCGCCGAACCGGCTGGTCCTGCGGCTCCAGCCGAGCGAGGGCATCCACCTGCTCCTCATGGCGAAGGAGCCGGGCGCCGGCGAGGTGGCCCTGCGGCCGGTGCCGCTCAGCCTGAGCTTCGCCGAGACGTTCCGGAGCCGGGTGCCCGACGCGTACGAGCGGCTGCTGATGGACGTGCTGGCCGGCAACCCGACCCTGTTCATGCGGCGCGACGAGGTCGAGGCCGCCTGGCGGTGGATCGATCCGATCATCGAGAACTGGGAGGGCTCGGCGAGCCTGCCCGAGCCGTACCCCGCCGGATCGGCCGGCCCGGCGGGCGCCCGCGAACTGCTGGCCCGCAGCGGCCGGACCTGGCACGAGGAGGAGCTGTGAACGCGCGCGCGATCGACCCCGTCGTCTCGGCGGTGACCGAGAGGATCAGGGAGCGCAGCCGTGAGGGCCGCGCGGCCTACCTGGAGCGGATCGGGGCCGCGGGGCGGGAACTGCGCGACCGCGGCCCGGCGCGCGGCCGGCTCGCCTGCGCCAACCTCGCGCACGGCTTCGCCGCCGCCGGGCCGGACGACAAGGCGGACCTGCGCGGAACGGCGAAGCCGGGCGTGGCCATCGTCACGTCGTACAACGACATGTTGTCGGCGCACCAGCCGTACGAGACGTACCCGCCGGAGCTGAAGCGGGCGGTCCGGGGGGCGGGCGGCGTCGCGCAGGTGGCGGGCGGCGTGCCGGCGATGTGCGACGGCATCACGCAGGGCCGGGCCGGCATGGAGCTGTCGCTCTACAGCCGGGACGTGATCGCCATGGCGACCGCGATCGCGCTGTCGCACGACATGTTCGACGCGTCGCTGCTGCTCGGCGTCTGCGACAAGATCGTGCCGGGTCTGCTCATCGGGGCGCTGCACTTCGGGCACCTGCCCGCGATCTTCGTGCCGGCCGGGCCGATGACCTCGGGCCTGCCCAACAAGATCAAGGCGCGCACCCGGCAGGAGTTCGCCGAGGGCAAGATCGACCGGTTGGAGATGCTCGACGCCGAGGCGAAGTCGTACCACTCGCCGGGCACCTGCACGTTCTACGGCACGGCCAACTCCAACCAGTTGCTCGTCGAGGTGATGGGCCTCCACCTCCCCGGCGCGACGTTCGTGAACCCGCACACCGAGCTGCGGCACGCGCTGACCGAGGCGGCGGGCCGGCGCGCGGTGGAGATCACCCCGCACGGCGACGAGTACACCCCGCTGGGTGAGGTGGTCGACGAGCGGGCGATCGTCAACGCGTGCGTCGCGCTGCTGGCGTCGGGCGGCTCGACCAACCACACGCTGCACCTGGTCGCCGTGGCGGCCGCCGCCGGGATCACGCTGACCTGGGACGACCTGGCCGACCTGTCCAAGGTGGTGCCGCTGCTGACCCGGATGTACCCGAACGGGCAGGCGGACGTGAACCACTTCCAGGCGGCGGGCGGCATGGCCGTCCTCATCGGCGAGCTGCTGGACGCGGGCCTGCTCCACGGCGACGTGCTCACCGTCGCCGGCCGAGGGCTCGACCTCTACCGTTCGGCCCCCTCGCTCAAGGAGGGGACGCTGGTCTGGGAGGAGCGCACGGCCGGCAGCTCCGACACGGAGGTGCTGCGCCCGGTCGCCGACCCGTTCTCGGCCGACGGCGGCATCCACATGCTGGACGGCAACCTCGGGCGCGCGGTCTCGAAGGTGTCGTCGGTCAAGCCGGAGCACCTCGTCATCGAGGCGCCCGCGCGGGTGTTCGACGACCAGCTCGACCTGCTGCGCGCGTTCGAGGCGGGCGAGCTCGACGGCCGGGACTTCGTCGCGGTCGTCCGCTACCAGGGGCCGAGCGCCAACGGCATGCCGGAGCTGCACAAGCTCACGCCGCCGCTCGCGGTGCTGCTCGACCGGGGCCAGAAGGTCGCGATCGTGACCGACGGCCGCATGTCGGGCGCGTCCGGGAAGGTGCCGGCGGCGATCCACCTGTCCCCCGAGGCGGCCCACGGCGGGCCGATCGCCCTCATCCGGGACGGCGACGTGATCCGGCTGGACTCCGCGGCGGGGACGCTGACCGTCCTGACCGACCTGTCCGGCCGCGCTCCGGAAGGCGCGCCGCTGCCGGACGAGCGGTGGGCCGGGACGGGCCGGGAGCTGTTCCACGCGTTCCGCCGTACGGTCGGACCGGCGGAGCGGGGCGCCAGCGTGTTCGGTCCCGGGGGCCGCGGGTGACGCCCCCGCCGCCGTGGCTGGTCGCCGACATCGGCGGCACGAACGCGCGTTTCGGCCTGGTCACCCGGCCGGGAGAGGCCCCCGAGTCCGTCGCCGTACTGGAAGTCGCGCAGTACCCGGGCCTGCCGGATGCCGTAGCCGCCTATCTCGACGCGCATGGGGGCGGAGTGCGGCCGGAGGCCGCGTGCCTGGCGATCGCCGGGCCGGTACAGGACGACCGGTACCGGCTGACCAACGCGGGCTGGGCGGGGTCGGTGTCCGCACTGGGCATCCCGTACGTCGAGCTGCTCAACGACTTCGAGGCCCTCGCGATCTCGCTGCCGCACCTGGCCGGGGACGATCTGGTGTCCCTCGGCGGGCCGGAGCCCGTGGACGGGACGGTGCGCAAGGTGCGGGCGGTGCTGGGGCCGGGGACCGGGCTCGGCGTCGGGGGACTGGTCCCCGCCGGGGCCGGGTGGATCGCGGTGCCGGGTGAGGGGGGCCACGTGGCCGTCCCGGCCGTCACCGACCTGGAGATCGAGATCGTGCGCGCGCTGCGCGCCGACGGCCTGCCGTACGTGGACGCCGAGCACCTGCTGTCCGGGACCGGGCTGCCCCGGCTGCATCGCGGCCTGGCGCTGGTGCGGGGCGTCTCCGCGGACCTGATGACCGAGCCGGTCACCGCGTCGGGGATCGTCGCGTCGGACGACCCGCTCGCGGTGGAGACCGTCGAGGTGTTCCTCGCCCTGCTCGGCGGGTTCGCCGGGAACGTCGCCCTGACCCTGGGCGCGCGTGGCGGGGTCTACGTGGGCGGCGGGGTGCTGCCGCGGATCTCCGGACGGGCCCGGGACAGCGCGTTCCGGGCGCGGTTCGAGATGACGGCGCCCGCGCTGTCCGGCTACATCTCCGCGATCGCCACGTCGCTGATCGTCGCGGAGCAACCCGCCCTCACCGGTGCCGCCGCCTGGCTCGCACAGAGGGCAAGTAATGTTGAGCTGGTATGACCGAGTATCGGCGCGAACGTTACCTTCGCGCGTGGAGGAATCTATGAGTCTGCTCGACCTTGCGCCCGTCGTCCCGGTCGTCGTCGTGGACGACGCCGCGGCCGCGGTGCCGCTGGCCCGCGCGCTCGTCGCGGGCGGGCTTCCGGTCATCGAGGTCACCCTGCGGACCGACGCGGCGCTCGACGCGATCAGGCGGATCGCGGACGAGGTGCCGGACGCGGTGGTCGGCGCGGGCACGGTCCGCTCGGCGGCCGACGTCGCGGCGGCGGTCGCGGCGGGCTCGCGGTTCCTCGTCTCCCCCGGCACCACCCCGTCCCTCGTGGACGCCATGCTGGACGGCGGCGTGCCGTTCCTGCCCGGGGTGGCGACCGCCTCCGAGGCGATGGCGCTGCGCGAGCGCGGCATCACGGAGATGAAGTTCTTCCCGGCCGAGGCCGCGGGCGGCGTCCCCTACCTGAAGGCGCTGTCCGGCCCGCTCGCCGACGTGCGCTTCTGCCCCACCGGGGGGATCAAGCCGGCCACCGCGCCGGCCTATCTCGCGCTGCCGAACGTCGGATGCGTCGGCGGCACCTGGCTGACCCCGGCCGACGCGCTGGCCGCCGGGGACTTCGCCCGTGTCGAGAAGCTCGCCCTGGAGGCGTCCGCGCTGCGCTGACGGAGCGGTCCCAGAACCTCGTCAGCCGAGCCATCCTCCCTCGGCGGAGCTGACGGCCATGTTCGTGACCGCGACCCGGTGCACACGTTCATGGAAACCCGGGCTCGTGACCACCTCACCCGTTGGTCACGAGCCCATTCTTCTGCCCGCTTCCGTGCGGGTCCCCCGCCCGTTCGAGGAGCGTGGCGAGGGTGATCGGGTCCTCGTGCGTGCCGGCGGTCGTGCAGGCGTGCGCCCCGGCGAGGGCGCCGAGCCGTACGCACTCCTCCAGGGGGAGGCCGCGCAGGCGGCCGTAGAGCACGCCGGAGACGAACGCGTCGCCGGCGCCGTTGGCGTCCACGACGGGCCCGGGCAGGGGCTGGGCGGGGAAGTGCCGGGCGCGCTCCCACCCCTCCGCGAGGACGTGGCAGCCCTCGGCACCGTCCGTGCAGACGACGAGCGAGGCCCGGCCCCGGTCGACGACGGCGCGCATGACCGCGTCCCTGCGGTCGCCGAGGGCGGCCGCCGACATGAAGACCAGGTCCGACGCGTACGCGAAGTCCTCGTGGTGGGGGTTCGTCCCGTCCCAGTCGTGCAGGTCGGTGGAGACGGTCACGCCGTCCGGGATGTCGGCGTAGACGTCGCGGCAGGAGTCGGTGATGGAGACGTGGACGTGCCGCGCCCCGCGGAGGGCGGGCAGGTAGAGGTCGCGGGGCAGCCGTTCGCCGGGCGTCACCCGCGGGTCGTGCAGCGAGAGGCGGCGGCCGTCCGGCCCGACCAGCAGGACGCTGCGGCTCGTGCCCCCCGGGGACGGAGCCCAGGCGACGTCCACGTCGCGGGCGGCGAGGTGGTCGCGGACGAGGCGGCCCTGCGGGTCCTCCCCGATCAGGGCGACCAGCGTCACCCGCAGCCCGAGCGCGCGGCATCCGAGGGCGACGCCGGAGCCCGTGTTCCCGATCCGGTCCACGACCGGCGGCACGTGGTAGGTGTCCCGGTACGGCAGGGGCAGCTCGGGCACGTAGACCGTGGTGTCGACGCCGATGCCGCCGAGCACCACCACGTCGCGCTCGGTCGTTCGCTCTTGCACAAAGCCTCCGTGGATGGGTCGCGGCCGCGTGAGGGCCGCGGGGGGCGTCAGCGGTTGACGAGCGGGCCCGAGCTGGTCGAGCCGCGGACGACGAGCTCGGGCTGGAAGACGAGCTCCAGGTGCTTGGCGGGAGTGCCGCCGATCTCCTCCAGCAGGGTCTCGACGGCGGCGGTCGCCATCGCGCCGATCGGCTTGCGCACGGTGGTCAGGGGCGGGTCGGTGAAGGCCATCAGCGGCGAGTCGTCGAACCCGACCACCGACACGTCCCCCGGGACGGCCAGCCCGCGCTCGCGGGCGGCGCGGATGGCGCCGAGGGCCATCAGGTCGCTCGCGCACACGATGCCGGTGCAGCCGCGCTCGATCAGCGCGGACGCGGCGGCCTGCCCGCCCTCGACCGAGAACAGCGAGTGCTGGATCAGGTCGTCGACGTCGTCCCTGCCGAGGAGCTGCGCCATCGCCTGGCGGAACCCCTCGATCTTGCGGATCACCGGGACGAAGCGCCGCTGGCCGAGCGCGAGCCCGACGCGCTCGTGCCCGAGGTCGACCAGGTGCTGTACGGCGAGGCGGGCGGCGAGCCGGTCGTCCGGCGAGATGAACGGCGCGTCGATGCCCTCGTTGTAGCCGTCCACGAGCACGATCGGCAGGCCGCGGTCGGTGAGCCGGGTGTAGCGGTCCATCCTGGCCGTGGTGTCGGCGTGCAGGCCGGACACGAAGACGATGCCCGCGACGCCGCGGTCGAGCAGCATCTCGGTGAACTCGTCCTCCGGGGCGCCGCCGGGCTCCTGCGTGCACAGGATCGGGGTGAACCCGTGCTGGGTGAGGGCCTTCTCCACCGCCTGGGCGAACGCCGGGAAGATGGGGTTGCCCAGCTCGGGGATTACCAGGCCGATCAGCCCGTTGCTGCGCTGGCGGAGCCTCTGCGGGCGCTCGTACCCCATGAGGTCGAGCGCCGTGAGCACGGCCTGCCTGGTCGCGGCGGCGACGCCCGCCTTGCCGTTGAGCACCCGGCTCACCGTCGCTTCGCTGACACCTGCCTGAGCCGCGATGTCGGCGAGCCGCGCGTTGGTCATGGGCACAACTTTAGACATTCTCGAGGCTCCACCAGGTGGTGGAATCGGGAGCCAGCCGGACGACGTCGCCGGAAATCACGGGGTCGGCGCTCGCGAGGAGCAGCTCGGCCGCGCCGGGCGGAAGCCCGGCCTCGACCCACTCCCCCGTCATGTTGATCAGGCAGGCGAAGCCTCCGTCGCGGACGAAGGCGAGGGTGCCGGCCGGTGACTCCAGCCACGTGATCGCGCCGTCGCCGAGCGCGGGGTGCTCCCGCCGGATCCGCAGCGCGGCGCGGTACAGGCTGAGCGTGGACGCGGTGTCCCGGAGCTGCGCCTCGACGCTCAGCCCGCGCCAGGCCGGGGGCACCGGCAGCCAGCTCTCGTAGATCCCGGGCGGGGCGAAGCCGAACGGCGGCTCCTCGGTGGCCGTCCACGGCATCGGCACCCGGCAGCCGTCCCGGCCGCTGTCCGGGTCGCGCAGCCGCTGCGGGTCCTGGAGGTACTCCTCGGGCAGGTCGAGCACCTCCGGCAGGCCGAGCTCCTCGCCCTGGTAGAGGTACGCGGAGCCGGGGAGGGCGAGCATGAGCAGGGTGGCCGCCCGCGCGCGGCGCAGCCCGACCGCGCCGCCGCCGTACCGGGTGACGTGCCGCTTGACGTCGTGGTTGGACAACACCCAGGTGGACGGCGCGCCGACGAGCGTCACGGTCTCGAGGGAGACGCCGATCACCTCGCGGAACGCGGCCGCGTCCCAGGGCGTGTTCAGGAAGTGGAAGTTGAACGCCTGGTGCAGCTCGTCGGGCCGGACGTAGTTGGCCAGCCGCTCGGGCGAGGGCGCCCACGCCTCGGCGACGCCGATCCGCTCGCCGTCGTAGGAGTCGAGGATCCGGCGCCAGGATCGGTGGATCTCGTGCACGCCGTCCTGGTCGAAGAACGGGACGATGTCGGTGCCGATCAGCTTCACCTGGCCGGTGTGGCCGACGTCGGGCAGTCCGGCGGCCTTGACCATGCCGTGGGCGACGTCGACGCGGAAGCCGTCCACGCCGAGGTCGAGCCAGAAACGCAGGATGTCGGCGAACTCGGCGTGGACCTCGGGGTGCTCCCAGTTCAGGTCGGGCTGCTCGGGGGCGAACAGGTGCAGGTACCACTGCCCGTCGGGGAGGCGGGTCCAGGCGGGGCCGCCGAAGATGGACTCCCAGTCGTTGGGCGGCAGCTCGCCGCGGGCGCCGCGCCCCTCGCGGAAGATGTAGCGCTCGCGCTCGGGGCTGCCCGGCCCGGCGGCCGCCGCCGCGACGAACCATTCGTGCTGGTCGGAGGTGTGGTTCGGCACCACGTCCACGATCACTTTCAGGCCGTGGCGGTGGGCGTCGTCCAGCAGGGCCTTGGCGTCGGCGAGCGAGCCGAAGATCGGATCGACGTCGCGGTAGTCGGCGACGTCGTACCCGAAGTCGGCCATCGGCGAGGTGAAGAACGGCGTCAGCCAGATCGCGTCCACTCCGAGCTCGGACAGGTAGCGCAGCCGGCTGCGGACGCCGAGCAGGTCGCCGACGCCGTCGCCGTTGCCGTCGGCGAAGCTGCGGACGTACACCTGGTAGATCACCGCGTCCCGCCACCAGCGGGCGGCCGTCTTCCGCGCGGCGGCGGCTTCCTCGACGAGCTCGGTCATTGGGTTCCCCCGATCTTGCGAACAATGCGATATTTCTGCGCCGGCGCACCGGTCGCCCCGGTACGCCGGCGGGCGGTCACGACTTGGTGGCACCCGCGGTGAGGCCGGTCACGAGGTGCCGTTGGACGAGCAGGAAGACGATCGCGGCCGGGATCGCGATCAGCACGGCCGAGGCGGTCAGCAGTCCCCAGTCCGACCAGTGCTGCCCGACGAACTGCTGGAGGCCGACGCCGAGCGTGCGCTTCTCCTCCTGGGACATGAAGACCGTGGCGTACGCCACTTCGCCCCAGGCCGTCATGAAGGAGTAGAACGCGGTCACCGCCAGGCTCGGGCGGGCCAGCGGGAGCACGACCCGCCAGAATGTGCCGAACGGTGTGAGGCCGTCGACCATTCCCGCCTGGTCGATCTCGCGCGGGATCGTGTCGAAGTAGCTCTTCATCATCCAGGCGCAGAACGGCACCGCCACGGTGAGGTAGGCGACGACCAGGCCGGGGATCTGGTTGAGCAGCCCGAGTCCGGCCATCAGGTTGTACAGCGGCACGATGAGGATGGCCACCGGGAACATCTGGGTGACCAGCAGCAGCCACATCACGCCCCGGTGGCCGGGGAAGCGGAACCGGCTGATCGCGTATCCGGTGGTGGAGGCGACGAAGACGCCGAGCACGGTGGTCAGCGCGGCGGCCAGCACCGAGTTGAGCAGCCAGGTCGGGAACGCGGTCTCGCCGAGCACGCGGGCGTAGTTGTCCAGGGAGGGCCGGTTGAAGATCTCCAGCTCGGACGACAACCAGCCGTCGCGCGGCTTGAGCGAGGTCAGCACCAGCCAGACGACCGGGAAGATCGAGATGAGGGTGGCCGCCACGAGGGTGGCGTGCAGCAGGATCGACGCCAGTGGGCCGCGCTCACCGCGGGGGCGTGCCTTCGGGGTCGTCGCGACGGTGCTCACCAGACCTCCCCCTGCCGGCGCAGCGCGCGGCGGTAGACCGTGGCCAGGACCACGAGCAGGGCGAGGATGAGCACGCCCCACGTGGCCGAGCCGGAGTAGTTGCGCACCCCGGTGAACGCCTCGCGGAAGGCGTAGGTCACCAGGATCTCGGTGGAGCTGCCCGGCCCGCCCTTGGTGATCAGGTAGATCACCGGGAACTGGTTGAACGTCCAGATCGTGCCGAGGAGCACGACGGTGCTGGAGACCGAGCGCAGTCCGGGGAGCGTGATGTGCCGGAACCGCTGCCAGGGGGTGGCGCCGTCCACCTCGGCCGCCTCGTACAGCTCGCCGGGGATGGACTGCAGGCCGCCGAGCAGGGCGACCATCATGAACGGCACGCCGAGCCAGACGTTGACCGCGATGACGGCGATCTTGGCGGTGGTCGGGTCGTCCAGCCAGCCGACCGCGCCGAGGCCGGCCGCCTTGAGCATCGCGTTGATGACGCCGTAGTCGCTGTTGAACAGGTAGCGCCAGATGAAGGCGGACACGAAGCCGGGGATCGCCCAGGGCAGGATCAGCAGCACGCGGTAGACGGACCGGCCGCGGACTTTGCGGTGCAGCAGCATCGCCAGGCCGAGGCCGAGGCCGTAGTGGAGGCCGACGCAGACCGCGGTCCACAACACCGTCCAGCCGAGCCGTTCCCAGAACAGGCCGCTGGAGAGGATCGACAGGTAGTTGTCCAGCCCGACGAACTCGTAGGTGGCCGGGATGACGTTGACGCCGATCGTGCGGCCCACGTTGGCCTCGGTGGCGTCGGTGAGCGACAGGTAGACGCCGCGGGCCAGCGGCCAGCCGACCAGCACGCAGGTGACGACGATCACCGGTGCGATCATCGCCCACGCGTACCAGTGCCGGGTCAGGGCCAGGCGGACGCGGCCGGGCTCGCCCCCGCGCCGGCCGCGGGCGCCGTCGGCGCCCGCGGCCCGGTCCCTGGCCGTGCTCGGCACACGCCCAGTCGAGGTCGCCACCGGTCAGCTCCAGTCCTTCATGATCCCGTGGTACTGCTCGTCGACCTGCTTGAGCATGTCCTCGGGCTTGGTGCCGGCCAGCAGCGCCTGGTAGCCCTCCAGCAGCGGCTGGAAGAGCTGCCCGCCCTCAGGGATCCACGGGCGGCCGACCGCGGTGTCGAGGATCGGCTTGAAGATCGCCACGTCGGGGTTGCCCTTGACCTTGGCGTCGTCGAAGCTCGACGCCCGGGTGGGCAGCAGGCCCAGGTCGCCGGAGACCGTGGCGAGCGAGCCCGCCGAGCTCATGAAGCGCAGGAACTCGTACGACGCGTCGATGTTCTTGGACCCGGCGTAGATCGCGAGGTTCCAGCCTCCGGTCGGCGCCCCGGCCTTGACCGAACCGGCCGGGACCGGCGCGATGCCGAGGTTGGTCTTGTCCTTGAACTCCTTGCCCTGGTAGACCTCCGACAACGCCCACGGCCCGTTGTAGATCATCGCGGCCTTGCCGTCCTTCAGCGCGGTCATCGCGTTGGCGTAGCTGTCCTGCAGCGCGGGCTTGGCCGCCGCCCCCGAGGCGACCAGGTCCGCCACCTCCGCCATCGCCTTCGCGTTCTCCGGCGAGTTGACGACGATCTTCTTGTTCTGCACGTCGAGCAGGTCGCCGCCCTCGCCGTAGATGAACGGCAGCAGGAAGTAGGAGTCCACGTTGAGCGCCAGACCGTTCACCCCGGTCTTCGCCTTGATGTCGAGGGCGACCTTCTTCAGCTCCTCGACCGTCTTGGGCGCCTCCTCGTAGCCCGCCTCCTTGAGCAGCTTCTTGTTGTAGAGGAGCGCGAGGGTGTCGGTCACCTGCGGCACCGCGTACGTCTTGCCGTCGTACTTGGTGCTGCTCAGCGGCCCGGCCAGGTAGTCGCTCTCGTTGTCGACGGCGCGGGTGCCGTCCAGCGGCTGCAGGTAGCCGAGGGAGGCGAACTGCGAGGTCCACGCCACCTCCGAGCGGATCACGTCCGGCGCCCCGGTCCCGGCCTGCGCCGCGGTCTGGAACTGGTTCTGCGCCTGGTCGGACGGGACGTTGACGTACTTGACCTTGATCTTGGGGTACGCGGCCTCGAACTCCTTGATGAGCTTCTGGAAGGTCGGGCCCTCGCTGTCCGGGCGGGTGGTGTCCCACCAGGTGATCTCGCCGCTGATCTGCGCGGGGTCGGCGACGGCGGGCTTCGCGGGCGCCGCCGCGTCGCCCGAGTCGCCGCTCCCGCAGGCGGACACCGCGAGAGCGAGGGCCGCGGCAGCCGCCGCGGCCGAGATGACTCGCCGCATGTTGTGCACTCCTCATGGCTCAGGGGGGAACGGCGTCCCGGTGGGGTGGCCGGCACGCCGCGTGTACGCCGGAACGTAACAGCGATGTGAACGGACATGAAACCCCTTGCAGAAAGTTTCTGCAAATTCGTTACATATGCCACTTGACCGGCTGCTCGGCCGATCATCCGACCAATCGCGGGAGCCCCGGCGGGCACGGCGGAGGCGGCGCGCGGGGCACTGAACGGAGAGTGCGGCACCCGCCGGGAACGCGGCGGCGAGAGCGGCGCCGGTCGCCGGAAACGACAGTTCGGCCTTTCTGCAAGTAACCAAAGCCTGTCGATTAACGCCATATACCTGCTATTTACCGCTATTTCACGAACAAACGGATACTCGCTGGTAACTAGGAGATGCCGGGTTTCTCACTGACATGTATGGACACGCGTGGCCAGACGCGATGTACTACCTCATCAATCACACCGATTTCCGGGGTCAGGGCACGTGTGCCCAAGGAGAAGCGAGTCTCCACATGAGCGAGCGCGGCGAGCGGTTCGGCGGGTGCGGCCCGTGCGGACACAGGAACGGGCGGCCAGCCGGGGTGCCGTCATGAGTGCGGTGGTCCTCGACAATGTGACCAAGGTTTACCCGGGCGGATTCCTCGCCGTCGACCGCATGAACCTGCGGGCGGAGGAAGGCGAGTTGCTCGTTCTCCTCGGCCCCTCGGGATGCGGCAAGTCCACGCTGCTGCGGATGATCGCCGGCCTCGAGGAGATCACGTCCGGCGACCTGTGGCTGGGCGGGAAGTTCGCCAACCACCTCGCGCCCCGTGACCGCGACGTCGCCATGGTCTTCCAGAACGGCGCCCTCTATCCCCACCGCACCGTCCGCGGCAACCTCTCCTTCCCGCTGGAGATCGCCAAGGCCGATCCGGACATGACGCGGGAGCGGGTGGTCGAGCTCTCCCGCGCCCTCCACATCGACGAGACGCTCGACCGCCGGCCGGGCACGCTCTCCGGCGGTCAGCGCCAGCGCGTCGCCATGGGGCGCGCGATCGTCCGCCAGCCGTCCCTCTTCCTGATGGACGAGCCGCTGTCCAACCTGGACGCGGGCATGCGCACCGAGCTGCGCATGGAGATCTCGTCGCTGGTGCGCGCGCTCGGCGTCACCACCGTGTACGTCACGCACGACCAGGTCGAGGCGCTGACCCTGGCCGACCGGATCGCGATCATGAACCGGGGCGTCCTGCAGGACATCGGCACGCCGGCGCAGGTGTACAACGACCCGGCCACCGCGTTCACCGCCGCGTTCCTGAGCTCGCAGCAGCTCAACCTGCTCGCCGCGACCGTGCGCACCCCGCAGAACCAGTACATCCTGCTCGACTTCGGCCCGCACCAGATCACGATGCCGTGGAGCGATCCACGCGCGTACGCCGTGTCGCAGCACACCGGGTCGCAGATCATCGTCGGCATCCGCCCGGACGCCCTGACCCCGGTCCCGGAGCAGACCGAGGGGCCCAGCTTCTTCGGGCGGGTCCGGACGCTGGAGTACCACGGCCACGAGTGGCTCGCGTACCTGGAGGCCGGGATCCCCGCCGTGACCGTCCCCGAGCCGCCCGACCCCCGGCACAACGCGTACGCGGGCGGCGCGGGCGGGAGCCGGGCCCGGTCCATGATGCGCCGCCTGTGGGGCGCGGGGGACGGCGCGGCCGACCGCGCGCCCGCGCCGCCGATCGGCGGCACCCACCGCAGGGCGGACCTGGTGGTACGGCTCGGCGGGCGGCCCGTCTGGCGGGCGGGCGAGCACGGCCGGGTGGCGGTGGACGTGTCCCGGCTCATGTTGTTCACCCAGACGGGCAACCGGATCGACCCGCCCCGGCGCTGAGGGCTCCCGGCGGCCGGGTGCGGCTAGGCCCTGACCCCGGGCCGGACCAGGACCTCGACGAGGTTCATCAGGCGGGTCATCCGGTCCAGCTCGACCCGGTGGAAGGCGGGGCCCTGGCTCCTGGCCACCACGAGGTGCAGGCCGTCCTCGCCCATCAGGGACGGCAGCGGCACGCTGATCAGGTGCAGCGGGCCGTCCAGGGTGAGCGACGACGGGCGGATCGGGGTCAGCTCCGCGCGCCGGCCCGCCCAGGTCTCCGGCCATGTCACCGTCCCCGGCGCCTGCCAGCTCCCGTGGACGAGGCCTCCGTCGACGGCGTTCACCGCCACCGCCCAGTCGGCGCTCACCAGGTCGGGCACGGCGTCCACGAGCGTCGGCAGCGCCCGGCCCGGGTCGGCGGCGACATGGCCGAGGAGGTCGTAGTCCGGGGTGGCCCCGGGCGCCTCCCGGGTGCGCCAGGCGGCCTCGACCCGGGTGCCGGGCACGACGCTCACCCGCTCGCGCAACTCCTCCGCGCTGAGCACCCCGCTCCAGGACACGGTGAAGTCGTCGATCGCCCGTCCCGCGTCCCGTTCGAGCACCGTGACCTGCAGAATGTCCGCTCCCATGACCCCGAAGGCCCGGGCCACCTGGCCGAGCACCCCGGGCCGGTCCGGCAGCGAAACGCGCAGCCGCAGCAGCATCGGCGTCCCCCTCTCTTCCGGCCCACACGTTTCCCGAACTGTCCCCGAACTGCCCGGAACCGCTCCCAACTGTGCCGGAAAGAGGTTTCGGGCATGTTCCCGGCAGATGTCGGGCGTGCTGCCGGCACCGGCGCGCGAGGCGGCACGGTGCGGCACGGTCCGGCGCGCGGACCGCGTCCCGGTCCGCCTCCGAGGCCGGCTCCTCGTTCAGGCTCCCGTTCGGGATCTCCTTCGGGATCTCGTGTCAGGGTCTCGGCCAGGGGCGTCGGTCAGGTCGGCCGGGCGCCCGCCGGGTCGCGGGGCGGGGTCAGGGGTTCTCCTTCAGCCACTCCGCGAGGACGGCCGCCTGGCTGTGCCCGAGGTCGCGCGTCGCGGTGAGCAGGGTCAGCTCTCCGTGGCCGGCGAGATCCCGCAGATGCTCCGCCGCCCGCCTGCGGTCGGGCTCGCCCAGCTCGGCCAGGTAGCGCCGGCGGAACTCCGGGAAGCGGCTCGGCTCGTGGCCGTACCACCGGCGCAGTTCGGTGGACGGCGCGACGTCCTTCAACCACTCGTCGACGTGCGCCTCCTCCTTGCGCATGCCGCGTGGCCACACCCGGTCGACCAGGACACGTACGCCGTCCGAGGGCGAGGCGTCCTCGTAGATCCTCCGGCAGGCGACGGCCGGTCGTGCGCTCCTCCGCGCGGCGTGCGGTGCGTGGTGCCCGGTTCGGTGGTTCGTCATGGTGGCGTCCCCCTGGCAAGCCGAGTTCGCGCGCTCAGGTGCGTCCATTTTATCCGCCTAAAGTCGTTTTTTCGTGAAATGACGGCACGGGTACGGCGATGCGGAAGGCGAGACTGTTCATCGCGCCGCGTCTCATCGCGCCGCGTCCGGGCACGATCGTCGGCGCGCGTTCATCGGCACTCGTTCGTCGGCACTCGTTCATGCGGGAGGCAGCAGCAGGGGCAGCGCGCGTTCGAGGGCGCGGGTCCAGTACGGCCAGCGGTGGGTGCCGGGCCCGTAGAAGTCGGTGCGGACGTCGACGCCCGCCCGGGCCGCCGCGGCCGCGAAGCGGCGGTTCTGCCGCAGGATCGCGGCCTCGCCCGCGTCGGTCGTCGCGCCGGGCGCGTCAAGGGGGCCCGCCCCGCCGTCCCCGCAGGACACGTACAGCCGCGTCCCCTTGAGCGCCGCGACCAGGTCGGCGGGGTTGTGCGCGCGCCAGCCCGCGCCGTCCGGCCCCGGCTCGCCCCAGATGTCGCGGGGGTCGGCCCCCCTCTCCCGCAGGTACGTCCCGAACCCGGCCGGATCGGCCCGGATGTCCAGCACGCCGGAGAACGACGCGGCGGCCTCGAAGACCCCGGGATGCCGCGCGGCGTAGCCCATCGCGCCGTGGCCTCCCATGGACAGGCCCGCGATCGCCCGCCGGCCGCCGACGCCGTACATCGGCTCGACCAGGCGGCGGACCTCCTCCATGTGGAACGTCTCCCAGGCGGGGCCGCTGCGCCAGTCGGCGTACCAGCCCATCGGGCCGCCTTCGGGGATGACGACGACGGCGGGGAGGCCGGCGGTCACCCGGTCGGCGTCGCCGCGGGAGAGCCATTCGTCCCTTCCGGAGCCGCAGCAGCCGTGCAGCAGATAGAGCGCAGGCCAGCCGGTGGAGCCCTCCGTCCAACCCTTCGGCTTCAGCACCCAGACGTTCGCGGGACGTCCCAGCGCGGCCGACCGGATGGTCAGCCGTTCCGCCCGGCCGCCCTCCCGCTCGCGCGCGGTCACGGCGGCCCCGCCGCCGTCCGCCGCCGCGTGTGACGGTGCGGCGGGCGGGGTCGTGCCGGCGCCCGCGGGGACGGCGGGCGTGGCCCCGCAACCGGACAGGGCGGCGGTGAGAACCAGCGCCGCCGCCATGCGCGGGAGCCTCGTGAGTGTCCGCTTCACGAAGCACTCCTGTCACATCACGCCCGTCCGGTCAACCCCCGGCATCCGCGCGGAAGGCGGGACGGGCGCGGAGACGGGCGCGGAGACGGGCTCAGTGAAGCCGCCAGACGTGGAAGGCCGGGCCGTCCGAGGGCAGGACGTGCGCGCCGTCCTCGCCGGCGACGAGTTCCGCCGAGCCGTACACCGGCACGCCCCCGGAGCCGAGCGGCAGCCGTACGGGGTCGTGCGGGGCGCGCGCGGCGAGCACGAGCAGCCGCTCCCCCGCGCGTTCCCTGAGGAAGACCAGCGCGTCCTCCGAGGCGTGCAGCCAGCGCAGGCCGCCGTGCCGCAGGGCGTCCTCCCGGCGGCGCAGCGCCGCCAGGTCGCGGTACGCGGCGAGCGTGCGGGTGTCCCAGGTGTCCTGCCGGTCCCAGGGCATCGTGCGGCGGCCGTCCTCGCCCCAGGCGCCCTCGAGGCCGATCTCGTCGCCGGCGAAGACCATCGGGGTGCCCGGGAGGGTGAACATCAGGCCCGCCGCGACCTCCACGAGAGCGCGGTCGCCGCCGCAGACCGTACGGATCCTGGCCGTGTCGTGGGAGCCGAGGAGCGACCACGAGTGCGTGAGGGACCGCCAGGACGACTGCGCGGCGAAGGAGCGCATCGTGGCGACGAGCCGGTCGCCGCCGAGGCGCGGGACGGGCGCGGGCACGCCGAGGAAGGGCAGCCGGACGCCGGGCCCGCGCAGCCAGCTCCACACGGGACGGGTGAACCCCGCGTAGTTCATCGTCCCGTGCCAGCCGTCGGCGTCGAGGTCGCCGGAGGCGTCGTGGGCGTGCTCGGCGACCACCAGCGCCTCGGGGTTCTCCTCCGCCACCGCCCGCCGGAAACGCGCGGCCACCTCGCGGGTGAGGTCGGTCTCGCGCAGCCGGGCGGTCATGTTGGCGACGTCGACGCGCCAGCCGTCCAGGCCGAAGCGGAGCCAGCGGCGGACGACCGAGTCGTCCGCCTCGACCATGGCCCGGGCGACCATGGCGCTCGTCCAGTCGAGCTTCGGCAGCGACGCGACGCCCATCCACGCCTCGTAGCCGAGTCCCTCGTCGCCGAAGACGAACATCTCCCGCTCCGGCGCCTCCTTGTCCGCCAGCGCGGCCCGGAACCAGGGGTGCGTGTGGCCGCAGTGGTTCGTGGTGACGTCGCCGATGATCCGCATGCCGTACGCGTGCGCCTCGTCCACGAGCCTGCGGTACGCGGCGTCGCCGCCGAGCAGGGGGTCGACCTCGGCGAACGACGAGGCGTTGTACCGGTGGTTGGACGGGGCGGGGAAGACCGGGGTCAGGTAGAGCGTGTTCGCGCCGAGCGCGGCGACGTGCCCGAGCCGCTCCCGCACGCCGTCCAGGTCGCCGCCGAAGATCTGGACGGACGTGGAGGGGCCGCTCCCCGCGACCGGGTCGTCCCAGCCGCGCTCCTCCGCCCAGGCGGGGAGCGCGCGCGGCGCGGAGGAGGAGCGGGCGAACCGGTCGGGGAAGATCTCGTAGACCACGGCGTCGCGGGCCCACTCCGGCGGCGCGGCGTGGGTGAGCAGCCGGAAGTCGCCCGCGTCCGGCACGTCGTTGCCGTGCAGCCCGGCGCCGTTCAGCCAGCGGTAGCCCGGCGAGCCGGGCGATCCGGCGAGCAGGAAGCGGTAGCGCGTGACCGGGTTGCGCGCGACCACGTCGGCCCGCCACCAGATCTCGTGCTCGGTCTCCCTGTCGATGACCGCTTCGGCGAAGTGCGGCTCGCCGTCGGGCGTCGAGCGGACGTACACGCCGCTCCTGTGCTCCCTCGGCGTACGGACGAACACGGCGACCGTCTCACCCGGCTCAGGCGCGAGCGTGCTGACGTGGTCGGCCGAGCCGTCGTGGTGGAATCCCCGATCGAGCATCTTCATCCCTTCACTGCGCCCGCGGTGAGCCCGTGGACGATGTATCTCTGCAGGAACTGGAACACGAGGACCGTCGGTATCGCGGTGAGCAGCGTGCCGACGGCGAACATGCCGAAGTTGGCGTTGCGCTGGTCGGCGAGGAGGCCGAACAGCCCGACCGCGAGCGTGCGGGCGTCGTCGCCGGTGAGGAAGACGCTCGCGATGAGGAACTCGTTGATCGTGGCGATGAACACGAGCAGGCCGCTGATCGCCAGCACCGGCGCGGCGAGCGGCAGGACGACCCGGAGGAACGCCTGCGTGTGGGTGCAGCCGTCGATCATCATCGCGTCGTCGAGCTCCTTCGGGATCGAGTCGAAGAAGCCCTTGATCAGCCAGGTGTTCACCCCGACCTGGCCGCCGATGTAGAGCAGGACGACGCCCCAGACGCTGTTCAGCCCGAAGACGGGCCAGTTGTCGCTGATCGCGCTGAAGATCACGTACAGCGGGACGATCGCGAGGAACTGCGGGAACGCCTGGATGACGAGCAGGCTCACCAGGCCGACGCGCCGCCCGGCGAAGCGGAACCTGCTGAACGCGTACGCGGCGAGGGCCGCGACGGCGACGGCCAGCGCGGCGGTCAGCCCGGCGACGACGACGGAGTTGCGGTACCACGTCCAGAAGCGGGTCTCCTCGAACAACCGGAGGAGGTTCCCGAGGCCGGCGCCGCGCGGGACGAGGGCGGTCGAGCTGAGCGTCCCGATCGGGTTGAGCGCGGCCGACACCACGAACACGATGGGCAGCACCGCGAACGCCGTGACGAGGACGGCGGCGGCGTGCCGCCACACGATCGCCCGCATCAGCTCACCTCCTTGAACGCCCGGGTACGCCGGAAGCCGATGATCGAGATCACCGCGACGATCAGGTAGACGTAGATCGACATCGCCGCGGCCAGGCCGTACTGCGCGCCCTGCTGGCCGAAGGCGAGCCGGAACGTGTAGGTGATCAGCAGGTCGGTGGCGCCGACCGTGGGGTTGTCCGACGGGAACGGCCCGCCCGAGGTCACCAGGAAGATCCCGTTGAAGTTGTTGAAGTTGAACGCGAACGACGACACGAGCAGCGGCGCGAGCGCGAGGAGCAGCAGCGGCAGGGTGACCTTCCTGAACCGCTGCCAGGGGGAGGCGCCGTCGACTTCGGCCGCCTCCATGTACTCCCGGGGGATCGTCTGCAGCGCGCCCGTCGCGACCAGGAACATGTACGGGAACCCCAGCCAGAGCTGGACGAGCAGCACCGACAACCGCGCGGTGAACGGCGTGCCGAGCCAGTCGGTGTGCAGGCCGAGCATCCGGTTGATCAGGCCGAAGTCCGTGTTGAACATGTCACGCCACACGAGCAGCATCGCGAACGCGGGCATCGCGTACGGCAGCACGATCAGGGTCCGGTACGCGCGGACGCCGCGCATCCGCGGATGGTGCAGCACCAGGGCGGCGGCCAGGCCCAGCGCGGCGGTGAGCGCGACGACCGCGATGGCGTAGAACAGGTTCCACGCGAAGACGCCGGCGAAGTGCGCGTTGATCTTCGGGTTGGTCAGGGCCGCGCCGAGGTTGGACAGGCCGACGCCGACCTTCCATCCCTGCGGGAGCGCCCTGCCGTCCTCGGCGACGAACCTGCCCTGCTCCTCGTCGGACCTCCAGATCCCGCCGTCGCCCTTCACGCAGTCGCAGCCGGCGTCGTAGGCGAGCGCGGCCGTGCCCCGGTAGGCGCGGCTCAGCCCCTGGCTCCGGATCGCCCCGCCCTCGACGGGCACCGCCAGCGCGGTGATCTCCGCGCTCCGCGCGGACGCCTGGGCCGCCGTCAGGACCGTGTACCCCTCGGCGGCGGTGATCCGCCCGCCGGGGCCGAGGGACGCGCCGCCGATCTCGCGCAGCCCGTCCTCGGTCCCGGCGTACGCGGCGCGCGTGGCCGGGTCGGCCAGCAGGAAGACGAGCGCTCCGTCCTTCTCCGCCACGGTGAGGCGGAACTCGGCCGAGTCCGCCGCACGCCGTACGGACGACGTCTCGATCGCGGTGATCGCCTCGCTCTTGGTGCCGAGGTGCCCGTCGCCGGTGTTGGTGAGGGCGAGCGACATCGTGTAGAGGACGGGGAACACCTGGAAGGCCACCAGGAGGAACGTGGTGGGCAGCAGGTACTTGGCGGGCAGCCGGCGCGGGATCAGGTAGGCCCAGAGGGCGACGCCGGTCGCCACCGCGGTGATCGCCATGCCGGTCCAGTCCCCGGAGGAGACCAGCGGGGCGGCGGCCCACAGGGCGACGCCGAGGATCAGGCCCAGGGCGAGGACGCGGACGGCGACGCCCGAGGCCGAGCCGGGCCAGCTCCGCGCGCGCGGGTGCGCCGCGCCGGTCCCCGCCCGGTCGTGCCGGGCGGGGTTCCGTGTGATCGTCATCCGGTTCGCCCGAGCTGCTCGGCGATGGCCCTGCCCGCGGCCTTCACGGCGGGGGCGACCTTCTCGCCCTTGACCACGGCGTGGATCAGCGTGTTGAACGGCCCCCAGACGGCGACCATCTGCGGGATCGCGGGCAGTGGCACGCCGTTCTCCGCGGCGGCCTCGAACTTGGCGACGTCGGGGTCCTTGGCCGACGCGTACGCCAGGGCGCTCTTGAGCGCGGGCATGCGCGGCTCGGCGTCGAACAGCGCCTGGGACACCTCGGGCGAGGCCAGGGTGTTGGTGACGAACTCCTGCGCGAGGGCCTTGTTCCTGCCCTTGCTCGCCACGAAGAACGCCTGGACGCCGACGAAGCTGCGGGCGGGGCCGCCGCCCTTGAACCCGGGCACGGGGGTGACGTCGTACTTCACGCCCGCGGTGCGCACGTCGGCCAGCCGCCAGGGCCCGGAGACCATGAACGCGGTCTTGCCCTCGGCGAAGAGCGCGGCGGAGTTGTCGGAGGTGAGGGAGCGCTTGAGCGCGCCCGCGCCCTTCTCCCCGAACTCGGCCACCCTCTCGAAGGCGGCGATCGACTCGGGCGTGCCGACGCCGAGGTCGGCCGGGTCCGGGTCGCCGTTCGGCGTGGTCCCGAACAGGTGGCCGCCGCCGGAGGTGTAGAGGGGGTACATGTGGTAGGTGTCGCCGGACTGGCCGTCCTGCTGGCTGATCGGGTAGCCCACGATCTCCTTGACCTCGCCGGCCGCCTTGAGCTTCGCGCCGGTGGCGACCAGCTCGTCGAAGGTCTTCGGCGCCTCGGGCGCCAGGTCGGTGTTGCGGTACAGCGCCAGGTTCTCCACCGCGTACGGCACGCCGTAGACCTGCCCGTCGTAGGTGACGGCCGAGCGGGCGACGTCCACGTACCCGTCGAGCTGGTCCCGGGGCATCTGGATGGGGTCGATCAACCCGTTCTGGACCAGGTTGCCGATCCAGTCGTGGGCGCCGACGAGGACGTCGGGGCCCTTGCCCGCCTGGGAGGCGGTGACGAAGGTCTGCTGCTGGTTCTGGGCGACCACGACGATGTCGGCCTTGACGCCGTTCTCCTTCGCGAAGGCGTCGGCGAACGGCTTGAGGGTCTCGGACCGCTTCTGGTCGGCCCAGATGGTCAGCGTGGCGTTCTCGGCGGCCTCGGCGTTCTCGGCGTTCTCGGCGGGCGCCGCCGAGGAGGCCTCGCCGGTCGCGGTGCCGCCGCCGGCGCCGCCGCCGCAGGCGGTCAGCGCCAGGCAGGCGGCCAGGCCGAGGGCCAGACCGGAGACCAGGCGCGGGGCCGGACGGGGAGCGAGCGCCTCGAAGATTCTGCGCACAGCATTGCTCCAGGGAAGGAGGGAGGGCCGGAGCCCTGGATGGGGGGAACCGCGCGGTGTGCGGAGAAGTTAACAAGACCTTTCAGTTCCTGAAAGACGTTGCACAAAATTGCTGCAATGTTTCAGGATTCCTTGCGACGTTCCAGCGAGCGGATCGGATCCCCATGGCAGTACGACTCGACGACATCGCCCGGCAGGCGGGCGTCAGCAAGGCGACCGTCTCCCGCGTGCTGAACGAGCGCCCGGGAGTGAGCGCGAGCGCGCGAAGGGCGGTGATCACCGCGCTGGACGTGCTGGGCTACGAGCGCCCGAGCGCGTTGCGGCCGCGCAGCTCGGGGCTCGTCGGGCTGATCGTCGCCGAGCTGCAGAATCCCGTCTTCCCGCTGTTCGCGCAGGTCATCGAGAGCAATCTGGCGCGGCACGGCTACACCGCCGTGCTCGGCACCATGACGCCCGAGGGCGCCGGCGAGGACGAGTACGTCGGCATGCTGCTGGACCGGGGCGTCTCCGGCATCGTCTTCGTCTCCGGGCTGCACGCCGACACCACGATCGACCGCTCCCGCTACGAGGACCTCAGGCGGCAGCGCATGCCGATCGTGTTCGTCAACGGCGAGCTGCCCGGCCTCGCCGTACCGACCCTGTCGTGCGACGACGGCGTCGCGGGGCGGATCGCGGCCCGGCACCTGATCGACCTCGGCCACCGCAGGATCGGCTTCCTGAGCGGGCCCGCCCGCTACTCCCCCGTCCGGCGGCGGCTCGCCGGGTTCCGCCAGGCCATGCGGGAGCTGCTCGGTCCCGGCGCGGACGACCTCGTCGAGCTCACCACGTTCGACGTCACCGGCGGCCAGGCGGCCGCGAACTGGCTGCTCGAACAGGGCGCGACCGCGCTCGTCTGCGGCAGCGACCTGATGGCGCTCGGCGCGATCCGGGCGGCGCGGCGGCGCGGGCTGCGCGTGCCCGAGGACGTCTCCGTGGTCGGGGCGGACGACTCGTTGCTGATGTCGTTCACCGATCCGCCGCTCACGACGGTCCGCCAGCCCGTCCTGGCGATCGGCGTGGCCACCGTGCGCACCCTCATCGACGAGATCAGGGGCCGGGGCGGCAAGGCGGCGGAGCACCTGTTCGAGCCGGAGCTCGTCGTACGGGCCTCCACGGCGCATGCTCCCCCGATGCGGCACTTTGACCAGGTTTAGTCAGATCTTTCCTGTGTCACTAATCCGCCTGGGATCACGGTCAGTACCCTCAAGAAATGTCCCTCCCCTGGTTGCGGGGGCTGTCGATACACGCCCGCCTGACACTGATCACGACCGTCGTCGCCCTGCTCGTACTCATCCCGCTCGGGATCGGCGCGGACGTCGCGATCCGGCGTGCCATCAGCGGGCAGCGGTGGGAGGAGGCGCGGCTGACCGCCTCCAGGGTCGCGGCCGACGTACGCCAGGGCACGCTGCACAACCCCATCCGCACGAACAAGAAGTCGACCCTGGTCCAGGTCGTCACCCCGGACCGGCGGGTCGTCGCCTCCAGCGAGGCCGCGCGCGGCCTGGCGCCGCTGACTCGGAGCTGGCCGAATCCGGACAACAGGTTCGTCGAGTCCTTCGTCTGCACCCTGCCGCACGGGGCCTGCGCCTACGTGGCCGCGCTGCGCACCGGCAAGGACCCGGGCTCGCCCGTCGCCCTCGTGGCCCGCCCTGAACCCCTGATCACGTCCACCCACCTGCTGGAACTGATCGTCGCCGGCGTGGTGGCGCTGCTGACGGCCGTCATCGCCTGGGTGGCATGGAAGATCGCCGGGCGCGCGCTGCGTCCGGTGGAGGAGATCCGGACGCAGCTCGCGGCGATCAGCGGCAGCGATCTGAGCGCCCGGGTGCTCGAACCGCCCGGCAAGGACGAGATCGCCCGGCTGGCCCGCACCGTCAACGACGCGCTGGCGCGGCTGGAGCGGTCGGTCACCCAGCAGCGGCAGTTCGCCGCCGACGCCTCGCACGAGCTGCGCACCCCGATCACCGGGATCTGCGCCCAGCTCGAGAGCGCGATGCCGCATCCCGAGGACCATCCCGAGGCGATGAAGGCGGCGCTGCGCGACACCAAGCGCCTTGAGGCGATCATGAGCGATCTGCTGTTCCTCGCCCGCGTGGGCACGACTGACCGCTCCATGCGGGAGAAGGTCGACCTCGGCGCGCTGGTCACCCACGAGGTCGGGCGCCGCCGGTCGGGACCGGTCGAGATCGACCTGCGGGCCGCGCCCGAGGTGACGGTCAGCGGCGTGAGCACCCACCTGTCCCGGGTGCTGGTCAACCTGCTGAACAACGCGGAACGGCACGCCAAGAGCCTCATCGTGGTCGAGGTCCGCCGCGAGGGCGACGAGGCCGTGCTCGCCGTGGGCAACGACGGGGACCCGATCCCGGCCGCGGACCGCGAGCGCATCTTCGAGCGGTTCACCCGGCTCGACGCGGCGCGCGGCAGGGACCAGGGCGGCACCGGTCTCGGCCTGGCCATCGCCCGCGAGGTCATCCAGGCCCACCACGGGAGCATCCGGGTGGAGGACACCGACAACGGCGCGCTGTTCGTCACCAGGCTGCCGATCACGTCCTGCACGGAACACGGCCCGGAGCACGGTCCGGAGCACGGCGCCGGACAGGACACCGGCCCGCACTCCTGACCGCCGGCCCCGGTCAGGCGGCGTACGGCGGGCCCGCGTACGGAAAGTTAAGGCGGGCGCCCCTGCGCGTTCAGCTCCGGCTCCCCCTGCGTGACATCCCCCTGGCTAGGTTCTGGGGCACCCCCGGACACCGGGGCGTCGTCGCAGGTAGGTCGTCGAAGGAGTGCCCGTGCGAGTCCTGGCCGTTGTCCCCGCCCGTGGCGGTTCGGTGGGCGTGCCGCTGAAGAACCTGGAGAAGGTCGGCGGGGTGCCGCTGGTGGCCCGGGCCGTCCACGCGTGCCTGCGGGCCGGGCGTGTCGACGAGGTCGTGGTCAGCACCGACCACGAGGGCATCGCCGCGGTCGCGCGCGAGGCGGGCGCCCGGGTCGTCGAACGGCCCGCGGAGCTGAGCGGGGCCGCCGCGTCCAGCGAGTCGGCCGTGCTGCACGCGCTCGACACGCTCCCCGAGGACCCCGAGGTGGTTCTCCTCGTGCAGTGCACCAGCGCGTTCATCGACGCGGACGACCTGGACGCCGCGGTCGGCCGCGTCCTCGACGGCCACGCCGACGTCGTCTTCTCCGGGATGGAGACCTACGAGTTCGTGTGGACGGGCGCGGGGGCGGGCGTCAACCACGACCCCGCCGCCCGGCCGCGGCGGCAGGACCGCGAGCCGCACTTCCGCGAGACCGGCGCCTTCTACGTCATGCGGGCGGCGGGCCTGCGCGAGCACGGCCACCGCTTCTTCGGCCGGGTCGTCGTCCAGCCCGTCCCGGCCCGGCACGCCGTGGAGGTCGACACCCCGGAGGACCTGGAGATCGTCCGGGCGCTCGCGCCGTTCGTGGACGAGCCGCTGCCGATCGACGTGGACGCCGTGGTCACCGACTTCGACGGGGTGCACACCGACGACCGGGCGTACGTCGACTCCGACGGGCGCGAGATGGTCGCGGTCAGCAGGTCCGACGGGATGGGGGTGGCACTGCTCAAGCGCTCCGGCGTCCGGCTGCTCGTGCTCTCGACGGAGCGCAACCCCGTGGTGACGGCCCGCGCCCGCAAGCTCGGCGTCCCCGTGCTGCAGGGGCTGAACGCCAAGGAGACCGCGCTGCGGGACTGGCTGGCGATCGAGGCGCTGGACCCGGCCCGCGTCGCGTACGTCGGCAACGACGTCAACGACCTCGGCTGCATGGCGCTGGTCGGCTGGCCGGTCGCGGTCCCCGACGCCCATCCGCGGGTCCGGGCGGCCGCCCGGGTCGTGCTCGGCCACGCCGGCGGGGCGGGAGCCGTACGGGAGTTGTGCGACCGGGTGCTCGCGGCGCGGCCCGCGGGCTCGGACGCCGCCGAGCGGACGCCGCGCCGGGTGGCCCGGCCGGAGCTGCGGGTCAAGGGCGAGCCGGTGCGGATCGGCGGGGAGCTGGTCGGCCCCGGCCTGCCGGTGTACGTGATCGGCGAGATCGGCATCAACCACAACGGCGACCTCGACATCGCGCGCCGGCTGATCGACGTCGCGGCGGACGCGGGCTGCCAGGCGGTCAAGTTCCAGAAGCGGACTCCCGAGATCTGCGTGCCGCCCGAGCAGCGCGGCCAGATGCGCAGCACGCCGTGGGGGGAGATGACCTACCTCGACTACAAGATCCGGACCGAGTTCGGCCGGGACGAGTACGCGGCGATCGCCCGGCACTGCGCGGCGCGCGGCGTCGACTGGTTCGCCTCGCCCTGGGACGTCCCCTCCGTGGAGTTCCTGGAGGGGATGGACGTCGTCGCGCACAAGGTGGCCTCCGCCAGCGTGACCGACCACGAGCTGCTGCGCGCCCTCGCGGCCACCGGCAAGCCGATCATCCTCTCGACCGGCATGTCCACGATCGAGGAAATCGACCGGGCGGTGGAGATCCTCGGGACCTCGGGTCTGGTGCTGATGCACGCGACCTCCACGTACCCGCTGCCTCCGGAGGAGGCCAACCTGCGCACGATCGTCACGCTCCGCGAGCGGTACGGCGTGCCGGTCGGCTACTCGGGCCACGAGCGCGGCCTGCAGATCTCCCTGGCGGCGGTCACCCTCGGCGCGGTGGCCGTCGAGCGGCACATCACCCTCGACAGGACGATGTGGGGCTCCGACCACGCCGCCTCGCTGGAGCCGAGCGGGCTGGAGCACCTGGTCCGGGACATCCGCATCATCGAGTCCGCGCTGGGAGACGGCGTCAAGCGCGTCTTCCCGGGCGAGGAGGCGCCCCGCGCCCGCCTGCGCCGCGTCGCCGCACAGTGACGGAACCGACGGCCGGCGGGCCGGCGAGGGAGGCGGTCCCGTGCCCGAGCTCTCGGTGATCGTCGCGGTCCGCGACGGCGAGCCGTACCTGGCGGACGCGCTGACGTCGCTGACCCGCGGCCCGGTCCCGGACATGGAGGTGATCGTGGTCGACGACGGCTCGGCGGACGCGACGGCGGCGGTGGCCGAGGACTTCCGCGCCGACCTGCCGGGGTTGCGGCTGCTGCGCCACGCCGCGCCGGCCGGGGCGGGCGCGGCCAGGAACGCCGGGCTGGCCGTCGCCACCGGCCGCTACGTGACGTTCCTGGACGGGGACGACTGGGTGGCGCCCGGCTACCTGTCCGAGCTGACCGCCGCGATCGAGGCGCTCGGCTGCGACTTCGTGCGGGTGGACCACGTCCAGGTCGAGGGCCGCAGGCGGGAGCCGCACCGCGCCCCGGAGGGAAGGCGGGGCGTCGTGCTCGATCCGCGCGACGCCGTGCTCCCCTTCGACGCCCGGACGATGGTCGACTACGCGTACGCGTGGGCCGGGATCTACCGGCGCGATCTCGGATCGCTGCTCGCCTTCCCGGAGGGCCTGCGGACGGCGGAGGACCGGCCGTGGATCTGGCGGCTGCACCGGAGGGCCCGCTCGTTCGCCGTGGTGTCCCTGGCGGGCGTCTTCTACCGGCGCGGGGTGCCCGGGTCGCTGACCGCGATCGGGGACGAGCGGCAGCTCGACTTCTTCACCGCGTACGAGACGATCCTGGACGAGGTCGAGCCCGAGTTCCTGCTCAAGGCGGCGCGCAACCTCACCGGGCTGCTCGCGCACCACGTGGAGCTGCTCGACCGGTTCCCGCCCGAGCTGCGGGCGCGGTTCGAGGAACGGGCGGCCGAGATCCTGCGGCGCGTCCCGGACGGGGCCCTCGCCGGCCTGGACCCCGACCGGCGCGCCCTCGTCGCGTCCCTCGCCGGGCCGCCGGCGGACTGATCGCGGGAGGGGCCCGGACGGAGAGGGAGCGGACGGAGAGGGACCGGAAGAAGGGGCCAGTAGGAGGGACATGGCACGGACCACGCTGCTCTGCGCCTCGACGCCGTTCGGGGTGATGACCCTGGCGGCCGCCTGCGACGAGGGCCGCTTCGGCCCCGGCGGGGGCCGAAGGATCCTGCTGGTGTCGAACAACGCGGCGATCCCGGAGATCACCCCGGCCCTGGACGAGTCGCCCGCGTTCGCCGGGATCCGGGACCGGTTCGACGAGGTCGTGTCCTGGAACGCGGTCATCGCGCCGCTGCACCCCTCCGAGTGGAGGGCGCGCTCCGTGGAGGCGCCGATGCTGGGCCGCCTCCTGTCGGCCCGCCTCGGAGATCCGGACGAGCTGGTCGTCGAGTCGATCGCGGTCCCGCCCTCCCGCACGCTGGCCGGGCTGCTGCGGGACGTGCCGATCACCGTCTATTCGGACGGCCTGATGGGGTACGGGCCCACCCGCCTCCCGCTGCCCCGGGAGATAGCCGGCCGCGTCACCCGCCTGCTCCACCTCGACCTCGTCCCCGGCCTCGCTCCCCTGCTCCTGTCCGAGCACGGCGTCCCGTCCGAGATCGTCTCCGGCGCCGCGTTCCGCGCCGTGGCCGAGCGGGCCGGCGCCGGGGCGCGGGACACGGGAGCGGGCGGGAGGGCCGGCGGGGACGCCGACGGGGACGGCGCTGGGGAGGCCAACGGGGAGTCCGGTGGGGAGGCCGGTGGGGAGGCCGGTGGGGAGGCCGTCGTCCTCGGTCAGTACCTCTCCTCCCTCGGGATCCTGACCGCCGCGGAGGAGGCCGGGCTGCACGCCGCCATGCTGCGCGGCCTCGCCGCCCGGGGGCACCGCCGCGTGGTGTTCAAGCCCCACCCCGCCGCCGGGCGGCGGCACGCCCGCGAGCTGCGCCCGGTGGCCGAGGAGCTCGGGGTCGATCTGCTGGTCGCCTCCGGGCCGGTCCCCGCCGAAGCCCACTTCGCCGTCCACCGGCCGCGCCTGGTGGTCGGCTGCTTCTCCACGGCGCTGGTGACCGCCGGGCGCTTCTTCGGCGTCCCGGCCGCGACCGTGGGCACCGACCTCGTGCTCGAACGGCTCACGCCGTACGAGAACTCCAACCGCATCCCGGCGACGGTCGCCGCCGCGGCCCTGCCCCGGCTCGGCCCCGACGGGTCGCTGGCGGAGCCGCCGCCGGTGGATCTGGACGCCCTGGTCCGGGCCGTCGCGTACTGCATGCGCGCCGCGGCACTCCCGGAGCTGCGCGAGGCCGCCGCCGCGTACGTCGCGACGCACGGGACGGAGCGCTATTTCAAGCACCGCCGCCTGTCGTCCCTGGGCCTGCTCCCCGCTCCCCCGCCGGCCGAGACGCCGCCGGACGGCCGGGGCGAGGGCCGCGCCTCCCGGCTGCGCCGTCTCTTCTCCCGCTGAGCCCCGGCGACGCCCCCGTCCGGATCCGCGCCCCCGGGCGGCCGCCGCCCGCTCTCGGGCCGGCGGCGAGTGCCTGATCCGTCCGGTGTACGGTCCGTACGGCCCTCCCGGAGCCCGGTGCGAGCGGTCTAGCGTAGGCGTCGTGAGTGAGCGAGTGGCGAGCACGGGCCGGGTCGTGGTGCTGGTCCTTCCGGACGTGAACCTGCTGGACCTGGGCGGTCCGGTGCAGGTCTTCGACGCCGCGGCGCACCTGGGTGCCGACTACCGCCTGGAGTACGTGTCCGACACCGAAGAGGCGGTGTCGGCACAGGGACTGCGGCTGGCCGGATTCGCCGGTCTGCCGGCGACCGAGCCCGGTGATCTGGTGCTGGTGCCGGGACACCGGTTGAAGGATCTCCGGCCGGGCGAGCCGCTGGTTCCCGACTCGGTGACACGGTGGCTGCGTACGGCACATCACCGTGGCGCCCGGATCGCCTCGGTGTGCACCGGCGCGGCGGCGCTGGGCGAGGCCGGGCTGCTGGACGGACGCCGGTGCACCACTCACTGGTCGCTCGTCGAGGCGTTGCGGCGGAGATACCCGGCGGCCCGGGTCCAGGACGGGGTCCTGTACGTCCACGACGGCCCGGTGAGCACCAGCGCGGGGATCTCGTCCGGGATCGATCTGGCGCTGTCGCTCGTGGAACGCGATCACGGCCCCGCACTCGCCGCCGCGGTCGCCCGGGAACTGGTGGTCTACTTGCGGCGGAACGGCTCGGCGTCCCAGATCAGTCCCTTTCTCCGGCACCGTTCGCACCTGCATCCGGCCGTCCATCGGGTGCAGGATCATCTCGCCCAGCACCTGGACACCCCGCACACCCTCGCCGAGTTGGCCGCCGTGGCCCACCTGTCCCCGCGGGGCCTGAGCCGGGCGTTCGCCACGGCGATCGGCATCAGCCCCCTGGAATACCAGCAGCAACTGCGCCTGGAACGGGCGTCGAGACTGCTGGCCGACACCGACCTCGGCGTGGACGCCGTGGCGAGCCGCTGCGGCTTCCGTGACGTCCGCCACTTCCGCCGCCTGTTCTCCACCCGGTACGGGATGTCTCCGTCGGAGGCGCGCAAGCACGCGCGCTGAGCGGCGGACCTCCCGCTGATTCCCCCTTCCACGGCGCGGATCGCGTTGCCGATGCGCGCCGCCGATCCGCGCTGCCGTGAGTTCGCCATGCCTTCATGGCCGTACAAAGAAGAGAGCCTCCTGTGTCCCGTGTCCGAAGCCGTCCGACCGCGCGTCCGAACAGGCCCGTCGTGCGCCGGATCGGGCGTGTCCTGCTGGGCGCCGCCGTGTTCCTCGCCTCCCTGGGCGGGATCTGCGCCGCCGGTGTCGCCACCACGATGGGCCAGAGCTACCCCGAGTTCGGCCGACGCCCGCCCGCCCGGGGCTGGCCGGCCGCCAAGGCGATACCCGGCGGACGGATCACCGTCGCGGTCGTGCTCAGCAACGCCGGCTCGGTCTCCGCCGACGTTCTCGCCCCTTACGAGGTGTTCGCCCGATCGGAACGGTTCGCCGTCTACACCGTGGCGGCGCGGCGAACCCCGTCCCCGCTCTCCGGCGGCGTACACCTGCTGCCCGACCACACCCTGGACGAGGTCGGGACCGGTGTCGTTCCCGAACCGGACGTGGTGGTGGTGCCCGCCGTCGTCGATCCCACCGGCACGGCGGAGGAGCCGCTGCGCGAGTGGATCGCCGCACGGTCGCGACACGGCTCCCGCCTGCTGGGCGTCTGCGCGGGCTCGGAACTCCTCGCGGCCACCGGTGTGCTCGACAACCGGAGGGCGACCTCCTTCTGGGCCAACATCGACTCGCTGAAGCGGAACCACCCCGCGGTGCGATGGCAGAGCGGCGAGCGCTATGTGGAGGAGGGCACGATCACCACCACGGCCGGCATCACCTCCGGCACCGTCGGCGCGCTCCGCATGGTCGAGCGGCTCGCGGGTGCGGACGAGGCCCGGCGGATCGGCGGCGCGCTCCACTATCCCGGCTGGAGCCTGGACGGCCCCACCGCGATCACCCCGAACCACCTCGCCCTGTCCGACCTGCCGTACGCGCTGAACGCGGCTTTCCCCTGGCAGCGCCCCACGATCGGCATCGGGCTGGAGGACGGAGTGGGGGAGATCGACGCCGCGGCGGCGTTCGAGGTCTACTCCGGTGTCTCCTTCAGTTCCCGCGCGATCCCGATCAGCGCCACCGGAACGGTCACCACGCGGCATGGCGTGATCCTGCTCACCGAACCAGCCGGTACGGCGGTGCCGCGCCTGGACCGGTTCGTGGTCCCGGGGGTGCGCGGCGACGTGACGCCGGCGCTCGCGAGCTGGGCGTCGGGACGAGGTCTCACACCGGAGCCGCCCGGCGGCGGACGGCGGGACGGAGAGTTCGGTTTCGACCCGATGCTCCGTGACCTCGCCGCCCATTCGGGCGACGTCACCGCCCGGATCACCGCCAAGTTCTCCGAGTATCCCGTCGGACAGCTGCGTCTTTCCGGGTCCGGCTGGCCCTGGCGTTCCACGGTGCTCTTCGCGGTCGCCCTGGCCGGCTCCGCGGGTGTCGGGGTGCTCGCCGCCGCCCTGCCGCGTCTGCTCCGCCGCCGTACGGCCGGCACCCCGCGACGATCCGGCTGAGGGACATCACTCAAGAGCCCCACCAAACCGTCCCCGCGTGCGCCGGGAGCACCGGCATCAAGCGCTCGCGCTCGACGAAGCCGGCGTGCGCCCCCTGACCGGATGAGGGGCGGAGCGCCGTGATCCGAGGTCAGAGGGCCTTGAGGTAACGACGGACACGACGCTTGGCGCGGTAGCCGTACCGCAGGACCCGGGGCGGCACCTCCAGCCGGAGCCGGGCGCGCCGGCGGGCCGCGGCGTGCTCCGGCCCGTCGAGCAGGGAGCGTGAGATCGCGAGGGCCCCCTCGCGGGCGGCCGCGGCCAGCTCGCGGATGCGGTCGAGCCAGTCGCTCGCGGCGTCGTCGTGGAAGTAGTTGGAGCGGCACCACTCCGGGTCCGGGACGCGGAACCCGCCCTTGGCGAGGTCGTCGAGCGTGCCGAGGCACCCGCTTCCCTCGAAGACCAGGTTGATCATCTCCGCGCTCACCCCGAAGTCGGACAGGACGAGCAGCGGCACGCCGGCGGCGATCGCCTCCAGCGCGGCGGTCGAACTGACCGTGACGAACCCGGCGGCGCGGGAGAGGTGCTCGTGCATCGGCCCGGTGGCGAACCGAAGCGCGTCGACCCGGACCCGGCCCTCCCCCGCCATCGCGAGCCAGAGGCGCTCGTAGTGGTGCCGCTCGATGTGCGTCTGGCGTTCGGAGTCGCGCCCCCTGAGCTTGACCACGACGTCCAGGTCGGGACGGGCCTCGGCCAGCGCGGCGAGGGCGAGCAGCACGGTCTCGCGCTCCTCGCGCCGCCGCGGCACCTTCGCCTGGGTCGCGAAGATCACTCGGTCGCGCTCCGCCGGCGCGGGGCCGCCGAGGTCCAGGTACGGCAGGCGGGCCAGGGCCACCCCTCCCCCGGCGGCCGACCCGCCGCCTCCGAGCGCCGCCCCGATGGCGGCGAACTCCCGCGCCTCCCGGCCGCTGTGCACGACGAACAGCTCGCATCCGCTCCGGTACAGCCACGCCTTCTCGGTCGCGGGCACCGAGATGCCGGGCAGGCCGGACACGAACGCCGGGCGCGGCCGCAGGTCGGCGAGGACCTCGGCGGCGAGGACGTCCACGACGGGCCCGGTGCAGGCCAGCAGCACGACGTCGGGCCGGAAGCGCTCGGCCGCGCGGCGCAGCCGCCGGGCGGCGAGCACGGGCGGGAGGGCGCCCCCGCCCTCCCCTGCCGGGGTTTCGGAGACGGCCGGCCGTCCCGCGCGCCCGATCCGCGTCCCGCTCACCGCCGCCTGGATCTGGCTCTCGGACGGCGCGATCGGGGAGCGCACGACCAGCAGCTCGGTCACCCAGTCGGAGGGCATGGCGTCGAGGAGGCCGGCGGCCCACTTCAGGTACGAGTCGGAGTCGGCCACGGCGAGCACGCGGATCAAGGAGCTACCTTTCCAGGGGCGGGGGAATGTCCCGGCAGGCCGCCGCGGGCGGGGCTCTCCCCCTCGGCGGCGGGGGCCGGTACGTCGGTGAAGATCTGGAGGTGGGCGCGCAGTGAGGGCCCGGCGGCCTCCGTCCACCACTCGTCGGGCACCTCGACCGCCTCGACGGAGACGCCGCGCCCGGACAGCAGGACACGCAGCGAGGTCACCGCGGTGGAGGGCAGGCTGACCACGCGCTGCCCGGGGCGCAGGTCGCGCAGCGTCAGCTCGACCGGCGGCCCGGAGTCGTGGACGGTGAGACCGTCGATCCTGGCGACCCGCGCGAGGTCCGCGGGATCCTCGCGCCGATGGGGGTAGTAGGCGACCGGCTCACCGAGTTCGCGCAGCCAGCGCAGGTAGCGGTCGCGGTGGATCAGCCCGTTGCGCACCAGCGACGTGCCGAGCACCACGGTGCGCTCCTCGGGCGCGGGGCTCGCGGGCCGGGACCGCAGCCACCCGAAGTCGTGCCGGACCAGCTCGGCGCCCGTCTCCCGTACGGCTCCCGCCAGCGGCGCGGGGACGGGCAGCGCGGTGAACACGGTCAGGCCGCGCCCGCGCAGGCGCATCCCGGCGGCGACGCCGAGCATCGCGCGGGCGAGGCCGGCCGCGCCCTCGCGACGGGCGCGGGCGCGCAGCAGCGGGCGGCGGGCGACGAGGAGTTCGAGGAGGCGGATCGTGGCCAGCCCGTCGTCGACGAGGACGATCCGCCGGGGGCGGCTGGTGAGGGCCCGGGCCTGGACCCGGCCGGAGAAGGCGTCGCCCACGGCCCAGACGCGGCCGGGGCGCGGCATCGCGTCGGCGGGCTCGGCGAGCCGCAGCCCCTCGGGCAGCCCGATCCGGCGCAGCTCACGGCCGGTGAGCCGCAGGGCGCGCTGGCCGGCCCTGGGCACGACCAGGGTGTCCGCGGCGAGCAGCCCGGCGTGGTGCGCCTCGGCGACGCACAACAACTGCAGCGGGGACTCCACCCACGCGATGGCCGGCCCCTGCTCGACGGCGTGGCGCCGACCCGCGCTGCCCACGTCCGGTGAAGACCCGTTCACGACGCGACGAGGCTAGGCGCGCCGGGCGGCGCCCCTCCGACGCGCCCGCGAACGCCGGGTGAACAGGCGCCGACGAGACCGCCGCCCGCACGGCCGAGGGTAGAGTACGAAACGGTTTCGTACACCTGAGGTTCCGTGAATACCAGAGCACATCGAGGAGTGCCCATGTGGAGCGTCGACGACATCCCCGATCTGACCGGCCGCACGGCGGTGGTCACCGGAGCGAACACGGGCATCGGCTTCCCGACCGCGCTCGAACTGGCCCGGCACGGCGCCCGCGTCATCGTGGCGAGCCGCGACCCGGACAAGGGCCGCGAGGCCGTCGGGCGGATCCTCGATCGGGCGCCCGGCGCGCAGGCGGAGTTCGAGCGGCTCGATCTCGCCGACCTGGGTTCGGTGCGCGCGTTCGCCGACGCGGTCGGGTCCCGGCTGGACGGGCTGGATCTGCTGGTGAACAACGCGGGCGTCGGCATGATCCCGAGGCGGACGACCGCCGACGGCTTCGAGATGCAGCTCGGCACCAACCACTTCGGGCCGTTCGCGCTGACCGGCCTGCTGGCGCCCCTGCTGCTCGCCCGGCCCGGCGCGCGGGTCGTGACGGTGGCGAGCGACGCCCACAAGCTGGGCCGGCTCGACCTCGACGACCTGGAGCTGCGCCGGGGATACGGCCGGATGAGCGCGTACGGACGGTCCAAGCTCGCCAACCTGCTGTTCGCGTTCGAGCTTCGGCGGCGGGCGGGGTCCCGCTTGCTGAGCGTGGCCACGCACCCGGGCGCGACCGCGACGGGCATCATGACGCTCGGCCCGCTGACCGGAGTGCTCAAGCTGCTGCTGCGCTTCGCCGTACAGCCGCCGGAGGCGGGGGCCGTGCCCTCGCTGTACGCCGCGACGTCGCCCGAGATCCGGGGCGGGGAGTTCGTCGGGCCGAAGCTGAGGCCGCAACCGGCGAGCGCGGCGGCCCGGGACGAGGATCTCGCGCGGCGCCTCTGGTCCGTCTCGGAGGAGCTCACCGGCGTACAATTCCCGGACCTCGGCGCACCCGCGACCGGACGACGCGGGACGGCGGCCGCGCCGGAACCCCGGGAGCGGCCGTGATCGGGAAAGCGGGACACGGAACCCGTGATACGAAGAGCATGATCCGGAGACCTGATCCAGGACGGGGAGCCCATGGAATCCGCCAGCTCGCGACGACTCGACCCCGGCCGCGAGCGGGCGATCCTGGACGCCACGCTGGAGCTGCTGGCCGAGACGGGATACGACCGGATGTCCGTGGACCAGATCGCCAGGCGGGCCGGGGCCAGCAAGGCGACGATCTACCGGCGGTGGACGGGCAAGGCCGAGCTCGTGGTCGATCTCGTCTGCAACCGGCTGGACATCGAGCTGCCACCGGCCCCGGACACCGGCTCGCTGCGCGGCGACCTGCTCGCCGCGCTCGGCGCCATCTGCGCGGCGATCGGGCGCAGGCAGCGGCTCATCCTCGGGCTGGTCTCCGCGATGGCGTCCAGCCCCGAGCTGGCAGCGGCGGTGCGCGACCACATGCCGGGGCGGGATCTCTCCGGGCTCGCCTTCCTGCTGGGCAGGGCGATCGAGCGCGGCGACCTCCCGGGGCCCGTCGACCCGCGCGCGCTGTTCTCCGTCGCGGAGGCCCTCATCTGGCGGCGGCTGATCGTCCAGGGCGAGCCGCTGGACGACGCTTTCATGGCCGAGGCCGTGGACCGGGTCCTGCTGCCGTTGGCCGAAAGCTGGTCGGGCAGCATGGAAACATGAACACCATCACCCTCAACAACGGCGTCACCATGCCGCAGCTCGGCTTCGGTGTGTGGCAGGTGCCCGACGACGAGGCGGAGCACGCCGTGTCCGCGGCGCTCGCCGCCGGATATCGCAGCATCGACACGGCGAAGCTGTACCAGAACGAGGCGGGCGTCGGCCGGGCCGTCCGCGAGTCGGGGATCCCGCGTGACGAGCTGTTCGTCACGACCAAGCTGTGGAATGACGAACACGGGTACGACCGGGCGCTGCGCGCCTTCGACGCCAGTATGGAGCGGCTCGGCCTCGACGTGCTCGACCTCTACCTGATCCACTGGCCCGCGCCGGCGCAGAACAAGTACGTCGAGACGTGGAAGGCCCTGGAGAAGCTCTACGCCGACGGCCGGGTCCGGGCGATCGGCGTCTCGAACTTCACGGTGCAGGCCCTGGACCGGCTCCTGGACGAGGCGGAGGTGGTGCCCGCGGTCAACCAGATCGAGCTGCACCCGCAGTTCGCCCAGGACGCGCTGCGCGCCTACGACTCCGCGCACGGCATCGCGACCGAGGCGTGGAGCCCGCTCGGCCAGGGCAAGGGCCTGCTCGACGAGCCGGTGCTGACGCGGATCGCGGCCAAGCACGGCAGGAGCCCGGCCCAGGTGGTGCTGCGCTGGCACATCCAGCTCGGCAACATCGTCATCCCGAAGTCCGTCACGCCGGAGCGCATCCGCGAGAACATCGACGTCTTCGGTTTCGAGCTCGACCCCGGCGACATGACCGAGATCGCCGCGATGGACGCGGACCGCCGCCTCGGGCCCGACCCGGCGACCTTCGGCTGATCCAAGCGGGACGGTCCCGTTCCCCAGGGATCCGGCCGGATTCGTCACGGCCTGCGCCGAACCGGGCACAGGCCGTACGTTTCCGCAGGTAGCGGCGAGGTAATGATCTGTCCCATGCCGGTCCCCAAAAAGCCCCGAAGGTGGTGTCCCTGGCTCGCTGTGACGCTCGTCCTGTGTACGGCGTTCTCGGGGGCCCCCGCGCGGGATGAGCCGACGTCCACGCGTCCGCCGAACGTCGTGCTCATCCTGACCGACGACCTGGACACGACCGACCTGCAGCGGTTCCCCAACATCTGGAACCTGCTCGTCCAGCAGGGCGCGGTCTTCTCCCGGTTCTTCGCGACCAACCCGTGGTGCTGCCCGTCGCGGTCGTCGATCCTGCGCTCGCAGTACATGCACAGCCACCAGGTGGAGAGCAACCGCCCGCCGACGGGCGGCTTCCCGAAGTTCCGGGCGCTGGAGGACTCCACGGTCGGCACGTGGATGCGGTCGGCGGGCTATCGCACCGGGCTCCTCGGGAAGTACCTCAACAAGTACCCGCTGGGCGCGTCGCGGCGCTACATACCGCCCGGATGGGACCGCTGGGCCGTCCCCGTCACCCGGCTCTACCAGGAGTACGGCTACGCGCTCAACGACGACGGGGAGATCGTCCAGCACGGCTACGAGCCGGAGGACTACCTGGAGGACGTGCTGAGCCGCGAGGCCGACGAGTTCGTGAGCTCGTCGGACGGCCGGCCGTTCTTCCTCTACCTGGCCCCGGTGGCGCCGCACCAGCCGGCCAACCACGCGGAGCGGCACGCGGCGGCGTTCGCGGACGAGGTGGCGCCGCGGACGCCGTCCTTCGACCAGCAGGACATGTCGGCGGAGCCGTCCTGGCTGCGTGAGAAGCCCCCGCTCTCCCCCAAGACGGTGCGGCGGATCGACGAACTGCACCGCGACCGGCTGCGCGCGATGCTGGGCGTGGACGACATGGTGGGCGCGCTCGTCGCGGCCCTGGAGCGGTCCGGGCAGCTCGACGACACCTACATCTTCTTCACCTCCGACAACGGCTTCCATCTGGGCCAGCATCGGCTGCACCCGGGCAAGACGACGCCGTTCGAGGAGGACATCCGGGTGCCGCTGGTCGTGCGCGGCCCCGGCGTCGCACCCGGCTCGACGATCGACCGGCTCTGCTCGACGGTGGATCTCGCGCCCACGTTCGCCGAGCTGGGCGGGACGGCGCCGCCGCCGTTCGCCGAGGGCCGCTCGCTGGTCCCGCTCCTACGAGGGGACGGCGACGTGCCGTGGCGCGACGCCGTCCTCGTCGAGTTCTTCCAGCCGCCCTACGCGCCGTACGCGGCGCCGAGCTACAGCGTGCTGCGCACCGAGAGGTACAGCTACGTCGAGTACGGCACCGGCGAGCGGCAGCTCTACGACCTGGCCGCCGACCCGTACGAGCTGCGGAACATCGCGGCGACCGCGGACCCGTTCCTGGTCGGGACGTTCTCGGCGCGGCTCGCGCTGCTACGGAACTGCTCCGGCGCGACGTGCCGGATGGCCGACGCGAACAGCCGTTCCCTGCTGAGAAGCGTGCCCCGCTGAGCCCGCGCGGAGCCGCGGCCCGGACCGGCCGCGGCTCCGGCGCCGACGTGGGCGAGCCTCCCCGTCGCGAACACGGATCGGATCACCGGGACGACGCCGTGACCGGAGGTCACGCTGCGTGAGCCTTTTGGGCCATATGGGATGGGAGCGCTCCCAAACAGCAGAATGAGGTGTTTGGTGGCTATTGTCGGGCTCTAGATCTCAAATCGGGCCGGGAGTAACAGTTAGGTTTCGGGATATTGACGCTGACATTGCTCATGGAGCAACCTTCGTGGGAGCGCTCCCAACATCACCCATCGTGGGCCGAGCGGTCGGGGACCGGCCCGCGATGCACCTTCCATGAGCTTCGGGATACCACCTGAGAGGGGTCCGGAATGATGCACAACTCCCGGCGCGGCAGGATGCTCGCGCTCGCCGCGGTGGCGACGCTCGCCCTGGGCGTCACAGCGGCCTGCGGCAGCGACGACGAGAAGCCGGCCGGCGGCGGCTCCTCCGCCGCCGCGGCCGGGCCCGTCACGATCACCCTGCAGACCTTCGGCGGCGGCGAGAACTTCGCCTACGACGACGCGGTCAAGGCATGGAACGCGTCACACCCGAACATCCAGGTCAAGTACGTCAACCTCACCGACCGGTTCGAGGACACGTACCTGCCGCAGATGTTGCAGTGGCTGGAGTCCGGCGCCGGCGCCGGCGACATCATCGGCATGGACGAGGGCGGCATGGGCCTCATGGGTGCCCGCCCGCAGTACTTCGCCGATCTCGGGCAGTACGGCCTCGACAGCCGCAAGGCCGACTTCCCCGAGTACAAGTGGAACACCGGCATCAACAAGGACGGCAAGCTCTTCGCCATCGGCACCGACATCGGCGGCATGGCGATGTGCTACCGCACCGACCTGTTCAAGAAGGCCGGCCTGCCCACCGACCGCGACGAGGTCTCCAAGCTCTGGCCGGACTGGAACTCCTACCTGGAGGTCGGCAAGAAGCTCACCTCGGCGCTGAAGGGCGTCGCCTTCGTCGACGGCGCGAACACCGTCTACAACTCGGTCCTGTCGCAGGAGACCGGCAAGAACGGCAACGTGCAGTACTTCGACAAGGACAACAACCTCATCCTCGACAAGAACCCCGGGATCAAGGCGTCCTTCGACTACGTCCAGACCCTGAGCAAGGCGGGCCTCACCGCCAAGCTCCGCTCCTGGACCGAGGAGTGGAACACCGCCATGCAGAAGGGGCAGTTCGCCACCATGGGCTGCCCGAGCTGGATGCTCGGCACCATCTCCGGCACCTCCGGTGACGCCAACTCCGGCAACTGGGACGTCGCGGCGGTGCCCGGCGGCAGCGGCAACTGGGGCGGCTCCTGGCTGATGGTCCCGGCCCAGAGCAAGCACCCGAAGGAGGCCGCCGAGGTCCTCAACTACCTGACCAGCAAGGAGGGTCAGATCGCCGCGTTCAAGGAGGGCGGCAACTTCCCGAGCAACATCCAGGCGCAGCAGGACCCGACCGTCGCGGAAGCCAAGAACGCCTACTTCAACGACGCGCCGTCCGGCCCGATCTTCGCCGACTCGGTCTCCAAGCTCTCCCCGGTCTTCTTCGGTGAGAAGCACGCCCAGGTGAAGGCCGCCGTCGAGGAGGTGCTGGTCGGAGCCGACCAGGGCTCGATCAAGTGGGACGAGGCCTGGCAGCGGTTCATCGACGAGGGTGTCAAGGCCGCGGGCTGATCCCCGGCGCCATCCGTCCCTCGTTCGGTAGCGGCCGGCCCCGGCACCACCGGAGCCGGCCGCTCCCCTGATGAAAGGTACGTCTCCATGAGCCTCCATGTGGACGCGGGACGCGTCCCCAGCCGCGCGGCGCCGTCCGGGGGCCGGCGGCGCGAGCAACGGCCCGCCCCCCGGCGGTTCCTGTCGTGGCTCGACCTGCGCGCGACCCCGTACATCTTCGTCTCGCCGTACTTCATCCTCTTCGCGATCTTCGGTCTGTTCCCGCTGCTGTTCACCGCCTGGGTGTCGCTGCACAAGTGGCAGCTCGCCGGCGAGAAGACCTTCATCGGCCTGGAGAACTACACCAAGCTGCTGGTCGACGAGAAGTTCTGGAACGCGGTCGGCAACACCGTGGGCATCTTCCTCATCGCCACGGTCCCCCAGTTGCTCATCGCCCTGCTGCTCGCCAACGCGCTGAACAAGAAGCTCCGCGGGCGGCTGGTCATCCGGCTGAGCGTGCTCATCCCGCTGATCACCTCCGTCGTCGCCGTCGCCGTCGTCTTCACCCAGCTCTACGGGCGGGACTACGGGGTGGTCAACTGGATCCTCGGCCTGTTCGGCACGGACAACATCCACTGGCAGAACGAGAAGTGGTCGTCCTGGATCGCGATCGCGACCATGGTCGACTGGCGGTGGACCGGTTACAACGCGATCATCTACCTCGCCGCGATGCAGACGATCCCCAAGGACCTGTACGAGGCGGCCTCCATCGACGGCGCCAGTCCCCGCAGGCAGTTCTGGGGGATCACCGTCCCGATGCTGAAGCCCACCATCATCTTCACGGTGATCGTCTCGACGATCGGCGGGTTCACCCTCTTCGCGGAGCCGGTGATGTTCGGCTCCGGCCTGATGACCGGAGGCACGACCGGCCAGTTCCAGACGGTGGCCATGTTCATCGTCAAGGAGGGCTTCCGTGACTTCGAGTACGGCTACGCCGCCGCGGCCGCCTGGGTCCTCTTCCTCCTGATCCTGATCACCGTGCTGATCAACTCCGTTCTCGTCCGTGGAATCGGGAGATCCAAATGACGACGCTCACCCGCACGCGGCGCGCTCCGGCCGCCCGGCCAGTGAGGCTCGACGCCTTCCGCGCCACGCCGCTGACGAAGGTCGCCCTCGGGTTCGCGATCTTCCTGTCGATCTTCCCGCTCTACTGGATGATCATCATCGCGACGCGGAGCAACGAGGACGCGCACAGCATGCCCCCGCCCCTGCTGCCGGGCGGCAACCTCGGCGAGAACATCAAGGCGGTGTTCGAGGCCGAGAACGCGCACTTCATGACGGGCATCGTCAACTCCCTCATCATCGCCACGACGGTCACGCTCGCGGTCGTGATCATCTCGGCGCTGGCCGGGTTCGCGTTCGCCTCGCTGCAGTTCCGCGGCCGCAACGTGCTGCTGCTGTCCATCGTCCTGACCATGATGGTCCCGCTTCAGCAGATGGGCATCGTGCCCCTCTACCAGATGATGGTGACCCTCGGCTGGACGAACACCCTGAAGGCGGTCATCCTGCCCTTCCTGGTGAACGGGTTCGGCGTCTTCATGATGACGCAGTACACCCAGCAGGCGGTGCCGCGCGAGCTGGTCGAGGCGGCCAGGGTCGACGGCGCGAGCACGCTGCGCATCTGGTTCAACGTCGCCCTGCCCGCCGTACGGCCGGGCATGGCCGTGCTCGCCATCCAGACGTTCATGTTGATCTGGAACGAGTTCATGTGGCCGCTGATCGTGCTCACCCCGGACAACCCGACCGTCCAGGTCGCGCTCCGGGCGCTGAACGACCGGTACTCCACCAACTACGTGCTCATCTTCGCCGGCACCACGGTATCGATCATTCCGTTGCTGCTGGTCTTCGTCTTCTTCGGCCGACAGATCATCGGCGGACTCATGGAAGGTGCGGTCAAGGCGTGACCACGCAGGAGACCCGGGCCGAGACCCGCAGCCCCGGGCTGATGTTCCCCACAGGGTTCGTCTGGGGCGCGGCGACCTCGGCCTACCAGATCGAGGGCGCGGTCGACGCGGACGGCCGAGGGAGGTCCGTCTGGGACACGTTCGTCGGGCAGCCGGGCCGGATCGTGGGCGGCGAGAACGCCGACATCGCGATCGACCACTACAACCGCTACCGGGACGACGTACGGCTGATGGCCGAGCTCGGCCTGACGGCGTACCGCTTCTCGGTGTCCTGGCCGCGGATCCAGCCCGACGGGGCCGGTGAGATCAACGCCAAGGGGCTCGACTTCTACAAGCGGCTCGTCGACGAGCTGCTCAGCTACGGCATCGACCCCTGGCTGACGCTGTACCACTGGGATCTCCCCCAGGCGCTGGAGGACGCGGGCGGCTGGCCCGAGCGGGACACGGCGCGGCGCTTCGCCGATTTCGCGGCCCTGGTGCACGACGCGCTCGGCGACCGGGTCAAGAACTGGAGCACGGTCAACGAGCCGTGGTGCGCGGCGTTCCTGGGGTACGCCTCGGGCGAGCACGCGCCCGGGCGGCGCGAGCCGGCCGCGGCCGTGCGCGCCGCGCACCACCTGAACCTCGCCCACGGCCTCTCCCTGCAGGCGATGCGCGCGCAGCGGGCCGACTCCCGCATCGGCGGGTGCGTGAACCTGTACGCGATCTCGCCGGCGACCGGCGGCGAGGCCGACCTGGACGCGGCGCGGCGCGTCGACGGGCTGCAGAACCGCTTCTTCCTGGACGCGCTGCTGAAGGGCGCGTACCCGGAGGACGTGCTGGAGGACCTGCGCGCGGTCGCGGACACGGACTTCATCCGGGACGGCGACCTCGGCCTGATCTCGGGGCCGCTCGACATGCTGCTGATCAACTACTACAGCCGGTTCACCGTGTCCGGCGCGCCCGGCGGCTCGCGGTCGGCCGCCGCGGCGCCGACGGACTCGGGGTCGCCGTGGGTGGGCAGCGAGCACGTCGGCTTCGTCAACGGGGGCCGGCCGGTCACGGCGATGGGCTGGGAGATCGACGACTCGGGACTGAGCGAGATCCTGGCCCGGCTGGCCCGCGAGTACCCGCGCATCCCCCTGGTCATCTCGGAGAACGGCGCGGCCTTCGACGACGAGCTGACCGAGGACGGCCGGATCCACGATCACGAACGGCTCGCCTACATCGACGCTCATTTGCGGACATGTCATGCTGCCATCGAGGCCGGCATCCCCCTGCAGGGATACTTCGCGTGGTCGCTGATGGACAACTTCGAATGGGCATGGGGTTACGGGAAGCGCTTCGGGCTGGTGTACGTGGACTATCCGACGCAGCGGCGCATCCTGAAGGACAGCGCCCTGTGGTACGCGGAGGCGGCACGTCACGGCGGGCTCCTGGGCCCAGCAGAATAGGCCCGAGAAAACTCAGGAGGGGGCAACGATGAACGGGGACCGCCGACCGGGGGCGCGCCCGACTCTGGAGGCAGTCGCCGCCCGCGCGGGCGTCGGACGCGGAACGGTGTCACGGGTGATCAACGGCTCGCCGAAGGTGAGCGAGAAGGCCCGCGACGCCGTTCTGACGGCGATCAAGGATCTGGGCTACGTGCCCAACCGCGCGGCGCGCACCCTGGTCACCAACCGGACGGACACCGTCGCGCTGGTGGTCTCCGAGTCCGAGCAGCGGGTCTTCGACGAGCCGTTCTTCGCGGGCATCATCCGCGGGATCGGCTCGGCCCTCTCCGAGACGGGTCTGCAGCTCATCCTGACGATGGCGCAGAACCGGGCCGAGCACGACCGGCTGGCGGACTACCTGACCGGCCAGCACGTGGACGGCGTCCTGCTCACGTCCGTGCACGGCGCCGACACGCTGCCCGAGCGGCTGGAGGCGATGGGCGTGCCGACGGTGCTCGGCGGCCGGCCGGTCGGGCCCACGCCGTACAGCTATGTGGACATGGACAACCGGGCGGGCGCCCGGCAGGCCGCGAAGTACCTGCTCGGCCGGGGCCGCACCAGGATCGCCACCATCGCCGGCCCGCAGGACATGGGCGTGGGCGTCGACCGTCTCGCCGGCTACCGCGACGCGCTGCTCGCGACCGGCACCGGCGAGCGGGTCGCGTACGGCGACTTCTCCGAGGCGAGCGGCGCGGCGGCGATGCTGGAGCTCCTCGAGCGCCACCCGGACCTGGACGCCGTCTTCGCCGCGTCGGACGCGATGGCGGTCGGCGCGCTGCACGTGCTCAAGGAGCGCGGGCTGAACGTGCCGGCCGACGTGGCGCTGATCGGGTTCGAGGACTCGCGGGTGGCGCTGCACACGGAGCCGCCGCTGACCAGCGTGCACCAGCCGACCGAGGCGATGGGGCGGCAGATGGCGCAGCTCCTGGTCGCGCGGATCAACGGCGATCCGCTGGAGCAGCCCGTCGTGATACTGGACACCCACCTGGTCATCCGCGCCTCCGCGTAGCCGCCGCCCTCCCCGGCCCGCCGGGACCGGGGAGGCGGCACGGCGGCGCCGGCGCGGGACGGCGTCGCGGACTCAGAACGCCGGGCGCCGGTGGTCGCGGGCGAGGGCGTCGCGGGTCCACGAGCCCAGCACCATCAGCGTCTTGGTGCCGGTGACGTTGCCGGCCCGGCGCAGGCGGTCGATGACGTGCTGGAGATGCCCGAGGTCGCGCACCCGGACGTGGACCAGCGCGTCGGGGTCGCCGGCGATGGTGAACACCGCCTGGACCTCGGGCACGTCGGTCGCCGTACGGACGATCTCGCTGACCGGGGTCGTGCCGGGATAGCTCAGCTCGGTGAACGCCTCGATGCCCCAGCCGAGCTTGGCGTAGTCGATCTGGACGGTGAACCCGGTGATCACGCCGATCTCGCGGAGCCGGTCCACCCGCCGCTTGACCGCGGCGACCGAGAGGCCGACCTCCGCGGCCATCTCCGAGAAGGTCCTGCGCCCGTCCTCGCGCAGCAGTCGCAGGACGCGGTGGTCGATGTCATCGATCTCGGACATGGAGAACTCCTCGGCTCGGCGAAACGAACCTTAGCGAAAAGGGCTTCTCTCGCAAATCCTTTGCGTCTTTTCCGCTCCTGCTCGTCGGATGCTTGCGCGACGCCGGGGCACGTTGCTGTGCTTGGGGCTCCCCCGAACGAAGCCAGGAGGTTCGCGTGCGCCCCACTCCCGCCGCCGGTCCGGCAGAGGTGTCACTGGAGGACAGGTACACGGCCGCGGACGGCCGGGTGCTGATGTCGGGCATCCAGGCCCTGGTCCGCCTGACGCTCGAGCAGCGCCGCCTGGACCGGGAGCGCGGCTTGAACACGCGCGTCTTCGTCTCCGGGTACCAGGGCTCGCCGCTGGGCGGGGTCGATCTGGAGATGGCGCGGGCCGCGCGGTTCCTCGAACCGGCGGGCGTGGTGTTCCGGCCGGGGCTCAACGAGGAGCTCGCCGCCACGGCGGTGGCCGGGACGCAGTCGCTCGCGCGGGTGCCCGGCCGGCGGCACGACGGGGTGACCGGCTTCTGGTACGGCAAGAACCCCGGCCTGGACCGGGCCGCCGACGCCATCCGCCACGGCACGCTGGCCGGCACCGCCGCGCTGGGCGGAGCGGTGGCCTGGATCGGCGACGACCCGGGCAGCAAGTCCTCGACCGTGCCCAGCTCGTGCGAACCGATGTGCCAGAGCCTGTCGATGCCGCTGCTGGCGCCCGGCTCGGTCGCGGAGATCGTCGAGTTCGGGCTGCACACGGTCGCGCTGTCCCGCCTCAGCGGCCTGTGGACCGGCCTGAAGATCGTCGCGGACGTCGCCGACGCGTCCGCCACCGTCGACCTCGGACCGCTCCGGGACGGCGTGCCGGCCCCGGACCACGCCGATCGCGGCGCGCCGCCCATCCTGGTGGGCCCCGCCTCCCTGGACGCCGAGCACGACATGCTGACCCGCCGCCTGGAGCTGGCCCGCCGCTACGCCCGTGACCACGGCCTGAACCGGGTCATGTTCGGCGCGGAGCGCGCCACCCTGGGCGTCCTCGCCTCCGGGACGTCGTACGCGGTGGTGCGGCGGGCGCTGGCCGACCTCGGCCTGGACGAGGACGCGATGGAGCACCTGGGCCTGCGGCTCGTCCGGCTCGCGATGCCGTTCCCGCTGGACCACGGCGACCTCGCCGCCATGACCGCCGACCTCGACCGGGTGCTGGTCGTGGAGGACAAGGTGCCGTTCCTGGAGGGGCAGCTCAGGCAGGCCCTCTACGGCGGGGAGCGCACTCCCGCCGTGGTCGGCCGCGAGCTGCTCACCGCCCGGGGCACCCTGGGCGCCGAGGACGTGGCCCGGGCGCTCGCCGCCTGCGTCGGCGAGGACCGGCTGCCCCGGGCGGCGGCCGTCCGGCTCCGGTCGACGGCCCCGCGCACGGCGGCGCGCCGCGTGTTGCCGATGGTCGCCGCGCGCACGCCGTACTTCTGCTCGGGATGCCCGCACAACACCTCCACCCGCACCTCCGACGGCACGCTGGTCGGCGTCGGCATCGGCTGCCACGCCATGATCGCCCTGGACGGGAACGGGCGCGGCGCCCAGGTCGGCATCACCCAGATGGGCGGCGAGGGCGCCCAGTGGATCGGCCTGGCCCCCTTCACCGACGACGCGCACTTCGTGCAGAACCTGGGCGACGGCACCTTCCACCACTCCGGCTCGCTGGCGATCCGGGCCGCCGTCGCCGCGGGCGTGTCGATGACGTACAAGCTGCTGTACAACGACGCCGTCGCCATGACCGGGGGCCAGCGCGCCGAGGGCCGCCTCGACGTCCCGGCGCTGACCAGGTCGCTGGCCGTCGAGGGCGTGCGCCGGATCGTGGTCACCACGCCGGAGCCGGAGACCTACCGCGGCGTGCGGCTGGCGCCGATCGCGACCGTCCGGCATCGGGACGACCTGGCCGAGGTCGAGCGAGAGCTGGCCTCCGTCGAGGGGGTGACCGTGCTGATCCACGACGACCGGTGCGCCGCCGAGGAGCGCCGGCTGCGCAAGCGGGGCAAGCTGCCGACCCCGGCCGCGAAGGTCGTGGTCAACGAGCGGGTCTGCGAGGGGTGCGGCGACTGCGGCGACGTGTCGACCTGCCTGTCCGTCCAGCCCGTCGAGACCGAGTACGGACGCAAGACGCGGATCCACCAGCCGTCCTGCAACTCCGACCTGAGCTGCCTCAAGGGCGACTGCCCCTCGTTCCTCCTCGTCGAGCCGCGCGAGCCGCGTGAGAGGAGCGGGGGACGCGGGCGGCGCGAAGGGACCGTGCCATCCGGGCGGGACGGGACCGGGCGGGCCGGATCGCCGGTGCCGTACCCGCCGGTGGCGCTGCCGGAGCCGGACCGCAGGGTCGACGGCGACGCGGTACTGATCAGGATGCCGGGCATCGGCGGCACGGGCGTCGTCACGGTCTCGCAGATCCTGCAGATGGCGGCCCACATGGACGGACTGCACGCGGCCGGGCTGGAGCAGACCGGGCTGGCGCAGAAGGGCGGTCCCGTCGTCAGCGACCTGCGCGTCTCCACGGGGCCGGTCACCGGCTCGCTGCGCGCCTCCCGGGGCACCGCCGACGTGCTGATCGGGTTCGACCTGCTGGGCGCCGCCGCCGACGCCAACCTGGCCGTCGCGTCACCCGACCGCACGATCGCCGTGGTCAGCACGTCCCTGGTGCCGACCGCCGCCATGGTCACCGGGCGCGCCGCCGTGCCCGGCTCGCCCGCCGACGCGGTCACGCGGATCGAGTCGGCCACGCGTGGCGCGGACAACGTCTATCTCGACGCCCACGGGCTGGCCGAGGCGTTGTTCGGCGACCACATGCCCGCCAACATGCTCCTTGTCGGAGCGGCGTTCCAGCACGGCTGCCTCCCGGTCTCCGCCGAGTCCGTCGAGCGGGCGATCCGGCTCAACCGGGCCGCCGTCGAGCAGAACCTCGCCGCCTTCCGCTGGGGCCGGGCGGCCGTCGTGGACCGCGACACCGTGCTCGCCGCCGCGTTCCCGAGGCCCGCGGCCGGAGCGGATGCCGGGCCGGACGCGGGAACCGATGCGGGGCCGGACGCCCTGGAGCGCGCGCTGGCCACGCGGGTCGCGGACCTGACCGGCTACCAGAACGCGGCCTACGCCCGCACGTACGCCGAGGACGTGCGCCGCGTGGCCGCCCTGGCGGCCGAGCGGTCGGGCGAGGAGGCCGGGGCGCGCGTCGGGCTCGCCTACGCGCGGGGCCTGCACAAGCTCATGGCGTACAAGGACGAGTACGAGGTCGCCCGGCTGCATCTGGACCCCGTGGAGAAGGCCAGGCGGGAGGACGAGTTCGGCGCTGACGCGGTCGTCTCCGTGCTGCTGCACCCGCCGCTCCTGCGTGCGCTGGGCATGAAGCGCAAGATCAGGCTGCGCCGCTCGGCGGGCGTCCTGTTCCGCGGGTTGCGCGCCGCCCGCGTGTTGCGCGGCACCGCGCTCGACGTCTTCGGCTACGCCGGGGTGCGCCGCGTCGAACGGGAGCTGGTCGGCGAATATCGCGCGCTCATGCGCGACGCCCTCGCCCGGCTCACCCCCGCGACGGCCGACGCCGTCGCGGAGATCGCGGCGCTGCCGGAGGCGATCCGCGGGTACGAGGACATCAAGCTGGCGCGCGTCGCCGAGTACCGCGAACGCGCCGCGGCCGCCCTCGCGCGGCTGGCCGCCCCCGAACCCGGCCCCGAACCCGGCGTCGGCTCCGAACCCGAACCCGGCTCCGAACCCGAACCCGGCCCCGAACCCACCGTCGGCTCCGCACCCGCCTGACCTTCGCACACCGGGAACCCCGGGACGTCAGGTCCCGGGGGAGGCGAGGAGCCGCTCGGCCTCCTCGTCGGTCATCCCGTCCAGCTCCGCGATCAGCAGTTCCTCCACCGCGGACGCGAGCTCGGCGACGGTCCGGGCCTCGAAGACGGTCCGCACCGGCACCTCCACCCCCGTCGTACGGCGCAGCCTGGCCGCGATCCGGGTGGCGAGCAGGGAGTGGCCGCCGAGGGTGAAGAAGTCGTCGAAGGCGCCGACGGCCGGGACGTCCAGCAGCTCCTCCCAGATGCCGGCCACGAGCTTCTCGGCGTCCGTGCGCGGGGGCACGTCCGCGGGCGAGGAGGCGCGCGCCGGTTCTGGGAGCGCCGCCCGGTCGATCTTGCCGCGCGCGGTGAGGGGCAGCGCGTCCAGGGTGACCCAGTCGGCCGGGACGAGATGGCGCGGCAGCGCCCGCGCGAGGTGGGCGCGCAGATCCTCGTGCCCGGCGGTTCCGGTGACGTTCGCCACGAGCCGCTCGGCGCGTACGGTGACGAACGCCTGGCCGACCTCGGGGTGGGCGAGCAGCCGGGCCTCGACCTCGCCGGGTTCGATCCGGAAGCCGCGCACCTTGAGCTGGTCGTCGATCCGGCCGAGGAACTCCAGTCTGCCGTCCTGCCGCCACCGGGCCCGGTCCCCGGTGCGGTAGCGGCGTGCTCCCGGCGGGCCGCCGGGGTCGGGCACGAAGGCGGCGGCGGTGAGCGCGGGGCGGCCCAGGTAGCCCCGGGCGACCCCCGCCCCGCCGATGACCAGCTCCCCGACCGCCCCCTTCGGGAGCGGCGCGCCCCGGCCGTCGAGGAGGTGGACCGCCGTGGCGCCCACCGGCCGTCCGATCGGGGGCCGCCCGGCCGCGCCGCCGTCGTCGCGGGTCAGAGGGGTCGCGGTGGCGATGACGGCGGCCTCGGTCGGACCGTACGTGTTGACGAGCCGGACCCCGGTTCCGAACCTGTCGTGCCAGCGGGCCACGGCCGCGCCGGACGCCTGCTCGCCACCCAGGATCACCAGGCGCAGGGACCGCGGCCAGGCGATCTGGTCGACCTCCTCGACCAGGTGGTGCCAGTAGGCGGTGGGCAGGTCGAGCACGCTGACCCGGCGTCCCTCGGGAGACGCGAGCAGGTCGGGGAGCGTGGCCGCGCCCTCGGGCAGCAGGACCAGGGCGGCTCCGGCGGCCAGCGCGGGGAACACCTCCTCCAGATGCGTGTCGAAGCTCAGCGACGCGAACTGGACGACGTGGTCGCCCGGTGTGAGGCCGTACTCCTCGCGCATCCAGCGCACGCGCGCGGCGATGGCGGCGTGCTCGACCGCGACCCCCTTAGGGCGGCCGGTCGAGCCGGAGGTGGTGATCACGTACGCCAGGTCCGCCGGCCCGGCGGGCGGCGCGATCGGGGGGCCCGCCCCGGCGACGGCCTCGGGGTCGGCCTCTGGGTCGGTCGCGGGGGCGATCGCGGTGAACCCGCCGGGCAGGTCGCGCCGGGTGACCACGTGCGTCACCCCGCAGTCGGCGAGGGAGAAGGCGAGCCGCTCGTCCGGGTCGTCCGGGTCGAGCGGCAGGTAGGCGGCGCCGGCCCGCCAGACGGCGAGCAGGGCCGTGATCGCGTCGACGGAGCGGGGCAGGCACACGCCGACGACGTCCCCGGGCCGGACGCCCGCCGCGCCGAGCCCCGCGGCCAGCGCCCCCGCCCGCGCGTGCAGCTCCCAATGGCTCACCACCGTGTCGCCGCAGATCACCGCCGCCGCGTCGGGCGTGCGCCGGGCGGCCTCGGCCAGCAGCTCGGGCACGAGCGGCCCCGCCGGGTCCGCGCCGTCGCCGGCGAGCGCGCGGATGTCGGCCCGGTCGGCCTCCGTCCAGAGGCGCAGCTCGGAGATCCGCCGGTGCGGCTCCGCCGCGACGGACCCGAGCAGGAGCCGGAAGCGGTCGGCGAGACGGCGCACGGTCTCCCGCCCGGCCCCCCCGGCCTCCACGCGGGAGGCGTCGTAGCAGAAGGAGACGACGAGCTCGGGGCCGTCCCGCCACGCCTCGACGAGCAGGTCGAGCTTGGCCTGGCGAAAGCCGTCCGGGAACAGGCTCACGGCGAGGTCGCCGAACGGCCGGGCCGGTCCGGTGTCCTGGTTGTGCAGGATCAGCATGGTCGGCATCAGCGCGTCGGGCGGGTGGCCGATCCGCTCGAAGGGCACGGACGGCCGGCTCATCGCGTTCAGCGCCTCGGTCCTGGTGCGGGCGAGCAGGTCGGTGAACGCCGGATCACCGGCGAGGTCGCCGCGCAGCACCACCGTCTGGGCGAGGTACCCGACCAGGGGTTCCAGCTCGACGCGGTCGCGGCCCGCGACGGCCGTGCCGACCAGGAGGTCGGTCTGCCCGGTGTGGCGGTGCAGCAGGACCTGGTAGGCCGCCATGAGCACGGCGAACAGGGTGGTCCGGTGCTCGCGGCCGAGCCGTTCGAGGCCGCGCGTCGTCTCCTCCCCGAGCCGAACGGAGTGGAACGCGCCCCGCCGCCCGGCGCCCGTCTCCTCCGCGTCGCCCGCGCCGGTCGTGGGGAAGGGCGGTTCGGGTGGCGGCGGGTCGGCGAGCCGCTCCTGCCAGTACGGCACGGCGCGTTCGGCCCGGCGGCGCTGCCAGCGCGCGTAGTCCGTGGGCTGGACCGGCAACGGCCGCAGCCGGGGCTCGCGGCCGCCCAGCCGGGCGGCGTAGCACTCCGCCAGGTCGTCGAGGAGCACGTTCAGGGACCAGCCGTCGCCGATGATGTGGTGCATCGTGACGCACAGGACGTGGTCGTCCGCGGCGATCCGGATCACGGCGACGCGCAGCGGCACGCCGCGGGCGAGGTCGAACGGCGCGTTGACCCGTTCGGCCACCAGGCGTTCGGCCGCCTCCCGGTCCGCCGCGTCCAGCCAGTCGACCGGCCCGCCCGCTCGGGGCACGGCGACATCGGACACGCGGACGTCGGACACGCGAAAATCGGACACGGCGGCATCAGGCACGGGGATGTCACGGGCGGGGATGTCAGGCGCGGGGACGCCGGCCTCGGGAGGCGCGGCGACCGCCCAGGGCACCCCGTCCACCTCGGCGAAGCGCGTGCGCAGGCTCTCGTGCCGGGCGACGACCCGGGCGAAGGCCTCCTCCAGCGCGGCGCGGTCGAGCGGACCGCGCAGCCGCCGGACGAGGTACATGGTGTAGGAGGCGTCGTCCGGATAGAGACGCTGGAGGAGCCAGAGCCGCTCCTGCGCCGGGGACAGCGGGGCCCGCACCGGAGAGGCCGGGGCGCTCATGCGCCGGGCGCCAGTTCGTCGAAGAGGGCGGCCAGATCCTCGGCGTCCAGGCCGTCCAGCTCGTCGCGGAGCGCGGCCACCTCCACGAGGTCGAGGTCGTCGTCGTCGAGCCGGTCCATCTCCACCGCCAGCTCCGCGACCGTCGGGTGCTCGAACAGCACCACGATCGGCACCGCGACGGTGAACCGGGCCTGGATCCTCGCGGTGATCCGGGTGGCGGTCAGCGAGTGCCCGCCCAGCTCGAAGAAGTCGTCGTCCACGCCGATCGGCTCGGTGATGCCGAGCACCTCGCCCCACATGGTCACCAGCTCCTCCTCCAGCGCGGACGCCGGAGGCCGGTACGGAGCCGTCCTGGCGCGGGTCCATTCGGGCGGCGGCAGCGCCTTCCTGTCGAGCTTCCCGTTGGGGGTGAGCGGGAGGGCGTCCAGCACCACCCGGTGCGCGGGCACCATGTAGTCCGGAAGGCTCCGGCGCAGCCGCTCCCGCAGCGCCGCCCACGACGCGGCGTCGTCCCGTCCTGCCCGGTCGGCCCGCCCGTCCAGAACCCGCGCGCCAGGGGCTCGCTCGTCCGGTGTCCGCGATCCCGGCGTCCCCTCGTCCGGTGTCCGCGCACCCGGGGCCCGCCCGTCCGGCGCCCCCTCGTCCCGCGCCCACCCGTCCGGCGCCTGCTCGTCGGGGGCCTCGGCCTCCGGACCCGGGACGACGTACGCGACCAGGCGGGGCAGGCCGTCCGGGCCGTCGCAGACGCCGACCGCGGCGTTCGCGACCCCGGGCGCGGCCCGCAGGACCGTCTCGATCTCGCCCAGCTCGATCCGGAAGCCGCGCACCTTGACCTGCTGGTCGGCCCGGCCGAGGTAGCGCAGCCGCCCGTCCACGACCCTGACCAGGTCGCCCGTGGCGTACATGCGCGCGCCGGGCGCGTCGGAGAAGGGGTCGGGCAGGAAGCGCGCCGCCGTCAGAGCGGGCATCCCGCGATATCCGACGGCCACCCCGGCGCCGCCGATGTGCAGCTCGCCGGCCTCGCCCGGCGGCACGGGACGCCCGTCCGGGCCGAGGACGCGCACGGTCGTCCGGCCGATCGGCTCCCCCAGGTCGACGGGCGCGGGCGACGGCGCGACCCGCCCGGCGGTGGACCACACCGTCGTCTCGGTCGGGCCGTACACGTTCCAGAGCCGCGCGCCGCCGTCGAGGAGGGCGTCGGCGAGGTCGCGCGGCAGGGCCTCCCCGCCGCAGAGCCGGGTCCGGATCCCCTCGGGCACGCCTCCGGAGTCGAGCAGGATCCGCCAGCTCGCCGGGGTCGCCTGCATCACCGTGACCGCCTCGGCGACGGCGCGGGCCCGCAGCGCGCGGCCGTCGGCCGTCTCGTGGGCGGACGCCACGACCACCCGGGCTCCGCAGGCCAGGGGCAGCAGCAGTTCGAGGACCGAGATGTCGAAGGACAGCGTGGTGACCGCGAGCCAGGCGTCCGCGGGAGTCAGCTCCAGCAGGGAGGCGAAGGACTCCAGCAGGTTCGCGACCGCGCGGTGCGGGACGGCGACCCCCTTGGGCCGCCCCGTGGAGCCCGACGTGTACATCAGGTAGGCCGGCGCGTTCGGCGACATGCCCGGGGCCGTCTCCGGGATCGCGTCCGGCGCCGGGCCGGTCGCCGCGTCCAGGGGCGTGCCGTCCGGCGTGAGCCGTACGACGTCCCGGACGCCGTCGAGCAGGCGGGGGTCCGCGGAGGGCTGGGTCAGCACCAGCTCGACGCCGGCGTCCTCGCGCATGAGGCGGAGCCGTTCCTCGGGGAACGCCGGGTCGAGCGGCACGTAGGCGCCGCCGGCCGCCCATACGGCGAGCATGGCCACGATCATGGCGGGGGTCCGGTCGAGGCACAGCCCGACAGGGGTCCCGGCTCCCACGCCCCGCCGCAGCAGCGCGTCCGCGAGCCGGTCGATCCGGTCGTCCAGCTCGCGGAAGGTCAGCTCGCCTCCGGCGCCGCTCACCGCGACGCTCTCGGGGCTCATGTCGCGCCATCGCCGGATCAGCCCGAGCGCCGTCACGCCGCTCTCACCGGTCACCCCGTCGTTCACCTTCATGCGCCTTCCAGAATCAGACTTCAACAATCACGACAATTCGGACAGTCGGCGGTCGGGCTCCGCCCCGGCCAGCCGTACGACGTGGGCGAAGGCGTCCGCGAGGCGCCGCGCGGTCGCGGGCGTGAAAAGGTCGCCGCTGTAGTCGAGGACACCGCCGAGCCCCTCCGGGCCGCGCCACACGTCCACGGAGATCTCGGCCTTCGTGCGGGCGGTGGGCGGCGCCGGGTGGTGCTCCGCGTCGAGATCGCCCATCGACGTCCTGAGCAGGTCGCCCTTCGGCAGGTTGTGCAGGTTGAACATGGCCTGGCACAGGGGCGGCCTGCTGATGTCGCGCGGCACCCGGAGCGCGGCGAGCACGGCCTCGAACGGCGCGTCCGCATGCCGCATCGCCGACAGCGTGACCTCGCGGACGCGCAGCAGCAGCTCGCGGAAGGTCGGGTCTCCGGACAGGTCGGCGCGCAGCGCCAGCGTGTTCCCGAAATAGCCGATCAGCGGGGCCAGCTCGCTCGCCGACCGACCGGCCACCGGCACGCCCACGCAGAAGTCGTGCTGCCCCGCCGCGCCGCCCAGCATGGCCTGGTACGCGGCGAGCAGGGCCATGAAGGACGTGCAGCGCGTCTCCCTGGCCAGCCGCTCCAGCGGGGCGACGTCCTCCGGGGGCAGCAGCAGGTGTTCCCGGCCGCCGTTCCCCGTCCAGCGGGGCGGCCGGGGACGGTCGGCCGGCAGTCCGAGCGCGGGCGCCCCGGCCAGCCGCTCCGTCCAGTACGCCAGGTGGGCGGTGTGGTCGCGCGCCCGCTCCCGGGCGGCGTGGCGCGGGTACTGCGTGGGCAGCTCCTCCAGCTCGGGCTCGCGTCCCTCCCGCCGCGCCGCGTAGCACTCGGCCAGCTCGCGCATGAGCACGTCCAGCGACCAGCCGTCCACCACGATGTGGTGCAGGACGATGCACAGCAGCGCGTCGTCCTCCCCCAGCCGGATCAGCCCGGCCCGCAGCGGCGGCCCGTTCTCCAGGTCGAACGGCCGGTTGACGAACGCGGCCAGCGCCCGGTCCACCCCCTCCCCGACGGCGCCCTCCGAGACCGGGCCCTCCGAGACCGGGTCCTCCGAGACCGGGCCCTCCGAGATCGGGTCCTCCGAGACCGGGTCCTTCACGGCCGCGCCTTCCGCGGCCCCGTCCTCAGGGACCGTGATCCACTCGACCGGGACCGGCGACGGCGGCAGCACGATCTGGGCGGGCGTGTCGGCCACCATCCGGAAGCGGGTGCGCAGCACCTCGTGGCGTTCGGCGATCCGGGTGAAGGCCGCCCCGAGCGCGTCCGCGTCCAGGGAACCGCGCAGCCGTACGCACCAGGGGGTGTGGTAGCCGGTGTCCCCCGGGTCGAACCGGCTGAGGAACCACAGCCGCTCCTGGCCGGGCGACAGCGGCCAGGCCCGCCCGGCGGCCTCCGCGTCCCGGCGCCCGCCGAGGGAGCGCAGCAGCGCCTCGCGGCGGTCCGGCGGCAGATCGGCGAGCCGCCTGCGCAGCGCCTCGCGGCGGTCCGGCGTGGTCACCGGTTCCGGCCCCTGGCGCTCGACGGCCGCATGTCGGTCCACACGGTCTCGATGTGGTCCAGGCACTCCTGGCGGGTGCCCTCGAAGCCGGTCGCCGCCCAGCCGGCCGGCGGCTCGCGGTCGCTCCACCAGACGGAGTACTGCTCCTCGTCGTTGACGACCACGCGCATCCGGGAGTCCGTCATGTCACCCTCTCCGTGTTCCCGATCGTTCCCGAGCCATCCGTTTTCTCGATCCAGTCGTCGCCGACCCGGGTCCAGCCGGCGGGGCGCCGTACGGGGGCGAGGCCGCAGACCTCCGCCACCCGGTCGATCGGCACCTCCTCGGCGACCGCCCGGACCAGCAGGGCCTCCAGGCCGAGCAGCATGCGCTCGGCCGTCTCGCCGGGCAGGAAGGCCGTGTCGACCAGGACGAAGAACTCGCACGTCGCCGTGGCGGGCCCCGTCGCGAAGAAGACGCGCGCCTTGACCTTGGGATAGCCGCCGACGAAGAACGTCCTGGTCTTCTCCCTGAGCGCGGCGAGCGCCCCGGGGTCGTCGCGGGCGACCGGCGGCAGGTCCGGCCAGCGGCCGTCGGGGCGGACGTCGTTGAAGAACGCGTCCAGGTCGAGGTCCGCGCCCCGCTCCCGCCCGGCCTCGGCCCGCACGGCGCCCACCGCCGACGGGTCGTAGTGGCCGTTCCGGTAGGCCGCCATCGCCTGCCCGTGCCCGCGGCGTACGGCGTCGGCGAAGCCGCCGCCGGCCAGGTCGAGGACGAAGAGCCCGTCGAGCGCGGCGGGCGCGGCCATGTCGCGGACGCAGGGGTCGTGCCGGTTGGAGACGATGAGCTGGAGCGCCGCCGTCCGGTGTCCCGTCACGGCGGCCAGCAGCGCGGCGCTCGCCGCGGTCAGCACGCTGGCGGTGGTGACGGCGCAGCGGGCCGCGAGCGTCTCGGCGGCGACCGCCGCCGCGGCCGAGCGCATGCCGTACCGGACGAACCGCGGCTCCTCCGGCTCCCTTCCGGGAAAGTCGAACATCGAGCGCGGCGCGCGCTCCAGACCGGCCCGCCAGTGCCGCAGCGCCCGCGCGGACCGCGCGGCGCCCTCGTCCCCGCTCTCGTACGCGGCCTGGTCGAGGGGCTGCCGCGCCGGCGCGGGCAGGTCGTCGCCGGCGAGGAGCCGCGGCCACTCGGTGGCGAGCAGGGTGAGCGACCACCCGTCGACCGCCAGGTGGGACAGCGCGAGCGCGACCGCGCGCGGGCGTCCCCCGGCGACCACGACGGCGCACCGTACGGGCAGTTCCCCGGCGTAGTCGAACGCGGTCGCGGCGAGCTCGGCGGCGAGGGCCTTGGCGGCCGTCATCGGCCTCTCGCCGGTCTCGTACACGCCGACGGTGAGCGTTCCGGTGCGGGCCACCCGCTGGACGGTGCCCTCCGGCGTCTCCACGTAGGCCGTGCGCAGGGTCTCGTGCCGCTCGACAAGCCGGCGTACGGCGCGCAGGACGGCGGCCAGGTCCACGGCCCCGGCGACCGGCAGGGTCCATGGCAGGTTGAAGTACGGGTCGCGGTCGTCCAGCCACCGGGTGGAGCCCCAGATCATGCGCTGGCCCCAGGTCAGCGGGGCCTCGCCTCCCCGGGCGCCGGCGAACTCGACCGTCTCCGCGGTGAGCGGGGTCATCGGTCCCCGGTCCCGCCGCCGGGCTGCCCGGCCGGGCCGTCCGCCAGCCGGGCCGCGAGATGGCCGGCGAGGCTGTCGAGGGTGTCGAGGAAGGGGCCGTCGAGATCGACGTCGCACCCGAACTCGACCTCGATCGCGTCGATCAGCCGGAGGTAGACGAGCGAGGTGACCCCGAGGGCGGGCAGGCTCCGGTCCGAGGCGAGGAGGTCGGCGGCGGCGAGCTCGCCGTCGCTGGCCCGGGACACCAGCTCGGCCAGGCGTTCCCTCAGCATGCCTCCTCCTTGAGGCGGGCGATCTCCTCTGCGACCCCGTTGATCGTCGGGGCGTCGAAGAACACGTCGAAGGACAACTCGACGTCCAGCCGCTCGCGGACCTTCGCGATGATCTCGGTGATCGACAGGGAGTGCCCGCCGAGTTCGAACAGGTCCTCGTCCGGGCCGATGGCCTCGCGCCGGAGCACCTCGCACCAGATCTCGCCCATCTCCCGGGCGTACGGCGGGGCCTCCCCGGCGGTCGGCGCGGCGTCGGCGGGCGCGGCATCCCCGGGCGCGTCGTCCGCGGCGTACTCCCCGGCGGCCTCCGGCACCGGCTCGGGCAGCGGCAGATCCGCGATGCCGGCGTCGGGGCGGGCCGCGACCGCGTCGAGCAGCGCCAGCAGGTGACCGGTCACGGTCTCGCAGTGCGCCCTCCCGAGGACCGCCGGGTTGTACTGGAACCGGGCGGCGACGCCGTCCGGTCCGTCCACGATCTGGAGGTGCAACGTGCCCCGGACCGCCTGGTTGAACATCATCCGGTCCACGGAGACGCGCAGGCCGGGGAAGTCCGGGTCGTCCCCGTCGCGCCTGCGGTAGCTGACCGACACCGGGGTGAGCGCGGTGCGCGGGCTCACGCCGCCGACCGCCCGGGCCAGCGGGACCCGCCGGAACCCGTAGACGGCGCGCAGCTCCTCCCGCACCGCGCGGGCCAGGTCCGCGAACGTGCCCTCGAAGGCGGCCGCGGACGGGACGGTCACCGGCAGCTCGTTGACGAACAGCCCGATCTCGTCCCGCGTCCGCTCGGTCCTGGTGGACAGGTCCACGGCCACGGCCGCCCCGTCGTTCCCGTACGCGCGGAGCAGGGCGTGCAGCGCGGCCAGCACCAGCTCGAAGCGGGTGACGCCGATCCGCTCGGCGGCGGCGGCGACGTCCGGTCCGACGGAGAAGTCGAGGGCCTCTCCCGCCGCCGCCCTGACCGAGGGCGCGACGAGCCCGGGAAGCGACAGTTCCGGCCGGTCCCGCCAGCGGCTCCGCCAGAAGCCGCCCGCCGCGTCGAGCCGCTCGGCGACCAGCGCGTCCTCCTCCTCGACGGCGCCGCCTCCCGCGACGGGGAGCGGGCGGCCGGCGTAGGCGGCGGCGAGGTCCCGGACCAGGATGTCCTTGGACATGCCGTCGAAGACGGCGTGGTGGGCGACGAACACGAGGACGTGCCGCTCCGGCGCGAGGCGCAGGAGCGTGAACCGGGCGAGCGGCCCGGTGCCGAGGTCCAGCCCGAGCGCCATCTCGCGGTCGATCAGCCCGGCCGGGTCGCGCCCCTGCGCGTCCTCGAACCGGACGGGCGGCGCCACGGCGGCCGGCGTCCTTCGCAGCACGCCGTCCCGCTCGACCAGGGCGGTCGCGAGCGCGGGATGCGCCTCGACGACGGCGCCACACGCGGACAGGAGCCGGTCGGTGTCGAGCGGGCCGTCGAACCACACGGCGACCGGCATGCGGTAGACCCGGCCGCCCGCTCCCATCCGCTCGGTGACCCACATGCCGTGCTGCGCGAGGGAGGCCTGCTCTCCCTCGCCGACGAGCGTCAGTGACATCTCAGTTGCCTTCCGTGTGGAGCCCGGAGCCGCCGAGCAGCGCGGGCAGCTCCTTCTTGATCACCTTGCCGGACCGGTTCCGGGGCAGGTCGTCGACGACGATCACCCGCTCGGGCAGCTCGTGCCCGGCCACCCGGTCCCTCAGGAACTCGCGCACCTCGGCCGCCGACATCCCCCCGGACCTGGGCACGATCGCGGCGGCGAGCGCGGTCCCGAGCACCGGGTGCGGCACGCCGAAGACCGCCGCCTCCGCGACCCCCGGATGCTCGTACAGCGCCGCCTCCACCTGGAGCGTGGAGACCTTGAAGGCGCCGGTCTTGACCACGTCGCTCTCCCTGTCGACCAGGTAGAGGTAGCCGTCGGCGTCGACGCGGCCGAGGTCGCCCATCCGCACCCAGCCGTTCCGGAACGCCTGCGCGCTCGCGGCGGCGTCGCCGTAGTAGGAGCGGGGGGCGGTGGGCGACCGCATCCAGATCTCGCCGACCTCCCCTGGCGGCAGCGGGTTCCCCGCATCGTCGGTGACGCGCAGCGCGCCGCCGAACGCGGGCCGTCCGAGCGCGGCCGGCCGCTCCCGGTCGTAGATCATGATGGTCTGGGCCGGGGCGGCCTCGGTGGACGTGTAGTAGTTCGTCAACGTCGCGTTGGGAAAGGCCGCGGCCAGCCGCTCCGAGAGCGCGGGCGGCAGCGCGGCGGCGGCGGAGCCGAGCAGCAGCACGCCCGACATGTCGTGCCGCTCGTGCAGCCCGGCGTTGAGCAGCTCGATCGCCATGGACGGCACCATGAACACGGTGCCCGGCCGGTACGTCTCGATCAGCCGGGCGAACCGGCCCGGCGTGAACCTCGCGGGGGTGAGCACGGCGGGCCGCGCGTCCAGGGCGTTCAGCAGCATGGTCTGGCCGGCGTTGGTCCCGATCGGGAAGGCGTGCAGCAGGTGCCGCGAGTGCGCGAACCTGCGCCGCTTCGGCTGGGTGACGCATCCGTACGCCAGGTTGGCGTGGGAGGCGCCGACCCCCTTGGGCCGCCCGGTGGTGCCCGACGTGTAGAGGATCTGGGCCAGGTCGCCCGGCCGGACCGGCGGCTCGGCGGTCCCCGCCGCCGCACCGGCCGCCGGGCCCGTCTCCAGGTCGGCGGGGGCGGCCGTCCAGCGGCCGTCGCCCGGCGCGGCGAGGTCGCGTCCGTGCAGCACCGCGGACGCGGCGCAGTGGTCGAGCATGTAGCGCGTCTCGGCGGGCGCGAGCCGGTCCGACAGCGGCACGGCCACCGCGCCCGCCTTGAGCACCCCGCAGAAGGCCACGGCGAAGTCGATCCAGTCGCGGCTGCCGAAGAGGAGCCCGACCCGGTCGCCGGGCGCGACGCCGCGCCGGGTCAGCCCGTACGCGACGAGGGTGGAGCGGCGCTCCCACTCGTCGAACGTCATCGAGCCGTGGCCGTCGACGGTCATCGCCACGGCGTCCGGTTCCTGCCCGGCGCGTACGCGCAGCAGGCCGGGAACGGTGTGCGCGGTCGCGCCCGTCATGCGGGGACCTCCTCGGCGTCGTGCGCGCCGCCGGAACCGGACCCGGCGGGATCGGGGGCGGGCGCAGTGGCGGTGCCGCGCCGGGCGCGGTCGCCGAGCGCCTGGAAGCCGACCAGGTCGTCCGGCAGGGCGTCGGGGACCTCGGCGTCGAACCGCCGCAGCACCCGGGTCCGCATGGCGACCAGCGCGATCAGGCCGATGGCCAGGCCGAAGCAGGCGTACATGAAGCCGATTCCGCGTCCCGCGCCGGTGCCGAGCACCAGGCCGGCCGTGCCCGCGAGCGGCCCGTCCGGGGCGAGCAGCGGCTCGAACACCGAGGCGCCGTACGGCGCGACCAGGCCGAACCCGATCGGCAGCGTGGACCAGGCGACCAGTGTGTTGAGCGCGATGACCCGGCCGTGGAAGCGCTGCGGCACCTTGACCTGGATGATCGTGGCGTAGACGCCGTTCAGCAGGGTCAGCGACAGCGACATCCCGAACGCTCCGGCCGCGATCGTCACCAGGTCCGCGCGCAGCCCGGTCAGCAGGCAGAACACCGCGAGCGCGAGCGTCGCCAGGAGCACGCCGTGCAGCCGGCGCCGGCGGGGGCCGCCCCACACGGTCATCGCCAGGCCGCCGAGGAAGACGCCGAGGCCGCCGGCGAACGACACCCGGCCCACGTCGGCCAGCGACGCGAACGACAACACGAGCGGCGAGATCATCAGGAACAGCGGGGACAGGAAGACGTTCAGCACCGCGAAGTAGACGAGCATCGCGCGGAAGCCCCGGTTGCCCCAGGAGTGCCGGATGCCGCCCGCCATCTCGGCCAGCACACTCTCCCGGCGCCGCCACGCCATCGACGACGGGAACCGGACGAGGAGGACGGTCAGCGTGGCCAGCGCGTAGCTGGCGACGTCGATCGCGAGGATGCCCTCCAGCCCGATCGCCGACATCAGGCCGACGGCGATCAGCGGGACGACCAGTTGCGCGGTTCCGGTGACCATCTGGACGACGCCGTTGGCGTGCCCGAGGAACCGTTTCGGCACGAGTTGCGGGATGGCCGAGCCGTACGCCAGGCGCTGGAAGGTGAGCGCGACGGAGAGGCCGACCAGCAGGGGGTAGACGTGCCAGACCTGGAGGTTGCCGGTCCAGAGCAGGATCCCCAGCACCAGTTGGGTGCCGCCCGCCCCCACGTCGCCGGCGAGCATGACCTTCCTGCGGTCGTACCGGTCCACGATGGCCCCGGCGAGCGGCGCGGCCAGCATCCCGGGCACCAGGCCGAGCACGGCGAAGAGCGCGAACCGGGCGAGCGACCCGGTGGTGAGATAGATCCAGATGGGGATGGCGAACTCGGTCAGCGCGGAACCGGTGATCGAGACGAGCTGTCCCGCCGCGACCAGGAGGAAGCGCCGCATACTGGGCCGCGGCCCCCGCCGCCGCGCCGCCCCCCGGTCACCGGCCGGATCACCCGGCCCGGCCGCTTCGGCCGCTTCTGCGGCGCCGGACGGGGCCGCCGGCTCCGCCGGTTCGCGGGACACGCCCTCAAGCCACCACGTCCGGTCGTCGTCGCCGTCCGGTGACCGCTCCAGCACGGCGGTGCGGCCCGAGGCGATGGCCTCGTGGGTGCCGGTGACGATCTCGGCCAGTTCGGCGGCGCGGTACCGCATGAAGAAGTGCCCGGCCTCGTCGATCACCGCGCAGGCGGCCGTGCCGGTGATCCGGTGCCACTCGCGGTAGCGCTCCTGGTAGAACTCGGCCGCCGGGTCCCGCTCCCCGACCACCGAGACGATCGGCGCGCCCAGCCGGCCGCCCTCCTCCTCGAAGAGCCGGGTGAAGTACCGCTCGGCTTCGCGGGTGCCCTGGCGGCGGTTCTCCACGATCAGCCGGATCTGGTCGCGGCCGAGGTCCTCGACGTCGAGCCCGGCCGCGGTGAGGGCGTTGACCCTGCCCTGGTCGCTGGTCATCCGGTCCATCAGCGCGCCGAGCCAGCCGAGCCCCCTGCCGGGGCGGGCGAAGGGGAAGATGCCGCCCAGGTAGACGGCCTCCACCGGGCGCCCGTCCGCCTCCAGCCGCCGGGCGATCTCGGTGACGAGCATGACGCCGAGCCCGCAGTGCCCGTAGAGGACGAGCGGCCCCGGGTCGCGGTCCGTGATCTCGGCGATCTCGGCCACGCAGTCGCGGACGACCTCGTCGAACGGCCGGGCCTCCTCGCCCAGCTCGTGGCCGGGCACCGCGACGGAGTACAGCGCCCAGTCGGCGGGCAGGGCGTCGGCGAGCGGCTGGTAGACCACCGCGCTGCCCCCGCCGTACGGCACGCAGACGAGCGTGGACGTGGCCTTCCGCGCCGGGGTGAGCCGGTGGAGCAGCGCGCGGGGGCCGGAGTCCCCGGTTTCGAGGAGCAGCGCCAGCGCGCGGACCGTCCGGTGCTTGAACAGGTCGAGGACCGTGACCGTCCGCTCCGGGTACGCCCTGCGCAGCCGGGCGACCACCCGCATGGCCAGCAGCGAGTGGCCGCCGAGCGCGAAGAAGTCGTCGAGGGCGCCCACCCGCTCCAGGTCGAGCACCTCGGCCCAGACGCCGGCGACCGCCTCCTCGGCGGGGGTCGCCGGGGCGGCGAACGCGGCGGCCGGGACCTCCGCGCGGATCTCGGGGAGCCGCGCGCGGTCGACCTTGCCGTGGGATTTGAGCGGCAGCTCGTCCAGCCACGCGTATCCGGCCGGGATCATGTACGCGGGCAGCCGGTCGGCCAGCCAGGCGTGCAGCTCCGCCGCGCCGGGCCTCCCGGGGGCGTCGGCGCCGGCCGGACCGGCGGCGGAACCGCCGGGACCGGCGGCGGGGTGGCCGACGAGGTAGGCGACGAGCCGCTCCCCGCGTGCTTCGACGACCGCCCGGGCCACGTCCCGGTGCTCCGTGAGCACCGACTCCACCTCGCCCAGCTCGACCCGGTAGCCGCGGATCTTCACCTGGAGGTCGCGGCGGCCGAGGAACTCCAGCTCCCCGGAGGGCAGCCACCTGCCGAGGTCGCCGGTCCGGTACATGCGCGCCCCTGGCGGGCCGTACGGGTCGGGGACGAAACGGTCGGCGGTGAGGCCGGGCCGGCCGAGGTAGCCACGCGCCAGGCGTTCCCCGCCGAGGTGGATCTCGCCGGGGACGCCGACCGGGACGGGGCGCAGCCGCTCGTCGAGCACGTGGACGCTCGCCCCGGGGAGCGGCGACCCGATCGGCAGGCTGGCCGTCCCGCCGCCCGCGCGTCCGTCCACGCGTCCGGTCTGGGGCCGTGGCGCCGGGTGGACCGGCGCGGCGACCTCGTGGGTGGTCACGCCGACGGTCGCCTCGGTGGGGCCGTAGTGGTTGACCACCCGGCACCTGCCCAGGGCGGCCAGCTCGGCGGCCCAGCCGCGCGGCGCGGCCTCCCCGCCGAGGAGGAGCAGCTTGCGGGGCAGCAGGTCGGCGGGGTCGGCGTCGGCGAGCAGGGCGGCCAGATGCGACGGGGTGATCTTGAGGTAGTCGATCGGGACCCGGCGGAACGCGTCGGCCAGCTCGGGGCCGGCCGTGCGGGACGGGACGAGGTGCAGCGTGCCGCCGGTCATCAGGCACAGGTAGAACACCGTCACGCCGAAGTCGAAGGCGAGCGACTGCAGCAGGGCGAACGACGAGCCCGGCTCGACGCCGAGCCGTTCCCGGACGCCCGCGATGTAGACGAGGACCTCGTGGTGCTGGACCCCGACCCCCTTGGGCCGGCCGGTGGTGCCGGAGGTGTAGATCACGTACGCGAGGTCGCCGGGAGCGCCCCGGACGGCGGCCGCGTCGTTTCCCTCGACCCCCTCCCCGGCCCCCTCCCCGGCGTCGCCGCCGGTCCCGTCGGCGGCGACGAGGACGGGGGTCACGCCGGCCGGAAGCCGGTCGCGGAGGTCGCCGCCGGTCACCACGATCCGGGCGCCGGCGTCGCCCAGCACGTACGCGAGCCGGTCGGCCGGGTGCTCGGGGTCGAGCGGCAGGTAGGCCGCGCCCGACTTGAGCACGCCGAGGACGGCGACCGCGAGACCGGCGGACTGCTCCAGGCAGATGCCGACCCGGTCGTCCGGCCCCACGCCGAGCCCGCGCAGGCGGCGGGCGAGCCGCTCGGCCCGCCGGTCCAGCTCGGCGTACGTGAGGGAGGCGTCCCCGGAGACGACGGCCGTGGCGGAGGGGGTGCGCGCGGCCTGCGCGGCGATCACCTCGTGCAGCAGCGTTCCGTCCGGCGTGCGGGGCTCCGGCGCGGGCGGGGCCGCGCCGAAGGCCAGCACCCGGCGGAGCTCCTCCGGCGGGACCATCTCCAGCTCGGACGTCCGCGCGCCGGGGTCGGCGACGATCGACCGGAGCAGCCGCTCGAAGCAGGCGGCCGTCCTCCGGATGGTCTCGGGCGTGAACAGCTCGGTCCGGTACGTGAGGTTGCCGCGCAGCCCGTCCCCGGTGTCCATGAGGTAGAGGGCGAGGTCGAACCGGCTCGCGGACACCTCGATCGGGTACGCCGACATGGCGAGGCCCTGGGTCCGCAGCGGCGCCGACCGGTAGTTCTGCAGCGCGAACATCACCTGGAACACCGGCGACCTGCTGACGTCGCGCTCGACGCCGAGCTCGCCGACGAGCCGGTCGAAGGGCAGCTCCTGGTGCGCGTAGGCGTCGAGGGCGGTCTCCCGTACGCGGGCGAGCAGCTCGGTGAACGCCGGGTCGCCGGACAGGTCGGCCCGCATCGGCAGCGAGTTGACGAAGAGGCCGACCACGCGTTCCAGCTCGGGCAGCTCGCGCCCGGACACGGGGGATCCGACCGCGAAGTCGTGCTGGCCGGAGAGGCGGGAGAGCAGCACCTGGAACGCGGCGAGCAGCGTCATGTACGGCGTGGCGCCGTGCGCGCGGCCCAGCTCGGCGAGCGCGTCGCAGAGCTCGCGGTCCAGTTCGAGGCCGTGCGCGGCGCCGTCCCAGCCCTGTTCGGGCGGGCGCGGCAGGTCGGTGGGCAACTCCAGCGGCGGCAGCCCGGCCAGCCGGTCCCGCCAGTAGCGGATGTCGTCGTCGTGGGCGCGGCCCCGCTCCCACGACGCGTAGTCGCCGTACTGGAGCGGCGGGGGCGCCAGCCCGGCGTCCGTTCCGGTCCGGTACGCCTTGTGCAGGGCGAGGAGCTCCTCCATCACGATGTCGCAGGACCAGCCGTCGGTGACGGCGTGGTGCATCGTGAGCAGCAGCGCGTGCTCGGCCGGGCCGAGCCGGACGAGGAGGGCGCGCAGCAGGGGGCCGGTCTCCAGGTCGAAGGGCCGGTCCAGCTCCTCGCGCACCGCGGCGGCGTCGTCCGACAGCCGCAGCTCGACGGCCGGTTCCGCGTCGACGACGATCTCGGGGGTGCCGTCGTCGGTGGTGACGAACCTCGTCCGGAGGCTCTCGTGGCGGCGGGCGACCTCGATGAGGGCCCGGTCGAGGGCGTCCTCGTCGATCTCGCCCGCCAGCCGCACGGCGAACGCGACGGTGTACGCGGTGGTGCCGGGGGCGTACTGCTCCAGGAACCAGAGGCGTTCCTGGGCGTGGGAGAGCGGCGGGCGGGTTCCGGCCGGGCGCGGCGGCACCGTCACGGCGGCGGCCCCCGCCGCGTTGAGCCGCTGCGCGAGCAGCGCCCGCTTCGCCGGTGAGAGGGCGGTCCGCGTCATGGTGCCGCCGCCTCGGCGGGTTCCAGCGTTCTTGGCATGACATTCCCCTTGCGACCGGATCCGTCGGCGGGCCGCGAGGACGCCGCGAAGCGGGCCGGCGGTGAGACCGGCGCCGCCGGGTCGGCGTTCGCGCGCGGTGGTTCGGGTGGAGTCGTCATGGCGGCCGGGCGGCGGTGCCGCACCGGCGGGAGCCATGGTGATGCGGCCGGCGCCGGGATCGGCGGGGCACGGAGGTCGCTGCCGCTCGCGTTCGGTTCCCGGGCTGCCGGCAATTCGAGTGGGAACGCTCCCACGGCAGTGGAGGCTAGAGATTACGCCTTTGATTCGTCAAGTGTCATGCATGTTTCAGACCGTTATAGATGCCTTAATACGAAAAGTGCAGACATTTCCGCACTTCACGGTGCGGGATTCCTGAATGGCCGCCACCCGACCCGACCGCGGGGATTGACAGCGATCTCCGGCGAATCTACCCTCCGGTGGGAGCGCTCCCAAGCGTGTGCGGCCCGTGCGGGCCCCTGCCCGGTTGAGCGCCGTCTTCGATCGCCGACGCCCAGGAGCGCACCACCCGTGATCGTCACCGCTGCATCTCCTCAGAGCCTGCGGCCGCCCCCCTCGGATCGGGACCTCCGGTCCCTGCTGCTCATCCGGCACTTCGAGCTGGCGCTGCTCCGGCTGTTCGAGCAGGGGGCCGTCAGCGGCACCACGCACACCTGCCTGGGCCAGGAGTACATCCCCGTCGCGCTGGCTCCGCTGCTCCTCGACGACGACTTCGTGTTCAGCAACCACCGCGGCCACGGGCACTTCCTCGCCCGCCACGCCGAGCCGTACGGACTGCTCGCGGAGATCATGGGGCGCGAGGGCGCGTTGTGCGGCGGGGTCGGCGGCAGCCAGCACGTCTACCACCGGCGTTTCCTGTCCACGGGCGTCCAGGGTGAGAGCCTGCCCGTGGCGACCGGCGTGGCACTGAAGCTCGCCGGCTCCGGCGCGCTCGCCTGCGCGTACGTCGGCGACGGCACCTGGGGCGAGGGCGCCGTGTACGAGGCGCTGAACATGGCCGCGCTGTGGCGGCTCCCCCTCCTCGTCGTGGTCGAGCACAACGGGATCGCGCAGTCGACGCCGACGCCGGCGCAGCTCGCCGGCACGATCGGCGCCCGGGCCGCCGCGTTCGGCGTGCGCCACCACCGGGTGACCTCCACCGACGTGGAGGAGATCCGGTCCGAGCTCGCCCCGCTCGTCGCCGCCGTGCGGTCCGAGCCGTCGCCGCTGGTCGCCGAGTTCGTCACCCACCGCATCGGCCCGCACAGCAAGGGGGACGACACGCGGTCGCCGGAGGAGATCGACCGGGCCCGCCGGTCCGACTGGCACACCCGCTACGCGGCGGCCGACCCCGAGCGGTTCGCCCGGCTCGACCGGGAGCAGCAGGAGTTCGTCGACCGCCTCGTCGCCGAGATCGCCGCGCGCCCGCCCGCGACGCCCCCGGCCCCCTCGGCATCGGCCCCGGCTCCTGAGCCGGCGACGGGGCGGCGGCCGTGACCCGGGTCTCCGAACACCTCAACCAGGCGCTGCACGACCTCATGGAGTCGGACCCCGCCGTGCACCTGCTCGGCGAGGACGTCTCCGACCCGTACGGCGGCGCGTTCAAGATCACCAAAGGGCTGTCCGACCGGTTCGGCTCCCGGGTGCGGTCCACGCCGCTGAGCGAGGGGGCCCTCGCGGGGGTCGGCGCGGGACTGGCCCTCGCCGGGGACAAGGCCGTCGTCGAGATCATGTTCTCCGACTTCGTGGCGCTGGCGTTCGACCAGATCGCGAACTTCGCCGCCAAGTCCACCGCCATGTACGGCAGGCCGGTGCCCGTGCCGCTCATCGTGCGCTGCCCGACCGGCGGCAACCGCGGATACGGCCCGACGCACAGCCAGAGCCTCCAGAAGCACTTCATCGGCGTGCCCGGCCTCTCGCTGTTCGAGATGACGCCGTTCCACGACGCGGGCGGGCTGTTCGCCCGGATGTTCGCGCTGGGCCGCCCGTGCCTGTTCTTCGAGGACAAGGTGCTCTACACCCGGCACATGTACCGGCTGGACGACCTGTTCCGGTTCGAGCTCGCCGGGGACGTCGCGCGGGTCGTCCTCGACGGCGCGGCGGAGCCCGACTGCACGCTCGTCACGCACGGCGGGCTGGTCCACCGGACGCTCGACGCCATGCGGACGCTCCTCCTGGAGGACGAGCTGGTCTGCGAGCTGCTGGTGCCCGCCCAGCTCTATCCGGTCCCGCGCCTGCCGGGCCTGGAGGACGCCCGGCACGTCTGCGTGATCGACGACGGCGGCGAGGGCGGAAGCTGGAGCTCCGAGGTCGCGCGGGTGCTCTATCCGCGCCTGTGGGGCGGGTTGCGCCGCCCGATCACCCTGGTCAACTCGGCGGACGCGGTGATCCCCGCCGCCCCCCATCTCGAACGCGGCGTCCTGGTCCAGGCCGACCGCATCCGCGCCGCCGTACTGGAGGCGGTGTCGTGAGCGAGTTCCGGGTGCCCAAGCTCAACAACAACGACTCGGCGTACGTGCTGGTGGAGTGGCTGGCCGAGGACGGCGCCGCCGTACGGGCGGGGGATCCGCTGGTGACGGTGGAGACGTCCAAGGCGGTCGAGGAGCTGGCCGCCGAGGAGGCGGGCGTCCTGCGGCGGCTGGTCCCGGCGGGAGCCGAGTGCTCCCCGGGACAGGCCATCGCGCGGCTGCTCGCGCCCGGCGAGCAGCCGGCCGGCGCCGCCCCCGAGGTCCGGCCCGCCGAACCCGGCGCGGCGCCGGACACCGCGACGCCCGGCGACGTCGTCATCACCGCTCCCGCCCGGAAGCTGATCGACGAGCTGGGCGTCTCCCCGGACGAGATCCGCGCGCTCGGCAGGAAGGTCGTCAGGCGAGCGGATCTGGAGCACCTCGCCGCCGGGGGCACGCGGGAGGATCCGCCGCCCCGAGGGCCGGCGGATGCCGGGCGGTCGCCCACGCCCGGCCTCCCGGCGACCCCCGGCGGCGAGGACGTACACGGGCCCGGCGGCGCCGGGGCGGGAGAGCTGATCACCCTGTCCCGGGCGCAGCGCAGGACGGCGGAGGTCGTCGAGCGGTCCCGGCGCGAGATCCCGTCGGCCTTCACGCTGATGAACGTCGACGTGACCGACGCGCTGCCGCTCACCCGCGACCTCACCCGGCGGCTCCGGGTGCTCGTCGGGCTGCCGGAGCTGGTCGTCAAGGCCCTCGGAGGGCTGCTCGACGCCTTCCCGCTCTTCTTCGCCACTCCGGCCGGGGACCTGCGCGCCCGGCGCGCGACCGCCGCCGACGTGGGCGTGACGGTCGACGTGGGGCGGGGCCTGTTCGTCCCGGTGGTCCGGGACCCGGGCGGCCGCTCCCTCGCCGAGATCGCCCGCGACCTCACCGGCTTCCGCCGTACGGCGCTGGAGGGGACCTTCCGGGAGAGCGACCTCGACGGCGGCGCGATCACGCTCACCCTGCACACGCGGGACGGCGTCGCCGTGGCGACCCCCATCGTCTTCCCCGGGCAGACGTGCGCGCTGGCGCTCACCGCACCGCGCTCCGAGGTGGTCCAGGACGGCGCCGGCTTCGCCGTTCGGAAGATCTGCGGCCTGGGACTTTCCTACGACCATCGTTTCGTCAACGGGCGCGAGGCCGCGGAATTCCTCGGCGCCATCCGGGCGGCGCTGGAAAGCCCCGGACATTTCATCCCTTGACCTTTCACCCCCGACCTTTCCCTCGGACCTTCCCCTCGGACCTTTCACGACGTGAGAATGGGACCTTCCTGATGAATTCACCGGTGAGATTCCCCTCGGACTTCGTCTGGGGCGCCGCCACCGCCGCGTACCAGATCGAGGGGGCCACCCGCGAGGACGGCCGCGGCGTGTCCGTCTGGGACACCTTCAGCGCGGTGCCGGGCAACGTGCGCGACGGCGACACCGGGGAGACGGCGGCCGACCACTACCACCGGTACGCCGAGGACCTCGACCTGATGGCCGGGCTCGGCCTGCAGAGCTACCGGTTCTCCATCGCGTGGCCGCGCGTCCAGCCGACCGGCTCGGGAGCGCCCAACCAGAAGGGCCTGGACTTCTACCGGCGGCTGGTCGACGGGCTGGCGGAGCGCGGCATCCGGCCGATGGCCACCCTGTTCCACTGGGACCTGCCGCAGGAGCTCCAGGACCGCGGCGGCTGGGAGAACAGGGACACGGCCGAGCGCTTCGCGGACTACGCCGAGATCGTGTTCGACGCCCTGCCCATCGCGGACTGGCTGACCGTCAACGAGCCGAAGACCGTCGTGGACTGCGGCTACAGGGAGGGCATCCACGCCCCCGGCGTGAAGGACGACGCGCGGGCCTTCGTCGCGCTGCACCACCTGCTGCTCGGCCACGGGCTCGCCGCGCGGCGGCTGCACGCCGGGCATCCGGGGCGGCGCGTCGGCCCGGCGCTCAACCTGCACCCGACCTATCCGGCCGACGAGAGCCCGGAGGCGCTGGCCGCGGCACGGCACCGGGACGGCCTGGAGAACCGCCTCTACCTCGACCCGATCCTCAAGGGGAGCTACCCCGAGGACACGATGGCCTGGATCGCGGAGCGCGGCCCGATGCGCGACCACATCCGCGACGGCGACCTCGCCGTGATCGGCGAGCCGATCGACCTGCTCGGCGTGCAGTACTACACGCCGATCTTCGTGGACGGCGCGGGCGAGCGGGTCTTCACGAACCCCAGGGCGCAGGCCGAGTGGCTGGAGATCTACCCCGAGGGCTTGCACGACGTCCTGGTCCGGCTCACGCGGGAGTACGACGGCGTGCCGCTGGTGATCACCGAGAACGGCCTGGCCACCGTGGACGCCCCGGACGCCGGCGGCCGGGTGCGCGACGAGGAGCGCATCGCCTACCTGCGCGGCCACCTGACCGCGATGCACCGCGCCATGGCGGAGGGCGCCCGCGTGGAGGCGTACCACGTGTGGTCGCTGCTGGACAACTACGAGTGGGCCGAGGGGTACGGCCAGCGGTTCGGCATCGTGCACGTCGACTACGCGACCCAGCGGCGCACCCCCAAGGACAGCGCCCTCTGGTACCGCGACGTGATCGAGTCCGGCCAGGTGCGCTGACGATCGGCGGCCTTCCGCGACGATCGGGGTCGCTTACGCTGAAATGACCGTTCCCCCCGCGAAAGGACATCCCCCGTGGCCCAGTACGACATCACCGGCGGCGGCTACCACGCCGAGATCAGCCCACGGGGCGCCGCCCTGCGGGTGCTCCGGCACGGCGGCCGCGACCTGGTGACGAGCTGGCCGGAGGACGGACCCATCCCCTTCTACAGCGGCACGATCCTCGCCCCGTGGCCCAACCGCGTCGCGGGCGCCGCGTACGAGTTCGAGGGCGAGCGGCACGAGCTGCCCGTCAACGAGCCCGACCGGGGGAACGCCCTGCACGGGCTCGTCGCCGACGCCGTGTGGACGGTCGCCGAGCTGCTGCGGGCCGAGGACGACCACGGTTTCGTCCGGCTGACGCACACCGTCGAGCCGACGCCCGGCTATCCGTTCCGCCTCGCCCTCCAGGTGCGCCACGCCGTGTCCGCCGACGGGCTGGTCACCACCCTCACCGCCGAGAACGTCGGCGAGACGGCCGCGCCGTACGGGTGCGGCCCGCACCCGTGGCTGCTGGCCGGGCCGGACGTCGAGGCGTACGAGCTGGACCTGCCGGCCGGGCGGGTGCTGCTGACCGACGACCTGCTCCGCCCGCGCGAGGTGGTGGACGTCTCGGGCACGCCGTACGACTTCCGGCGGCCGCGGGCGCTCGGCGCGACGGCGATCGACCACGCCTTCACCGGCCTGACGGCGGGCGCGGTGCGGCTGCGCGGGCCGGAGGGCGGGGTCGAGATCGCGTGGGACCCCGCGGCGCTGCCCTGGGTGCAGGTCTGCACCGGCACGGGCCTGGGCCACCGGGGGGTGGCCGTCGAGCCGATGACCTGCCCGCCCGACGCCTTCAACTCGGGCGCCGACCTCGTCGTGCTCAAGCCCGGGGACGCGCACGAGGTCTCCTGGACGATCTCCGCCCGCTGACCTCGATCAGGGAACGCGCGAATGGACAGCAGGACGAAGCGGCGGCTCTCCCCGGCCCAGCTCGACGCCCTGGCGCTCGACGCGCTCGGCGCGGGTGTCGTGTCCGCGCGGGAGCTGCCCGACGGGTTCGCCAACGCCGTGTGGCGGCTCAGGCTGGAGGACGGGCGCGAGGTGATCCTCAAGGTCGGCCCTCCCCCCGGCCTGGAGCTGCTGACGTACGAGCGCGACCTGCTGCGGACCGAGGCCATGGTCTACCACCTGGCCACGGCGGCGGGGCTGCCGCTCCCTGCGCTGCTGCACGCGGGCTACGACGATCCGCTGGTCGGCGGCGACTACCTGATCCTGTCGGCGCTCGACGGCGTGCCGTGGAACCGCGCCGCGCTCACGCCCGAGCAGGACGGCGGCCTCAGGTTCCAGCTCGGCCGCCATCTCGCCCTGCTGCACACGATCCCCGGGGACGGCGTCTTCGGCTACCCGTACGCGGGGCTGACGGGGCGGAGCTGGCGTGAGGCGTTCCTCGTCATGGCGGGGGCGATCCTCGACGACGCGGTGCGCTACGCGACGCCGCTGCCGGCCCCGCCGCTGGAGATCGCGGGCCTGTTCCACGGCACCGCGTACGCGCTGGACCGGGTGACGCGCCCGGCGCTCGTCCACTTCGACGTGTGGCCGGGCAACGTCTTCCTGTCCGGCCTGGGGAGCGACGCTCCCGGCGGCGGCGCGGGCGGGATGCCGCGGATCCAGGCGCTCATCGACCACGAGAGGGCGTTCTGGGGCGACCCGCTGGCCGACTTCGTCACGCCGACCCTCTTCGGCGAGCTGCGGGACGGCGATCCGCTGATCGCCGGCTACCGGGACGCGGGCGGGGTCGTGGCGGCGGACCCGGAGGCGCGGATCCGCGACGCCCTCTACCGGGCCTACCTGTACCTGATCATGCTGGCGGAGAACGGACCCCGGCAGTATCCGGAGGAGTCCTACGCCCCGGTGCGGGCCCGGACGACGGAGTGCCTCGCCCTCGCCCTCGACGTCCTGCGCGGCGTCGTGCGCGGCGGGACGGGCGCCCCGTGACCCCGCCGTCGCGCCGGTCCGCGACGCGATCTCACTCCGTGGACGCGGCGGCGAGATTAATCGACAGGGTGCAATAGCCTGGTATGTCGTGAGCGCAATCAATCTCGATTCATGGCGTGACCTGCCCGCCGCCCAGCAGCCCGACTGGCCCGACCGCGGCGAACTCGACAAGGTCGTGTCCGAGCTTCAGGGGCTTCCGCCGCTGGTGTTCGCCGGAGAGTGCGACCAGCTTAAGGCGAGCCTCGCCGCCGTGGCGCGGGGCGAGGCATTCGTACTGCAGGGCGGGGACTGCGCGGAGACCTTCTCCGGGGCCACCGCCGACAACGTCCGCAACAAGCTCAAGACGCTGCTGCAGATGGCGATCGTGCTCACGTACGCCGCGAAGGTGCCGGTCGTCAAGATCGGCCGTCTGGCCGGGCAGTTCGCGAAGCCGCGTTCCAAGGGCACCGAGGTGCGCGACGGGCTGGAGCTGCCCGCCTACCGGGGCGACATGGTCAACGGCTTCGAGTTCACGGCCGAGGCCCGCACCCCCGACCCGGGTCGTCTGCTGCGCGCCTACCACTCCTCGGCCGTCACGCTGAACCTGGCCCGCGCGTTCGCCAAGGGCGGCTACGCCGACCTGCGCCAGGTGCACGCCTGGAACCAGGACTTCGTGGCCGAGTCCCCGGCCGGGCGGCGGTACGAGCAGCTCGCCCGCGAGATCGACCACGCCCTCGCGTTCATGCGGGCCTGCGGCCCCGAGCCCGCCGAGTTCCACACCGTCGACTTCTACTCCTCGCACGAGGCGCTGATCCTGGACTACGACCGCGCGCTCACGAGGGTCGACTCCCGGACCGGCCTGCCGTACGACGTGTCGGCGCACATGGTGTGGATCGGCGAGCGCACCCGGCAACTCGACGGCGCGCACGTCGAGTTCTTCAGCAAGATCCAGAACCCGATCGGGGTGAAGCTCGGGCCGACGACGACGCCCGACGAGGCGCTCACGCTGATCGAGAAGCTCAACCCGGCCAACGAGCCGGGACGGCTGACCTTCATCAGCCGGATGGGCGCGGGCAAGGTCCGCGACGCGCTGCCGACGCTCGTGGAGAAGGTCACCGCCAGCGGCGCGTCGGTGGCGTGGCTGTGCGACCCGATGCACGGCAACACCTTCGAGGCCCCGAGCGGCCACAAGACCCGCCACCTGGACGACGTGCTCGACGAGGTGGCCGGTTTCTTCGAGGTGCACCGGGCGCTGGGCACCCACCCGGGCGGCATCCACATCGAGTTCACGGGCGACGACGTGACCGAGTGCGTGGGCGGCGGCCACCCGATAGTGGAGGAGGACCTGGCGCTGCGCTACGAGACCGCCTGCGACCCGCGGCTCAACCGCGGCCAGTCGCTCGACCTGGCCTTCCGCGTCGCGGAGCTCTACCGCTCGCACTGAGCGACCACGGCTCCGGAAGGGGGAGCTCCACCGCTCGCGCCACCGAGCGGTGCGGAGCCTCACCCGCCGGGGACGGTCAACCGCCGGTTCCGAGCACCGCTCGCGAACCGGCGGCCCTCGCCGGACCGTCGGATCCTCTCCGGCGGGTCGGGACGGCCCGGCCGCCCGCGCGCACGCGGGCGGGGACGGGCCTTACTTCTTCTGCTCCATATCGGCCGCGATCTCGGCGCGGATGGAGTCCATGTCGAGCGCCCTGAGCTGCTTGATCAGATCCTCCAGCGCCTGAGCGGGCAGCGCCCCCGGCTGGGCGAAGACCACGATGCCGTCCCGGATCGCCATGATCGTGGGAATCGCCGTGATGTCGAACCCCTCGGACAGGCCGGGCTGGGCCTCCGTGTCGATCTTTCCGAACGTGATGTCGCCGTGCTGCTCCGACGCCTTCTCGAAGATCGGGGCGAACGAGCGGCAGGGGCCGCACCACGACGCCCAGAAGTCCAGCAGCACGATGCCCTTGTCGGCGATCTCGTTGAAGTTCTTCTCGGTTACCTCGATGGTCGCCACGGCGACTCCTCTCGTCTGGTTCCGCCCGCTTCGGCGGCGTTCCCGGCATAACCACATGCCCACCGCCCAGCATTCCATCCGCTCCCGGCCTCGCCCGCGCCGGGCGCGGGTGCGCGGCCCCTGACCGCGGCTCTCCGAGGGCGGCGAATGTGGGTATCCCTCTCCTATGCCCCCAAGCCTTCTCGACGTCGGGTGGATCACGTGCGCCCGCGTCGGCTGCCCCGGCGCCGCCCATCCGCCGTACGGACGCTGCCTGGCCCACCTGGACCCCGGCGAGCTGGAGTCCGCGCTGCGCGCCCTCTCCCCCGGGCGGGCCCTCGATCTGCGCGGCACCGAGGTGAGCGCCGAGCTGCTCGACCTCGTCCTGGAGGCCGCCGGCCGGACCCTCGGCCGCGCCCGGTTCGACCTGGCCCGCTTCACCGGGCCCGCGCGGTTCGCCGGGGTGGAGTTCCTCGGCGACGCCTCGTTCGACCGGGCCCGGTTCGACGGCCTGGCCTCGTTCTTCGGCGCCCGGTTCACCGGCAACGCCTCCTTCGGCGAGGCGGCGTTCGCCCGCGAGCTGACGATGCACGGCTCCCGGGTGGGCGGCCACGCGTCGTTCGACCGGGCGAGGGTCGGCAGCGACGCGCTGTTCGGCGACGCGTGCCTGGCGTCGGCGTCCTTCGACGGTGCCGAGTTCCGCGGTTTCACCTCGTTCGACGGCACCCGGTTCCACGGAGAGGCGCGGTTTCGCGGCGCCGGGTTCCGCAGGGCCGTCTCCCTGTCCCGGTCGTGGTTCGGGGGCGCCGCCGTGTTCGAGGGCGCACGGTTCGCGGACGGCGCCTTCCTGTCCCCCCGGTCGGTCGCCGGGCGGCTCGCGCTCGCGGGCGCGCGGGCCGGCGGCAGGCTGGAGATCGACGCGTCCGGCTGCCTGGTCGACCTCGGGAACGCGCGGGTCGCGGGACGGCTCGCGCTCCGGCTGGACGACGCCGACGTGGACCTGCGCGGGCTGGTGTCCCGCGGGCAGGCGAGCGTCGTCCGCAGACACGGCCGGGTGCGGGTGCTGTCCCTGGAACGGCTCGACGTCGACCTGCTGTCCCTGACGGGCGCGGACCTGAGCGGATGCCACCTGGCGGGGGTGCCCGACCCGGGGCGGCTGCGGCTCGCCGGCTGCGTGTTCGCGACCACCCCGCGCGGAGTGCAGCTCCGGCTGAGCTGGCCCCCGGTCCGGTGGTGGAGCAGGCGGCAGGTCCTCGCCGACGAGCACGCCTGGCGGTTCGGCCCCGCGCGGCCGGCGGTCGATCCCGGCCGCCTGAAACACCTGTACGCGGGGCTCCGGGTGGACGACGACCGCACCGCGACCGACTTCGCTTTCGGCGCGATGGAGATGCGGCGGATGGCCGCCGCGGGTCCCGCCGCCCGGGCGCTCCTCGGCGCGTACTGGCTGCTGTGCGGGTACGGCCTGCGGACGGGCCGCGCGCTGGCCTGGCTGGTCCTCGTCGCCGCGGTCGCCGCCGGGAGTCTCCTGTGGTCGTCCTCGGCTCCCCAGCACCCGGCTCCCCAGCACGCGGCGCGCCGCCCGGCGCAGGGCCCCGGCGTCCCCGGGCGGAAGGCCGCCCCGGACTCGGCACCGACCCCACCGGATGCCAAGGTGGTCCCGCGACCTCGATCGTCACCGCGCCGGCCCGTCACGCCGGTCAGGGGCATCACCCGAGGTCGGGGATACTGAGGAACATATGCACAAGGATCTCCTGGGTCTTGCCCGTGCGGAACCGGCCGTCCGGCGCCACCTGGCCGTCTGCCTGGCCGCCGCGATCGTCGCCGGCCTGCTCGTGCTCGCACAGGCGGAGCTGCTCGCGGGCGTGCTGTCCGGGCGGTTCGCGGTGGCGGCCCTCCTCCCCCTGGTCCTGGTCGTGCTCGTCCGGGGGGCGCTCGGCCGGCTCCAGGGCGTGTCGGCGGGCCGTACGGCCACGGGCGTCAAGTCCGTCCTGCGCGCCCGGTTGATGAGGCGCTTCCAGGAGTCCGGGCCCGCGGGGCCGCGTTCCGGTGAGCTGGTCACGCTGGTCGGCCGCGGCCTGGACGCGCTCGACCCCTACCTGACCGGCTACCTGCCCGCGGCCGCGGTCGCGGCGGTGGTGCCGATCGCGGTGCTGGTCCGGCTCTTCGTCGCCGACGTCGCGAGCGCCCTGATCGTCCTGTTCACGCTGCCGCTCATCCCGGTCTTCGGCGCGCTGGTCGGCTGGACCACCAAGGCGGTGACCGAGCGGCAGTGGCGGGCGTTGTCCCGGCTCGGCGGCCACTTCCTCGACGTGGTGCGCGGCCTGCCGACACTGCGCGCCTTCGGACGGGCCCGCTACCAGTCCTCGGTGATCCGCGAGGTCGCCGCCGCGCACCGGGCCGCCACGATGCGCACGCTGCGGGTGGCGTTCCTGTCGTCGCTGGTGCTGGAGCTCGCGGCGTCGCTCTCGCTCGCCCTCGTGGCCGTTCCCGTCGGGCTCCGGCTGCTGTCGGGCTCCCTGCACCTCGACACGGCCCTGCTCGTCCTCCTGCTCGCTCCTGAGGCGTACCTGCCGCTGCGCGCGATGGGCACGAAGTTCCACGCGTCGGTCGAGGGCGTGGCCGCCGCCGACGAGGCGTTCGCCCTGCTCGCCCCGGCGTCCCCGGCCTCCTCTGCGGCGGACGCGCGGGCCGGGGACGGCCGGGCGGAGCCAAGCCCCGTGACCGCCGGGACGGCCGCGGCCGCCGGGATCCCGCGCACCGGGCGCCTGCCGGGCGGCCGGGCCCGGGGAGACGGAGCACGGGCAGACGGAGCACGGGCAGACGCGGCACGCACGGACGGAGGGCCGGCCGGGCGGGCGCCGGAGATCCGGCTGGAGCACGTGACCGTCCGCTATCCCGGCCGGGAACAGGCCGCCCTCGACGACGTGTCCCTCGTCGTCGCACCCGGCGAGCGGGTCGCGCTCGTCGGCGAGAGCGGCGGCGGCAAGAGCACGCTGCTGCACCTGCTGCTCGGCTTCGTCACCCCGTCCGAGGGCCGGGTGCTGGTCGACGGCGTCGACCTCGCCACCCTCGACCTGGACGAATGGCGCCGCAGGCTGGCGTTCGTGCCGCAGCGCCCGCACCTGTTCGCCATGTCCGTCGCGGACAACATCGGGCTGGGCGGCGCCGCCTCCCCCGGCCTGGTGCGCGCCGCCGCGGCCTCCGCGCAGGCCGCCGGGTTCGTCGAGGCGCTGCCGGAGGGCTACGACACGGTGCTCGGCGAACGCGGCGTCAACCTGTCGGCGGGGCAGCGCCAGCGGGTCGCCCTGGCCCGGGCGTTCTGCCGTCCGTCGGCGGAGGTCCTGCTGCTCGACGAGCCCACCGCACGCCTGGACGGCCGCAGCGAGGCCGCCGTGGTCGAGGCCACCCGCGCCCTGGCCGAGGGCCGTACGGCGATCGTGGTGGCGCACCGGCCCGCGATGATCGGCCTCGCCGACCGGGTCGTCCGCATCGGGGCCGGCCGGATCGTCCCCGGCCGCCGGGCCGACGCCCTCGCGGCGGAAAGGGGCGACGTCCGATGACCGCCACAGGTGCGAGCGCCACGGGTACGAGCAGCACGGGTACGAGCAGCACGGGGGGCGTCCGGTGGGCCCGCCTGGTCGGAACCCTCCTCGGCCCGGGCATGGCCCGCAGGCTGGTCGTCGCGGCGCTCGCGGGTTCGGCCGCGGACCTCGCCGGGGTGGCGCTGATCGCGTCGGCGGCGTGGCTGATCACGCGGGCCGCCGAGCAGCCGTCGCTGGCCGCGCTGTCGGTCGCGATCGTCGGGGTGCGCGCGTTCGCGACCAGCAAGGGCGTCTTCCGCTACGCGGAGCGGCTCACCGGGCACGACGTCGCGCTGCGGGCGCAGGCCGCCACCCGCGAGCGGCTGTACGAGTCGCTGATCCCCGCCGGTCCGCTGCAGCGGCGCGGGGCCGACCTGCTCAGCCGGATGGTGGACGACACCGAGGCGGTGCAGGACCTGCTGGTCCGCTGCCTGCTGCCCGCCGTCGCCGCCCTGCTCACCGGGGTCGCGGCCGTCGTCATCGGGGCGTTCCTGCTGCCCGTGGCCGCGCTGGTGCTCGCCCTCGGGCTGCTGGTCGCGGGAGTTCTCCTCCCCGCGGGCACGGCCGCCGCCGCCCGCCGCTGGTCGGCGCGCATCGCCCCGGCGCGGGCCGAGCTGGCGGCCCGGGTGGCCGACCTGGTCCACGGCGCGGCCGACCTCGCCGCGTACGGCGCGAAGGAACAGGCGCTCGCGGACGGCATGGCCGCGGACGCCCGCCTCGCCGCGCTGGAACGGGGGCAGTCGAGGATCAACGCGACGGCCCTGGGGCTCGGCGTCCTCGTCCAGGGGGCGACGGTGGCGGCCGTGACGCTGATCGCCCAGGCCACCGGGCTCGGCCAGGTGGCGACCGCCGTCCTCGCCCTGACCGCGCTGGTCTCCTTCGAGCCGGTGTTGCCGCTGGCCGGCGCAGGGGAGCGTTTCGCCGGGGTCGCCTCCGCGCTGGGCAGGCTGGCGGAGATCCAGGCGAGCCCGGTCATGGTGGCCGAGCCGGAGCGTCCCGCGCCGCCGCCGGAGGCTCCGCTGCTCGTGGAGGTGCGGGATCTCGTCGTCCGCCACGGCGACCGCGACCCCGCGCTCGCCGGGGTCGACCTCACGCTCACGCCGGGCCGGAGAGTGGCGGTCGTCGGACCGAGCGGCGCCGGGAAGAGCACGCTGCTGTCCGCGCTGATGCGCACCGCGGACATCGAGTCCGGAGACATCCGGATCAACGGGGTGGACATCCGCTCCTACGCCACCGACGACGTCCGGGCGGCGATGACGGGCCTGACCCAGGACCCGTACGTGTTCCAGGCGTCGTTCCGCGACAACCTGCGGCTGGCGGGGCCGGAGGCGTCCGACGGCGAGCTGGTCGAGGCCGTGCGGCGGGCGCGGCTGGACGCGTGGGCCGACCGGACCGGGTGGGACACGGTGCTCGGCGAGGACGGCCGTACCGTGTCGGGCGGCCAGCTCCAGCGTCTGGCGCTCGCGCGGGCCCTGCTCTACGATCCGCCGGTGCTGCTGCTCGACGAGCCCGCCGAGGCACTGGACGAGGAGACGGCCGACGCGCTGACCGCCGACCTGCTGGACGCGACGCGGGGCCGTACGACCCTGCTCGTCACCCACCGCCTGCGCGGGCTCGAACAGGTCGACGAGATCGTGGTGCTGGAGGAGGGGCGGGTGACCCAGCGCGGCACGCACGCCGAGCTGGTGTCGGCGCCCGGGTACTACCGGGACCTGTGGGAGTCGGAGACCCTGGCCGCGTCGTCCCGCGCCTCCACCGGCTGACCCGGCCGCCCGGGATCGACGCGGCGACCCTGCGACGACGACGTACCCCGCCGAGGGACCGAAGCTTCAGGGTCCGGCGCGGGTCCCGGGCGGGGTACGCGAGTGTGGCGGTGGGGCGGGGTCAGCTCGTGCTGCTGTTCTCGGTCAGGGTGATGGCGGCCGTGGAGGGCTGGCCGTTCCGGGTGTAGGTCAGGGTGATCTTGTCGCCCGGCTGGTGGCGGCGGATGACGCCGACCAGGGTCTCCGCGTCCCCGACGATCGTGTCGTCGATCTTGGTGATCAGGTCCGCCTCCTTGAGGCCGGCCTTGTCGGCGGGGCTGCCCTTGGTGATCGAGGCGACCACCGCGCCGGACGCCTCGCCGGTCGCGTCCGCGACGCTCACGCCGAGCCAGGCGTGGGTCGCCTTGCCCGTCTTGATGAGCTGCTCGGAGACCTGCTTCGCGGTGTTGATCGGGATGGCGAAGCCGACGCCGATGTTGCCGGAGCTGGAGCCCGAGGTGGCGATCGCGGTGTTGATGCCGATCACCTGGCCCGCCGCGTTGACCAGCGCGCCGCCGGAGTTGCCCGGGTTGATCGCCGCGTCGGTCTGGATCATGCCGCCGATGGTCACCTGCTGGGCCGGCTGCTGCTGCTCCTGCCCCCAGGGGAACTGGGGCTGCTGCTCCTGGCCGCCCTCGGTGAGCGTGCGGTCCAGCGCGCTCACGATGCCGGAGGTCACCGAGCCCTCCAGGCCGAGCGGGCTGCCGATCGCGAGGACGGAGTCCCCGACCTGGAGCTTGTCGCTGTCCCCCAGGCTGGCCGGGGTTAGGCCGGAGACGTCCTGCGCCTGGATGACCGCGAGGTCCGTCGCCGGATCGGTGCCCTTGATCGTGGCCGACGCGGTCTTGCCGTCGCTGAACTTGACCGTGACGACCGAGCCCTGCCCGGCCTCGGCGACCACGTGGTTGTTGGTGAGGATCAGCCCGTCGCCGGAGAGGATGACGCCCGATCCCTCACCTCCGCCGGTCCGCGTCCTGACCTTGATCGACACCACCGACGGCTGGATGGCCTTGGCCACCGCCACGATCGTGTTCCCCGAGCTGTTGGACACGGGGAGGACCGGCGAGGACACGACGGTCGCGCCCCCGTTGAAGCTCGTCGCGACGAAGGCCCCCGCGACCCCGCCGCCCAGTGCCACCGCGGCGAGGGCGAGGCCGGCGATCGCCTTCTGGCCGCCGCTCCACCCCCGTTTCACGGGCTCCTGGAACGGGGCCGCGGCGAACGCCGCCGTGTCACCCTGCTGGGGCGCACCGTACTGGCCGTAGGTCCCGTACTGTCCGTGCTGCGGCGGGGTGCTGCCGAACTGGCTCCATCCGTGGCCCGTCGCGCTCTCGTTCTCGGGCGTCCGCTCCTCGGAGCTCATCGTCCTCCCCCTCGTGCCTGCCAGGTCTTCCGGCTCTCCGCCGGTACATGTCAACCATGCCAAACGCGCTGTAAGGCCACGCTAAGCGATCAGTGGAGCCGCCCGACCTCCCCGCCCCGTCCCTGTGGACGGCCGCGGGCCCCGCGCCCTCCCAGCCCTGCCCCGCGCCGCCCGGCCCAACCTGCTCCGCCGGGTTTTCGCACGTGGCGTCCGCCACAGCGCCGGGCCGCGCCGGCCCCGCGCCGCGCGTACGGCTCGCGCGGGGACGGCGCGGCCGGCCACTCCTCGACGGAGGAGAACCCGGGCGTGGCGGTCCGGTCGCGGCTCAGGGGCCGGCGTGCCGTACAGCATGGGGCCCGTACCGACCTGGGCGAATCATCCGGTCGCATGACCGGATGATTCGCCCATCAGTGTCCTCTCCGAGAACGGGGATCAGAAGGCGGGAATGACCGCGCCCTTGTACTTCTCCTCGATGAACTTCTTCACCTCGGGGCTGGTCAGCAGCTTCGAGAGCGTGACGATCCGGGGGTCGCTCTCGTGGCCCTCGGCCACGACCAGGCCGTTGGCGTACGGGTTGCCCTCGGCCTTCTCCAGCACCAGCGCGTCGCTGCTCGGGTTCAGGCTCGCCTCGAGCGCGTAGTTGCCGTTGATGACGGCGGCGTCCACGTCCTCGAGGGAGCGCGGAAGCTGGGCGGCCTCGAGCGGCTGGAACTTGATCTCCTTGGGGTTGCCGGTCACGTCGCGCTCGGTCGCGGCGGTGCCCACGCCGTCCTTGAGGGTGATCACACCGTTGTCGGCGAGCAGCTTGAGCGCGCGGCCGAGGTTGGTCGCGTCGTTCGGCACCGCGACGGTCGCGCCCTGCCCGAGCGAGGCCAGGTCCTTGACCTTCTTGGAGTACAGGCCGAGCGGCTCCAGGTGGACCGAGGTGGCGTACGTCAGCTTGGTGCCCTTGGAGGCGTTGAAGTCGTCGAGGTACGGCTTGTGCTGGAAGTAGTTGGCGCCGAGCTGGCCGTCCTGGAGCTGGAGGTTCGGCTGCACGTAGTCGCTGAACTCGACGATCTCCAGCTTGAGCCCGGCGGCGGGGGCCAGATTGTCCGCGACGTACTTCATGATCTCCGCGTGCGGCACCGGGCTCACGCCGACCTTGAGCGGCTCGCTCGCGGCGGCCGTGCCCGAGGCGGCCGCGTCGGGCGAGGACGGGGACGAGGACGAGGACGAGCCGCAGGCCGCCAGCCCGAGCGACAGCCCGAGGGCGAGCACGAGCCCGAACAACTTGCGCATGGTGTGACCACTCCTTGGTGGGTCGGTGGGTGAGGGATCCGGCCTCCGGCCCGGGGGTCGCCCGGCGTCGGGCTTCCCGGGCGCGGCGGCGACCGGTGGAACGGAGTCGGAAACGGGGTCGGAGGGGGGCCGCGGGGTCAGCGGCGGGTGAGCCTGCGGGCGACGGCGTCGCCGAGGCTCTGGACAGCCTGCACGAGGACCACCAGCACCACGACCGTGACGATCATGAGCAGGGTCTCGAACCGCTGGTATCCGTAGCGGACGGCGAGGTCGCCCAGTCCGCCGCCGCCGATCACTCCGGCCATCGCCGAGTACGAGATCAGCGTGACGATCGTGACCGTCAGCGCGGCGATCAGGCCGGGCAGCGCCTCCGGCAGCAGGACCCTGGCCACGATCCTGGCCCGGCTCGCTCCCATGGCCTGCGCGGCCTGCACGACGTCGCGGCCGACCTCGCGCAGCGCTGTCTCCACCAGCCGCGCGAAGAACGGGACGGCGCCGATCGTGAGCGGGACCGCCGCCGCTCCCGTGCCGATGGTGGTGCCGGTGATCAGCCGGGTCACCGGGATGACCGCGATCATCAGCACGATGAACGGCAGCGAGCGGCCGATGTTGACCACCAGCCCGAGGATCCGGCGGGCGAAGGGGGCGGGGAACAGCCCGCTCCTGTCGGTGCCGACCAGGGCGACGCCGAGGGGCAGCCCGAACAGGACGGTGAACAGCGTGGCCCAGGCGACCATCTGGGCGGTCTGCCCGGTGGCCTCCCACAGCAGGGGGCTCATGTCCGACCAGGTCATCGGGGCGCCACCTCCACCAGCAGGCCGCGGTCGCGCAGATAGCCGAGCGCCGCCTCGGACTCGCCGCCGGTCAGGCGTACGCGGAGCCGCCCGGCGGAGACTCCGGCGACCTCCTCCAGGGCGCCGCCGAGGATGTTCACGTCCACGTCGAACTTCCGTACGACCTGGGAGACGACCGGCTCGTCGGCGCGGCCGGAGTAGGCGCCGGTGAAGGTGATCGTCACGCTGCCGGGCTCGGGGGGCGCCAGCGGGAAGAGCTCCTCGGTGAGCCGGGATCCCGGTGTGGCCAGGAGCTCGGGGATCGGCCCCGCCTCCTCGATCCGGCCGTCGCTCATGATCGCGGCGGAGTCGCAGACGGCCTTGATGACGTCCATCTCGTGGGTGATCAGCAGGATCGTCAGCCCGAACTCGCGGTTGAGCCGCTTGAGCAGGGCCAGGATCGACTGCGTGGTGCCGGGGTCGAGCGCCGAGGTGGCCTCGTCCGAGAGGAGCACCGACGGGCTGCCCGCGAGGGCGCGCGCGATGCCGACGCGCTGCTTCTGCCCGCCGGAGAGCTGCGCCGGGTACGCGCCCGCCTTGCCGGCCAGCCCGACCAGCTCCAGCAGCTCCTCCACCCGCGCGGCGCGCCGGTCGCGCGGCATGCCCATGATCTCCAGCGGGAAGGCGACGTTCCCGGCGACGGTGCGCGAGGACAGCAGGGCGAAGTGCTGGTGGATCATCCCGATGCCCTGCCGGGCGCGGCGCAGCTCCCTCTCGCCGAGAGCGGTCAGGTCCCGGCCGCCGACGACGACCGATCCGCCGCTCGGGCGTTCGAGCAGGTTCACGCAGCGCAGCAGGGTGCTCTTCCCGGCGCCGCTCCGCCCGAGCACGCCGAAGATCTCGCCCTGGCGGACGTGGAGATCCACTCCGTCGAGGGCCACGACGGACCCGTAGACCTTGCGCAGGCCGGACACTTCGATCACGAGACTTCCCCTGGGACGACGACACGGGCGGCGGAGCACGGGCCCGGCCGGCGGGTCCCCGGAGGGAAGGGCAGGTGGCCGAAACGGCGCAGGACGAGGAAGTGCGCGGGGAAGTTCATGAACGGGCCTTCGGAGCGAGAAACGATCGAGATGACGTGGGGCTCAGGCCGGGCGACAGCCGCACTTCATCACGCCCCGCGTCGGCAGGGGCATGGGGGCGTCGCACATAACGTTCACGGTCACACCAACAGAAGGCCAGGTCGGCGATATTCCGATAATTCCCGACAATTAATGTGGTTTACCTCACATCACGCCGGCACGGGTACGGCCCGTGCCCCGGAAGGAGGCACGGGCCGTACGCGGCGGAGGGGCGCCGGGACCGCCGGGGAGCGCCCCGGGCGTGATCAGGCGGCGGCGTTCTGCGCCACCGTGGCGGGGGTCAGCGCGAGGTCGAGCACCTCGCGCACGTCGCTCACCGCGTGGACCGTGAGGTCCGCCAGCACGTCGGCGGGCACGTCGTCCAGGTCGGGCTCGTTGCGCGCCGGGATGAGGACCGTGGTGATCCCCGCCCGGTGGGCGGCGAGCAGCTTCTGCTTGACCCCGCCGATCGGCAGCACCCGGCCGGTGAGGGAGACCTCGCCGGTCATCGCGACGTCGCCGCGCACCGGACGGCCGGACAGGAGCGAGGCCAGCGCGGTCGTCATCGTGACACCCGCCGAGGGCCCGTCCTTGGGCACGGCGCCCGCCGGGACGTGGATGTGCACCGACCGGTCCTTCAGCGACCCGACCGGCAGCTCCAGCTCCACGCCGCGCGAGCGCAGGTAGGAGAGCGCGATCTGGGCCGACTCCTTCATCACGTCGCCGAGCTGGCCGGTCAGCGTCACGCCGGTCGACCCGGTCTCGGGGTCGGCCAGGGACGCCTCGACGTACAGGACGTCGCCGCCGGCGCCGGTGACCGCGAGGCCGGTCGCCACACCCGGCACCGCCGTACGCTGGCGGGACTCGGGCAGGGACGACTCGGGGACGTGCCGCGGGCGGCCGACGTAGGACTCGAGGTCGCCGGCGGACACCGCCACCGGGAGCGCGGCCTCGCCGAGCGCGACCCTCGCCGTGACCTTGCGCAGGACGCGGGCGACCGACCGTTCGAGCGAGCGCACTCCGGCCTCCCGGGTGTACTCGCCGGCGAGCCGGCGCAGCGCGTCGTCGTGGATCGCCACGTCGTCCGGCGTCAGGCCGGCCTTCTCGAGCTGGCGGGGCAGCAGGTGGTCGCGGGCGATGGCGACCTTCTCGTCCTCGGTGTAGCCGTCGAGCGTGACGATCTCCATGCGGTCCAGCAGCGGGCCCGGGATCTGTTCGAGCACGTTGGCCGTCGCGAGGAAGAGCACGTCGCTGAGGTCGAGCTCGACCTCCAGGTAGTGGTCGCGGAACGTGTGGTTCTGCGCCGGGTCGAGCACCTCGAGCAGCGCCGCGGTCGGGTCGCCCCGGTAGTCGGAGCCCACCTTGTCGATCTCGTCGAGCAGCACGACCGGGTTCATCGAGCCGGCCTCACGGATCGCGCGGACGATCCGGCCCGGCAGCGCCCCGACGTAGGTGCGCCGATGGCCGCGGATCTCCGCCTCGTCGCGCACGCCGCCGAGCGCGACGCGGACGAACTTGCGGCCCATCGCCCGCGCGACCGACTCGCCGAGTGAGGTCTTGCCGACTCCGGGAGGGCCCGCCAGCGCGAGCACCGCGCCGCTGCGGCGTCCTCCGACGACGCCGAGCCCCCGGTCGGCCCGGCGCTTGCGCACCGCGAGGTACTCGACGATGCGGTCCTTCACGTCGTCGAGGCCGGTGTGGTCGGCGTCGAGCACCGCCCGCGCGCCCGCGATGTCGTACTCGTCGGTGGTGTGCGTGCTCCAGGGGATGTCGAGGACGGTGTCCAGCCAGGTGCGGATCCAGCCGGTCTCGGGCGACTGGTCGGAGGTCCGTTCGAGCTTGGCGACCTCCTTCAGCGCGGCCTCGCGGACCTTCTCCGGGAGCTCCGCCGCCTCGATCCGCGCGCGGTAGTCCTCCTCCTCGTCGGAGGGGTCGCCGTTCAGCTCGGCCAGCTCCTTGCGCACGGCCGCGAGCTGCTGGCGGAGCAGGAACTCGCGCTGCTGCTTCTCCATGCCCTCCTGGACGTCCTTGCGGATGGTCTCCGCCACGTCCATCTCGGCGAGGTGGTCGCGGGCCCAGCCGACGAGCCGCTCCAGCCGCTCGACCGGGTCGGGGCTCTCCAGCAGGAGCAGCTTCTGCTGGGTCGTCAGCCACGGCGCGTACCCGGAGCTGTCGGCGAGCACGGACGGGTCCTCGATCTGGTTGACCGCGTCCACGACCTGCCAGGCGCCGCGCTTCTGCAGGATCGTCGTGGTGAGCGCCTTGTACTCCTTGGCGAGCTCGTCGGCGCGCGGGCCGGCCGGGACAGGCTCCAGCTCGGCGGCCTCGACCCAGAGCGCCGCTCCGGGGCCGGTGGTGCCGGTGCCCACGCGCATCCGGCTCACGCCGCGCACGACGGCCGCGGGCTCGCCGCCCGGCAGCCTGCCGACCTGCTCGACCACGGCGGCGACACCGACCGCGCCGTACCGGCCGTCGACGCGCGGCACGAGGAGCACCCGGCTCTCTCCGCTTCCGGCCCGGGCGGCGTCGATGGCCGCGCGGACCTCGGCGTCCGACAGGTCGAGGGGGACCACCATGCCGGGCAGCACGACCTCGTCGTCGAGGGGAAGGACGGGAAGGATCTGTGTCATCTGGTCGCTCCCAAAAGTTGAGTTATGCGGACTCAACTAACAGGAGTCCGCCCGTGTTCCCTTGGTTGCGCGAGTTCGCTGTGAGCGATCGTAATTCTGTAATTCGCCTGTGGCCACGGGGTTTCCGGCGGCACGCCCGGGATTCGGCGCCCACGGGTCGTGCCCGGGGGCGGATTCGGAACCGAACCGCGCGGCCGGGGCCGCCGAGGGAGGGGGCGCGAAGTGACGGTGTGCGAATTGTCGGTGGTCTCCCCTATCTTCGCGATCAGCTGACCGAAAGGAGCCGCCGTGTACCGGCAGGGAGACATCCTGATCGTTCCTGTGGCCGAGGAGGCCGTGCCCGCGCCGGCGAGGGCGTTGCCGCCGCAACCGCGAGACTCGCGCGGCCGTCTCGTCCTCGCCCTCGGCGAGGCGACCGGGCACGCCCACGCGATCCCCGGCCCCGGCACCCTGCTGCTCGATCCGAGCCCGCGCAACCCCGGATATCTGCATCTGCCCTCCGGCGGGCGGCTCGTCCACGAGGAACACGACGCGATCTCCCTGCCGAAGGGGTGGTACCGGGTGGTCAGGCAGCGGGAGTACGTTCCCGGCGCTTTCCGGGTGGTGGCCGACTGATGACGACCGAACTCACCGTCACCTGGCGTGAGGCGGCCTTCGCCACCGGTCCCGCCGACCGTGCCGTCGCCGAAGCGGGCGTACGGCGTGCGTACCGCGCGGCCGGGTTGCCCGAGCCCGAGCACATCCTCTGGTTCGACTCCCCGGCCGCCGGGGCCGTGGCGGCGGCCGTGCTGTCCGGCGATCCCGGGGCGCGGGCGGCCCTCGCCGCCGCCGGGCTGGGCCGGGTCGCCGACCAGGTCCTCGCCCGCGCCGGTACGGCGCCCGCCGGCCGGAGTGTCCGCGACGCCGTACGCACCGGCCCGTGGGAGGGCGCCCGGCGCGCCGTCCACGAGGTGCTGGGCCCGGCAGGCTGGGCGGGGGCCTGGGCGTCGAGCGGCGGCGAGCTGTGGCCGGAGGTGAACCGCCTGGTCGTCGAGATCCGGCGGGCGATCGCCGGTGATCGCGACACGGCCCGCAGCCCGTTCGCGGGAGCCGGCGGCGCGGCCGCCGGGGATGCCGACGTGCCCGCCGTCGGTGAAGCCGGCAGAGCTTCCAGTGCTGCGGGAGCCGCCGAAGCTGGCGAGGCTGCCGAAGCTGGCGAGGCTCGCGAGGCTGGAGTCGCCGAAGCCGCCGGGGCTTTCGGGGCTGCCGGAGTGGCCGAGGCGGCCGGGCGTGACCGTGCGGTGGGAGAGCTGCTGCGCGGCGTGACGCTCGACGCCGTCCTCGGCCAGCACGACGCGGCGTGGCTCAGCGCATTCGCACCGGACGCCGGCCTGCTCCGCGAGATCCTGACCGGAGTGGCCGAGGCCGAGCGGGCCGCGCTCGGCGGGCTCTTCGACGTGGCGCGCTCCGCCGGATGGTGGTGGCCCTTCGAGCGGGTGGCCCTGCTGTGCGAGCGCCCCCTTGAGCTGCACCTCGACGACCTCGGCCGGCTCCACCGGGCCGAAGGGCCCGCGATGCTCTTCGCGGACGGCTTCGCGCTGAACGCCTGGCACGGGATGCCGGTCCCCGCCGGATTCGGCGAGACCATGTCCACGCTCGACGCCGCCCGCATCCGCGCCGAGGACAACGCCGAGCTGCGCCGCGTGATGCTGGAGCACTACGGCTACGACCGCTATCTCAGCGACTCCGGCGCGTCCCCCGTCCACGCCGACGAGACCGGCGTGCTGTGGCGGATCGCCCTGCCCGGTGACGAGGACGTGACCATGGTCGAGGTGGTCAACTCCACGCCGGAGCCGGACGGCACCCGCCGCACCTACTTCCTGCGCGTGCCCCCGTGGGTCGTGCGGGCGCGGCAGGGCGTGGCCTGGACGTTCGGCGTCACGGAGGAGGAGTACCGCCCCGAGCGCGAAACCTGATCAGCGCCGCGCCGCCGGACGCCCCCCGGTCGGCGCGCGCCGACGCGCCGACCGGCCGACGGCGCTCGGCACGCGCGGTCAGGCCGGGGCGGACCAGCCGGCGGGGATGCGTTCGAGCACCCCGCCGGCGAACACGTCGTACAGGCCGAGCGGCTCCAGATGGACGTAGCCGATGTGGCAGTCGCACATCGCGGCGGGACACGGCCGGGGCCGCAGCGCGCTCTCGAACGACCCGTCGTACAGGTTGCCGATCACCTCGGGGATGAAGTGGCAGCGCCGGACCGTGCCGTCGCCGCTCACCGAGACCACGCTCTCGCCGGTGCGGCAGGGGAGCCCGGCGCTCGCGTGCGCGAACCTGCTGTGGCCGAAGAGCGGGTCGATCGCGGTCCACTCCGCCGCCTCGTCGTCGGTGTAAACCCGGCCTTCCTCGGCGTTCACCCACAAGTACGTGCCGGCGGGCAGGTCGGCGCGCAGCCGGCGGGCGGGTTCCAGGTGGTCAGGGTGGCCGACGATGCCGACGCTGTGCCGTACCCCCTGTTCGGTCAGCTCGCGGCATTTGGCGAGGAACCGGTCATAGGCCACCTGGCTGGGGTGATAGGTGACCCACAGCGCGAGCCGGGTGAGATCGGCCCGCGCGAGCCAGCCGGTGCGGCAGCTCAGGTTCGTCTGGACCGCCACCCTCCGCACGTGCGGGAGCCTGCTCAGCTCGACCATGGCACCGCGGTACCAGGAGCGGACCAGGGCCTCACCCCACGGAGTGAAGAGCACCGAGACCGGATGGTCGCGCCCGGCCACCCAGGCGGTGAAACGCTCCAGCGCCGCGCGGTCGGCGCGCAACCGCTCGGGATCGTCCCGCCGCTTCGCGAAGGGGCAGTACGCGCAGTCGTAGTCGCAGCTCGCCAGGGGCCCCCGATAGAGGATCGACAGATGCGTTCCTTCTCGGGGGGCGGGGTCCGGGGTCACGAGCGGGAGGGGGATCCTGTCGTTCATCGAATCTCCTTGAGCGTGGGCCCCGGGCTTCGGCCGGGGCTCGACCCGTGAGGGCCGCAGTCCCCGGCTTCGGCCTCGGGGAGGACGTCAACGCTCCTCGTAGCCGTCCATCAGCTTCTCCACCCGGCTGGAGAACAGCGCGGGGCCGACCGCGTCGGAGTGGGCCAGCCCCTCGGGGGTGAGCCGGAGCCGGCGGTCGTCGATCTCCAGCCATCCGCGTTCCGCGAGCCGCGCCGGCTCCCCTCCGAAGTCGGCGAGCACGTCCGTGCCGAAGCGCCGCGCGTAGTCGGCCCGGGAGAGCCCGTCCGCCTGGAGCAGCGACTGGATCACGTGGCGGCGGCGCCGCTCCTCGTCGTCGAGGTGGAAACCGACGTTCGCCACCGCGAACTCCTCGCGCGGCAGCCGGACGTACTCGTCGATGATCGCCCGCACGTGGCGGGCGCTCACGGCGTACTCGTACGAGTAGTGCAGGTCCCGGGTGTACGAGCGCGCGCCGCAGCCGAGCCCCACCATGCCGTCGGTCTGGCAGCAGTATTCGGTGGTGCCGCCGCGTCCGGGCAGCCGGAACATCCGCATCGAGACCTGCTCGTATCCGGCGGCCAGCAGGTGGTCGCGGCCGGTGCGATACAGCTCCAGGCGCTGGTCGTCCCACGCCCGGCCCTGTCTGCCCAGCCCGGTCAGCGGCCGCACGTACAGCGGGTAGAGGTACAGCTCCTCCGGCCGCCAGGCCAGCGCGGCGTCGAGGGAGCGGCGCCAGGAGTCCGGGGTCTGGCCGTCGATCCCGTAGATCAGGTCGATGTTCAGCGTCTCGAACCCCTCGGCGCGGATCGTGTCCAGCGCTCTCTCGACCTCCGCCCGCCGCTGCGGTCGTACGGCGGCGCGCGCCTCGGCGTCGATGAAGCTCTGCACGCCGATCGAGATCCGGGTGGCGCCCCGCTCCGCGAGCACGGCCATCCGGTCGGGGGTGGCGGTCGCGGGCGAGGTCTCCACCGACAGCGGGATGGCCCGGAAATCCACCCCCGTGATCCGCTCGGCGAGGTCGAACAGCCGGGTCAGCTCGCCGGCGCTGAGATAGGTCGGCGTGCCGCCGCCGATCGCCGACGTGACGAACCGGGGCGCGTCGCCCAGCGCGTCACGCACGGCTTCCGCCTGCCGTTCGAGCGCGTCCAGATAGGCCGAGGTCAGCTCCTCGGGGGCCCCGGTCCGGGTGAACAGGTTGCAGAACCCGCACCGCATCTCGCAGAAAGGGATGTGCAGGTAGAGGAAGAGGGCGTCGGTCCGCTCCCCCGCCCACACGTCGCGGAGCAGCGGACGCGGGTCGAGCGGCCGGTAGGCCGTCTTGTGCGGGTAGGCGTAGACATATCCCTGATAAGGGCTGTCGTCGCCCTCCTGCTCGCCTGGCGCTCCCGAATCCAGAAACCCGTCATCGGCCGCCGCGCGCCGGATGCCCGGCCCCTCGACGGGCACGGCGGTCATCCCGGCGCCGGTCCGCTTCACGTCACTCTCCACTCGCGGGGCTCCGCCTCCGGTGTCCATGGCCTGCTCGATCTCCCACTCCTCTTGCCGGACGCGCTCCGCGTCTCCGCTCCCCCTGCCGGGCGTGAGCGGTGCCTCCGCGTCCTCTGCCGGGCTCGTGCGCCGTGTCACGTATCGCCGCCGCCCGTCTCCGGGGCGGGCCCCTCCCGTGAGGCGCGATCCAGGACGAACTCCGCGTAGGGGACCGTCCACACCACCTCGTGCCCGATCCGGTGCCCGGTGTGGCCGTCCTCGCCGTACGCCGTGCCGTGGTCGGAGCAGACGATCGCGAAGCACGGGCGACGCCGCGTCATGAGCGCGAACAACCGTCCGATGTGGCGGTCCACGTACTCCAGCGCGGCGGCGTGGCTCGCCCTCGTGTCGCCGTGCTCCCTGGTCGCCCCCGGCAGGTGGAACCAGTTCGGCTGGTGCAGCGCGGACACGTTGAGCAGCAGGAACACCGGCCGCTCCACGTCGCGCAGCACCCGGCCCACGCGGTCGATCTGCCGCTCCAGGGAGCGTTCGGAGGTCACCCCGAACTCGGGCTCCCAGTGGCTCTCCGCGAAGAGCCCGGGCAGGGCCGAGCCGAGCGGCGTCCGTTTGTTGAAGAAGCCCACTCCCCCGACGCAAACCGTGTGATAGCCCGCCGCGGCCAGCCCCGACGGCAGGTCGGGCGCGTCGAAGACCCAGGTGCCGGGAGCGGTCGTCTCGCTGCCCGGGAACACGGCGGCGAACGGGCGCGGATGCGGCCCCGGCGCCGCGGGCGTGGGCAGGAACCCGGCGAGCATCGCGGCGTGCGCGGCGTAGGTGAAGCTGCCGGGGCTGTGGCGGCGCTCCCAGCGTCCGCCGGGGAGGACCCGGGCGAGGTTGGGCAGCCGTCCCGCCTCGGCCAGCTCGGCGGCCACGTCATAGCGCAGCGTGTCGAGCGTCACCAGCAGGATGTCGTGGCTGCCCACGACCGTGTTCATGTCACGCACGCGATCCCTCCGTGTGTCTCCCGGCGCCGTGTCCGGGACGCCATCCGCCGAGCACCGCCGCCACCTGGGCGGCGTACGTGTCGAGGCCCGCGGCCGGGGTGCCGGCGAGACCGGGGAGACCGGGCAGCAGGTCACCGAAGGCGTTGACCTCGGCGACCGCCAGGGAGCGCAGATCGGATCCGATCATGAGGTCCACCCCGGCCGCCAGGCTGCGCGGGAAGCGGGCGGCGGCCCGCGCGCACACGTCCAGCGCGCGTTCCCAGGTCGCCGCGCCCAGCCGCTTCCTGACATCGTCGAGCTCGCCCCGCGCGCCGCCCAGGTGGAGGTTCGTCATGGGGCCCCGGCCGACGCGCGCCACCACGTGCGACGGCGTCCCCGCCACGCAGACCACCCGCAGGTCGAACGCCCGTCCCGCGATCGACGCCTTGGGGAACCAGCGCTCCACGTGCAGTCCGTCCGCGGCCAGCGCGCCGACGATGGTCGCGATCTCGTCCTCGGTCTCGTACGTGCGGATCCGCAGCGAGTTGTGCAGCGACGGACCGGGGCCGAGAGCCGCCGAGGTCACGGCCTTGATCCGGGAACCGTACGCCTGCAGGGCGAGCACACCGGACGCCGAGGACCCGTGGGCGGGCTTGACGAACACCCGCGCCCAGCCCCGCCGCGCCATCTCCTCCCGCAGGTCGTCGTACGAGGTGACCGGCCCGTCCAGGGCATCCGGGACGGGGACACCCGCGTCGCGGAGCCGGCGATGGGTGAGCCGCTTGTCGAACATCACCGCGATCTCCTCGGGGTCGCCGAGCAGGCACGCCGACGGCGCGGCTTCGACCAGGTCCCGCACCCGGGTCAGCCCGGCGAGGAAGGCGCGGTACCACCGGGCGCCGCCCTCCACCCGGCTCGGATCGCCGGGGCCGCGCAGCAGAGCGTCGGTCTCGGCGTCCTCGCCGGGCGAGTCGATCCGCACCAGAGCGCCGGGCGGGACGAGGACCTCGCCCGCCGCGAGGACGTCACGCCAGGGGATCACGATCGGCGCGGGCAGGCCGCGCCGGACCGCCGCGTCGGCGAACATCGTCACCCTGCGGTCGCCGGGTGTGCCGACGACGGCGAACCGGGCACTCCCCCGCGCCTCACCCACCGCCACACTCCACTCCATCCGAATCACGCGTCCGGTCACGCGGCACCGAGTGCCGGCGAGACGGGCGGCAGGGCCCGGAGCCGCCGGGCTCCCGGCTCGTACGACGCCCCGCTCAGGGACGCGTCACTCGCTCACCGCGACGTAGCGCCAGACCACGCCGTCGCCGTCGTCGTCGCCCCCCTCCTGCTCGGAGAGGTCGACCTCGACGCCGGGCAGGGACTCCCGCAGCCGCTTGATCATCGCGTCGCCCATGAAGTGGTGATGGAGGTCGAGGCGGCGCAGATGGGTGAGCGGCTGGCCGGTCAGCAGCGCCTCGGCGCCCACGTCGGTGAGGACCCCCATGGACAGGCTGAGCGTCTCCAGCCGGGCGACGACGGGCGCCGCCGCGACCGCCGCCGCGATCTCGTCCTCCAGCTCGCTGTCCTGCAGGCCCAGGTGGCGCAGGGCGGGAAGCCGGACGCCGGACAGGATGGCCTCCAGGTCGGCCACCGTGGCGTCGCCGCCGTAGTTCTCGACGCCGAGCCACAGCTCCAGACGCTCGAGCGCCGGGAGGTCGCACTCGGCCACGGCGCGCACGACCGCGCCGCGCAGACCGCCGGTCTCCAGCCGGAGCATCCGCAACGCCCCGTGCCGGACCGGGCGCAGCACCAGCCCCTCCCCACCGCGGATCTCCAGCCGCTCAAGCAGCGGGAACGCCTCCAGCAGCGGCGTCACGTCGGACTGCTGGATCCACGAGATCTCGCACTCCTCCGACATCATGGCGCCGACGAACAGCGACCGCAGCGCCGGGAAACGGGCGGCGTTGTCGGCCAGGAGCCGGATCACCTCGTCGGACGAGGTGTCGTACGCCTCCTCCCACGCACCGATCACGATGGCGGTGACCTTGGTGGTGTCCACCCGCTCCAGGAACCAGGCGAAGGTCTCCGCGTAGTCGCGTTCGGAGTCGTACACGTCGGCCGACAGCCGCCAGGCCACGGAATCGGGCGCGGGAAGCTCACCGGCCTCCTCTTCCGGATCGACCTCCAGGACCGGAAGGCCCGCGTACCGATCGCGGTAATCGTGGACGCCACGCTGGTTTTCGTCGTACTCGACCATGCCGAACTCCTCGCCGGGGTGAAGCTGCGGCACTGTCCTACCAGAGGTGTCCGACAGTTCCCGCATCGGCGAGTCGGACCGCGCCCCGCCGCCCGTGCGGCACGCCGGATCGCCCACCGCCACGTCGCGCCCCATCGTCGCCGCCGTCCGGGCGCGCCCACCGGCGCCCCCGCCCCGCACGCGTACGCCGGGGACGGACCATGATGGGCCGTGTGGAATCCGACCAGATCCGGCTCAGGTCCGCCACCGGGCGATGGGTCATCCTGGCGACCGTTCTCGGGTCCGGGATGGCGATGCTCGACAGCACGGTGGTCAACGTCGCGCTTCCCGCGATCGGCCGGGACCTGGACGCCGGCATGTCGGGTCTGCAATGGACGGTCAACGCGTACACGCTCACTCTCGCGGCCCTGATCCTGCTCGGCGGCTCGCTCGGCGACCGGTACGGCAGGCGCAAGGTCTTCCTCGTCGGGATCGTGTGGTTCGCCCTGGCGTCGGCCCTGTGCGGTTTCGCCCCCAACGTCCCGGTGCTCGTCATCGCCCGGGCGGCGCAGGGCATCGGGGGCGCGCTGCTCACCCCGGGCTCGCTGGCGATCATCCAGGCGACCTTCCCCCGGGACGACCGGCCCCGCGCGATCGGCGCGTGGTCCGGGCTGGGCGGCGTCGCCGCCGCCGTCGGGCCGCTGGTCGGGGGCTGGCTCGTGGAGTCGGTCGGCTGGCACTGGGTGTTCCTGATCAACCTCCCGATCGCGGCCGTCGCCGTACTGGTCACCGTGCGGCACGTCCCGGAGAGCAGGGACGTCGCGTCCTCCGGGCGGTTCGACGTCCTGGGGGCGGCGCTGGCGGCGCTGGCCCTCGCGGGCGTCACGTACGGACTGATCGAGCCGGGCGCCGGGAGGATCGCGCTGGCGGCCGGGCTGGTGCTCGCCGTCTGCTTCGCCGTCCTGGAGGTCAGGCGCTCGCCCGAGGCGCTGGTCCCCGTGCACATCTTCGCCTCGCGGGTCTTCACCTCGATCAACGTCGTGACGATGATCATGTACGCGGCGATGGGCGTGGTCTTCTTCCTGCTCGTGGTCCAGTTGCAGGTGTCGGCCGGGTTCTCGGCGATCGCGGCGGGGTCGGCGATGCTGCCGGTCACGGTCCTGATGCTGCTGCTGTCGGCCCGCGCCGGGGACCTGGCCAGGCGGATCGGCCCCCGGCTGCCCATGACGGCGGGCATCCTCATGTGCGCCGCGGGCCTGCTGCTGATGAGCCGCATCGGCCCCGGAGCCACGTACCTGGTGGACGTCTTCCCCGCGGCCATGCTGTACGGCCTGGGCCTGTCCGCGGCGGTCGCCCCGCTGACCGCGACGGTGCTGGCGTCGGCCAGGGAACGGTACGCGGGCCTGGCCAGCGGCATCAACAACGCGGTGGCCCGCACCGGCAACCTGCTCGCGGTCGCCGCGATCCCGCCGCTGGTCGGCCTGACCGGCAGCGCGTACGACTCTCCGCACGAGTTCACCTCGGGGTTCCAGACCGCGATGCTGGTCGGCGCGGCCATGCTCGCGGTCTCCGCCGGGATCGCGTTCTCCACGATCAGGACCAACGTGCTGGTGTCGGCTCCCGGGCCGGCCGGGCGCACGCACTGCGGAGTGGCGGCGCCGCCCCTGGAGCGGCGGGATCCGGAAACGGGCTGAGCCGCGGGAGGGGGCACCACATCGCGGGGCCGATCCCGCCGTACGGCGGCGCGGGCGCGGCCCGGGCTCCTATGGTGATCTCGTGCGCGCGTCCACTCTGACCAGATTCGCCCCATGTCTGCTCGCCGGTCTCCTCGCCGCCGCCACGGCGTCCTGTGCCGCGACGGACTCCGGCCCGCGCCCGCCCCGTTCCTCCTCCCCCGCCGCGACCCCGGCGACCGGCGTGCCCTCCGCGACGGCGGCGCGCGACGCCCGCGAGGCGGCGAAGGCCCGTGACTTCAACGGCGACGGGTACGCCGACCTCGCCGTCGGCGTACGCGAGGGGGCGGTGAACGGCGTTCCGGGCGCCGGCCGCGTCCAGGTGGTGTACGGCTCGTCCTCCGGCGTGGCGTCCACGCGGCGGCAGGTTCTCGACAGGGGCGGCGCGGCCGTGAAGGGCGAGGGCTTCGGGGCGACCCTCGCCTCCGGCGACCTCGACGGCGACGGGTACGCCGACCTCGCCGTCGGCGCGCCCGGGAGGGGCGGGCGCGCGGGCTCGGTGACGATCGCCTTCGGCGCCGGACCGGGGCTCTCCGACCGGCTGGTCGCCCTGGACAGGCCGGGGGACACGACGGGGTTCGGCGCGGCCCTCGCGGTGGGCGACTACGACGGGGACGGCCGCGACGACCTGGCCGTGTCCACCTTCGACGCCGTATGGGTGGCCTATGGAAGCGGCGGCATCCGGCGGGGACGGGCCGGCTGGACGCCCGTGATGGGGAACACCGCGCGGGTCGGCCCGCTGGCGTCCGGGGACGTCGACGGCGACGGGTACGCCGACCTCGCCGTCGTCTACTCGGAGGACGACCCGGCCGACGAGGGCATGGGAGCGGTCTACCGGGGTTCGCGGGAGGGTCTGGCGGACCGGCTGCCCGGGACGTTCCCCGGCTGGGGCGTGGGCGACGTAGCCATCGGCGACCTGGACGGCGACGGATTCGGCGACGTGGTCGCGGGCAACTCCTACGCCGACGCCGAGGATCCGGGCGGGCAGATCTACGTCAGCCGGGGCTCCGCCCGGGGCCTCGAGGCCGAGCGCGTGATCTGGACGCTGTCGTCTCCCGGCATGCCGCGCGCCCCCGAGGGCACGGACGGCCTCGGCGGCGCGGTCGCCGTCGGGGACGTCGACGGCGACGGGTACGCGGACGTCGCGGTCGGCGCGAGCGGCGGGGCGGGGGCGGCCCTCGTCCTGTACGGCGGCGGGAGCGGCGTCTCCGCCCGGGGGGCGCGCCTGTACGACCCGGGGTCGGCGGGTGTGGCAGCGGACGTGGTCCAGGGTTTCGGCCAGGAGGTGGCCCTCGCCGATCTCGACGGGGACGGGCGGGCCGAGCTCGCCGTGTCCACCCGCGCCGAGCAGCGGGTGACGGTCCTCTCCCCGGGCGGTCCGGAAACCGGCGGCGGCGCGGCGAAGGGCGCCGTCCAGCTCACCCCGGCACGGCAGGGCGAGGGCTTCGGCCACCCCCTGAACTGAGCCGGTCCCCGGACCGAGCCGCCTCTCCGGGCTGAACCCGGCCCTCCGGACTGCGCCGCCCCGCCGAACCGACCCGGCCTTCTGAGCTGGACCGGCCCTCCGAAAACGGGCCCGCCCGGTGAACAGCCCAGCCCCCGAGCTGACCCGCCTCTGAGTGCAACCGGCCACGTTTACCGGCCGGCCGCCCGTGACCTGCGACGGGACCCCTGGTGAACTCTGCGGGCCGCCGGGGTCCGCGCGTCGGAACCGTCAGAGGTACGGCCGCAGGTAGTCGTTGGCCGAGCCGCATCCCAGGTAGTTCCGCACGGTGTGGAAGTCGAGCCAGTCGATGTTGCAGCTCACGTCGCGCTCGACGCCGTCGAAGTGGTCGCGCAGGCCGGGCGGGATCGCCGCGATGTCGTCCTTGTCGGCGATGTTGACCCAGCGGCCCACGCCGGGCGGCCGGGCGCCCCGTCCCCGGACGGGCACCGGCAGCAGCCGCTCGAAGACGACGTTCCGCATCGCGAGGGGGCTGCCGAGCGTGACGAGGAGTTCGGCGGACAGGTCGGGGTGTGCCCAGAACGCCTCGTAGGCGACGACGCTGCCGAGCGAGTGGGCGACCACGACGCGCGGCCGCCTGCGCCGGATGACGTCGGCGACGGCGTCCCGCGCCTTCGTCCTCGGGTCGCCGCCGCCGAGGTAGGCCGCGACCTCGGGGCAGAAGTCCTCGGCGAACCGCACGGCCTGCGCGCCCAGCCTGCCGAGCAGCCATTCGGCGAGCCGGTGGGCGATCCCGGTGAGGGTCTCGCCCGCCCGGCTCCGCACCCGCCCGTCGAGCTGCCGGGCCCAGTCGGAGAACACCAGCTTCGCGTCCGGGGTCATCTCACGGATCGGGGCCGGGCCGGTGCGGCGCAGGTGGTGGGCGTAGTAGGCGATCTCGGAGAAGTACTCGGCGCCACCGTAGGAGGCTCCGCCGGTGAGCCCCTTGTCCAGGTAGCCGTTCCACTTGAGCCGCATGGCCTCGGCGGCCCGGCCGGGCGATCCTCCGGCCTCCTGGTAGTAGTGGTACTTGCCGATCCCGTGGACTCCCACCATGGTGGTCATGCTCGCGCCCCTGCCTCCCGCCCCTGCCCGCGTGCCCCCGCCTGGTTCACTGGGGATAAATCAGTTGATCCGGCCTCGGCCCGGATCGCTACGCTGAACCGCTCCCGACGCCGACCCGTCACCATCCCGAGGCCGTCCCGTCATCGGTCGGGTACTGCCGAGCCCCGGGAACCCGGGGAAGCAGCCCCGGGACCCGCAAACCCCAGCAAGTCCGGAAATTTCCGGAAGACTCGTGAAAGAGGAGACCATGCCAGGCCCGTTGCACATCCGCGGCTCGGTCGTGATCCCGGAGGCGGAGCTCACCTGGCGTTTCTCGCGCTCGTCGGGCCCCGGCGGCCAGGGCGTCAACACCACCGACAGCCGGGTCGAGCTGAGCTTCGACGTGGCGGCCACGACCGCGCTCGGCCCCGCGCTGAAGGCCCGGGCGCTCGAACGGCTCGGCTCCCGCCTGCACGACGGCGTGCTCACCGTGGCCGCCTCCGAGCACCGGTCCCAGCTCCGCAACCGCGAGGCCGCCGCGGTACGGCTGGCGCACCTGATCGCGGAGGCGATCGCGCCGCCGCCGCGCAAGCGCCGCCCCACCAAGCCGTCCCGCGCCTCCGTGGAGCGGCGGCTCGCCGCCAAGAAGCACCGTTCCGACGTCAAGCGCCTGCGGCGCGACACCGGCTGACCCCGTACGCTGAGGAGATGGAACTCCCCCCGAGCGTGCGGGCCGTACTCCTCGAATCCGACGGCGAGGAGGACCGGCTCATCCTGTTCCGCCGCACGGTGCCGGGCCGCGACCTCTACTGGTCCGCCCCCGGAGGGCACGTCGAGCCGGAGGACGCGACCCTCGAGGACACGCTCAGGCGCGAGATGCTGGAGGAGCTCGGCGCGACCGTCGATGCGATCACCCCGCTCACCACGCTGAGCTGCGTCCAGGAGAACGGTGTCAAGACCCAGCACGTGTACGGCTGCCGCCTCGTCTCGATGGACATCGCGTTGCGCTGCGGGCCCGAGTTCAGCGACCCCGCCCGCGGCCACTACGAGGTCGTACGGCTGCCGCTGCGCCCCGAGGAGATCAGCGCGATCAATTTGATCCCCGAGGAGCTCGGGACGTACCTGGGCGAGTACATCTCCCGGCTGCCCGAGCTGATCGGCTGACGACCGCGCCGCGCCCGCTGGGCGCCCGGCTGGTTCTCGGCCGGAAAGGCCGCCCCCCGGGAAGACCCCCAGTGGGAAGCCGTCCGGTGGAAGGCCGTCCGGGTGAAGGCCGCCACGCCGGCGGGCGGAAGGGCACGGGATCAGTCCCGGCGGTCCTCCATCTCCCAGATGTGGTCGATGACGTGCCAGGCGGTGCGGCGCAGCGCGTAGCGGACCGGCCAGCCGCCCGGCACGGGAACACTCCCGCCCGGTCGCGCGAGAACCTCCACCAGTTCCCCGCGCATCCTGTCCCTGGCCTCGCGGTCGCCGTGGAACGGCTTGTGCCGCACCCCGACCTTGCGCGCGTAGGCGCGCTCCGCCTCGACGACGTGGGCGACCATCCGGTCGCGGTCCCGGCCGCCGCCCCGCGGCCCCTTGCGCAGCTCCTCGGGAGAAGCCGCGGCCACCTCGTCGAAGATCTCCCAGGCGGCCCGCAGCAGCGCGATCCCGCGGTCGGCCTCCTCCGCGTCCATCGGGGCGCGGTCGGCCTCCGCGACGGCGTCGGGCGCGCCGAAGTCCGTGGTGCTGGTGCCCTTGACCCGCTCGACCACGACCGGGTCCCCGGGCGAGAAGGGCAGCCCCGCCCGCTCGGCGACCAGCCGGTAACGCGGTTCGTAGCCGGTCAGGGTCTCGATCGCGAGCTCCTCCGAACTCCCGATGCGGCACCAGCCCGGCCAGTCGAGGGAGCACGCGAAGACCTTCTTCGGTCCCAGTTCCAGATAAACGCGGTTCATGACGGCAGGATCGCAGCCGATCCTGCCAGGGAGCGGCAGGAATCCGGAGGGTCCGAAGGGGCCGAAGGGGCCGAAGGGGCCGAAGGGGCCGGAGGGTCCCGAGGAGAGGTCAGACCAGGTCGATCAGGTCGGCGACCGAGGCGGCGACGTGCGACGGGCGGAACGGGAAGCGGTCGATCTGCTCCTTCTGCGTGACGCCGGTCAGCACGAGGATCGTGTGCAGGCCCGCCTCCATGCCGCAGACGATGTCGGTGTCCATCCGGTCGCCGATCATGGCGGTGCTCTCGCTGTGCGCGTCGATCCGGTTGAGCGCGCTGCGCATCATCATCGGGTTCGGCTTGCCGACGAAGTACGGCTCGACCCCGGTGGCCTTGGTGATCAGGGCGGCGACCGCCCCGCAGGCCGGGAGCGACCCCTCGTGCGACGGGCCCACCGGGTCGGGGTTGGTGGCGATGAACCTGGCGCCGTTCTCGATCAGCCGGATCGCCCGCGTTATCGACGTGAAACTGTAGGTCCTGGTCTCGCCGAGCACCACGTAGTCGGGGTCGAGGTCGGTCAGCACGTATCCCGCCTGGTGCAGCGCCGTGGTCAGCCCCGCCTCGCCGATCACGTACGCCGAGCCCTCCGGGCGCTGGGTCGACAGGAACGCCGCGGTCGCCAGCGCCGACGTCCAGATCGACTCCGGCGGGACGTCCAGGCCGGCGGCGCGCAGCCGTACGGAGAGGTCGCGCGGCGTATAGATGGAGTTGTTGGTGAGCACGAGGAAGCGACGTCCGGTCGCGCGCAGTTTCGCGATGAACTCGTCGGCGCCCGGGACCGGGTGCCCCTCGTGAACAAGCACCCCGTCCATGTCCGACAGCCAGCATTCGATCGCTTTACGCTCACTCATGCCTCCAGCATGTCAGGGAGCGCGCCGGACCCGCGAGACACGGGCCGCCCAGAGCACGACCGAAAGATCACGACAAAGACGACAGGCAGGCCGTAAGGGTTGCGGACGATTCCCACATCTGGGATAACGTGTCCCATCCCGAAAAACCATTCGAGGAGTGTTCACCCTGGTGCCCGTTTCCGCAGACCGAGGCGTCATCATCGCTCCGGGCACCGGTTCCCGGCGCCACCAGGCCGAATCCCCACGCACGGCCGGGCGCGAGCCGGCCGATAGAACCAAGGAGTGCCTCGTGCTTCCACGATCAATCACGCGGCGCCGCATCGCGCTGGTCGGCGCGCTGGCCGTAGCCGCGGGGCTCACCCTTTCGGCGTGCGGCGGCGACGAGACCGCCGGCACCGACACCGCGGCCCCCGCGCCCAGTGCCGAGAGCACGCTGGCGAAGCTCGTACCGGAGAACATCGCGGCGGACGGCAAGATCCTTATCGGTAGTGACGCATCCTACCCGCCCAACGAGTCCGTCGACCCCGCCAGTCAGAAAATCGTCGGCTGGGAGGTCGAGCTGGGTGAGGCGCTCGCCGCCAAGCTCGGGCTCAAGGCCGACTTCCAGAACGCCGGCTTCGACACGATCATCCCGGGCATCCAGTCCGGCAAGTACGAGCTCGGCATCTCGTCCTTCACCGACAACCCTGAGCGGGAGAAGGTCGTCGACTTCGTGACGTACTACTCGGCCGGCACCTCCTGGGCCGCCCTGAAGGGCAACCCCCAGGGCGTCAACCCGGACGACGCCTGCGGCAAGAAGATCGGCGTCCAGCAGGGCACGGTCCAGATCGACGACATCAAGGCGCGCAGCGACAAGTGCGTCAAGGACGGCAAGCCCGCGATCGAGCAGGTCGTGCGCAAGGGCCAGACCGAGGTCAACGCCGACCTGGTGTCCGGCAAGATCGACGGCATGCTCGCCGACTCGCCCATCGTGGGTTACGCGGTCAAGCAGACCGGCGACAAGCTGGAGACCATCGGCCAGCTCTACGACTCGGCCCCGTACGGCTTCGCGATCGGGAAGAACTCCGGCACGATGAAGGACGCCGTGATGGGCGCCCTCAAGGAGCTCATGGCCGACGGCACCTACACCAAGATCCTGGAGAAGTGGGGCGTCCAGGACGGTGCCATCACCACCCCCGTGATCAACGGCGCCGGCGGCTGATCCATGTCCGTGGGTGAAACGGAACCGCGCACCGGGACGATCAAGGCCGTCCCGGTGCGTCACCCCGGCCGCTGGGTCGCGGCCGTGGCCGTCGCGGTGCTGGCCGCGATGCTGGTCAACAACCTGATCACCAATGAGGCGTACAACTGGGCGGAGCAGCTCAAGTACCTGTTCTCGCCCCCGGTGCTCGAAGGTGTGCGCAACACCATCTGGCTGACCGTCGCCGCGATGGCGGGCGGCGTCGCGCTGGGCATCGTGCTCGCGCTCATGCGGCTGTCCGCGAACCCGCTGCTGCGCGGGGCCGCCTGGCTGTACATCTGGGTCTTCCGCGGCACGCCGCTGCTCACCCAGTTGCTGATCTGGGGCAACATCGGCGCGCTGTTCCCCACCATCGGCCTGGGCATCCCGTTCGGTCCGGAGTTCGTCAGCGCGCAGGCGAGCGCGCTGTACAGCGCGGCCGCCGCGGCGGCGCTCGGATTGATCTTCAACGAGGCGGCCTACATGGCCGAGATCGTGCGCGGCGGCATCCAGTCGGTGGACGCGGGCCAGCAGGAGGCGGCCAGCGCGCTCGGCCTGACCCGGGCGCAGACGCTCCGCCGGATCGTCCTGCCCCAGGCGATGCGGGTGATCGCGCCGCCGACGGGCAACGAGGCGATCTCGATGCTGAAGAACACCTCGCTCGTCATGGCGGTGCCGTACTTCGAGCTCACCTTCGCGGTGCAGAACATCTACTCGCACACGTACCAGATCATCCCGATGCTGGTCATGGCCTGCCTCTGGTACCTGTTCCTGTCGTCGCTCATGATGATCGGCCAGCACTACCTCGAGCGGCACTACGGCAAGGGGTACGCGCGATGAGCGAGACCACGAACGCCCCGCTGGACATGGCGGCCGAGGGCCTGATGGTGAAGGCCGAGCGGGTCTGCAAGAACTTCGGCCACGTCGAGGTCCTCAAGGGCATCGACCTGGAGGTGCGGCAGGGCGAGGTGATGTGCGTCGTCGGGCCGTCCGGCTCGGGGAAGTCCACCTTCCTGCGCTGCATCAACCACCTGGAGAAGATCGACGCGGGCCGGCTGTGGGTCGACGGGCACCTCGTCGGCTACCGCCAGCGCGGCGACAAGCTGTACGAGCTGCGCGAGAGGGAGGTCTCCGCCCAGCGCAGGGACATCGGCATGGTGTTCCAGCGGTTCAACCTCTTCCCGCACATGACGGCGCTGCAGAACGTCATGGAAGCACCGATGCTGGTCAAGGGCGAGGGCAAGGACGCCGCCAAGGCGCGGGCCGAGCAGCTGCTCGAACGGGTCGGCCTGTCCGACCGGATGGGCAACTACCCGTCCCAGCTCTCCGGCGGCCAGCAGCAGCGGGTCGCGATCGCCCGGGCGCTCGCGATGCAGCCCAAGCTCATGCTGTTCGACGAGCCCACGTCCGCGCTGGACCCCGAGCTGGTCGGCGAGGTCCTGGACGTCATGCGCGACCTGGCCCGCGAGGGCATGACGATGGTCGTGGTGACGCACGAGATGGGGTTCGCGAGGGAGGTCGGCGACTCGCTCGTCTTCATGGACGGCGGCGTGGTCGTCGAGCAGGGCGCGCCGCGCGAGGTGCTGGCCAACCCCCAGCACGCGCGTACGCAGGCGTTCCTGTCCAAGGTCCTCTGAGCACGGCGTGCCGCACGGCGGTCGAGGGGAGCGCTCACGGAGCGCTCCCCTCGACCGCTTTCCGGCCCCGGACGCGTGAGAGCCGCCGGCGCCGCGGGACGGACCGGTCCTCGACGTGGCGCCGGAGGACGTGCGCGGGGAGCCCCGTCCACCGGCCGTCACACGCGGCACCGGAGGGAAATAAACGGAAGACCGCTCCGGTTGTGGTCGGAGTGAGCACGGACATCATTCGCGGCGTCCCGCGCGGGACCGCCGACCTCCCCCTGTCGATCCTCGAACTCGCGACCGTCGGTGAGGGGAGCGACCCCGCCGAGTCGCTCCGAGCGGCCACCGAGCTGGCGAAACGCGCCGAGGAGTGGGGCTACCACCGCATCTGGGTCGCCGAACATCACGGAATGCCCGGCGTGGCCAGCTCCTCCCCCGCGGTGATCATCGCCCATCTCGCGGCGGCGACACGTTCGATCAGGGTCGGCTCGGGCGGTGTCATGCTGCCCAACCACGCCCCGCTGGTCGTCGCCGAGCAGTTCGGCACGCTGCACGCCCTGCATCCCGGACGGATCGACCTCGGGCTCGGCCGCGCCCCCGGCACCGACATGGCCACCGCGAACGCCCTGCGCCGCTCGGCCGACGTCGACCCCGACGCGTTCCCCGAGCAGGTGGCGGAGCTGACCGCCTTCCTCGACGGCGCCTTCCCCGAGGGGCACCCGTACGCGAGGATCCAGGCGATCCCGCGCGGCGGCGACCGGCCGCCCATCTGGCTGCTCGGGTCCAGCGGGTTCAGCGCCCGGCTGGCCGGGCTGCTCGGGCTGCCCTTCGCCTTCGCCCACCACTTCAGCGCGGCGAACACCGAGCCGGCGCTCGACCTCTACCGGTCCTCGTTCCGCCCCTCGGAGGTCCTCTCCGAGCCGTACGCGCTGATCGGCGTGGCGGCCGTGGCGGCGGACACCGAGGCGGAGGCGCTCCGGCAGGCCATGCCGGGGGCGCTCTCGTGGCTGCGCATGCGCCGTGGCGCGCCGGGCCTGTTCCCGTCGCCGGAGACCGCCGAGGCGTACCCGTTCACGCCTATGGAGACGGACTTCGTCCGCGAGCGGCTGTCCAACGTGGTGTACGGGGACGCCGAAGGAGTGCGCGCGGGCCTGGAGGAGCTGCGCAAGCGCACCGGCGCCGACGAACTCATGATCACCACGATGGTCCACGGCGCCGAGGCGCGGCTGCGCTCCTACCGGCTCATCGCCCAGGCGTACGGCATGACCGCGTGACCGCCGGGCCGCACGGCCGCGGAGACGGCCCGGCGGCCCGGCCTCGGGGCGACGACCGCGCGGGCGGGAGGCCGCCCCACGGGCGTGAGCGCGTGCCGGCTTCCGAGGGGCGCCCGATATCGTGGCTTCGGCCGTCCCGCCCCGGGTGATTCCCGGGTGAGGACGTTGCCGGCCGCGGGCGACGCAGGAAGGACCCCGATGCGCGATTCCGGCGAGATCGACCTCGAGCGGTTCCGGGTGGAGCTCGGCGGTTATTGCTACCGGATGCTCGGCTCGGCGTTCGAGACGGAGGACGCCGTACAGGAGACCCTGGTGCGCGCCTGGCGCAACCGCGACCGCTTCGACCCGGCCCGGGGGACGTTGCGGTCCTGGCTGTACGGCATCGCCACCAACATCTGCCTGGACATGCTGCGCAGCGCGCAGCGCCGCGCCCGCGCGATGGACCTCGGCCCGTCCGCGCAGGCCGGGCCCGACATCGGCGCGCCGCTGCCGCCGAGCGCCTGGCTGGAGCCGATCCCGGACGGCCGCGCCCTACCCGCGGGAGGCGATCCGGCGGAGCTGGCGGCGCGGCGCGAGACGATCCGCCTGGCGTTCGTCGCCGCGCTCCAGCACCTGCCGCCCCGCCAGAGGGCGGTGCTGATCCTGCGCGACGTGCTGTCGTGGAAGGCGGACGAGGTCGCGCGCTTGCTGGACACCACGGTCGCGTCGGTCACCAGCGCGCTGCAACGCGCTCGCGAGACCCTGAAGACCCTCGACGTCCCTCCCGCCGAACCGTTCGCCTCGATGGACCGGGCGCGACGACGGCTCCTCGCCCGCTACTGCGAGGCTTTCGAACGCTACGACGTGGAGACCCTCGTGTCGCTGCTGCACGAGGACGCCACCATGTCGATGCCGCCGTTCCCGTGGTGGTTGCGCGGTCGCGGTGAGATCCGCCGGGCGCTGCTCGCCGCCGGGCGGCCGTGTGAGGGCGCGCGCCTGGTGCCGACCGCCGCCAACGGCTCGCCCGCGTTCGCGCAGTACCGCCCCGGCGGGCCGGACGGCCGCTTCGAGCCGTTCGCGCTCATCGTCATCGAGTTCTCCGGCGGCCTGATCGGCGAGACGACGACCTACCTCGACGCCGCGCGCCTGTTCCCGCTCTTCGGCCTGCCCGCCGCTCTCGAGCCTCCCGCCGTCCGTTGAGCCGCGGCTCGGCGTGGGCGGCGGGGACGGGAGGCACGCCGCCGCTCCCCTCCTTACGGAACTTCCGGACCGGCGATGAGTTTCCGCGTGCCGATCCGTATTACGGGAAAGGGCGCGCTCAGCTGGGACGCGCCGGCACCGGAGATGAAGGGATGACGGCATGACGACCGACAATGTGGACGTCGACGGCGTGAAGGCGGGGGCCGGCGCGGGCTCGCCCACCGCTTCCGTGGACGACGAGGTGAGCCTTCCCCAGGGCCTCTCCAGGCCCGCCCGGCGAGCTCTCGTCGCCGCCGGTTTCACGCGTCTGGACCAGTTCACCCGGGTCAGCGCGGCGGACATCGGCCGCCTGCACGGCGTGGGCCCCAAGGCGGTGGACCTGCTTCGCCTGACCCTCGCCGGCAACGGCCTCTCCTTCGCCGGGGAAGGGTGAACCGGTCCGCCGTCTCGTACGCGGCCGGCCTCCGCGCGCTCGTTCGCGGGGGCCGGCCGCGCGGCGTGGCACTCCGGCCCCGGCCGCGAAAGACCTGAACTCGGCCGGTCGGCGGACGCCCCGCCGCGGGACCGAACGCGTGGCACGCGGGCCCCGACGGCGAAGGGCTGGGATCAGGACCGGGCGGGGGCGAGGGCTTCGAGGGCCTCCTCCGCCCGGCGCATCGACTCCGCGGGGTCCGCGTCCGGGTTGCCGATCTCGGGGTCGAAGTTGAGGTCGTGGAAGACCTCCGTCACCCCCTTCTCCCCGAGGGCGGCGACGTCGGCGCGGATCTTCTCGTAGGACCCGGTGAGCGGCCCCTCGTCGGCCGCGAGCACGCGGGTGACGCCCCGGCAGACGAACCGCAGGGCCTCGGGGGCGCGCCCCGCCTCGCGCGCCGCGTTCTTGACGATCGCGATCTGCTCGTCGATCGTCCCGAGGTCGGCGCGGCTGGAGCTGATCCAGCCGTCGGCGATCCGCCCCGCCCGGCGCAGCGCCACGGCGGCCGTGCCGCCGAGCAGGATCGGGGGCGCGGTGACCGGCTTCGGGTCCTGGTGGACCGGCGGCAGCTCGTAGAACTCGCCCTTGTGCTCCACCACGTCGTCCGTCCAGAGACGGCGGAGGATGTCGACGTACTCCTCCCCGCGCCTCCCCCTGCGCTCCATCGGGACACCGGACGCACGGAACTCCTCGGGAAGCCAGCCGAGGCCGAGCCCGACGTCCAGCCGCCCGCCCGACACGTCCTGCAGGGTGGCGAGCTGCTTGGCCATCAGGGCGGGCGAGACGAACGGCAGGTTCAGCACCGCGACGCCGAGACGGATCCGGTCGGTGAGGCCCGCCAGGTAGGACAGGCCGACGATCGGATCCCGCACGCTCCGGTACACCGGCCCCATCTGGTGCCCGACCGGGTAGAGCAGCCGCTGGAAGGACCACACCTCGTGGTAACCCAGCTCCTCGGCGCGGCGCGCGATCCGCTTCATGTTCCCCGGCGTCGCCCAGGAGCCGGAGACCGGTACGGCAAAGCCAATCCTCATAGGGGCACCATAGGCTGGGGCCATGATCGAACCGTCGGCGGGACCGGCCGGGGCCGTGCTCTCCTCCGCCGCTCCGCCGGGCGCGCCCGGCGCGGACCTGATCGCCCGTCTCGTACGGCTCGCGCCCCGCGAGGGCCCGGTGACCGTGCTCAAGCGGAGCGCCGGGACCGGCTCGGCCCCCGGGTCCTCACCAGTGGAACCGGCGGACAGGGTCGTCCCCCCTCGCCCGGGCACGGCGGACGCCGCCACCGACCCCCAGCGCGCCGGGGGCGGGGTCGTGGTGGTCCGGGTGGGCGACGTCGTGCTCAAGGCGCATCCCGAGGGGACGTCGGAGGACGACCTGCGGGCCCGGCTGGACGTGGCGGGGCGGCTGCCCGGCCTGATGCTCGCCCCGCTCGGCATGGAGCGGCTGGACGCCCGGTTGGTCACGATCTGGCCGGCGGGCGAGCCGCTGACCCCCGCCGACCTGGAGGCCGGGGACGACGACGCGCCGTGGGAGGAGGGGGCGCGGCTGCTGGCCCGGCTGCACGCGCTTCCCGCGCCGCCGGAGCTTCCTCCGGCGGGCGGCACGGCGCGGCTCACGCGGGCCGTCGCCGCGCTCGACGGCCTGCCCGGCGTCCCGCCCGCGATCCGCGCCGCGTACGGGACCCTTCCCTGGAGCAGCCTCGCCGCCGGTCGCCGGGAACCGCGGCCGACCGCGACGCGGTCCGCGCTGGTCCACGGGGACTGGCACCTCGGGCAGCTCGTCAGGATCGGCGGGGCCTGGACGTTGATCGACCCGGACGACCTCGGATGGGGCGACCCGGCGTGGGACCTGGCCCGCCCGGCCGCCTGGTTCGCCTCCGGCCTGCTCGCCACGTCGGCCTGGGACCGGTTCCTCGGCGCCTACCTGGCGGCGGGCGGCGTCGCGGTCGGCCCGGACGATCCGTGGAGGGAACTCGACCCGCCGGCCCGGGCGTTGACCGTCCAACTGGCCGCCACGGCGGTCGCGACGGCGCGGCGGGCCGGGCGGCCGCTCGACGGGACGGCGCGGGCGCTGGTGTCCTCCTGCGAGAGGATCCTCGCGTCCGCACGGGCCTGACCCGGGGGCGCGGCCGAGCAGTGCCCGGCACCACCCAGCACCACCCGAGCAGCGACCCAGCAGCACAGCACCACCCGAGCAGCACAGCGGTACCCAGCCGGTTACCCGATCAAGGAGACAGATCTGATGCAGTGCCCCAAGTGCCGCGGGAACATGCGGACGTTCGACCGCAACGGGATCCACATCGAGCAGTGCGACAACTGCCGCGGCATCTTCCTCGACTACGGCGAGCTGGAGACGCTGACCCGCCTGGAGAGCCAGTGGGCGCAGCAGCACTACGCGCCGCCGCCGCCGCCCGCGCACGGCGCTCCGGCCTGGGGCGCCCCGCACGGCGGCCACCACGGGCACCACCACCGCCACGAGCGGAGCTGGGTGGGCATGCTGTTCTCGAGCTGACCGCGTCCCCGGCGACGCGAAAGGCCGCGATCTCACGGGATCCCCGTGAGATCGCGGCCTTCGTCGTCGTACCGGCCCCTCGCGCGCGGCGAGCGGGAGGACAGCCCCGCGGCCGGGGCGTCAGGCCGGGAAGTCGTCCGGGGAGACGTCGCTCGTCGACGCGTTGCCCCCGATCATCTTGTTGAGGGTCAGCGTCCAGGTGTCCCAGCGGATCTGCGTCGCCGTGTACGTCGTCTTGTACGGCAGCGGGTCGTCGAACTTCTGGTAGACGCAGTTGCGGGTGAACCCCCGCGCGGCGCGGTCGTAGTCGACGCCGCTCGTGAAGTAGACGCGGTACTTGCCGTCCTTGATGTTCGTCACCTTGGCCGTCGAGTTCTTGCGCACGTACACGCTGACGGCCTTCCTCTTGCCGAGGACCAGGCTGACGACGCTGTCGCCGGCCGTGCCGTTCTTCACGGTGAGGGTGCCCCTCCCGCCCCGGACGGCCGACGCGAGGATGGTGCCGTTGCCGAGCCGGCGGGTCCGCTCCTTCGGCGGCGTGAAGGCGATCACGCCTCCCTTGTAGTCGCCGCCTCCGGCGAGGTCGGCCCCGGCCTCCTTCAGGCCGCCGAACTCGCTCGACTTGCCGAGCCGGGCGAGCACGCTCGACGCGGTGCACAGCGACCGGTCGTCCACGGCCTGGCCCAGATCGTCCAGCTTGCCGTTCATCGCGCGCAGCGCGGCGAGGTAGTCGGTGTGCTCGGTGCCGATCTCGGCGGGCGGCCGCAGCGGCCCGAGCCGCTCGGCCGCCGTCTCCACCGCGCTCCGCGCCCGCTGGACGCGCTGGCCGAGCGACTTGAGCGTGCGGGCCTTGGAGATGTCCCGCAGCGCCGTCCCGACCGGCCCGCCCGCCGCGTCCAGTTCGACCTGGTACGCCTCGGGGGTGAGCGCGGGCGCGGCGTCGGACGACGACGCCGCGTCCTTCCCGGTCCCGGCGGCGGCGTCGCCGGGACCGGAGGAGGCGCCGTTCCCGATCGAGGTGCAGGCCGTCAGGGTCAACGTCAGGCTCGCGGCGAGCGCGAGCGCGGAGAGTCGCGGGGAGATCACTCGTATAACTTTCCCGACAGCCGTCAGGATGTGTCAACCTGGAACTTTCCTGGCAAGGCTCTCTCAAGGGGCATCGATCTCGATCAGCCCCCTTTCGCGGTCGGCCATGAGCCACCGCCGCACCCCGATCGACCGGAGAAACGGCAGGTCGTGGCCGGCCACCAGCAGCGCACCCCGGTAGGCCGCCAGCGCCTGTGAGAGTTGCCGCACACTCGCGAGGTCGAGGTTGTTGGTCGGCTCGTCCATCAGCAGGAGCTGCGGCGCCGGCTCGGCCGACAGCAGCGCGGCCAGCACGGCCCGGAAACGCTCGCCGCCGGAGAGCGTGCCCGCCGCCCGCTCGACCCGGTCGCCCCGGAAGAGGAACCTGGCGAGCTGCGCCCTGGCCGCGTTCACCGACGTGGACGGGGCGAACGCGCGGACGTTCTCCAGGACGCTGCGTGCGTCGTCGAGCACGTCGAGCCGTTGCGGCAGGTAACGCGCCGGGACGTCCGCCCGGATGCCTCCGTACGTGTCGAGCTCCCCGGCGATCCTCCTGAGCAGGGTGGTCTTCCCCGACCCGTTGGCCCCGAGCAGGGCGATCCGTTCCGGGCCGCGCACGACGAGCTGCTCCAGCACCTTGCCGCCGCCTGCCCGGCCGGTCGCCTTCCCGCCGGCGGCGGGCGCGTACGCGGGGCCGCGCAGCGCCGGGCCGGTGACGGTCAGGACCGTGCGGCCCGCGGGGACCTCGGTCCTGGGCAGCTCCACCCGGATCTCGGCGTCGTCGCGCACCGCCTCCTCCGCCTCGGCCAGCCGTTCCCGCGCCCCGGCCAGCTTCTCCTGGTGCATGATGCGGTGCTTGCCCGCCGCCACCTGGGCCTGGCGCTTGCGCTCCTGCATGATGATCTTCGGCTCGCGCTTCTGCTCGTACATCTTCCTGCCGTACCGCAGCCTGCGGTCGAGCTTGGTCCTGGCCTCGGCAAGCTCCCGCTTCTGACGGCGCAGGTCGCCCTCGGCGACGCGGACCATCCGCTCCGCCGCCTCGTGCTCGACCGCCAGCACCTCCTCGTACTCGCTGTAGGTGCCGCCGAACGTCCTGCGGACCGGGAGGTCGACGATCTGGTCGACCAGGTCGAGCAGCGTACGGTCGTGGCTGACGACGACCATGGTCCTCGTCCACGACGTGACGACGTCGTACAGGCGTTCTCGCGCGTCCAGGTCGAGGTTGTTGGTCGGCTCGTCGAGCAGCAGCACGTCGGGCTGCCGCATGAAGAGCGCGGCCAGGCCGACGAGGATCGTCTCCCCGCCGGACAGCGTCGCCACCGTGCGGTCGAGGCCGACCGCGCCGAGGCCGAGGCGGGCCAGCTCGGCCTCGGCGCGCTCCTCCACGTCCCAGACGACCGCGTCGAAGTCGACGCCGTCGATCTCGCCGCGCTCCACGGCGTGCAGCGCGGCGCGCGCGGGTGTGATGCCGAGCAGGTCGCCGACCGTACGGCTCGCGCCGAGGGGGAGGTTCTGCGGCAGGTAGCCGACCTCCCCGCCGACGCTGACCGTGCCCCCGGCGGGGGCGAGCTCTCCGGCGATGATCCTGAGCAGCGTGGACTTGCCTGAGCCGTTCACCCCGACCAGTCCGGTACGGCCGGTGCCGAAGGCCAGGTCGAGGCCGTCCAGCACCGCGGCGCCGTCGGGCCACGAGAAGGACAGGTCACTGCAGACGATGGAAGAAGACATGAGGCGGCTCCCCTGGGGCGTGGCGTGGAAAGCGGCGGCGCGGCCGCGAGACAGGCGAGGACACCGCGGGCACATGCCCGATGGGAGGGACGCCCTGGCGGGGAGGACCCGGCACGAGGGAGTGGTCCGCTGAGGTCGATGCGCCGACCGGCCGCGATGGGCGGCGGTCACGGGCGCGGTGTCGGCGACCTCAGAACTTCAACGGACTCTCCGAGCGGAAGGCGGCAGGGCGGGATCACGGTACCCACGCCTCCCCCGCGGACGCCACCCATTAACGGCGCGTTCCCGGCGATTCGCCACCGCGAGAAGAACATCGTCTTCATCGTTGACGATGTTTTGTCTCCACCGTTAATCTTGTCTCCACCGGAGACGATGTTCGGCGCATCCCGCGGAAGCGGGACTCCGCGTCGGGCGTGGTAGTAATGAGAGCCCACGGAGGAGGCCGGACAGACAAGTTGGTGCGCCATGACCGAGCACTTCCTCGGCGTTCTCGGCATCGGCGAGGCGCTGGGAGTGAGCCGGCACGCGGTGCACAAGTGGCGCGCCCGCTATCCGAGCGGTTCGAGTCACCCGTTTCCCGAGCCCGACGTCGACGTCGATGGGGCTCCCGGCTGGCGGGCTGACCGGCTGGACGAGATCGTGCGGTGGCGCGACGGCCTGCCGGGCCGCGGCGCGGGCGGCGGCCGTCCCTCCGCCGCACGCCAGGAGTACCTCAAGGCGGCGGCCGCGCGCGGCTTCACCCGCGACGAGGCGATGCGCGCGCTCGCCACGTTCACCGAAGAGTTTCCGGAGATGACCGAGCCGGAGATCTGCGCCTGGCTCATCGAGAGCTGGCGCCGGTAGCGCTTCCGGCGACACGCCCCAATGCACGGAAGGGGATGCCGCATGCCCGAAATCGGCGGAGACACCGCACCCGGATTCGAAGGAGTGCGTGACGCGTTCGCGGCCAATCTGGCCGGAGGTCAGGAGGTGGGCGCGGCGGTCGCCGTCTACCTGCACGGCAGGAAGGTCGTCGACCTGTGGGGAGGAGTCGCCGACCCCGGAACCGGCCGCCCCTGGGAGCGCGACACCCTGCAGGTCGTGTTCTCCACCACGAAGGGCGTCACCGCCGCCTGCGCACACCTGCTGGCCCAGCGGGGCGAGCTGGACCTCGACGCGCCCGTCGCCGAGTACTGGCCCGAGTTCGCCGCGAACGGGAAGGACCGCGTCCCGGTCCGCTGGCTGCTCACCCACCAGGCCGGACTGCCCGCGCTCGACCACCCGATCACGCCGGCGGAGGCGATCGCCTGGCACCCCATGGTGACCGCGCTGGCCGCGCAGCGCCCCTTCTGGGAACCGGGCACCGAGCACGGCTACCACGCGCACACGTACGGCTGGCTGGTCGGGGAGGTCGTCCGCCGGGTGACCGGCCGCGGCATCGGCACGTTCCTCGCCGACGAGATCGCCGCGCCGCTCGGCCTCGACCTGTGGATCGGGCTGCCGGAGACCGAGCACCACCGGGTCAGCCGGATCGTCGCCGACCCGATCGACATGGACGCGTTCGCCCGGATCGACCTGGACACCCTCCCCGGACCCGCACGCGAGGTGATGCGGGCCTACGCCGATCCCACGTCGCTGACCAGGCGCGCGATGGGCGTCGTCACGCCGCCGCTCGACCACGACGACCCGGCCGAGCGGTCCGCCGAGATGCCCTCGACCAACGGCATCTGCACGGCCCGCGCGCTGGCCCGCTTCTACGCCGCGCTCATCGGCGAGGTCGACGGGCATCGCATACTCGCGCCGGAGACCCTGGCCGCGGCGACCGCGGAGCGGGTCAGCGGGATCGACCGCGTCCTGCGGGTGCCCGTCCGGATCGGCACCGGCTTCGGCCTGCCGACCCCCGACGCCTTCTGGTACAGCCCGACCGCCTTCGGGTTCCCCGGGTACGGCGGCTCGCTCGGCTTCGCCGACCCGGCGAACGGCCTCGCCTTCGGCTATGTCATGAACCGCGTCCAGGAAGGCGTGCCGGACCGGAGGGCCGCCTCCCTCCTCGACGCGGTCCGCCGTACGATCGGGGCCCGGGGCCGGTGAACGGCTTCGACGGCCGAGCCTTCCGGAGTCCCGCCCCCGCGGACGTCACCGCGCCGCCGCCCGCCGGTGTCCGGCGTGGCGAACGTCACTGGAGTGACAAACGGCTACCCCCCTGGATGAGGTGACCATGTGACGGGTAAGGTAACGCTGGCCTAAATAAGGGTCGCCTTACTCGATCTCGCAGGAGCGGCACAGTGTTCGCGAGCTACCTCATCGGCCTCCGAGAGGGCCTGGAGGCCACCCTCGTGGTCTCCATCCTCGTCGCCTTCCTCGTGAAGAGCGACCGCCGCGACCGCCTGCCGCTCGTGTGGGCGGGCGTGGCCGCGGCGGTCCTCCTCTCCATCGGGTTCGGCGCCCTCCTCACCTTCACGGCCGCGCATCTGAACCAGACGCAGCAGGAGCTGTTCGACGCCGTCACGTCGCTCGCCGCGACCGTGTTCGTCACGTTCATGATCTTCTGGATGCGCACGGCGGCGCGGCGCATGTCCGGCGAGCTGCGCGAGAAACTCGGCCACGCGCTGGAGCTGGGCTCCACCGCCGTCGTCGTCATGGCGTTCCTCGCCGTGGCCAGGGAGGGGCTGGAGACGGCCCTCCTGTGGTTCGCCGCCGCCCAGGGCGCCTCGGCCACCTCCAGCCCGCTGATCGGCATCTCCCTCGGGCTGCTCACCTCCGTGGTGCTGGGCTGGGGCCTCTACAAGAGCGCGCTGCGGATCAACCTCACCAAGTTCTTCACCTGGACCGGCCTGCTGCTGATCCTGGTCGCCGCGGGCATCTTCAAGTACGGCGTGCACGACCTGCAGGAGGCGGGCGTCGTCCCCGGCCTGAGCACGTACGCCTTCGACATCAGCGGCGTGCTGGACCCGAGCGCGTGGTACTCGGCCCTCCTGAGCGGCATGTTCAACATCACGGCGCAGCCCAGCGTGCTGGAGACGGTCGCGTGGGTCGCCTACGCCGTTCCGGTCCTCATCCTCTTCCTGCGGCCGTCGGGCCGTCCCAAGGCGACGCCGGGCCCCGCCGTGCCGGCCGGTGGGACGCCCACCGTGCCCGCCTCCTGACGACGGGCCTTCCCTTCTCCCCCGACATCCCATCGAGCCTGTCCCAGAACTGGAGTCCTCCGCTATGCGCACCCCCGCCGTCGTCGCCGTGGCCGCCCTCGGCCTGCTCGCCGCCGCCTGCTCCGGCACGGCCGACACGTCCGCCTCCGGCGGCTCCGGCAAGCCGGACAAGATCACCGTGGCGGCGAGCGACACCGAGTGCAAGGTCGCCGCGACGGAGCTGACCGCGGGCACCTCGACGTTCGCGATCACCAACAGCGGCAGCAAGGTGACGGAGTTCTACGTCTACGCGGGCGGCGACCGGGTGATGGGCGAGGTGGAGAACATCGTGCCCGGCCTCACCCGCGAGGTAATGGTCGAGCTGCCCGCCGGCACGTACGAGACGGCGTGCAAGCCGGGCATGGTCGGCAAGGGCATCAGGAACCCGCTGAAGGTGACGGGCGAGCACAAGCCGCTGAGCGACGACGCCAAGCTCGCCGAGGCCACCGCGAGCTACAAGCGCTACATCAAGAGCCAGAGCGAGACGCTGCTCGCCAAGACCCAGGAGTTCGTGGACGCCGTCAAGGCCGGCGACGTCGACAAGGCCAAGCAGCTCTACCCCGTCTCCCGCACGTACTGGGAGCGCATCGAGCCGGTGGCCGAGATCTTCGGCGACCTCGACCCGGCGATCGACGCCCGCGAGAACGACGTCGAGAAGGGCGAGGAGTGGACCGGCTTCCACCGCCTGGAGAAGGACCTCTGGGTGAAGAAGGACGTCAGCGAGGACGGCCCGATCGCCGACAAGCTGATGGCCGACATCAAGACCATCGTCGAGAAGGCCAACGAGGCGACGCTCTCCCCGCTCCAGCTCGGCAACGGCGCGAAGGGCCTGCTCGACGAGGTCGCCACCGGCAAGATCACCGGCGAGGAGGACCGCTACTCGCACACCGACCTGTGGGACTTCGACGCCAACCTCCAGGGGTCCAAGGCCGCGGTGCAGGCGCTGCGCCCGGTCTTGGAGGAGCGCGACGCCGCGCTGGTGAAGACGCTCGACGAGAAGTTCGCCGCCGCCGAGGCCGCGCTGGAGGCGCACCGCTCGGGTGACGGCTGGAAGCTGCACACCGACCTGTCCAAGGACGACCTGAAGAAGCTGTCCGACGTGATCAACGCTCTGGCCGAGCCGATCAGCCGGATCGCCGCCGTCGTGGGCAAGTGACCCCGGCGGCCGTACAGGGACGGAGCAGGGCATGAACATCAGCCGCAGGAAGCTGTTCGGGCTCGGCGCCGCGGGCGTGGCCGCCGTCGGCGCGGGCGCGGTCGCGGGCCGCTCCCTGGCCGGCGACCCGCCCGGGGTCGCGCACGCCGCGACGTCGTCCGCCCCGGTGCCGTTCTACGGCGCCCACCAGGCCGGGATCGTCACCCCGGCCCAGGACCGGCTGCACTTCGTCGCGTTCGACGTGACGACCGACAAGCGGGACGAGCTGGTCGAGCTGCTCCAGGACTGGACGTCCGCCGCCGCGCGGATGACGCAGGGCCAGGAGGCGGGGACGTTCGGCGCGGTCGGCGGCGACCGCGAGGCGCCCCCGGACGACACCGGCGAGGCCCTCGGGCTGCCCGCGTCCGGCCTGACCCTGACAGTCGGCTTCGGCGCGTCGCTGTTCGACGACAGGTTCGGCCTCGCCGGCCGGAAGCCGGCCGGCCTGGCCGACCTGCCCGCCTTCCGCGGCGACGACCTCACGCCGGAGATCTCGGGCGGCGACATCTGCGTGCAGGCGTGCGCGAACGACCCGCAGGTGGCGGTGCACGCGATCCGCAACCTCGCCAGGATCGGGTTCGGCAAGGTGTCGGTGCGCTACTCGCAGCTCGGCTTCGGCCGGACGTCCTCGACGTCCCGCGCCCAGGCGACCCCGCGCAACCTCATGGGTTTCAAGGACGGCACCGCCAACCTCAAGCTGGAGGACACCCAGCTCCTGCGCGAGCAGCTCTGGGCGGCGGCCGGCGACGGCCAGGCGTGGATGGACGGCGGCAGCTACCTGGTCACCCGCAAGATCCGGATGCACATCGAGACCTGGGACCGAGCGCCGCTGTCGGAGCAGGAGGTCATCTTCGGCCGCGACAAGGGCGAGGGCGCCCCGCTGACCGGCGCGAAGGAGTTCGACGAACCCGACCTCGCAAAGAACGGCCCCGACGGGCAGCCCGTGATCGCGGGCAACGCCCACGTGCGGCTCGCCCACCCGTCGGTCCACGGCGGCGCCCGGCTGCTGCGGCGCGGCTACAACTACGTGGACGGCTCCGACGGCCTCGGACGTCTCGACGCCGGGCTGTTCTTCATGGCGTACCAGCGGGATCCGCACAAGCAGTTCGTGCCGATCCAGCGGGAGCTGGCCGCCAAGGACGCGCTCAACGAGTACATCAAGCACGTCTCCAGCGGCCTGTTCGCCTGCCCGCCCGGGGTGACGGACGCGGGCGACTACTGGGGGCGCGCGCTCTTCACCTGACGCGGCCGGGCGCGCCGCACCGGCCGCGCCGGAGACACCGCGAGGCGTCCCGTCACACGGCCGGCGCGGGCCGTTCCGCCCCTGCCACGCGGGTTGCCTCACAGGATCGCCTCAGTCACTCGCAACGCGGCTTTCACATGAGCGCGATCCACTATCCTCCCGATATGCCCGAGTCCTCTGGGGGACGACTCGCCTCTCGTTACCTCCTGCGCCGTCAACTTGGCAGCGGCGGGATGGGCACGGTCTGGCTGGCCTGGGACGAGATGCTCGAACGCCAGGTGGCGATCAAGGAGCTCCGCCTGCCCGACGGCCTCGACGAGGCGGAGCGCGCCCACGCAGTCGAACGCGCCGTACGCGAGGCGCGAGCCGCCGCGCAGGTCCGGCACCCCGGCATCGTCAGCCTCCACGACGTGCTGGTCCACGACCAGCGGCCGTGGATCATCATGGAGCTGCTGCACGGCCGTACGCTGGCGGACGAGGTCAGGGAACGCGGACCGCTGCCCCCGGAACGGGCCGCCCGTGTGGGCGCGGAGGTGCTCGACGCCCTGCGTGAGGCGCACGCGCACGGCGTCCAGCATCGGGACGTCAAACCGGCGAACGTCTTCCTGAGCGACGACGGGCGCACGGTGCTGACCGACTTCGGCATCGCGCGGCTGGAGGGACAGGTCACGCTGACGGCGGCCGACGCCACGATCGGATCACCGGGCTTCATCGCCCCGGAGCGGCTCGACGGCGCGACCGGCGGCCCCGCCTCGGACCTGTGGTCCCTCGGCGCCACCCTCTACCTCGCGGCCGAGGGCGCCCCCGCGTACGGCGGGAGCCCGGTCGAGCGGATCGAGGCCACGCTGCGCAGCAGGACCGCCCCGCCGCCTCGGCGCGCGGGCGCCCTCGGGCCGCTGCTGATGTGGATGATGGACCGCGATCCCGCCGTCCGGCCGGACACCGCGACCGCGCATCGCCTGCTCGCCGACGTCGCCGCGGGCCGCTCGCCCGAGCTGCCGCCCGTCCCGGTCTCCCCCTCGCCCGCTCCGGCGGGGCCGATCGCCCCCGGGCCCGGCCATCCCGGGCCGCGGGGCGGCCAGGGGGGCGCGCCTTTCGCGGGCGCGACCGGCTACCCCGTATGGCAGGGCGCGGGAGGGCCGGGCCATACGGCGGTCGTCGCCGACCACTCCGGCCCGCACGGCGTCGCCTTCCCTGGCGCCCACGGCACACGCACCGGCCCCACCCACCCCTCCCTGCCGAACGCGCCGGACCCCTCCGGTCCGACGGCGGCCACGAGACGGCGCGGGTTCCTGGTCGGCGGCGCCACGGCGCTGGTGGCGGCCGCCGCCGCCGTGGCGCTCGTCGTGCTCCCCTCGGACGGCGGCGACCGCACCTCGCCGTCGTTCGCGCTCCCCGTGGACTTCTGCGGCCTGCTCACCGCCGACCAGGTCCACCAGATCATCCGTACGGCGCCTGCGCCGAAGGGCACGGTGGCGGAGGCGGGCTGCGAGTGGGCGGTCAGCGGGGAGGGCGTCAGCCTCATCCCCAAGACGGACTCCGACACCCCCGACCCCTGGGCCATGACGGAGGAGTCCTCCCGGCTGCTGTACGAGAGCCTCGCGAAGAAGTACGCCAAGGGCAGCAAGGGCGACTGGACCTGGAAGGAGATCGGGCAGACCCGGCCGATCGCGTTCGTGCAGACCACGCCCCGGCCCGTCGAGGGCGTGGGCGACGAAGCGCTCGCCTACGAGTTCACGACGGCGCGGGGCCACGTGTACACCGGCGTGGTGCTGTTCCGGTTGGGCGACCTCGTGGTGGAGGCCGCCTATTCGACGCTCTCGACGACGCCCACCGACGACGACATCCGCAGCACGGTGCTCACCGCCGCCCGCATGGCCGACGCCGCGCTGCGCGCGAAGGGATGAGCGGCGTGCTGCTGGCCGGTCGGTACCGCCTGCTGGAGACCCTCGGCGAGGGCGGGGCCGGCACCGTGTGGCGTGCCAGGGACGAGATGCTGCACCGCGACGTCGCGGTGAAGGACATCCGGGTGCCGCCGGGCCTGACCGACGAGGACCGGCGCGCCTTCGGCGGGCGGGCGATCCAGGAGGCCCGGTCGGCCGCGCGGCTCAACCATCCGGCCATCGTGGTCATCCACGACGTCGTCGTCGACCGGGACCGGCCCTGGATCGTGATGGATCTGATCGGCGGCCGGTCGCTGGACCGCCAGATCAAGGACGGCGGGCCGCTGCCCCCGCATCGGGTCGCCGAGATCGGCTTGCGCCTCCTCGGTGCCCTCTCGGCCGCGCACGCCCAGGGAATGCTGCACCACGACGTCAAACCCGGCAACGTCCTGCTCGACGAGCACGGCCGGGCCCTGCTCGCCGACTTCGGCATCGCCGTTCCGGCCGCCGGGACGGGCGGCACGGGCGGAACGGCCGGTTCGCCGGAGCCGGGCCCGTCGTTCACGACGGCGGGGTCTCCGGGGTACGCGGCGCCGGAGCGGCTCTCCGGCGGCGCCGCCACACCCGCTTCCGACCTGTGGTCGCTGGCCGCGACGCTGTACACGGCGGTCGAGGGGCGGGCTCCGTTCAAGCGCGAGCTGGCGCTCGCCGTCACCGCGGCGGTCCTGTTGTACGACCCGCCGCGGCCGCTGCGCGCGGGGCCCGTGCTCGGCCCGCTCCTGCTCGCCATGCTGGCCAAGGACCCGGCCGCCCGTCCTTCCCCCGACGCGGTGAGCGAGGCCCTGCGCGCCGTGGTCTCGCAGGGCCCGGACGCCCGTCTCGGCCCCGCGCCGGCCGCCCCCGGGCCCCAGACGTCGCCCGCACATCCCCGGCCCGGCGTCGATCCGTACGCCATGCCCGCGCAGGGCGTCGGCGCGCCGTCGTCGCCCACGCGAACGCTCATCGCCGCACCACCGTCCCCGGCCGCGTACGCCGACGTGCCCGAGCACGCGTCGGCATCCGGCACCCTGCCCGCCTCCGGGCACGGCGCCGCTCGCCCCGGGAAGCGGAAGCCGCTGCTGGTCGTGGCGGGCGTGGTCCTCGTCCTGGCCGTCACCGGTACGGCGGGCTGGCTGGCCCTCCGGCCGGACGCCGCGCCCGCGACGACCACGAGCGGCACGGGCGCGGTCCGCTTCCCGACGGCCCCGAACCCCTGTGGCCTGCTAACCGACGGCCAGGCGGGCGGGCTTCTCGGCGGCGCCACCGACACCTCGACGGCCGACGGCGAGTGCGCATGGCGGTTCCGCAGGAACGGGGTCGTCTGGCGAACCGTCACCATTCAGGTGCGGGCCGAGCGGAGCGGGGACGCCGCCCGGCTCTCCCTCGCCGCCCGACGTTCCGCTCAGGCGTCGTTGCGGGGGGCCTCCTTCCCGGAGATCACGTCCGCGGTCCGGGACGTACCCGGCACCGGCACCGACGGCTTCGCCCAGGACGTGTCGAACTCCTTCCAGAAGTCCACCACCAGCACGGTCTGGTTCCGGATCGACAATCTGATCGCCGAGGTGCGGTACCACCGGCTGGACGGCCCCAAGGTCACCCCCGCCGTCCGCCGTACGGCGGAAAGCGCCGCCGCACTCGCCGCGGAAGCGATCGGCCGCGCCTGAGCCCCGAGGAGACCACATGGACAGCCAGGAACACGGCCCGGGCCGCCCGGACGAGGGCGCGGACGACGGCCGCACGCCGGCCTGGCCCGGCCATCCCGCCACACCGCCCGCACCGCCGCCCGGAGGGGCCGCGCCGTGGTCACCGAACGGACCCGTCCCACCCGGGGCGTTCCCGTCGGGTGGACCGGCCGCGCCGCCGCAGGCGTCCTGGCCGAACGGCCCGGGGGGCATGCCGGCGGGCGCCCACCCCTCCCCTGGCTCCGCCGCGCCCGACGGGCAGAACGGGCACCCCGGCCCCGCCTCCAGTGGCCCGGGAGCGCCTCCCCAGCGGTCCTGGCCCTACGGGGTGAGCGGGCAGAGCGGGGTGAGCGGGCAGAGCGGGCCGAACGGCCCCGGCGCCCCCTATGGGCCCGCGTCCCACGGACCGGGCGGGCAGTACGGGCCCGCGGGGCACCATGGGCCGGGACCTGCGCCCGGACCGCCGAACGGGCCGCCGAACGGGCCGCCGAACGGGCCGCCGAACGGACCGCCGAACGGACCGATGGGGCCCACCGGGCCGACGGCGTTGAGCGCGCTCGTCACACCGGTGCCGCCTCGCCGTCGCGGCCGGATGGTCCCGGCCGTGGCCGCCGTCGCCGCGCTGGCCGCGGCCGGGGCGGTGACCACCTTCTTCGTGCTCCGCGACGACGAGGGGCCGGGCGGCGCCGTCGCCAAGCGCCCGGCGGGCGCGGCGTCCCCGGCCACGGCCAAGGCCGCCGCGCCGGACGCGTGCGCCATGCCGCGCCGCGCGACGGTGGAGCGATTGGTCCCCCAGGCGCAGAGCAGCAGGGACACCCGGGACCACAGAGACGAAAGCGGCTACATCACCTGGGCCTGCAGTCTGCGCAACGACAACTTCTCCTTCGGGGAGTACGTCAGGTCCCGCAGCATCGAGATCAAGCTGACCCGGTACGACGCGGACGGCGAGAAGACCGCCGTGCGCGTCGCCCGGGACTCCTACGACGCCGAGCTGACGTCGGGGAAGTACTCCGAGGCCAATTCGACCAAGGAGTACTACAGCTCCAAGGTCCGCACGCTGTCCGGCGTCGGCGAGGAGGCGTTCGCCCGCTACACCTGGGCGCGGGACGAGAAGAGCAACAACAACAAGTACTCCTTCGGCCAGGCGGTCGGCCGCGTCGGCGACGTGGTGATCGAGGTGAAGTACCAGGCGAGCCAGCAGCGTAAGGACGCGCCCATCCTCTCCTCGGACGGCGTGCAGGGCGTGACCGAGGAGAACGCGCTCCGCGAGGTCTCGGGGCTCGCCGGCGAGGTGGCGGCGTCGGTGGCGGCGTGGCGGGACGGGCACGGCCCCACCCTGGCGGCGGACCCGACCGGAGACGCGGGCGGGGACACGGGCGCCTCCGGCCCCACCCCCGCCGTCTCGCCGTCGGAGGACCCCTCCGCGTCGCCGACCCCGGTCGCGCTGCCCGCGCCGTGTACGCGGGTGTCGGCGGCCGCGCTGCGCTACTCGCCGGGCGCCACGCCGAAGGCCATCCAGACGCAGGACGGGGCGTCCACGACCACGGACTGCATCTGGCTGACCCGGGACATGGCGGCGGGCACCGGCGTGCGGATGCGCAACATGGTCGTCACCCTCCAGCGGTTCACGAACCGGGTCGGAGCCGAGGATCCCAAGGGTGCCAAGAACCGGTTCATCGACCAGCGGGCGAGAGGCCGGAAATGGGCCGGGAGCGGCATCGGCGACGGCATGTTCTGGTACAAGTCGGCCGACATCAACGGTCTCGGTGACGCGGCCTACCGCCAGTACCGGACCAACCGGACACCCACGGTGCACGCGGGCATCGGCCACGTGGCCGTGCTGTACGGCTCGACGGTGGTCACCGTCGAGTTCTACGGCGCCGACCGGCCGAAGGGCGCACCGCTGAACTCCCCCAAGTCCACCCTGATGGGCGGCAAGGAGAGCGTGGCGGGCGCCCTGGCCATGGCGAGGGCGGTGATTCAGGCCCTCGCCGCGGGCTGACTCGGGCCGGCACGCCCGGCCCCGGTGGAAAGGGGCCGCCGGGCGGGAGCGGTCAGAGACGGGACCGGTAGACGGCGCGGGCCTTCTCGATCAGGTCGAGATGGTCGCGGAGCTGCCCCTCGCCGTCCAGCCGGGCCTGACCGCGTACCAGCTCCTCCAGCAGCCCCAGCCAGTGCAGGCACCACCGGACGTCCTCGGCGCGGGCGACGTGCCGTCCGGCCACGTCGAGATAGATCGGGCTGGTGTGGGCGTAGACCTGCCGGTGGAGCGAGCGGGGGTGCCTGCCGCCGGAGGCGATCGCGATGATGTACGTCGGCTCCGTCACGGTGAGCGCGGCGGTCAGCTCGCCGCCGCCTCCCTCGGCGAGCACTCCGTCGGCCGTGCGGATCTCCAGCCGCTCGACCTCGGGCCCGATCGCCTTGGCCCGGACCGTCACCCGGTCGCCGGGCGACAGGTTCAGGGTGTCGCCGATCTGGTGGCCGTCCACGCCCAGCTCCAGCCACGGCCCGGTGGTGGCGAACGTACGGCCCCGCTGGATGGCCTCGATGTACGCCTCGGTCGTCAGCGGACCGTCGAGCCGGGCGTAGACGCGCTCCCAGCCGGGCGGGCTGGAGACGGTCTCCTGCCGGGTGAACGACAACATGCTGTCGGTCCCGGCGAGCGCCGTGAGCCGGTTGCCCGCGCCGATCAGCCGCCGGTAGACCTCCGCGGTGCCGACGATGTCGGAGAAGTGCAGCAGCTCCATGCCGTCCACGAGGCCGAGCGCTGCGTCGACCACGACCGCCCTGGCCGAGCAGTTCCTGCGCCCCACGCCGATGATCTCCTCCGGCGTGCTGATCGGAGCGTGGAAAGGGTGGGCGTAGGCGAGCACCGCCCCCGTCTCCCGCATCTCGCCGCAGGCGGCGCCGTTGGGCGGCCAGTCGGCCTCGCCGCCGAACCCGGTGTGGAAGCGCATGGGCGGGGTGGTCACCCCGAACGCGTGGACGTGCCCGAACAGGTCGTTGCGGTACTCCACGCCCATGCGGGCGATGTGCCCGGCGTCCGACCAGGGCAGGTCCCGGCCCGCCCAGTGCTGGAGCGCCTCCCGGTCGTAGACGCGCTCGCCGGAGACGTTCCCGGCGACGAGGTTGAGCACGTGCAGGTCCTCGCCGTGCTGCATCGACGCCGCGGCCGCGGGCGGGGCGACGAGGTCGCCGGCCCAGTTGAGGTGCACGTGGAGGTCGGCGCCGTACCAGCCGCGGGCGGCGGCGTCGTAGATCCGCTCGGGGGTCAGCTCGACGAGCGTCTCCCCCCACGGCTCGGGCACGACGGCCGTCTCGGCCCACCCGTACTCCATGCCGCGGGTGACCTGGACGGTGAGCCTCTCCGCGGGGACGTCGAGCACGACGTCGTCGCCGTGGAAGAACGGCCGGCCGTGGTAGTCGAGGCGGTGCGGCGCACCCTCGGGGTACCAGCCCTGGCCGCCCTCCGATGTCACGCTCCAACGGCAGGGGAAGCCGGCGCGCAGCCGCAGCCGGGAGGGTACGGCGTGGCGGCGGAGCGGGGACAGGTCCACCGGCGCGCCGTCGACGGCGACCTCGGAGTCGCTCCTGATGTCCACGAGCAGCGCCCCGCGTGCCCCGATCTCGTACGGCCTGCCGTCCACCGTGACGGCGGTGGGCACGTCGCGCGAGGAGTCGACGATGAGCGCGACCCTGAGCGGTTCCGCGGCCACCACCGCGCGTACGGTCCCTGGCTCGAAGCGGTGGCCGTGGGGCGTGAGCCGGAGGGCGACGAGCCCGTCCGGCAGGGTCTCTCCGAGCACGTCCCGGAAGGCGGCGTCGAGATCGGCGCCGATGTCCATCCGGTCCGCCTCCTCAGGAAACCGGAGGAACGTCATCATGCGGACGTAGTCGAGCGGGGGTTCCCCCCAGGTGATCCCGTGCTCGGTCAGCAGGGCGCCGTACTCCTCCAGCGCGCGTGCCACCGTCGGCGGCAGCAGCGGGTCGTGATGCATGGTGCCTCCCCGTAGTGGATAACGGGGCCATGGTGACACGACACTCTGTGCGGAAACCCGCGTCTCCCGGGCGCTCCTCACCTGGGGGTAGCGGTATATAACACCCAGGAGGAAATCAAGGGTCCCGCTTGTCACAAATCCCCGGCCGCACCCGAAAACACGGCGAGGATCCGGTCCGCCGCCTGGCTCGGGGTGAGGCTCCCGTCGAGCACCTGCCGCTCGATCTCGGGGGCGATCGGCCCGGCCTTCTCACGCAGCCGGGCGAGCAGCCGGTCGCGCACCATCGCCCACGTCCACTCGACCTGCTGGCGGCGCCGCTTGCCGGCCAGGTCGACGCCCTCCTGGTGGCGTACGACGTGCTTCCACAGCTCGTCCAGCCCGGCGCCGGTCAGCCCGCTGCAGGTCAGGACCGGTGCCGTCTCGCCGGACCGGAGGAACCGCAGCGCCCCGGCCAGCTCGCGCGCCGCCTGGCGCGCGGCCACCTCGTGCTCGCCGTCGGCCTTGTTGACCGCGATGACGTCGGCCAGCTCCAGGACGCCCTTCTTGATGCCCTGGAGCTGGTCGCCGGTGCGGGCGAGGGTGAGGAGGAGGAACGTGTCGACCATGTCGGCGACGGCGGTCTCGGACTGCCCGACGCCGACGGTCTCCACGAGCACGATGTCGTACCCGGCGGCCTCGACGACGACCATCGCCTCCCGGGTGGCGGCGGCGACCCCGCCGAGGGTCCCGGCGGTGGGCGACGGCCGGATGAAGGCGTTCGGGTCGGCGGCCAGCCGCGCCATCCGGGTCTTGTCGCCCAGGATGCTGCCCCCTGAGCGTCGCGACGAGGGGTCGACGGCCAGGACCGCCACCCGGTGCCCGCGCCCGGTGAGGTGGGTGCCGAGCGCCTCGATGAACGTGGACTTCCCCGCACCCGGAACGCCGCTGACGCCCACCCGCCGGGCCTTCCCCGCGTGCGGGGTCAGCTCGGCGAGCAGGCGCTGCGCGAGGTCGCGGTGGTCGGCGCGGGTGGACTCCACCAGCGTGATGGAGCGGGCGATCCACCGCCGGTCGCCCGCCAGCACGCCGGTGACGTAGTCGTTGAGCGTGCCTCCCATGGTCACGTGCGGGACAGGGCGCGCAGCAGGTCCAGGGCGGCGTCCGCGATCACGGTGCCCGGCGGGAAGATCGCCGTCGCTCCGGCCTCGCGCAGCGCGTCGAAGTCGCCCGGCGGGATCACGCCGCCGACCACGATCATGATGTCGTCCGCGCCGAGGTCGGCCAGCGCCCGCTTCAGCGCCGGGACCAGCGTCAGGTGCCCGGCGGCGAGCGACGAGACCCCGACGACGTGCACGTCGGCCTCCACGGCCTGGCGCGCGACCTCCTCGGGGGTCTGGAACAGCGGGCCGACGTCCACGTCGAAGCCGAGGTCGGCGAACCCGGTCGCGATCACCTTCTGACCCCGGTCGTGCCCGTCCTGGCCCATCTTGGCGACCAGGATGCGCGGGCGGCGGCCCTCGGCCTTCTCGAACTCGGCGCAGGCGGCGCGGACCTCGTCCACTCCCTCGCCCACCTCCTCGCGGTACACGCCCGAGATGGTACGGATCTCGGCGGCGTGCCGTCCGAACACCTTCTCCAGCGCGGCGGAGATCTCCCCCACGGTGGCCTTGGCGCGGGCCGCGTCCACGGCCAGCTCCAGCAGGTTCCCGTCCCCGGCCGCGGCCCTGGTGAGCGCGTCGAGCGCGGCGTCGACGTCGGCCTGGGAGCGCTCGGCGCGCAGCCGGCGGAGCTTGTCGAGCTGCTGCTCGCGCACCGCCGTGTTGTCGACCTTGAGCACCTCGATCGGCTCGTCGGCCTCCGGGCGGTACTTGTTGACGCCGATGACGGGCTGCTGGCCGGAGTCGATGCGCGCCTGGGTGCGGGCCGCCGCCTCCTCGATGCGCAGCTTGGGCAGGCCCTGGTCGATGGCGCGGGCCATGCCCCCGGCCCGCTCGACCTCCTGGATGTGCGCCCACGCCCTGGCGGCGAGGTCGTTGGTGAGCCGCTCGACGTAGTACGAGCCGCCCCACGGGTCGATCACCCGGCAGGTGCCCGACTCCTGCTGGAGCAGGAGCTGCGTGTTGCGGGCGATCCGCGCCGAGAAGTCGGTCGGCAGGGCGAGCGCCTCGTCCAGCGCGTTGGTGTGCAGCGACTGCGTGTGCCCCTGGGTGGCGGCCATCGCCTCCACGCAGGTGCGTACGACGTTGTTGAACACGTCCTGGGCGGTCAGCGACCAGCCGGAGGTCTGGCTGTGCGTGCGCAGCGACAACGACTTGGGGTTCTTCGCGCCGAAGCCGCGGACCAGCTCGGCCCACAGCAGCCGGGCCGCGCGGAGCTTGGCCACCTCCATGAAGAAGTTCATGCCGATGCACCAGAAGAACGACAGGCGCGGCGCGAACGCGTCGATGTCCAGGCCCGCCGCCACACCGGCCCGGAGGTACTCGACGCCGTCGGCGAGCGTGTAGGCCAGCTCCAGGTCGCAGGTCGCCCCGGCCTCCTGGATGTGGTAGCCGGAGATCGAGATCGAGTTGAACTTCGGCATCCGCCGGGACGTGTACGCGAAGATGTCGGAGATGATCCGCATCGACGGGCCCGGCGGGTAGATGTAGGTGTTGCGGACCATGAACTCCTTGAGGATGTCGTTCTGGATGGTCCCGGCGAGCTGCTCGGGCGCCACCCCCTGCTCCTCGGCCGCCACGATGTAGAGCGCGAGGATCGGCAGGACCGCGCCGTTCATGGTCATCGACACGCTCATCTTGTCGAGGGGGATCCCGTCGAAGAGCTGCCGCATGTCGTAGATCGAGTCGATCGCGACGCCGGCCATGCCGACGTCGCCCGCGACCCGGGGGTGGTCGGAGTCGTAGCCCCGGTGGGTGGCCAGGTCGAACGCGACCGACAGGCCCTTCTGCCCGGCGGCGAGGTTGCGCCGGTAGAAGGCGTTGGACTCCTCCGCCGTGGAGAAGCCGGCGTACTGGCGGATCGTCCACGGCTGGTTGACGTACATGGTGGGGTAGGGCCCGCGCAGGTACGGCGCGACGCCGGGGTACGTCTCGAGGAAGTCGATGCCCTTGAGGTCCTCGGCGGTGTAGAACGGCCGGACCTCGATGCCCTCCGGCGTCTCCCACACGCCGCCGTCGACGTCCGGCGCTGCGGCCGCCCCGGGCCCCAGGTCGATGCCCGAGAAGTCAGGAATGGTCATCGGGTCACTCCCAGGTCGTCGAAGGTCGTGCGGAGCACGCCGAGCGCGTCGCATCCTGCGTACACGCGGTCGTCCACTCCTTCATACTCGCCCTTTCCGGCCAGCCACACGCGTCGTGCCCCGGCCTCGCGCAGGGCGGCCGCCACGGCCTCGGCGTGCTCGCCGTACATCCGGTCGCTGGAGCACAGGCAGGCGACCGGCGTCCCCGCGTCGCGGAACGCCTCGGCGATCGCCGCGGCGTCGGTGCCCGGCCCGCTGGTCACGGTGGCGACGCCGCCCGCCGCGAAGAGGTTGGCCGCGAACGAGGCGCGCGCCGTGTGGACGGCGACCGGCCCGATCGTGGCGAGGAAGACGGTCGGCCGCTCGTCCCGGGCGTCGGCGAGGTCGCGCAGCGCCTCGAACTCCTCGGCGTACCGGACGCGGGGCAGCCCCTCTCCGGTGGGGGCGCCGGCGAGCCCGTGGCCCGGCTCGCGTTCCGGCAGCCTCTCGGCCAGGTTGGGGAACTCGCTGACCCCGGTGATCGGGTCGCGGCGGTGGGCGACGGCGTCCGCCCTCCTGGCGCGGGTGGCCGCCAGCCGCTCCGGGACGAGCCGCTCCAGTGCGGCGGCCATGCCGCCCGCGCGCTCGATCTCCTGGAACCAGGCCCAGGCGCTCTCGGCCAGGTCGGCGGTGAGCCGCTCGACGTACCAGGAGCCGCCGGCCGGGTCGAGGACGCGCGCCACGCCCGCCTCCTCCAGCAGCAGCGACTGGGTGTTGCGGGCGATGCGCCGGGCGAACGCGTCGGGCAGGCCGAGGACGGCGTCGAACGGCTGCACGGTCACCGCGTCCGCGCCGCCGGCGCCCGCGCCGAAGCAGGCGAGCGTGGTGCGCAGCATGTTCACCCAGGGGTCCCTGGCGGTCATCATCGCCGACGAGGTGACCGCGTGCTGGAGCTGTTCGCCGGGACCGCCGACGACCTCCGCCACCCGCGCCCAGAGGCGCCGGGCCGCGCGGAGCTTGGCGATGGTGAGGAACTGGTCCGCGGTGGCCGCGTAGCGGAACTCGATCCGCCCGAGTGCCTCCTCGGCGGAGAGCCCGGCGTCCGTCATGGCCCGCAGGTACGCGACGCCGGTCGCGATCGAGCAGCCCAGCTCCTCCGCGTCGCCGGCGCCCGCGTCGTGGTACGGCAGGGCGTCGGCGACGAACACCCGCAGCGCCGGGAAGTCGCGCACGCAGCGCCGCAGGATCTCCCCGGCGTCCTCGCCCGTCCCGGATCCGGCGCCGCGCGCGCGGGCGCCGAGCGGGTCGAGGCCGAGGTTGCCGCCGGGAGGGGTCACGCCGCGCTCGGCCAGCAGGTCGAGGAACGCGGTGGCCGCCTCGTGCGCCCGGTCGCCCGCCTCCAGCACGACCGGGGCGAGGTCGAGGAGCACGCCGTCGAGCACCCGCGGCAGCGCGCCGGGGCCGATGGAGGTCAGGTCCAGCCAGATGGAGGCGGCGCCGTTCTCCAGGTCGGCCAGCACGGCCTCCCTGGTCACCGCCGGGTCCGGGTGCGCGTGGCGCTGCCGTACGTCCCAGGGGCCGGCGGGCCGCACGACGCGGGGGGCGGCGGGCAGGTCGGAGGCGTCGTGGAGCGGGGCGATCGTCACGCCGTCGTGCGTCGTGGAGGACAGCGCCTCGTCGGCCGCGGCGGGCGCGGCGTCGTCGCCGAGGACGCCGGACTTCCGGAGGACTCCGAGGGCGAGCGTGCGCCACTGCTCCCGCGTGCCAGGCGGGAAGGCGGCGACTTCAAGAGGCGGCACCGTCATGCGAGGGATGCTAGGCGCACCGCGGCCAGAACATTTATCCGGGGTCCCGGTCTGCGGGAAGGGATTTCTCACATGGTGGCGGGCGCGGCGGGGGCGAAGGCGGCGTCCCAGGTCAGTCTGCCCACGATGCCGTCGGGGTCGAGACGCCGGTCCTTCTGGAACCGGACGCAGACGGCCCGGGACTCGGGCCCGTAGGCGCCGTCCACCTCGATCGTGTACCCGAGCCGGGCGATCTGCCGCTGCCAGTCCCGGACGTCCCCGCCCCGCGTGACGGGCGGGTACCTCAGCAGCCGCCCGGGCCACTCCGGGACGCTCCCGGGAGCGGGCTCCCCGCCGCCGTCTCCCGGGCGTGGCGCGCCCTCGCGCACCCAGGCGTAGAGCGCGTCGCCGGGGCAGTCGGTGGAGTAGCCGTCGCGGTGCCCCTTGATCTCCCTGCCCGCGCCGCCCTGGGCGCGGAGGTGGTCGACCGCGTCGAGGATCGCGTTCAGGAGGCCGTCGGGGGGCCGTACCAGTCCGGAGTTCCCGACCAGGCCGAGCACCGCGTAATGCCCGGAATTCAGGCCGGGGCCGTTGGCGGCGGGCAGATTGTGCGGTCCCCTCCCGACGAACACCTTCCGATGCGGGCAGGCGATCATGGAATAGCCGATGTCGATCCAGCCATTGCCGTCCATGTGGAATTCCTGAATGGACTTCACCATCGCCACGCACCTGGCGTGGTCCTCGACGATGGCGGGATCCACCCTGCCCCCGGTGTAGTGGACCTTGACCCCTTTGGTGGAGGACAGCCGCGTGTAGGAGCCCCTCGGGGCGCGGGCGCCCCACTCGGCGCGAGAGACGAGATCGATGGCCACGGACGTACTCCCGGGTGAACGACGCGGACGGGGAGCGCCGGAGGCCCCGGCCGGGGAACGGACCGGAACCGGCGAATCCACACGCGCGACCAGGGAATACCGGCACAACGACCCTAACCGCATTACCTAATTGACAACATCCTTTTCCCCATTTTTGCCGGTACTCCAGGTTGCGACCGGCGGCCGTCGTCTCCGCCTTGCAACCTCCTTGCACAGCGGTATGTATGCCGCGCTCAAGGGACGTGTAAGCGGGCGGCCTTTCACTCGGTGCACAGCCCGGAAGGCAAGGGTCACGCCGGGAAGCATCCGCTCTCAGGAGATCACCATGAAGCGCGCCGCACTCGGTCTCGCCACCGCCGCGATCGCCGGCCTCGCCGTCCTGCCCGCCGTCGTCACCGCCGCGCCCGCGTCCGCCGCCGGCTACGGTCCCGACACCTGCGCCCAGGGCTACGTCTGGCGCGAGGCCCGCCCGTCCGACCACGTCTGCGTGACCCCCGCCGTACGCGCACAGACCGCTCAGGACAACGCCGTCAAGGCCTCCCGCTGGACCAACGGCGCGTACGGCCCCCACACCTGCGTGACCGGTTACGTCTGGCGCGAGGCCTTCTCCGGCGACGACGTCTGCGTCACCCCGTCCGTGCGCGCCCAGGTGCGTGCCGACAACGCCGCCGCGGCCGGCCGCCTCGCCTCGTCGTCCAGGCCGTCCTCGCCGATCGCCGTCAACCGCAGGGTCACCTTCGGCGGAGGGGTCCCGGTGGGCGGCTGGACGTCGCTGACCCTGTACGACAACGGGACGTACCAGTGGTCCGGGCACATGCACGACTCGGGCGCCACCAGCTACAACTTCTCCGGCGTCTGCGTCGTCCGCATGTCGTCGGGCTCGGCGTTCGTGTTCGAGACCTTCGGCCGGCTCCACGGAACGTTCGACTCCGGCTCCCGTGACCACAACTGGAGCAAGTCGGGCACCATCTCCTCGCTCCCCACGGCCTGGCGCGCGTCGTCGAGCTACAAGGTGAGCTGCAAGAACAGCGTCAAGCTCAACCTCGACGGCACGGTGAAGTCGGCGCTCGAGGCCGTCGGCTACGCCTCGGCGGTCGTCGCGATCGTCGCCTGACAGGACTCCCCCGCCCCTCGGCGCCGGCGAAGCCGGCTCGGCGCCGAGGGGCCAGCGGCGCGGTGACACACTCTGTCCCGAACGTCCCCTCCGGGCGGCCAGGTCCCGGGGCGGCGCGCGGAGACGGAGGAACGGTGACCGAAGAGACGATCTCCAGCCGGGGGTACGGCCCCGACCACGTGTCGGAGCTCGGCTACGGCCTGCACCACGTCCAGCTCGCGATCGAGCCGGGCAGCGAGGACGCCTGCCGCGCCTTCTACGTCGGGATCCTCGGCATGATCGAGATCCCCAAGCCGCCGGTGCTCGCCGCGCGCGGCGGCCTGTGGGTGCGGGCCGACTCCCTGGAGATCCATCTCGGAGTCGAGCAGGACTTCCGCCCGGCCCGCAAGGCCCATCCCGGCATCCTCGTCGCCGACTTAGACGGCCTGGCCGCCCGGCTGGAAGGGCACGGCGTGGAGGTGGTCTGGGACGGCGACTTCCCCGGCCACCGGCGCTTCTACGCGGCCGACGCCGTGGGCAACCGGCTGGAGTTCCTCCAACGGATTCCGCCCGCCTGACGCGGCGCCCCCGCTCACGCTCCGAACGCGGACGACGGCGAATCGGAGCGGAGCGGCGGCCGTTCCGCACGGGAAGCGAAGATTGAACCGACGAACCGTGCTAAATCCGTCGACACGCCGACACGCCACCGGGATCATGGCAGGCATGTCCATCGTGAAGGAGGTCGACTTCTCCTCCAGCCCCGAACCTCGCGAGCCGCTCCCGATGAACGTGTGGCTCGACGACGGCGACAGCCCGGCCGACGTGATCGACGCGCTCGCCCTGTCGCCGTTCGCCACGGGAACCCAGCCGTGGTCCCGCAGCACCACCGTCGACCGGGTACGGCTGGACGCCGCGACCGTCCCCGCGGGCGGGCGGGTGCTCCGGGTCGCCCAGCACACCGACGGCCACGAGTCGCGCCTGATCTCGGGCGAGGGGTGGACCCTGCGGGTGGTCCGCTACAGCAGCAGGTCCGCCACCTTCACGGTGACGGCGGCGAACGAGGAACTGGCCCGTTCGGTGCTCGACGAGGCGACCCGCGGCGCGGAGGAGCCGGTCTCCGAGAACGAGGACCAGGTCGCGATGGGCTTCGTGTGGATGTCCGACCACGGTCGGCGCCGTTCCGCCAAGCCGATCACGACCTCCCCCTGGGAGGGGATCAGGCGCAACTACCCGCGCGCGGCCAAGGACCGGCTCGACCGGCTCATGGCGATCCGGCCGCAGGACGTGAGCGGGCGGCTGCTCCTGCTGCACGGCCCGCCCGGCACCGGCAAGACGACGCTGCTGCGCACGCTCGCCCGCGAGTGGACGAGCTGGTGCCAGGTGGACTGCGTCCTCGACCCGGAGCGGCTGTTCAACAACCCCGGGTACCTCATGGACGTGGCGGTCGGCTGCGACTGCCCCGACCACGACGAGGAGCCCCGCTGGCGGATGCTCGTCCTCGAGGACTGCGACGAGCTGATCCGCGCGGAGGCGAAGCAGTCCACCGGCCAGGGGTTGTCCCGGCTGCTGAACCTGACCGACGGCCTGCTCGGGCAGGGGCGGGACGTCCTCGTCGCGATCACGACGAACGAGGACCTGAACCAGCTCCACCCGGCGGTCGTGCGGCCCGGCCGGTGCCTGGCGCAGATCGAGATCGGACGCCTGGCCCAGGACGAGGCCGTGGCCTGGCTCAACGCGCCGCCCGGCGAGCCCGGAGGCTCCGGCTCGGGCGCGCCGTACGGCGCGGTGGCGGGGGTCGGGCCCGAGGGGGCCACGCTCGCGGAGCTGTTCGCGCTGCGCGAGGGACGCGGCCTCACCGCGCCCGAGACCACCGCCTCGACCGGCCTGTACCTCTGACCGTCCGCCGGTCCCCGCCGTCCCCGCGCGGCGGGGACGGCCGGGCCCGAGGAGCCGGCGACGCCCGGACGGACGGTCAGGTCCAGAAGACGGCGACTCCCGTGGTGACGGCGGCCAGGGCGCCGATGCCGTAGAAGGCCCACGGCGGCCTGATCCGCGCGCCGACGACCGCGAGCAGCAGGATGGCCAGGTCGAGGCCCGCTTTGACGGCCATCTTCTGGTCGGAGATCGACATGTCCATCGAGCCGCGGACCCACATGAGCAGTGCGCCCGTGACGAACTGGGCGACGGCGGCCACGACGACGGGACGCCCGATCAGCATCGTTCGGAGTTGCATCTGGCGGAGGAACCCGCCGAGAAGGGCGGAGAAGCCGACGAGATGGAGAAAGACCAGGACGAGTCGCAACGTTTCCATGCAGACACCCCCCGTTGACGGCCTCACCTCAGGTGTCCGCATGAGCGGTGTCATACGTGTCCGCCTGCGAAAGGCCCTCGACGTACAGTGACGAGGGTACTACGCCCCGCTTTGTCGATCTCTGTCCGCGGGCGCCCGTTCCTGGCGCGATCCGATGTTTCGTATCGGTAAACCAATACGTAAACCATCCGATGTGCCGCTTACGGTCGGAAACCACAATCAGCAAGGTGGTCACCTCGTCGCCGGCACGTCTGAGCAGGGTCGTCCTCCATCGGTGGTCCTTCGAGGGCCGGGAGAGCGGCGTGGCCCCCTACCTCGACCCGTTCGACTCGCCCGGCGGACCGGACGGCGACCGGCCCGGTGAGGGCGACCGCGGCGCCGAGGGCCGCAGGAGCTGGCCGTACGTCCGCTGGACCTCCGAGGAGCGGGAGATCGGCTTCCCGGCGACCGAGCTGGTGCCCTCCTGGACGGCGAACACCCCTCCCGGTTCCTGGCTCCAGATAGAGCTGCAGGCGCGCACCGCGTCCGGCTCCCTGACCAAGTGGTACTGCATGGGCCGCTGGGCCGAGGGCGACACCGACATCCACCGCACCTCCCTGCCCGGGCAGGGCGACCAGGACGGGGACGTCGCGGTCGACACGTTCGTCGCGACCCGGCCCGTCGTCGCGTACCGGATCCGGGTCACCCTGTACGGCGAGGGCGGCCGGGTGCGCTCGGTCAACGTGATGGCGTCGGCGGTGCCGCCGGCGGGCCCGTCCCCCCGGCCGCCGGCGGCGGGCGTCGAGCTGAACGTGCCGCGCCGGTCGCAGATGGTCCACCTGGGGCACCACCCGGAATGGGACGGCGGCGGCGAGTCGTGGTGCAGCCCGGCCTCGTTCACGATGGTGCTCGGCTACTGGGGGCGCGGGCCGTCCCCGGAGGACCTGACCTGGGTCGGCGCCGACGATCCGTGCCCCGCCGTGGACCACGCCGCCCGCCACATGTACGACCACAGCTACCAGGGCACGGGGAACTGGCCGTTCGGGGTGGCCTACGCGGGCCGCTATGGTCTCGACGGCTTCGTGACCCGGCTACGCTCACTGTCTGAGCTGGAGCTCTTCCTCGACGCGGGCATCCCCGTGATCACCTCGCAGTCGTTCAAGGAGCACGAGCTGCCCGGTTCCGGGTACTCGACCAGCGGGCACATCATGGTCGTCACCGGCTTCACGCCGGAAGGCGACGTGATCGCCAACGACCCGGCCGCGCCCTCGGACGAGGCCGTGCGGCGGGTCTATCCGCGCGAGGCGTTCGAGAACGTCTGGCTGCGCGGCTCCAGCAGCGGGGGGATCGCCCATGTGATCCACCCGCCGGACGTCCCACTCCCTCTCTCCGAAGGAAACTGGTGAGCCTGACCGAACCGGTGAGCATCAGCGCCGTCGACGTTGCCCGGGTGGACGACCGCCCGCTGTGGGTGGAGATCTCCGGCGACGAGGTGTGGTGGGACGAGCCCCGCCCGCACGAGGGCGGCCGCCGCTGCGTCGTGCGCCGCCGCGCCGACGGGACCGTGGAGGACGTGCTCCCCCAGGGGTGGAACGCCCGCAACCGGGTGATCGAGTACGGCGGGCGGTCGTGGCGGTCCCACCGGGGCGCGCTGGTGTTCACGAACTGGGCCGACCAGCGGCTCTACCGCTGCCCTCCCGGCGGCGACCCCGTCCCGCTCACCCCCGAGGGCCCGGCGCGGTACGGCGACCTCGTGATCCACGGTGACGAGGTGCTGTGCGTCCGGGAGACCGGCCGCGAGCGGGACATCGTGGCGGTGCCCCTCGACGGCGGCCCGCTCCGCGTCATCGTCAAAGCCCATCATTTCTTGATGAATCCCCGCGTCTCCCCGGACGGGCGGCATATCGCGTGGATCGGGTGGAACCACCCGGACATGCCGTGGGACGCCACCGAGCTGTGCGTGGCGCCCCTCGACGGCTCCCGGCCGCACGAGGTGGTCGCGGGCGGCGCGGTCGCCCAGGCCGAGTGGCGGGACTCCCGCAGCCTCTACGCCGTGACCGACACGACGGGCTGGTGGAACATCCACCTCGTCCCGCTCGACTCCGACGGCGAACCGGCGCGGGCCCGCAACCTCACGCCGCTGCCGCTGGAGTTCGGCGACGCCGTGTGGAAGCTCGGCCAGACGTTCTTCGCCCTCGCCGGCGACTCCCTCGTCACCATGTACGGCACCGCCGACGGGCGGCGGCTGGGCGTGGTCGACGAGAGCGGGGCCCCTCCGAGGGAGATCGGCGGCGACGCCACCTACTGGTCGCCGACCCTGGCCGCCGACGCCACCCACGTCGTCGGCGTCGCCGCCTCGCCGTACCGGCCCTACGAGGTGGTGCGCATCGAGCTGGCGACCGGGAGGCGGGAGACGGTGTCCCCGGCTAAAAGGCTGCCCCCGGCCGAGCTGCTGCCGACCCCCGAGCCGGTGACGATCGACGGCATCCACGCCCACCTGTACGCGCCGCTGCGCCCGGCGTCGGCCGAGGGGCCGCCGCCGTACGTGGTGTTCGTGCACGGGGGGCCGACGAGCGCCGCGGCGCCCATCCTGGACCTGGAGGTGGCCTTCTTCACCAGCCGCGGCATCGGCGTGGCCGAGGTGAACTACGGCGGCTCCACCGGGTACGGCCGGGCCTACCGGGAGCGGCTGCGGCACAACTGGGGCGTCGTGGACGTCCGGGACTGCGAGACCGTGGCGCGCCGGCTGCTCGCGGACGGCACGGCGGGGAAGGTCGCGATCAGGGGCGGCAGCGCGGGCGGCTGGACGTCGCTCGCGGCCCTGGTGCACAGCGACGTCTTCTGCGGCGCGGTCGCGCACTACGGGATCGCCGATCCGGAGAGCTGGGCGGCGGAGACGCACGACTTCGAGTCGCGGTACCTCGACGGGCTGATCGGCCCCCTGCCCGAGACCCGGCAGCGCTACACCGACCGGTCCCCCGCGCTGCACGCCGCCCGGGCGTCGGGCCCGGCGCTGCTCATGCACGGCCTGGAGGACGCGATCGTCGATCCGTCCCAGGCGGAGCGGTTCGCCGAGGCGCTGGAGAGCACCGGCGGACGCTGGGCGTACCTGGCCTTCCCCGGGGAACAACACGGGTGGCGACGCGAGGAGACGATCGTCGCGGTGCTGGAAGCCGAGCTCGCCTTCTACGGCCAGGTCTTCGGCTTCCCGACGCCCGAGGTCCCGCCGCTCGTTCTGCGGGGCCCGTCCGTGACGTTCACTCCGGGAGAGTCCGCATGACCATGACGACCGAGGTCGCCGAGATCTGCTCCACCCTGATCAGGATGGACACCACCAACCCCGGCTCCGGCGAGCGCAAGGCCGCCGAGTACGTCGCGGGCCTGCTCGACGAGGTCGGCATCGAGCCGACGGTGGTGGAGTCCGCGCCGCAGCGCACCAACGTGCTGGCCCGCATCCCCGGAGACGGCACCGATCCGCACGCGCTGCTGATCCACGGCCATCTCGACGTCGTCCCGGCCGACGCGTCCGAGTGGCGGCTGCACCCCTTCTCCGGCGAGGTGGAGGACGGGTGCGTCCACGGCCGGGGCGCGGTCGACATGAAGGGCACGCTGTCCATGACCCTCACGGCGGTGCGCGACTGGGCCCGCCGCGGGGTGCGGCCGAAGCGCGACATCGTGCTCGCGTTCGTCGCCGACGAGGAGGCCACCGGCGAGTACGGCGCGGGCTACGTGGTGGACGAGCACCGCGACTGGTTCGCCGACTGCACGGAGGCGATCAGCGAGTCCGGCGGGTTCAGCTGGCACCAGGGCGACACGCGCATCTATCCGGTCGCGGTGGGCGAGCGCGGCACCGCGTGGATGCGGCTCACGGCCAAGGGTGTCGCGGGGCACGGGTCCAAGCCCGCGGCCGACAACCCGGTGGTGGAGCTGTCGCGGGCGCTGGTCCGGATCGCCGAGTACCGCTGGCCGGTGCGGCTCACGCCCGCCGTGGCGACGCTCGTCGAGGGGCTCTCCCAGGCGCTGGGCACGACGATCGACCTCGACCGGCTGGACGAGGAGATCGAGCGGCTGCCGCAGGCGGCCATGCTGTTCAAGGGCGTGCTGCGCAACTCGGCCAACCCGACGATGCTGGACGCGGGATACAAGGTCAACGTCATCCCCGGCACGGCGCACGCGCACGTGGACGGGCGGTTCCTCCCGGGGTACCGCGACGAGTTCCTGGAGACGATCGACCGGCTGCTCGGCCCGAAGGTCACCCGCGAGTTCGTCAGCATGGGCGACGCGGTCTCCTCCCCCGCAGAGGGCCTGTTCGACGAGCTGCGGGCCGCCCTGCTGGCCGAGGACCCGACCGGCCACCCCGTCCCGTACGTGATGACCGGGGGCACGGACGCGAAGGCGTTCGCCCAGATCGGGATCCGCGGGTACGGCTTCGCGCCGCTGCTCCTTCCTCCCGGGCTGAACTACTTCGGGATGTTCCACGGCGTCGACGAGCGGGTGCCGGTGGAGGGGCTGGAGTTCGGGGTCCGCGTCCTGGACCGGCTGCTGCTGGCGGGCGACGCGAGGGACGGCGCGGAGGACGGCACGGAGGACGGCGCGACCGGGGAGCGCTGAGCGGGTACGAACCTCCGCGGAGGTGACGCCCATGCGCCAGGCGCTCCGCGTCGCGGTGACCGGCCATCGTGACCTGACTCCGGCGACCCTGGACCTGGTGGCCGCCGCCATCCACGAGGAGCTCCGCGGCCGGGGCCCGGCCGTGGTCGGGGTGTCGTGCCTGGCTCCCGGGGCCGACCAGATCTTCGCCGACGCGGTGCTCGACCTGGGCGGCGCGCTGGAGGTGGTCGTCCCCGCGCGCCGTTACGGCCGGGCGCTGCCCGAGCGGGACCGCGCCGAGTTCGAGCGGCTGCTCGCCCGGGCCGGGTCGGTGGTGCGCCTGCCGTACGACGTCCCCACCCCGGAGACGTACCGCAGCGCGAACGAGGTCCTGCTCGACGGCGCCGACCTGCTGATCGCCGTGTGGGACGGGCGTCCCGCCCGGGGGCGGGGCGGCACGGCCGAGGTCGTCGGGGAGGCGCTGCGGCGCGACATCGAGGTCCGGGTGGTGTGGCCGGAGGGGGCCGCCCGGTCGGAAAGCTCTTGACACTCCGGGGCAGGGGAATTCATCTCGACGTGTGGAGTCGATTCCCCCCGAGGAGTTCCCCGCGATCTTCCGTGCCGCCGACCGCACGGCGATCCTGGGCCAGCGGAGGCTGATGGTCACGACGGGGCTGCGGCTGGGGACGCTGGTCACGGCCGCCACCTTCGGCGCGTTCAGCATGGACGTGGCGAACATCGACCTTGCCGCGGTGATCGCGGCGGCGGCGCTCGCGTGCGCCCTCGTCCTCGAGGTCTACCTGCTGACGGCGATGCCGGGCCACCAGTGGTCGCAGGCGCGGGTGGCCGCCGAGTCGGCCAAGTCGCTGGCCTGGCGGTACGTCGCGGGCGGCGAGCCGTTCGGATGCGCGGGCCAGGACGAGCAGGGGGTCGACGACCTGCTGCTGCGCCGGCTGGGGTCGATCGCCAGGGACCTGCACCCCTTCGCCCCGATCCCGCTGTCGGACGAGGACGCGCAGTTGACGGCGACGATGAAGCGGACCAGGCGGCTTCCCCTGGACGAGCGCAGGCGGCGGTACCTCGCCGGGCGTGTGGACGACCAGCGGTCCTGGTACCGCGGCAGGGCGATGGCGAACGAGCGCCGCGCGTCCCGGTGGTCGGTGGCGCTGGCGGTGCTGGAGGCGCTCGGCCTGGTGGCGGCGGTGCTGAACGGGGCGAACGTGCTCGACGTGGATCTCCCCGGCATCGTCGGCGCGCTGGGCGCGGCCGGCATCGCCTGGATCCAGACCCGGCAGTACCGCCGGCTCGCCTCCGCGTACTCGCTGGCCGCGCTGGAGCTGGGAGAGATCGTCGCCCGCGCGGAGTGGCCGTCGTCGGAGGAGGAGTGGGCCCGGTTCGTGCACGAGGCCGAGGAGACGATCTCCCGTGAGCACGCCCTTTGGCGGACCTCGCACGGGTGACTCGGGCCCGCAAATAGATCTTTCCTGGGCAGGGGTAAGAAAAGTATGGTACGGGTGTGCTTTTTTCACCCTTTCCCGTGGGGCTTTTTTCCGCTTTGGGGGATAACGCCGGAGCGCGGTTTGCCGCCGCGAACAACGAGCCCTCCGGCGTCGGCGAGGGTCGTAACACTGCGCGCTACACTCGCTACAAAGTGTGGCTGGAGCTCTGATGAAAGCACACATTTCCGCCATTTCGGCCCACTGAAAGGGTTTCGGCCATGAATGCCGTCGAAGAAATCCCATCGGAAATCACCTCCGAGCTGAAGGACCTGCGCCACGTCGCGTTGTCAGAGGTCCAGGAGTACGGAGGCGCGGACCTCGGCGACATGCTGCGCCGCGTCCTGCCCGACTCGCCGGACACCCGGGTCGGGGTCGCCGCGTTCCAGTCCTCGATCTGATCCGGGGCCGGGGCGGTGTTGGACCGACCGTTCGACCGGCCGATCGTGCCGTTCCGCCAGTTCGTCCTGAAGGTGCACAGCCGTTGTGACCTCGCGTGCGACCACTGCTACGTCTATGAGCACGCGGACCAGAGCTGGCGGGACCGCCCCAAGGTGATGTCACCGGTGACGGTGACCGCCGCCGTGGCGCGGATCTCCGAGCACGCCCGGCGGCACCGCCTCGACGAGGCGCACGTCGTCCTGCACGGCGGCGAGCCGCTGCTCGCCGGACCGGCCCGGCTGGCGGCCATCGCCGCCGAGCTGCGCGCGGGCCTTCCCGAAGGGTGCGCGCTCGACCTGCGCGTCCACACCAACGGCGTGCTGCTGAACGACCGCTTCCTCGACGTGTTCGCCGAGCACGGCGTCCGGGTCGGGATCTCCCTCGACGGCGACCGCGCCGCCAACGACCGGCACCGCCGGTACGCCGACGGCCGCAGCAGCTACGACCAGGTCGTCCGGGCGATCGGCCTGCTGCGCGGGCGGCCCGAGCTGTACGGCGGCATCCTGTGCACCATCGACGTCGCCAACGACCCGATCCGGGTCTACGAGGCGCTGGTCGACCTGGAGCCGCCCCGCGTCGACTTCCTGCTCCCCCACGCCACCTGGGACGCCCCGCCGCCCCGCCCCACCGGCACCGCGTACGCCGACTGGCTGATCACGATCTTCGACCGGTGGCAGGCGGACGGGCGGCCCGTCTACGTCCGGCTCTTCGACTCGATCGAGAGCACCAGCCGGGGCGGGCCGAGCCGCACCGAGGCGATCGGCCTGGAGCCGAGCAGTCTCGTCGTCATCGAGACCGACGGCTCCTACGAGCAGGTCGACTCGCTCAAGGTCGCCTACGACAGCGCGCCCGCGACCGGGCAGCACGTCCTGCGCGACTCCCTCGACGAGGTGGCCGCGCACCCCGGCGTGATCGCACGCCAGCTCGGCCTGGACGGCCTGGCCGAGCAGTGCCGGGCCTGCCCCGTCGTGGACAGCTGCGGCGGGGGCCTCTACCCCCACCGGTACCGCTCCGGCAGCGGCTTCTCCAACCCGAGCGTCTTCTGCTCCGACCTCTTCACACTGATCACCCACGTCCGGGACAGGATCACCATGCCCGCCGCCCACGCACTGCCGCACGCCGCGCTCCGCACGCTCGCCTCCGGGATGGGCGGCGCCGAGGAGATCGGCCACCTGGCCGCCGGCCAGGCCAGCCTGGCCCGCGCGCTGCTGGCCGCGCTGCGGCGCGACGCCGCCGACCGGGCCGCCGGGCGGGCCGCCGAACGGCTGAGCCGGCCCGCGTGGGACCTGCTCACCGAGATCGACGCCACCAACCGCGACGCCCTCGACGCCACCCTCGCCCACCCGTACGTACGCGCCTGGGCGGTGTCCTGCCTGCGCGGCGAGGCGCGGCCCGGCTACCTGGCCAACCTCGCCGCCGCCGCCGCGCTGCGCGCCGGGCTCGACGCGAAGCTGGAGGTCGAGGTCGTCGACGGCGCGGTCCACCTGCCGGGGCAGGGCACGCTGACGGGCGCGGCCGCCCGGCACGACGGCACCGCGACCCTGGTGATCGAGGACGGCCGCCCCCGGATCGACGACGGGCGGGCCGCCGGGGACGCACCCGCGCAGGCGTGCTGGCGTCCCGCGCGGCGCCTCACCTCGCGAGGGTTCTCCGTGCTGCTCGAGGACGCCGACCCCCATCGCGACTGCCACCAGTGGCCGGCCGCCTCCCGGCTCACCGAGGCCGACCTCGCCGCCTGGCAGGAGCGGTTCGACGAGGCGTGGCGGCTCATCGAGGCGGACCTGCCCGCGTACGCGCCGGGCCTGCGGGCGGGCCTGAGCACGCTCACGCCACTCGCGCCCGCGCCGCCCGGCCGGGACGTCAGCTCGACCGCGCGGCACGCGTTCGGCGCGGTCGCCGCCGCCCTGCCGGAGGACCCGGCCACGCTCGCGCTGCTGATCGTGCACGAGTTCCAGCACGTGAAGCTCGGCGCGATCCTCGACATGCTGGACCTGCATGAGGAGACCGGCGGCCGGCTGTACTACGCGCCCTGGCGGGAGGACCCCCGGCCGCTGGAGGGGCTGCTCCAGGGGACGTACGCGCATCTGGCGGTCACGGACTTCTGGCGGGTGCGCAGGCACGCCGCGCCCGACCCGGCGGAGCGGGAGTTCGCCCGCTGGCGCGGCCAGACCGCCGAGGCGGTCGAGACGCTCGCCGCCTCGGGCGCGCTGACCCCGGTCGGCGCGTGGTTCGTCGCCCGTATGCGGGAGACGGTCGCCCCGTGGCTGGAGGAGCCGGTGGCGGAGGCGGCCGACAAGGCCGCCGAGCGGGCGGCCAGAGCGCACAGCGACGCCTTCCGCCGCTGACCGGTGGGGGCCGCCGTGACCTCCACCGTGACCTCCACCGCGACCGCCGCCGGGCCCTTCGCCGTGCCCGTCACCGCGGAGCGGCTCCGGCGTGATCTGCGCGCGCTCGGGGTCCGCGCCGGGCAGACCCTGCTCGTCCACGCCTCGCTGAGCCGCGTCGGGCCGGTGGCGGGGAGCGCCCGGTCGGTCGTCGCCGCGCTGCGGGACGTGCTCGGCCCCCACGGCACGCTGGTCGTGCCCGCCGGCACGGCGGACAACTCCGACACCTCGCCGCTCCATCTGGAGGCGATCCGGGGCATGACCGCCGAGGAGATCGCCCGGTTCCGGGCGGGGATGCCGGCGTTCGACCCGGAGACGACACCGTCCACGGGCATGGGGCGGATCGCCGAGGAGGTGCGCACCAGCCCCGGGGCGGTGCGCAGCGCCCATCCGCAGACGTCCTTCGCCGCCGTCGGCCGGCTCGCCTCCTGCCTGATGGACGGCCACGCCCCCGACTGCCACCTGGGGGAGGCGTCGCCGCTCGCCCGGCTGTACGACGCGGGCGCGTCCGTGCTGCTCCTCGGCGTCGGATTCGACCGCTGCACGGCGTTCCATCTCGCCGAATATCGCTACACGAGCGCCCCGCCCCGGCGCCTTTACCGCTGCGTCGTCGATTTCGGCCGGGGCCCCGAATGGTGGGAATACGAGGACGTGGTCCTGGACGACGGCGATATGGGCCGGCTCGGCGCCGATTTCGATTCGACCGGAAAGGTACGGCGGGGCCGGGTCGGTCACGCGCGTTCGTTTCTGTTTCCCGTGGCAGCGGCGGTGGATTTCGCGACAGAATGGTTCGCCCTGCACCGATCCACCCTCGAATACGGCATCCCAGGCGCTACCTTGACTTAGCGTGAGTTTCTATAGTGAATATGCGTGGAGGAAAGGAGGCGGATGGCTCCCCGACCGGCTCCTGGATCTTCCAGCCAGCTCCCCTATTTCTTCCTGAGCTACGCCCACATCCCCCCGCACGACCAGAACAGGCGGGGTGACCCGAACAAGTGGGTGGCCAAGCTCTTCGGCGACCTGTGCGACCACATCATGAACATGACGAACCTCCCCACCGGCGCGCAGGCCGGGTTCATGGACGTGGACCTCCGCTCGGGGCACCACTGGCCGGAACGGCTGGCCGACGCCCTCGCGACCTGCCGGGTGTTCGTGCCCCTCTACTCCCCCCGCTACTTCGAGAGCGAGCAGTGCGGCAAGGAGTGGGCCGCGTTCCAGCAGCGGATGACCAACCACGCGGGCCCCGACGGCCAGCTCCCCGAGGCGATCGTTCCGGCGTTGTGGACCCCGCTCCCGGTGGACCGGCTTCCGCAGGTCGCCCAGTCGATCCAGTTCACCCATGACGGACTCGGCCCCCGCTACCAGGAGGAGGGCTTCTACGGGCTCGTCAAGCTCACCTCGATGCGCTCGCACTACCAGCGGGCCACGCTCGCGCTCGCCAAGCGCATCGTCGAGGTCGCGCACAGCACGTACATCGCCTCGATGCGGCCGGCGCCGGAGTACCACGCGCTCAGCAGCGCCTTCCCGGACTATCGGGCCGAGCGCCCGCTGAAGGTGACGATCGCCGCCCCCGACCTGGGCAGCCTGCCGCCGGAGCGGAACCCGTACTACTACGGCCTGAGCCCGCAGGAGTGGAACCCGTACCGGGGGGAGAACTGCACCCGCCCGCTGGCCTCCTACGCCGCCGACATCGTGTCCGCGTACGGCTTCCTGCCGCAGGTGGGGTCGTTGGACGAGCACGCCAGGGAGCTGATGTCCGAGGAGGGCCCGGACTCACCCGCGGTGATGCTGGTGGATCCGTGGGCGACGACGGGGAGCGACTGCCGCGAGCGGCTGCGCGATCTCAACCGGCGGCGGCACAAGTGGATCGGCGTGATCGTTCCGTGGAACGACGAGGACGCCCAGACGGCGGCGTCGCGTCCGCTGCTGCGCGCGTCGGTGGACGGCGCGCTGGACGAGGGCCTCACCGACCTCGGCACGGACGTGGACTCGCTCAGCGCGTTCCACAGGGCCCTTCCCGACGCGCTGGGCAGGGCGGCGAACCACTTCTTCAAGACGGCCCGGACCTATCCGCCGGAGGGGCCCGCGACCAAGAAACCTCGGCTGATGGATTCGGAGGAGCCCAGATGACCGACCAGCAGGAAGACGAGGGCCGGATCGTCACGTTCTACTCGTACAAGGGCGGGACGGGCCGGACCATGGCCTTGGCGAACACGGCGTGGGTGCTGGCCGGCAACGGCCTGCGCGTCCTCGTCGTCGACTGGGACCTCGAGTCGCCGGGGTTGCACAAGTTCTTCCATCCCTTTCTCGACGTCGGCACGATCAGCGCGACGCCCGGTGTGATCGACATCATCAGCAACTACATGTGGGCGGCGGTGCGCGAGCAGCAGCGGCCCGCCGACTGGCACCGTGAGTACGCCAGGGTGATGCCGCACGCGGTGTCGCTGGAGTGGGAGTTCCCGGGGCGCGGGACCCTCGACTTCGTCTCGGCGGGGCAGCAGAACCGCGACTACTCCTCGCTGGTGTCCACCTTCGACTGGGACAACTTCTACGAGCGGCTCGGCGGCGGCCGGTTCCTCGATGCGCTGCGCGCCGACATGAAGCGCAACTACGACTACACGTTGATCGACAGCCGGACCGGCATGAGCGACATCGCCGACATCTGCACGATCCAGATGCCGGACATCCTGATCGACTGCTTCACGATGGCCGACCAGAGCATCGAGGGCGCGGCCAAGATCGCCCGCTACATCGACGAGCGGTACCGCGACCGCGAGATCAGGATCCTGCCGGTGCCGATGCGGATCGACGACGGCGAGAAGGACAAGCTGGACGCGGGGCGGCTCTTCGCGCGCAGCAAGTTCGACCGCTTCCCCAAGGGCATGACGCCGGAGGAGCTGAACCACTACTGGCTCTCGGTGGAGATCCCGTACAAGCGGTTCTACGCGTTCGAGGAGACGCTGGCCGCGTTCGGGGACACGCCGGGCTCGCCGACCTCGATGTTGTCGGCGTACGAGCGGCTGACGGCGGCGATCACCGGGGGGCGGGTCACGTCCTATCCGGCCCTGGAGGAGAGCGTCCGGACCCGGTGGCTGGACGCGTTCACCCGGCGGCAGCCGGCCGAGCACACCGACATCCTGGTGAGCTACGCGCCGGAGGACCGCATGTGGGCCGACTGGATCGGCGCGGTGCTGCGGCGGGCGGGGTGCCGGGTCACACCGCAGGCGATCGACGGCCCGCAGAGCCTGGACGGCGGCGAGGGCCGGGGCCAGGCGCTCGTCATCCTCTCGACCGCCTACGTGCGCTCCGCCCACGGGCGCGAGACGTGGGAGCGCCTGTCCGCGCCGGACATGGCGGGCAACGGCCGCCCGCTCATCGCGGCCAGGATCGCCGACGTGCGGCTGCCCGCCCCCTTCTCCGACCGGCCGCCGGTCGATCTCGTACGGCTCACCGCCGGGCAGGCGACCGACGCGGTGCTGCGCGCGGCCGGCCGGGACCCGGCCGACTACGCGGCGGCCCCCTCCACGCTCGGCTCGCGCTTTCCCGGGACGGTCCCGCCCATCTGGAACGTGCAGGCCCGCAACCCGGCGTTCACCGGGCGCAGCGCGGCCCTCGAGACGCTCCGCGACCAGCTCGTCGGCGGCAGCCAGGCGGTCGTCCTGCCGCAGGCGCTGTACGGCCTGGGCGGCGTGGGCAAGACGCAGGTCGCGCTGGAGTACGCGCACCGGTTCATGGCCGACTACGACCTGGTGTGGTGGATCCCGGCGGAGCAGCCCGAGCTGATCAACCCGTCCCTGGCCGAGCTGGCCGGGCGGCTCGGGATGCGCGTGGGCGACAGCGTGGTCGAGGGCGCGGAGGCGGCCCGCGAGGCGCTGCGGCGCGGCGAGCCGTACTCGCGCTGGTTGCTGATCTTCGACAACGCGGGCGATCCGGAGGAGGTCAGGGGTTTCCTGCCCGGCGGGCCGGGGCACGTGCTCGTGACCTCGCGCAACCGCTCGTGGTCGAGCGTCGCGGCCCCTCTCGAGGTGGACGTCTTCAGCCGCGAGGAGAGCCTGGAGCATCTGCAGCGCCGGGTGCCCGAGCTCGACCCGGGCGAGGCGCTGCGGGTGGCCGAGGCGCTGGGCTACCTGCCGCTGGCGGTCGAGCAGGCGGCGGCCTGGCTCGGGGAGACCGGGATGTCGGCCGGCGAGTACATCTCGCAGTTGGAGACGCAGACCGCGGAGATCCTGTCCACGAACCCGCCGCCCGGCTATCCCCAGCCGGTGGCGGCGACCTGGAACATCTCGCTCACCCAGCTCCGCGAGCGCTCCCCCGCGGCGGTGCGGATGCTCCAGCTCTGCGCGTTCTTCTCCCCCGACCCGATCTCGATGTTCCTGCTGTACAGCGACGAGATGATGCGCTCGCTGCTGCCGTACGACGACACGCTGCGCGGCGAGAAGCTCATGCTGGGCCGGCTGATCAGGGAGATCAGCCGGTTCGCGCTCGCCAAGATCGACCAGGGCAGCAACACGATCCAGATCCACCGCCTGGTCCAGGCCGTGATCAAGGGGCAGATGTCGGCCGACGAGGTGGACGACACCTCGCACGAGGTGCACCACGTGCTGGTCGGCGCCCGCCCCCGGCAGGGCGAGGTGGACGACCCGGAGAACTGGGCGAGGTACGACCTCATCTGGCCGCACCTGCTGCCCTCGAACGCGGAGAACTGCACGGAGGAGGAGACGCGCCGGCTGCTCACCGAGCGGGTCCGCTACCTGTGGAAGCGCGGCGAGTTCGCCGGCGCGCTGCAGCTCGGGCAGCGGCTCGCCGACTACTGGGAGGAGGAGTTCGGCCAGTACGAGCGGCAGCGCCTGCACCTGCTGTTCAACATCGCCAACGTGCAGCGCTCGCAGGGCAGCTACCAGGCGGCGCGTGAGCTGGACGAGTGGGTCAGGGAGCAGCAGACGCGGGTCATGGGCGAGAACCACCCGCACACGCTCCTCACGACCGGCGGCCTAGCCGCCGACCTGCGGGCGCTCGGCGAGTTCGACCTCGCCCTGGAGATGGCCAGGGAGACGTACGACAAGTGGAAGGAGCTGTACGGCGAGGACGAGAAACGCACGCTCAACGCCGCCAACAACCTGGCGGTCTCCTATCGGCTGGTGGGCGACTGCTTCAGCGCGATGGAGCTGGACCAGGACACCTTGGAGCGGATGCGCCTGGTCCTCGGCGAGTCCCACCCGTACACGCTGGGGACGGCGCAGAACCTGGCCCGCGACATGCGGGAGGCGGGCGAGTTCAGGCGGTCGGTCGAGCTGCTCGAGCAGACGCTGCAGCGGTACCGGGAGGTGCTGTCCGACGACTACGTGGACACGCTGCGGGCGTCCAAGAGCCTCGCGGTGTCGCTGCGCAAGGCGGGCCGGCAGCAGGAGGCGATGACCCTGGCGCGCGAGACGTACGACCGCTACCTGGCGCTCTATCCGAACTCTCCCGAGACGCAGGCGGCCGCGCTGGAGTACGCGAGCTGCATGTCGGCGCTGGAGAACAAGGACGGCGCGAGGGACGTGGCGCTGGCCACGATGACGGCCTACCAGAAGCTGCTCGGCGCGGACCATCCGTACACGCTGGTGGCGGCGAACAACCTGATGACGTACCTGCGGGGCACCGGCCGGCGGGAGGAGGCGCTGGCGACGGGCGAGAAGACGCTCGACGCGCTGCGCCTGCGGCTCGGCGACCGGCATCCGTTCACGCTGTCGTGCATGGTCAACGTGGCGAACTGCGCCGGGGAGCTCGGACGGCACGAGCAGGCGGAGTCGCTGGAGCGGCGGGCGCTGGCGGGGCTGCGCGACACCCTGGGGTTCGAGCATCCCGACACGCTCGTCTGCCAGGCCAACCTGTCGGTCACGCTCGCCGCGATGGGCAGGACGGCGCAGTCCGAGCAGATGCGCGATGCCACCCTGGCGTCCATGCTCGCCGTGCTCGGGGAGGGCCATCCCAACATCGTGGCCCTGCAGGCGTGGCGGCGGATCAACCGGGACCTGGAGCCGCAGCCGACCTGATCAGGCGCGGGTGAGCCAGAGCAGCACGTCCGGCAGGACGTCCAGCGCGCCGAAGTGGGCCGCGCCGCGCCGGATGTCCAGGGTCGCGCCGGGGATCCTTGCCCCCAGCCAGCGCGCGTGGCCCACCGGGGCGAACACGTCGTTCTCGCCGTGCCACACCAGTGTCGGCACGGCGATGGCGGCGGGGTCGAACCCCCACTCCCAGGAGAAGGCGAGCACGTCGTCCACCCAGCCGTCGGCGGTCTCCCGCAGGCCCTCGGCGAAGTTCGCGACGAGCATCCGGCGGATGCCGTGGTCGGAGACGACGCGCCGGTCCGACTCGGGCACCTGCTCGTAGAGCCCGACCACCTTGCCGGCGGGGTCGGCGCGGATCTGGCTGGCGGCGGAGCCGAGCCGGGCGGAGACCAGGCGGTCCCCGGTGATCGCCGCGGTGTACTCCACGACGTTGGACCGGACCATGCCGTCGAACCAGTCGAGCCCGTCGGCGTCGCGCGGGGCGATGGGGACGAGCGCGGCCGCGCGGGTGACCCGGCCGGGGAGCAGCGCGGCGCAGGCGAGGGCGTGCGGGGCGCCGCCCGACCTGCCGACCACCGCGAACGTCGGCACGCCCAGATGGTCGGCGATGACGGCCACGTCGGCGGCGACGTCGGCGACGAGCCGGCCGCGCATCCGGTCCGACCGCCCGTAGCCGGGACGGTCGAAGCTGATCAGCCGGATGCCGAGCCGGTAGAGCGTCGTCTCGCGGGGTGAGGGGCCGACCCGGCTGCCGGGAGTGCCGTGCAGGTGGAACACCGGGCTGCCGTCCGCGGCCCCCCGCTGCTCCACTGCCAGCCGTCTGCCGTCCGGAGCCGCCACGAAGATGGTCAAGGAATCCTCCCGTCGCACTTCACCCCATTGAGTAAAGTTTCCCCACTTTTGGGAGAATCAGCTATCGCAGCTTGGGGTCGAGGGCGTCCCGTACGACGTCGCCGAGCATGAGGAAGCTCAGCACGGTGGCGGTCAGGAACAGCGCGGGGAAGACCAGCAGGTGCGGGTACTCGGCGAAGAACGTCTGGGCGACGTTGAGCTGCAGCCCCCACGACACGTCCGGGTACTGCAGGCCGACGCCGAGGTAGTCGAGGGTCGCCTCTCCGGCGATCACGTTGCCGACGTTGAGCATGGCGACCACGAACACCGGCGCGATCGCGTTCGGGAGGATGTGCCGGAACATGATCCGCCGGTCACCCGCGCCGAGCATCCGGGCGGCCGCCACGAAGTCCATGTCCTTCACGGCGATCACCTGGCCGCGCATCAGGCGGGTCATCGTCGTCCAGCCGAGCACGACGAGGACGAGCGTCATGGCCCACATGCCCCGGCCGGGGAAGGCCACCAGGACGACGGTCGCCCCGAGGACGAACGGGATGCCGAAGAAGACGTCCGTGATCCGGGCGATCAGCGCGTCGAGCACGCCCCCGTAGTATCCGCCGACCAGTCCGAGCACGACGGCGATCAGCAGCGCGAAAACGGTCACCGCGACGCCGATCAGGATGGACGCCCGCGCCCCGTGCACGATCTGCGACCAGTAGTCGCAGCCCTGAAGGTCGTACCCGAAGACCGCGCCGGCGCCGGGCCCCTTCTTGGACATCCTGAGGTTGCAGTTCTCGTTCGGGCCCATCGCGGCGAACAGGTCGGGGACGGCCGCCATCGCGCCGGCCACGACGAGGATGACCGCCGACATCCAGAACACGACCCGCCCGCGCAGTTCCAGCCAGGCGTCGCGCCACAACGACCGGCCGGCCGTGCCGGTCTCGCCGGCCGGGTCCGGGACGTCGGGCGCGGCGCCGGCCACGCCGCCCGGCGCACCGCCGGACGCGGCCGTGAGGTCCGGCGGGGGGCCGGTCGCGGTACGGCCGGGCTTCGGCGCCTCTCCCGGCTTTCCGGGCTTTCCTGGAAGGAGCTCAGGCACGGCGGATCCTCGGGTCGAGCACGCCGTACAGCAGGTCCACGACCAGGTTGGCGACGATGAAGATCATGACGAGCAGGGTGACGACGCCGACGACGACGGGACCCTCCTGGAGTTGGATGGACTGGAACACCTGCTGGCCGATGCCGGGCAGGTTGAAGATGCCCTCGGTGACGACCGCGCCGGCCATCAGGTTGCCGAAGTCGATGCCGAGGTAGGTCACCACGGGGATCAGCGAGTTGCGCAGCGCGTGCAGCCCGACGATCCGGCGGCGCCGCAGCCCCTTCGCCGTGGCCGTGCGGACGTAGTCGGCGCGGAGGTTCTCCACGAGCGAGGTCCGGGTGAGCCGGGCGACGTAGGCGAGCCCGAACGAGCCGAGCACCATGCCGGGCAGCAGGTAGCTGACCGGCCATCCCTCGTCGGTGCCCGCCGTCGGGAACAGCCCCAGGTTGAGGCCGAACAGGATCTGCGCCGTGTACCCGACGACGAAGACCGGGACCGCGATGACGAACGTCGTGCCGGCGAGGACGGCCGTGTCGGCGATGCCGCCGCGGCGCAGTCCCGCGACGACCCCGAGCCCGACCCCCACGACCAGCTCGAAGATCCAGGCGGTGAGCGCGAGTTGCGCGGTCACCGCCCACCGATCCGCGAGCAGGTCGCTCACCGGCTGCCCGGTGAAGGTCTCGCCGAGGTCGCCCTGGAACACCCCGAGCATGTAGTAGCCGTATTGCACGAGCAGCGGGTCGTTCAGGTGGTAGCGCTCGCGCATGACGTCGAGCACCTGCTCGGGCACCGGCTTGTCGCCGGCCAGCGCGAGTATCGGGTCTCCCGGGAGCGCGAACACCATCGTGTAGATCAGGAAGGTGGTGATCACGAAGACCGGGACGGCCTGGATCAGGCGCTGGACGGCGTATCTCACTTGTTCTTGACCGTGATCGTGTCGAGGTTGTTCGTGTAGGGCGTGAGCTTGACGTCACCGAGCCGGCTGGAGTAGCCCGACTGGTCCTGCCAGTTCCACAGCGGGATCAAGGGCATCTCGGCGATCGCGAGGTCCTCGGCCTTCTGGTAGAGCGGCAGGCTCGCCTCGACGCTGGGCGCCTCGTTGGCCTGCTTGATCAGGTCGACGAACTCCTTGCTCTCCCAGCCCATGCGGTTCCCCTCGCCCCACATGTACTCGAGGTAGTTCTGCGGGCTCGGGTAGTCCATGACCCAGTTCTGCCGGAAGGGGCCGTCCTCCTTGCGCTCCCGCAGCGTCGTCAGGTAGTCGGAGGCCGGGATCTTGCGGAACTTGATGTCCTGGATGCCGAGGTTCTGCTTGAGCTGGTTGGCGACCGCGGTCATCCACTGCTCGTAGCTCGGGTCGGCGTTCGAGAAGTACAGGTTGAGCGTGCCGCTGAACCCGCCCGCCTGGTCGAAGAGCTGCTTGGCCTTCGCCGGGTCGTACGCGCAGGGCTCGCCGCAGGCGTCCTCGCGGTAGCCGGGCACGAGCGGGGCGACCAGCGACGCCATCGGCTTGAACGCGCCGTTGTAGACGGCGTCGACGATCGCCTGCCGGTCGATGGCCATCGAGACCGCCTTGCGCAGGTCGGCGTTGGCGAACCGCTTGTCGAACGTCGGGAAGCCGAGGTAGTCCATCGTGCCGCCGGCCGTCGACAGGAACCGGTCGCCGAGCAGCTTCTTCGCCTCCGGCGCGCTGGCCGGGGGGATCGTCGTCAGCAGGTCCACCTTGCCGGCCCGCAGGTCGGTGTACGCGGTGTCCCGGCTGGCGTAGATCTTGAACTCGACGCCGTCCGAATGGGCCTTGCGATCGCCCGCGTAGTCGGGCGACTTCTTGACCGCGATCTTCTGGTTGTGCTGCCAGGCCCCGTCGAGCGTGAACGGGCCGTTGCCGATCGGCGCCTGGTCGAACGCCTTGAGGTCCTTGAACGCGGCCTTCGGCATCGGCGCGAACGCGATGTAGGCCAGCGTGATCGGGAACTGGCTGAACGGACCGGTGAGCGTGACCTTGAGGGTGTTCGGGTCGACGACCTCCAGCCCGGTCATCTTGTCCGTCTTGGGCTCGCCCTCCTCGGGGTTCAGCGCGTCGTACCCCTCGATGTTGGCGAAGTAGTAGTTGTTGGTCCAGCCGTTCGGGCCGTAGGCGACCGCGTTCCAGGCGTCCGCGAAGCTCTCGGCGGTGACGGGCTCACCGTTGCTGAACTTCTGGCCCTGCTTGAACTTGATCGTCCAGACCTTCTGGTCGTCACTGGTCACCGACTCGGCCGCGCGCATCTGCGGCTTGCCGTCGGCGTCGATATACACCGGGGTATCGAAGATGGCGTCGAGCACCGCAATGGAATAGCTGCTCGACGTGTTGCCCGGCGTCAGGTGGTCGGGCTCGGTGAGCGCGACCGAGAACACGCTCGGTCCCTGCGCGTCCCCGCCCTGCTTGTCCTGCCCTCCGCCTGAGCCGCCGCATCCGCTGACCCCGCCGAGGATGACCGCCGCCACCGCGAGGGCGGCGGTTCGTCTTCTGCTGAGCGTCACGTGATCCTCCGCCTCTACTGTTGCGGTGAGGGTAAAGAGCGCTTCAAGTGCTTACATCGGATGGTTTACGTATTCCTTGCAAAAAGGATCTACGGCAGGCTTATCGTGGAGGCCCCCATGAATCAGATCAGCCTGAGCGCGCGTCACCTCCACGCGATCGCCGAACTGGGCTTCCGAGTGGCCCAGGACGGGGCGCACGGCGCGATGACGGCGCTGCGCCAGGTGATCCCGGTGGAGGCCTACGAGTTCGTGGCGTTCGACCCGGCGACCGGACGGCACCGGTCGCTGGTGTCCGCCGGGTACGCCCGCGTGGACGCCGACGCCGCCGAGGAGTACACCAGCCTCGCCCCCTACCGCAGGGCGATGTCTCTGAAGGAGCCCCTGGTCATGGGCTCCCCCGGCACCGAGCGCTACTTCCGCCGCCATCTGGAGCAGTACGGCTGGCGCGCCGGCATCACCACGCCGCTGTTCCTCACCGAGGGCCGCTACACCGGCCTGCTGCACCTCCACTCGCGGGACGACTTCCCGCCGGAGGCCGGCACGGTGATCTCCGCGGTCTCCCCCGCGCTGGCCCACGTCACCGACCTGACCCGCTGCGTCATCGACCCGCTCGGGCTGCCGCCCGGCTTCCACGCCCTGGCGTACGAGCGCGGCGGGCGCTGCCGGACGGTGGCGGGCTGGCCGCCGTCGGAGGCGCTGCGCTCCGAGGCCGCCATGGCCGGGCTGGCCCGGGAGTTCATCGACTCGCGCGAGCTGTCCCGGCGCGGGCTGTGGCTGGACGGGACCGGCCAGTGGCGGGAGCTGCGCATCCACCGGGCCGGTGTCGGCTTCCACGGCTCCATCCAGGGGGCGGTCATCGCCGAGCGCCCCTGCGCCCTGCCGTACGAGCTGACGGCGCGGGAACTCGAAGTGCTAACCCGGGTGGCGCGGGGCGACTCCAACCCGCAGATCGCGGCCGCCCTGGTCCTCAGCGTCCGCACGGTCACCACCCACCTGGAGCACGTCTTCGCCAAGCTCGGGTGCGACAGCCGTACCCGCCTGACGACCAAGGCCCTCGCCGAGGGACTGTGCCGGCTGGATCTTCCCTGATCCGCCGCCCCCGGCGCGCCCGAACCCGGTGAAGAAGTCCGGCGAACTCCCTAGGGACCTCCGACAGCGATTCTGAGATCCTGTTGGGGTGGTGATCAGAACGGACGATGGTGAACATTTGGGGCTGCTGTTCCCGGACGGCGGAGACGGGCGGGCGCTCCCGGCCGGCCTTCCCCCGGGAGCCCTCGTGTGGCCGGACCCCGCGTACGACCGGCTCCGGACCCACCGCCGCCCCTCGTTCTGGCTCAGCGACGCCCCGGTCCCCGCGTCGCTGTGGGCCCGCCTGCGGGCCGAGCACCCGAGCTCCGGCCTCTGGCCGGTGCTCCTGGAGGACTCCGTACAGCCCTGGTCGGCCGGGCAGATCGCGCCGGAGCCCGCGTCCGAGATCGACAACTACCGGGCGGAGTCCTTCATGGCGGAGGTGTGGCGGGACCTGCTCGCCGGGGGCGTGGCGGACCTCGCCCCCTATGGGGAGGAGTGCCCGGGCCCGGCCGAGCCGGGGCGGCTGGTCGCCGACCCCGACGTGGTGGCCGACTGGTACGCCCGGATCGTGGCCGGCCGCCGGACGCCGCTCGGCCTCGCGGCGGTCGACCGGGGCGCCGACGTCCTGGCGGTGATGGGCTGGCAGGGCGCGGTGCACCACAACGAGTGGAGCGTCCCCCTCGCCGCGGTCGTCCGGAGCTGGGAGGACCGCTTCGGCGCGAGGGTGATCGGCATGGGGTTCAACACGCTCGACCTGAGCGTCGCCGCGCCCCCGGCCACCGTCGAGCACTCGCTCCACGTGGCGGCGGAGCACTGGACGTTCTGCCCGGACAGCATCCTGCAGGGCCCGGGCACGCTCGCCGACTACGCCGAGCAGATCCGCGGCAAGAACGCCTGGTCGTTCTGGTGGGACTGACCGCCGTGACCGGCCGCCGCGCGGCGACCGGTCACGGCGGGGTCGTCAGGTGATGTCGCGGCGCACGGTCGTGACGTTCGCGACGACCGCGAAGACCACCGCGTAGCCGACCAGCACCGCCGCGCCGCCCCAGGCGGGCAGCATGTCGCCGCCCGTGCCCATGCCGGTGTCCACGTCGATGCTCATCAGCGCCTGGGCCGCCCCGCCGGGGAACCACTTGCCCACGACCTGCAGCGCGGGGATCGCCAGGAAGACGCTCTCGATGATGTACGCCCAGGCGACCGCTCCGACGATGCCGGCGATCTGGTTGCGCACGAGCGCGCCCAGGGCGATGCCCAGGATCGTGTAGAGCGCGAACGAGGCGACGGTGCCGAGGGCGATCTGCGGGACGCGGCTCTCCGTCAGCGAGAGCTCGCCTCCGGCGATCAGCACCGCGGGGATCACGACCAGGGCGGTGAAGGCCAGCACGGCCAGCGCGAACAGCGCGCCGACGACCAGGCCCGCGCCCAGCTTGGCGGTGATCACCCGGCCGCGGCGCGGCGTCGTCAGGAAGGTGCCGGTGATCGTCTGGTAGCGGTACTCGGAGGTCATCATCACGACGCCGAGGATCATCACGAAGATGCGGCCGCTCGACCCCGCCGACCAGGCGACCTGCGCCCACTGCGGGGTGTCGATCGGGGGCAGCCCGCCCGGCTCGTTGCCCGCGAAGCCCACGAAGAAGGCCAGGCTCAGGCCGATGAAGAAGACGGTGGACAGGAGCATGACCCACCACAGCCGCGTGGTCGACAGCTTCAGCAGCTCCGCCCGCACCAGGCCGATCATCGTGCCTCCGTCAGTTCCAGGAAGACCTTCTGCAGGTCGGAGCGTTCGGGGGTCATCTCGGTCAGGACGACGCGCTGGTCGAGCACGATCCGGCCGATCTCCTCGGGCTCCAGGCCGTGGACGCGCAGCGCGCCGCCGTCGACCCGCTCGACGGTCGCGCCCGCCTTCTCCAGCGCAGGGGCCAGGTCGCCGCCCTCGGCCGTCCGGACGCGCACGGTCTTCTCGCCGCCCGCGGTCAGGTCGGCCAGCGTGCCCTGCCGTACGAGGCGGCCGCCCGCGATGATCACCACGTTGTCCACGGTCTGCTCGACCTCGGACAACACGTGGCTGGAGACCAGGACGGCCGCGCCCCGGTCGTGGGCGAGGTGCCGCAGGAAGCCGCGCAGCCACTGGATGCCGGCGGGGTCGAGCCCGTTGGCCGGCTCGTCCAGGATGTACACCTTGGGCTCGCCGAGCAGCGCGGAGGCGAGGGCGAGCCGCTGGCGCATGCCGAGCGAGAAGCCGCCGACGCGCTTGCCGGCCGCGTCCGCCAGGCCGACCTGGCCGAGGGCCTCGTCCACCCGCGCGACCGGGAGCCCGGCGGCGACGCAGAGCAGCCGCAGGTGGTTGCGCGCGGTGCGCCCGGGGTGGAAGTTGGTGGCCTCGAGCACCGCCCCGACCTCGTTCAGGGGCGTGGCCAGGTCGGTGTAGCGTTTCCCGCCGACCAGCGCCTCGCCGGAGTCGGGCGTGACCAGGCCGAGCAGGGAACGCAGCGTAGTGGTCTTTCCCGCGCCGTTCGGTCCGAGATATCCGGTGACGGAGCCGGCCTCCACGGTGAAGGTGACATCGTCGACCGCCCGGACCGCGCCGAAGGATTTCGACAGGTTTCGGATCTCAATCGCAGTCATCGGAGGCGATTATCAATCCGAGATCATCGAATTTCCTCCTCCTTTGTAAGGAGATATCGCGCGAAAGCGGGAATCCGCCGCCGTACCGGCACGAGCGGTTCCCGCCCGGCCGGCACGGCCGTCGCGCCCGGTCGCGTCCGGTCGCGTCCGGGACTATCGGGCGCAGAGGCGCAGCACGTTCGCGATGATCCTGGCTCCCGCGCCGCCCTGCGTGGTGAGGATCGACTCGGGGTGGAACTGCACCGCGAAGCGCCGGTTCTCGACGTCCTCGATGGCCATCGCCGCTCCGTCCGGCGTGAAGGCGGTGACGGCGAAACCGCGCACCCCGGGCCGCTTGGCGTGCAGCGAGTGGTAGCGGGCGGCCACGAACTCCGCGGGCAGGCCGTCGAGCAGGGCGCTCTCCCCCTCCCGGCGCACCTGGCCGCGCTTGCCGTGCTCCGGGTACGGCAGCAGCTCCAGGCTGCCGCCCGCCTGCTCGATCATGGCCTGCATGCCGAGGCAGACGCCGAAAACCGGCAGTTCCCTGGCGTACAGCGCCTCGACGAGGGCGGAGCAGCCGAAGTCGGACGGCCAGCCGGGGCCGGGCGACAGCACGACGAGCGTCGGCGCGATCTCGTCGAGCATCTCCAGCGGGAACCCGTGCCGCAGGGTCACGACGGACGCGCCCTGCTGCCGGAAGTAGTCGGCCAGCGTGTTGACGAACGAGTCCTCGTGGTCCACGAGCAGCACGGTGTGCCCGGCGCCGGGCAGGTCGGCGGCCTGCCGTCCCTCGTCCTCGGGCGTCTCGCGGCCGACGGCGGCGAGGGCGCCGAGCAGGGCGCTCGCCTTGAGCTCGGTCTCGCGCTCCTCGGCCCCGGGGTCGGAGTCGTACAGCAGGGTCGCCCCGGCCCTGACCGTGGCCACGCCGCCGCGGATCTGCGCGGTGCGCAGGGTGAGCCCGGTGTTCATGGAGCCGTCGAAGCCGATGAAGCCGACCGCCCCGCCGTACCAGCGCCGGGTGGTCGCCTCGTTGTCCTCGATGAACTGCATGGCCCAGGTCTTGGGCGCGCCGGTGACGGTGACCGCCCACATGTGGGTGAGGAAGGCGTCGAGGGCGTCGAACTCCGGTCGCAGCCGACCCTCGATGTGGTCCACGGTGTGGATGAGCCGGGAGTACATCTCGATCTGGCGGCGGCCGATGACCCGCACCGTGCCCGGGACGCAGATCCGCGACTTGTCGTTGCGGTCGACGTCGGTGCACATGGTCAGCTCGGACTCCTCCTTCACGCTGGACAGGAGGGTGCGGATGGCCTCGGCGTCCTCGACCGGGTTGGCGCCGCGGGCGATCGTGCCGGAGATCGGGCAGGTCTCGACGCGGTCGCCGGTGACCCGGACGTACATCTCGGGCGAGGCGCCCACCAGGTGCTCGCCGTCGCCGAGGTTGAGCAGGAACTCGTACGGCGCGGGGTTGCTCGTGCGCAGGGACCGGTAGAAGGCGGCGGGATCGGTGCAGGTGGAGTGGAAGACCTGACCGGGGACGACCTCGAACAGGTCGCCGCGCTTGAACTTCTCCTTCGCCTTCGCGACGATCTCCGCGTACGCCCCCTTCTCGGGGTTCGGCGGGATCTCGGTGGGGGTGACCAGCGGGAACGTGTCGCCCGTCCGCTCCAGACCGCGGGTGGAGACGCCGTCCACGACGAAGTCGTACAGGTACTCCATGCTGGTCTCGCGCACGCGGTCGATCACGACCAGCCGGTCCGGCAGGTGGAGCACGAGGTCGCGCTGGTCCGCCGGGCGAGGCAGCGAGTAGCGGATCGGCTCGAACTGGAAGGCCAGGTCGTACCCGAAGGCGCCGTACAGGCCGAGGTGCGGGTCGTCGCCGCGGAAGGCGGCCATCAGCTCGCGGATAGCGGTGAAGACGGTCGGGCGGCGGCTGCGCATCTCCTCGGGGAGGATGTCCTCCGACCCCTCGACCACCACCTCGACGTGCTCGGCGGTGGGGGCGGCGACCGGCTTGCCCGCCGCGAGCAGGCACGAGGCGACCGCGGGCAGGACGACGCGGCCGCGCTCGTTGAGCGCGCGGGCCGAGATCCGCCGCCCCCTGGCGACGATCTCCACGCATGGGTCGACGTAGCCGAACGCCCAGCGGCTGTACCGGCCGGGGTAGTCCATGCCGGAGGAGAACGCCCCGCCGCGCCGCTCGCCGAGCGAGGTCACGATCTCTTCGAGCGCCGCTTCGGGCACCTCGCGCACGAGGCGTTCGACCTCGACGCCGCCGGCCGTGGTGTATCCGCTGGTATCCACCTGTCTCGCCCCTTGATTTTCGTAATGCCCCTGGGGCGGACATGAAGAAGGCCGCCTCTCGGGGCGGCCGTCTGCTCTGATCGCGAAATGCGAAACCCGTCGCCGCCTGTTAGCGGCGCCACCACTGATTCGGAGTTCGCATGGTGTACAGGTTAGCGGCCCCGCGCGTGATCATGCAACGACACTTCTCCCCGCTCATAGCGAATAATGTTACTAGGAGGTTACAAACACGGCGAGGAGGGACGAATGACGCTCATGCTGCCCGGGCGCCGCGCCCACCGCGTGCTCGTCCGCCGTGACGTGCCGATCCCGATGCCGGACGGCGTCACACTGCTCGCCGACCGGTACGTGCCGGTCGGCGCGGACCGCCCGCCGACCGTCCTCATCCGCTCGCCGTACGGCCGGGCCGGGGTGGTCGGCTGGATGTACGGCAGGGCGTTCGCGCGGCACGGGTTCCACGTCGTGATCCAGAGCTGCCGCGGCGGGTTCGGCTCGGGCGGGCTGCTCGACCCGCTCGCCGACGAGCGCGAGGACGGCCTGGCCACGGTCGCGTGGATGCGGGCCCAGTCGTGGTACGGCGGCAGCTTCGCCATGCACGGCCCCTCCTACCTCGGTTACGCCCAGTGGGCCATCGCGGCGGAGGCGCCCGATCTCCGGGCGATGGCCACTCAGGTGACGGCGTCCTGCTTCCGCGACGCGGCCTACGTCGGCGGGTCGTTCGCGCTGGAGTCCACGCTCGTCTGGACGACGCTCACCGCCGGGATGGAGGGACGGCTGGGCGGCGCCGCCGCGACCTTCCTCGCCCCGCGCCGCACCCGCCGCGCCGTGTTGTCCGGCCTGTCCGGCCGGCCGCTGTCGGAGCTGGACCTCGTGTCGGCCGGCCGGCCGCTGCCGTTCTTCCGGGACCTGATCGCCAACCACGCCGACCCGTCGTCGGCGTACTGGCGCAAGCGGGACTTCTCCGCGTCGGTCGGGGAGGTCAGCGCCGAGGTGACCATGACCGGCGGCTGGTACGACGTGTTCCTGCCGTGGCAGCTCAAGGACTACGCGGCGATGCGGGCGGCGGGGCGGCGGCCGTACCTGACGATCGGGCCGTGGTACCACGCGGACTACCGGCTGGGCAGGGTGGCGGGCGCGGACGCGCTGGCCTGGTTCCGCGCCCACCTGCTCGGCGACCCGTCCGGGCTGCGCCTCTCGCCGGTGCGGCTGTACGTGACCGGCGCGGACGAGTGGCGGGACTACTCCGACTGGCCGCCGCCGGGGACCCGGGAGGAACGCTGGCACCTGCGGCCGGGCGGGGCGCTCTCCACGGACAACCCCGTCCCCTCCGAGCCGGACCGGTTCCGGTACGACCCGCGGCACCCCACGCCGGTGCTCGGCGGGCCGGTCCTCATCGGCAACTCGATGCCGCGCGACAACCGGCGGCTGGAGTCGCGGCGGGACGTGCTGGTCCACACCTCGCCCGTGCTGGCGGAGGACACGGACCTGATCGGCGAGGTGTCCGCCGACCTGTACGTCCGGACCAGCACCGAGCACGCCGACGTCGTGGTCCGCGTCTGCGACGTCCACCCGAACGGGACGTCGATGAACGTGTGCGAGGGCGTCCGCAGGCTCACCCCGGCCGATCGGGCCGACGCGGACGGCGTACGGCGGGTGCGGGTGGACCTGTGGCCGATCGGGCACCGTTTCCGGCGCGGCCACCGGATCAGGGTCCACGTGGCGGGCGGGGCGTACCCCAGGATCTCCCGCAACACCGGCACCGGCGACCCGCTCGGCCCCGGGCCGGCCGCCGCGGGGGCGGCGATGGTGTGCTGCGACCACGAGGTGCTGCACGACCCGGCCCACCCGTCCGCCGTCCTGCTTCCGAGGGCCGCCCGGGGCTGACCCGGGCCCGGAGGGCGCTGAAGGGGCCGGGGACGCCGGGCCCGGGCCTGGAGTGCGCTGAGGGGACCGCCCGGGGGCTGACCCGGGCCGCGCCGCCCTCACCGGCCGGGGGCCGATCGGAGGGCCGAGCCGATCGAGGGGCCGGGCGGGCGACCGGGAGAGGTCTCGTGACGCTCGGCGCGCCAACCCGACCGTTCGGCGACGGGCGACCCGGCTGTGACACGCGTCACTTTACGCTGCGGAGCGACTCCCCGTCAGAGAGGAGGGCGCGTTGGCCGCCCCGCGCAGTGACCGAAGTCCCTGGAACTGGCTGCTTCTGCTACCGATCGTCGTCCCGCTCGTCCCCGCCCTGTTCAACTCCCTCGAGCCGCGGCTGTTCGGCATCCCGCTCTTCTACTGGCTGCAGCTCGCCTTCATCCTGCTCGGCGTCGCCACCACCACCGTGGTCTACCGGATGACCAGGAGCGGCCGGTGAGCACCGAGATCGTCATCTTCACGGTCCTGTTCCTGCTCGTGAGCGGCATGGGGTTCGTCGCGGCCCGGTGGCGGCGCGCGAACGACCTCGCCAGCCTGCACGAGTGGGGCCTCGGCGGCCGCAGCTTCGGCTCGTGGATCACCTGGTTCCTGGTCGGCGGCGACCTCTACACCGCGTACACGTTCGTCGCGGTGCCCGCGCTGCTGTTCGGCGCGGGGGCCACCGGGTTCTTCGCCGTGCCGTACACGGTGGTGGTCTATCCGCTGGTGTTCCTCGTGATGATCCGGCTGTGGTCGGTCTCGCACGTGCACGGGCTGGTCACCCCCGCGGACTTCGTCCGGGCCAGGTTCGGCTCCCCGACGCTGGCGCTGCTGGTCGCCCTCACCGGCATCGTGGCGACCATGCCGTACATCGCGCTGCAGCTCGTCGGCATCGAGGCGGTGCTGAAGACGATGGGCGTCAAGGGCGACCTGCCGCTGATCATCGCGTTCGCGATCCTCGCGGCGTACACGTACCAGTCGGGGCTGCGCGCCCCGGCGCTGATCGCGTTCGTCAAGGACTCGCTGATCTACGTGGTGATCCTGGTCGCGGTGATCTACATCCCGTCCCGGCTGGGCGGCTGGTCGGCGATCTTCGACGCGGCGCAGGCGAAGTTCGACGCCACCCCCGCCCCCGGCGACGGCGTCCTCCTCAATGCCAACAACCAGCTCCAGTACGTCACGCTGGCCCTCGGGTCGGCCCTGGCGCTGTTCCTCTACCCGCACAGCGTGACGGGCGTGCTCGCGTCGAAGAACCGCGACGTCATCAAGCGGAACATGTCGGCGCTGCCCGCCTACAGCCTGCTGCTCGGCCTGATCGCGCTGCTCGGCTACATGGCCATCGCGGCCGGGGTCAAGCCCATCGGCACCGACGTGAACACGGTGGTGCCGCAGCTCTTCGACACGATGTTCCCCGACTGGTTCGCGGGCGTGGCGTTCGCGGCCGTCGGCATCGGCGCGCTGGTGCCCGCGGCCATCATGTCGATCGCCGCGGCCAACCTGTTCACCCGCAACATCTACCGCGAGTACATCAGGCCGGACGCCACGGACGCCCAGGAGGCGTCGGTCAGCAAGATCGCCTCGCTGGTCGTGAAGGTCGGCGCGGTGCTGTGCATCCTGCTCATCGACCCCCAGTTCTCGATCGACCTGCAGCTCATCGGCGGCGTGATCATCCTGCAGACCCTGCCGTCCGTGGCCCTCGGCCTCTTCGGGCGCTGGTTCCACCGGGCCGGCCTGGTCGCCGGGTGGGTCGCCGGGATGGGCTCGGGCCTACTGATGCTGTACAACATCGCGAACCCGGCCACCAAGCACGAGCACTTCGGCGGCTCGGCGTTCCCGCTGGAGAAACTGGGCCTGGACACCAAGATGACGATCTACGCCGGCTTCCTGGCTCTGGCCGTCAACCTGGTCGTCGCCGTGCTCGGCACGTGGCTGGCCCGGGCGGTCAAGATGGCCGAGGGGCCGGACGCGACCCGGCCCGAGGACTACGTCGCCGACCGGGACGACCCGCGCGTCCAGGACCTGGAGGTCGCCGGCTCCTCCTGATCGTTCACGGCCCTGCCCGGTGCCTCCTCGCGAGGTCGCCGGGCATCGCCGTGTGACGCCTCCCCGGCGGATCTCGCCCGGCTCTCCCTCGCCCCTCCCCGCAAGCCCGCCTTCCCGGTCGGCCCGCCCTTCTGGCCGGCCCGCCCTTCTGGTCGAGCCGCAGCCCGCACCGTTCCGGCCCCCGCTGGGGACGGGAACTCCGCGTCCAACCGGTTGATCCCACTATGTCGATCGATAGCGTGATCTCTGCGGTAGTGTTCCGCACGGCTGTCGGGAGGTGGGTCGGGTGGAGGAGGCGGGCGCGCCGCTCCTGCCGGGGTACGAGCTGCTCGGCGTCCTCGGGCAGGGCGGCTTCGGCGTGGTCTACCGGGCCAGGCAGCTCGCCGTGGGGCGCGAGGTCGCGCTGAAGCTCGACAACCGCGTCCTGCTGTCCGACCGCGACCGCCGCCGGTTCCTGCGCGAGGTGACGGCGGCGGGCGCGCTGTCCGGCCACCCCCACGTCGCCGGGGTCTACGACGCGGGCGTGCTGCCCGACGGCCGGCCGTACATGGTGCTGGAGCTGTGCCCCGGCGGGTCGCTGGCGGACCGCCTCAAGACGTACGGGCCCCTCGGGGCGGCCGAGGTCCGCGACATCGGAATCAAGATCGCGGACGCGTTGTCGGCCGCGCACGCGACCGGGGTGCTGCACCGGGACGTCAAACCGGCGAACATCCTGGTCAACGCGTACGGACTGGTGGTGCTGTCGGACTTCGGGCTCGCCACGATGCCCGGAACCGGGTCCGGGGAACACGCCTCGGTCACCCGGGAGTCGCTCACCCCGGCCTTCGCGCCGCCCGAGGCGTTCGAGCTCACCGAGCCGACCGCCGCCGGTGACGTCTACGCGCTGTCCGCCACGCTGTACGCCCTGCTGAACGGCAGGCCGCCCCGGTTCCCGGAGGGCGGGGTGGTCAACATCGCGGCGATCCTCGCGCTCCACCGGCTGCCCGTCCCCGACATCCCCGGCGTGCCGTCCGCGCTGCTGGAGGTGCTGCGCCACGGCATGGCGCGCGACCCGCGGGAGCGTGTCGCGAGCGCGGCGGACCTGCGCGACGCGCTATCCGCGCTCGCCCCGGACGGCACCGCGCCCGGGCCCGGCCTGCCCGCCTCCCTGCGGCACGCGCCTCCCCCGGCCGAGAGCACGGGCCCGCACGCGGCCGGTTCCAGGGCGGGCGCCCGCCCGGACACCGCCCCTCCTCACACGCCCCCGGGTACGGCCGCTGCCGCCGCGCGGATACCCATGGACACGGGTCCCTCCCGCGCGTTCCCGGGCACCACGCCGCCTTCCGCGCGGACCCCCATGGACACCGGCCCCTCCCGCGCGTTCCCGGGCACCACGCCGCCTTCCGCGCGGACCCCCATGGACACCGGCCCCTCCCGCGCCTTCCCGGGCACCGCCGCCCCCCGCGCGACTCCCGGCATCGCCGGTCCCCACGCGGGCGCGAGCCGGGACGCGGTGGCGACCCGCCCCCGGAACCGGACACTGCGCCATTCGGCGGTCTTCGCCGCGACGGCGGCCGTGTTCGCCACGCTGCTCGTCACCGGACTCGTCCTGCTGGCCCCGCACGACTCCGACGGGAGCGGCGCCGGCGCGGCTCCCGCCTCCACCGCCTCCTCGAGCCCGACGACGCGTCCCGGAGCGGACGGGACGACGGGATCAGCCGGATCGACCGGGCCCGGTGGCTTCGAGGTCGCGACGTACACGGCCGGATGCCCCGCCGCCGAATCGGCCTCCGCCGGCGCGGCCTGCGTGTCCACCCCGGAGTGCTGGGCCGGCACGGTGTCGATCGGGGGCGACACGACCGCACGCGCCATTCCCTGCGGGAAACCGCACACGTGGGAGACGTTCGCCATCGCGCCGCTGCCCGCAGGGCTGACCACGGACCAGCGCACGGTGGAGAAGCACCCCACCGTCACGTTGCTCTGCTCGAAGTACATCCTGCTGCTGTCGCGGCGCGGCGCCGCCACCACGGTCAAGGCCGACCGGTGGGAGATCACCGTGCTGCCGCCGAGCGCCGCCAAGTACGCGACGGGCCTGCGCAGCTATCGGTGCCTGGGGCGGGTGGACGGTCGCGACTCCTCGGGGAGCGGCTTCGGCCGCTCCGCCCGGCCCAGCCCCTCCCGCAGCCCCGCCGCCGCTCCTGCCGCCCCTCCGGCGCCGGTCACGGGTGCGTACGGCACAGCTCGTCCAGGGCGTCGCGCAGATAGTCGATGAAGTCCCACACGTCGGGCACCATGTCGCGGTCCACGACGATGCCGACGTCGAGCGACCCGTCGTAGGAGAACACCGTGATGTTGATCCCGCCGCTCACGTCGGTGATCACCGATACGGGGTAGTGCGCGAGCAGCCGCGCCCCGCACATGTACAGCGGGAACTGGGGGCCGGGGACGTTCGACACCATGAGGTTCATGGCCGGCGCCGTACGCGACGCGATCCGGAAGGCCGCCCGGTCGGCGAGGCCGCTCAGCGCGGCCGGCATGGCCTCGCTGAACTCCAGCAGCCAGGTGGCGGGAGCCGCGGCGTAGCGGTCCTTGACGGTCTTCATGGATCTGCTGACCCCGCGCAGCCGCTCCCCAGGGTCGGCGACGTCCGTGGGAAGCGTGGTCATGGCGAGGACCACCTCGTTGGCGGGGATGTCGCCGCCCTCCGTCAACCCCCGGCTGGAGATCGGGATGCCGGCGACCAGCGGCTCGCGGGGCAGCTCGTCGCGCTGGACCAGCCAGCGCCGCAGCGCGGTGGCGCACATCGACAGCACCACGTCGTTGACCGTCACGCCGAAGGCGTTCTTGACCCGCTTGACGTCGGCGAGCGGCAGCGTCCCGAAGGCGAACCTGCGGTGGGGCGAGACCGGTCCGGAGAAGGGGGTGCGCGGCACGGTCATCCTCGGCAGGCCGGGCAGCGGCTCGGCGCCGATGCCGCGCACCACGCGCGAGACGAGACCGGCGCCGGGGATCTGCGAGACGACCGGGATCTCGTCGAGCCGGGGCACGACTCCGGCGAGGAAGCGCATCGCCGCCCCCGGGTTCTCCAGCACGCGGCCGACCCCTCGCGCGATCATCTCGACGGTGTCGGGCGGCGTGTCCGGCTCCGACTCCGTGGGCGGGGCCTCGCGCCGCGGCTCGGGGCCGAGGTCCATGAGCGCGGCGAGCACCTCCGCGCCGGTCACGCCGTCGATGGCGGAGTGGTGGACCTTGGTGTAGACCGCGACCCGCCCGCCGGACAAGCCGTGGATGATGTACAGCTCCCACAGGGGGCGCCGCCGGTCCAGCCGCCGCCCGTGGAGGCGGGCGACCTGTTCGCCGAGCTGGTGGTCGTCGCCCGGGCGCGGGAGAGCGATCTCGCGGACGTGGTAGTCGAAGTCGATCTCGCGGTCCTCCACCCAGTAGGGGTGGTCGAGCCGGAACGGCACCTGGACCAGGCGGCGCCGCAGCGGCGGGGCGAGGTGCGCCCGCTCCCTGATCAGCTCGACCAGCGCCTCGCGGGTGACCTCACCGCCGGGCGCTGTGGACGGGTCGAGGACGGCCAGCCCCGCGATGTGCGCGAGGTTGGCGCTCGTCTCGAAATTGAGGAACTGCGCGTCGAGCGCGCTGAGCTGCCGCGCCATACCTGGTCACTGCCCCCGTTGTTCGTTCGTCGCACCGGTCTCGTGCGATCGGCGTCATGCGATCTACGTCGTGTGGTCGTGGTCTTGCGGTCGTGGTCGTGGTCTTGCGGTCGTGGTCGTGGTCTTGCGGTCGTGGTCGTGGTCTTGCGGTGGTGGTCGTGGTCTTGCGGTCGTGGTCGTGCGGTCTGGGGTCGTGTGGTCTGCTTCCTTCAGCGATGGTGCACCGCGCGGGACGCGCACGCGTCGGCGGGGTGTCCCGAACGCCCCGCGCCCCCGCCCGGCCGTACTCCGCGGCCGACGCCGTCAGAGGAGCGTGGCGACGCCGACGCCGACGCCGACGAGCAGGAGCACCAGCCCCACGCCGAGGAAGATCCCGCCGAGCAGCGACCCTCTGCCGAGCGGGGTGTCGATCCGCATCCGGTGCGGGTCCGAGGGGTCGTACATGACGGTGACCGTCTGGCCGGGGCGCGCGGGCGGCGGGTTGCTGGCGAACCGGGTCTCGGCCTCCACGGCCTGGCCGTACGCGGTGGTGAACCTGACGATCGAGTAGAAGACGTCACCTTCACTGGAGCTGCTCCGGCGCAACCCGACGACGTTTCCCTGCGCCCGCAGAGCGCGCCTGCGGAAATCACGGGCGTTCACGAGCAGGCCCGCGCCCAGCAGCGCGAAGATCACACCGAGTCCGCCGAGCACGGCGGTAGCAATCCCACTTTCCGACATGGCAGGAAAAGTAGGGCTCCGCGGTTGTTCGCGGCTTGCATCCGGCTTGTCGTCGATCGCCCGGACCTCGCCGAACGCGACGGCCGGCCGGGACTCTCCGGCGTGGCCGGGCGGATCCGGCGCGCCGAGCGAACGCTTCCGCCGGCCGGAGGTCAGGGACGCAGCCGCATCACGATCTCGGCGACATCGATCACGGGCGCGCCGAGATCGTGGCGGCTGAACAGGTGCACCTGATCCCCCGTGTCGATCTCCAGCAGCTGTGCCGTGACGCCGTAGCGGTGGCGAGTGTCCACGCGGACCCGGTCCACGTCGTTCCAGGAGTACCGCTCTCTCCCGGCGAAGCCCGCGACGACCGTCACGCCGCCCTCGTCCACCGCAAGCCGTACGGGGGCGAGCAGGTCGCGCAGGACCAGCGCGGCGAACCCGGCCGCGGCGACCGACGCGAGGAACGTCTGGTTGAAGTCGCCGATCAGCGCCAGCACGACGCAGACGGCGGCGGCGACCGCCTTGGCCGCCACGACCTGCCGCGGCACCCGCCACTCGTGCCGCGCCTCAACACCCGCCACCGTGGCAGCGTAACGCGTCGCGGACCGAGGTCACCGATCTTGGCCGCCCGCTTCGCTCTCAGCCGATCCGCCTGCCGGTCACGGGGTCGGGGCGGCGCGGTACCAGTCGAGGGTGGCGGCGATCGCGTCGGTGTGCGGTGTCGCGGCGAACGGGCCGAACGTGGCGGTGAACTTCGAGGTGTCGCTCACGAACGGCCGGTCGCGCTGGTACCACGTCTCGCCGAGGGCGCGGACGGTCGGGTTGAACAGGCCGATCAGGCGTTGCATCGGGCGTCCGACCGCTGCCGTCTTGCCGGGCCGGCCGAGCTCGGCGAGCACCAGGTCGAGGAACTCCCTGCCCGTCACGGCCCCCGGCCGACCCCCACGACGTCGCCGTGCACCTCAACGCCCTGGTGCACGGCCTGGCCGGCCTCGAACTTCTCGGCTCCCTCGGCCCCCGTCCGCAGGCCGACCACCACTGGCGCGTCGCCCTGGAGGCGGCCTTCCGCGGCCACCGTGCCACGATGCCGGGGGCATAGTCGCCGTTTCCGCCTCCGGGGCCGCCGCGAACAACGCGCCGATCGCGTCGGACGCCTGACGGGGCCAGACGCCTCCCGAACGATCATCGGTCGCCGTCCCGTCGCCGCGCGCCCGAGGAGTCGTAACCGGCGAGATCATGCGCCGCGTTCGCACGCCGGCGCACCCGCGCCGCCGTACGCGGTCATTCGGGTTCGATCCGCATCGCGGTCTCCTCGGGGCCGTAGCCGCCGGAGTCGGGCCCGACGTCCTCCCCGATCATCTCCTTGTCCACGTCCGGGCGGATCCCCTCGTCCGGGTCCACCAGGCGGCCCGCCGTGTGGCGGGTGTCCTCACCCTCGGAACCGACCTCCTCCTCGCGCCCGTACGGGACCCTCTCGTCGGCGATGTCGGGCTCGGCGTCCTCCGGCGAGCCGTAGAGCAGGGTCTTGTCGGGCACCTCGCGGCTGAGGCGCATGTCCAGCGACTCCCCCTGGGCCATCTCCTCCGACGTGGTGCCGTACTCGTCGATGCCGACGGGCGTCTCGCCCGGGATCGGCTCCTCCTGCGGGTCGTGCGCCCACTCGCGTTGCGGGGTTCCCTCCCTGAGGTCGGGGATGCCCTCGTCCTCGGCGCGGGAGCGCGGATCGGGTTCCGGTCTCGTGTGCTCGCTCATACGCGTCCCCTGCCCCTTCCCATCGCCGTATGCCTGTGCGCGGGACGGCTTTGCCCGGCCCGCACCCGGGAGGCCCGTCCCGACCGACGAAACCGCTTTCACCTGCCCGGAGTACGATTTTTCGGTAAAAGCAGGTGGGTTCCCGAACAGTCAGGTCCGGTGGGGGGCTCCGACGGCGCCGGGGGCATCGCGGTCGTCGCCCACGGTCTGCGCGGCCAGCCGGGACAGCAGCGCCGTGAGCTCGGGGTCGCTGTCCGGGTTCCAGCCGTCGAGGTGGCGGGCGAGGGCGGCCCTGCGGACGGCGACCATCCGCCGGACGGCCTCCCGGCCCGCCCCCGTGATGACCAGGTCCTCCCCGGAACGCTCGACGAGCCCCCGGTCCACCAGCGGCTGGGCGCAGCGCGCGCCCGACTCCGGCGTGGTCCCGGCCCGCGCCGCGAGCGCCGCGCGGCCGGCACGGCCCGTCCTGGCCACCCTCGCGAGGATCCACACGGCCCCGGCCGTCAGGTCGTACCCCGCGCGCCGGGCCAGTTCGCGGTACAGCCTGGCCGCCTCGGGGTCCCTGCGCATGAGCACGGTGAGCGCCCGCTCGATCTCCTCAAGGGAGGAGCGGTCGCACGGCGCCCCGTAGCCCTCGCCCAGGTCGGGGGCGGACGCCCCGACGGTCGTGCGGAGCGGCACCTGGCGCAGGAAGCAGGCCAGGACGAAACCGGCGAAGGCGACGGGCGCCGCGTACAGGAAGATCGTGGTCGCCGCCTCGGCGTAGGCGTGCACGACCCGGGCCGCGACGTCCGGGGGCAGCCGGGACAGCAGCGCGGGGCTGCCCTGGACCGCCGCCGGGTCGAACCCGGACGGGAGCGACGTCCCCCGCAGCGCCTGCTCCGCCCGTACGGCGAGCTGCCCGGCGAAGACGGTGCCGAAGAGCGAGACGCCGAACGACCCGCCGATGGACCGGAAGAACGTCACCGACGAGGTCGCGACCCCCAGATCGCGATAGTCCACGACGTTCTGCACGGCGATCACGAGGACCTGCATGACCAGGCCGAGCCCGACGCCGAGGATCAGGAACCTGACTCCCATGGACAGCGTCGAGCTGTGCTCGCTCATCCCGTGGAGCAGCAGCGCCGCCGTGGTGATCGCCATGCCGGCGATCGGGAAGTAGCGGTAGTGGCCGGTGCGGCTGATCGCCTGCCCGGACGCGATCGAGGTGCCGAGCATCCCGGCCATCATCGGCAGCAGGTAGAGCCCGGAGGCGGTCGCCGACACGCCGTGCGCCACCTGGAGGAACAGCGGCAGGTAGGCCAGCGTGCCCATCATCGTGAACCCGGCCACGAAGCCGATCGCGGCGGTGACGGAGAACACGTTGATCCGGAACAGGTGGAGCGGGATGATCGGCTCCGCCGCCCGCCGCTCGGCCAGCGCCCACAGCACGAGCAGGACCACGGCCGCGCCGCCCAGGCCGAGGATCGGCGGGGAGCCCCAGGCGTACCGGCTGCCGCCCCAGGAGGTGGCGAGCACGACGCAGGTGACCGCGGCGGCGAGCAGCACCGCGCCCCGGTAGTCGATGACGTGCGGGGTGCGGTCGCGCCGCCCGCGCAGGGTCGCGGCGATGACGAACATCGCGACGACGCCGATCGGCACGTTGATGTAGAAGACCCAGCGCCAGGAGAGGCGGTCGACGAACAGCCCGCCGAGCAGCGGGCCGACGACGCTGGCGAAGGCGAAGACGCCGCCGAAGAATCCCTGGTAGCGGCCCCGGCCCCGAGGCGCCACCACGTCCCCGACGATGGCCATGGCGAGCACCATGAGGCCGCCGCCCCCGAGGCCCTGCAACGCCCGGAACGCGATCAGCTCGATCATGCCCCCGGCCAGCCCGCACAGCGCCGACCCCACCAGGAAGATCACGATGGCGGTCTGGAAGAGGTGCCTGCGGCCGTACTGGTCGCCCAGCTTCCCCCAGAGCGGGGTGGAGACCGTCGAGGCGAGCAGGTACGCGGTCACGACCCACGACAGATGGTTCAGCCCGCCGAACTCGCCGACGATGGTCGGCAGCGCGGTGGACACGATCGTCTGGTCCAGTGCGGCGAGGAGCATCGCCAGCATCAGCGCGAGGATCACCGCCCACACGCCGTGCTCCTGTGCGGGCGCGCCGGCGCTCCCGCTCTCCCCCATGGGTCCCCCTGTCCCCCCAGAACGGGCCCTCATGCACGCGCCCGGCCCCGGAACGCCGGGGAATCCGGTCACACCGGCGGGATCACGGGGAACCGGCCTCCAGGGGTGGGGGCCGCCGGCGGGATCGGGATTGGGGGAACCGCGCCCGCGGACCGCGTCGAGGTCACGAGCGCCGGGACGGGTGGGATCAGGGGGAACCGTGTCCGCGGACGGGGTCGGGCCGGGCGGACGGTCCGGAGCGGAAGAGCCGTTCCCGCGTCGCGGCCCCGCTCGCCCGCTCGCGCTTCGCCGGCATCCGGTCGTACGGCTCGCGCCCGGTGGCGGCGGCCAGACCCGCCAGCGCCAGGAGCACGCAGACCGAGATCAGCAGCAGCGCGATCAGACCGAGCACCGTCACGGCCGCCAGGGAGGCCATCGCTCCCAGCAGCTCAATCATCCGCTTCCTCCCGAGTTCCGGCTGCCGGAGCGCGGCAGGCCCCCGCCGACAGCAGGTCACGCTTTATCTGCTCATAGAGCTTTCGTGCCTATAGATAGGCATACGTCATGGCGTGACCCACGTGCACCATCGGCTGGGGCAGAGCCCGCTGACCTTCGCGCCGGCCCCGCCGCCCGCGGAGGAGGCGGCGGGGTGGTCTCACTCGAACGGGATGCCGACGTAGTTCCGCGCCAGCTCGGCCGCCGCTGCCTCGGAGTCCGCGATCCGGTGCAGCTGCGAGAGCTGCAGCCGGGTGTCGAAGTCGCTCTGCGCGGGATCGGGGTGCAGCGTCGTGGTCATGAAATAGGAGAAGTGCTCGGCCCTCCAGACCCGGCGCAGGCAGGTGTCCGAGTACGCGTCGAGCAGGTCGGTGGCGCCGGTGTCGTGCCACCGGGTGAGCGCCCGCGCCAGCACGACCACGTCCGCGACGGCGAGGTTCAGCCCCTTGGCCCCGGTCGGCGGCACGATGTGCGCGGCGTCCCCGGCCAGGAACAGCGGGCCGTACCGCATGGGCTCGGCGACGAAGCTGCGCATCGGCGTGATCGACTTCGACGTGATCGGGCCGCGTTCCAGCTTCCAGTCGCCGTCCACGGCGAACCGCAGGTCCAGCTCGTCCCAGATGCGCTCGTCCGGCCAGTCGGCGGGATCGGTGCCGTTCGGCACCTGGAGGTACAGCCTGCTGACGGTCGGCGAGCGCATGCTGAGCAGCGCGAAGCCGCGCTCGGAGTGCGCGTAGATCAGCTCGTCGGACGACGGCGGGACGTCGGCCAGGATGCCGAGCCAGGAGTAGGGGTACTCCCGCTCGAAGGTCCGCAGCACCCCGGCCGGGACGGCGGAGCGGGCGATCCCGTGGAACCCGTCGCAGCCCACGACGAAGTCGCAGTCGAGGGTGTGCTCGCGGCCCTCGTGCACGTAGCGGACGGACGGCTGCCCGGCCTCCAGCCCCTCGACGGCGACGGCCCGCGCCTCGAACAGCAGCGGATCTCCCTCGGCGAGCTGGAGCGCCACCAGGTCCTTCACCATCTCGGTCTGGGCGTAGACCATGACGGCCCGCCCGCCGGCGAGCGACGGGAAGTCGATCCGGTGGCCCCGCCGGTCGAAGCGCAACTCGACGCCGTTGTGCGGCAACCCCAGGCGGTCCATCCGCTCACCCGCGCCGCACGCGCGCAGGACGTCGATCGTGCCCTGCTCCAGGATGCCGGCGCGCTGGCGCTGCTCGACGTACGCGCGGTCACGATGCTCCAGGACGACGGAGTCGATGCCGGCGCGCCGGAGCAGCCGGGCCAGCAGCAGCCCGGCGGGCCCGGCTCCGATGATCCCGACGGTGGTGCGGGTGGGGACGCTCATGGGTTCCTCTCCTGGAGCTCGCGTAGGGTGCGCTGGGCCACGGCGAAGGCCGAGTTGGCGGCCGGGACGCCGCAGTAGACGGCCGTCTGCAGCAGAACTTCCTTGATCTCGTCCGGGGTGAGCCCGTTGCGGAGCGCGGCCCTGATGTGCATCGCCAGCTCGTCCAGGTGGCCGCGCGCGACCAGGGCGGTGATCGTGACGCAGCTTCGGGTCCGGCGGTCGAGGCCGGGCCTGGTCCAGATCTCGCCCCACGCGTAGCGGGTGATGAAGTCCTGGAAGTCGGCGGTGAAGGCGTCGGCGTTCGCGGTCGCCCGGTCCACGTGCGCGTCGCCGAGCACGGCGCGGCGCACGCCCATGCCGGCGGCGTACCGGCGGGAGCCGTCCCCGCGCCGGTGCCCGTCGTCCCCGCCGTCCGCGAGGTGGGTGAGCAGGGCGGACAGCACGGGCTCGGGCCGTTCCACGCTGGCGAGGTGGGCCGCGCCCGGGATCTCCACCAGAGTCGCGCCGGGGATGCCGTCGGCCAGCTCCCGCGCGTGCGCGGGCGGCGTGGCCGGGTCGTCCCGGCCGCCGATCACCAGGGTCGGCACGCCGATCCGGCCCAGCTCGGCCCGGATGTCGTACGCGGCGAGCGCGTCGCAGCAGGCCGCGTATCCGTCGGCGGCGACCTCGCGCAGGTCGTCGAGGAAGGGGGCGGCTCCGTCGAAGGCGGGGGTGAACCACCGCTGGGCGGCCGACTCCGCCATGACGCCGGCGCCCTTCGCCCGGACGAGGGCGGCCCGCTCGCGCCAGCCCTCCGCCGGCCCGAACCAGGCCGAGGAGCAGACCATCGCGAGCGAGGCGACCCGATCGGGGTGGTGGAGCGCCAGCCACGCGCCGACCGCGCCGCCCAGGGAGATCCCGGCGTAATGGAACCGATCGACGCCGAGATCGTCGGCGAGGTCGAGGACGAGCCCGGCGAGGTCGGCGACCGTGGCCCCCTCGGAGAGCAGGGCCGGGGAGCCGCCGTGCCCGGGAAGGTCCCACCGCAGCACGCGGTGGTCGCGGGCGAGCGCGGGCACCTGCGGGTCCCACACGGTGAGCGAGGTGCCGAGCGACGGGCCGAGCACGAGCGCGGGCGCGTCGCGCGGTCCGTCGACGCGGTGGTGCGGTCGCGCCGCCGCGGACGGCGCTGCTCCGCCCGCTGTTCCGGGCGTGTGGTCAGGCTTCATCGTCACTCCTTGACCTGCGGTCGGCGGCGGAGGGCCCGCTCGGTCAGCGCCGGGGCGGAACCCACGTAGGTCGCGGGGTCGAGCAGGCGGCGCAGCTCGTCCTCCGCCAGGGGAAGTCGTTCGTCGCGGAGCGCCTCCTCCAGGCCGACGCCGTCGGCGGCGGCTCTGCGGGAGGCGCGTTCCACTGCGGCCCTGGCCCCGGCGCGGCCCAGCACCGGGGTGAGCGCCGCCGCGAGGCGTTCGGCGAGGAGCAGGCCGCCGGTGCGGTCGAGGTCGGCGCGCATCCGGCCCGGATGGACGCGCAGCCCCTCCGCCAGCTCGGCCGCGTCCGCCGCGGCTCCGCCCGCGAGCCGCAGCAGCTCGCGCAGCGCGGGCCACTCGGCGTGCCAGGCGCCGGCGGGGCGCTCGTCCTCGGCCGCGACGGACGCCAGGAGGACGGCGGCGAGCGCGGGCGCCTGCCGCGCGGCGGCCGCCACGAGCGTGGCGCGGACCGGGTTGCTCTTGTGCGGCATCGCCGAGGACCCGCCGCCCGAGGCTTCGGAGACCTCGCCGATCTCGGTGCGGGACAGGACCAGCACGTCCGCGGCCATCTTGCCGAGCGCGCACACGGTGAACGCGAGGGCCGTGCCCAGGTCGGCCACGGGCGTGCGCAGCACGTGCCAGGGCAGCGGCGGCTCGGCCAGCCCGGTCTCGGCGGCGAACGCGCGGAGCAGCGCCACCCCGGGGTCGTGCGGCTCCTTCCCACCACCCGGCCCGTCGCCGGCGTACTCGTGGAAGGCGGCCAGCGTGCCGGCCGCGCCGCCGAGTTGCGCGGGCGGGGCGAGGCGGGCGAGCCGGTCCGTCGCGTCCAGGATCAGGGCGCGCCACCCGGCCGCCTTCAGCCCGAAGGTCGTGGGGACGGCGTGCTGGGTCAGCGTGCGTCCGGGCAGGACCGTGTCGCGGTGCTCGGCGGCGATCCGGGCGAGCGCCGCGGCGGCCCGGGCGAGGTCCGCGGCGATCAGCGGCAGTGCGCGGGAGGCCACCAGCATCAGCGCGGTGTCCACGATGTCCTGACTGGTCGCCCCCAGGTGCACGTACGGCGCGGCCTCGGGTGAGCGGCGGGCCACGGCGGCGGTGAGGTCGGCGACCAGCGGGATCGCCGGATTGCCGCCGGACCTGGCCCGTGCCGCGATGTCGCGGACGTCGTAGAGCCGGACGTCGGCGGCCGCGCCCACCGCATCGGCGGCCTCGGCCGGGACCATGCCGAGCGCGGCCTGGGCCCGGGCGAGCGCGGCCTCGGCGTCGAGCATGGCCCGCAACACGGCGACGTCGCTCGTGGCGGCCTCCACGGCGCTCCCGGTCCAGACGGGCGTGAGCAGGCCCGGCTCGCCCGGCGCCCCCTCACCCGGGATGTCAGCCGAACTCAAGGAAGACCGTCTCCTCGCTTCCCTGGAGGTGGACGTCGAACCGGTAGGTCGCGTGCGGCTCCGGCCGGGCGATCAACGTGGCGCGGCGGTCGGCGTCGAGGGAGTCGAGCAGCGGGTCGCCCGGCCCGTCCTCCAGGTAGACGCGCGTGTACAGGTGGTGGAGCAGCCCCCGCGCGAACACGCACACCGAGATGTACGGCAGGGCGCCGGGAGCGGCCGGGCCGGGCGGCAGTGTGCGGAGCGTCCAGTGGCCGTCGGCGTCGGTCGCGACCCGGCCGAACCCGGTGAAACCGACCCCGGAACGGCCGGCGAACGTGCCGGTGACGGGGTCGCGGCGCATGGAGTCGGGAGCGCCGTCGAGCCCCCCGGCCGGGTCGGCCTGCCAGAACTCCAGCAGCGCGTCGGGGATCGGCCGCCCCGCGCCGTCGTGGACCACGCCGTGCATGGTGATCGCCCCCGGATGGCCGGGCGGGACGAGGTCGCCCCCGTCCGCGAACGGCAGCGCGTAGCCGAAGAAGGGGCCGACGGTCTGGGACGGTGTGGGCTCTCTCATCGGCCTTCCTCCATCCAGGTCGCGGACGGCCCGTCGAGGACGATGTCCCAACGGTAGCCGAGCGACCATTCGGGGCTGGACAGGTCATGGTCGTACGTGGCGATCAGGCGCTGCCGCGCCCGCTCGTCGGTGATCGAGTTGAAGATCGGGTCGTACGGGAACAGCGGATCGTTCGGGAAGTACATCTGGGTGACGAGCCGCTGGGTGAAGGCGGTGCCGAACAGCGAGAAGTGGATGTGCGCCGGACGCCAGGCGTTCAGGTGGTTGCGCCAGGGATAGGCCCCCGGCTTGATGCTGGTGAAGGTGTAGCGGCCCTCGTCGTCCGTGAGGCAGCGGCCGGTGCCGGTGAAGTTGGGGTCGAGCGGCGCCGGGTGCTGGTCGCGCTTGTGCGCGTACCGGCCCGCCGCGTTGGCCTGCCAGATCTCCACGAGCTGGCCGCGGACCGGGCGGCCCTCCCGGTCGAGGACCCGGCCGGTCACGACGATCCGCTCGCCCAGCGGTTCGCCGTGGTGCTGACGGGTGAGGTCGCCGTCGAGGTCCGTCACGTCGGTGACCCCGAACACCGGCCCGCGCAGCTCGGTGAACGCCTCCGGCGCGGCGACCAGCGGCCGCTTCGGGTGGCGCAGCAGGGAGCTGCGGTAGGGCGGGTAGTCGCGCCGGGGCTGGAGCTCCTCCGGGCCGCCGTCCGCGCGGGCCTTCTCGGCCTCCGCCCGGATCTCCGCCATCTCGGCGTCGATGACGGCCTGGGGTTCCGGGGCCGGGGGTGTGGTGCTCATGCCTGCCTCCTCGCTGTCATTGGGCTCGGTCCCTGCGCGGGTCAGCGTTCCAGGACGACGGCGAGGCCCTGGCCCACGCCGATGCAGAGCGCGGCGACGCCGGTGCCGGACCCGGCCGCCGCGAGCTGGTGGGCGACCGCGCCCGTGATGCGGGCGCCCGACGCGCCCAGCGGGTGGCCGATCGCGATCGCGCCGCCGCGCGGGTTGACGACGGCCGGATCGAGGTCGGGCCACTGACCGAGGCAGGACAGCGCCTGCGCGGCGAACGCCTCGTTCAGCTCGAAGGTCAGCAGGTCGGCGAAGGTCCGCGAGGCCCGCCGGAGCGCCCGGTTCACCGCCTCGACCGGGCCGATGCCGAAGTACTGCGGCTCGATCGCGGTGACCGCGGAGGCCCGGATGCGCGCGAGCGGCTCGCGTCCGGTCGCGGCCAGCCCGTCCTCGTCGGTGAGCAGCAGCGCGGCGGCGCCGTCGTTCAGCGGGGAGGAGTTGCCCGCGGTGACCGTGCCGCCCTTCCTGAACGCGGGCTTCAGCCTGCCCAGGGCCTCCAGCGAGCTGTCCTCGCGGATGCCCTCGTCGCGGGCGAGGTCGTCCAGCGGGACGACCTCCGCGGCGTACGCGCCGTCCTTCCAGGCGCGGGCCGCCTTCTCGTGGCTGGCCAGCGCGAACGCGTCCTGCGCCTCGCGGGTCACGCCGTACCGGTCGGCGAGCAGCTCGGCGCTCTCGCCCAGCGCGATGGTCCACTCCTCCGGCATGCGCGGGTTGACCAGCCGCCAGCCGAGCGTGGTGGACACCATCTGCTGGTGCCCTGTGGGGAACGCCCGCTCGGGCTTGGGCACCACCCAGGGGGCGCGGCTCATCGACTCGACGCCGCCCGCGACCACCACGGACGCGTCGCCGACGGCGATGGCGCGATACGCCTGGATCACGGCCTCCATCCCGGAGCCGCAGAGCCGGTTCACGGTGGCGCCGGGGACGGTGACCGGGAACCCGGCGAGCAGAGCGGCCATCCGCGCGACGTTCCGGTTCTCCTCGCCCGCGCCGTTGGCGTTGCCGAAGACCACGTCGTCCACGCGCGACAGGTCGAGCGCGGGGCTGCGGTCGGCGAGCGCGCGCATCACGTGGGCGGCCAGGTCGTCCGGCCGGACGCCGGACAACGCTCCGCCGTACCTGCCGACGGGAGTGCGGACGGCGTCGACGATGTAGACGTCACGCACGGGGGTCACCTCCGGATTTGAGCGCGCGGAGCGCGGCCAGCTCGGCCTGGGTGGGGGGTTCGGTGACGCCGACGGCGTCGGCGACGCGCAGCTTCCAGCCGGTCGCCTCGACCACCTGGTCGACCGCGACGCCGGGGTGGATCTCGGTGAGGACGAGCTCGGCCGTCTCGGGGTCGGGACGGAGCACGCCGAGGTCGGTGATGACGGCCACCGGGCCCTGGCCGAGCAGCCCGAGCCTCGCCCGGTCGCCGGGGCCGGAGCCGTGCCCGACGGTGGTGACGAAGTCGAGCTTCTCGACGAAGTTGCGCCGCGAGTGGCGCAGCACCATGAGCACCTTGCGGCAGCTCGCCGCGATCTCGGGGGCGCCGCCCGCGCCGGGCAGCCTGCCCTCGGGCCGGTCGGGGCCCCGGTCGATGACGGTCGTGTTGATGTTGGCGTACCGGTCCACCTGGGCGGCGCCGAGGAAGCCGACGTCGATCCGCCCGGCCTGCAGCCAGTAGTTGAAGATCTCGGGCACGGACACCACCGCGTCGGCGGTGTCGGCCAGCTCGCCGTCGCCGATCGACAGCGGCAGCCGAGTGGGCTTGGATCCGAGCGTGCCGGACTCGTAGATGAGCACGAGGTCGGGCTGGGATGTGCGACGGGCCAGGTTGGCCGCGGCGCTGGGGAGGCCGATGCCGACGAAGCAGGTCCGCGAGCCCTGGAGGGCCCGCGCCGCGTTGACGGTCATCAGCTCGTCGGGGGTCCAGTCCCGCGCCGCGCCGTTCGCGACGTCGCTCCCGGCGCCGCCGGGCGCGGCGTTCGTCGTGTCGTTCACGATGCCTCCAGCACGTGCTCGCGCATCCAGGCCAGGAACGCCTCGCGGTCCCGGGAGATGGGGTCCCACGCCTGGTAGAACTCGTTGTCGCGGACCGAGTAGCCCGCGGCGTACGACGGATGGGCGCCGTCCGGCACGTGGGCCACGGCGGTCACCGCCCAGCTCGGCAGGACCACGGCGTCCGGCGTCGGTTCCAGCTTCTCGACGATCTCCTCCACGGTGACGAGGACCCGGTCGGCGGCGAGCGCGGCCTCCTTCTGTACGCCGACGAGGCCCCAGAGCTGGACGTTGCCCTCGCGGTCGGCCCGCTGGGCGTGGATGACCGTGACGTCGGGGTTCACCGCGGCCACGGCGGCCAGCTCCTCGCCCGTGAACGGGCAGGTGACGGTGGCGATGGTGGAGGACCGCTCCGGCAGGTCGCTGCCCCGGTAGCCCCGGAGCACCGCGAACGGCAGCCGGGACGCGCCGGCGACGTACCGGTTGGCCATGCCGGCGTGGCTGTGCTCGTCGAGCTCCAGCGGGCGCGGCCAGCCGTTCTCGACCGCGTCGCGGAACCGGTGCAACGAGCCCACTCCGGGGTTGCCGCCCCAGGAGAAGACCAGGCGGCGCGCGACGCCCATGCCGATGAGCTGGTCGTAGATCACGTCGGGGGTCATGCGGACGAGGGTCAGGTCCGTGATGCCCTGGCGGATGATCTCGTGCGCGGCCGCGAACGGGATCAGATGGGTGAAGCCCTCCATGGCGACCGTGTCGCCGTCGTGGATGAGCTCGGCCACGGCGTCACGCAGACTCCGGATCTCTGCCATCGCTCCTCAGAGTTGTTCGTCCAGTGAACTTTCGTTCATAATTCAGCTTGACTGGAGTTTCCTCCCGCCTACGAACGGATGTCAAATGGATGTCGTCGGGCCGCTCGAAAGAGGGCTGACCGTGCTGCGCGTGATGTCGGCGCCCGGGAGGCACCGGATGCGCCCGAGCGAGCTGGCCCGGGCCACCGGCCTCGCCCGCTCGACCGTGGACCGCGTGGTCGCCACACTCGTCCACCTCGGTCACCTGCGCGAGGTGGACCGGGAGGTCGAGCTGGCCCCGCCGCTGATGGAGCCGGGCAACGCCTACCTCACCGGCTGCGGCGTGCCCGACGCGCTCGGACAGGTCGCCGAGCGGCTGGCGGACGAGTTCGACGAGTCCGTCTCCATCGCGGTGCCCGACGGCGACGGTGTCCGGTTCGTCACCCAGATCACCCGCCGCCGCACCATGTCTCCGGCCTTCCGCATCGGCGACCTGCTGCCCGCGGAGCGGTGCGCACCGGGCGCGCTCTTCGCCGCCGAGTGGGACGAGGGCACGCGGGCGGCATGGCTCGCGCGGGGCGCGTCCCCGGAGCGGCTCGCCGAGCTCTTCCCGGCCGTGCCCCCGCGCCCGTCCGCCCGCCCGGTGGGATCCGACGCGTCGGGCGGAAACCCGCCCGGCACGGAGAAATTCGGTACGGAGAAATCCAGCACGGAGACGTCCAGCACGGAGACGTCCAGCAGGGAGAAGTCCGGCATAAGGGGATTCGACGCGCAGGGATCCGACGTGCAGGGATTCGACGCGAAGGGGCTCGACACGCAGGGGACGGACACGAACGGGCTCGACGCGGAGGAGTCCGGCATAGCGGGGTTCGACACGGAGGATTTCGACCGGCGCGTCGCCCGCGCCGCCGCCGACGGCTGGGCGGCCGACGACCAGCTCATCGAGCCGGGCCTGATCGCGGTCGCCGTACCCGTGCGCGGACCGTCGGGACGTACGGCCTGCGCGGTCAGCGTGGTGAGCCATACCAGCAGGCACACGATCACCTCGCTCGCCGAGGCGACGCTCCCCCGGCTCCGCGAGGAGACCAGCGCCATGGAGGAGGCCCTGGCCCGCGCCCTCACCGGCCGCCCCGCCGCTCCCGCCGGTTCGGGCAGGGCAACCGGGAGCTCCGGCACGGCCCTCGGCAGCCCGGACACGCCCCCAGGAAGCCCGCGCACAAGCCCCGGCGACTCCGGCACAGCGGCCGGGAGCTCCGGCACGGCCCTCGGCAGTCCGGACACCAGCCCCGGCGGTTCAGCCACGGCGGCCGGCGGTCCGGGAGCGGAAGCCGGCGGTCCCGGTGCGGGAGCCGTGCCGGGCGCGGAAGCCGCCGGCCCGGGAGCGGTGGCCGGCGGCCCGGGAACGGTGGCCGTCCGGGGTGCGGGAGCCGTGCCGGAGGTGGCCGGGGTCGGCTCGGACCCGGCGCGGGCCGCCAAGCGCGAGCTGGGGCCGGAGTTCCTGCAGTCGCTGGCCAGAGGACTCACAGTGCTCTGCGCCCTCGACGGCACACGCTCGTTGTCGGCGGTCGCCGAGAGCACCGGCCTGGCCAGGGCGACCGCGCGGCGCGCCCTGCTCACCCTGGAGCACCTGGGCTACGTCGAGCGCTCCGGACGCGACTTCCGGCTGCTGCCCCGCGTGCTCGAACTCGGGTACGCGCACCTGTCGTCGCTCGGCTTCGCCGAGATCGTCCAGCCGCACATGGCCGACCTGGTCCGGCGCACGCACGAGTCGGCGTCCATGGCGGTGCTCGACGGCGACGACATCCGCTACGTCGCCCGGGTGCCGACCTACCGGATCATGAGCGTGGACATCACCCTCGGCACCCGCTTCCCCGCGTACGCGACCTCGATGGGGCGGGTGCTGCTCGCCGGCCTCCCGCACGCCGAGCGCGCGGCGCTGCTGGCCGGCACGGCGCGGCGTCCCATCACCGCGCGGACCGTCACCGACCCGGCGGAGCTGGCGCGGATCGTCGACGGCGTGGCGGAGCGGGGTCACGCGTTCGTCGACGAGGAGTTGGAGGCGGGCCTGCGCTCACTCGCCGTACCGGTCAGGGACGGCACCGGCCAGGTCGTGGCCGCGCTCAACGTGGCGACCCACGCGGCGCGCGGCCCCGTCGAGGAGACGCTCGCGGCACTGCTGCCCCCGCTCACCGAGACCGCGGCCCGGATCGAGGCGGATCTGCGCGCGGTGACCAGGAGGAGGCGGCTGCGCCTGCCCTGAACCTCGCCCCCGCCCTTCCGGCGAACCGTTCTCGCCGGTCCGCCGACGACCGGTCCGACGGCACGGGCATCGGCCCTCCCGGCGGAGCGGTGTCAGCCCGCCCACAGCCGGAGCTTGTCGGGGTTGCGCACGGCCCAGAGGTGCTTGATCCGGTCGCCTGCGACGTCGAACGCCATCACCAACACGGTGACCCCGTCGTGCTCGGCCATCAGGCCGGGTCGGCCGTTGACCGTACGCTCCAGGATCACCAGGCCGGGGGCCAGGTCGGCCAGCCCGACCAGGTAGCGCGCGATCTGCTCGCCGCCTTCGATCGGGTGGAGCAGGGCGCTGACCAGGCCGCCGCCGTCGGCGGTCCCCCTGGCGTCGGGGGCGAGCAGGCCGATGAGGGCGTGGATGTCCTTGGCTTCCCAGGCCCGCTTGAAATCCCTGACGACGCCGGCCTGCCGAGCCGCCGGAGCCGCGGCGGCCTGTGACGCGCGCGTACGCCGGCGGGCCGAGGAGGCGAGCTGGCGGCAGGCCGCCGGCGTACGGCCGACGATCTCCGCCACTTCGGCGAAGGAGTAGCGGAAGACGTCGTGCAGGACGAACGCGACCCGCTCGGCCGGGGTCATCGACTCCAGCACGACCAGGAAGGCCATGGAGATCGACTCGTCGAGCGTGATCCGGTCGGCCGGGTCGGCCGTGATCTCACCCGGCCCCCCGCTCGTCCACTCCCCGCGATCGGGGAGCGGCTCGGGAATCCACTCCCCCACATAGTGCTCCCGCCGGGCCCGCGCCGAGCCGAGCAGGTCCAGGCAGACGCGACTGGCGACCGTCGTCAGCCAGGCGGCGGGAGACTCGACGGCCTCCTGCTGCCGCCGCGACAACGCGTACCAGCGCGTGTACGTCTCCTGGACGACGTCCTCGGCCTCGGCCAGCGAGCCGAGGAGCCGGTAGGCGAGGTTGATCAGTTGACGCCGCTCGCTCACGATCACGCTCAGGCCCGGGTCGAGCCGGCCGTCTCCCGTCTCGGATGGGGTGGTCATGGTGCCCCCGATCTTCCTTTGCCGCGTCCGCTGTCACCGGATCGACGAGACAGCCCGGCGGAATGTGAGGCCGGCGCCTCGCCTCACATTCCACGGCGCCGCGTTTCGTCGTACCGCCGAGGACGGGCGCCGTTCCCGTTGACAGGAACGCTCCGGCGACACGATGACCGGCCACCGCGCCCCCATCCCGGCACCCGGCGGCGACCTGCCGTTCAGGCGAAATCATCCCGACCACACCGCCTCCGGGGTGCCCGCC
>NZ_BBYM01000006.1:0-72921 GCF_001570405.1 Microtetraspora niveoalba | reverse complement strand
CCCGCCGTACCGGTGACGCCGCACGCCCCGGGCCGGGACGGACCGGCGACACCCTGGCCGCCCGGCCCGGCGGACGCCGCGGAAGCACCCGCCGGGCGGCCCGCGACCGGCCCGGCAGATCTGCCGAGACCCGCCGCCGGCACCGCCCCCGCGCCCGCGGGAGCGGCGTCCGCCGGACGGGTACGGGGGACGGCACGGCGGCCCCTCGGCCGGGCGGCCCTGGCGCGCCGCAGACCCGCGTACGTGCTCTACACCCTGCTGGCGATCTCACTCCTGATCTTCATGAGCGTCGAGTTCTACCGCAGGGTGCGGGTTCACTGATCGGGCCCCGTTTCAGGGACGCCCGCGCTTGACCTCGAAGAAGATCGGGCTGCGGAACAGCGGGACGAGCGAGTCCCAGAGTCTCACGCCGTCCTCCACGCCGGGGATCTCGGACAGGATCGGGCCGTGCAGGCCCCGCCCGGCGCCCTCCAGGATGACGACGGGCGAGCCGATGTCCGGGCCGGCCGAGGAGAACGCCCGATCGTGCGCCGCGCGGACGGCCGCGTCCCACGACGCGTCGTCCAGCGCGGACGCGGCATCCACCACCCCCGCGGCCTCGGCGGCCTCGGCCACGACCTCGCCGGTCAACGGCGCGCCGTCCTTGTGCACCCGGGTGCCCAGTTCGGTGTAGAAGGCGGCGGCGTCCTTGTCCCTGCCCTTCGCGTGCAACGCCTCGACCAGCCGCAACGCCCTGGAGGAGGCCGCCATCGGCTCCCGGTACGCCTCCGGGATCTCCTTGCCCTCGTTGAGCACCGCGAGGCTGAACGACCGCCATTCGATGGTGAGACCACGGGCGTCCGCGACGTTCACCAGCCAGCGCGAGGCGCGCCAGGTCCACGGGCAGACCGGGTCGAAATGGAAGGTCACGTCGGCCATGGGAAGGGCCCTCTCTCTCGTGCGGTTGTGCATCGGAGGTCAACGCCGGAGAGCGCCGGATGTTCCCCGTCACCCGGTTCGCTCACTCCGCATCTCTGACCGGTGTATTGACGCGCGTTCCCGCCCCAGGTAGGTTCACGAGAAAATAAAAAGGAAAGCTTACTAATAGTAAGCCGGATACCCGCAGGCGGGAGCGCGTCCGTGCCGCGATCACCACCCGACGACGTCCTTTCCGTGTCTCACCACCCATCGACGACGGCGTACCGCCGCGTCGCGCGTCCATCGCACCCCCATCCCCCAGCCCTCCGGACGTGGAGCACGAATGAAACGCAAGATCATCCCCGCACTGCTGGCGGCGGCGGGTTCGCTGCTGCTTCCCCTCGCGATCGCACCGCCGGGCGCCCAGGCGGCCGTGAACACCCCGATCAGGGTCAACGCCAACGGTCCCGCGCTCACCGACGGCTCCGGCAACGCCTGGTCGGCCGACAAGGCGTACTCCAGCGGAAGCTGGGGACACGAGACGCTGTACGGGTCCGGTTCCGCCTCCGGCACGATCGCGGGAACCTCCGACGGCGCCCTCTACCAGACGTACGACCTGTTCAACGGCTGGTCGGGCTACAAGTTCGACGTCGCCAACGGCACGTACACCGTCAAGCTCCGGATGGTCGAGGACTGGGCGAACGCCGCAGGCCAGCGCAAGTTCGACGTGCGCGCCGAGGGCGCCAACGTGCTCACCGGCTTCGACATCTTCGCCTCCTGCGGGCGGCTGACGGCCTGCGACCGCACCTTCACCGCGACGGTGACGGACGGCCAGCTCAACGTGCAGTTCAACATGAACGGCGGCGGGAACTACGCCACGGTGTCGGCCATCGAGGTCACCGGCGGCAACGGCAGCGGGGAGGACAAGGAGGCGCCCACCGCGCCGACCAACCTCCAGGCCACCGGCACCACGACCACTACGGCGTCCCTCTCCTGGACCGCCTCCACCGACAACGTCGGCGTCACCGGCTACGACGTCTACCGGGGCGGCACCCTCGCCGGCACCTCCACCACCACGGCTTTCACCGACACCGGCCTCACCCCCGACACCGCGTACACGTACACGGTGAAGGCGCGTGACGCGGCGCAGAACGTCTCGGCGGCCAGCAACCAGGTCACCGCGACCACCAAGAAGGACACCGGCGGCGACGACAAGACGCCCCCGACCGCCCCGGCCAACCTCAAGGTGACCGGCACCACGACCACGACGGCCTCGCTGTCCTGGACCGCCTCCACCGACAACGTCGGCGTCACCGGCTACAACGTCTACCGGGGCGGCACCCTCGCCGGCACCTCCACCACCACCACCTTCACCGACACCGGCCTCACCCCCGAGACCACGTACACGTACACGGTGAAGGCCTACGACGCCGCGCAGAACCTGTCCGCGGCGAGCAACCAGGTGCCGGCCACCACGCAGAAGGGCGGCGGCACCGGCGGGAACAAGCTGCTCGGCTACTTCATCCAGTGGGGCGTCTACGGCCGCAACTATCACGTGAAGAACGTCGAGACCAGCGGCTCCGCGTCGAAGCTGACCCACATCAACTACGCGTTCGGCAACGTCACCGGCGGCCGGTGCGCCATCGGCGACAGCTACGCGGACTACGACAAGGCGTACGACGCGTCCACCAGCGTGGACGGCGTGGCCGACACGTGGGACCAGCCGCTGCGCGGCAACTTCAACCAGCTCCGCAAGCTGAAGGCCAAGCACCCCGGCCTGAAGATCCTCTGGTCGTTCGGCGGCTGGACCTGGTCCGGCGGCTTCGGCCAGGCCGCGGCCAACCCGACGGCGTTCGCGGAGTCCTGCTACAACCTGGTCAACGACCCGCGCTGGGCCGGCGTCTTCGACGGCATCGACATCGACTGGGAGTACCCGAACGCCTGCGGCCTGACCTGCGACAGCAGCGGTCCGGCGGCGTTCAAGAACCTCATGGCCGCGCTGCGCGCCAAGTTCGGCCCGAACGCCCTGGTCACCGCCGCCATCACCGCCGACGCGTCGGACGGCGGCAAGATCGACCTGGCCGACTACGCGGGCGCCGCGCAGTCCGTCGACTGGTACAACGTCATGACGTACGACTTCTTCGGCGCCTGGGACGCCAAGGGCCCGACCGCGCCGCACTCGCCGCTGACCACCTACAACGGCATCCCGAAGGAGAAGTTCGACAGCGCCTCGGCGATCAAGAAGCTGGTGGACAAGGGCGTCCAGCCGGACAAGCTGCTGCTCGGCATCGGCTTCTACGGCCGCGGCTGGACCGGCGTCACCCAGGCCGAGCCCGGCGGCACCGCCACCGGTCCGGCGCAGGGCACGTACGAGCAGGGCATCGAGGACTACAAGGTCCTCAAGACGAGCTGCCCGTCGAACGGCACGATCGCCGGCACGGCGTACGCCAAGTGCGGGAGCAACTGGTGGAGCTACGACACCCCGAGCACGATCGCGGGCAAGATGAGCTGGGCGAAGAACCAGCGTCTCGGCGGATCGTTCTTCTGGGAGCTCAGTGGTGACACCACCAACGGCGAGCTGATCACGGCCATGAAGAACGGCCTCGGCTGAGCCGGCCCCGGGGGCGTGGCCGCCTGACCCGCGCCCCCGGAGGCCCTTCCCCCGTCCGCGTCGTACGGCCCCGGCCTGGCCGTACGACGCGGACTGTCGGGGGCGTCGGGCAGAATAGGCGACCGTGACGACCTCTATTCAGCAGCGGATCGCCGACGAGCTCGGCGTGCGGGAGTCCCAGGTGACGGCGGCCGTCGACCTGCTCGACGGCGGCGCGACCGTGCCGTTCATCGCCCGCTACCGCAAGGAAGCGACCGGAATGCTCGACGACGCGCAACTGCGCACGCTCGAGGAGCGGTTGCGCTACCTGCGCGAGATGGAGGAGCGCCGGGCGGCGATCCTGGACTCGATCCGCTCCCAGGGCAAGCTCGACGAGGCCCTCGAGGCCCAGATCATGGCCGCCGACTCCAAGTCGCGCCTCGAGGACATCTACCTCCCCTACAAGCCCAAGCGGCGGACGAAGGCGCAGATCGCCCGCGAGGCGGGGCTGGAGCCGCTCGCCGACAAGCTGCTGGCCGACCCCGCGCTCGACCCGCACGCCACCGCGGAGACCTTCGTCGGCGAGGGCGTCGCCGACGCGGCGGCGGCGCTCGAAGGCGCCAGGGCGATCCTGGTCGAGCGGTTCGCCGAGGACGCCGACCTCATCGGCGAGCTGCGCGAGCGCATGTGGTCGCGGGGCCGGCTGGTCGCGAGCGTCCGCGAGGGCAAGGAGGAGGCCGGCGCCAAGTTCGCCGACTACTTCGACTTCTCCGAGCCGTTCACCAAGCTCCCCTCCCACCGCATCCTCGCGATGTTCCGCGGCGAGAAGGAGGAGATCCTCACACTCACGCTCGACCCGGAGGCCGAGGAGCCCAACGGGTACGAGCTGCGCATCGCGCAGCGCTTCGGCGTGCGCGACCAGGGACGGCCCGCGGACCGCTGGCTGGGCGACACGGTCCGCTGGGCGTGGCGCACGCGCGTCCTCGTCCACCTCGGCATCGACCTGCGCACACGCCTGTGGCAGGCCGCCGAGGAGGAGGCGGTCCGCGTGTTCGCGGCCAACCTGCGCGACCTGCTGCTCGCGGCGCCGGCCGGCACCCGGACGACGATGGGCCTGGACCCGGGCCTGCGCACTGGCGTGAAGGTGGCGGTCGTCGACGCGACCGGCAAGGTGGTCGCCACCGAGACGATCTATCCGCACGAGCCGAAGCGGCAGTGGGACCAGTCGCTCGCCGTCCTCGGGCGGCTCGTCCAGCAGCACGGCGTCGAGCTGATCGCCATCGGGAACGGCACCGCCTCCCGGGAGACGGACAAGCTCGCCGGCGAGCTGGTCAAGCTGATGCCGGGGGTGACCAAGATCGTGGTCTCCGAGGCGGGGGCGTCGGTCTACTCCGCGTCCGCGTACGCCTCACAGGAGCTGCCCGGCCTGGACGTGTCGCTGCGCGGCGCGGTCTCGATCGCGCGCCGCCTGCAGGACCCGCTGGCCGAGCTCGTCAAGATCGATCCGAAGTCTATCGGCGTCGGGCAGTACCAGCACGACCTGTCCGAGGTCAAGCTGTCGCGCTCGCTCGACGCCGTGGTGGAGGACTGCGTCAACGGGGTCGGCGTCGACGTCAACACCGCCTCGGCCCCGCTGCTGACCCGCGTCTCGGGCATCGGCTCCGGGCTCGCGGAGAACATCGTGGCCCACCGCGACGCCAACGGCCCGTTCCGGTCGCGGCGGGCGCTGAAGGAGGTGCCGCGCCTCGGCCCGAAGGCGTTCGAGCAGTGCGCGGGCTTCCTGCGCATCCCCGGCGGCGACGACCCGCTGGACGCCTCCAGCGTGCACCCCGAGGCGTACCCCGTCGTCCGGCGCATCCTCGACACGACCGGGGGCGACATCACGGGTCTCATCGGCAACACGGCGGCGTTGCGGGCCATCGATCCGGCCCGGTTCGTGGACGACACCTTCGGCCTGCCGACGGTGACCGACATCCTCAAGGAGCTGGAGAAGCCGGGCCGCGACCCGCGCCCCGCCTTCAAGACGGCCGCCTTCAAGGAGGGCGTCGAGAAGATCTCCGACCTCACGCCGGGCATGGTGCTCGAAGGCGTGGTCACCAACGTCGCCGCCTTCGGCGCGTTCGTCGACGTCGGCGTCCACCAGGACGGCCTGGTCCACGTGTCGGCCATGTCCAACAGCTTCGTGAAGGACCCGCGCGACGTGGTGAAGCCCGGCGACATCGTCCGGGTGAAGGTGCTCGACGTCGACATCCCGCGCAAGCGCATCGGCCTCACCCTCCGCCTCGACGACGAGACGCCCGCGCGCGGCGACCAGCGTCAGGGCGGCGGCGGCCGGCGCGACGGGGGGCAGCGGGAGCAGGGCGGCCGGTCCCGACAGGACCGCGGCCGGTCGGGTCGGGGCTCCTCGGGCCGGGGCTCCGACAGTGCGCCCGGGGGCGCGATGGCCGAGGCGCTGCGCCGCGCAGGTCTCGCCGACCGCTGACCTCCGCCGGGAGATCAGGCGAAAGGGGGCCCGGCGAGGCGGCGCCGGGTCCCGCCTGACGGCGCTGGACGGGTCAGCCGACCGCCTGCCACCAGCCGTCCACGGCGGGCGGCCCGTCCACGCTGATCCGCTCCCCCGGCCGCGGCACGGCGATCCGCAGGTCGCGGGCCTTCGCCTCGCTCCACAGCCGGTCGACCGGCTCGGCCCACGCGTGGAAGGCGAGGACGAAGGTGGCCCAGTGGACCGGCACGAGCAGGTCGCCGCGGAGGGCGACGTGGGCCTCGACCGCCTCCTCCGGTGTCATGTGGATGTCGGGCCAGCTCGGGCTGTACGCGCCGATCTGCATGAGCGTCACGTCGAACGGCCCGTACCGCTCGCCGAGCCGGGCGTAGCCGTCGAAGTAGCCGCTGTCACCGGTGTAGAAGACCCTCCGGCGCTCTCCCGCCAGCACCCAGGAGCCCCAGAGGGTCGGGTTGCGGGAGAGGGAGCGGCCGGAGAAGTGCCGCGCCTCGGTGACGGTGACGCGCAGCCCGGCGATCGTGAAGGTCTCGTCCCAGTCGAGCTCGATCACGCGGTCCGAGGGGACGCCCCACCGGTCGAGGTGCGCCCCCACGCCCAGCGGCACGAGGAAGGGCGCCACCTGGGTCCTGGTCAGCGTACGGATCGTCGCCATGTCCAGGTGGTCGTAATGGTCGTGGGAGATCACGATGGCGTCCAGCGGCGGCAGTGCCTCGGCGGGGACGGGCGGCGGGTGCAGCCGTCGCGGGCCGATCAGGGGCGTCGGCGAGCACCGGTCGCTCCACACGGGGTCGAAGAGCACGCGGCGGCCCTCGATCTCCACGAGGGTCGTGGCGTGGCCGTACCAGACGAGGTCCAGGTCGGAGCCGGCGGAGGCGGACGGGACGAGCACCGGGATCGGTCCGGCCGGTTTGCGGCGTCTCCCGCTCGTCAGCATGTCGCGGAGGAGCCGCCCGCCCTGCCCGGGTGCGGCGACCGCGCCGGGCGAGGAGTTGCCGAAGGCGGCGCCCTTGAACTGCGGTGACCGGCGCATCCTGGCGGCCCGCGCGCCGGTGGGCCGGGCCCCGAGCTGCGCCGGGACCTCGCGCAGCGCCCATCCCGCCGCGGCGAGGGCCGCCGCCCCGGCCAGGACCACTCCCGCACGCAACACCCGGTTTCCCGCCATCCCACGCCTCTCCCGTCGCCCCGAGTGGACCGCCCGGCCCGTGATCAGACTAGTCAAGCCGTCCGGGGAAGCGCGCGCGGAGACAGCGGCGGCGGGCGACGGAAGAGACGGGACGCGGAAGGCGGAGGACGGAACGGAAGGCGGAGGGCGAAGCGGAAGGCGGAGGGCGAAGCGGAAGGCGGAGGACGGAGCGGAAGGCCGGAATTGTGACCTATGGCACGTTCCATTCATTCAGTAACATTCTCCGCCGCAATCACGGTTCACGGTATAAATGCCAAACGTCCCTGCGGATCGCGGGGTGCGGCCAGAGGGGCGGTCATCAGTGGACGCGACAGGGGCTGAGCTGTACTTCTCCGTTCTCGGCCCGTTGACGGTGACCCGTGAGGGCACGGAGCTCGACCTCGGGGGAACCAGGGTCAAGGCGCTGCTCGCCACCCTGCTGATCGCGCAGGGCAGGGTCGTCACGGTGGACCGGATCGTCGAGGCCATCTGGGACGGGCGCTCCCCGGGCTCGGCCGTCGGCACCCTCCACACCTATGTGACGAAACTGCGCCGCACGATCGAGCCGGACCGGCCGCCCCGGTCGGCGCACGGCCTGGTGGACCGGCAGGGGCCCGGATACGTGCTGCGGGTGCGGCCCGAGTCGGTGGACGCGGAGCGATTCACCGCGCTCGCCGAGCGCGGCGCCCGCCTGATCGCCGACGACCCGGCGACGGCCGCGGAGCACCTGTCGGCCGCCCTCGCCCTGTGGCGCGGCCCCGCGTACGCCGACCTGCGCAACAGCGAGTTCGCGGCGGCCGAGATCGCGCGTCTGGAGAGCGCGCTGCTCGACGCCCGTCAGGACCACGCGGCGGCCCGGCTCGCCGTCGGCGTGGACGGCGCGGCGATCAGCGCCCTCGAGGCGCTGGTCCGCGAGCATCCCCTGTCCGAGCGCGCCTGGGAGCTTCTCGCGCTCGCCCTCTACCGGAGCGGGCGGCAGGGGGACGCGCTGGCGGCCCTGCGCGCGGCGCGTGAACGCCTGCTCGAGGAGCTGGGCGTCGATCCGGGGCCCGCGCTGCGCGCGATGGAGTCCGCGATCCTGAACCAGGCCCCCGAGCTGGACCCGGTCGTGTCCCGGCCGGACGGCGGGACGGCGGCCGAGGAGCCCGCCGCCGCTCCCCCTTCGCCGCCTGTCACCGCCGCCTCCGCGATCCCCCTCGCCGCCGCCGCGCCGGCCGCTTCCTCGATCCCGGTCCCGCTGACCAGGCTCATCGGCCGCGCCGCCGACGTGGCGGCGATCGGCGACCTGCTCAGGGCCCACCGCCTGGTGACGATCACCGGGCCCGGCGGTTCCGGCAAGACGCGCGCCGCCTTCGAGGCGGCCAGGGAGCACGGCGCGGGCGAGGGGCCGTGGGTCGCCCTCCTCGCCGACCTCACCGACCCCGCCCTCCTGCCCGACCTCGTCGGCGCCGCCATGGGGGCGTCCTTCGCCCGGGACGCCGCCGAGCTGGCCGCCGCCATCGGCGACCGCGAGATGCTGCTCGTCCTCGACAACTGCGAGCACCTGGTGGGCGAGGTCGCCGTCCTGGCGGAGGCGCTGCTGTCGCGCTGCCCCCGCCTGCGGCTTCTGGCCACGAGCAGGGAGGCCCTCGCCATCACGGGCGAGGTCACGTGGGAGATACCGCCGCTGGCCGCGGAGGGCGCGGCGACCGAGCTGTTCGTCGAGCGTGCCCTCGCCCTGCGCCCCGGCTGGCGGCCCCGCCGTACCGAACGGGAGCTCGTGGCGCGGATCTGCCGCGACCTCGACGGGCTGCCGCTGGCGATCGAGCTGGCCGCCGCCCAGACCCGGCTGCTGTCGCTGGAGCAGATCGCCGAGGGCCTCGACGACCGTTTCGAGCTGCTCTCGAACGGCTCCCGTACGGCGCCGGCCCGGCACCGCGACCTGGAGGCGGTGATCGAGTCGAGCGTCCGCCTCCTCAACGAGGAGGAGCGGGGGTTCCTCGGCCGCCTCGCCCTGTTCGAGGGGGGTTTCGACCTGGAGGCGGCCCAGTGGCTGGGCGACCGTCCCCGGACGCTTCCCAGCCTGAGCGGCCTGGTCTCCAAGTCGCTGATCACGACGGAGGACGGAGGCAGCCCCCGGCGCTACCGGATGCTGGAGACGATCCGGCAGTACGCGGAGCGGCTGCTGAGCGGCGAGGAGCGGCGGCGGTGGGCCGACCGGCACCTCGCCTGGGCCACGGAGCTGGCCGACACCGCGAGCCGGCGGCTGCGCTCGTTCGACGCCGCGGTCTGGATGCGCCGCCTGGAGCTGGAGCAGGCCAACATGCGCGCGGCGCTCGGCCACGCCATGGCGACCGGCGCCGCCGACCTCGCGCTGCGGCTCGCGACCGGCCTGTCGTGGTACTGGTACCGCACCGGACACGCGCACGAGGGCATCGGGTGGCTGACCAGGACTCTCGACGCCGTGGCCGAGGACCACCCGGGGCGCGGGCAGGCGCTGGTGGGGCGGGCGATGCTGCGCTACCTCGTGGGTGACGCGCTCGGCGGCAACGACGACGTCATCGAGGCGTCGGAGCACGCCCAGCGGTCGGGCGAGATCGAGGTGCTCGCCCGGGCCCTGCCGTACCGGGCCTATTTCCAGCAGCTCACCGGGAGCCCGGGGCGGGCCCAGGAACTGCTCGACGAGGCGGCCCGCCTGGTCCCGGCCGTCGGCCTGCCGTGGATCGAGGCCGAGATGATGATGATCCGCGGCCAGATCACCAGGGCGGCCGGCGACTTCCGCCGCGCCGCGGCCCAGGTCGTGCAGGCCGCCGACATCGCCGACCTGTGCGGGCACGACTGGGCGTCCGCCTCGTCGTGGTGGATCGGCGCCAAGATCTCGATGGACCTCGGCGACCCCGCGCGGGCGATCCGGCAGGCCGCGCACACCATCGTCCAGCTCGACCAGAGGCAGGACGTCACGAGCTGGCTCGCGGGCGTGCACGTGCTGGCGGGCGCGCTCGGCATGGCCGGGCGGGCGATGGAGGGCGCGGTGCTGCTCGGCGCGGTGGAGGCCATCGGCGGCCGGGTGGGCTACTCACCCGAGGCCATGGACCCGCTGGACGGCCGGCGCAACGTCGCCGCCGTACGCTCCGGGCTTTCCGAGGAGACGTACGCGGAGGCGGTCGCGATGGGGGCGTCGCTGACCCGGGACGACGTCACCGCGACCGCACGGCGGCTGCTCTCCTCCAGTCCGGGGACGACGGCGCCCACGCTCTGATCGCCGCCCCTTTCCTCCCGAGTCCTACCCGATCGGGTGATGTGACGGCTCCGCGGCGTGATCAGCATGAAGTGAGGCGAGCCGAAGGAGCCAGGAGATGACGCAGCAGCAGGCCGAGCTCCCCCGAGCGGAGTGGCACAACTTCTTCGAGATGCTGACCAAGGACTACGAGGGCAGCGGCGTCACCGTCGAGGTGCTGAACCGGACGTTCGGCGACCAGACGGAGGCCACGAAACTCCCGCTCGCCTACCTGGAGTACGACGAGAAGGACGACTGCTTCTCGGTCGGTCTGGGCGGGCGTGACAGCAGGTACCCGGTGGTGCTGCGGCACGCGGTCAACCATCCGCGGCGGATCCAGACGACCTCGTCGCTCCCGGGTACGCCGTGGGCGCTGGACATCGAGGACGGGGAGGGGAACGAGACGCTCGTGACCCTGCACACCCGGCCCTCCATCGACTGAGACCGGGCCGTCCGGCCGCCCTCCGGGATCGTGACCGGGTCGCGCGATCGTCCGTGCCGTGAACCGCGGGACGGCGGAAGGCGCTCGCGCGGCGCCCCGGCCGCCCGCGACCATCGTGCGCGCCCCTCGTGGCCGGGTCACCCGTGGACACACGCGTGGCCGGGTCAGTCGTGGGGGCTCGTCGCGAGTGAGAAGTACGCCTCCTCCTCCTGCGCGAAGTGCAGAGTCAGCACCGCGTACAGCCCGTACAGGCAGGCGCGCAGGTCGTCGAGCTGCCCCGGGTGCGGGCCGTCCGGCTCGGCCAGCTCGATGTGCCGGCCGAGCCGCGTGACCAGCCGGTCGATCTCGGCGTGCGCCCTGCTCATCGTGACGGTCGCCTCCGGGTCGCCGAGCAGCTCGCCCATCGCCGGGTAGAGCCGCTCCTCCTCCTCGTGCTCGTGCGGGAGCAGGTCCTGGACGAGGAACTCGTACGCCCTCCGGAGCCCGGCGAGGGTGCCCGGGGCGGGCGGGGAGGTCAGCCCGTCCGCGACGTCCCTGATCGTCTCCAGCGGAGGGCGCAGGTCGGCGTGCTCGCTCTCGAACCGGCGCAGCAGAGCGTCCGTACGGCCGCTCACCCGCCGCCGCGCCCCGAGGCCGGGGGTGAGCGCCCGCAGCGCGTTGAGGATCACGGCGACGTCGATGGCCTCCTGCAGCAGGGCGCCGCCCGCCGGGGGCAGGAAGCCCAGCGCCGCCACGATCATGGCGGCCAGGGAGAGCCCGATGCCCACGCCCGCGCTCTGCACCGCGATCCGCCGCGACCGCCGGGCGACCTCCATCGCGTCGGCCAGCCGGTCGAGCCGGTCGGCGGTGAGCACCACGTCCGCGGCCTGCGCCGAGGCGCCGGAGCCGCGCGCCCCCATGGCCACCCCGACGTCGGCGGCGGCGAGCGCCGGGGCGTCGTTGACGCCGTCGCCGACCATCGCGGTCGTGGCCCGCCGCACCTCCTCCCGCACTCCCTCCACCTTGGCCGCCGGGGTGCGCTCGGCGAACACCTGGTCCACGCCCAGCACCGTCGCGACGCTCTCCGCGACCTCGGCGCGGTCCCCCGTGAGCATCACCACGCGGTCGATCCCGGCCGTACGCAGCCGCCGCAGCGTGCGCCCGGCGTCCCCGCGAACCTGGTCGCGCAGCAGGATCACGCCGGCGATCGCGTGGTCCACGGTCACCCACACGGTCATCGCGCCGTCGAGCGCCGCCCTGGCCCGCTGCGTGTTCTCCCACTCCGATCGCGACGCCGTACGGGCCTTGCCGACCCGGATCTTGGCGCCCTCGACGAGCGCGGCCGTCCCGGTGCCCGGCTCCTCCCGCACGTCGGCCGCCTCGGGGAGGTCCAGCCCCCGCTCGCGCGCCGTGCGTACGATCGCCGTGGCCAGCACGTGCGACGACACCTGGTCCACCGCCGCCGCCAGGCGCAGGACGTCGTCGCGGGTCCGGCCGGGCGCGGGCACGACGTCCACGACCTGGGGGCGGCCCACCGTGAGCGTCCCCGTCTTGTCCAGCACCAGCGTCCGCGCCCGCCCGAGGGTCTCCAGCGCACCGCCGCCCTTCACCACCACGCCGTGCCGCGCCGTACGGGACAGGCCGGAGGCGATGGCGGCCGGCGCGGCGAGCAGCAGCGGACAGGGGGTGGCCACGACGAGCACCGCGACGGCCCGGACCGGGTCGCGGGAGAACAGCCAGGCCAGCCCGGCGACCAGGAGCGTGGCGGGCACGAACCAGGCCGCGAACCGGTCGGCGAGCCGGACGATCGGTGCGCTGTCCGCCTCGGTCTCGCGGGCCAGCCGCACGACGCCCGTGTACGTGCTCTCGGACGCGGTCACGGTCGCGCACATGTCGAAGGCCCCGCCCGCGTTCACCACGCCGCTGGGCACGCTCTCGCCCTCGCTGTGCTCCACCGGCAGGGACTCCCCGGTCAGCGCCGACTCGTCGAGCAGCGCGACGCCGCGCCGCACCAGGCCGTCCACCGGGACCGTCTCGCCGCTCGGGACGAGCAGCAGGTCGCCGCGCCGCACCTCGTCCACGGGGATGACGTGCGGCGTGCCGTCCCGGTAGCGGCGGGCGCGGCGCGGCGCGCGCTCGTACAGGGCCGTCAGATCGCGGCGGGCGCGGCGCAGGGCGTAGTCGTCGAGGACCTGGCCGGTCGAGAGCATCACGCCGATCAGCGCGCCGGCCAGGTACTCCCCCACCACGAGCGACCCGGCCAGGGCGAGCACGGCGATGGCGTCGACGCCCAGCCTTCCGCGCCACAACGCCGAGACCACCCAGCAGGCGGCCGGGACCAGGGCGGCGAGCGTCCCCACCGTCCACGCCACGTCGGCCGCGGCGGCGGCGCCGAGCAGGTACAGCGCTCCGCCCGCGAGCAGCGCGCCGATCGTGACGACGAGCAGTGCGATGAGGCCGAACCGTCTCACGTCCGTCTCCTTCCCCGAGACGAAGACCTCTTTCTCCCGTTTTGACCCTTATGTCCGAGCCGGTCGTAGCGCCCGGCACTCGGCGCCGCCGCCCTCCTTGCGCCGGGCCGCGCCGTACGGCGTCGGGGGTGGGACATTCGGCCCGCCGATCACGGACTTTCGGCCGTGCCCCGTAGGGGGCGGGAGATGGTGGGGTGGTTCACGGTCGCCGTGGAGCCGTCCCCCATGATGGAACGGTCCGGTGGGTGCCCATCCGATCCGGAATGGAGAGACCCGTGTTCACTCCAACGTTCGACACGGAAGGGGCGGCGCCATGGCGGCCATCGACCTGACCTCGATCAGCGCGGCGATCCTCGACACCGACGGCGTCGTCACCGACACCGCCCGCGCGCACGCGGCGGCGTGGAAGCACGTGTTCGACAGGTTCCTGCACGGCCGCTCCGAGCCGTTCGACATCCGCGACGACTACCTCCGCCACGTGGACGGGCGGCCCCGGCTCGACGGCATCCGCACGTTCCTGGCCTCCCGGGGCCTGAGCCTTCCCGAGGAGGCGCCTCCCGGCACCCCGAGCGTCCGCTCCCTGGCCGCCGAGAAGGACGCGCTGTTCACCGCCCACCTCCGGCGGCACGGCGTCGCCGCCTACCCCGGCGGCGTGGCGCTGCTGCGCGAGCTGCGGCGGCGCGGCGCGCGGATCGCCGCCGTCTCCGCGAGCAGGAACTGCCGCCGGATCCTCACCGCCGCGGCGGTCGGCCACCTGTTCGACGAGGTGGTGGACGGCGACGACGCGGCGCGGCTCGGCCTCCCCGGACGCCCCGACCCGGCGCTGCTTCTGGAGGCGGCCCGCCGCCTGGGCGTGCCGCCGGAGCGGACGGTGGTGCTGGAGAGCACTCTGCCCGGCCTGGAGGCGGCCCGGCGCGGTGGCTTCGGCCTCGTGATCGACGTGGACCGGGACGGCGGGCGGGCCGCCGCGCGAGACGTCCCGGCCGATCGGGCGGCATGGACCACACCCGAGAGCGGGCCGGCGGACGTCGTCGTCTCCGCTCTGGACGAGGTGTCGGTGACGGGCCGGGTGCCGGTCACCGCGCGCTGACCCTCGCCCCCGCCTCGTGGCCCCTTTGCTCCGGCCCGCGTCCGACCGCGGCATCCCGGTACGGCACGGGCAGGTGACCTACGGGCGGTTCACGCAATAGTCTTCGCACTGACAAGCGAGGGCAAAGGAATCTCCCGCATGGCACACGTGGACTCGTGGGTCGTCGTCGGCCTCGACAACGGCGGCACCAGCAACAACGCGACCGTGCTCGACGCGTCCGGCCGCTTCCTGGTGGACCGGCTGGTCGAGACCCCCAGCATGGTGCGCGAAGGGCCCGAGGTGGCGGTGGAGCGCCTCGCCCACGCCATGGAGAACGTGCTCCGCCTGACCGGGGTCGACCGCTCCCAGGTACGCGCCGTCGGGCTCGACACCCCCGGCCCGGCCAGCGCGGACGGCGTGATCTCGTCGAAGGGCGCGACGAACTTCTCCGAACCCGCCTGGCACGGCTACGACTTCCGGGGAGCGCTGGAGACCCGTCTGGACCTCCCCGTCGTCTACAACAACGACGGCAACGCCGCCGCCCTGTACGCGCACCACGTACGCTTCGGGGCCGCGGCGCACGCGCACTCCTCGATCTCCGCGATCGTCGGCACCGGCCTCGGCGGCGGCATCGTCGAGGACGGGCGGGTGGTCAAGGGGGCCGCCGGGATGGCGGGCGAGCTGGGGCACGTCCACATCCCGCTGCACGGCCTCCTGGAGGACGGCCAGCCGCTGCCGGAGTGCAACTGCGGCTTCACCGGCGACGCCGAGAGCGTGGCCTCCCTGACCGGCATCGAGAAGAACCTGCTGCCCTTCTGGCTGACCCGCTTCCCCGACCACGAGCTGGCCTCCGTCGAGCCCCTCGGGAAGGCCGCCAAGCTGCTGCGCGGCTACGGCGAGAACGGCGACCCGCTCGCGCTGAAGGTGTTCGAGCAGCAGGCGATGGCGATCGGCCGCCTGTTCACGATCGCCGCCAACTTCACCGACCCCAGCGCGTACTTCCTGGGCGGCGGCGTGGTCGAGGCCGCGCCGCACTTCCGCGAGTGGTTCCTGGAGAAGGTGCGCGAGAACACCCTCCTGCGCGAGGAGCAGCGGCGGGTCGCCGCGGTGTCACTGGTGGACGACCTCGACATGGCCGGAGCCCGGGGCGCCGCGCTGGCCGCCCACGCCGAGATCGCCGGCCGCTGAGCGACACCCCCGGCCCCCTGGCCTCCCCGCCCGGGTCGCACGTCTCAGCCGGAACGCTGGGTCACCGGAAGATCCCGGTGTGGCCGAGCGAGTACCGGCCCGGCTGGGGATACACGCACAGACCGTGCGGCCCCGCCCCGACGCTGATCTTGTGGGTGAGCTTTCCGGCGACGGTGTCGAAGACGTAGACGACGCCGTTGTACCGGCCCGAGAGCCACAGCTCGCGGCCGTCGGCGGTCAGCCCGCCCATGTCGGGCGAGCCGCCCCCGGGGATGGGCCAGGTGGCGATCGGCTTCTGCTCCTTGAACGACACGACCGACACCGAGCCCGCGCCCCTGTTGGAGACGTAGAGGACGCGCGAGTCCCTGCTGACGTACAGGCCGTGCGCCCCGGCCCCGGTCGGCATGAACCGGATGACCTGGTAGGTGGCCGCGTCGACCAGCCACACGCCGCCCCTGGACATGTCGGCGATGTAGAAGGTCGTGGCGTCGGGCGACAGTTTGACGTCCTGCGGCATGCTCGTGGGGCCGAGCGGAATGACCTTGGTCACCTTGCGGCCCCGCCAGTCGATGACCACCAGGTCGCCGGAGAACTCGCAGCTCGCCAGGAAGATCGACCCGTCGGCGGTGAAGTCGGCGTGGTTGATCCCCCGGCAGGGCACCGGCATCGAGTGCAGGAGCCGCATCGAGCGCGGGTCGCGGAAGTCGAGCTCGTTGTTCCGCTCGGCCATCACCAGCGCCTCGCGGCCGTCCGGGGTGAAGTAGAGGTTGTACGGGTCCTCCACCGGGACCGGACGGCCGGGCTTGCCGGTTTTCGGGTCGATCGGGGTGAGCGTGTTCCCCCTGTTGTTGTTGACCCACAGCCGCTTCATGTCCCACGACGGCACGACGTGCTGCGGCAGGCTGTCGGTCCGGAACCGGTCGATGACCTTGTACGTCTTGGGGTCGATGACGTGGACGCTGTTGCTCTCGCTGTTGGGCACGTACACGCGGGACGGGAAGCCGGCGACGGCGGGACTGAGCTTCCCGGGCCGGTCCGCCGCGTAGATGTCCCGCTCGGGTGCCTTCCGCCCGGACTCCGCCCGCCCGGCTTCCGGGCTGGAGGACGCCGCCCGCCCGGACGGGGACGGCGACGCCGACGCGTTTCCTCGCTGCGCCGCCGGGCTGGTCGTGACGCCGGTGGGCGCGGTGCCGCATCCGGTCAGGATCGCCCCACTCAGCGTCATTCCGGTCAAAATCAGGGCGACCGGGCGGAACCGGTGCCTACGCGGAGCCGTACCCGTCCCGGTCGGCTCGCCTGCTCGCCACAAGGGGCCGGCCGCCGTCATGACGGCCTGGGGAGTCGCTGCGCCATTCGCCCAGGCTAGGGAGACGTCGATCATCCGCCGGTCAAGACGCGGTTAGGAGAGTGTCCGGCCGGTACTCGGATCATTTCGCATCTCCCGGGCCGTCGGCGGGCCCGCCCGCCGATCAGGGCCGGGAGGCGGGCCCGCCCCGCGGGCGAAGAGGCCCCGGCTCCCTCCCCCGAGCTCGGTGTAGGGGGAGGGAGCCGGGGTCTCTCACGGCCTGATCGGCGGATCAGGAGCGGCCCTCCGGGGCCACGGTCAGTCCTTGCCGCTCGCGAGGGCGATCTCGGTGACGGCGATGTTCTCCGTCACCCAGTTGGTGGACAGGCCGCCCTCTTTCACCAAAGCAGTCCCGTCGCCCTTGAGGACACCGATCCGGTCACCGGCCAGGGCGATCTGGATGACGTCCGTGTTCTCGACCACCCAGTTGGTGGACAGGCCGCCCTCCTTCACCAGCGCCGTACCGTCCGCCTTGAGGACACCGATCCGATCACCGGCCAGGGCGATCTGCTTGACCCCGACGTTCTCCGTCACCCACGTCGCCGACAGACCACCCTCCTTCACCAAAGCGGTCCCGTCGCCCTTGAGGACACCGATCCGATCACCCGCGAGAGCGATCTGCTTGACCCCGACGTTCTCCGTCACCCACGTCGCCGACAGACCACCCTCCTTCACCAAAGCGGTCCCGTCGCCCTTGAGGACACCGATCCGATCACCCGCGAGAGCGATCTGCTTGACCCCGACGTTCTCCGTCACCCACGTCGCCGACAGACCACCCTCCTTCACCAAAGCGGTCCCGTCCGCCTTGAGGACACCGATCCGATCACCCGCGAGAGCGATCTGCTTGACGCCGGTGTTCTCGACCACCCAGTTCGTGGACAGGCCCCCCTCCTTCACCAGCGCCGTACCGTCCGCCTTGAGGACGCCGATGCGGTCGCCGGCGATGGCGATCTGGATGACCTCGGTGTTCTCCGTCACCCAGCTCGTGGACAGGCCGCCTTCCTTGACGAGGGCGGCGCCGTCGGCCTTGAGAACGCCGATCCGGGGCGGGGCCACGGCGGCCTGGGCCGTCGCCCCCGCCGGGGCGGACGTCGCCGCGCCGATGGCGGCCGGCACCAGGCCCGCCGCGCAGAGGAGCCCGGCCCGGAGCGAAGCCCGTCGCCGCCGGGTCGCCGGATGAGTCGTCATGAATACCTCCGCGTCAGGTCAGGCGGGGGACAGGCCCCCACCACGGTCCGATCACGGAGAGTATAGATATCGCAACGCTTCGTATTCGTCTTTGCCCGAACCGTCGCGGTGCGTGTCGCGGCGCGGGATCGCGGGTCGGGTCACCGGCGGCCCCGGGGGCGTCCGCCGGGGGCCGCCGCGTGGGGCCGATACGCCTCAGGGGGTCTGCCGGGGGTCGCGGCGCCGGGGGACGACCTGGCCCTCGACGACCTCGTCCTCGTGGATCACCTCGCCGTGCACGACCCGGCCCGCCCCTCCGGGGCCGCCGGGCGCTCCGGCGCCGTCCATGCGGTCGAACAGCGGGCCGTACGGCGAACGCGCCGCCATGGCGCTCACCCGGCGACCGAAGAACCAGGTCAGGCCGCGGCGCGCGAACGGCCGGGTGACCGGCAGGATCAGGAGGATCCCGGCGATGTCGCTGAGGAAGCCCGGGATCGCCAGCAGCGCGCCTCCGGCCATCACCATGGCGGAGTCGCCCAGCTCGCGGTCCGGCATGCGGCCGGACTGCACGGCCCCCTGCAGGGCGGCCCAGGCGCGCCGCCCCTCCTTTCGCATCAGCCACACGCCCGCGAGAGCGGCGGCGAGCAGCAGCAGGACCGTCGGCCCGCCCCCGATCGCCTGGCCGACCAGGACGAGCAGCACGATCTCCACGACGGGAATGAGCAACAACCCGGGGAGCAGCCAGTTACGCGACATCACGACCTCCGCTAGAGGGAACGCCCCCGTCCGCCCAGGCGGTTCCGGTATCGCTGAGAGCGAAAGCCGCGGGTGCGATCCGGGCCGGGAGCCCCGGCGGGGTCAGCCCTTCTTGCGGAGCCGGCCGGGCAGGCCGTTGACGCCCCAGACGGCGATCCGCCAGAACGCCTCGGTCATGATGCCGCGGTTCATCTTGCTCGCGCCCGCCGTGCGCTCGACGAACGTGATGGGCACCTCCGCCACCCGCAGCCCCTGACGCACGGTGCGGAGGGTGAGGTCCACCTGGAAGCAGTACCCCTGGGACTGGACGTCGTCCAGTCCCACCTTCTCGAGCGTGGTGGCACGGTACGCGCGGAAGCCGGCGGTGGCGTCCCGTACGTGCATGCCGAGCATGAGACGGCTGTAGGTGTTGGCGCCCCGGGACAGGAACTCGCGGGAGGCGGGCCAGTTGACCACCTTGCCGCCCGGCACCCAGCGCGACCCGATCGCGAGGTCGGCGCCCTCGGCCACCGCGTCGAGCAGCTTGTGCAGTTCCTCGGGCTGGTGGGAGCCGTCGGCGTCCATCTCGACCAGGATGTCGTATCCCTCGGCCAGGCCCCACTGGAAGCCCGCCACGTAGGCCGCGCCCAGGCCCTGCTTGCCCGGACGGTGCATGACGTGGATGTTGCCGTCCTTCTCGGCGAGCTCGTCGGCGATCTTCCCGGTGCCGTCGGGGCTGTTGTCGTCGGCGATGAGCAGGTGCACGTCGGGCAGCGCCGCGCGCACCCGTCCGACGATCATCGGGAGGTTCTCGCACTCGTTGTAGGTGGGGATGATGACGAGCACCCGCCCGGGAGTCCGCTCCATCAGCTCTTCCTCCATGCCCAAGGGGTCGCTCACCGCTCCTCGCTCGCGTAACCGTGGTCTTCCGGCCGTGCCTGGGGCACGTGCGGGACGTCCGTGTCGCTCACGTTCGGGGTTCGCTTCCGCGAGATCACCGCCACCGCCGCCGCGCCGGCTCCCATCAGTATCAGGATCCATTCAGGTACGGCGCCCACTTCGGTGGCAATCGTGGCGCGTGTCCTGACCGGTACGGTCACGACGTTCATCGCGGGTTCGAGCTCGCGGGTCCGCCACTCGACCACGCCATCCGGGTCCACATATGCGGATATACCCGTCGTGGCGGTAGTGATCACACTTCTGTTGTGCTCGACGGCGCGCAGTTTGGACATGGCGAGCTGCTGCGGCGGCAGGTTGGTCAGCGCGTAGCTGGCGTTGTTGGTCTGCACGATCAGCGGGCTGCCTCCCGCCGCGACCGTGTCGCGCACCGTGCCGTCGAAGGCGACCTCGTAGCAGCTCACCGCGCCGATCGTGACGGGCCCCATCCGCAGCGCGCCGGGGCCGTCGCCCGGGATCGACTGGCGGCCGACCAGGGTGGCCCGCTCCGACAGCGCCAGGATGATGTCCTGGAACGGCGTGAACTCGCCGAACGGCACGAGGTTGCGCTTGTCGTAGTAGGCGCCGGGGCCGGTGACCGGGTCCCAGATCAGGCTCCGTGTCGCGCGGTGCTCGTCACCGATCATGGCGATGATGCCGGTGAGGATCGGCACTCCCACGTCCTTGGCCGCGGAGTCGATGATGTCGCGCGCGAACGCGTTGCGATAGGGGTCGATGTCGCTGGAGTTCTCCGGCCAGACCACGATGTCGGGCTTGGGGAGCTTCCCCGCGCGTACGGCCTCGGCCAGCCTGTGGGTCTCGTTCGCGTGGTTCTGCAGGACGACGGCCGGCTCGTCGCCGAGGAAGTACATCCCACGGCCGGGCACGTTGCCCTGGATGACACCGATCTTCACGGTCCTGCCCTCGTCGCCGGGCCGGGGCACCGCGAGCCCCAGCAGGGGCAGGGCTATCGCGCCGAGCAGCGTCGCCGCAACGACGCGCGGGCGGCGCAGGAGGCCGGGGAGCCCGCTGAGCAGCAGGGACAGCAGCGCGCCGGACAGGACGACCGTGAAAGTTACAAGCGGCGCGCCCCCCAGCGCGGCGAACCCCGTGTACGGCGACTCGCCCTGGCTGAACGCCACCCTGGCCCACGGGAACCCGCCGAAGGGGAGCACGCCCCTGGCCCACTCCTGGGCGACCCACAGGCAGGCCACCCAGAGCGGCCACAGACGCACGCGCATCACGAGGGCGGCCCCCGCCCCCAGGGCCGCCCAGAAGAGGCTCTCGATCGCGACCACGGCCAGCCAGGCGTCGTCGCCGATCGGCCGGACCCACGACATCGACGGCAGCAGGAACGCGAACGCGCCGACGTAGGCCAGCCACGCCGCCCGGCGCGGGCGGGTGCCGTACAGGGCGAGCGTGAGCAGGGCGATGCCCACCGGGGCGCAGAACCACCAGTCGACGGGCGGGAAGGCGAGGAAGAGCAGCAGCGCGCCCGCGACGGAGCACCCCACGCGCGCCAGGAGGCGGATGCGGGACGGACGCCCGGCGCCGGGCGCGGCCGGGATCGCCTGCTGTTTCACTTCGGTTGCCACGGGGCGGTGTTCTCCTCGCCTTCGACGTCCTGCCGCGGCCTGACCGCCAGGGGTTTCCAGCGCCCGGTCCCCCGCTTTCCGCCGGCCCCGCCGGGCGGCGGCGAGCGGGCGCGTACGCCCTCGGGCGGGCACGGCACGCCGTGCCGGAGTGGAGCGGAGAGCGGGCCTTGCGCGTCCCACGTGGCCGTCGCGGAACACCCCGACCTTATCTGGTCGGGGCGGCGAGGCGGGAAAGGCGTCCGGGCGCGACCGGTCCGCCGGGAACGGCGGGTCTTCACCGGAAACACAGGGGTTTCACCGGGACTCGCGGTCGGATCCGGACGCGCCTGATCCACCGGGTGCGGGGACGAGCGGCCCCTCGGCGGGGGCCGGCGCGGCGGAGGGGGCGCCAGGAGGGGGTGATGTGACGGAAGGGGGCCCGGACAGACCCTTCGGACCGGATCCGTCCCGTCGGCGGCGGGCGCGGAGCTCCGTTGTCTACTGGGTATCCGGACCCCTCCCGGGTCCAACCCCCCGGCCGGCTGAGGTGCCCCGACTCGACGGAACGCCAGCGCTGCGCCTGGCTGTGCAGACGGAGTGTGACTCCGTCACGGACGCAGAATCGGGCGAAGTCAGAAGACGGTCAACCGGTCAGTCCCGTGCTGGACTGGGCAGCAAACTACCGACCTCAGCTCAGATGTCAACCGTGCCCCGAACAGCGGAAACACCAAGTTTTCGCAGCTAGGACAGGCTGGATGTCCTGGATCGAGGCAGGACGTGTGGGCGATCTCGCTCATATTCCCACAGATCCCGGCACTTCCGCATCAGTCGGCACGGGGAACCAGGCTCTCCAGGGCTCCCGGAAGGGGGCCGGAGTGGATCACGCCGAGCCGTCGCGTCGCCCGGGTCAGCGCCACATAAAGATCGCTTGGTCCTCGCGGGGACTCGCGCAGGATCTCACCCGGCTCGACCACGATCACCGAGTCGAACTCCAGGCCCTTGGCGTCGGCGACGGTGAGCACGCACACCGGCGCGTCGAGCGCCGCCGGGCCCGGGCCGGCGACCGCGCCGGGCACCCCGGCCACCAGGGCCTCCCCCAGCTCCGCCTCCCGGGCGTGGGGGACGATGACCGCCAGGCGGCCGTCCGGGACGACCTCGCGGCGCACGAGGGGCACCAGCCCGGTCGCCGGGCCGGGGACGCGCGCCGCCCAGGGCCGCTCGCCCGTCTCGCGTACGGACTCGGGCGCCTTGAGGCCGGGGCCGACCAGGGCGAGCACGTCGGCGGCGACGGCCATGATCTCCGCGGGCGTGCGGTAGTTGACCGACAGCGCCGCCTCGCGCCAGCGGCCCTTGACGTACGGGTCGAGCACCCGGCCCCAGCTCGCCGCCCCGGCCGCCGATCCCGTCTGGGCGATGTCGCCCACCACGGTCATGGAGCGGGTCGGGCAGCGCCGCATGACCATCCGCCAGGCCATCGCGGACAGCTCCTGCGCCTCGTCCACGATCACGTGCCCGAACGCCCAGGTGCGGTCCTTGGCGGCGCGTTCGGCGGTGGTCAGGTACACCTCGTCGGCCCGCTGTCTGGCCGCGAACCGCTCCGCGTCCATGATGTCGGCCATGCCGGTCAGCTCCAGCACCTCGCGCGCGTACGCGAGCTGCTCCTCGCGCTCCTCCTCGGCGCGGCGGGCCGCGCGCAGCACGCCCTCGTCGATGTGGCCGAGCAGCTCGGCCGCCTCGTCGAGAAGCGGGACGTCGGCCTCGCTCCACCAGTTCTCGCCCGCGCGCGGCGGCTCGCGCAGCAGCAGGTCGCACTCGGCGGGGGCCAGCCCGGCGTCGGTCATCCGCTCCTTGGACGTGTAGAGCCCGATGAGGAGCTGCTGCGGCGTCAGGTACGGCCACAGCCGGTTGAGCGCGGTGCGCACCGGCGTCTCGGTCCGCAGGTCCTCGCGCAGGTCGGCGAAGTCGTCGTCGTCGAGCATCCCGCGGCCGAGCTGCCTGGCCGCCTGCCGGGTCAGCGCGTTCAGCAGGTGCCGTACGAACAGGGCCCGGGCCTCGTTGTGCGGCTTGCGCGACCGCACGGCGCGCGACCGGGCCGCCTCGAAGGTCTGCCGGTCGAGTTTCAGGGTGAACTTGTCCAGGCGGATCTCGACCGGCGCGGAGGGCACGCGCTGCCGGTCCCGCACGGCCTTGCCGACCACGTCGGCCATCCGGATCTCGCCCTTGATCACGGCGACCTCCGGCGGCTCCCAGCGGGTCGCGGTGATCCCGGGGTACAGCTCGCCGACCGTGGACAGCAGCACGTCGGTCTCGCCCAGCGAGGGCAGGACGTGCTCGATGTAGCGCAGGAAGGTGAGGTTGGGGCCCAGGATGAGGACGCCGCGCCGCTCCAGCCGCTCACGGTAGGTGTAGAGGAGGTACGCGGCGCGGTGCAGGGCGACCACGGTCTTGCCGGTGCCCGGGCCTCCCTGGACGACGAGGACGCCGTTCAGGTCGCCGCGGATGATCGCGTCCTGCTCGGACTGGATGGTGGCGACGATGTCGCGCATCCGGCCGGTGCGCTTCTCGTCGAGCGCGGCCAGCAGGGCCGCCTCGCCGTTGAGGGAGGCGCGGTCGGCGTCGGAGAGGCCGTCGAGGTCGAGGAGGTCGTCGTCCACGTTGGTGACGGTCCTGCCCCGGGTCTGCAGGTGCCTGCGGCGGGTGACGCCCATGGGGGCGGCCGGGGTGGCGCGGTAGAACGGCTGCGCGACCGGCGCGCGCCAGTCGATCAGCATCCGCTCCTGGTCGTCGTCGGCCAGGCCGATCCTGCCGATGTACAGCCGGCCGCCGTCGGCGTTGTCGAGCCGGCCGAAGCACAGGCCGTTCTCGACGGCCCACAGCCGGGCGAGCCGCTGCGCGTACATGTCGGCGAACGAGTCGCGCTCGGAACGGTTCTGGTGCGTGCCGGTCGCGCCCTGGGCGAGGACGTCGTCCAGTTGCCCGCGCGTCCGCTCCCGCAGCACGTCGAGCCGCTCGTAGAGCGCGGTGACGTACTTCTGCTCCCGGGCCAGCTCGCCCGCCGATGAATGAGGCATAGGCCGCCCGATTCTACGTGCCCCCGGGCGGGCGCTCCAGCCGACCCCCTCCCCCGCGTCCGCGGACCGGATCGGCGCAGGCCGGAGGGCGGATCGCGCCCTTCCGGAGTCCGGTCACGTCACGAGTCGGTTGCGGGGGCGGGCACCCCCTTGACGAGTTTGGAAAGTTTCCTTACTTTCTCTTCCAGTTAGTGACCTTTCCTAACTTCTTCGCCTTTCCCGGAAGGACTCCCCGTGAGCCAGCCGACCCCCGGCACGCCGAGCCTGCTGCGCGCGATCAACGACCGCGCCGCGCTGATGGTCCTGCTCGAACGCGGCCCCCTCACGCGGCCCGAGCTCGGGGCGCTCACCGGACTGTCCAAGCCCACGGCGTCCCAGCTCCTGTCCCGGCTCCAGGAGGCGGGCCTGGTCGTCCTCGACGGCATCCGCGAGGGCCTCCCCGGCCGTACGGCGGAGCTGTACCGGATCAACGCGGCGGCGGCCCACGTGGCCGCGCTCGACGTCACCCCGGCCCGGATCGCCGTGGCCGTCGCCGACATCACCGGGACGGTCGTCTCCGAGTACCGCCTGCCCACCCCGGGACGGGCGGGCGGCGACATCGTGGAGCGGGTGCGCACGGCCCTGGAGGGCGCCTGCGCGGCCGTGAAGACCGGGGACAGCGCCGAAGACGGCATCGAGGTCGCCGCGCTTCGGCGCGCGGTCATCGGCATCGGCGGCGCCGTGGACCCCTCGACCGGCCGCCTCGGCTACGCCGCGCACATCCCCGGCTGGCACATCCCCGACGTCGTCGGCACCCTGCGGGACGGCGTCGGCGTGCCCGTGGACGTCGAGAACGACGTCAACCTCGTCGCCCAGGCCGAGCAGGCCCGCGGGTCGGCCAGGGGACACCAGGACTACGTGCTGCTGTGGGCGGACGAGGGCATCGGATCCGCGCTCGTGCTCGGCGGCCGGCTGCACCGGGGCGCGACCGGCGGCGCGGGCGAGGTCGGCTACATGCCGGCGATCGGCGCGCCCACCGCCCGCGAGGTCGGCCGGCGCGCCGACCACGGCTTCCAGGCCCTCGCGGGCGGCCCCGCCGTCCTGCGGATCATGCGCGCCCACGGGCTGCGCGGGGCGACGGCCGCCGCGGCCGTGCAGAACGCGGCGCGGGCGGCCGAGTCCGGCGGACGGCTCGCGGCGGCGGCCGGCGAGGCGCTGCGCGAGCTCGCCTCCCGCCTCGCCGTCGGGCTCGCCGCGATCACCGCGGTCGTCGACCCCGAGATCGTCGTGCTGTCCGGCGGGGTGCTGCTCGCCGGGGGCGACACGCTCCGCGAGCTCGTCGAACGCGAACTCCACACGCTTACCATCCCGCGACCCCCGCTGCGCCTGTCCACCGTCGAGGGCAACCCCGTCCTCGCCGGCGCGCTGGACCTCGCCCTCGACACCGCGCGGGACGAGGTCTTCGGGTCGGCCGGACGCCGGGAAGCGCCGGAGCGGGGCGGCAGCCCGCTCGTCACCACCCCCCTTCGCCCGTAGGAGGCACCCGTGAAACGATTGCTGGCGATCTCGGCCGCGGCCGGCCTCGCCCTGGTCACCGGCTGCACGGCCGGCACCGAGAACCCCGGCCCCGCGCTCAAGTCGGCGACCTCGAACGACCCGGTCACGATCGAGTTCTGGCACGGTTTCAGCGCCGACAACGAGCTCAAGGCGTTCGAGGACAGCCTGGCCGGGTTCAAGCGGAAGTTCCCGTGGATCACGGTCAAGCCGACCAAGGCGATCCAGGACACCCAGATCCTGCAGGCCGTGCGCGGCGGGAATCCGCCGGACGTGGCGCTCTCCTTCACCACCGACAGCGTCGCGGAGTTCTGCAAGGCCGGGATCTTCCAGGACCTCAACCCGTACCTGACCGCGAGCAAGATCGACGCGGCGACGCTGTTCCCGAAGGTGATCGCCGAGTACACCGAGTACCGGGGCAAGCGATGCGTGATGCCGATGCTCGCCGACACCTACGGCCTCTACTACAACAAGAAGCTGATGAAGGGGAACGAGCCGCCGAGGACGCTGTCCGAGCTGGCCGACCTCACCAAGAAGCTCACGGTGAAGAACCCCGACGGCACCATCAAGGTCGCCGGGTTCGTGCCCACCAGCCAGATGTACGAGAACGCCCCGATCCACACCGGTGTCATGGTCGGCGCCAAGTGGACGAACCCGGACGGCACCTCCGCGATCGGCTCGGACCCGGCGTGGAAGACCCTCATGAAGTGGCAGAAGGACCTCACCGACTGGTTCGGCTACGACAAGCTGGAGAAGTTCCGCAAGAGCTTCGGCGACGAGTGGTCCGCCGAGAACCCGTTCCAGCAGGGCAAGGTCGCCATGGCCATCGACGGCGAGTGGCGCAACGCCATGATCGCCGCCGACACGCCCGACCTGGAGTACGGCACCGCGCCGCTGCCGGTCGCCGACGACCAGGCGGCCAGGTACGGCGCCGGCTTCATCGCCGGCACGGTCATCGGCATCCCGCGCGGCGCCAAGCACCAGGAGGCCGCCTGGGAGCTGGTCAAGTACCTGACCACGGACACGGACGCGCTGGTCACGCTCTCCAACGCGATCAGGAACGTGCCGAGCACGCTGCCCGCGCTGCAGTCGCCCACGCTGGACAAGGACCCGAACTTCCAGACGTTCCTCGACATCTTCGCGAACCCGAACAGCTCGACGCTGCCCGCGCACATCAACTCGGTGTTCAACCAGCAGACGCTGCAGGAGGCCCAGATCGCCTGGGAGTCGGGCCGCGCCGACGACCTGGACGCGCTGCTCGCCGGGGTGGACAAGAAGATCGACGACAAGCTCGAGCTGACCGCGGGCGACTGACCCCATGGCCGCCGTCACCCTCGGGAACCGGCTCCGCCCGCTCGCCTACCTCTCCCCCTGGCTGATCGGGTTCGCCGTCTTCTTCGTCTACCCGTTGATCTCCACGGTGTACTTCTCGTTCCAGCGGTACGACCTGTTCACCCTCGAACCGGTCGGGCTGCTGAACTACGAGTACTTCCTGAAGGACGAGGCCGCCTGGACCTCCATCAGGAACACGCTGTGGCTGGTGGTCGTGATGGTCCCGCTGCGCGTCGTCTTCGGCCTCGGCGTCGCGCAGCTCGTCACCCGGCTGAAGGCGGGCGCCGGGATCTTCCGCACGATCTTCTACCTGCCCTCGCTCGTGCCGCTCGTCGCCGGGACGCTCGGCTTCGTCTTCCTGCTCAACCCGAGCACAGGGCCGGTGCAGGCGATGCTCGGCGCGGTCGGCGTCCGGTCCCCGGACTGGTTCGGCGACCCCGCCTACTCCAAGTGGGGGCTCACGCTGCTGGCCCTGTGGTCCGTGGGCGACCTGATGGTCATCTTCATGGCCGCCCTGCTGGACGTGCCCAAGCAGCTCTACGAGGCCGCCGCGCTCGACGGCGCGACCGGCTGGCGGCAGTTCGTGCACATCACGCTCCCGGTGATCCGGCCGGTGCTGATGTTCGCCGCGGTGACCGGGGTCATCCAGACCCTGCAGTACTTCACCCAGGCGATGGTGGCCGCCCGAGTCGCCTCGGGCGCGACCGACTCCGCCGGGTCCGTCTTCACCCCCGGCTATCCCGACCAGTCGACCCTGACCTTCCCGGAGTGGCTGTTCCAGCAGGGGTTCCGCGACTACGCGATGGGCTACGCGTGCGTGCTCGCGCTCATCCTGTTCGCGGTCTCCATGGTGTTCACCCTGATCCTGCTGCGCCAGTTCCGCGGGTTCGCCGAGGAGGAAGCATGACCGCCGCCCCCGCGGTGAGCTCCGTACCGGGGAGCGTGGCGCCGTGACCGCCACCGCCGTACAGGGACGGGTGACGTCCCGCCCGCCCGCTCCCGAGCGCGGGCGCCGGGGCCGCGCCACGCTGTATTGGATCGCCAAGCACGCCGTGGCCATCGCCCTGACGATCATGTTCCTCGGCCCGCTCGTGTTCATCGGGCTCACCGCCCTGATGAGCGACCGGCAGGCGCTGACGTCCCAGCTGTGGCCCACCACCTGGAACTGGTCCAACTTCGCGGACATCTTCGAGAAGGCGCCGCTGCTCACCTGGATCGGCAACACGCTCATGTACTCGGTGCTCGCCACCGCGTTCATGCTGCTGTCGTCCATCCCCGTGGCGTACGCGCTGGCCCGGTTCAGGTTCCGGGGACGCAAGCTGGCGTTCCTGCTGGTCATCACCATGATGATGCTGCCGCCGCAGGTCGTCGCCGTGCCCGTGTACCTCATCTGGGCGCGGTTCCACCTGACCGGGACCCTGTGGCCGTTGATCGTCCCGATGCTGCTCGGCGACGCCTTCTCGATCTTCCTGCTGCGCCAGTTCCTCGTGACCATCCCGCGCGAGTACTCCGACGCGGCCCGGGTCGACGGCTGCGGCGAGTTCCGCACGCTCGTCCGGGTGATCCTGCCCATGGCGCGACCGGCCATCGCGGCCGTCGCCCTGTTCCAGTTCTTCTACTGCTGGAACGACTACTACGGCCCGCTGCTGTACGCGGGGACCGACCTGGACAACTGGACGCTCTCGCTGGGCCTGGCCGCGTTCCGGTCGGTCCACCGAGTCCAGTGGAACCTCACCATGGCCGCGACCGTGCTGGCCATGGCACCCGTGATCGTCGTCTTCTTCTTCGCCCAGAAGGTCTTCATCGAGGGCGTCAAACTGACAGGAGTGAAATGAAGCTGGCCGTTGTCGGGGGCGGCTCCACATACACGCCGGAGCTGATCGACGGGTTCGCGCGCCTGCGCGACGAGCTCCCGCTGTCCGAGATCGCCCTGATCGACCCGGACGAGCACCGCCTGACGCTCGTGTCCGGGATGGCCAGGCGGATGCTGGCCAGGGCCGGCCACCCCGCCGTCGTCAGCACGGCCACGGCCGTCGAGGACGGCGTGGCCGGGGCCGGGGCCGTGCTGCTCCAGCTCCGGGTCGGGGGGCAGGCCGCGCGGAACGTGGACGAGACGCTGCCGCTCCGGTGCGGCTGCGTCGGCCAGGAGACGACCGGGGCGGGCGGCCTGGCCAAGGCGCTGCGCACGGTCCCGGTGGTGCTCGACATCGCCGAGAAGGTGCGCCGCCTCGCGCCCGACGCCTGGATCGTCGACTTCACCAACCCCGTCGGCATCGTCACCCGGGCGCTGCTCGACGCGGGCCACCGGGCGATCGGGCTGTGCAACGTGGCGATCGGGTTCCAGCGCCGCTTCGCCGCCGGCCTCGGCGTGACCCCCGACCGGATCTCGCTCGGCCACGCCGGCCTCAACCACCTGACCTGGATACGCTCCGTCCACCTCGACGGGGAGGACGTCCTGCCCAGGATCCTGGCCGAGCGCGGCGACGAGATCGCCGACAGTCTCGAACTGCCGGTGGAGCTGATCCGCGATCTCGGCGTCATCCCCTCCTACTATCTGCGCTACTTCTACGCCCACGACGCGGTGGTGGAGGAGCAGCGGAGCAAGCCGTCCCGGGCGGCCGAGGTGGCGGCCATGGAGGCGGCGCTGCTCGACCTGTACGCCGACCCCTCGGTGGACACCAAGCCGGAGCTGCTGGAGAAGCGGGGCGGCGCCTTCTACTCCGAGGCCGCCGTCGCGCTCATCGCGTCCCTGGTGAACGACCGGGGCGACGTCCAGGTGGTCAACACCCGCAACGGCGGCACGCTGCCGTTCCTGGACGCCGACGCGGTCGTCGAGGTGCCCGCGCGGATCACCGCCACCGGGGCCGAGCCGCTGCCCGTCGACGCGCTCGAACCGCTGTACCGGGGCCTCGTCGGGCACGTCTCCGCGTACGAGTCGCTGGCGCTGGACGCGGCGCTGCGCGGCGGCGAGCGACGGGTGCGGGACGCCCTGCTCGCGCATCCGCTGGTCGGGCAGGTGCCCGTGGCCGACGAGCTCGCCCGGCTGCTGGTCGAGGCGAACCGTCCGCTCCTTGCCTGGGCGGTGTCCCGGTGACCGAGCGCCGTCCGCGCACCGTGCTGGCGGTCGACGGGGGGAACAGCAAGACCGACGTGGCCCTCGTCTCCGAGGACGGGTCGGTGCTCGCCGCCGGCAGGGGCGCGGCGTTCCTGCCGCAGAGCGCCGGGGTGGCGGCCGCGATCGACGTGATCGGCGAGGTCGTCGCGCGGATCCTCCCCGGCGCCTCTCCAGGCGCCCGTCCCGGGGCGCGCCCGGCCGATCCGGGCGGCGGTTTCGGCGCCGACGGCGCCGCCTGCCCGGCCGCCGGGTGGGTCGCCGACCACATCGCTGACCATGTCGCCGCGTACGTCGCGGGGGCCGACCTGCCGATCGAGGAGGAGCGCCTCCGCGACGAGTTGCTCACGCGCGGCCACGCCCCCGACGTCGTCGTCGGCAACGACACGTTCGCCCTGCTGCGCGCGGGGGCCACGGGGCCGTGGGGCGTGGCGGTGGTCTGCGGAGCCGGGATCAACGCCGTCGGCGTCGCGCCGTCCGGCGAGGTGGCCAGGTTCCCCGCGCTCGGCCGGCTCAGCGGCGACTGGGGCGGCGGGTACGGCCTCGGCGAGGAGGTGCTCTGGCACGCCGCCCGCGCCGAGGACGGCAGGGGCCCCCGCACCGCCCTCGTGGACGTGGTGCGCGCCGGGTTCGGCACGGCCACGGTCGAGGAGGCGGTCATCGGGCTGCACTTCGGGGAGCTGTCCGTCGAGGGGCTGCACGGGCTGGTGCCCCCGCTGCTGGCGGCGGCGCGCGGCGACACGATCGCCCGCGGCCTCGTCGAGCGCCTCGCCGAGGAGGTGACCGTCCTCGGCGAGGTGGCGATGCGCCGCCTCGGCCTGCTGGAGGAGCCCTGCGAGGTCGTCCTCGGCGGAGGCGTGCTGACCTCGGGGGACGAGCTGCTGATGTCGCTCGTCGAGCGGGGCTACGCCGGGCGCGCGCCGTACGCCGAGCTGATCGTCGCCGACGTGCCGCCGATCGTCGGGGCCGCGCTGCTCGGCCTCGACCGGATCGGCGCCGCCCCCGAGGCGTACGAGCGGGTGCGCGGGCACTTCCTCCCGGCGCAGGTGTAGCCGCGCCGGGGCCGGGGCCGCGCCGCCGCGTCAGCGCTCGGCGTCCTCCCCGGCCCGGCCCGGCTCGATGTCCGGCGTCCGGTAGTCGTACGGCGTGCTCAGCACGATCGTGGTCCGGGTGCTCACGTTGGCCGAGGCGCGGATCTGCTGCAGCAGCTCCTCGAGGGCGATGGGCGAGGCCACCCGCACCTTCAGGATGTAGCTCTCGTCCCCCGCCACGCTGTGGCACGCCTCGATCTCCGTGAGGTGGCTCAGCCTGATCGGCGCGTCGTCCGGCGCCGCCGGGTCGATCGGCTTGATCGAGATGAACGCGGTGAGCGGGAGGCCGATCTCGTCGTAGTCGACCAGCGCCGCGTAGCCGCGGATCACGCCGCGTTTCTCCAGCCGCCGCACCCGCTGGTGCACGGCCGACACCGACAGCCCCGTCTCCTTGGCCAGGTCGGTGAAGCTCATCCGGCCGTCATGGGCCAGCAACGACACGATGCGGCGATCGATCTCCTCCACCCCTGAAACGGTAGCGCCGTATCGGCGTGCCGGGTGCCGCCGAATGGTGTCAGTTTGTCCTCACCCGCTCGTCCTCACCCGCACGGTGCGGCTCTTCGGGGCGGCCTTCAGGTCGCCGCTCTGGCCGCTGTACCGCACCTGCCACTCGCCGGACCTGGAGGCGGGGAGCTTCTTGGTGAAGGCTCCGTTGTTGGTGGTCGTCGCCCTGCCGACGGGCGCCGACGACCACGAGCCGCCCGTGGGCCGGAACCAGAACGTCACCTCCCTCGACGACGCGGCCACCCACTCGACGCCCGGCGGCGGGTCGAGCGGGGTCTCGTGGGTGAGCCTCCCCGTGTGCTTCACGAGCTTCCCCGCGGACGTGGACGACGGCAGCGCGGCGTAGCCGGAGAACCGCGAGCGCATCTTGGGCCCGCTGCGCACGGCCGAGTGGACGGCCGCGCTCCGCGTGCCCCGGAGGGGGCGGAAGCCGTCGGACCAGCGGGCCGTCCCGAGGTACTCCGCGCGCCACCACCCCGGCTCCCACGCGTCGAGCGTGCAGGCGAACTCGCCGTGGTCGCCGACCCGGACCTCCGCGATCTCGCTCCAGGACAGGGAGTCCTCGGGCCGGAAGGACAACACGACCCGGTGCTCCTCGGGCCGGTCCCGCCCGATCCGGCGCCTCTCGGGCCGCTCCCACGGGTTCCGGTGCTCCGCACGCGGTTCCTCCCCGGAACCGCGCCCTTCGGACCGCTCCCGCTCCTCCCGCTCGGCCTCCCGCTCCTCGGACCGCTCCCGCTCCTCGGACCGCTCCCGCTCCTCGGACCGCTCCCGCTCGCCCCAGCGGGGCCGTTCGGCCTTCAGGACGCCGGTGAGCGTGATCGGGGCGCCCTCCTCCACCGGGTCGGGGGCGACCTGGAAGTCCACGATCGCGGAGGGGTCCCGCTCCTCCACGTCCTCGACCGAGAACTCCAGCTCGTGGACGTCCTCGCCGTACCCGATGACCGCCCGCCAGATCCCGCGCGGGGTGCGCGGCGGGAAGACGTGCTCCGCCCGCCAGCCCTCCTCGTACGGCCCGGCGTCGGACCGGTCGAACTCCAGCTCGGCGCGCGATCCGTCCGGGCCCTCCAGCACGCCGTACGGCCTGGCGCCGTCCGATCCGCTGGTCACGACGCCGATCTGGACCGGAGTCCGCGACTCCCGGTCGAGCACCACGGGGTCCGGCGTGACCTCGGCGTACTCGACGGACGCGGGCGCCCGCTCGCCGTCGCCACCGCCGTCGCCACCGCCACCGCCGCCGTCGCCGCCGCTGTCGTCGCGCGGGGGGACGGCGCGGCCGCCGGACAGGCGCGCGAGCCCGAAGAGCCCGAGGAGATGGAGAAGTCGCAGCACGTCAGCACACCTTTCGATAGGACGCCTCGGGGATGAGGCCTCGCCACTCGTCCTCTGACAACGTCGCCCCGACACGCGCGCAGACCGCCGCGGCGGCCCGTTCGGGATCGACGGGATAGCGCTGGAGCGTTCCGTCCCAGCCCAGGCTGTGGAGATCGCGCCCGCCCGGCCCGAACGCGAGGGCCGCCACCTGCCCCGTGTGCGCCGTGTACGGCTGGCCGAGCGGCAGCCGCGCCGCCACGTCCCACAGGCGCACGCTGCCGCTCGCCCCTCCGGTGGCCAGCAGCCGGCCGTCCGGGGAGAAGGCCAGCGCGACCACGTCGTCGAGGCGCCCCTGAAGCGGCGCGAGGTGGCCGGTCCTGCGGCGGGTCGAGGCGTCCCACAGGTCCACGCCGAGCTTGCTGAACCCGGTCGCGACGGTGCGGCCGTCCGGGCTGAACGCCACCGAGCGCACGCCGTCGTCACTCGGCCCGAAGGGCCGGTCCCAGACCCGCCCGCCGGGCAGCTCGACGAGCGCGTTCCCGAGCCCTCCCACGGCCAGGGCGCCTCCGTCCGGCCGGAACGCCATGACGTCGCCGCCCTCGTGTGCGAGGACGGCCACCCTCCGGCGCGAGGCCACGTCCCAGAGCTGCACCCGCTCGAAGCTGCCGTCCGACGGGCTGACCGCGAGCGTCCGCCCGTCGGGGCTGAAGGCCAGCCCGCCCACCCAGCTCACGTCCGCCAGGGGAAGCGCGGCCAGCCGCGTCCGCCGGGCCACGTCCCACAGGGTGAGGACCGGAGGGTCCTCCGCGCCCACGGCGAGGAGCCGCCCGTCCGGGCTGAACGCGAGCGCGGTGGCGGCCGGGGAGTCCAGCGGGGCGCCCGCGGGACGCCCCGCGGCCACGTCCCACAGCTCCAGGGAGGTCGCGGTCTGCACGGCGGCGAGCCGTGCGTCGCCGCTGAGGGCGACCGTGCGGATCTCCGGGGCGATCCGCTGCGGCGGGGCGCCGACGTCCACGTCCAGCACGGCGACCGCCCCTCCTCCGAGGAGGTAGCTGAGGGTGCGGCCGTCCTGGCCGATCCGGGCGGACGGCATGCCGGACGTGTCGGCCAGGGGATAGCGCAGGAGCGACACACCCGCGGACGACCACAGCCCGACGCTCCTCTTGTCATAGGTGACGACGAAACGCCCGCCGGCGCCGAACGCCAGCCAGACCGCCCCCGCGCCCTCCAGCCGCGCTCCGCGCCGGGCCCCGGCCGAAAGGTCCCAGAAGACGACGTCGGGGCCCGCGCTGACCGCCAGGGTCCGACGGTCGGGGCCGAAGGCGACCCAGACCGCGCGCCCTCCGCCCGGTGCGCGCAGCCGCCTCCCCGTCGTCAGGTCCCACAGCTCGAAGCGGTCGCCGTCCAGCATCGGCGCCGCCAGCCGGTCGTCGTACGACACCGCGACGGCCTCGGCCCCGGGCGCCGGACGGTCGATCAGCCGGGCGCCGCCGGCCGCGTCCCAGACCTGCCAGCGGCCGCCGTCGGTCACCAGGGCGAGCAGGCGGCCGCTCGGGGAGAACTCCAGCCACCGCGCCGCCTGGGCGATCTCCGGCCCGGCGGGCCGCCCCGACGGCAGGTCCCAGACGCGCACCGACCGCTCCCCGGCGACCGCGAGCCACCTGCCGTCCCGGCTCAGCGCCACCTCCCGTACGGCACGGCCCACCCCGGAGACCGCGCCGCGCTCCCTGCCCGCCGCCACGTCCCACAGCACCGCCCGGCCCTGGTCCACGACGGCGAGGGCCAGGCCGTCGCCGCTGAGGGAGAACCGGGCCTCCGCCGTCACCTTCGGCGGCGCGGACACGCCGCGCTCGCGCTGGGCGAGCGAGCCGTACAGCGCGGCCCGCGCCTCGGACACCGGGGCGAGCCGCCAGGCGGCGACGCTCAGCAGCATCGCCCTGGCCGGGTCGGACGACCGCAGCGAGTCGGCGCGCGCGGCCGTCTGCCGGGCGGCGGCGACGTCGCGCTGCCGGGCGGCCGCCGCCCCCTGCGCCACCGCGACGACGGCCGAGGCCAGCACGAGGACGAGCAGCGCGGCGAGCGCTCCGGTGAGCTGCCGTCTGCGGCGGGCGCGCACCCGGCCCAGCGCGAGCGAGGCGTCGAGGAAGGCGCTCTCCAGCAGGTTGGGCGTGGCGTGGCGGCGTCCGGTGGCGGCCCAGGCGACCGCCGCCTCCAGCGCCGTGCCCTGGTAGAGGTCGCCGGGGCGGCGGCCGTGGCCGTCCCACAGCGCCGCCGCCTCGCCGAGCCGGCGGTGGACGCGCAGGCCGTCCCGGTCCGCGTCGAGCCACTCGCGCAACCGCGGCCAGGCCCGGGGCAGCGCCTCGTTCGCGAGGGACACCGCGCCGCCCTCCCGGGCCACCAGGTCCATCCGGGCGAACGCGGAGAGCACCCGCTCCGCGGTCGCCGGGCCGACCACGCCGTCGAGCAGGTCGTCGGCGTGGACCTTCCTCGGCAGGTCGTCGTCGCCCTCCCCCGGCGTGATCATGCGGAGCAGGACCCGCGGCACCAGCGCCCGGTCCACCGGGGACAGCCCGGCGTAGGCGTCCTCGGCCAGCGTCGCGAGCGACGGCGGGGAGGCGCCCGCCGGGGGCCGGACCGGCTCCGCCGTACGGGTGCCCGCCGCGAGCAGGGGCGCCAGCTCGTCGCCGCCCCCCACCAGGCCGAGCAGGAGCGCGCGGGCGGTCGGGCGGTCGCCGGGGTCCTTGGCCATCGCCGCGGCGACCAGGCCGCGCAGCGGCTCCTTGATCAGGGAGAGGTCCGGTTCGGCGGCCAGGATCCCGTGGAAGAGCGCGGCGACGCCGTCGCCGCCGCCGAACGGCTCCCGCCCGGTCGCGGCGAACACGGTGACGGCGCCCCACGCCCAGACGTCCACCTCCGGCCCGGCGCGCCTCCCGAGGACGCTCTCCGGGGCCATGAACGCCGGGGTCCCCGCCACGTGCCCTGTGGTCGTGAGGGACATCTCGCGGGTGCGGGCGATCCCGAAGTCGATCACCCGCGGCCCGTCCGGCCCGATGAGCACGTTGTCCGGCTTGAGGTCGCGGTGGATGACGGACGCCTGGTGGATGGCCGCGAGCGCGGTCGCCACGCCGGTCGCCAGCCGGTAGAGGCGGTCGCCCTCGTACGGACCGTCCAACTCGACGGCCCGCCGCAGGCTCGGCCCGCCCACGTACTCGCTGACGATGTACGGCATGGGCGCGTCGAGGTCGGCCTCGATCACCCTGGCGGTGCAGAACGGCGCGACCCGGCGCGCGGCGGCGGCCTCCTTGGCGAACCTGACCCGCGTGCCGGCTCCGTCGTCGGCGCGCAGCACCTTGACGGCCACCCGGCGGCCCTCCGCGTCGTACGCCTCGTAGACGACTCCCTGGCCGCCCTCGCCGAGCCGCCCGGCGAGCCAGTACTCACCGATCCGGCGCGGGTCGCCGGGAGCCAGGGCCGCCATGCACCGATGGTGCTACGCCGCCCACGACGGGCCAAGAGGTCGTTTCACGGAGCGGAGCGGCGCCTTCTCGACACTCCGCGTCCCTACCCCCATACCCGGGCCGTTCCCACCGCCCGCGACCGTCGTCCTCTATGCGGCACGTGTGGCGTTCCGAGGGAAATGCGATTGCGGCGGAACGGGCGGGTTCGCGACCCTGAACGTCATGAGCACGCCCTACCGGCAGATCCGCGCCGCCTACACGGAGGAGTCCGTCACCGTCTACCAGGCGTACGACCCGGCGATCGCCGGGCCCGCCGTCGCCGCCGGGCGGTTCGTCCCACCGTTCAAGCGCGAGCGCATGACGTGGATCAAGCCGTCGTTCCTCTGGATGATGTACCGCTGCGGCTGGGCCGCGAAGCCGGGGCAGACCCGCGTGCTGGCGATCGACGTCTCCCGCGAGGGGTTCGAGTGGGCGCTCGGGCACGCCTGCCTCAGCCACCACGACGGCGCCGACCGTGAGGCGTGGGCGGAGCGGCTCCGGCGCAGCCCCGTACGCATCCAGTGGGACCCCGAGCGGGACCCGCACCACACCCCCCTGCCGCACCGCTCCATCCAGATCGGCCTGTCCGGGGAGGCGGCCGACCGCTACGTGGACGAGTGGATCGTGGGGATCACCGACGTCACCGGCCGCGTCCGCGACATCCACGCCGCCCTCAGGGACGGGCGGGACGTGGCCGGCCTGCTCCCGGCCGAGCGCCCCTATCCCCTGCCCGCGCCCCTCGCGCGCGCCGTCGGCGCCACCCCGGACGACCCCGCCTGACCGCGTACGGCCCCGGAAGGAGCCGCCACGCGCGACGGGTGAGCGCACGGGCGGCGGCTCATCCGGTCACCCGCAGGCATCCAGACCGGGAAGGAGGCGCGGTGCCCGTCGCGTCAGGCATGTGAGCGCCTGCGCGGCGGCTCATCGGGCCACCCGCGCCCCCGGGCATCGGGCGCGGGACACACCGGGACTACCGTCCGGACGGCGACGCCGCCTGCCCGCTCGGCGGGGGCGGGAGGAACAGGGCCTCGGCTCCGACCGGGGTGAACCCGGCGGCCAGGAAGGCCCGGACGCTCGCCGCGTTCCCGGGCGCGATCTGCGCCCACACCACCCGCGCTTCACGCCGGCCGGCGGAGCGGCCTCCCCCGGGCTCCTCACCACGCCCGGCGCCCGGCTCCTCGACCCGACCGACACCCGAGCCCGCACCATGACCGACGCCCGGCGCCTCAGCCGGTTCCTCCCCTTCGCCGGCACCGAGCAGGTGCCGTCCGGCGCGGGCCAGCGCCGCCCCGAGCCCCCGTCCCCGGTGGCCGGGGTCGACCTCCACCGCGATCTCCCAGCGGCCCGCCACGCCCCGGCCCAGCATCACGATCCCGCCGTCCGCCCGCCACACCCGCACCCCGTCCCGGTGCCGCAGGGCACGGCGTACCCGGGGATGGGCCCGATCGACGATCTCGACGAGCGGCACGGGAGGCGGGCCGGGAAGCGGCCCGGCGACCATGAGCATGTCGACGTTGTTCACCCTGCGCCCGGTCCGCTCCTCCAGGGCGCCGAGGAACGGCGGGTTCAGCGGCGCGGACAGATCGTCCTCCGGCAGCAGGCCGCGCGCCCACGCGGGATCCACGTCCGCGAAGACGAGGGTGTGCGCGGTGAAGGCGATCACCCCGCAGTCCCGCGCGTTCGGCTGGCCCAGGATCCGCACCGTGCCGTCCGGATCCGGGAACACGCCGTCGCCGGCCGCGTCCAGCACCTCGGCCAGCGGATGCGCCGGGCCCCTCATCGCCGCACCGGCATGGCAGGCAGGCGGAACGCCACCATCGGCGCACCGGGGCCGGCCTGCGGGCACGATCCCGCCCGAGGCGTCCTCGGGCCCGCCGTCGCGGGCACGGGGCGCATGGACCTCACCACAGGTCCCACCTCTCCTTGGTGAACCGGGAAGCTACAGGTCCGTGCCCTTGCCGACGGCGCGGCCGATCACCAGGCGCTGGATCTGGTTGGTGCCCTCGACGATCTGCAGGACCTTCGCCTCACGCATGTAGCGCTCGACCGGGAACTCCTCCACGTAGCCGTACCCGCCGAGCACCTGGACGGCGTCCGTGGTGACCTTCATGCAGGCGTCGGTGGCGAACAGCTTGGCCATCGCCGCCCGCGTCCCGTACGGCCGGCCCGCGTCGCGCAGCCGGGCGGCCGACAGGTAGAGGGCCCGCGCGGCCTCGATCGAGGTGGCCATGTCGGCGAGCATGAAGCCCACGCCCTGGAAGTCCACGATCCGCGAGCCGAACTGCCGCCGCTCCCGCGCGTACGCGGAGGCGGCGTCGAACGCGGCCTGGGCGAGCCCGACCGCGCAGGCGGCGATGCCGAGCCGCCCGCCGTCGAGCGCGGCCATGGCGATCCGGAACCCCTCGCCCTCCGCGCCCACCAGGGCGTCACGGCCGAGCCGTACGGCGTCGAACCGGACCTGGGCGGTCGGCGAGGAGCGCATGCCCATCTTCTTCTCCCGCGCGCCGAACGACAGGCCCTCGGCCGTCGCGGGGACGTGGAAGCACGAGATCCCCTGCCCGGTGCGGGCGATGAGCGTGTAGAAGTCGGCGACGCCGCCGTGGGTCGTCCACGCCTTCACCCCGTCGACCGTGAAGCCCGCCTCGTCGGCGACCGCCCGCGTCGTCATGGCGGCGGCGTCCGACCCGGACTGCGGCTCCGACAGGCAGTACGCCCCGAGGAGCTCCCCGCCCAGCATCGCGGGCAGCAGCGCCGCCCGCTGCTCCTCGTCCCCGTACGCGGCCACGGGGAAGCACGACAGCGTGTGCACGGACAGGCCGAGCCCGACCGCGAGCCACCCGGCGGCCAGTTCCTCGATCACCTGGAGGTACACCTCGTACGGCTGGGCGCCGCCGCCGTGCTCCTCGGGGTAGGGCAGGCCGAGCAGTCCGGAGGAGCCCAGCAGCGTGAACAGCTCCCGGGGGAACCGTCCGGCCGCCTCGTCGGCCGCCGCCCGCGGCGCGACCTCCTTCGCGACGAGTTCGCGGACCAGCTCGATCAGGTCGCGGGACTCCGGCGTGGGCAGAATTCGGTCGACGGTCATCGCAGTGCACTCCAGCCCTGAAGGGGTACGGACTTCGCAAATCGGGGTGACCGGGATCACCGGCCGCCCCGATTGTGACACCTCGCCCCCTTCAGCGGACAGGGGCGTCACACGATGACGAGCTCGCGGGTGGTGTGGTTCAGCCGCTCGCCCGCGGTCTCGCCGCAGACCACGATGTCCTCGATGCGCGCGCCGTGGCGCCCGGACAGGTAGATCCCCGGCTCGACAGAGAACGCGAATCCCGGCTCCATCAGGGTGGTGTTGCCGGACACGATGTACGGGTCCTCGTGGGTCTCCAGGCCGATGCCGTGCCCGGTCCGGTGGATGAAGTGCTCGCCGTACCCCGCCTCGGTGATCACGTCACGGGCGGCGGCGTCGACGGACTCGCAGGTCACCCCGGGCCGTACGTGGGCGCAGGCCGCCTCCTGGGCCTCCTTGAGCACCTCGTAGTACTTCGCGAACTCGGGCGACGGCTCGCCCACGCAGTAGACGCGGGTGGAGTCCGAGCAGTAGCCGCTCGGCATCGTGCCGCCGATGTCCACCACCACCGGGTCGCCCGGCTGGATGACCCGGTCGGACAGCTCGTGGTGCGGGCTGGCGCCGTTCGGGCCGGAGCCGACGATCACGAAGTCGACCGTGACGTGCCCGGCGGCGAGGATCGCCTCGGCGATCTCCCTGCCCACCACGCGCTCGCTGCGGCCCGCCTTGAGGAACTGCGGCACCTGGGCGTGGACGGCGTCGATCGCGGCCCCGGCGGCCCGCAGCGCCGCGATCTCGGCCGGGGACTTGCGCGCCCGCAGCGGGCCCAGCACCGACCCGGCCAGCACCTGCTCGGCACCCGGCATCGCCTCGCGGAACCGCAGCGACTGCATGGCCCACATCCGGTCGGCGAGCCCCACCTTGGCCACCGAGCCGAGCCGGTGCGCCACATGCGCGTACGGGTCGTCCGTCTCGTCCCAGGCGACGAACTCGACGCCGAGCCGCGAGGCGGGCGAGTGCTCGGCGGCCGGCAGTTCGAGCCGCGGGACCATCATGAACGGCTCCCCGGAGGCCGGGACCACCAGGCAGGTGAGCCGCTCCAGAGGCAGCGCGTCGTACCCGCTGACGTAGCGCAGGTCGGGACCGGGAGTCAGCAGCAGCGCGCCGAGGCCGGCGGCCGCGGCGGCCTCCCGCACGGCGGCGAGGCGGGACACGGGAAAGAGATCAGAGGACGTCGTTGTCACGCGATCCAATCTAACGAGGGACACGCGATCGGCCTACACCAGGTGGCCCGTCCGGAGCGGCCCCGGAACGCCGGGATCGCAGGTCCGGGGCCGGGTCCGGCCCCCACCCCCCGGTTCGTGGGGTCGGCTCGCGATGCTACGCTGCGCGTCGGAACAATCACTTTCCGTTCCCCATCCCTTCCTGCTCGAGGAGCTGCTCAACCATGATCGCCGTAGCTGGCGGCGCCGGCTCATGCCCTTCGTTCACCGGCGAACGCACAGTGGTCCCCACGACGACCGCGGAGATCGTGGACCGGCTGCGCACGCAGCTTCTCGAGGTGCGCGAGCAGGCCGCCGAGGATCGCACCATCACCCTGGCGCTGCGCGACGCGATCCTGCCCGAGCCGGGAGGCTCGATCGACCTGCCGCACGCCCGGGTCGCGGTCCGCTACGTCCCCGCGGAGAAGGCGGCCAGCCTCGGCGGCGACTGGTACGAGGCGGCCCAGCTCCCGGACGGGCGCATGCTCCTCGCGATCGGGGACGTGTCCGGCCACGGGCTGCCCGCCATCGCGCAGATGGCCCAGTTGCGGCACGCCCTGGTGGGACTGACCATGACCGGCGAGTCCCCCGACCGGCTCCTCGCCTGGCTCAACGAGCTGGTGCTCAGCCGGCTCGACGAGACCACCGCGACCGTGATCGTGGGCCGGTTCGACCCGGCCACCCGCGTCTTCAGCTGGGCCCAGGCCGGCCACCTGTCGCCCATCCTGGTCCGGGACGGCGTCGCCCGCCAGCTCCAGCCGCCGCAGGGGGTGGTGCTCGGCGCCGCGCCCGGCCCGAGGTACAGCGTGGCCGAGATCCCGCTCAGGCCGGACGACCTGCTGCTGATGTTCACCGACGGCCTGGTGGAGCGGCGCTCGCGCGACATCGACGAGGGCCTCGCCCTGACCCTCGACGCGGCCGAGACGATATCCGGGCACGACGACCTCGACCCGGGCCTCGACCGGCTGCTCGACGCGCTCGGCGGCCCCAACCCCGAGGACGACACCTGCCTCCTCGCGGTCGGCGTCCTCGACGGCTGACACCGCCCCGCCGCCCCGGGTTCCCGGCGGGAACCCACGGGCGGCCGCACGAAAGGGAGCGGGCCGGGAGGAAGCAGGCCAGGACAAGTAGGCCGGGAGGAGCGGGCCGGGAGGAGCGGGCCGGACACGAGCCGCGCCACCGCCACTGCGGAGCGCGACAATGGACGGGTGCTGATGCTTCTGGACACCCCGTCGCTCTACTTCCGCGCCTTCTACGGCGTGCCCGATTCGGTCACGGCGCCGGACGGCATGCCGGTCAACGCCGTACGCGGCCTCATCGACATGATCGCGACCCTGGTCCGCGACCACTCGCCCACCGGTCTCGCCGCCTGCATGGACGCCGACTGGCGGCCCGCCTTCCGGGTCGCGGCGATCCCCACGTACAAGGCGCACCGCGTGGCGACCGGGGATCAGGAGCAGGTGCCCGACACGCTCGTCCCGCAGATCCCCGTCATCGAGGAGTTCCTCGACGCGGCCGGCATCGCCCGGCTCGGCGCCGACGGGTACGAGGCGGACGACGTGATCGGCACCCTGGCGTACCGCGCGGCGGGGGCGGTGGACATCGTCACCGGCGACCGGGACCTGTTCCAGCTCGTGGACGACGCCAAACCCTGCCGGGTCCTTTACACAGTAAGGGGAATCCGCAACCTGCAGACGGTCGACGAGGCGTTCGTCGCGGGGAAGTACGGCATCCCCGGTCAGGGATACGCCGACTTCGCCACGCTGCGCGGCGACCCGAGCGACGGCCTTCCCGGCGTCCCCGGCATCGGCGAGAAGTCGGCCGCCGCGCTGGTCAGCCGGTTCGGGTCGCTCGACAAGCTGCTCGCGGCGCTGGACGAGGGCGTCCAGGAGGGTTTCCCGGCCGGGACCCGGGCCAAGCTGGCGGCCGCCCGCGCGTACCTCGACGTCGCGCCCACGGTGGTGAAGGTCGCGCACGACGCCCCGGTGCCCGCCGCCGACCTGGCCTGCCCGGCCGAGCCGCGCGACCCCGCGCGCCTGGTGGCCCTCGCCGACAGGTACGGCCTGGACGGCCCGCTCAACCGCCTGCTCTCCGCGCTCTCCGCACGCGCCGCCTCCTGATCCGCGGCGGCAGGGGCCCGTCCGCCCGGAAAACCCGGCTCCCGTCGCATGGGCGGGCCCCGGGGAGGCGCCTCCCCGGGGCCCGGTGCGGTAGCCGCGGGAGGCTACTTCTTCAGGCTCCAGCTCGTGCCGTACCCGCCGAGGTGCAGCGCGAGGAAGAACAGTCCGGCGACGCCGAGGGTGGTCACCGTGAGGACGGCGCCGACGGCCCAGCCGCCGATGGCGAAGACCAGTGCTGCGAGGAAGAACAGCGCGGCGAGGAGAGCGAACATCCCTACCTCCAGGGACCCGGGGGGCTTGTTATAGGGAGATTTCCGGCCAGATCACCCGAGAACCTTGCCGCACGGTTACTGTGCGCGAACCGCCCGCTACAGGCCCCCGACCGGGCGGTCAGTTCGTCCCGCGACCACCCGCCCACGCCGGGCAGGGGACTTCCCCGCGACCCGTTCGCCGCGCGGCCCGGCGCGGGTCGCGGGTCAGCTCACCGACGAGTACGCGACGACGCCGCGGCGCAGCGCGTCGATGGCCTTGTCGGCGTTCTCCCTGACCTTGCTCCCGGACGGCGCGGCGTCCCTGAGCTGGCCGAGCAGGTCGAGGAGCTGCTTCATCCACCGGACCAGGTCGCCCGCGGCCAGGTCGCAGTCCGTGAGCACGGCGTCGAGGCTGTGGCCCTTCGCCCAGCGGAACGCCGCCCAGGCGAACCCGAGATCGGGCTCCTTCGTGAACGAGAGTCCGTGGTCCTCCTCGATGGACTCCAGCTCGCCCCACAGCCGGATCATGGCCCCCAGCGCCTCCTGGGCGGGCCCGGCGGGGATCCGCGGGCTGCGGGCGTCGTCCGACTGCCGCGACTCGTAGATCAGGGAGGACACGCAGGCGGCCAGCTCGGCCGGGTCGAGCCGCTCCCACAGGCCGGCGCGCAGGCACTCCGCGGTGAGCAGGTCCAGCTCGGTGTAGAGCTTGGCCAGCCGACGGCCCTCCTGGGTGACGTTCTCGCCGTCCAGGTAGCCGAGCTGATCGAGCACGCCGCAGACCCGGTCGAAGGTCCGCGCGATGACGTGGGACCGCCCCTCGACCCGGCGGCGCAGCCCCTCGGTGTCGCGCAGCAGCTTGTGGTACCGCTCGGCCCACCGGGCGTGGTCCTCGCGCTCGTCGCAGCCGTGGCAGGGGTGCTGGCGGAGCTGCCGGCGCAGCCGCAGGATCTCCTCGTCCTCGGTCACGTGGTCCCTGGCGCGGGGCGGCTTGCCGAGATCACGGTCACCGATCTTGGCGTGCATCGTGGAGACGAGGTTGGCCCGCTCCTTGGGGACGCGGGCGTTGAACCCCTTGGGGATCCTGATCCGCTCGACCGGCTCGACCGGCACCGGGAAGTCGGCCGGGGACAGCCGCTTGACCTGCTTGCCCGCCGTGAGCACGAGCGGGGCCGGCCCCTCGCCCCTGACCTTGACGCCGGGGTCGAGGACCACCGCCAGGCCCGCGCGCCGCCCGCCGGGGACGCGGATGACGTCGCCCGGCTTCAGCTCCTCCAGGGACCGTACGGCCTGGGCCCGGCGGGCGGCGCCGCGCTGGCGGGCCAGCTCGGACTCGCGGTCCGACAGCCGCCTGCGCAGCCCCGAGTACTCCTGGAAGTCGCCGAGGTGGCACGTCATGGCCTCGGCGTAGCCCTCGAGGGCCTGCTCGGACTTGCGCAGCTGGCGGGCGAGCCCGACGACCGCCCGGTCGGCCTGGAACTGGGCGAACGAGTCCTCGAGCAGGGCGCGGGCCCGGACCCGGCCGACCTGCCCGACGAGGTTGACCGCCATGTTGTACGACGGGCGGAAGCTGGAGCGCAGCGGGTACGTGCGGGTGCTGGCGAGCCCGGCGACCGCGACCGGGTCCATGCCGGGCTGCCACACCACGACCGCGTGGCCCTCGACGTCGATGCCGCGCCGCCCGGCCCGGCCGGTGAGCTGCGTGTACTCCCCCGGCGTGAGGTCGGCGTGGGTCTCGCCGTTCCACTTGTCCAGCTTCTCGATCACGACCGACCGGGCGGGCATGTTGATGCCCAGCGCCAGCGTCTCGGTGGCGAACACCGCCTTGACGAGGCCCTTGGTGAACAGCTCCTCGACGACCTCCTTGAACGCGGGCAACATGCCCGCGTGGTGGGCGGCGAGCCCGCGCTCCAGGCACTCGCGCCACTCCAGGAAGCCGAGGACGGCCAGGTCCTCGTCGGGCAGGTGGGCGGTGCGCTCGTCGACGATCTGCCGGATCTCGTGCCGTTCCTTCTCCGTCGTCAGCCGCAGCCCGGCGTACAGGCACTGCATGACGGCGGTGTCGCATCCGGCGCGGGAGAAGATGAACGTGATCGCGGGCAGCAGCCCCTCGGCGTCGAGCTTCTCGATGACGGCGGGCCGGTCGGAGGCGGGACCGCGCCGCGGCCGGGAGTAGCCCCGCCGTCCCCGGGCCTGCGCCAGCCGCACCTCGTCCCGGGAGATCCGCATCAGGTTGGGGTTGATCCGCAGCACGCCGTCGCCCTCGTTGGCGAACAGGTCGTACAGGCGGTTGCCGACCAGCATGTGCTGCCACAGGGGGACCGGGCGGTGCTCGTCCACGATGACGGTTGTCTCGCCGCGGACCTCGCCGAGCCACTCGCCGAACTCCTCGGCGTTGCTGACGGTGGCGGAGAGCGCGGCCACCCGCACCGACTCGGGCAGGTGGATGATCACCTCTTCCCACACCGCGCCGCGGAACCGGTCGGCGAGGTAGTGCACCTCGTCCATGACCACGTAACCGAGACCGGCGAGCGTGGCGGACCCCGCGTAGAGCATGTTCCGCAGGACCTCGGTGGTCATGACGACGATCGGCGCCTCGCCGTTGACGCTGTTGTCCCCGGTCAGCAGGCCGACCTTGGCCGCGCCGTAGCGGCGGACGAGGTCGTTGTACTTCTGGTTCGACAACGCCTTGATGGGCGTCGTGTAGAAGCACTTGCGGCCCTGCTCCAGGGCGAGATGGACGGCGAACTCCCCGACCACGGTCTTGCCGGACCCCGTGGGGGCGGCGACCAGGACGCCGTCGCCGGCCTCCAGGGCCTGGCAGGCGTCGATCTGGAACTCGTCGAGCTCGAAGTCGTACAGACCCCGGAACGAGGTGAGGGCGGGCCCGCTACCGGCCTGCTGCTCACGGAAGGCGGCGTAGCGTTCCGCAGGCGTGCTCATGCGTCCAACCCTACCGATCCCGGCATGATCGGCTGTCCTCGGCCGCATGAGGCTGAGTGGGGCTGAGTGGCGCTGCATGAGGCTGTGGAGATCAGAGCCTAGATCATCCGCCTCGCCGGCATAGGCGGTATGAGGCGGTATGAGCCCGCTGCTCCCCATTTGTTCTCCGCACGGGGGCCACGCAGGGATCTTCCTCGCCCTCCGCGAAGACCCGAGAGGGGAAGGCTCCGCGTGGGGTGACCACAGAGGTGGCCCTCCATGGTGGGCGATCACCGGTCGTCTCCGACGGCCTCGGTGACGAGCCGTCCCGGCGTCGACGGGATCGCGGTTCCTCAGACGTCCCCGATGAGCGCGAAGGCGAAGGCGAGACGCCGATCCAGCCATTCCTTGCGGATCCTGACCTCGGCGCTGCCCTCCGACGTCATCACGACCTCCTCACCCGACCGCCATTCGAGCGAACGGGGCCTCCTCCCCCGGTCCGAATCGCCGGGGCTGGAAAGCAGGCCGTCGAGGGCTTCGTGGAGCACCCGTTCGGCCGCCCGCCCGGCGATGTCCTTGACGCCGCCGCTCGCCCACTTGTTGCGTCCGGTGATCTCCGGATGTCCCGGCTGCTCGATCCGCCAGGTGTGCCGGAACGGGCGCTTCGGCGGGATCCGACGCGACGGGCTCCACCGGCGGCTCATCGGCTTTCCTGGTCCTGCCGAACGCCACGACTGCCTCCTGATCGCTTGATCTTCCGGGAAGCGACGACTCTAGCCGCGCCCCGCATGCCACGCGGGCCGGCGGACCGGAACATTCGTGCAATCCACCGGCGGCACGGACGGCGACAGTGGGCCCATGATTACTTCCATGGGGATCGGCGACCCCGCCGGCCGGACGACGCCGATCCGCGATCTCCTGACGGGGAGCCGGGCGTGAGACGCGCGGGAAGCCGCCGAAAGCGCCGCATCGTCGCCCCGGTCGTCCTCCTCGCGGTCGTCGGGCTGCTCTTGGCGAACGCGATGGTGGTGTCGGGGCAGGAGGCCGAGGCCGCGGGGGGTTCGACCCTGCCCCTCGACGGCGGGAACGTCCACGTGCGCCAGGACGGCCCGCGCGACGCCCCGGCACTCGTGCTGATCCACGGGCTCGCCGGGTCGACCCGCTGGTGGGAACCGCTGGTTCCGATGCTGGCGAAGTCCTATCGCGTCATCCGGGTCGACCTGCTCGGGCACGGCCGGTCGGCCAAACCGGCCGGCGGGGGCTACACGATCCCGGAGCAGGGGCGCCGGGTCGGCGAGGCGCTGGACCGGCTCGGCGTGAAGCACGCCGTCGTGGTCGGCCATTCCACCGGCGGCTCGGTCGCCACCGCTCTCGCCGAGCGACGGCGCGACCTGGTGACCGCGCTCGCGCTCATCGACTCCGGGCCCCGTCCGGACGCGTTCATCTCCGACGGGTTCGTCGGACAGCTCCTGTTCATCCCCGTCGTCGGGCAACTGCTGTGGCGGTTCCGGACCGACACGGTCGTTCGCCGGGGTCTGGACACGGCGTTCAGCCGCCGCGGCTACCAGGCCCCGCAACAGCTCGTGGACGATGTGCGCGGGATGACGTACCACGCGCTCACCGCGACATCACGGGCCGCCGACGACTACCTGGCGCAGCGCGCGCTCCCCGATCGGCTGACGGCCCTCGGCACGCCGCTGCTGGTGGTCTTCGGTGAGGACGACCGGAGATGGCGAGCCTCATCCGCCGACGGCTACCGTGCCGTTCCGGGCGCGAGAGTCGAGTTGCTGCCCGGTGTCGGACACTCGCCGATGCTGGAGGATCCGCCGCGGACCGCCGCCCCCCTCCTGGCCTTCGCCGCGGCCCACACCACCACTTCGGCGGAACACCCGGCGGACGGCGGATGAGCTCGGAATCAGGGCCTCAGTTGGCGCAGTCCTGATCGTTGAGGGCGAGGACCATCTCGGAGATCCGGCCGCGCCGCAGCAGGAAGTAGTAGGAGGCCTTCGGGTTGCCCGGGACGGCGACGACGGGACCGCCGCTCGCCGATCGCCTCAGCCTGGGGTAGGCCTCCTTCAGCTCCGTCTCGGTGGAGCCGATCCTGATCCCCTGAGGGGTCGTGACGCCCTTGGGGGCGAAGATCATCGCCACGCCGCGCCTCTTGGAGATGTACAGGCCCACGTTGTCGCGGCCGGTCGGGTGCGCCTTCAGGTCCCAGCCCGTGCACGGGCTCCAACTGGGCTTGGACACGATCTTCCTGGTGGCGCGGGCCTGCTTGGTGCTCATCCCGAGCTTCACCCCGCCGAATCCGAACGGCCCCAACGTGCCGGTCGCGTACGCGGTGGAGCCGGCTGCCGCGGCGGCCGCGGCGGGTGCGACGCCGCCCGGCAGCACCCCCGCGGCCAGGGCCACCACCAGCGCCGGACGGCCCAGCCGCCGGAGAACCGCGTGCTTCATCGTGCTTCCTCCATCATTGTCGTGGGTCATCCGCCGGCGCGCCCGAGGATCGCTCGCGGGGTTCTCGACACGTCGCCTGCACGGCGTCCGCGCGCGCGTCGGTGACCTCGGCCGCCCCCTCACACACTGAACGCGGGCGAGACCGCGGCGGTGACAGGAGATCGTCTTCTCGCGCCGAGAAGCTAGTGATCTCCGCTTGGAGATCGCTGGGAGTTCGGTTGAGGTGCGGTGCGGCCTCGGCCCGGCCGGGAAGGCCGCGATGACGACCGGGCCGCCGAAGCCGGGGGCGGCTCCCCCGCGGCGCTCAGCGAAGCCAGCCGCGGGCCGCCGCCTCCACACCGGCCTGGAAGCGAGTCGTGGCGCCGAGCCGTTCGATGATCGAGGCGATGCGGCGGGTGGCCGTGCGCGCGCTCACCCCGAGCTGGCGCGCGATGGCCTCGTCCTTCAACCCGGCCTTGAGCATCCGCAGCAGCAGCAGGTCCTCCGCGCTCGGCCCCTCCGGGGCGGACGGGGGCGCGTCGACGAGCGGCGTCGCCCGCTCCCAGTACGCCTCGAACAGCTCGATGAGCGCGTCGAGCAGGCCCGAGGCGCGGATCAGCACGATGTTGTCGTAGACGCCGCCGACCAGCGGGACCAGCGCGACGCGGCGGTCCATGATCCGCAACTTGAACGGCAGGCTGGGCAACATCCTGGACCGCTCGCCCGCCCCGGCCAGCCGGACCAGCACCTCGAACCGGCCGGGGCGCTCCATCGACTCGGGGCAGTACACGCTGCGGACCTCCACGCCGCGCGCCATCATCTCCCGGGTGACCGCGAACTCGGTCTCGTTGGTGTCCGGGGAGCCGTCCGCCCATTCCAGGTAGGGCGGCCGGTCGAGCACCCACAGGTGGGTGGCGACCGAGCGCGTCAGCTCGTCCACCCGCCGGTTCACCGCGTCCCGCCCGGACAGCACCTCCACCAGGCTGCCGGGGTCGGTCCGCAGCCGCCCCGCCTGGTACACCCGCGCGAACTCGGTCACCGTCGCCCGCACCTCGGCGAGCGCCGCCTGGGCCTCCAGCCGGCGCCGCTCCACGAGCGACCCGAGCGCCGCCTCCGGTCCCGCCGGCTCGTACCTGCCGGGAGCCGTACGGCGGACCAGGCCAAGGCCGGCCAGTCGCGCCAGCGCGTGCCGGACCCGGGCTCCACCGGTCTCCAGCGTGTCGGCGAGATCGGGGAGGCGCAGGTCGGGCCGTCGCAGCAGGAGGCGGTACACCCGTTCGTCGAACTCCCCGACGCCCAACGGGCCGAGAACGGGGTCGTCCTTCACCTACCACCTTCACGTGCCGCACTCTTGGCGATTTCCGCCATTTGACCGAAGACGCCAGCAGCATATCTCGACAAGTTCCGGCCGCTCCGCGTTCACTTCTTCTGTCCACTCCGGGCCGATCTTGCCCAGTGGGCAACATCCCCACCTCTCCCCCAAGAGGAGCAATGCACAGTACGACCCGACGCGCCGGCGCGTACGGCGCGGCCGCGCTCGCCGCCGCCCTGGCGATCGCGGCGACCCCCGCCCAGGCCGACACCCCTCCCCCCGCCGCCGGCACCCCCGGCGCGTACATCGTCACGCTGGCGGACAAACCGCTCATCACCTACGAGGGCGGCGTGCCCGGCATCGCCGCCACCAGGCCCGGCAAGGCAGGCAAGGCCGACACCACCAGCGCGAACGCCAAGCGCTACCAGGGCTACCTCAAGGACAAGCACGCCAAGACCGCCCAGAGCGTGGGCGCGCGGCCGGTGGAGAGCTTCTCCGTGGCCGCCAACGGCTTCACGGCCGACCTGACGCCCGCCCAGGTGGTGAAGCTGCTCGCGACGGACGGCGTCGTCTCCGTCGTCCCCGACCGGCTGCAGAAGGCCCTCGACGACCACAGGTCCACCGACTTCCTCGGCCTTTCCGGCGAGACCGGCCTGTGGTCCAGGCTCGGCGGCACGGCGAAGGCCGGCAACGGCGTCGTCGTCGGCGTGATCGACACCGGCATCTGGCCGGAGAACCCGTCGTTCGCCGGGCCGCCGCTCGGCGCGGAGGGGCCCACGGCGGAGGAGCCGTACCGGCCCTACCGGCAGGGCTCGACCACCGTGATGAAGAAGGCCGACGGCGGCACGTTCACCGGCGTCTGCCAGACCGGCGACGAGTTCACCGCGGACCTGTGCAACCAGAAGGTCATCAGCGCCCGGTACTTCGGCGACGCCTGGATGCGCGGGGTCCCGCCGGAGAAGCGGGCCGACTACGTCTCACCGCGCGACGCCCAGGGGCACGGCTCCCACACCGCCTCCACCGCCGCCGGCAACACCGCCGTGAAGGCCACCGCGGCCGGCATCGACTTCGGCGAGATCTCCGGAGTCGCGCCCGGGGCCGCGATCGCCGTCTACAAGGCGCTCTGGCAGGGCAAGGACGACCACAGCACCGGCGGCGCCCTTTCGGACATCCTCGCGGCCATCGACCAGGCGGTCGCCGACGGCGTCGACGTGATCAACTACTCCGTCGGCGGCATGTGGGAGAGCGCGCACGACGACCCCGTCATGCTCGCCTTCGGCAACGCCGCCGCGGCCGGCATCTTCGTCGCCGCCGCCGGGGGCAACAGCGGGCCGACCGCCTCGTCGCTGGACAACACCCCGCCGTGGGTGACCACGGTGGCCGCGAGCACGCTCGCGTCGTACTCGGCCGAGCTGGAGCTGGGCGACGGCACCCGCTACCAGGGCGTGAGCACGACCGTGAGCGCGCCCTTCGGTCCCAAGCCGCTGGCCTCGGCCGTGTCGGTGAAGAACGCGACGGCCTCCGACAGCGACGCGAACAACTGCGCCCCCGGCACCCTCGACCCGGCCAAGGCGACCGGGAAGATCATCATCTGCCAGCGCGGGGTCATCGGCCGCACCGTCAAGTCCTCCGAGGTCAAGCGGGCCGGCGGCGTCGGCGTCGTGATGGCGAACCCGTCCGACCAGGACATGAGCGGCGACGTCCACGCGGTGCCGACCGTCCACATCAACTGGCCGGACACGCAGGCCGTGCTGGACTACGCCGCGACCCCGGGCGCCACCGCCACGCTCCTGCCGAGCACCGCGAAGAGCGCGCCGTACCCGCAGGTGGCGCCCTTCTCCTCGCGCGGCCCGTCCGAGGTCACCAAGGGCGACCTGCTCAAGCCGGACATCGCCGCTCCCGGCGTCTCGATCCTCGCGGCCGTGGCCCCTCCCGGGAACGACGGCAAGGACTTCGACTTCCTCTCCGGCACCTCGATGGCCGCCCCGCACATCGCGGGCCTGGCCGCCCTCTACCTGGGCGAGCACCCCGACTGGTCGCCGATGTGGATCAAGTCGGCGATGATGACCACGGCGTTCGACACCAAGAAGGCCGACGGCACCCCGAGCACCGACGTGTTCGCGCAGGGCGCCGGGCAGGTCGACGCGACCCGGATGCTCGACCCCGGCCTGGTCTACGACGCCGGTCCCCAGGACTGGCTGGGATACCTGGAGGGGCTCGGCGTCCGCACGGGCAGCGGCGTGGCGCCCGTCGCCGCGAGGGACCTGAACTATCCCTCCATCGCGATCGGCGAGCTCTTCGGCACCGCGACGATCACCCGCAGGGTCACGGCCGTCACCCCCGGCGTCTACCACGCGAAGGCCGAGCTGCCCGGCATGAAGGTGAAGGTCAGCCCGCCCACGCTGCACTTCAAGCAGCCGGGCGAGACCAAGGAGTTCACGATCACGGCGGACATGCGTGACACGGAGTCCGGCGTCACCGTCACCGGCTCGCTGACCTGGACCGGGGCCGGCCGCACCGTGCGCAGCCCCATAGTGGCGACCCCGCTCGCCGCCGTCGCCCCCGCCCAGGTTCAGGGCTCCGGCGCGTCGGGCTCCGTCTCGTTCGACGTGACGCCGGCGACGAAGAAGTTCCCCATCGAGGTGTACGGCATGGCCTCGGCGGCGCCGACCGCCGGCTCGGTGAGCCAGAACGACATCTGGGGCACCGACATCCCGGTCGAGGTGCCGGCCGGCACGAAGGCCGTCCAGTTCACCGCCCGCCCGGAGAACCCGGACGCGCGGCTGACCATGCTCGTCTCCCGCTTCCGGGGCGGCGCCTGGGACATCGAGTACATCTCCGAGATCCAGACCGCCGACGCCACGATCAGCGTCGCGACCCCCGAGCCCGGGACGTACCACATGGTCGTCCTGACCCTGGAGGACCTGCCCGGGACCACCGCGACGCCGTTCACCGTGCAGGCGAACGTGGTCGGCGGCGGCAAGGGGAAGGGCGGCCTGACGCTGACGCCGAAGAAGCCCAAGGTCACCCCGGGGCAGCCGGTCACGCTCACGGCCACCTGGTCGGGGCTGTCCGGCGCTCGCCACACCGGCTTCGTCGAGTACCCGAACGGCACGGGAACGGTGGTCAGCGTCAACTGACTCCGGCCCCCGCCCAGGTCCGGCCCGGCCCCCCGCCCGACGCGGGGCCGGGCCGGCCTGTCTCTCAGCGGGCGCCGTAGTCGCCGAGGCCGCGCTCCAGCAGGTCGAAGCCGATCTCGGCGGCGGCCACCGCGTGCGGGTACGCCGCGTCGGCCGAGCCGTGGACGATGACCAGCCTGAAGTTCTCCGATTGCAGCGCCCGCCACAGGCTCATGACCTGGCCGGCCGCCACCCGCGCCCGCAGGTCCACCGGGTCGCTCTCCCGGAGTTCGCGGACCGCGGCGGAGTCGACCGGCGCACGGACGTCGTGCGCGCCGGGCCCCCGCTCGTCGAGGGCCGCCGCCAGCAGATGCTCACCGCGCAGCGAGAACAGGTAGAGGCGGGCGGCCAGGGCCGGTGACTCCTTCACCAGGTTGATCACCCGCAGGAGCGCCGGGTCGTCGTTGAGGCCGGTCTCCGGCGCGCGGGCGGCGAGCCGCTCCAGGAAGACCCGCCGGAAGGCGGCGACGACCGGCTCGCCGGGCGCCCTCCCGGCGGCGATGGCGGCCGGGTCGGTGAGGTGCTCCTCCATCGGGCCGAGGACGATGTCCTCCTTGGTCCGGAAATAGTTGAACACCGTCATCTTCGAGGTGCCGGCCCGCTCGGCGATCTCCGCGACCGACACGTCGTCGAACCCCCGCTCGCCGAACAGCTCCACCGCGGCGCGGAAGATCGCGTTCCAGGTCTGCCGCTTCTTGCGCTCGCGCAGCCCCATCTCAGCCATGACCAAACCTTACAGGCAAAATTTAGACTCAGATCATGTCTTGACCGGATACAAATTTTGACTCAGTCTAAGCACCATGACCGAGTCACAGAAGAAGCTGGCGGCTCTCGGCTGCCTCCTCACCCTGGTCCTGGCGATCCTGGACCAGAACGTCGTGTCCACGGCCTCCGTGGCCATCGTCCGGGACCTCGACCCGGCCGGCGGGCTCGCCCGGCTGCCCTGGCTGATCACCGTGTACGCGCTGGCCGCGACCGCCGCCCTCCCCCTCTACGGCAAGCTGTGCGACGCCTACGGCGCCAAGAGGATCTATCTCGGGGCGGTCGCGCTCTTCCTCACCGGCTCCGCGCTGTGCGGGCTGTCCCAGAACATGGGCGAGCTGATCGCGGCCCGCACCGTACAGGGACTCGGCGGCGGCGGGCTGATGGGCGTCACGCTCGTCGTGATCGCCCACCTGGCCCCCGCCGAGGAGCGCGCGAGGGCGGGCGGGGTCGGCGGCCTGATGACGGGCCTCGGCATGGTCGTCGGACCGCTGATCGGCGGCCTGTTCACCGACAACCTGAGCTGGCGCTGGATCTTCTACGTCAACCTGCCGATCGGCCTGTTCGTGCTGGCCGTCGGAGCGGCGACGCTGCGCCTTCCGGACCGGGGGCCGCGGCACAGGATCGACTACCCGGGCGCCGCCCTCGTCGCGGCCGCCGCCGTCGCACTGCTGCTCGTCACCGAATGGGGCGGGCGCGAGTACGCCTGGGACTCGCCCGCGATCCTCGCGCTCTGCGCCGCCTTCGCGGTGCTGCTGGCCGCCTTCCTCGTCCGGCAGTTCACCGCGCCCGAGCCCATCCTGCCGCCGAGCCTGTTCCGCGACCCCACCCTGCGGATCGCGCTGCCCCTCCAGCTCCTGACGGGGTTCGGCATGATCGGCTCGATCGTCTACACCGTGATCTATCTCCAGGTGGTGCGGGGCGTCCCCGCCACCGGCTCCGGGCTGTACCTGCTCCCGATGGCGGCCGGCATGACCGTCTCCGGCCTCGCCTCGGGCGGGTTCGTCGCCCGCGGCCACAGCACGAAGCCGTACCTGGTCGCGGGCCTGGCCCTCGCCGCGGCCGCCGCCGCGTTGTTGTCCACGCTCGGCACGGGCACGTCCCAGTGGATGCTCGGCCTGGACCTGTTCCTGCTCGGCACCGGGTTCGGCCTCGTCATCGGCATCGTGATCATGATCGCGCAGAACGCCGTGCCCGTGTCGCTGCTCGGGGTGGCCACCACCTCGGTCCGTTTCGCCCAGACGCTCGGGTCGGCGCTCGGCACCGCGGTCTTCGGGGTCGTCCTCACCCGGGTGGTCGCCGGCGAGCTGCCCGGATTCGACGGTCTCGCCCGGATCGGCTCGCTGCCCGACGGCGTACGGCGCCGCGCGCTCGAGGCGGTGACCTCCGGCATCGACACGGTGTTCCTGTGCGCCGCGGGCGTCCTGTCGGCCGCGCTGGTCCTGGCGACCCTGCTGAAGGCCGGCGGGGGCGAGCCGGCGGAGAGCGCCGAGGGCGGGTCCCTGCCGGTCACGACCGGCTGACCCCGTCGCGGACGACCGCTCTCAGCCGGGCAGCAGGACGCGCAGCGCGCCCGGCTCCACCGAGCAGGTCACGGGGACGGGGCCGACCCGCTCCCCGTCGGCGTAGGCCACCACGCCGGCCCCCTGATCCGCCGCCTCCAGCGTCACCCGGGCCGCCCTCCGGATCGTGACCGCCGGATGGCCGACGTGCCCGCCCCGGTAGACCTTCGGGAACGTACGGAGGAACTCCCCCTTGGGCACCGCCCCCAGGACGAGCACGTCGAGCAGGCCGTCGTCCGGCCGGGCGTCCGGGCAGACCCGCATCCCGGCGCCGTACGAGCGGGTGTTGGCCACGGCGACCAGCATCGCCTCCCGCTCGACGACCTCCGTGTCGCCTTCGCGTTCAAGGACGATCCGGAACGGGATCGGGGTGAAGGCGCGCAGCTCCTGGACCAGCGCGACGAGGTACTTCGCCATCCCCGGCGGCCACGTGATGCCGTTGGCGCGCTCGTTCACCCGGGAGTCGAACCCGCAGGCGACGACTCCGGCGAACCACCTGTCGCCGCCCTCCCCGGCGATGCGGGCGGCGTCCACCGCGCGGATCACGGTGCCGGAGGACTCGTCACCCACGGCCACGGCCGCCGCGGCCAGCGGGTCGCGGGGGACGCCGAGCGCGTCCGCGATGTCGTTGCCCGTGCCGGCCGGGACGATGCCGAGGGGCACCCCGGTCCCGGCCACCGCCTGCACCGCGAGATGCACCAGGCCGTCGCCGCCGACCGCGACGAGCGCGTCCGCCCCTAGCGCGACCGCCGTACGAGCCCGGTGGAGGGCGTCCTCGGCCGAGGCGCCGACGATCACGCGCACGTCGCGCCCGCCCTCGCGCAACCGCCGTACCACGGGGCCGGCCACCCGGCCGGCCCGGCCGCCGCGGGCGGCAGGGTTCACCAGGACGACGAGATCACCGCGCACACCCGGAACCTACCCGGACGAATCCCCCCAGTCGAGGCCCTGAGCGATCTCCCCCGGGGGAACCGGACGCGCGCCTACCAGTCGTCGTCGGCGGCGGCGGCGGGCGCCCCGTCGAGCTCCTCTTCGAGGGCCTTGGCCCGGGCGGCCTCCTCCGCGTCGCGCTTGCGGTCACGGAAGTACATGATCCCCTCGGCGGCGAAGAACAGCAGCACCATCGGCATGGCCAGCGCCAGCATGGTGAACGGGTCCTGACTCGGCGTGGCGACCGCGGCGAAGACGAAGAACCCGAAGACGATCATCCGCTGGTGCTTGGCGACCGTCTTGAACCGCAGCACCCCGAGGATGTTGAGGAACACCATCAGCAACGGCATCAGGAACGAGATGCCGAAGATGAGGAGCATCATGATCAGGAACCCGAGATAGTCGCCCACGTCGATCAGCGGGACGGCGTTCATCGGGACGAACCCCAGCAGCAGTGCGAGGCCCTTGTCCAGGGTGAAGTACGCGAGAGCGGCACCCGCGCCGAACAGCGGAATGGCCAGGCCGAGGAAGGCCAGCGAGTAGCGCCGCTCGTTCTGGTAGAGGCCCGGGGTGACGAACGCCCAGATCTGGTAGATCCAGACCGGCGCGCTCACGACCGCGCCGAAGATCGCCGCGACCTTCAGGTTGATGAAGAACCCGTCCAGCACGCCGTGCACGACCAACGTGCAGCCGGTGCCGCCGTTGAGCTTGTACGCCTCGGGAAGCCGGCAGAACGGCCCCGTCATGAAGGTCCAGATGGGGTCGAAGAAAACGAATCCGACGATCGTGCCGACGAGCACGGCCAGGATCATCTTGACCAGGCGGTTGCGCAGCTCGCGGACGTGCTCCATGAGGGTCATGCGACCGTCGTCGCCGGCGGGGGCGGCCGTGCTGGACCGCTTCAGCAGCGCCATCTGGGGATCCTTACGGCGGGGAGGGAGATCAGCTCGACGACTGGTCCTTCTGCACCTGCGAGACCGGCACACCGTTGACCGTGGGCTCGGCGGCGGCCTTCTTCAGACGCTGGTTCTCCTCCTCCAGCGCCCGGAGCCGCTCCTCGACGGACGAGGCGGCGGTGACCTGCTGCGGCTGCGACGCGACCGGCTCGGCCTGCGCCTTGACCACGGTGGCCTCGGCGTTGGCGCCCGCGTCGTCGTCGCGGAGCTTCGCGGTCTCCCGCTTGAAGAGCCGCAGGGACTGGCCCAGCGCCTTCGCCGTGTCCGGCAGCCGCTTGGCGCCGAACAGGAGCAGTACGACCACGGCGATGATGATCAGCTCAGTGGGGCCCAAGTTGCCCATAACGCATCCTTAGCAGAGCAGGGAGTACCTCAGCCCCGATGGTACGCGGTGCGGTGGGCAGTCTTCACCCATGCCCGTCCTGGTTGGTCCCTATCCGCACCCGAAATTCGCCTGAGTGGCGCTCCAGCCGCTGCCGCGTCCTGTCCAGCTCCCGGCTCAGGCCGCGCGCCGCGACGAAGACCCGGGACGCCAGGACGCCGAGCACGGCGAGGCCGATGACGGCCAGCCCGACCGCGGTGGAGATCCAGATCATGACGCGCAATCGTACCGACGTCCCGCCTCGGCCGTTGACCGAGGCCGGCCCGCTCAGGCCACGCGTTCGTAGTTGGCCAGGGCCTGCCGCGCGGCGCCCGCGACCTGCTCGGCCAGGGACGCGGGCGCGAGCACCCTGCCGTTCTCGCCCAGCCGGAGCGCGAGCCGTACGAGCCAGGACTGGTCGCGGACACGGAGGGTGACCCGCAGGCGGCCCTCGCCCAGCTCGGTGACCTCCTCGCAGGGGTAGTACTCCGCGACCCAGCGGCCCATGGGGGTCACTTCCAGCTCGACGAGCTCATCGCTTTCGGACGGCCGGAACACCCCTTCGGCGACGTCCATCGGCTCGGCCCCGGCCGGAGGGTCGGCCGGCACGTCGAGGACCTCCACCTCGACGATCCGGTCGACGCGGAACATCCGCATGGCCTCGGCCCGGTAGCACCAGCCTTCGAGGTAGTGCCTGCCGTCCACGAGCACGACCCGGATCGGGTCCACCTCGCGGGGGGTGATCTCGTCCCGGCCGGGCACGTAGTAGCTCAGCGACAGCCGCCTGCCCCGCCGCGCCGCGTCCGTGATCACGGCGTGCGCGCCGGGCGCCGCGCCGATCTCCACCTGGACCTGCGCGCTGACCGTGGCCGCGCCCTCGCCCGCCGCGCTCTCCAGCTTCGCGATCACGCGGCCGAGCACGTCCATGTCCCTGAACTCGGGCAGCTCGCCGAGCATCCGCAACGCCACGAGCAGGGCGCTCGCCTCGTCCACGCCGAGCTTGAGCGGCCGGGCGATGGTGTCGGCGTTGTCGATCAGGATCTCGCCGCCGTCCCACGAGACGTCGATCAGGTCGCCGGGGGTGTGGCCGGGGAGCCCGCACATCCACACGAGCTGGAGGTCGTCGATGAGCTGCTTCTCCGACAGGCCGAACAGCTCGGCCACCTCGGGCACCTCGGCGCCCGGGTGCGACATCAGGTACGGCACCAGCGCGAGAAGGCGCGGCAGCCGGTCGGAGCTCATCGCTCGTTCCCCCTTCGGACGGCGTGGCGTTCGGGCCCTGCGGCGTTCGTACGCCCGAGGGCCGCGGGGGCGGTCACTGGAGCGCCCCCTTCAGTCTGCGGATCACGGCCTCGCGCGCGTCCGGCGGTTCGACGACCACCGCGTCGGAGCCGAGGCTGGCGATCCACCCGGCGAGCCACTCGGGGTCGGAGAAGGTCAGCTCCGCCTCGTCCCAGCCGTCCGGGCCGGACCGCACCGCCTGGGCGGAGCGCCGCAGGCCGAGGCAGGTGCCCCGGCGGACCCTGATGAGGGCGGTCCGCTCGACGCCCATCTCCTGGAAGGAGACCATGGCGCGCAGGTCCACGCCCTCCGGCACGGTCACGCTGCCGGGCCGGCCGATCGGGGTGACCGCGCCGACGACGCGGCTGAGCCGGAAGACCCGGGAGGCGCCCCGGTCGCGGTCGTGCCCGACGACGTACCACCGGCCCCGGCGGCTCACCACGCCCCACGGCTCGACGACGCGGGTCAGCACCGACTCGCCGGTCGCCCGCCGGTAGCCGAACGTCACGGCCCGCCGGTCCCTGACCGCCTCCCACAGCGTGGGGAACGCCGGGTCGCGGGTGTCCACCCGCAGTTCGAGCGGGCTCGGGGAGAGGTCGGCGCGCACGCCGCCCGCCCGCAGCTTGAGCAGGGCGCCGCTGGCCGCCTCGGCCAGGCTGGCCCGCTGCCACACCTGCGCGGCCAGCCCGATGACCGCCGCCTCGTCGTGCTCCAGGGTGATCTCGGGAAGCTCGTACGACTCGCGGACGATCCGGTAGCCCGGATCGTCGTCCCAGGGGTCCTTGTGGACCTCGATGGGGATGCCGATCTCGCGCAGCTCGTTCTTGTCGCGCTCGAACATGCGCTGGAACGCCTCGTCGTTGTCCGGGTCGTACCCCGGGACGGCCTGCCTGATCTGCTCGGCGCTCAGCGGCCGATGGGTCGCGAGCAGGCAGATCACCAGATTGAGCAGCCGCTCGGTCTTCCGCCGGGACACCGTGCCTCCCCTCCGCCCATTCGGTACGCCCGTCTTCCGTGCTGAACGCTACCCTTTGCGACGTGATCAGATGGCGCAAGGGCGAGGTGCTCCGGGTCCGGCGGGAATGGCCGGGGGCCATGGAGCTGGACGTCACCGTCCCGGAGGGAGAGTGCCGGGCGCTGGCCTATCCCCCGCTGGTCGGTCGTCCTGAGCCCGGCGACACGGTGCTGCTGAACACGACCGCGCTCGCCATGGGCCTCGGTACGGGAGGTTACGCCATGGTGGTCGCCGTTCCGGACCGTTTGCCACAAGATCCTTCGGGACCGGGCCATCTGGTGAAGGCGAGGTACACGCCGCTGCAGGCGACGGTCCTCGGCGCGGACGAGCAGGACTCCCCCCACCACCGGATCCTCAGGGACGCCGACTCGATCGACGGGATGCCCGTGATCGTCGCGGACCTGCACTCGGCCCTGCCGGCCGTGCTCTGCGGCCTGTTCGACGCGGCCCGCTCCGCCTCGGGGTCCTCCGGCGCCGGGGACGGGGGCGGCGACGTCCCCTGGCCCGGCCCGCACCCCCGCGTCGCGTACGTGATGCCGGACGGCGGGGCCCTCCCCGCCTGGTTCTCCATGTCGTGCGCCCGGCTGCGCGAGCTGGACTGGCTGTGCGGTGTGGTCACCACGGGCCAGGCGTTCGGCGGCGACGTGGAGGCGGTCACCCTGCACACCGGCCTGCTCGCGGCCCGGCACGTCCTGGGCGCGGACGTGGCGGTCGTCGCGCAGGGCCCGGGCAACCTCGGCACCGGAACGCGCTGGGGCTTCTCCGGGGTGTCGGCGGGCGAGGCCGTCAACGCGGCGGCCGTTCTGGGCGGGCGGCCGGTGGCCGCGCTCCGGGTGAGCGAGGGCGATCAGCGGGAGCGCCATCTGGGGGTGTCCCACCACTCGCTCACCGCGTACGGCCGGGTCGCGCTCGCCCGGGCGCAGGTCGTGGTCCCCGAGCTGCCGGGCGAGTTCGGCGGGCGGGTGGCCGGGCAGGCCCGGGCGCTCGCGGCACGGCACGAGCTGGTCGGCGTGCCCGTGGACGGCCTGTACGAGGCGCTGCGGCGCAGCCCGGTGCGGCTCTCCACCATGGGCCGGGGGCTCGACGAGGACCTGGCCTGCTTCCTGGCCTCGGCGGCGGCCGGCCGCCACGCCGCCTCCCTCCTCGCCTGACCACCCCGCCGGGCCCTGGCCCGGCACTCCCCCACAGCGGCCCTGCCGCGTCTGCACGGCCCCAGTGGGGGCCTTTCACGTTCGTGCGCCCCGCTGCGTCCACCCGCCCCGTCGGCACTCCGCCGGTGCGGCGGCCCGGGGCGTGACTTTCCGGCGTGGAGGACGGTACGACCCGGTTCTCGTGCCCGTCAGGCGGGGGCGAGGGTGCCGTCGGGCTCGTAGAACTCCTTGAACGTGAACGCCTCCGGGCCGGGCCCCTGGGCGCGGAGCAGGCCCAGCCGCCCCATCCCCTCCTCCAGGGTCGGGACGTGACCCTCGGGGATCCACCACATCACCGTGTACGGCACGGCCGCCCGCGCGAACCACTCGCGGCGGCGCTTCATCACCGGCAGGTGCGGACTGCGGTAGACGAAGTTCCACAACGTCTCGCGTGACTCCCACACCGAGAAGTTGATCAGCAGCTCGTCCCCGTAGTCGTGCTTCACCGTGTCGGTCGGCAGATCGCCGCCCTTGAGCCGCCAGACGAAGCCGGGGGCCACGTCGGAGAGCGCGTTGACGGGTTCGAGGTTGGCGACGAAGTCGGCGAGTTGGGGAGTGTCGAGCGGCGCGAGCATGTGCGCGACGTTCAGCTGGGCGAGATGCATGCCGCCCAGCTTTCCGCGATCACGCTTTCTATGTCAACTCTCATTAGTTTTAGAAATCGCGACACAGCACTCCCCCGGGCGCGGGTCCAGTTCCGCCGCGTCCTCCGGCTCGCCCAGCGCCGCGAGCACGCCCTGGCAGAGCGCCAGGTTCATCGAGCACACGAGCAGCGGATGCCGCTCCGCCGAGGCGTGGAAGGGGCAGTTGCGCAGCCGGATCCGGCCCTCCTCCTCGTACGGCTCGTAGCCGCGCTCCGCGAGCAGCGCGGCCACCCGGCCACCCCCCGCCACACCGGCGCCGACAGAGGAGGCGGGCCGCCCACCGGCCGCGACAGCGCCGCTCGCCGCCCCGTCGCCGTCTTCGGGGAAGGCTGCCCGGGCCAGCCGCTCGCCCGCCCGGCGCGCGGCCTCCTCGGCCCGCTCCTCCGCTCCGAGGAGGTCGACCGCTTCGGCCAGGATCAGCGCGAGCGTGCGGTAGTCCCGAGGCGGCAGGCTCACGATCCGCTCCGCCCTGGCCCTCCGGTAGACCTTGGCCGGGCGGCCGCTCCCCGGACCCGTCCGGTCGCCGAGGCGCCGGAAGTCCGCTTCGAGGAGGCCGGCGTCGGCCAGCTTGTCGAGGTGGAAGGCCGCGAGGGTGCGCTGGATCCCGAGGGCCTCGGCCGCCTCGTTCCGGCCCACCTCGCGCCCGCGCGCCGCCACGAAGCGGTACAGCTTCCGCCGGAGGGGGTCGTTCAGGACGCTTACGGCGTCGAGTTCGTCGCTTTCCACAGCCGGAGTCTAAGGAGTGCCGCGAAAAGGTCCGCGGCGTGCGCTTCGCCGCCCCGGGGGCGCCTCCTGAGCCCGACCCCGGGGAGCCGTTTCCGCACGGTGACCGTCGATGGTTCGGACGTCATCGACCAACTGGGCGGGCTCGACGCCGGCCACTCCTGACCGTCGTGGCCGGCGAGGGCCGCGCTCAGTCCGGGCGGGGGATCCGCAGCGACGCGAGCCGGAGCGGGGAGGGGTCCGAGAACGCGTCGGCCATCATGGTCGCGACCGTGTACAGGTTCCAGACCACGTCCATCCGCCGCCGCGGGAGGATCGCGAGAAACCGGCCGAGCTCGTCGCCCTCGACGAGACGCGCCAGGCTCTCGCGTACCCGCTCCTCACCTGGGGCGGCGATGCCGGCGCGCAGCAGGCCGGCCAGTTCCTCGGACGGCTTCAACCGCCAGTTCCACGGCTTCCCGGCGACCGCTCCACCCGTTGCGCCGGCGACGGGAGGCCGGGCCCGCGCGCGCCGGCGCAGGATCCGGTTGACGAAGCCGTGGTCGGAACGCTCCGCCTCGAAACGCCACGGCCTTCCCTCGATCGGGATGCCGCGCAGTTCCGGCGCGAAGTGGTCGATCACCCGGTGGACGACGTCCTCGGAACGCCGCCACAGCGGGTCCATGCTGAGCGCGGCGCGGACGACGCGGTTGTCCAGGAACGGCGGGATCGGATTGCTCGTACGCAGCAGCGAGGCGCGCGAGGCGGCGTGCCACCGCCCGACGCGATACGTGACGTAGAAGTGGTCGAGCGCCTCGGCCGGGTTCTCGTCGCACCGGGCCAGCCACGGGGAGGCCAGCGCCTCGGCGTGCTCCCTGGCCCGCTCGGTCAGCAGGTCCGCGTTCTTCGTGTAGAAGCCCTCCATCCGGCGCCTGACCGCCTTGTGGCCGGGGTCCTCCTGGTTGTGCAGGAAACCGGCGCGCAGGATCTCCCCGCCGTGGCCCGACATGCGCGGCGCCGGATCGAAGCGCGCCGGCCCCGGCACGTTCTCGTACGCCGACAGCATGCCCTCGCAGGCGTACCGGACGTTGTGCGCGCGAACCAGCGGATGCGGGACGACGACGCTCTCTCCGTCCGGGGACCGTTTCGGCCGGTGGACGCGATGCTCGACGCCCAGCGCCGCGGCGACGCGCCGCGCGAGCTCCACGTCCGGGTCGCCGTCGTTCCCGCTGGTCGTGGCGACGAAGGGGATGTCGGCGCCGTGCAGCAGGGCGGCGAGCAGCCGGCTGTCGCGTCCGCCGGTGAGCGAGAGCCGTACCGGCTCGGCCGTGGCGAGCAGCGGCTCGACGGACGAAAGCAACGCGTCGGCCAGCTCGCCGACCTGGGCGCGGATGTCGCGCCTGGACGCCGGCATGGGACGCGCCGCCGGGAGCGGGACGACGGTGATCACGCGGCGACCGCCGGCGACCCTGATCTCGGCGCCGGGTGGCAACGCCGTCACACCCTCGAAGGGGGTCTCGTCGGAGAGGAAGTACCCCGTCCGCACCATCGACTCGAGAGCCGGCAGGTCCCAGACGATCTCGGGCCGTGCCGATCCGGTCCGGGCGGCCCGCGCGACCAGGTGGACCAGCAGGGCACGGGTGCCGACGACGTGGATCTCCGAAGTCTCCGCATGGAAGATCGGGCAGGCTCCCGTGCTGCCCGTCGCCGCGGTCAGATCGTCGTCGCAGGCCCGCAGGACCGAGAAGCAGCCGCCGGTACGGCCGGCCGTCTCGCCCAGCCGCGAGGCCGCGAGCAGCGTGTCGGCGCCTGACGGCCTGCCGAGATGTCCCGTGATGCCCGCCACCCGGCCGTCACGCCGCAGCATCACCGGCAGCCCGTGGTCTTCCGGTTCGTTGGACCAGGAGAGCAGCGAGATGTCGCCGCGCGCGGAATGCCATTCCTGCGCGACGACGGTTTCGGCGGGCACCGGGAAGGCCCGCGTTATGGCCTCCCGGGCCGCGGTGAGGGCCTCGAGCGGCAGTGGGACACCGGCGCGCCCGGCCGCGATGCCTAGATGAACGCGCAACGTGCCACCCCCGCCGCCCGGCAGCCCGTACTGCCATCGAGGTGAGAGGGAAACGGCGCCCGTAAGTGACCGGGCCCGGCCATGGTCGTGTACCGAAAGATCGCGTATCGCATACCTGTGAGAGCCGCCGGCGGTCAGGAAAGTTGCGAGAACTCGTCGCAACCGACCGCACCCGTTTCCCGGCACGCTCGCCGCGGTTCCCGACGGGGCGGGCAGCGTGCCGCAAAAGGCGGCGAACCACCCCTGTAACGCACGCACGCGAGCACGGTCGCCGGACCCGCGAACGACCGGCCGACGAATGGGCCTACGCCCGCGCGTACGGCTCAGAGGCCGAGCGGGGCGTCACGCGGGAGGCCCGCTCTCAAATCGGGCCTCCGGCGCGCGGACGGCTCTCCAGCGGCCCGCGTTGACAGGGGAGATCGATCCTGATCTCATTTGGAAACCTTCCTAACTAACCTGCGCCGGGACGACCTCGGCCCCTTCCCCCTCGCCCAGCCGCCCTTCCTCCTCCGCTCTGTCCAGGGAGGGAGCGGCGGGAAACGGAGACGACCCCCATGCCCCACCCCGCCTTCAGGCGCATCGCCTTCCTGCTCACGGCGACGGCGGTCGCCGCTCTCCCCGCCCGGGTCCCGGCGGAGCGTCCCGTACGGACTGCTCTCACCGGCGTCCAGGGCCCCGCCCAGGAGACGCGGGCGGTCGGCGTCACGCTCGCCGGCGCGGAGACCGCCGCCGCGACCGGCCGTTCCGCCGATCTCACCGATCCGCGCAAGAAGGAGATCGCCATGCGGCTGGTCTCCAGCGCGGAGAACTCCTCGCTGAACTGGAAGGCGCAGTACAAGTACATCGAGGACATCGACGACGGGCGCGGCTACACGGCGGGGATCATCGGGTTCTGCTCCGGGACGGGCGACATGCTCGACCTGGTCGAGCTCTACACCAGGCGCAAGCCCGGGAACGTGCTCGCCAAGTACCTCCCCGCCCTTCGCGCGGTCAACGGCACCGACTCGCACAAGGGCCTCGGCCGGGCGTTCGTACGCGACTGGCGCCGGGCCGCCGCCGACAAGGCGTTCCGGCGCGCGCAGAACGACGAGCGCGACCGGGTCTACTTCACCCCCGCCGTACGGCAGGCCAAACGGGACGGGCTGCGCGCGCTCGGCCAGTTCGCCTACTACGACGCGATCGTGATGCACGGCGGGGGCGACGACGACACGAGTTTCGGCGCGATCCGCCGCAACGCCATGAAGAAGGCCAGGACCCCGGCGCGGGGAGGCGACGAGACCGCCTATCTCCACGCCTTCCTGGACGCCCGCAAGGCCGCCATGAAGACCGAGGAGGCGCACAGCGACACGAGCAGGGTGGACACCGCGCAGCGGGTCTTCCTCAGGGCCGGCAACCTCGACCTCGAACCGCCGCTCAGGTGGAAGGTGTACGGCGACAGCTACGTGATCCGCCGCTGACGCGCTCCTCGTGAACGCGCGAAACGGCGCGCCGGGGACGGATACGTCTCCGGCGCGCCGCTCGACGTGACGCGAGGCGAGGAGGCTCAGGCGGCCCCGAGGACGTCCACGACGAACACCAGCGTGTCGGTGCCCTTGATGCCGCCCTGGGCGTTGCCCTCCTTGCCGTACCCGAGGTCCGGCGGGATCGTGAGCAGGACGCGGCTGCCGACCGGGACCCCGGTGAGGCCCTGCGACCAGCCCTTCACCACCTGGCTGAGGGCGAACGTCGTGGGCTCGCCGCGCTCCCAGCTCGAGTCGAACTGCTTGTCGGTGCCCCAGATCTTGCCGGTGTAGTGCGCGAGGACCATCTGGTCGGCGGTGACCTTGGGCCCCTTGCCCTCGATCACGGTCTTGACGACCAGACCCTTCGGCGGCTTCGCCGAGGTCTTGGTGGTCAGCGTGGGGGCCTTGTCGTCGCCCGGGTTGACGAGCTTGACGCCCTCGACGCCGGGGTCGGTCGCGGTGCCCTGGGCCGCCTTGGGGGCCGCCGCGACCACGTCGACCACGAGCACCTGGGACGTGTTCTCGAAGTCCGTGCCCTGCTGCTTGGCGTTGGCGAGCTGGTCCGCGGTCAGGTTGTCCTTCGCGACGACCGCGAGGACCCGCCCGCCGGGCTTGGCCCCAGCCAGCGCGTTGTACAGCGCCTTGGGGAGCTGCTGGTTCACCGTGACGAACTCGGACCTGCCCTGGTCGTAGTCGGAGCCGGGCGACTTGTTGTCCTTGCCGTCCCAGTTGTAGACCGTGACCTTGGCGGTGAGCACGTCACCGTCCTTGGCCGGCTCGCCCTGCCCCTCGATGATCGTTTCCGAGGAGGACGTCAGCCGCGGCTTCCCCGAGGGAAAGGTCACGCTCGGCTTCTGGTTGGCCTGCCCCGTCACCTTGATCCCGGAGGCCCCCGCCGGACTCGCGCTGGAGTCGCTCTTCTGGGCGGTTCCGCAGGCTGCGGCGAATATCAGGGGCAGAGCGGCGAGTACTGCCGTACGGCGGCGCATGTGGATTCCTCAGACAGACAGCTAGGTTCGGGTAACCCTACCCGAACCCGCCGTCCGGCCGACGTAAAGAGATCACATGCCGGCGATCAGCTTGTCGACCCTTTCGTCAACGCTGCGGAACGGGTCCTTGCAGAGCACCGTCCGCTGCGCCTGGTCGTTGAGCTTCAGATGCACCCAGTCGACCGTGAAGTCGCGCCGCTTCTCCTGGGCCTTGCGGATGAACTCCCCGCGCAGCTTGGCCCGCGTGGTCTGCGGCGGAACCGATTTCGCCTCGAAGATCCGGACGTCCGAGGCGACCCGCTCGACCGAGCCGCGGCGCTGCAGCAGGTAGTACAGCCCCCGCTTCCGGTGGACGTCGTGGTACGCCAGATCGAGCTGGGCGACCCGCGGGGACGACAGCGGAAGGTCGTACTTCCGTCTGTAACGTTCAATCAACTGGTACTTGGTGACCCAGTCGATCTCGCGGGAGACGAGGTCGAGATCGCCGGTCTCGACGGCGCGGAGCGTGCGCTCCCACAGCTCCAGGACCCGCTTGCTCGTCTCGTCGCCGCCCCTGCGGTCGACGAAGTCCTTGGCCTTGAGGAGGTACTCCTCCTGGATCTCCAGCGAGGAGGCCTCGCGGCCGTTCGCCAGCCGGACCCGGCGGCGTCCCGTCATGTCGTGCGACACCTCGCGGATCGCCCGGATCGGGTTCTCCAGCGACAGGTCGCGCATCACGACGCCGGCCTCGATCATGCGCAGCACCAGGTCGGTGGCGCCGACCTTGAGCAGCATCGTGGTCTCGCTCATGTTGGAGTCGCCGACGATGACGTGCAGGCGGCGGAACCGCTCGGCGTCGGCGTGCGGCTCGTCCCTGGTGTTGATGATCGGCCGGGACCTGGTGGTGGCGGACGAGACGCCCTCCCAGATGTGCTCCGCCCGCTGCGACACGCAGTAGACTGCGCCGCGCGGCGTCTGCAGCACCTTGCCCGCCCCGCAGATGATCTGCCGGGTGACGAGGTACGGGATCAGCACGTCGGCCAGCCGCCCGAACTCTCCGTGCCGGCCGACGAGGTAGTTCTCGTGGCAGCCGTAGGAGTTGCCCGCCGAGTCGGTGTTGTTCTTGAAGAGGTAGATGTCCCCGGCGATCCCCTCCTCCCGGAGCCGCTTCTCGGCGTCCAGGAGGAGTCCTTCGAGGATGCGCTCCCCCGCCTTGTCGTGGGTGACGAGCTCCACGACGTTGTCGCACTCGGGGGTGGCGTACTCAGGATGGCTGCCCACGTCCAGGTACAGGCGTGCGCCGTTGCGGAGGAAGACGTTGCTCGATCGGCCCCAGGACACCACTCGCCGGAACAGGTACCGCGCGACCTCGTCCGGCGACAGCCTCCGCTGCCCACGGAACGTGCAGGTGACGCCGTACTCGTTCTCCAGCCCGAAGATGCGACGATCCATCACATCACCCTATTCCTCGAAGGCGACAAGCGGATAGGGATCGGTCACAGGTGTGTCGACGTACGGCTACCGCCGGCGTTCCCCGCGGTAGCCGTACCCGGTCAGGGGGCGTAGATCTCCACGACCTTCGCGATCTGGTGGTTCTTCACCGTGACCAGCGCGTACAGCCCGCCCTTGACGGCCCGGGAGATGAGTGTGTCGCGGGAGCAGCTCTGGGTGCCGACGTACTGGTTGTTGATCGTCTGGTCCTTGCCGTCGCAGCCGACGGCGCTGAGGAAGACCGCGTTCTTGGCGATCGGCGCGGCGAAGGCCATGGCGTCGCCCTTTGCCGGGCCCTCGAAACGGCCCTGGCCGCTGCTCGGGTCCTTGACGAACTTGATCGGGACGTACTCGGCCACGTTCGCGTCCTGCATCGTCCGCAGCTCGGCGCGGATGACGCCGTCCCGGCTGGGGCTGATGCCCTTGGTGAAGTCGTGCCCGGGGTCGGACTGGAACTGCTCGCCGAAGACCGGCGGGTTCTTGTCGGTGATCGGCGGCCAGTCGTCGTCGGCCGGGTCGTCGAAAACAGCGGTGGAGGTGGGCTCGGACGCGGAGGGCGACGCGTCCGGGGCCGCCGTGCCGGACGGCTCCTCCGACGGGGAGGGGGGCGCCGTCACCGTGACCGTGGCGGTGGGGGCGGCGTCGGCGCCGGACGACCCCGAGCAGGCGGCCAGCGAAAGGGCGGAGACGGCGATGGCGACGGGAACGCCCACCCGCCGGAACGCACCGAACGTCGTAAAGTCCGTGAATATCGTCATAACCGCATGAGACTAGCGAAACCCGGGCCGGGTTTGTCCGCGAGCCGTGATCTTGACCACTGCCGGCGCCCGCCCCGGGAACGGGCCGCGGCGCCCATCGCGGAGGCGGGGACCGGTCCGGGGCGCGCGGAGCCGCGCCCCGTGAGGGGCGCGGCGGGGACGGCGACGACGGGGGCTACTCGCCGGAACCGGTGTCGATCTCGCCCTCGGGGCCGATCGGCGGTCCCGTCTCGGGGGCGGGAGCCGGGGCCGGCTCGGCGGGCGGCGCGGGAGGAGCGGTCTCGTCGAGCACCCGCTGCAGGCGGGGGCCGGTGAGGCGGAGGAACTTGCGGTGCTCGCGGTTGCGGTCGAGGATCGCCACCTCGAGCTGGGTCGGGGCCGGGCGCTCGCCCCCCGGCTCGGTGAGGGCGAACAGCGCGGCGTCGAGCGCCTGCGCGAGCGGCAGGCCCTCGCTGTAGCGCTCCTTCAGCCGGCCGCCGACCGCGTCGGCCTGGCCGCCGATGACGGCCATGCCCTGCTCGTCGAAGACCGAGCCGTCGAAGGTGAGCCGGTAGATCTGGTCCCGCCCCGGCTCCTCGCCGACCTCGGCGACCACGATCTCCACCTCCAGCGACTTGATCGACTCGGTGAAGATCATGCCGAGCTGCTGGGCGTACAGGTTGGCCAGCCCGCGGCCGGTCACGTCGCTGCGGTTGTAGGTGTAGCCGTTGATGTCGGCGTAGCGGATGCCGGCCAGGCGGAGCGACTCGAACTCGTTGTACCGTCCGACGGCCGCGAAGCCGATCCGGTCGTAGATCTCGCTGATCTTGTGCAGCGCCTTGGACGGGTTGGGCGCCACGAACAGGATGCCGTCGGCATACTGCATGACGACCACGCTGCGGCCGCGCGCGATGCCCTTTCGCGCATATTCCGCCCGGTCCCGCATGATCTGCTCGGGTGAGGCATATCCAAAGGGCATGGACACCGGTGGTGATCCTCTCTTCGAATTATCGCAGCGGGGCGGTGGGGCCGTCGGGGTCCGTCATCCGGGCGTCGAGGATGCCCTGGACGTACTCCGCGACCTCCTCGTCGGACAGGCGGCGGAAGCCGTCGGAGTTGATCACCGCGACCACCGGCCAGATCTTCCGCGTCACGTCCGGCCCACCGGTCGCCGAGTCGTCGTCGGCGGCGTCGTAGAGGGCCTGCAGGCAGGTGACCACGGTGTCCTCGGCGCTCGCGTTCTCCCGGTAGAGCTTCTTCAGGGAACCGCGCGCGAAGATCGAGCCGGAGCCGATCGTGTGGTACTGCCGCTGCTCGTACGGCCCGCCGCCGACGTCGTACCCGAAGATCCGCCCGGCGTCGCGGTCGGGATCGTACGCGGCGAAGAGCGGGACGACCACGAGGCCCTGCATCGCCATCGCGAGGTTGCCGCGGATCATGGTGGCCAGGCGGTTGGCCTTGCCCTCGGTGGAGAGCGAGCGGCCCTCCATCTTCTCGTAGTGCTCCAGCTCGACGCGGTAGAGCCGGGCGACCTCGATGCCGGTGCTCGCGGTCCCGGCGATCCCGATGCAGGAGTAGTCGTCGGTGCGGAAGACCTTCTCTATGTCCCGCTGGGAGATCATGTTGCCGGAGGTGGCGCGCCGGTCACCGGCCATCACCACGCCTCCGGCGCAGGTCGCGGCCACGATGGTGGTGGCGTGCGGGATCTGGTCTCCGACCGGGGCGGCCAGCGCCTGCGCGCGGGTCGGCAGCAGGTCCGGTGCGTACGCGCCGAGAAACTCGGTGAACGACGACGACCCCGTATTCGTGAAGAGGTTGTTCATCCAGGCCTGCTGAGATGCCACGCGACTCCCTCCAAGCGTGCGTTGTTACGAACCGACCCTACTCATGTCGCGGCGCTGGTTGCACTCTTCCCGATCAGCTAAGGGCGAACCGCCCCGAACGCGGGAACCCTTACCGGTCAGGCGAACTCGTTCTTTACCGTCACGTCATTACGTGCGACTGTCGACTTGTCCGTACGTCCTAACCTCGGCGGGGAGGTCGTCCATGAGACCAGCGCTCGCGGTCGTGGCGGGAGCCGTACTGGCCCTGGCGGGATGCGGGACCGGCGGCGGTTCCGGCGGCGGATCCGGTGGTGACGGCGTCACGCTGGTCATCACGGCGAACGCCATCTCGGGCGGCAAGAACTCCGACTCCGCCGAGTGGACCAAGAGCTGGGTGATCCCCCGGTTCGAGGCCGCGCAGAAGGCCAGGGGCCGTACCGTGCACGTGCTCTTCCAGCCGAGCGGCGTCGACGACGAGCAGTACAAGACGAAGATCGCACTGGACCTCAAGTCGCGCACCGGCGCGGATGTGATCGACCTGGACGGCATCTGGGTCGGCGAGTTCGCCCAGGCGGGTTATGTGAAGCCGCTGGCGGAGGTGGCCGGGCCCGAGGTGGACGCGTGGGAGGGCTGGGCGCGCATCCCGCGTACCGTGCAGGGGCTCGGCGTCTTCGACGGGAAGCGGTACGCGCTGCCGCAGGGCACGGACGGGCGGGTCCTCTTCTACAACAAGAAGCTGTTCTCCCGGGCCGGGCTGCCGTCCGAGTGGCGGCCGTCGAGCTGGCAGGAGATCCTCGACGCCGGCGCGGCGCTCAAGCGGGCCGGGGTGCCGGTCCCGATCCAGATCGACGCGGGCACGGCGATGGGCGAGGCCACCACGATGCAGGGCGTGCTGCCGCTGCTCGCCGGCGCGGGCGCCGAGATCTACGCCGGCGGCAGGTGGACGGGGGCGACGCAGGCGCTGAAGGACATGCTGGGCTTCTACCACCAGATCTACGCCACGGGGCTCGGCGACCCGAAGCTGCAGCAGGAGGCGCAGGGCAGGGACAAGTCGTTCGCGCGCTTCGCCGAGGGCAAGATCGGCATCCTCGCGGAGGGCGACTACTTCTGGCGGTCCGTGATCGAGCCCAAGACCGGGGTCGCGCCGATGGCGACCCGTGACGCGGACGTCGGCTACGCCCTGATCCCGGCGCAGCGCCCGGGGGCGGGCATCCGCGGGCAGGACGCGGTGAGCATGTCGGGCGGCGCCGTACGGGTGGTGAACCCGTTCTCGAAGAATCCCGGACTGGCGTGGGAGCTGCTGTCGTTCATGCACTCGGCCGAGGCGACGACGGCGCAGCTCGCGGGCGCGGCCCGGATCACCTCGCGCACGGACGTGAACGACATGGTGCTGAGCGCCGACCCGATGCTGAAGTTCGTGTCGGACGAGGTGCTGCCAATCACGGCGTACCGGCCGCCGCTTGCCGTCTACCCGCAGGTCTCGGTCGCCCTCCAGGAGGCCACCGCCGACGTCGTGTCCGGCAGGTCCGTTGACGAGGCGGCCGCGTCGTACCAGCGCAAGCTCGAAGCCATCGTCGGCGCCTCCAACGTCGCCCGATGATCCGGCGGAACGGGGCGAGCC